>JAGDZD010000001.1:0-363905 GCA_049116315.1 Thalassovita sp.
CCTTTACGCTTGCCACTTGGAACATCAACTCAGTTCGTTTGCGCGAACCTATCGTTTGTAAACTGCTAGAAGAGCAGGGCCCCGATGTCTTGTGTCTGCAGGAATGTAAAAGTCCGGTGGATAAGATCCCAACCGAAGCGTTTCATGCGCTGGGCTATACGCATATGGTGGCGCGTGGTCAGAAGGGATACAATGGCGTTGCGATCCTTTCAAAATTGCCAATCGAAGAGGCGGGCGCAGAAGACTTTGCCTCGCTCGGACATGCACGCCATATCGCGGGCCGGCTAGAGAATGGCGTGACCATTCACAATTTCTATGTGCCCGCAGGTGGGGACATTCCAGACCGCGAAAAGAACGAAAAATTTGGCCAAAAACTGGATTACCTGACCGAGATGCGTGATTGGTTCCGCGCCGAAAAACCAGAAAAATCCATCCTTGTTGGGGATTTGAACATCGCGCCGCGTGAAGACGATGTTTGGGACCACAAGAAGCTGTTGAAAATTGTCAGCCACACACCGATCGAAGTCGAGCATTTCAATGATGTGATGGAGGCTGGTGACTGGGTGGATGTGACCCGCAATGATATCCCGGAGGGCAAGCTTTACAGCTGGTGGTCCTATCGCGCCAAGGATTGGAATGCAGCGGACAAAGGTCGTCGTTTGGATCATGTTTGGGCCACGGCCGATATTCAGGCTGCTGCCCATTCCAGCCGCGTCTACCGCGATGCGCGTGGATGGGAAAAACCAAGCGATCACGCCCCAATTTTTGCGACGTTTGATCTGTAATTCTACCGCCTAAGTAAGCGTGTTCTGGGACCAGCTCTCCTGTTTGGCTGGTCCTTTTGCGTTTCAGACTAGCGCAGCCAGCTGGCGTAGAGAGGCTGGGTCGGGCCAACCTCGTCATACAGCAAAACCATGCGATCCAAGAACCAAGTTTTGCCACTGATCACCAATGCTGTTCCCACAAGGGTCCAGCCAATCGATAGGTCCCACAGGCCCCACGCCAGCGGGGGCAGGCCAAGGCCGGACAGGATCGCAAGGCCCAACGCCCAAGTCGCATGATGTGGCGGAATCGAGATCTCTTTGCGGTTCAGCCAGACCCGCTCTCCTAGCACAGCGCGTGACGCCCAGCTTTTGGTCGATTTTGGAGGTGGGAAAACATGCGGATTGTAGCGCGCCCAGACAACGCACAGCAATGCAGGGACAAGAGACCACGCACCGATCCAGTCGCGCGACCACACCGCCAAAATGAACAGCGGCAACACCGAATACCGGCTATAGACCGACCAAGGATTGGCGTGACGGTCCCATGCTTGGGCGGTTAAACCCATGCTGCGTTCAAGGGATTTCATCAAACCAGCCATTCTTGCAGTCTCCTACCTTGGAATTTCGCTCTTCAAGCGTCATATAGGGAGCAACGCGAAATCTCCCAAATGACAGGGTAGCCATGATTGAACTAGGTTCCTCCACCCCGCCGGCCACAGATCTGATCAAAGACGTGACCGAAGCCAACTTTATGGCTGATGTTGTCGAAGCTTCCAATGAGGTGCCGGTCATCGTTGATTTCTGGGCCACTTGGTGTGGACCATGCAAAACGCTTGGCCCAATGTTGGAAGAAGCTGTGACCAAAGCCAAGGGCGCGGTCAAAATGGCCAAAATTGATGTGGATGCCAACCAAGGTCTGGCGCAGGCTCTGGCCCAGCAAGGTTTGCCGCTGCAATCCATCCCAACAGTTGTGGCTTTTGTAAAAGGGCGCCCAACCGACATGTTCCAAGGCGCTGTGCCTGCCTCCGAAATTGATGCCTTCCTTAAGCGTGCAATCGAAGCAGGTGGCGGTGAAGCGGACGGTGGTCTGGATGATGCATTGGCTGCGGCAGATGAAATGCTGGCGGAAGGTGCCGTTGAAGATGCGGCCCAAACTTACGCAGCGATCCTCGAAGAAGATTCCAACAGCGCCAAAGCTTATGCCGGTCTCGCGAAATGCCACCTGGCGCTGGATCAAGTTGATCAAGCCGAAGCCGTGTTGAACGGTGTTCCCGCCGAGATTTCGGCAGACCCGGTGATCGAAGCGGTGTTTGCGCAAATTGAATTGGCCAAACAAGCCGCCAACAGCGGCCCACTGGACGAGTTGAAGGCAGCGATCGAAGCAAACCCGGACGATTTGCAAGCCCGGTTTGATCTGGCCACGGCGCAGCATGCCGCTGGCGACGTTCAGGATGCTGTGGACACCTTGCTAGAGCTGTTCAAGCGTGATCGCGAATGGAATGACGGCGCCGCCAAAGCGCAGCTATTCACAATCTTTGATGCGCTCGAAGGCAAAGACCCCATCGTGTTGAACGGTCGTCGCCGTCTCAGCTCGATGATATTTGCCTGATCTGCTGAACGGGCTATGTTTGTTGGCATGACGCCCAAATTTGCTCTGCCTGACACGATCCCAATATTTCCATTGCCCGGGGCGCTTTTGCTGCCCCGGTCGCAACTGCCTCTGCACATCTTTGAACCGCGGTATCTGGCAATGCTGGATGATGCGCTTAAGACGCCGGGGCGGTTAATCGGAATGATCCAACCCTGTCATTGCCCCACGGGCGGCCCGTCCTCATTGCATCACATCGGCTGCGCTGGGCGTGTCACCCAATTCTCTGAGACCGAAGACGGGCGCTATATGGTGACCTTGACCGGTGTATCGCGTTTTCGAATGCAACAAGAGGTCACCGGCTTTACCCCCTATCGACGCAGCGATGTATCTTGGAACGGTTTTGAACAAGATCTGCAGGGCGAAGACACGGACACGCATTTTGACCGGCCAAAGTTTATGGCCCTGCTTGAGCGGTTCTTTGAACACGAAGGGCTGGACACCGATTGGGAAAGCCTCTCGGAAACCGAAGATGAATTGATGATCAACTCTTTGGCGATGATCTTGGATTTCCAAACAGAGGATAAACAAGCCCTGCTTGAAGCCCCATGTTTGACAACGCGGCGCGAAACCCTTGTCACCCTGATCGAATTTGCGCTACGCGGGGGCACCCAAGAGGAAACGTTGCAATGACCGAAACGCCCCTGTTTGACCGCCGCATGCTAGAAGCCTTGATCTGCCCGGTGACCCATGGTCCGCTGGAGTATGACGCCAAGGCCCAAGAGTTGATTTCAAAGTCTGCCAAATTGGCCTTTCCGCTGCGCAATGGCATTCCCATCATGTTGGTCGACGAGGCCCGCGAAATCGACTGAACCGACCCTATTGGTCAGGATAAGTTGAGGATGACGCCTGTTTGGCGTGGCTTTTGTGTGCTCATGTCTTCCCCCGTTCGCGCAAAGCCTTTAAAGGAACGGGGAAAGCAGGAGCGACACCCCTATGAGCATGAATTCTTTCGGTCATCTTTTTCGCGTCACAACTTGGGGCGAAAGCCATGGACCCGCTTTGGGGGCCACAGTGGACGGTTGCCCACCAGAGGTGCCCGTGACCGAAGACATGCTACAGGTCTGGCTGGACAAACGCCGTCCGGGTCAGAACAAAAACACCACCCAGCGCAATGAACCAGATGCGGTCAAGATCTTGTCGGGTGTGTTTGAAGGCAAAACCACGGGGACACCGATCCAGTTGATGATCGAAAACACCGATCAGCGGTCGCGCGACTACGGTGAGATCGCCCAAACCTTCCGCCCCGGCCACGCTGATATCACCTATCACCAGAAATATGGGAACCGCGATTACCGCGGCGGTGGGCGCTCGTCTGCACGGGAAACTGCGGCCCGTGTCGCGGCTGGTGGCATCGCGCGCGAAGCCATCAAAGCCATGCTGCCAAACCTTGAGATCAAGGGCTATATGACCGCGATGGGCGAGATGGAAATCAATCGCGATCTGTTTGATTGGGATGCCATCGAGGACAATGATTTCTGGATTCCCCAAGGTGCAGATGTTGCCAAAGACTGGGAAACCTACCTGCAGAAATTGCGCAAAGATCACGATTCGGTTGGGGCCATCGTCGAAGTTGTCGCCCGCGGCGTTCCTGCGGGTATTGGCGCGCCAGTCTACAGCAAGCTCGACACCGATCTGGCGGCAGCGATGATGTCTATCAACGCGGTCAAAGGTGTTGAAATCGGTGAAGGCATGGCCGCCGCGAAATTGCGCGGCACGCAGAACGCGGATGAGATCTATATGGGACCAAACGGACCTGAGTATAGCTCGAACCATGCGGGCGGTATCTTGGGCGGTATTTCCACAGGCCAAGACGTTGTGGTGCGTTTTGCGGTGAAGCCAACCAGCTCGATCCTCACGCCACGCAACTCAATTCGCAAAGATGGGTCGGCCATCGAGGTGGTGACCAAAGGACGCCATGACCCCTGTGTCGGGATCCGCGCTGTGCCTGTCGCCGAGGCGATGATGGCCTGTGTTGTTCTGGATCACCTGCTGTTGCACCGTGGTCAAATTGGCGAAAATCGCGGCACCATCGGATGATTCAACTGCGGTCTGACTTGCGTGAAATTGCCCTACGGGACATGGCGCAAGACAGTGCGCATGATCTGGCGCATTTGGATCGCGTATGGACCACATGCCAACGCATTGCTGCTGTCGAAGGTGGCAACGCCCGCGTTTTGATGGCTGCGGCCTATCTGCATGATCTTGTGAACTTGCCCAAGGATGCCGCAAATCGCAGCCAAGCCTCGGCGATGGCGGCCCAAGCGGCTGCGCCACATTTGGAACGGTTGGGATTCGCGACGCGCGACATACAAGCTGCGCAGCACGCGATCGAAGCACACAGTTTTTCCGCAGGGATAGAGCCGAAATCCGTTGAGGCCAAAATTCTGCGCGATGCGGATCGGCTGGACGCGATTGGCGCCATTGGTATCGCCCGTGCTTTTGGCGTTTCAGGTCAACTAGGGCGGCCGATCTATGCCACCGAAGATCCGTTTGCAACGCAGCGGGATCCAGATGACAGCCAGTATTCCTTAGATCACTGGCCGATCAAATTGCTGCGCCTGTCAGAGGGATTGATCACACAAACCGCCCAAGAGATTGCGCAGGGGCGGCTTGAAACCATGACGCGGTTTTTGGCGGATCTGGCCGCAGAGATCGATGCGCCTGTGCCAGACCACTGGGTGGGGAAGCTTTAGGCGGATGTGGCGGCGTTCAGCGCGGTATCCACCAAAGCTTTGATCCGTGTGGGCGAAGTGTCAGCGATGATCCGGCCCAACTCTTGATCGCCTTTCAGGACAATCAACGTCGAGCGACGTGGCACCCGCAAACCCTTGGTCAGTTTTGAGCGCCCGTATTGATCCCAGTCAACGTTCACAAAGGTGATGTTGGCGTCATATGCGGGATTTTCAGCGCGCAATTTTTCCAGCACGCGTTCCTGCGCGGCGCAGGTGTTGCACCAGCTGGCTTTGAAATCGAGAAACACGGTCTCTCCGGCGGCAAGACGGGCTTTGACCAGCCCATCGACATAATCCAGCGGCGCGGCGAAAGCCGACAGAGGTGCCGCGCCAAGGGCGGCGGTCATAACCATAAATTCACGACGTTTCATCAGGAAACCTTTCTTAGAATCGAACAGAGAGATCTTGCAGCCAGATCGGCATGACGGTGACCGCCCAGCCTTCGATCAGGTGATGCAAACGGAACAGGATCGCAAGGCCAACCGCAACAAAGACGATGCCCATGATGGGGCGTGCGCGTTCTGCAATCATGCGCATCACGGCTTTGTTGCGGGTCAGCAATCCACGGGCGCCATACCCAAGCGCCAGAATGATCGTCGAGACACCAAGGGCAAAGCTGACCATGATCGCCGTCGCCCAACCCAAATTGGTGCCCTGCGCCGCCAGTGAAATAGCGCCGCCCAGTGTTGGGCCGATACAGGGGCTCCAGACCGCACCCAGCAACAGGCCACCGGTGAATTGTCCGCGCAGATGGCTTTGGTCCATCGTGTTCATCTGTGTGTCCGCGCGTTGGGAAAACCCAGCCGTCGCGGTGCTGAAAGCCGCGCTGAAACGGGGCACCAGCAAGACAAGGCCAAACCCAAGCATCATGACAGCGCCGGCCTGCGCCAGCATCTGCTCGTCAATGCCAAGGGCAAAGCCAAAGGTGGTGACCAACATGCCCAATGTGACAAAGGACAGGCTCATCCCTGCGGCAAGCGCCACCGGGCCAAGGCGGTGCGCCTGCAGGGCCCCGGCCAGCACGATAGGCAACACCGGCAAGACGCAGGGGTTAATCAGGGTCAGTAACCCAGCGAGATATCCTAAGAGTAATTCCATGCATGCAAAATGCGCTATGTTACGGGGACTGTCATCCTACAATCTCTGACGGCCAATCAACTCCGCGTGGGCTTTTGTTTCGAAAGCTGCACCGCAAGGATGCCCAACCCAACAATGATCACGCCGGTGATGTCCAAAACCCCAAGGTTTTCCCCCAGCAAGACGGCCGCCACGGCCACCCCAAAGAAGGGATTGAGAAAGTGGAACGTCGAGGCCTTCACGGTGCCGATTTCATTGACCAGCTTAAACCAAAGCCAAGTTGCCAGCAGGCCGGGCACCAAAGTGGTGTAGATAAAGGCCGTGACCAATTGCCAGCTGAGCGTCACATAGAAGGGTTCTATCGCAACGGCCGTGATGGCCAAACAAAGGGCCCCAACCAGCATCTGCATGCCCACGATCATCAAGACATTGCCGCCTGAAGTGGCGCCGCGCACCGATAGGGTTGCCACGGTGAGCGCAACAGCGGCAACGAAGCAGGCCAAGACCCCATAGAGATCCACCCCGTCGCCAATCCGCGCGCCCATGATCAACACCACGCCCACAATCCCTAAGACCAAGCCAGCTACACTCAGACGCGGGAGTTTTTCGCGAAACACGGCCCAGCCTGCGATGGCCACCATCAAGGGCATCGTCGAAGCGATGATCGAGGCCAGCGACGCCTCGATCCACTGCATCGCGACAAAGTTCAGACCCAGATAGATGGCGTTCTGGCACACCCCAAAGATAATAGTGGCGCGCCATTGAGCTTTGGTCAGTTTGAAGCTCTGGCCAAGTTTCAGCGCGATTGCGATCCCCAACAGGCCCGAGATCAGAAACCGGAGCGACAGCGACGCCAGCGGCGCGGCATATTCAACGATAATGCGGGCAGAGGTGAACGCAGAGGACCACATCAAAGCAAAGGCAACGCCCATCAAAACGATACGCAGGTTCATAGAAGTGGTCCCATTGCTGGTTGTTAGTTGCTCAGGCGTTTAGGTGCTGCGACGGTCTTGTCAGAGTCTGCATCACCTGTGTTCAGGGTCGTGCTGGGTTCAAACATTACGACAACAGGTTCGTCGCTCAGGGCGCGGGGGCGGTGTTCCACTGCCTTGGGCACCACCAAAAACTCACCGGCTGAAAGTGTGACGGTTCCATCGCGGAAATCGATCGCAATCTCGCCGCTTAGAACAAAGAACGCTTCGTCTTCCTGCGGATGAGAGTGCCAATCAAAAACCTCGCCAAATTTGGCGACTTTGACTTGGCTATCGTTCACGTCGCCCACGATGTGCGGGTCCCATACGGAGGTGATGGTTTGTTGTGCCGTGGCCAGAATATTGATTTTGCTTGGGGGCAAAGCGCAGCCTCCTTGAGTGACCGACCCTGTCAAAGGGTCACAAAAATTGACCCTTTACTATTCTGGGGCGGGTTGCAAGCAACGAGCTCTCGGTCCGGGACATAGCGCCGCTGATACGTGGTGCGAAGCGTTAAAGCGGACGACGGTTCACGCATCGCAAGTTGACACGCGCCCAAGCAAAAAGGGCCGCCCAGAGGCGACCCTTTTCGTAGAACATGTGAAAAGCCTTAGCCGTTCACGCTGTCTTTCAGTGCTTTCGCGATTGTCATTTTGACAACCTTGTCAGCTTCTTTTTTGATCTGTTCGCCGGTGGCGGGGTTACGCACCATCCGCTCTGGGCGTTCACGGCAATAGATTTTGCCGATGCCAGGCAGCGTTACGGCGCCGCCGTCGGATACTTCACTTGTGATGATGGATACGATCGCGTCCAGAGCCGCACCAGCGGTCTTCTTTTCGGCGCCCATTTCTTCGGCCAGCGCTGCTACAAGCTGCGTCTTGGTCATTGGTTTTGCCATTTCTTGGTCTCCTTCGTCTGCCCGGGTATTGGGCCTCATTGTGCGTATTTAACTGTATGCTGCGATTAAACACAACAAATTGTGGCCTGCAACTGTTGCCAAACAAGCAAAAAACTTTGGGTTACCCCGAGTCAAAGGAACGCGGTCTCGTCAAAACTGCGAAGTTTACGACTGTGGATACGTTCCAGTGGCATTTCCCTTAGCCTTTCCATGGCCCGAATGCCAATAAGCAAATGGCGTGAAACCTGTGTTTTATAGAAATCTGATGCCATTCCGGGTAATTTTAGCTCACCATGGAGCGGTTTATCGCTGACGCAAAGCAACGTGCCGTACGGAACGCGAAACCGGAACCCGTTGGCAGCGATTGTTGCGCTCTCCATATCCAGAGCAACCGCACGCGATTGCGACAATCTTTGAATGGGGCCCGACTGATCTCGCAATTCCCAGTTCCGGTTGTCAAAGCTGGCCACAGTCCCGGTGCGCATCACGCGTTTCAGGTCGTATCCTTCCAGCTGCGTTTCATCGGCAACGGCGCCTTCCAGTGCAATTTGGATTTCGGCCAAAGCCGGGACGGGCACCCAAACGGGCAAATCATCATCCAGCACCTTGTCTTCGCGCAGATACGCATGGGCCAGCACAAAATCACCCAGCGACTGGCTAGAGCGCAGACCAGCACAATGACCCACCATCACCCAGGCATGCGGGCGCAGCACGGCGATATGGTCGGTGGCTGTTTTGGCGTTCGAAGGCCCAACCCCAATATTGACCAGGGTGATACCTGACCCATCGGCCCGCTTCAGATGGTAGGTTGGCATCTGCGGCATCTTTGGGCTTTCGGGAAGCTCTTGATCCGCTGCGGTGATCTCGATGTTGCCGGTGGCCACAAAGGCCGTATAGCCGCTGTTTGGATCTGCCAGCATCTTGCGGGCATAGGCTTCAAACTCGGACACATAAAACTGGTAGTTGGTGAACAGCACGTGGTTTTGGAAATGCTCGGGATCGGTGGCGGTGTAATGCGACAGACGCGCCAGAGAGTAATCAATCCGCTGCGCCGTGAAGGGGGCCAAGGGCTGGGTGCCATCCGCTGGCGTGACGTGCGTGCCATTCACGATATCATCATTGGTGGTGTTCAGATCTGGCACGTCAAAATAGTCGCGCAGAATGAAGTTGCCTGCACCCTCTTGGGGCACGGTGATGTCTTTGTTGGTCGAGACCGCAAAATGCACCGGCATCGGGGTATCTGACACGCCAATTTCGATGGAGACACCGTGGTAATGCATCAACAGGCCGATTTGCTGTTGCAGATAGTTCCGGAAAAGATCGGGTCGTGTGACGGTGGTGGCAAAGGTGCCGGGTTCGGAAACATGGCCAAAGCTCAGCCGACTGTCCACCTTCGCAAACGAGGTCGTGGTGATCCGAATTTCGGGATAAAAAGCGCGGTAGCGACCAGCTGCGACACCGGTTTCAATGACGGACTGAAAGTTGTCACAGAGGAAGGAAACAGCCTGCGTGTAGAGCTGTTCGAGCCGCTCGACTGCGGCGACGGCATCGGTGAAACATTCGATTTCTTGTGGTTCTGGGGTCAACAGAGTCACGTCGGGTGTTGGTTGAGGCATTATGTGCGTCCTATTATTTTTGGGCAACGTTGACACGGGCACGCTGCATGTTCAACCGTTGCAATCAATTGCGCCGCGTCAAAATTATGGATGTTTGTTCAAACCACGTTGACCCGGTGCGCCCCCTGCCCCAGATACAGACCCATGACAAAAACGCTTCTATCTTTTGGCCACGGTTACAGCGCAACGGCCTTGGCTGACGTGCTGATTCCACAGGGGTGGACCATCATTGGCACCACCCGGAATCCTGACAAGGCCGACATATTGCGCGCAGCCGGTGTCACACCGTCCATTTGGCCGGACGAAGATCTGAGTGAGGCGGTGTCACAGGCCAGCCATCTGCTGATCTCGGCGGGTCCTCAAGATGACGGAGATCCGGTGCTGCAACGGTACCGGGGCGAAATCACCCGACGTGCAGATCAGTTCGAATGGGTGGGCTATCTGTCGACCACTGGCGTCTATGGCGATCATCAGGGCGGTTGGGTCGATGAGGGATCCGTTTTATCACCCGCCACCAAACGGGGGCGTATGCGTGTGAAAGCCGAGGCTGAATGGCAAGCCATTCCCGGCCTTGCGCTGCACATCTTTCGGTTGGCGGGTATCTATGGGCCGGGGCGTGGCCCCTTTGCCAAGGTGCGCGCAGGCACCGCGCGGCGGATCATCAAACCCAATCAAGTGTTCAGCCGCATTCATGTCGAAGACATTGCACAGGTGCTGAAAGCCTCGATCGACCAGCCGAACCCGGGGGGCATCTATAACCTATGTGACGACGATCCCGCTCCGCCCGAAGATGTTATCGCTTATGCCGCAGAGTTGCTGGGATTGCCGGTCCCAGAAGCCATTCCCTTTGAAACAGCAGAAATGACCCCGATGGCGCGCAGCTTTTATGCTGAATCCAAGCGGGTCAGAAATGACCGGATCAAAGAAGAGTTGGGTGTGGCGCTGAAATACGCAGATTACCGGGCTGGCTTAAACGCATTGCTCAAAGCCGCCGGGTAGCCCGTCGTCTTAGTCCAGTGCGGCCAAAATCACAGCGAAGATCACAAGCGTCGCAGCGACTGCAGAGGCATTTGCCGAAGAGGTCGTATGACCGGTGATGACTTCAGGATCCATCCGAGGGGTTTCTGGATTTCCAGCCAAAGCTGGGCTGCCCAACAGGGCGAGACTTAGGGTAATGGCAGCTACCGGTTTCATGCGCTTTTTCCGATTTGAGTGATTCCCAATACATCCAATACCTTGGACTCAATATCGGCCGCATTCAAGCCTGCTGACTCGTACATGGATTTGGGGCTCGCGTGGTCAATAAACGTGTCCGGCAGAACCATCGAGCGGAACTTGAGACCATGATCAAACACCCCGTTTTCGGCCAACATCTGTGCGACGTGACTGCCAAAACCGCCAACGGCCCCCTCTTCGATGGTGATCAAGGCGTCATGCTCGGCGGCCAGTTTCAGGATCATGTCCTGATCCAAAGGCTTGGCAAACCGCGCATCCGCCACCGTCGGGGTGATGCCCTTTGCTGTAAGGGATTCGCTGGCTGCCATGACCTCTTGGAGGCGCGTGCCAAACGACAGAATGGCCACGCGGCCACCGTCTTGAATGATGCGGCCCTTGCCGATCTCAAGCGGGGTGCCGCGCTCGGGCAATTCTACGCCTGCACCTTCGCCGCGTGGATAGCGAAACGCGATCGGGCCATCGTCGTGGGCTGCGGCTGTGGCCACCATATGCATCAGCTCGGCTTCGTCCGCCGCCGCCATCACCACAATGCCGGGCAGGTTGGTCAGAAAGGACACATCAAAGCTGCCGGCGTGGGTGGCGCCATCTGCGCCGACCAAGCCCGCGCGATCAATCGCAAAGCGCACTGGCAACCGTTGGATGGCCACATCATGCACCACCTGATCATAGCCACGCTGCAAGAAGGTCGAATACATCGCGCAGAAAGGCTTTAGCCCGCCTGCCGCCAGTGCAGCGCTGAAGGTGACCCCATGTTGCTCTGCAATGCCAACGTCAAAGCATCGGCTGGGGTGGCGTTCGGCAAACAGGCCCAATCCGGTGCCGTCTGGCATCGCAGCGGTCACGGCACAGATCCGGTCATCGGACGCGGCTTCGGCCAGCAGAGCTTTGGAAAAGACCGAGGTGTAACTTGGCGCGTTCGAAGGTGCCTTTTTCTGTTCGCCGGTCAGCACGTCAAATTTGGCCGTGGCGTGACCACGATCACGTGCGGCTTCGGCGGGGGCATAGCCCTTGCCCTTCTTGGTTTGCACATGGATCAGAATCGGCCCATTTGCGCGCGCCTTTACGGTGCGCATCACGTTCAACAGCTGTGGCATGTCGTGGCCATCAACTGGGCCGACATAGGTAAAGCCCAGCTCTTCGAACAGGGTGCCGCCAATGGTCATGCCCTTGAGCATTTCCTTGGCCCGCTTGGCGCCTTCGCGGAACGGTTCGGGCAGCAGGCTGACCGCACCTTTGGCGGCCGCTTTGAATTCTTGGAACGGCTCGCCAGTGTAAAGACGGTTCAAATAAGCAGAAAGCGCGCCAACGGGCGGCGCGATCGACATCTCGTTGTCGTTGAGAATCACAATCAGGCGCTTTTTCAGATGACCGGCATTGTTCATCGCCTCAAAGGCCATGCCGGCACTCATCGAGCCATCCCCGATCACAGCAATCGCGTCGCCAAGTCCGGTTTCGGGCGCGCCGCCAAGATCGCGTGCCACGGCAAACCCTAAAGCGGCCGAGATCGAGGTTGAACTGTGAGCCGCACCAAACGGATCATAGGGCGATTCACTGCGCTTTGTGAAACCAGACAGCCCGCCTTCGGTGCGCAGGGTGCGAATGCGGTCCCGACGACCTGTGAGGATCTTATGGGGGTAAGATTGGTGGCTGACATCCCAGATCAGCTTGTCGCGCGGTGTGTCAAACACAGCATGCAGGGCAACCGTCAACTCAACCACCCCAAGGCCCGCGCCAAGATGTCCACCGGTGACGGACACAGCGCTGATCGTTTCTGTACGTAATTCATCTGCAACCTGACGCAGCTGCATGTCGCTGAGGCGTTTCAGATCGGCAGGTACATGGACCTGATCAAGCAAAGGCGTGTTGGGTGTATCTGGCATCGGCCCCCCCGAGGTGGCAATTTAGCTGTTGCGCGAGATAACGAAACGCGCGGCATGCCGCAAGGTTTCTGCGTCATCTCCATAGATGTCCAAAGCGTCGCAGGCCTCGGAAATCAACGATTTCGCGCGGATTTTTGCCGCTTGCAGCCCCAGCAGCGACACAAAGGTGGCTTTACCGGCTTCTGCATCCTTCCCGACGGCTTTGCCGACGGTTTTGGCATCCCCTTCGATATCCAAGACATCATCCCAGATCTGAAAGGCCAAACCAAGATTTTGTGAGTATGTCGCCAGGCGGTCTGTGTTGGCTCCGGCCATAACCGCGCCGCTGGTGGCGGACCATTCGATCAGGGCCCCTGTCTTGCCTGCTTGCAACCGGGTGATTTCGTCCAGTGTCAGCGGCGTGTTGGCGGTCTCGGCGGCGATGTCCATCTCTTGACCGCCCACCATACCGCGCGCACCGGCAGATTGGGCAAAACTCGCGATCAAAGCCACTTTGTTTTCCGCCGCGCAATCGGTCTGGGTCAGCAATTGAAACGCCAGAGTTTGCAAGGCGTCGCCCGCCAAAACGGCAGTTGTTTCGTCCCATTTGACATGCACTGTGGGCTGACCGCGGCGTAGGTCATCGTCGTCCATGCAAGGCAGATCATCATGTACCAAGGAATAGGAGTGCATACACTCAATCGCGGCGGCCGCAGGCAGCGCCATTTGAGCCGGAATTTTGTGTAGGCGAGCGCTTTCAAGCACCAAAAAACCACGCAGCCCTTTGCCTCCGCCCGTCGCATAAGACATGGCTTGGGCGATGGGGCTGTTCAAGCCGTGCAACGCGTCCTCAATGTGTCCGGCCACCAAGGCTTTGGTTTCCGACAGCGATTGTGCCAGCGGTTGCCGGTCTAACCGGCCTAAATCGATCTGGGGAGAGCTGAGCATGAAAGACGCTTAAAGGCCTTCAACGGGTTTGAGGCCCGCAGGTTGACCGTCGCCATCCAAAGTGATTGCGGCCACTTTTTCTTCGGCTTCTTTCAGCTTTGTTTCACAGCGCTTCTTCAGCTCGGCGCCACGCTCATACAGCTTGATCGAATCCTCCAGAGCGACGTCGCCGCGCTCCAGTTGGCCCACAACCTGTTCCAGTTCTTTCATCGCCTCTTCGAAGCTCATCTCGTTGACTGGGTTCTCGCTCATGCGCTCTTCTCCATCAAAACCTGTACGTGTGCTGCAACCGAGGCCGCCAGCGCCGTCAGATCATATCCGCCTTCCAAAGTCGAGACAACGCGCCCCTGACAGTGGCGATCCGCCAAATCGCATATTTTTTCCGTCAGCCAGATGAAATCGGACAGATCCCAATTTAACTGGGCCAAAGGGTCCGCGTGGTGGGCGTCAAACCCAGCAGAAATCAGGATCAACTCTGGTTTGAAAGCATTGATCAGTGGGAAAACATGGGTGCGATAGATCTCTCGCATCGTGTCGCCCGATGATCCGGGGGGCAGGGGTAGGTTTTTGATCTGGCCATGGACCCCTGTTTCAGTCGGATCACCACTGCCGGGCCAAAGCGGAGATTGGTGCGACGAAAAGAACTGCGTCTTTTCGTCATCCCACAGCAAATCCTGCGTTCCATTGCCGTGGTGAACATCAAAGTCGATGATCGCGACACGAGACAAATTATGCGTCTGAATGGCGTGTTTGGCGGCAATCGCGACATTGCCAAAAAGGCAAAAGCCCATCGGCTTTGCGCGCTCGGCGTGATGAACCGGGGGGCGACAGGCAACAAAGGCGTTGCGCACATCTTTGCCGAGCACCGCATCGACCGCTGCAAGACAGCCGCCAACGCCGCGGCGCGCGGCCTCTAACGAGGTCGGGGACAGATGCGTGTCTTCGTCCAGCGGGCAGGTGCCCTGTGCTGGAATGGCGGCTTGAATGCGATCGATATAGGACTGTGGGTGGCACAGCTGGATCGAGGCATCCTCTGCCAAAGGCGCAGGGCGGCGATCAAGTTGGCTGAGTTTGGACAGGGCGTGTTCGATCACATCCAACCGGGCAACCTGTTCGGGGTGCCCGGACGGGGTGATGTGCTTCTGACAATCGGGGTGTGTGTAAAGTGCGGTAACCATGGCCGCACCTTAGCTGCTCTCGACGGTCAGGCAAGGGCGCTGGTTACTGCGAATCTTGGCAGGTCATTGCCTCTTCGAGTGCAACCATTGTGCCCCCAAGATCGATGGCCATAACTTCGCCGACGTCATTGTAGAGCGTCAGCGTATGGCGTGCCGCAAGATCCCAAAGGAAATCAGGGTTGGTAAAGTAGATGTCCGCGCCGGGAACATCTTCAAGATAGATGCCGGTGGCCATGGCGTCATAACCCTGGCCATCCAATTCAAGGTAGACGTCGTATTGGGCGCCTTCGGTGATGTCGCCCCATTCATAGTTATATGCAGTGACGTAGCCTGCGCCTTCATTCAAATCAAAGCCAATCCGAACAAGGGTGCCGTTGTCATATTCGGCTTGGATCAGACAGCCGTAGCCAAGGGATGGATCGACCAAAACATCCCAGCCCCCAACTTCGTCCCAATATTCCAGCTGTTGGGCCTGTGCCGCGACGGGCAGTAGGCAGAGAGCCGCAGTGGCGGCTGTTGCAATGGTTTTTATGAAATTCATAATTTATCCCCTCCTGTTGCGCCGGAAAAGGTCCGGTACGGTCCTGAGTTTAACAGCAAAAGTGACCTAGGGTAAAATTCTTGTGAAGATTTTTGAATATGTTGCCATTGGCGCTGCGTACGAAAGCGGCACCTGCGCAGACGTTGACGCAAGGGAGGCAAGGCGGGCGCTGCAAAGGCATAGGGGCAGTGGTGATTTCCGGCGACACAGCATTGGTATGTCGCCGGAAGGCATGCGCGATCTTGCGTTACCCTTCGGGGGCCAGCATGTAGCCCGCACCGCGCACCGTTTGCAGAACGCGCGGCTGTTTGGGGTCGCTTTCGATCTTGCGTCTTAGTCGTGTGATCTGAACGTCGACGGCCCGCTCTTGGGCTTGGCCTTTGTCGCGGCCAAGATCCTCGACCAACTTTGCCCGGCTGATTGGTTCGCCAAGCTGAGCGGAAAAGATCTTCATCAACTGGCTTTCGGTGGCGGTTAGGCGCACGGGCTCTTCGCCGCGCCAAAGTTCGCCCCGGTCAACATCATAGCGCACCGGTCCAAGATGCAGCACCTTGGGGGCCGTATCGGGCGGCGTCAGTTCGGGCATGCGGCGCAAAATGGCGTTGATGCGCAGCAAAAGCTCTTTGGGTTCAAACGGTTTTGCCAAATAGTCATCCGCCCCTGCCTCTAGGCCCACGATACGATCGTCGGTTTCCCCCTTGGCGGTGAGCAACAATATTGGCGTGCTGATGGTTTCGCGCAAAGACTTGGTCAA
The DNA here is from genome assembly GCA_049116315.1 of Thalassovita sp. Taxonomy (GTDB): domain Bacteria; phylum Pseudomonadota; class Alphaproteobacteria; order Rhodobacterales; family Rhodobacteraceae; genus Thalassobius. Next base: position 16,226 of record JAGDZD010000001.1, read on the forward strand.
ACTGATGCCGTCTTCGCCGGGCATCATCACATCCAATACGATCAGATCAAAGTCCAACCCGCCAAGCAACCGACGTGCGTGGGCAGCATCTCTGGAGGCAGAAACCAGAAAGCCGTTTCGAATTAAGAATTTTTGGAGCAAGCCGCGAATACGTTCGTCATCGTCTACGATCAACAGGTGTGCGTCGACTTCACTCATGAACCGTTCTCCTTTACGGCATGATATCGACGTCTCATTTCCGGGTCCATCATTGCTTCAAGCACTTGACGAAAACCTGATACGGCCTCTGGTCCAGCAGAGCGATACGCCGCCCGCATCCGCGCGCGCTGGGCGTCTGATAGCTTGCGCTCCAGCTCTTCGCCGGCCTCTGTCAGATACAGATGGCGTTCACGTTTGTCAGCGACACCAACGCGGCTTTCAACCAGACCGTCTTCGACCAATGTGCGCAGAACCCGGTTCAGCGACTGCTTGGTAACCCCAAGCAATATAAGCAGATTGTTCACTGTTGTGCCCGGGGCACGGTTGATAAAGTGGATCGCACGGTGATGGGCGCGCCCATAGGCCATGCCTGCCAAAATGCGGTCTGGATCTGCGGTAAACCCTCGATAAGCAAAGAACATCGCTTCGATGCCCTGACGCAATTGCTCGTCTGTCAAAAACAGCAGCGTGTCGCCTGTCGTCGTCTCTGCCATATGTCCCCCGATAAACGCGAACTATAGTGATGTTGGAACACCTTAAGTCAGTCTTATTGACATTCCAAGACCGAACTGGTAGCGAGTCGCGTCTTTAGCGCAACATTACGTCCGATATGGACCAAATTGGCGCAACTTTTGCAAAAGCGCAACGGCGCAGGGGGGTACACATGGCGGGATATGATGATCGTGATGGCAAAATTTGGGTCAATGGCCAGCTGATTGAATGGCGTGATGCCAAAGTGCACATCCTTACACATGCGTTGCACTACGCGTCTTCTGTGTTCGAAGGCGAGCGCTGCTACAATGGCAAAATCTTCAAAAGTGTTGAGCATTCTGAGCGCCTTAAGCGATCTGCCAACCTGTTGGATTTCGAAATCCCCTATTCGGTCGAAGAGATCGAAAAAGCCAAATATGACGTGCTGAAAGCCAACGGCTGGACCGACGCTTACGTACGTGCCATCGCTTGGCGTGGTGCTGGGGATGATATGGGGGTTGCCGCCCGCAAGAACGATGTGCAATTCGCCGTCGCGGCTTGGGAATGGGGCAATTACTATGGCGATGCCAAGATGAAGGGCGCCAAGCTCGACATCGCGAAATGGCGCCGCCCCGATCCCGCGACCATCCCGTGCGAAGCCAAAGCGGCCGGTCTTTATATGATCTGTACGATGTCAAAGCACGCAGCCGAAGATAAGGGCTGTTCAGATGCGATGATGTATGACTATCGCGGCTATGTGGCCGAGGCGACTGGCGCCAACATGTTCTTTGTCAAAGACGGCGAAGTGCATACGCCCAAGCCCGATTGCTTTTTGAACGGCATCACCCGCCAAACCGTGATTGGCATGCTGCAAGAGCGTGGCATCAAGGTGATTGAACGCCACATCATGCCTGAAGAGCTGGCTGATTTTGAGCAGTGCTGGTTGACCGGCACCGCAGCCGAAGTGACCCCCGTTGGGCAGATCGGTGACTTCAAGTTTGAAGTGGGTGCCCTGTGCCGCGAAATCTCTGAAGCTTACGAAGTGCTTGTGCGCAGCTGATCAAACGGGGAGTTGGATCGTCCCACCTCCCCGATACTTGGTGTCAAAGTTCAGAGGCCCAAGGTGGGTTTGCCCCGGCCCGCGAAACTGTGACAGCCGCAACTTTCGCCCCATATTGCAACACGTTGGCAAGTTGCTCTTCGGTGATGGCGCCCAACGCGGCGCGATCTGCCAGATCCAATGCTTCAAGCTTGGACAGCACGCCAGCATTAAAGGTGTCCCCAGCGCCAACTGTATCCACGACGTTGACCTTGTTCACCGGCGCCGAGACCGTCAACCCAGCGCGGGTGACACCAGTGGCCCCGTCACCCCCACGGGTGAGCAGAACCAAGCTTGGACCGCTGGCCAATAGATCCTGCACTTTCTGCATCAGATCAGCAGGGCCGGGGCGCAACCATTCCAGATCTTCGTCTGAAATTTTCACGATATCTGCTTGGGACAGCATCTGATCCATTCGGGTGCGATAGCTGGATTCATCATGGGCAAACCCGGGCCGGATGTTGGGGTCGATCATGATCAACCGCTGACCCGCCTCGCGTTTGCACAGCGACGCATAGACATCGGCCGCTGGAGCATTGCACAGGCTGATACCGCCGAAAAACAGCAATCCCACTTCTTCAGGCAACTTAGGCAGTTGATCTGGGCTGATGGCTTGGCTGGCTGATTTTTCGTCATAGAACGAATATTTGGCCTGGCCGTCGGTCAGATGCACAAACGCAAGCGTCGATGGCTGATCGCTGTGGATCAGAAACCCGGTGTCCACTTTGCTGGCCGTCAGTGCCGCTTCTAACTGCTGCCCAAAGCCGTCTGTTGAGATCCCAGTGAGCAGGCCAACCGATGCCCCCAGCCGGCCAAGGCCAATTGCTGTGTTAAACACGGCGCCCCCGGTGTGAGGGGTGTATTTGGTTTGGCCCGCAGAGTCAGTCTCGGGGATCATGTCAATCAGGGCTTCGCCGCAACACAGTATCATCGTTGGTTTGCCTTTTGGTTCGAGGTCCGGGACAGGGCCTCTGGGGAAAGAATCTCATCTTCAAAAAGCGCATCTTGAGGGGGTCTGTCAATATATATATCAACTTGATTTATTAATCATGGATGCTATCGATACCCCCAAGGAAGTGGGGGACGATGGGCACCAGCGAACAACACCAAACACCTGCGGGCCAACTGCGTGGCGGCGCGAACCAAAGCGGGGTTCGGGCCTATAACGAACGTCTTTTGATGTCGCTGTTGCAGCGCAACGGCCCCACCCCCGGTATTGATCTGGCGCGCCAAACCGGTTTGTCCGCCCAAACGGTTTCCGTCATTCTGCGCAAGTTGGAAAAGGATGGTTTGCTCCAAAAAGGCCCCATTCAAAAAGGGAAGGTGGGCAAACCTTCGGTACCTATGGGGTTGAATCCAAAAGGTATATTGTCGTTTGGGTTCAAGATTGGGCGACGCACAGCGGATCTTGTATTGTTGGATGTCTCGGGGAAAATCTATGGTCAGCGTCAGTTGCGATACGATGTGCCCACCCCGCCAGAGATCCTGACCTTTCTGGAACGCGCCCTTGGTGAGCTAAGTGAGCAGACGCCACAGTCCCTGCATTCACGGATCTGCGGCCTTGGCGTGGCAATGCCGTTTGAGATCTGGAATTGGGGACCCAAGTTTGGCGCCAGTGAAGATGCCTTGGCTGGTTGGAAATCGCTTGATTTCGCTGCAAGCGTTGGCGCGTTTTGTACCCTGCCTTTGCGCGTCACCAATGATACAACTGCGGCATGTCGCGCCGAACATACCTTTGGCGATGGCAAAGCCTTTCGTGACTATGCCTATTTCTATCTTGGCGCTTTTGTTGGCGGCGGCGTGGTGATGAATGACAGTGTTGTCGAAGGCAACCGACGCAACGCCGGGGCTTTGGGATCGCTGCCCACAACCAACGCACAAGGCGAGCGGTGCCAACTGTTGGATCTGGCGTCTCTGCGCCAGCTTGAGCAGCGCTTGCAAGCCTCTGGCGGTGATCCGCAAAGGCTGTGGCAACGTCCCTTGGATTGGGGCAGCTTTGCCAGCCACACAGAAGAATGGGTTGAGACCTGCGCCCTTGAATTGACCAGAGCCAGTCAGGCCGTGTGTGCGGTGATCGACTTTGACGCCATCCTGATCGACGGGGCGATGCCTGATTCCGTAAAGCAGGATCTTGTGGATCGTATCCGCCAACATGTGCAGGACATGCACGCGCCTGGACTGCTATCGCCCGAGGTGCACGCTGGCAAAGTGGGCATCGACGCACGGGCAATTGGCGCGGCTGCAGGGCCTATCGTGAACCAGTTTTTGTTGGACCGAACGGCTGCTCCGTTGGCAGGAAACTGAGTCTTTTTAGACATCTAGGATATGTATTAACTAAAAAACCGGTCGAGTCAGGCGTATTCCTATTTGAAGTACCAGCTGGAGACAGCTACCAAAAAGGACGCCTCATTGGGATTGATCAGCGAATTGACCACGCCTTCTGGATTTACCTCGGCCTCTGCACGCTTGCGGCAGATTGCGTCCCAGTCGGATGACGACAACAGCGATCCGCTGAGCGCGAAAGCTATGGAATCGAGGTCTCGGTCAGCTTACCGCCGTCAGGCTTCGGCCAATACAGTGCAGAAAACAGCGCCGCTGGATGGCAAGCGCTATATCTGCATCAGTGCGACACCTGAAAACCAAGTGGAACGCATGGTTCTGTCCATGGGGGCAAATGTTTTTCCCGTTTCCAGCCTGACCCACGCACAACGGGTGATCAAAGAGACCCCGGGCACATGGGATGGTTTGTTGGTCATTCGCGATGGCTTGATGCCGTTGGATCACTTGGTGACCGAATTGCTTTCGCTGCGCTACACCCTGTCGAACGTACCGGTTTTGATGTTCTCTGAATCCATTCAAGCGGATGATCTTGGCAAATCTCGCAGCGCCATCTGCGATGCGTCGCTCTATTTACCGCTGACCGAAGGCCGGCTGAAAATGGGTGTCGAAGCTGCTGAGATGAACAACGATCAAAACTACTAACTGAGAGAATGCGGTTGGCTTTGCGTTAAGCCGCCTGAAAGATTGCTGTATTCACGCGGTCAATTTCGGCTTCGTACCATGCAATCGTCCCAAGCGGATCATCAAGATAGCTGGAGGCAAAGCTGTCTGGTGCTTCGGTCTTTTCGTCATACTTCGTCGACCAAACCATCAAGCTCAGCAAAGCGGGCAGCAAATCGCGTAGTTTCCGCGTGGGGAAGTAGCACACTCGGCTTCCTTTGCGCGGATCGATCTGACGATCCAACAAGCCCGCCTCCTCAAGACGCACCAAACGATCCGCTAGGATATTGGTCGAGATCTTTTCATCCGAGGACTGAAATTCGCCGTAGCTTCGTTTGCCGTGCAACAAGATGTCCCGCATCAGCAGAAAGCACCATTTGTCACCGATTATTCCGGCCGCGTAGCGTGTTGGGCACCCGTGCCAGTCTTTTTGAGAAGGTTTTGCCATGGGGCCAATATAGCGTGGAAAAAATATCTTGCAAATCGCAAGTGCGCAAATTGCCGACTCAGGATGTTTGAGCCATTGGTACGGCGGTCCAATCCCCCAAAAAACCGGTGGCCCCGTCGTGCGCTGATCCAGATCCGTCGATCTGCACGTTGCGCACAACGGGGCCACCCCACAGGAGCCTCGGTGTTAGGACGTCTTAGGACTGAACCAGACGTTGGCCTGTTTCAGTGTCAAAGAGATGGACCAGCTCTGGCTTTGCGGCGAAGTGGATTTGACCACCTTTACCTTCGGCTGGGGCATGCTCCATCTTGACGATGAATTCGGTTCCTTGTTCGCTGGTCATGTGCACCAGCACATATTCACCAAGCTGTTCCAGCAATTCGACACGGCCTGATGTGATCGCCTGATCCGCAGGACAGCTGCGCAGGTGTTCGGGGCGAATGCCGATAAACTGACCCTCTTGTGGCGCTTGCGCCAATGGGGCGTTTGGTGCCACATCCGCTGGATTAAAGAAGTTCATCTTGGGGCTACCGATGAATTGCGCAACGAACGCGTTCTGCGGGCGCTCATACAGCTCGATCGGGCTGCCAACTTGTTCAATGCGACCATCCCGCAGCACCACAATCTTATCCGCCAATGTCATGGCTTCTACTTGGTCGTGGGTGACATAGATCATCGTTGCGCCAAGGCGCTCGTGCAGGCGGGCAATTTCAAGCCGTGTCTGCACGCGTAGAGAGGCATCCAAGTTCGACAATGGTTCGTCAAACAGAAACACTTCGGGGTCACGAACAATCGCACGACCAATGGCCACACGCTGGCGTTGGCCCCCAGACAGGTTGCGCGGGCTGCGTTCCAGATAGTCATTGATCTGCAGCACTTCGGCAGCGGCCTTAACGCGTCTGTCAATTTCATCAGCTGGTGTGTTGGCCTGTTTCAGGCCGAACGCCATGTTCTTATAGACGGTCATATGCGGGTACAGCGCGTAGGTCTGGAACACCATTGCAACACCGCGCTTTGACGGGGCCACTTCGTTGACCACTTTGTCGCCAATGGACACATCCCCACTGGTGATCTCTTCAAGGCCGGCAATCATCCGCAAAAGCGTGGATTTCCCGCAGCCAGACGGTCCGACAAATACGACGAATTCACCATCCTCGATGTCGAGGTCAACACCATGCATCACCTGTACGGGACCATAGGCCTTTTTGAGGTTACGAATTGTTAAACTGGCCATGATAGCTCCATCTCTTCGATGCTTGTGCGTAACTGCTGGGCAAAATCGGGATAGGTTTCAGGGAGATCTCCCCAAAGCTTTTCTGACTTCACAAAGCGGTCTCTGGTTGGGTCGGACAGAAGTTGGGCAAGTTCGCTCCAACTTGGTTCGACGTAATCAAAAGGTACCCGGCCTGCTTCGACGTGTTTGGCAAAGACATACCAACTGGCGATGGATTTTATCCCATGTGCGGGCATCACACCCTGCGCCAAACAGCTGGCAAGGGTTGGGCGAATAAAGATCGGAAACTTTGCCATGCCATCGGCACAGATGCGCGCCACCGTGTCACCAATCGCCTGATTGCGAAACCGTGCTGCGATTTCTGTCAAATAAGCCGCTTTGTCGAACGGAAGATCCGTCGTGAGGCCGACCAGCACTTCGTCGGTTTCATAGCGATCAAAATGGGCTGCCAATTCGGGAACCCGCATGGCTTGGTCGAAGGTTTCAACGTTATGCAACGCTGCCAGATAGGTCAGGCAAGTGTGACCACCGTTAAGGATGCGCAGTTTGGCATCCTCATACGGGTCGACATCGTCGGTGATCGTGACCCCCACTTTTTCAAGGGCGGGCACGGGGCCGGCAAAGTCACGCTCTAAAACCCATTGGGTAAAGGTTTCGGCCATCACGGCGGGCACAGGTTGTTCGCCAACCATAGCTTCGATCTGGCTTTGGACTTCTGGGCTGCTGCGCGGGGTGATGCGGTCCACCATCGAGCAAGGGAAGGTCACCTTTTGATTGACCCATTCGGCCAATTCCGACTGACCAGCAAGATGCAGATAGGCCATCAAATTTTTGCGCAGCTTAGAGCCATTATGTTGAATGTTGTCGCAACACAGAATGGACAGCGGTTGATCAATCTCGCGCTGGCGCTGGGTCAGGGCCGCTGCAAGATAGGCGTAAATGCTGCTTTTGGGGCCGCCACTAAGTTCGGCATCGATGGCTTCGTCTGCTGGATCCAGCGTGCCTGACGCATCACCATAATAACCGCTTTCGGTCACAGTGATCGTCACGAGATGGACATTGGGATTTGTGAGCAAAGCTTCGGTTGCGGCTTGGTCATTGGACCAATCAAAAAATCCCAGATGGGAACGCACGTTGCGCAAGCCGATTTCACCGCTTGGCGACACGGATTTCACCACATAGCCATTCGTCGCAGACCGGTTGCGGGCAAAACCGACGCTGTCAGCAGAGCGCAAATTAACCGCTGCAATGCCCCAGCGCAGATCGCCGGTTTGGTCCATGTAATCATCGAAATACACCGCCTGGTGGGCCCGGTGAAACGCGCCATAGCCGATATGAACGACACCAATATTGCAGGCATCGCGGTCATAGACCGTCGCATGTACCTGAGGGAGCGTTGGCTGATTCATTGTGGACGCTCCGGGGTTCGCATCAATTCACGGCGCGCCGTTTCTCGATATTCGGTGGGTGTCATTTCTTTCATCTTCAAGAACTGACGATTGAAGTTGGCGAGGTTTTGAAAGCCAACTTGGTAACAGATGGACGTGACTTGATCGTCCGAGGCATAAAGCAGCCCGCAGGCTTGCCCGATGCGGACGCGGTTCACGAACTCAACAAACCGGTGGCCGGTTGCTGTTTGGAAATTGCGGCTAAAGCTGGCGGCGCTCATGCTGGCCATCTCGGCCGCTGAATCGACTGAAATCGCTTCGGCATAGTTCTGTACGATGTGGTCAATCACTTTGCCGATCCGGGCTTGGCGACTGCCACCAGACGGTTGAACCAGCTTGGAAACAGACAGGGTCTTTTTCTCGGCGTGTTCGTTCAAGCGGACCAGAAAGCGGACAAAGGCCAAGATGCGTTCGGGGCCTGCGTTGTCACGGATGGATTCCATGTGGCCGCGCGCAAACGTTGGGTTAAAGCCCGAAAACTCAATGCCAGACTGAGCCATTTTGAGCATTTCCAACACTTCGCCAAACTCAGGGAAACCCTCTGCCAGCGCCTCGATCGAGGAGTGAGAGAACTGAACCAACATGTCGCGAATGGGCACAGGTTCGGTCCAAACGTTGTCGGTGATCCAGTTGTGGGGCAAATTGGGTCCGGTCAAAAACAAGGTGCCGGGGTGAAAGTCCCCGATGTAATCCCCGACAAAGGCTTTGCCTCGGGTCGCCACAACAAGGTGAAGTTCGTACTCTTCGTGGGCGTGCCAGCGACACAGCTCTGTTGGCCATCCGTGCTCCAAGTAGCGGATACTGCGCGTCGAGCGATCAACAACTTCGATCTCAGGCTGAATAATCGACATGGGCGCCTCCGCTTATTGGAACACTAGAGAGTTCGGGTTTCATTTGACCGCTCCGAAGGTCAGACCTTGGACCAGCTGCTTTTGGCACAACCAGCCAAAGACAACGATTGGAGCACAGGCCAGCGTCGAAACCGCTGAAAGCTTGGCCCAGAACAGACCCTCCGGAGAGGAGAAGGACGCGACCAAAGCGGTCAGGGTGCCAGCGTCAGAGGCTGTGAGGTTGATCGACCAGAAGGCTTCGTTCCAGCACAGCACGATTGACAGCAGCGCAGTGGAGGCAATGCCACCCCAGGCCAACGGCATCACGATCTGGGTGATCTCGTTGTAGGTCGAGGTGCCGTCCATACGGGACGCTTCCAAGATCTCTTTTGGGATCTCACGGAAGTAGTTGAACAGGATCAACATGATGATCGGCAGGTTGATCAGGGCGTAGATCACAACCAGAACAATCTTGGTGTCCAACAGACCCATTTTTTGTGACAGCAGATAGATCGGCATCAGCACGCCAACGGCTGGCAACATCTTGGTCGAGAGCATCCACATCAGAATGTCTTTGGTCCGCCGGCTTGGGTTGAACGCCATGGCATAGGCCGATGGAATTGCGATCAACAAAGACAGCGCCGTGCCGCCCACCGAGGTCACAATCGAGTTCCAAGCGAACTTGGTGTAATCGGTGCGTTCTTGAATAAGGCTGAAGTTTTCCAGCGTGGGTTCAAACACCAGCAAAGGAGGGACGGCAATCGCCTGCAATTCCGTCTTAAAGCTGGTCAAAACCATCCAGAAGATCGGAAAGAAGAACAAGCAGGCGACAATCCAAGCGGCCACAACGGCGATACGGTCTTTCAGGCGGGCACGTTCTGTATCAGTCATTGGTTTATACCGTCAGAGTTTTGCCAACGGCCCGGATCAAGAAGATCGCGACGATATTGGCGAGGATGATTGCAAACACACCACCGGCTGAGGCGACACCAATGTCAAAGCCCTGCAACGCTTGGGTGAAGATGAGGTAGGTCAGGTTGGTCGACTGCACGCCGGGTCCGCCGCCTGTGGTCACAAAGATTTCTGCGAATATCGACAGATGGAAGATCATCTGGATCAACAGAACAATGGAGATAGGGCGCGCTAGGTGTGGCAATGTCAGGTTCCAGAACTGGGCCCAAAAACCGGCGCCGTCCAATGTGGCCGCCTCTTTCTGTTCTTGGTCCTGTGATTGCAGCGATGTCATGAAGATCAGGATGGCAAAGGGGGTCCACTGCCAGCTGACAATGATGATGACCGACAGCAAAGGCAGTTCAGTAAGCCAATCAATCGGTTCCGCGCCAAAGAACGTCGCAACAACAGCAAACAGGCCATAGATTGGGTTCATCATCATGTTCTTCCAGATCAGCGCGTTCACTGTCGGCATGATAAAGAAGGGCGAGATCAGCATGACCCGGACAATGCCGCGGCCCTTGAAGGGGCGGTCAATCAGGATCGAGACCGCAAGCCCAAGAACAACCGAGATGGTCAATACAGAACCAACCAGAACCAGCGTGTTGATAAGAGCTGGGGTGAAGGAAGGGTCTGTCCAGAAGAATTCGTAGTTGGACAATCCAACATAGCCGCTGCGATCGGGGTAAAGCAGATTGTAGCGGATGGTTGAGAAATAAATCGTCATGCTGAGTGGAACAATCATCCACAGGAACAAGACAATAATACTTGGGGCCTGAAGCCATCTGACGAGCGTCGGGTTCATAAGATCGTGTCCTGAATGTCAGCAATTGTAGGGACTCTGAGGCGGCGAGGAGGCCGCCTCAGAGGGGAGGGCAGGGCAGGGTTTAGTAGTAGCCAGCCTTGCGCATTTCGCGATCAGCCGCTTTTTGCGAGGCTTCAAGCGCTTCTTCGACAGTGATGTCACCAGCCAGGGCTGCGGACATTTGCTGTCCTACTGCGGTACCAATTGCTTGGAACTCTGGGATCGCCGCGAACTGTACGCCGACATATGGCGATGGGTTCAGCGTTGAGTTCTCAGGATCCGCAGACAAGATTGCCTTCAGTTCCGCATCGGCAAAGACCGCAGCATCTTGGAAGTTGGCGTTGTCATACGTTGACTGACGTGTGCCTGTTGGAACGGCGCCCCAACCATTGGTGTCAGCCACCAACTCGATGTAGTCTTTCGAAGTTGCCCACTCGATGAACTTCTGAGCGTCGGCACCTTGAGCGGTTCCTGCAGGAATGGCCAGCGACCAAGCCCAGAGCCAGTTTGCACCACGTGTGGTGATCGACTGAGGCGCTTGGGCAAATGCAATCACATCAGCCACTTTGGATTGCTCAGGATTGGAGACAAAGGATGCTGCGATGGTCGCATCGATCCACATGCCACATTTGCCTTCGTTGATCAGAGCGAGGATCTCGTTGAACGAGTTACCCGCAGAGCCTGGAGGGCCGTAGTTGGTCAGAAGGTCAACGTAGAAGTTAACAGCGTGGTTCCATGCAGGGCTATCCAATGCAGGGGTCCAGTCGGCGTTAAACCACTGAGCACCAAAGCTGTTGGCCATAGTGGACAGGAACGCCATGTTGTCGCCCCAACCGGGTTTGCCGCGCAGACAGATGCCATAAACACCGTTGTCTTTGTCGGTCATCGCCGCTGCGGCGTCTTGAATGTGACCCCAGCTTGGGTTGTCTGGCATTGTCATGCCGGCTGCGTCCATCAAGTCCTTGCGGTACATGATCATCGAGCTTTCGCCGTAGAACGGCGCCGCATAGAGGCTGCCGTCGTGAGACAGGCCGTTGCGCATCGCAGGAAGGATATCGTTGACGTCATAGTCATCGTTAAACTTCAGCTCTTGCAGCCAGCCGCGCTCGCCCCAGATCGGTGCTTCGTACATGCCGATTGTCATGATGTCGAACTGGCCACCTTTGGTGGTGATGTCCGTTGTGACGCGGCTGCGAAGTGTCCCTTCGTCCAGGGTCACCCAGTTCACTGTGATGCCGGGGTTAGCGGCTTCGAACTGAGGTGTCAGCTTTTGCATTTCGATCATGTGACCGTTGTTTACGGTTGCGATGGTCAGCTCTCCCGCTGCGGCCATCGAAACACCAGCCAACCCAAGGGTCAGGCCGAGTGCGGTATTGCGTAGAATGTTCATCATTTCCTCCCAGAAAGTCAGTAAGCAGTGTCAAACCGTGGAACTAGCTTGCGGTAAAAGTCTGAACCTATCTTGTACCATTTCTCCAAACTCTAGTATTATTCTAACACGGTTTTTCGTGAGTTTTGACATTAACGATTGTTTAGTATGTGCGGTGTATTTCTCACCCATCGGATACAGCGCGAATTGCTGACGAATTGTCGCAGGGGTAGATGCAAAAATATGAATGATTTAAATCGGTTATCGAAATTCTCAGAAGGCGAGTTGTCTGGAATCTTAGCACCAAAAAGTGGTGTAGATTTTTACAATAAGCCCCGCATTTCGAGCAGATTTTGAGGTGATTTCGCGGTATCGATGCGTGAATTTTTGCAAAATCGCGCCTCACATGGTGCAAAAATTCCGAATCGTTTGCTGAGCTGAGTATCGGTCAAAATTGCGCCAAACGGGGCCTGTCAGCCCGAATTGGTCAGTCAAAGGGAATCACTCCCTATTTCCGGAAGTGACCGCGGCAACACCCGCAGCGATGAGGGCAAAGACCCGTTCAAAGAGCGTGTGAAAGAGAGGCGGTATCGCGAAGGTAACATGGACCTGCAGGAAGATATGGCCCGCGATTGCATTGAAACGCGCAAAGCTGAATTCAAGGACCAGGGGGAGGCAGGGTGTAGGTTCTCACCTTTGGAACTCCATGTGCTGCCCACGTTGGAAAAGTGCCGGTTGCTGAAATCGTCCACCATGATTTTTGCAACACGGTTGCACCGATCTATCATATCAAAGCTGCGACGGCGAAGAAAGCGATTGAATACCATTCTGCGTGTATTCAAGAACTCGACATGCAAGCTGTGGTCAACGGCCCAAAGTGGGCCTGGGACCGACACGTGTCTCAAAAGCATACGTTAATCAAAGCAAGCTTCAGAATATCCGTGTGCAAAACCCGCGGCGCCTTGCCAAAAACAACAGCTTTGAGAAAGGTCTGAGGTTAACTTGCAGGACCTTTCAAAGGTGCGAAACGTTCCTAAATGATTTCAACCGAATTGGTTAAGTCCAAAATGTCAGGCGCGCTATCAAGCTCAATTCTGATTGTATGCATTGTCTCGTCAGCTAAATCAGAAAATGAAATCGTCACAACTCCATTGCTGATTTCAAGGCTTGAGAGATCAAAAACGGCATCGCCGGCATTGTAAAAACGCAATGTGTCACCTTCCAAAACATCGAAATCGGTGATTTCCGATTGAGTTGAGGAGCGCGTAAATTCAAAAGCATCAGCGCCTGCGCCACCCGACAATACGTCGACGCCTGTGCCTCCAAAAATCGTGTCGTCGCCGGAGGAGCCGGAAATGTGTTCGTCAGCATCGGACCCCCAAATGACATCATTGCCCACACCTCCGTTTATCTGAATGGAAAACCCGTCGAGGCTATAGTCTGGGCTGGTCAGATCGATAACGTCGTTGCCGGCACCACCGTTGATCACTTCAATTCCATTTAACCTGGCCGCTCCAAGGGACCCATCAGAATCTGCGGCCAAGGCAACCGTTTCAAAAAAGCTTGAAAAACTATCGTGTAGGAATAGGGCGTCGCTGATATCCGTGAGGTTCAAAATGTCGAACCCAGTTCCACCGTCAATAACCGCCTCTTGTCGAACAAGCCCCTCAACAGAAACGTACGCGCCGGTTCCGGTTTGATAAGGTGAGCTGATGTTGTGCGCACGATATCCTGCGCTAAAGGTTTCGACGCTCGTAATGCGGATGATATCGTCCCCAGTGTCGCCTGACAAAAGATCTGCGCCTTGCCCGCCCTCAAGCGTGTCGTTCCCGTCACCTGCCAGCAGCGCATCGCCTGACGCCCCCCCCACGAGTAGGTCATTCCCTCCGCGCGCAAAAACGATCCCGCCTGTATCCAACGAAACCACGGTTTCCGAAGTGTCATTGCCAAGCCAGACGTCACCCGTGTCGTGAATATCCGCGCTAAAGACATCATTCACTCTGGGTAATGGAACGCCAGAGCCACTGTAGGGAGCGTGAAAGATCTCAACCCAATCACCCGAAGTGCCTAATGCATAGAGCGTCAAATCGTGGTCATCATTCTTAGTGGCTACGTAGAGGCTCCCTCCGTGGAAGCCTTTTATCTGAGCGTTGGGACCTGGAAGATCGATCAAACGGGCCTCGCCGTTTTCGATCACATAGGCTGGTTGGAGCCTGCTTGCACCGAGATATTCATGGTAAGTTTGCGTGTCCATATTGATGATGACATCAGGCCACGCAAGAGATTCATCTGGCAGCATACCCGAAACTGAGGTCAGAGTTCCATCTTCGTCCATACGAAAGTAGGACGCTTCGAAACCAGGGTGAAGATAGACACTGTCTCCCAGTTGGAACGTCCGAAGAGGTGTAGCACCATTTGCTGGACCCGGCGCAAAATCATACACAAGGGTAAAACCTGTTTCACCAAGGCTAAACAATTCCCTGCCAAAAGTTGAGTTAACCGCAGTGAAATAGTGTACCCCCCCATGCGTGAAGGCATAAGACGGTGAACCATATGCCCGTCCTGGCGCGTGGTCAGCAACCAGTGACCATGTGGAGTCGTCCTGCAATTCCCAAAGTTCGCGGCCGTATGCTGAGGTATTGATCTGCGCGAACAGTCGGTCTTCGACGGGAAATACGTTACTGAGGCTAGGCGCCGTTCCTACAGGGCGGTCGTAACTACCTAAAAGGGTATACTTCTCGTTGACACTGTCAATTTGGATCAACTGTCCTGATGTGCGACCATCGACGTCCGCAATCATCAAAGTTGTATTCTCGAAGCTGCCTACAAATCGGGCATTTGCCAAACTATCGATGTCCGAAAAGAAGTTTGAGAACAATGTTGACGTGCCGTCTGAATAAAGAACGGCAGGAATTGCAGCGACACCTCTTGATATGCCGATGATGAAATCTTCACTGTCTAGAATGTCTGCAGACGAATCGAGATCAAAAAAGGAAGGCTCCACGCCTTGGGCGATATCCGCAAATAGAGTGACCGAGCCATCACTATTATACGTAAAAATGTCATAACCTATTGTTGCACCCAAAGAATCTTCGGCGCGCCCAGACACTAGATATTGTCCAAAAACTTCATAAACCGCCGAGTAAGGAACGAAGGTTTCACCGGTTGATCCAGCGACTTCGGCAAATGATCCGTAGGTCAGGTCAAACCTCTGCAGGGTAAGCGGGGAATTACTCAAAAAGCCGCTGAAAAAAGTATTGGCTAGGCCCTGTACCCACATATTCTAATCCTCAACGAGCAATTTTGTAATATTTTATTCGAAACTTTGAGAGAGATAGCCTATCGGGATGAATTTACAAGTCTGCAAAACTATACTTTCTGGGGGACAGTAATTCTATTTTAACGAGGATGTTTTGCACACGCTTCGGTGGTCTGCCTTCCATCCGTGACTGTGTTAGCCGTCCCCATGCTGCATCGGGAAACAATGTCGTATTAAGGCCGCACCCTGCCATACGGTTGGATCACCCTGGTCAGTAGCAGTGCATTTTGCGCAACAAACGCGTTGCAGTGCTGCAAGTCCGCTTAGAGCTCATTTTCCGATTTCCAGTCACGCAGCCAAAGCCCACTTTCGGCGTATCGGCTAACTTAACCCGAGGTCCGGCTCAACGCTGTCGATCCCAAGGTGCGATTATAACTGCAGTGCAGCACCGCCGAAGCGGCCGTTGACCATGACGCAAGCCAACTGATGTTGAAGTCCAGTCTCTTGTTCAGCAAAACGCCTCCGCAACAAATATCACCGAGCTGATTTCTTCTTTCTAGCCGAAAGCAGTTTTAGCCTAGCATCCTCCTTAAACGGCGTTTTTTCGAAACAGATCGGAGCTGCGCATCTCGTGCAGCAACCCAATAGACGCCAGATGGATGCACCAACAATACCCTGCAACCAAACGTGGCCAGTCCAAAATGTGCGATTTCAATAATCGGCCAACTGGATCAATCAAAATTTGGCGACCTTCCGATCATGTAACCAGAAAGCCATGGCCAAACCAAAACCGCATTTCGCTCCTGTGGAGAACAGTGGCATTCGTCGCTTAAGATGGCACCTCCCTATTCCCTGAGGCAACAACGTTGCTGGTGCAGGCATTCATTGGCGGCTTTGTTCGATGTCAGGTGACGAGATATCCACCGTCGATTGGGAGCACAGTCCCGGTTATAAACCGGGAGAGCGGAGAGGACAAAAAGAGGCACCCGCCAGCGATATCTTCCGGTGTTCCCCAACGGTTTAGGGGAGTTCGGTCCAAAATTGCCTTGCTTCGAACCTCGTCAGATTGAAGCGCCGATGTCAGAGGTGTCGCAATCCAACCTGGCGCAATGGCGTTCACTCGGATGCCCTCAGGGGCGTAGGCGATTGCAAGCGATTTGGTCAATTGTGAGATGCCGCCTTTCGATGCAGAGTACGCAGGTACCAGCCCCCCGCCAAAAAACGACAACATCGAGGCCATATTGACGATAGTTCCGGTTGACGCCCTTAAAAGGTCCTTGGCAGCGGTGCAAACACGCATGGTACCCGTCAAGTTGATATCCACCACGTCGGCGAAGACTTCAAGTTGATGTTCTTCATTGCGCCGAATGATGCCCGCACAATTCATCACATGATCGAGACGTTCAAACGACCCAATCAATGCCCTTACCTGCGTCTCGTCGCGCACATCCAGCAACTGCACGTCAAACTCAGCGTGTTTGCTTTGCGCGGCGTGCACCTCATCTTGGGTCGCGCCAGTGACAGTTACACGCGCACCAGCCTCTGCGAACGCCTGCGCAATCCCTTCACCGATGCCAGAGGTGGCACCGGTAACAAGAACACTCGAATCTTCAAAACATTTATCTGACCAGATCATC
This sequence comes from Thalassovita sp., assembly GCA_049116315.1. GTDB lineage: Bacteria > Pseudomonadota > Alphaproteobacteria > Rhodobacterales > Rhodobacteraceae > Thalassobius. Next base: position 32,975 of record JAGDZD010000001.1, read on the forward strand.
TGAGTATCCTAGCGAATGAATTGATCAACATAATCCGCGCCAAGACCAACCGCCTCGTAGTGCTTGCGGCAAAGGTCAATCTTTGTAAAGACGTCCTCATATCCGATGCCTTTTCCCCACGGATCGACGTAGTACATCACACCCTGAACCTGAAATAACGTGATCATTTCTTCGACATCATCGGGCACGATCAACGTGTGCGTTTCACCTGGAGGTTCGAACACAAATCCGCCTTCGCGCGCTTTCCAGTCGTGCTCGAGATAATGCCAACGCCCCTTGAGAACCCAACCATGGACCGCTTGAGGGTGGCGATGGCGCGACAGGACACCGGATTTGCGCACGCGCAGTAGATTCATCCAATAGCCTTGGCTACGGTTAAGGATCAGTGGCCGGAAGGAGACGTTCTCGGCTTGCGGCACCCAAACCCGCTCATCTTCAGGAATGCCATCAGGGATGACGATATCTGGCAAGCATTCCGCCGGATTGTCGTACTGATAGGGCATCCGTGGATCAGTTTTTGTATCTTCGATAGGCATATGATTTCTTCCGTTTTCGGGTCACAACTTGCATCACTGCAGGCTCTAACATTTTGATTTATTCCAAGCTTGATTGGGTGGGGGTATGGCGTCAGCTGAGCGTCACACCCAGTCGGTAGACGCGGGTTGCTGTCCTTAGGAACAGATCGTTCTGCTCATCTGCAGAGAGGTCGACCACCGCCGCCTCGTAGGCCGCGTAATAGGCATCAAAGCTGTTGTACGCCTTATCGACGGGGAAGTTGCTGGCGAACATGGTGCGCTTGGGGCCAAAAATTTCGACGATGTCGCGCACCATTGATCCCATAGACTGTTGTGTCCAGTTCCAGTCCGTCTGCCCCAAGCCCGATGCTTTGATCGTAACGTTTTCTCGTTCGGCAAGTTTGCGGAGGCCAGCGCGCCAATAGGCAAGCCCCTCGGCGCTGCGATCATGTGGCATAGCGCCGTGTTCCAGAATGACCTGCGTCTCAGGGAAAGCCGCGGCCAGATCTGCCGCATCGGCAAGTTGGTGCGGATAGACCAAGAGATCAAAGGTCAACCCAAGCCCTTCAAGGCGACCAAATCCCTGTCGCCACTGCGCGTCGCGCATGAGATCCGCGCGGTCAATAAAGCTGTAACTGGGGTTCTCGTGGTTGCACAATATTTGGCGTACGCCTCTGATGCGATCTCCATAGGCAAGGTGCTGATCCAGCACCTCTTGGACATTCGGAGCTTCAAGCGCCGCATAGACAACGATGGCTTCTGGGCCGCCAAATTCATCGGCCACTTTTGTGATCCACGCAGTTTCTTCTACAGGGGCAGATCGATCATAATGGGCCTCGATATGCACCGATGCGCACAGATTGTAGTTTTCCGTGTCGTCGCGGTAATCGCTCAGAAGGTAATCCTTCGAAATGCTCTCGATATCTCCGTAAACACCGCGCGGCATCGGCTTTCGCAGCCAATGATACTTGTCTTGTTCCAAGGACCAGAGGTGGTGATGTGGATCGATAATATCCCGTTTTGTCATGTTCAGATCCTTTCCTTTTTGTTGGTCGATGCATGGCCCGTGCGGCCGGATTAGCCTTGCAAGGCGTGACGCTCAAAAGCCTTCCAAGCGCGGTCGGGCAGCGGTTGGGCGAGGTCGTTCATGTTGCTTTGAAGCTTGTCGACACTGTCGACACCAAGCAGCATGCTGGCCACGGCGGGAGCTTGAATAGGGAACTGCAGCGCCGCTTGGATGAGGCTATGGCCGTGCGTCTGGGCGATGTCGTCCATGGCCGCGACGCGTACTTTGATCTCAGAGCTGGCGGGTTGATAGTCGAAATAAGCCCCATCTTTCGCCCCTGTCGCTAAGATGCCGGAGTTGAAGACGCCGCCAGCGACGATTGCCACACCACGAGCGCCGCATTGAGCAACAAGCTCCGCACCGGATCGATCCAGCAGCGTATAGCGACCGGCCAATAGGATGCAGTCCAAATCCGCGCGTGCCATAATGTCGTGGCAGATGGCGACTTCGTTGACGCCAATGCCCCATGCCTTGATCGCGCCACTTGAGCGCAACTCGTCCAGTGCCCGAAACCCACCGTTTTCAAGTTGATCCAAGTGGTGTGCGTTTTGTTCGGCGGAATGCGCGAACTGGCCGATATCATGTACATAGGCCACATCTATTTTCGTTAGCCCCAGACGGGCATAGCTGTCCTCAATGGATCGCATGATCCCGTCATAAGAGTAATCGAATTCCGCCCCGAACTTCAGCGCGTTGACGAATGCAGCAATATCCGGCGACGAACCGGAGTGCGGTTTGAGAAGCCGCCCCACTTTGGTCGACAAGGTCCAGTCTTCAGAGTTTTTGCCTTGCAAGAAATCCCCGACCCTGCGCTCGGCCAAGCCGTAACCATAAAACGGCGCCGTGTCGAAGTATCGAATACCGCTTTGCCAGGCGGCCTCCAAAACCTGCATGGCCTGCTCACGCGGGCTGTCAACGTAAAGCCCACCTAATGGGCCGGTTCCCAGGCCAATCTGAGACAGCTTAAGGTGGCCATTCGCAATGGTGTTGAACTTCATAAAATCCACTCCCTAGCGCGACATCGCCAACTTGGCCCGCCGCAATTCATCCTTGGTGTGGTGAATGTGTTCCATCACCGATTGGCTCATGGCCTTGTAATCACCGGTGTTTTTGACATCGCCTTTGATGATGAACTCATCCATCACCAAGATTCGATCCGCGAGCGAAATCATTTCAGGTAAGTCACTGGTGATTAGCAAAACGGCCGTCCCATCATTAGCAAGCTCGTGCAGCAATTCGTGCAGATAGGCTTTGCTTTTCACATCAATGCCCACTGTGGGTTCATCTACGATCAACACTTCCACACCCGCCGCGAGCCATTTGGCCATGGCAATTTTTTGTTGATTGCCGCCAGAGAGATTGCCGACCTTTTGGTTCAGCGAGGGCGTTTTCACCGCGAGTTTGTTCAAGAAGGGGAGGGTCCGTTTCTTGATCCCGGCGCGCGCCAACCATCCCAAACGGTTCGCGGATTTGCGCCAAACTGTGATGCCCGCGTTTTCCAAAACCGAATGCTCTAGGATCAGCCCCTCATCCTTACGGTTTTCACTGACGTAGCCAATCTTGTGCCGATGCAGCGCGTCCGTTGGATTGGCAATCTCGACCGCGTGACCGTCCCGAAGAACCTCGCCTTCAGTGATCGCCACCGCTCCCATAATCGCCTTGGCCAATTCTGTGCGTCCCGCACCGACCAGCCCATAAAGACCGACAATTTCGCAGCGTTTAACGTCCAGGTTGATACCCTTATGCCCTTGAGACGTTGACACATCTTTGAGCTCCAGAGCAACGGATTGCTCGCCTTCCCGACGGGGGCGTACTTTGGCGGCGCTTTCCTCGCGGCCAATCATCAAGCGGATCAAATCCGGCCGCTCTAGGTTCTCCATCGCAATGTTTTCACCCGCGTTCACACCGTCGCGTAACACGCTTACCGTGTCGCAGATCTCCTTCACCTCTTCGAGCTTATGACTGACAAACAGCATACTCACCCCATCGTCCCGCAATCTGTGCAGCACATCAAACAATGCTTTAGATTCCATCGGAGTGAGCGAGGCGGTCGGTTCATCCAACAGCAACACCCGTGTCTGTTGCGACAACGCTTTGGCGATCTCAACCATTTGCATCTGGGCCACACTGAGCCGAGAGACCTGTGTGGTGGGATCGACATCGAGGCCGAGCATATCGAGCCACGGCTTGGCTTGTTCGTTAAGTTCTGCATAATCAATCGGTGTGATCGATTGATGGGCGAGTTGGCTCAGGACCATATTCTCGGCCACCGAAAATCGCGGTATCAGGTTGCGCTCTTGATGAACCACCCCCACACCTGCGGCGATGGCGTCATGAGGACGGGCAAAATTCACCGGCTCGGAGCCTGCAAACAATTGCCCTTCGTCAGGGCGATACACGCCCGTGACCAATTTGATCAAAGTGGATTTTCCAGCCCCGTTTTCCCCTAGCAACGCATGGATTGATCCCTCACGCATCTGCATAGAGACGCCTTGCAACGCTTTCACACCGGGGAAAAATTTGCTCACTGAGCGCGCTTCGAACGCAATATCGGACATAATTACACCTTCCCCGAACGTTGCAACCGCGACTCGCGCCATTGGTTGGCAAACACTGCCGCCAAAATCATCAAGCCCAAGACCACCTGGACCAAGAACGGGTCGATATGAAACAGCACAAGCGCCTGAGTAATCTGAGCCACAATGAGAACCCCAAACACAGTTGCTACTGTACTCACATGTCCGCCAGCGAGGATTGCGCCACCGATAATGGGCGCGGCGAAAGACATTATAAGCCAATCATCTCCAATCGTCGGTTGCCCAAGTTGTAAACGCGCGACCAGCAAAATACCGGCGCAGGCCGCTAGAGACCCTGAAATAGCATGCGCAATAACCACGGTCTTGGTCGTGGAAATACCTGAAAGTTCGGCGGAATGGGCATTGCCGCCAACCGCGAGAAGCCAACGACCAACCGGCAAACGATTGAAGAATACCACTAACAAAATTACGATTAGGGCAGCAGGTATGAAGATGACGGGGAACGGCCCAAAGAGGGTCGAGTTGCCAAAGAACTTCACAGAGTCTGGAATTTCATAGAACGGCTGTGCTTGCGTAATCGCGAGGTTGAGGCCTTTGAAAATCGACAGGGTCGCAAGTGTAATCACAAAGGCGGAAATCCCCGTCAGCCCGATGAGCAGGCCGTTGAGCAAACCGCCAACCAGCCCAACGCCAAGCGCCATAGCGCCAGCCAAGATTGGTGGGATGCCAAAGACTTCCATCAAGCCGGCGAAGATCACAGCTGCCAATCCGCCCAGTGCGCCAACCGAGAGGTTCATTTGGCCAATCGCAATAATCACCATTTGCGACAATGCAATCAACACATTGATTGAAACAGCTTCCAAAAGCACTTGGATGTTGAATGTGGAGAGGAAGGCCGGATTGAACAGGCTGATGAGCACACCAAGTGAAAGCGCCACGATCAAGGGCGTCACCCAGTCGCTTTGTACAAATAGTCGAGACATCACTGTGCTCTCCTTTCAAGAAATTTCCGGCGCGCTAGATCGATAAGCACTGCAAGCAAGAGAACCGCGCCAAGGGTGGCTTGAAGCCAAAAATCGCCGATTTGCATCAACAACAAACCATTGCTCAGGACCGTGACCAGAACAGCGCCCAGAAACGCACCAACCACCGAAATTTTTCCGCCCGTTAGAACCGCCCCCCCGAGCACCGGCCCGAGGAAAGCAATGAGCAGCCAATCTTGGCCTTGTTGCCCTGCCATCGACGGAATTGCCGCGCCGTTTCGGGCGACCAACAAGAGGGCAGCAATCGCAGCCAATCCGCCTGAAAGGGCGTGTGCAAGCACGATCATTCGCCCAACACGGACGCCTGAGAGCATGGCGGCTTCCGGCTTCGCACCTGCTGCCAGCATCTCTTTGCCGACACGGGTAAAACTGTACAAAACGATGAGCGCAACAGCGACGATCAACGTCGGCCCAAGCGTCGCTGACAGTCCCATGACTTTCATGCGGCCAAAACTGACGAAGGACGCAGGGATGCCACGATAGGTCTGAGCTTGTGTCAGGAAGATCATAATCCCGAAGAACAGGCTCATGGTCGCTAGCGTCACAATGAAACTATGGAGCTGTGTTTTCACCTCGATCGTCCCATTGATCGCGCCCAAAGTTGCTCCTGTTGCAATCGCAGTGATGAGCGCAAAGGGCCAAGGCATGCCAAATTCTTGCAACAACCACCCGCAAACCATGGCAGAACAAACGCCGATCGCGCCCACGGCCAAACTCAATCCACCTGTCGCTATCACTGCCATCATGGAAAACCCGATCATGACATTGATCGCGGCGGCACGGCTCATTGAGTTGAGATTGAAAGAGGACAGAAAACCGGACGACACGGAGTAAAATAATGTGCCGAACGCCACAATCAGCAAGAGTAGGCCAAACTCGTTCGACAGCAACAGGCGCCGCACAGTGGGCCACCAAACCGTTTTTTGAGCGTCAGAAGGTACAAGGGACATTTAGTTATCCTAGTCTTCGGTCTGGAAAGACCGCATGAAAAAGCGTCAACTCTTTCATCCAAATTGCATAGGAAAGGACGGGCACCCAAGCGCCCGCCCTCGCTGATCATTAGCTACAGCTCAGGAAGTCTGCTTCGACTTTGCGCATCAGCTCTTCAGTCATTGCGCGATCAACATCTGCACGGGTGTCAACATTGCTGGCGTTGACATAAGGCGCACCAGAATCGATGAAACGTGCGGTCAACGGATGGCCGGTAAAGGGCGCATCGGCACTGACCTCACAGCCATTCAAGAGCTTGTCCGCAGCAAACGCCGCGACGTAGGCTTGGCCAAATGGGTTTTGCAACATCGAGCCGACGACATAGCCATCGCGGATGGCGTCCATCACCACTTCGTCGTGGTCAATCGCCACCATCTTAATGCGCTTATCCCCGATGCGACGCATGGCATTTGACGCCACAACTGCGGGCACCCACGCTGTCGTAATCACACCGTCAATCTCAGAGCCATGGGCCGCAAGATAGGCGCCGATTTTCTCTTCAGCAGGTTCAGGCGCATCGATGTCGGCGATGACTTGAACGACTTCTACACCAGCTTCCGCTGCGGCTTTGGCCACACCATCAATGCGCAACTGCGTGTTTGGCTCGACTAACCAACCTGTGAAATGCGCAATCTTCTTCGTGCCCGGTCCCATCGCTTCGATCAGGTGTTTTGTCCCAGTGTAGGCTGACACACCGGCGTCAGATGCCAAGCAGAAAGACACGTCAGAAGGGTCATTCACGCAGGCTGAGACCGCGATCACAGGTGCGCCAGTTCCCACCAATTCGTTCAATGTTGGAACGCTGCCAACCGGATCGCCGGGGTGAATTGCGAAGGCATTGTATCCTTGCGTGACCAAGCTCTCGAGCAGGTCATTTTGCAGGTTTAATTCCCATTTTTGCGGAAATCTGTAATCCGCCGCGCCAAGTTTAAAGTCTTCTTTCGCAGCCATCGATGCGGGCTCCCAATCCGCAAAGAACGGGTGCGGGCCGCCCGGTACGTGGGCGACTTTGGTCTCGGCTTGAGCGCCAAATGCCACAAGGGCGAGCGACGCGGCCCCAGTCAAAAGTGTTGTGATGCGTTTCATGTCTTCTCCTCCAAGATATGGCTAATTCTTCTCACCGGCAGTGCCACGAAATGCGCGGTGGGTCTGTTTATTGCGGGAGTTCCAAGGGCTGCGCGTTGCGCCCTCTAAGTGATGTCCCCAATTTATTCGTTTTGATAAGGGCGTCTTTCAGGCGCGGCCCGGTCAAGGTCGGCGTCATATTGGTCGCATATTTATGTGCGAGGGTGGCCGCGATCATCTGGTCCAGGTCCGCGGGCTTCACGTCGCCCTCATACCCTAAATCCGCGAATGTTGTTGGCAGGTTGGTGTAGGCGAGAATCGCGATCAGTTGATCCAATACCTGTTGCGGTCGATCTTCGATGACGGTTTGAACCAGCGCGCCGAAAGCAACCATTTCACCGTGCAGGTTCTTACCCATGGATGGGATCGCCGTGATCCCGCGGATCAAAGCATGCGCCAAGGACAGCCCACCGCTTTCAAACCCAAGACCGCTGAGCAAAACTGTTGCTTCTACGAGCTCTTCAACTTCACGACTGACCTTATGATTTTTGACATCATCATAGGCACTTACAGCATGCGTCAAGATTACGTTGTAGCATTGGTCTGCAAGCATAACCGCGGTGGCAGAGGGCGGCGTCCCAAAGAAGTTCTCGCCCCCCGATGCTGCACATTGATGCGCCTCCAGACTCTTGCTGATGGCGTCACCGATGCCCGCCGCGAAGAAACGTGCCGGTGCGTTCACGATGATTTCCGTATCTACCAAGATCGCCATTGGATTGAGTTTCAGGAAATCAATTTGTGTTGGTGTGCTGTTTTGATCGTTGATGACAATCAATCGGCTTGTCGGGGCATCGTTGGACGCGACTGTAGGGGCAATCACGACCGGAACATCCAGCTGGGCCGCAGCCGCCTTGGCCGCATCCACAGCCTTTCCACCGCCGAGACCGACCACAACATCAGGCGCGAAATCGGCAACCTGTTGATTGCATTGAGCCACGGTGTCGTGGTTGATTTCGCCCGGGAATATAACCACGCTTGATGGATGACCCGCGCGTTCCAGACTGTCGAGTAAACTCGGCAAGGCAACTTTTCGCACTGTATCGTCGCAAAGCACAACTGGACATTTGAAACCAAGCTCACCGAGCAAAGGGCCTGCGTGGTTGAGCGCCCCTGGTCCCTGAATATATCGTGAGGGAAATCCCATCGCCTTAAGCATCAAGAGGCACCTTCTGTTTGAGCAGTAGACGGAGCGTTCTCGTGTGCGTCAGCTGCCAAGAGCGCCTGATCAAAAGCTGGGACGATCCGAATATCGCGGCGCACCGATCCGCCAAGCTTTTCCAAAGCCTCCAGATAGGCCGGGCTTTCATACAGCGCGAGGGCTTGCTCCAAAGAGTCCCATTCAAGCAAAGTCACACGCGCCTGCTGGCCATCCTCATAGGTTGCAACGGGCTCTCCTCGCGAAAGGTACCGCGCACCGGCAGCCAGAACAGCGGGACCAGCGAGCGCGGCATAGGCCTGCAAAGCTGTTTCGTCATGGACCTCGTCGTAAAACGCGATGGTGTAAATCTTGCCTGTCAAAGTCTTTCTCCTACCTCGTCCGCCTCCCGAAAACGACATCAGGGATTCGACGATGAACCAATCGTTACTCCTCATTTATGGCCTTTGTCAACAATATCCAATAATAAAGTTTTTGCCCCACCTTCACCGGTCATCCCCACCCGAAAGGTTGTGATTTCTCACCAAGTAAAATATATAATTCAATGAGTTAACCTCCGAGTGGATGCAGCGCTGATTATGGAACAAAGCCAAAATCTAGAAACAAAAACATATACACTTCTGAGGCAAGCCATTGAAAAAGGGCGTTTAAACCCTGGCCGCGTCATCGTTGAATCTTCTGTGGCAAAACTGATTGGGGCGAGCCGAACGCCGGTCAAAGCCGCGATTGCTCAGTTGCATTCCGAAGGGCGCCTCACACGATTTTCGGGGCGTGGATTCATCGTCCAGACCTCGGGTAGCGAGGTCGATCGACGCCCAATAACTGCCGAAACACTTGGACTTGCATCCGATGAAGCGGGTGCTCTCAAGGTACGTTCCTCGGAAAAACTCTATGACGAAGTCGAGGCAGAGCTGGTGCGCTGCGCCATTCGCGGGCGGCTCCGGATCAACGAATCTGATGCAGCCACGCACTACGGCGTAGGTCGAACCGTCATGCATGAGGTGTTGCTTCAGGCGCAGTCAAATGGGCTCGTCATTCGGGATGGAAGTTCCCGATGGAATACCGTTGCGCTTGACGAAAACCGCATCACCGCCCTCTACGAATTACGCATGTTGTTGGAGCCTGAAGCACTGGCCTTAACGGCCGGAGGCATTGCGTCTTCCAAGCTTGATCAAATCGCATTGCGCTTGACCCGGGCAACTGCGTCTTACCCAAGTGTTAGTCCCGCTGACTTGTTTAAGATGGAGGAGGATCTCCATATAGATTGCGTGACTGCCTGCCCCAATAAGGAAATTTCAGAGTCACTGAGGCGAACCAATTGTTTGCATCTGGCAAGCCGTTACGTTTTGGGCAATGAAGTCGATCTCCCAAAGGCAGAACCGTTTTTTGAAGAACACCTGCGCGTCATCACCGCGATGCAAGCAAAAGATTTTCATACAGTAAAAGCTGAGGCCCTTCGCCACCTTCAGATAGCCCTGCCCAAAGTTATCGCGCGCGTTCAATCTGCAAAAATGGCACTGGAACCGCTAAATTTGCCATTCGTCAGTGATATCAACCCAGCGTCGGCTTAGTGGGTTCTCCTTTGCTGCGGTGGCTAATTGTCGCCGTAGCAATGGCGAGCTTAACCTCCTTCATATTCAATCCCGAGTTATTCAGACTTTGATTTCTGGAGCAGTGTAGTTAGCTTGACCGTTTGTAAGCGAATGGCCGCAAAGCAGACTGCGACCTCAGCATTTGGGTTCGCTGCTGGACGTCGGCTATAGGCTGACATCCGCAATCTGGCAACTAAAGTCAGGGGCAATTTCGCTGCGCGCCTGTTGCCGCACAGCCGCATGGCGGCTCCGAGCCCAAAATACCAAATGCTGCATTGAGTACGAACGTCGGCTAATGCGCAATCACGCGTCAGGAATACGCCTCTCTTTTGGTGCACTTGGTTATGACCGCAGACTTTAGAACCATCTCGCGCTTCGCACTAGCCGCAGCGACTTCCTTTAACCGGCGATCACGCCAATCCGCAAAATCTCCGGCCTTCAAATCAGACAAACGGACATCCGCAATCTTGTCTTTCTGAAGCCTTGTTAGCCTGACCACTTCCCATCTGGCACCACGTTTGGAAGAGGAAACTTCGCGGGCGTAACGCTCAAAAACCGATCCGAGAGACCCCTTGGTGGCCAGCGCTTCACCTTCGGAAATTAGGTATTCTTGCCGCGTGGCCCAGTCTTGGGCTTCGTGCTTTGACTTAAACGACTTTGCTTTGCGAATCCCTTGCCGTGCAATTTGTGCTTGCCAGCGACCGGTATCGAGCTTTTTATACGTGGCCAAAACCAACATCCTAGCAACCCCAAACTACGATCATCGTAATTTCGTCGTAATGAATTGCCAAAATCGGGTGTTAGTAGAGGTAAGTAACTGCAACAAAGTCCAGCAATGAGCCATATTTTTAAGGCAAATTGCGCCTATTTCAGCATGGCGGGGAAAGCCAATGGTGCCCAGAAGAGGACTCGAACCTCCACGTCCTTGCGGACACTAGCACCTGAAGCTAGCGCGTCTACCAATTCCGCCATCTGGGCACGGGTTGGTGAAGGGCGATCTATAGGTGAGCGGCGGAACTGTCAACGCGAAATCTCATCTTTTTGCTGCGACGCCATATCTCCTTGTTAAATTTACCCGACAGGGCTAGGAACATTCCAAGCAAATTACTTAGCCGGAGTCATCCCTATGTCTAAATTGGTGACCATTTATGGCGGGTCGGGTTTTGTTGGGCGCTATATCGCTCGACGCTTGGCCAAAGACGGCTGGCGCGTGCGCGTGGCTGTACGCCGTCCCAACGAAGCAATGCATGTTAAACCCTACGGAACGCCGGGGCAGGTCGAACCTGTCTTGTGCAATATTCGTGACGACGAAAGTGTTGCCTTGGTAATGCAAGGGTCGGACGCGGTTGTGAACTGTGTGGGCCTGCTGTGCGAAGCAGGCAAAAACACCTTTGACGATGTTCAGGTCGATGGCGCAGAGCGCATTGCCCGTATCGCAGCAGAGCAAGGGGTTTCAAACCTTGTGCACCTGTCAGCGATTGGCGCGGATGCCGATAGCAACAGCGACTATGCCCGCACCAAAGCCGAAGGGGAGGCCCGTATCGTGGCGGCGTTCCCGGATGCGGTGATCCTGCGTCCTTCGGTGATCTTTGGCAGCGAAGATGGTTTCTTTAACCGTCTGGCTTCGATGTCACGCCTTGGGCCGATCTTTCCAACAATCGGTGGGGGCACCACCTTTCAGCCGGTCTACGTTGATGACGTTGCGCAGGCAGCTGTTCTGGGTGTCACGGGCGAAGCGCCTGCAGGCGTTTATGAATTGGGCGGACCAGATCAAGCGACACAGCGGGAACTGGTGCAAGAGATGCTCAAGGTTGTGCGTCGCCGTAAGCTGATCCTCAACTTGCCGTTCTGGCTGGCCCGTATCGACGCTTGGGCGTTCGAATTGGTGCAAAAGCTAAGCTTTGGTTTGATCAAAGCGCCGGTCACGCGGGATCAAGTCAAGTTGTTGGCCGTTGATAACGTGGTGTCCGAAGATGCCAAAGGATTTGCGGATCTGGGCATCAAGCCTGCGGCCATGGCGGCGATCTTGCCTGACTATCTGTGGCGCTTTCGTCCATCTGGTCAGTACGACGCCATCAAAGAATCAGCCAAGAACCTGCGCTTGAACTAAGCGCGTTGCGATCTTGTCGATGTGAATTGGGGTGGGCCTAGGTCCACCCTTTTCTTTTGGGATACTCTCTGGGGAGGCATAGTGCGTCTTGGCTTTTGAGGCGGCTGGGTCGTTTGATCGGTCTGTGCCCGACCTGCTGTTGAGGCCAGTTAAGACGGGCTGCGATCTATGAGTAGGCGATATACAAAAGCACGATCCCCAAGATCACGCGATAAATCACATAGGGCGTAAAGCTGACCGAGCGCAGCAAGCGCATCATCAGCATCAAAGCCAGCAATGCCGCCAAAAACGACAGTCCGGCGACAATGGCGCCGTCCCGTGCGGCGCTGACATCGGCGGTTTTAACCACATCGATCCCCAAAAGCGTGCCGCTTGCGATGATGGTTGGGATCGACATCAGCATTGAGACCTTGGCCGCGTCGTGCCGGTTGTAGCCCAGCCAGCGCCCCATAGTGATGGTGATCCCAGAGCGCGACGTGCCCGGAATAAGCGCCACCGCTTGGGCAACCCCCATGATCATCGCGTCCTTCACCGACCAATCCTTTTCGGATTTTGTGGTCTGGCCTTTTTGGTCAGCCCAATACAGTACGATGCCAAATCCAAGCATGGTCCATCCAATGACCGCGATCGAGCGGATCATATCGTCAAGTCCGGTGAGTTTGAGGAACAGCCCAAATAGAATGACGGGAATTGTTGCCAGCAGAAGCAGGAAGGCCAACTTGGCCCCCGGTGTGTCGATCCGGCCGCGCAACATCGGGATGGTTCCGGCCAAAGCGATGCGCACATCTGCCCAAAAGAACAGAACCACAGCTGCCAATGTGCCGATATGAGCGGCCACGTCGATCACCTGTCCCTGGTCCTGCATTCCGGAAAGATTCGGTAAGAGAATCAGGTGGCCAGAAGAGGAAATTGGGAGAAATTCGGTAACACCCTGAATCACTGCGATAATTAGAAGGTGTAGAATAGACATGGCGAGCCTTTAAGGTTCAGAATGTGAACAGGTATAACCTATTGAGAACGTAGAGAAACACTTCTTTTGTGTCCGAACCGGACTTATAATTGAGGAGTTTTTGACAAAATTGTATGTGATGCGCGACAATGAACCGTGAATAGGTAAGTCTTTCTGACTTTTAATTCAGATGGAGGTGCCGTAAACAGGCGCCAATCGTATAAGTATGCAGAAAGGCAGCGCTGTGGCTAAGCAACCAATGCTGAAATTCGTAAACCTCGACCGGCAGATGCCATCGAAGCGTGAGGCGGATACTCGGAATAAAGATTTCCACGAAATCTACGCAGAATATGCTGACACAAAAGCAAAAGAGCAGGCAAGCCGCTGTAGCCAATGTGGTGTGCCTTATTGTCAGTCTCACTGCCCATTGCACAATAATATCCCGGATTGGCTGCGGATGACCGCAGAAGGTCGTCTGGAAGAAGCTTATGCCATGAGCCAATCCACCAACACGTTCCCAGAAATCTGTGGCCGTATCTGCCCGCAGGACCGTCTGTGTGAAGGGAACTGTGTGATCGAACAATCCGGCCATGGCACTGTGACCATTGGCTCTGTTGAGAAGTACATCACCGACACTGCGTGGGAAAATGGTTGGGTTCAGCCGTTCAAACCAGCCACCGAGCGGGATCAATCTGTTGGTATCATCGGTGCGGGACCGGGGGGCTTGGCCGCTGCGGATATGCTGCGCCGCGCTGGATTGCAGGTTACGATCTATGATCGCTATGACCGTGCGGGCGGCTTGCTGACCTATGGTATTCCGGGCTTCAAGCTGGAAAAAGACGTGGTGATGCGCCGCAACAAACTGCTGGAAGATTCGGGTGTTGAGTTTGTCCTGAACTGCAACGTTGGCGAAGACATCTCGTTTGATGCGATCCGCGGCAAACATGACGCCGTGTTGATTGCCACAGGTGTTTACAAAACACGTGACCTCGAAGGTCCGGGATCCGGTTCGACCGGGATTGAACGCGCGATTGACTATTTGACCGTGTCCAACAAGCTGAACTTTGGCGACACTGTGCCCGAGTATGAAGATGGCTCTTTGAACGCGGCCGGCAAAAAGGTTGTCGTGATTGGCGGTGGTGACACGGCGATGGACTGTGTGCGCACAGCTATTCGCCAAGGGGCCACCTCTGTGAAATGTCTCTATCGCCGTGACCGTGCGAACATGCCGGGGTCGCAGCGCGAGGTTCAAAACGCCGAAGAAGAAGGCGTAGAATTTGTCTGGCTTGCGGCGCCAAAAGGCTTTGTTGGCGATCCCGTCACAGGTGTGATGGTGCAACAAATGCGCTTGGGTGCACCGGATGTGTCTGGCCGTCGCGCCCCTGAGGTGATTGAGGGCGCAGATTACGTCGAAGAGGCGGATCTTGTGATCAAGGCGCTGGGTTTCGAAGCTGAGGATCTGCCGAAGCTTTGGGACACCGATGGGTTGGAAGTGACCCGTTGGGGCACCATTAAGGCCGATTTCACCACAGGTAAGACATCTTTGGATGGCGTTTATGCTGTGGGTGATATCGTACGCGGTGCGTCGCTGGTGGTTTGGGCGATCAAAGACGGCCGCGATAGCGCCGCTGCGATCCTAGAGTACCTGAACGACGCGCAAACCGTCGCCGCTGAATAATACTGAATAGAATTCTTAGGGCCCCCGATGGGCCCTGACCCCACCAGCCGAGGAAGGGTTAAATATGACAAAATATGATGAAAACTGGGTTGCCGCTGAAGAAGCCAAGCGCAAGTTCATGGCTGAAAACGGCATGTATAGCGTCGAAGACGAGCACTCGTCGTGTGGTGTAGGCCTTGTTGTGTCTCTGGACGGAAGCCCAAGCCGCAAAGTTGTTGATGCTGGCATCACCGCGCTGAAAGCGATCTGGCACCGTGGTGCTGTGGATGCGGACGGCAAGACCGGTGACGGCGCTGGTATCCACCTGCAAATCCCTGTGCCATTCTTCTATGACCAAATTCGCCGCACAGGCCACGAGCCACGCGAAGACAAATTGATGGCTGTTGGCCAAGTGTTCTTGCCGCGCACCAACTTTGGCGCCCAAGAAACCTGCCGTACAATTGTTGAAACCGAAGTTCTGCGGATGGGCCACTACATCTATGGCTGGCGCCACGTTCCGGTTGATATCTCTTGCTTGGGTGAAAAAGCGAATGCGACCCGCCCAGAGATCGAACAAATCCTGATTTCGAACGCCAAAGACATCAGCGAAGAAGAGTTCGAGCGCGAGCTTTATGTGATCCGTCGTCGGATTGAAAAAGCGGCGGCGGCCGCGGGCATCGGTAGCCTCTATATCTGTTCGCTGAGCTGTCGTTCGATCATCTACAAAGGCATGATGCTGGCTGAACAGGTGGCGGATTTCTATCCAGACCTGCAAGACGACCGCTTTGAGTCGGCGTTTGCGATCTATCACCAGCGGTATTCGACCAACACCTTCCCTGAATGGTGGCTGGCGCAGCCATTCCGCATGTTGGCTCACAACGGTGAGATCAACACGCTGAAAGGCAACGTCAACTGGATGAAGAGCCACGAGATCCGGATGGCGTCCAGTGCCTTTGGTGACATGGCGGATGACATCAAGCCAATCGTCCCGTCGGGGTCATCTGACTCTGCGGCGCTGGATTCGGTGTTCGAAGTGCTGGTGCGTGCCGGGCGCAATGCGCCGATGGCAAAAACCATGCTGGTTCCAGAAAGCTGGTCCAAGCAAGCCAAAGAACTGCCTCAGTCTTGGCGTGACATGTACTCTTATTGCAACTCTGTCATGGAGCCATGGGATGGCCCTGCGGCATTGGCCATGACCGATGGGCGCTGGGTATGCGCGGGTCTGGATCGCAACGGTTTGCGCCCCATGCGCTATGTTGTCACCGGTGACGATCTGCTGATCGCAGGCTCAGAGGCGGGCATGGTTCCCACCGACGAAGCCACCGTCAAAGAAAAAGGCGCTTTGGGGCCGGGTCAATTGTTGGCCGTCGATATGCAGGACGGCGTTCTGTATCACGACACCAAAATCAAAGACAAACTGGCCTCCAGCCAGCCCTTTGGTGATTGGGTGGGCAAGATCAACGATCTGGAAACAGCCCTGTCGAACTTGACCGAAGAAGCCATCTATTCCGGTGCCGAACTGCGCAAGCGTCAGATCGCAGCGGGCTATAGCATCGAAGAGCTGGAACAAATTCTGGCGCCGATGGCCGAAGATGGCAAAGAATCCTTGGCTTCGATGGGCGATGACACCCCGTCGGCAGTACTGTCCAAAAAGTATCGTCCGCTGAGCCACTTCTTCCGTCAAAACTTTAGCCAAGTGACCAACCCGCCCATCGACTCTTTGCGTGAATATCGCGTGATGTCGCTGAAGACTCGGTTTGGCAACTTGAAAAACGTGTTGGATGAAAGCTCTGCTCAGACCGAAATTCTGGTGCTCGACAGCCCGTTTGTGGGCAATGCTCAATGGGCCGAGCTGACAAAACAGTTCAACGCAAATCTGGTCGAGATCGACTGTACCTTCCCGGCCGGTAGCGACGCCAATGCGCTGCGCTCTAACCTGGAACGTATCCGGGCCGAAGCCGAAGATGCTGTGCGTTCCGGCGCCGGGCACATCGTGTTGACGGACCAGTCGCAAGACGAAGCCAAAGTGGCGATGCCAATGATTTTGGCCACCAGCGCTGTGCATTCGCATCTGACACGCAAAGGTTTGCGGACCTTCTGTTCGCTGAACGTGCGTTCAGCTGAATGTATCGATCCGCACTACTTTGCGGTTCTGATCGGATGTGGGGCCACTGTTGTGAACGCCTATCTGGCCGAAGACAGCTTGGCTGACCGGATCGAACGCGGCCTGCTGGAAGTTGATCTGACAGTTGCCACCAAGCGGTACCGGGATGCCATTGACCAAGGTCTGTTGAAGATCATGGCCAAGATGGGGATTTCGGTGATTTCGTCCTATCGCGGGGGTCTGAACTTCGAAGCCGTCGGCCTAAGCCGGGCGATGGTTGCGGAATTCTTCCCGGGTATGCTGAGCCGGATTTCTGGCATTGGTGTCAGTGGCATTCAGCGCAAAGCAGAGCAAGTTCACGGCGAAGGCTGGTTGGGCGGACGCGATGTTTTGTCGATTGGTGGCTTCTACAAGTCACGCAAATCTGGCGAAACCCACGCGTGGGAAGCCCAGACAATGCACCTGATGCAGCAGGCTTGTAACCGGGCCAGCTTTGAAATGTGGCAACAGTATTCCGCCAAGATGCAGGCCAACCCGCCTATTCATCTGCGTGACCTGTTGGCGTTCAAACCGATTGGCACGGCCATTCCGATCGAAGAAGTGGAAAGCATCACTGCGATCCGCAAACGCTTTGTCACGCCGGGCATGTCCTTGGGGGCGCTGTCTCCTGAGGCGCATAAGACGCTGAACGTTGCGATGAACCGCATCGGTGCCAAGTCGGATTCCGGCGAAGGTGGCGAAGATCCAGCACACTTTGTACCAGAGCCAAACGGCGACAATCCAAGTGCCAAGATCAAACAGGTGGCTTCGGGCCGTTTTGGTGTCACAGCCGAATACCTGAACCAATGTGAAGAGCTTGAGATCAAAGTTGCACAGGGCGCCAAGCCCGGTGAAGGTGGTCAGCTGCCGGGCATGAAGGTCACCGACCTGATTGCGCGTCTGCGTCACTCGACCAAAGGTGTGACGCTGATTTCACCGCCGCCACACCACGACATCTATTCGATCGAAGATTTGGCCCAGCTGATTTACGATCTGAAACAGATCAACCCACGCTGTAAGGTCACCGTAAAGCTGGTGGCGTCTTCGGGCGTTGGTACGATTGCTGCCGGTGTGGCCAAAGCCAAGGCCGATATCATTCTGATCTCGGGTCACAATGGTGGCACAGGTGCCTCGCCTGCGACGTCGATCAAATACTGTGGTTTGCCATGGGAAATGGGTCTGACCGAAGCGCATCAAGTTCTGGCAATGAACAACCTGCGTGAACGCGTCACACTGCGGACCGATGGTGGTTTGCGCACTGGTCGTGACGTGGTTATGGCCGCGATGATGGGCGCCGAAGAATACGGCATCGGCACCGCTGCGTTGATCGCGATGGGCTGTATCATGGTTCGTCAGTGTCAATCGAACACCTGCCCAGTGGGGGTCTGTACCCAAGACGAAGCCCTGCGCGGCAAGTTCACTGGCAACGCAGACAAGGTTGTGAACCTGATCACATTCTACGCGCAAGAGGTCCGTGAAATTCTGGCTTCGATCGGCGCGCGTAGCTTGGATGAGGTGATTGGTCGTGCAGATCTGTTGAGCCAAGTCAGCCGGGGTTCGGCGCATCTGGATGATCTTGACCTGAACCCATTGTTGTTGATGGTCGATGGCGTCAAAGACATCGAGTACAACCGTGGCAAAGATCGCAACGCTGTTCCAGACACTCTGGACGCCGAAATTGTTCAAGACGCACAGCGCTTCTTGGAGGACGGTGAAAAGATGCAGCTGAGCTATGCGGTTCAAAACACTGACCGGACCGTGGGCACACGCACCTCTAGCCATATCGTCAAAAGCTTTGGCATGCGCAATGCGTTGCAGTCAGATCACCTGACCGTCAAGCTGACCGGCTCGGCTGGGCAATCTCTTGGGGCCTTTGCGGCACCGGGGCTTAAGCTCGAAGTGTCAGGCGATGCCAACGACTATGTCGGTAAGGGTCTGTCGGGCGGTACCGTTGTCGTGCGTCCGCCAATGTGCAGCCCGCTTGTGGCCGAAGAGAACACCATTATCGGCAACACAGTATTGTACGGTGCGACGGATGGCTTCTTGTTCGCGGCTGGTCGCGCCGGTGAACGCTTTGGCGTGCGCAACTCGGGCGCCAGCGTGGTGATCGAGGGCTGCGGATCCAACGGCTGTGAATACATGACCGGTGGTGTGGCTGTGATCTTGGGGTCGATTGGGGCGAACTTTGGCGCGGGCATGACCGGCGGCATGGCTTACCTCTATGATCCCGAAGGCAAATCCGAAGACATGATGAACATGGAAACTTTGGTGACATGCCCGGTGACTGTGGATCATTGGCACACCCAGCTGAAGCGCTTGGTTGAACAGCATCTGGAAGAAACCGGCAGCCGTAAAGCCGCCGATATTCTTCAGCACTGGGAAGCCGAAGTGAAAAACTTTGTCCAAGTTTGCCCCAAAGAGATGCTGATCCACATTCCGCATCCATTGAGCATCGAAGACCAAGCGGTGCCGGCTGAATAAGCCCGTTCCACTTAGATCAAACGAAAACGGGGTCCCTAGGGGCCCCGTTTTGCGTTGGAGAAAGACTTGATTGATCAGGGACGCGTGACCTAGGCTGTCTGCACCCAAAGCGATCGGAGAAGGCCAATGACAGTTCCCAGAAATCTATTTTTAAGCGCGCTGACCTGCGTCGCCACCGTCGCCGCGGGCGCGGCCAGTGCCGGGCAATGTGGCTATGAATATTGCTGGGGTGCGGTTGGGTCATCGTCTAAGGGCGCCTACGGCTGGGCCCACAGCTATGCCACTGAGCAGGACGCCTATAACTCCGTTTACACAAGCTGCGAAGGCGACTGCACCGAGATCAAGACGTTTTACAATTCTTGTGGGGCGATGGCGCGGGCCTCAAACGGCGCGTGGGGCTGGGCCGCCGACCAGACCCGTGAAATCGCTGAACATCGCGCCATTGGCTATTGCCTAGAGCATGGCAGCAATTGTCAGGTGGTGGTTTGGGCCTGTTCCAAGTAATACTGCCCGCGGTGTCCTAACCCCAATTAGGACAGACCTTATCGAAAGCGGTTCGGGCAGCGGGCATGGCAGGCAAAAAGAAATCCAAACGCAAAAAGACCAAAGCCCCTCGGCGACCGTTTCGCTGGGTCGCGAAGTGGTTTTTACGCCTGAGTGCGGTCTGGCTGGCGGTCTCTTTGCTGTGGATCACCGCCTATGCGATGATCAATCCGCCGGGCTCGATCTATATTGCGCAGGAATACGCCAGACTTGGCAAAATCAAACGTGACTGGGTAGACCTCGAAGACATCGCTCCGGTGATGGCGCGCTCTATCGTGGCCGCAGAAGATGCCAATTTCTGCAATCACTGGGGATTTGATATGGTGGCGATCCGCGCTGCTATTGCGGATGGCGGCAGTCGCGGCGCATCGTCACTAAGCCAACAAACCGTCAAAAACGCGTTTCTTTGGCAAGGGCGCAACTGGGTGCGCAAAGCGCTTGAAACCATGATGACACCGATGACAGAGTTGATCTGGTCCAAGCGGCGCCTGCTTGAGGTCTATATGAACTTGGCTGAGTTTGACGAAGGTGTCTTTGGGGTCAAAGCGGCGGCACAGCATTACTTTGGCACAGCCCCAGAAAGCATCAGCGCGGTTCAAGCCGCACGGCTGGCCGCGATCCTGCCCTCACCCAAATCGCGCTCGGCGTCAAAACCCGCAGAATTTGTCCGCCGCCGCGCCGCGAATATTTTGGATGGGGCCAAGACAATACGCAAGGATGGGCGCAGCGCCTGTTTCGAGGATTGAATAATCAGCTTTTAGCAGGCATTCAGGAAAGCGTTTCCAGACAGAGAGTTCCGATTCCCATGGCCAAGTTATACCATTTCCCGTTGTCGCCCTTCTGCCGCAAGGTGCGCTTGTGTCTGGCCGAAAAGAAGATCGAATGTGAACTGGTCGAAGAACGCTATTGGGAACAGGACGCAGACTTTCTGCGCCGCAATCCTGGGGCAAAAATTCCGGTTCTGCAGATGGATGGGAAAACCATGGCGGAAAGCACTGCCATTTGCGAGTATCTCGAAGAGGTGTATCCTGACCCTGCATTGATGCCGCGCAATGCGGATGATCGCTATGAGGTGCGCCGGTTGGTGGCGTGGTTTGATGACAAGTTTCATCACGAAGTGACCTCGAAACTGGTGTATGAGCGGGTCAATAAGAAGGTGATGGGGCTGGGCTATCCGGAATCCAAAAACGTTAAAGCCGGGGCGCAGAAGATCAAATATCACCTCGACTATATGGCGTGGTTGCTGGACCGGCGTCGATGGTTGGCGGGGGATGCGATGAGCTTGGCAGATTTTTCCGCCGCAGCGCATCTTTCGGCTTTGGACTATATCAGTGATGTGGATTGGAACCGCCAACCCGCAGTCAAAGATTGGTATGCCAAGATCAAGTCGCGCCCCGCGTTTCGATCCATCCTAGCGGATCAAATTCCCGGCTTTCCCCAACCGCAGCATTACGGCGATCTGGATTTCTGATCCGTGGCGTTGGGGGCGCTGCCCCCCATTGGAAATCACACTGATTTCCAATGCCCCCCGAGGTATTTAGGCCAAGAAAAAGATGTCAGAGGCGTTGAAACAGAATTTGGTGGCCCAAGCCCTTGCGGAGGGGTTTGATGCCTGTCGGATTTGTCGTCCGGGGGATATTCCCTTGGTGCCAGCGCGCTTGGATCAGTTCTTGGAGCAGGGACATCAGGGGCAGATGGCGTGGATGGAGACGCGCAAGGCATGGCGTGGCAATCCCGAAGCTTTGTGGCCTGAGGCGCGTTCGGTCATTATGTTGGCGGAGAGTTATACCCCGCAGCATGATCCCTTGCAGGTGCTGCAGCAGCGCGACCACGGGGCTATTTCGGTTTATGCGCAGAACAAAGATTATCATGATCTGGTCAAAAAGCGGCTGAAGCGTTTGGCGCGTTGGTTGATTGCGCAGGCGGGCGCAGAGGTGCAGGTGAAGGTGTTTGTCGACACCGCCCCCGTGGCCGAAAAGCCGCTTGGTCAGGCGGCGGGGCTGGGCTGGCAGGGCAAGCACACCAATTTGGTCAGTCGGGATTTGGGCAACTGGTTCTTTATTGGATCGATCTTTACCACATTGGCCTTGGAGGTGGATCCCGGTGAAGTTGATCATTGCGGATCGTGTCGGGCCTGTTTGGATGTATGTCCCACTGCGGCCTTTCCTCAGCCCTATCAGTTGGATGCGCGGCGGTGCATTTCCTATTTGACGATTGAGCATCATGGGCCGGTGGATGAAGGATTGCGCGCGTTGATGGGCAATCACATTTATGGCTGTGATGATTGTTTGGCAGCCTGCCCGTGGAACAAGTTTGCGGTGGAGGCGCGCGAGATGCGTTATCACGCGCGTGAGGAGTTGAAGGCCCCCAAGCTGGCCGAACTGGCGGGGCTGGATGATGCTGGGTTCCGTACGCTGTTTTCGGGGTCGCCGATCAAGCGGATTGGACGCAACCGGTTTGTGCGCAACGTGCTGTATGCGATTGGCAATTCTGCGCAGCCCAATTTGATCCCCGTTGCGCAGGCGTTGCTTTTGGATGAGGATCCAACCGTTGTAGACGCAGCGCAATGGGCTTTGACCCAGTTGAACACAAAACCGAAACCAGAGTGAAACATCCCTTATATTTTGGGCAACCTGCCCCATTTAGGGCAGAGAAACAAAGCTGGAGGGCTAAGGATGGACAAATATAGCAAGCACCCCGATGTGGTGGCAAATCTGACGCCTGAACAATTTTGGGTCACACAGGAAAGTGGCACAGAGCGGCCGGGCTCGGGCAAATTGCTGCGCAACAAAGAGCCGGGCATCTATGTGGATGTTGTGTCGGGCGAACCTTTGTTTGCCTCGTCGGACAAATATGACTCCGGCTGCGGCTGGCCCAGTTTTACCAAACCCATTGTGGACAACCACATCAGTGAAATCAGCGATGAAAGCCATGGCATGGTGCGCACCGAGGTGCGCAGCACCTTTGGAGACAGCCATCTGGGGCATGTGTTTCCGGATGGCCCAGCGGATCGGGGAGGGCTGCGGTATTGCATCAATTCCGCTTCGCTGCGGTTCATTCACCGCGATGATATGGCTGCCGAAGGGTACGGCGAATTTGTAGATCAGGTGGAGGATATTTGATGGAAGAGCGGGCTGTACTGGCGGGTGGTTGTTTCTGGGGCATGCAGGATTTGATCCGCAAAATGCCCGGCGTGTTGCGCACGCGGGTTGGCTATACGGGCGGGGACGTGGAACAGGCGACCTATCGCAACCACGGCACCCACGCTGAAGGCATCGAGATCTTCTTTGATCCGACCCAAACGAGCTACCGACGCCTGTTGGAATTCTTCTTTCAGATCCACGACCCGAGCACGGAAAACCGGCAGGGCAATGATCTGGGCTTAAGCTATCGCTCCGCGATCTATTACGTGGATGAGGCGCAAAGAGACTGTGCGTTAGACACCATTGCTGATGTGGATGCTTCGGGGCTGTGGCCTGGAAAGGTCGTCACCGAGGTTGAGCCGGCTGGTGCCTTTTGGGAGGCAGAGCCGGAGCATCAGGACTATCTGGAGCGTTTGCCAAATGGCTATACCTGCCACTTTGCCCGCCCTGATTGGGTGCTGCCCAAACGCTAAACGGATCTGGAAACGGACATCGGGCGCCCAATTGGGCGTCCGTTTTCGTTCAATCTGTTCCGTGGGTATAGAGGGTGAGTATCAGGGGCGTCCTGTGGCACCTGTATCCTGTGCAAATCGCCCCAACCTATCCCCACCATCCAAAGCCCAATTTAGGGCCAAAGGGCACTAAAGCGGCAACTGGGCTGGACCTTTGCGTGCAACAAGGTCAGGTTCGGCGTAATCTCAAGGAGCCGTCATGAACCCACTTAAAGGCATTGCCCTCAAAATCTTTGCAGTGATTCTGTTCATCATCATGGCGTCTTTGATCAAGGCGGTTTCAGACACTGTCCCCCCCGGAGAGGCGGTGTTTTTCCGATCGTTCTTTGCCTTGCCAGTGATTGTGGTCTGGTTGGCGATGCGCAAGGACCTGTCCACCGGATTGAAGGTCAAATCGCGCATGGGCCATTTTTGGCGCGGGCTGATTGGGACCCTTGCGATGGGCACCAGCTTTGCCGGGCTGGGTCTGTTGCCACTGCCCGAAGTGACGGCCCTAGGCTATGCCGCCCCATTGTTGACGGTTGTCTTTGCAGCGATGTTCCTTGGTGAAGAAGTGCGCCTGTTCCGCATGGCATCGGTTGGCTTGGGATTGGTGGGCGTTTTGATTGTGATCGAACCACGTTTGACGCTTTTTGCCGAAGACTCTGTTCAAACCACGCAGGCGCTTGGGGCGGCTCTGGTTTTGGTGGGCGCGGTGTTTGCCGCTTTGGCGCAGATCCATATCCGCAACATGGTTCGCACGGAACAAACTTCGGCCATTGTGTTTTATTTCTCGCTGAGCGCGACGCTGCTGTCGCTGGTGACCCTGCCGTTTGGTTGGGTTGTGCCGACGCTGCCGCAAGCTGCGATGTTGATCGCGGCGGGTATTGTCGGTGGGATTGCGCAGATCTTTTTGACCTCCTCCTATCGGTTTGCAGGGGCCTCGGTTGTCGCGCCGTTTGAATACACCTCGATGGTGTTTGCCTTGTTGATTGGGTACTTCATCTTTGACGAAGTGCCGACGCTGCAAATGATGGTTGGCGCGTCTTTGGTGATTGTGGCCGGTGTGGCGATTATTTTGCGCGAACACGCCCTGGGACTAAGACGTTCGCGGGCGCGGTCAGGCATGACGCCACAGGGGTAAATCAGCGCCTCAGCGCCCGGTTAAGGCGGCGATCGCATAGCCGGGGGCCAGCAAAGCGCGGCGGCGGCGTCCAAGCGGGAAGCGGGGCGTGTCGGCGCGCATCATCTCTGGATAAGGTCGGTCGCTGTCCCGCTCTAGTATGAGGTCTGCAAGAAGTGCCCCGCTATAGGATCCCATCGCCACGCCATTGCCGTGATAGGCAAATGCAGCAAAGGCCCCGGGCATGTCTGGAATTGGGCCGACATAGGGGGCCAATTTGGCGGAAAACGCCAATGCACCATGCCAACTGTATGGGGTTTCAACATGGGCCCACATTGGAAAGGCCTGTGCAAATTGCGCCTTTACCCGACGGCGCATGGCGGCATCGTTGTTTGCAGAGCTGCGCAAACCACCACGCATTCCGAACAGGAACTGACCTGATGGCAACAGCCGGAAATAGTGCAAAAACGTTTGTTGGGTATACCCCATCTGATCAGAGTGCCAGCCGTTGTTGATTTCCTGTGTCGTCATCGGCCGGGTGACCAGAACGTTGGATTGGACCGGCATATAGCGCCCCCGCAGCCATGCGGGCACATCCTCAGAGGAATAGCCATTGGTGGCAAACACCACCCTGTCCGCCAGTATCTCGGCCTGTGGTGTGATCAGCCGATATCCCTGACCTGAGGGCTTGACCGAAATCACCGGGCTGTCCGCACATATCGTTGCCCCAGCGGCGATGGCCAGATTGGTCAAGCTGTCGGTATATTTGCGCGGGCTTAACCCAAACCCGTTAGGCAGGGTCAATGCGCCGTGATAATGGCTTGTCATGCCAAGCCTTGGCAGGTTTTCAGCCTCGTCAAGCACGGTGTCAAACCCATAGGCGTCTTCGATTTCGGCTTTGCTGTTGCGCAGGTTTTTCATGGCCCGTTGGGAATGCGCCAGCGTCGTTTCCCCGTTGGAATGGGTGTCTGCGTCGATGGCATTCTCGGCCAGAAAGGCCCGCACGTAAGAAACCGCGGCCACTTCGGTGCGGCACCATTCTTTGAGGCCGTCAGCCCCATATCGTTTGCGGATTTGGGATAGGGACATCAAGGAGCCCCCCAAACAGCAAAACCCCCCATTGCGTGCAGAGGCGCCCCAGCCGGGGGATTGCGCCTCAAGTATGGTGACATCTCGACCCGCGCGCGCCAGTCCGAGCGCTGCATTCAACCCAGTGAACCCCGCCCCAACAATGGCCACCTCGGTACGCAATTGCCCTTGGGCCGCGGGCATGATTGTTTCTGACACGCTGGTTGGGCCCCAAAAACAATTCTGGTTGGGGATCGGACCATAGGCGTGATCAGAAAGGATGCGCTTCATGCGTTCTGCTCGGCGGCGCGTTCTTCGGCCATGCGCCGCACGGCGGCACGTTTCGACACCAAGGAGGTGGTGATCACGCCAACGGTGACAATGGCGATCATGATGGTTGAAAGCGCGTTGATTTCGGGGCTGACACCCAGCCGGACCGCTGAAAATATCTTCATCGGCAAGGTGGTGGCAGAGGGTCCTGAGGCAAAGGAGGCTATAACCAAATCATCCAGCGACAAGGTGAAAGCCAACAACCAGCCAGAGATCACCGCAGAGGCGATGATGGGCAAGGTGACAAGGCGGAATGCCTGCAATCGCGAACAGCCCAAATCCAAGGCGGCTTCTTCGAGAGAGGTGTCAAAGGACACCAGGCGAGAGGAAACAACCACCGACACATAGCACATCGCAAACGTTGTATGCGCCAGAACGATGGTGACCATGCCACGATCCAATCCGATGCCGATGAACAACAGCAACAACGACAGGCCGGTGATCACTTCGGGCATCACCAAGGGGGCATAGATCATGCCTGAAAACAACGTGCGCCCCATAAAACGACCGCCCCGCACCAGAACATAAGCGGCCATCGTGCCCAGCACCGTGGCAAAGGTTGAGCTGATCACCGCGACCCGAAGGGTGATCCATGCGGCGTCCAAAAAGGCCTCGTTGTGCAAAAGTTCGCCGTACCATTTGGTGGAGAACCCAGCCCAGACCGTCACCAGTTTTGAGGCGTTAAAGCTGTAGATCACCAAGATGATCATCGGCAAATAGAGAAAGGCAAAGCCCAAAGTCAAAGAGGTTGTGTTAAACCAAGTGAACTTTTTCATCGTCCCACCCCCTGACACGGGCGCGTTTTTTGACAAAAAACGGTTCGGAATTTGAGAAATTCCGTGTGGCAACCCTGTGGCGTCATGATCCAGACTCCCGCACTTTTTCGGCGTTGCGTTGGAACAATATGATCGGGATGACCAAGATCAACAGCATGACCACCGCCACCGCACTGGCGACAGGCCAATCCCGGTTGTTAAAGAATTCTTCAAACAGAACCTTCCCGATCATCAAGGTGCCTGACCCGCCCAGCAGCGAGGGGATCACAAACTCACCCATTGAAGGGATAAAGACCAAGAAACAGCCAGCGATGATGCCATTCTTGGACAGGGGCACAGTGACACGCCAAAAGGCGGAGGTCTTGGAACAGCCCAGATCTTGGGCCGCTTCGATCAGGCTGCCATCAAGTTTTTCCAGCGCCGAATAGATCGGCAGGATCATAAAGGGCAGGTAGGTGTAAACAATGCCGATATAGACCGCCGTAGACGTGTTCAGAATTTGCAGCGGCTCGCTGATCACGCCGATCGAGAGCAGCAATTTGTTGAGCAGGCCTTCTTGGCTGAGGATGCCCATCCACGCGTAAACTCGGATCAGAAAGCTGGTCCAGAACGGCAAAATCACCAGCATCAACAGGGTGGGACGCCATTCGCTTGGGGCTTGGGCCATGGCATAGGCGAAAGGGTATCCAACAGCCAAGGCCAGCGCCGTCGACACCGCGGCGATTTTGAGGCTGGAGAGATAGGCTTTCCAATACAAGGCGTCGCTGGTCAGCCATGTGAAGTTTTCCATGTCCAGCTCGGCCAAGAAACTGCGCAAGCCCTGAAACCCTTCGCTGAGGTCCAGCTGGGGCAAATAGGGGGGAATGGCCAGGGCCGTATCGCTGAGCGAAATTTTCACCACAATCAAGAAGGGCACCAAGAACAGCGCAAGGAGCCAAAGATAAGGGATGAGGATCAGCAACCGTCTTTGCATGCTAATGCTCCAATACCGAACCGGCGGTTTGCGTCCAGCTGAGCCAAACCTCATCTTCCCAAGTGTAATTGCGGCGTGAAAGACGCCGGGTGTTGGTCGCTTGCGCTTTGATCATGGCGCCATTGGGCAGTTTCACATGATAGGTCGAAATATTGCCCAGATAGGCGATGTCGATGATCTGCCCGTGGACGACATTCACCTCTCCTGAGGGACGCTCTGAACTGATGGTGATTTTCTCGGGTCGGATGGCCAGATTGACGGTTTGCCCGTCCGCAACACTGAGATCGCTTTTGGCGTGTAGGGGCGGCTGCCCTTCGGCCCAATGGATGTCGATCCCATCGCTGTTTTGGGTTTGGGCCACTCCTTGCAATATGTTCACATCACCAATGAAGTCCGCGACATAAACTGAATTTGGCGTTTCATAGATATCGGCGGGGGTTGCGACTTGGATGACCTTGCCCTCGTCCATCACAGCCACACGACTGGCCACGGTCATGGCTTCTTCTTGGTCATGGGTTACGATGACAAAGGTGGTGCCGGTGGTTTCTTGAATATCCATCAGCTCAAACTGCGTTTCTTGGCGCAGTTTCTTGTCCAAGGCGCCCAGCGGCTCGTCCAGCAATAACAGTTTGGGCGCGCGCGCCAAGGACCGTGCAAGCGCCACGCGCTGGCGCTGCCCTCCTGAAATTTGATGCGGTTTGCGGCGGGCAAATTTTTCCAGCCGTGTCAGGCGCAGCATTTCATCAACGCGGTCTTGAATTTCGTCGGCGGGTTTCTTCATCCGCTTTAGGCCAAAGGCAATGTTTTCCCAGACAGAGAGGTGCGGAAACAGCGCATAGGATTGAAACATCATGTTCACCGCACGCTCATTGGGCGGCACATTGGCCATATCAACCCCGTCGACCAATATCTGACCCTCGCTTGGATTTTCAAACCCCGCCAGCATGCGCATGATTGTGGTCTTGCCACAGCCAGAGGGCCCCAGCAGCGCAAAAAACTCGCGGGCATAAATGTCCTGCGACAGATCCTCGATTGCGGTGAAGGTGCCAAAACGTTTGGTGACGTTCTTAAACTGAATAAGCGGGGTCTGTGCGGGGTCGTTCCAAGGGGCAAAAACGGTTGGAGACATGCCTGTACCTGATCCTTTGTGGGGGCCTGCACTTCTGCGCAGGCCCGTTTTCTTGCAAGATTAGGTGCCGGATTTGATCTTGGTCCACAGACGTGTGACCACGCGCTGCACTTTGGCGCCGTAGGGGCGGGTGGTGAACAGGTTTTCCAAAGTGGCGGCGTCTGGATAGATCGCAGGATCCCCAATCACATCCTCTTCGAGCAAAGGCTGAGAGGCGAGGTTGCCGTTGGCGTAATACACATAGTTTGATGCATCAGCCATGTTCTGCGCGTCCATGATAAAGTTCAGGAACTTATGCGCGCCTTCGGCATTGGGGGCATCCACAGGGATGGCCATCTGGTCAAACCACATCTGGGCACCTTCGGTGGCGGCGTTGTAGGCCACTTCGACGCCGTTTTCTGCTTCGGCGGCGCGATCGCGCGCTTGAAGAATGTCACCAGACCATCCCACGGCAACGCAGATGTCGCCATTGGCCAGCGCGTTGATGTACTCCGAGCTATGGAATTTTTGGATATAGGGGCGCACAGGCATGAAGACGCCTTCAGCTTTGGCGATCACTTCGGGATCTTGGCTGTCGGGATCTTCACCAAGGTATTTCAGCGCCGCTGGGATCATCTCTGAGGGGGCATCAAGGAAATGCACGCCACAGGCGGCCAATTTTTCCATGTTGGCTGGGTCAAAGACCAAGGCCAAAGAGTTGATCGGGGCATCTTCGCCGAGGATTTCTTTGACTTTGCCAACGTTCACTCCAATGCCAGTGGTGCCCCACATATAGTTGATAGAATAGGCGTTGCCGGGGTCGTATTGCGCCGTACGCGACGCCACAACATCCCACATGTTGTTCAGGTTTGGCAGCTGCGCCGGATCAAGTTTTTGGAACGCTCCGGCGGCAATTTGGCGCTGCAGGAAAGTGCCCGATGGGACCACGACATCATAGCCCGAGCTGCCCGCCAACATTTTGGTTTCCAGCAATTCGTTGCTGTCAAACACGTCATAGATCAACTTGATCCCGGTTTCTGCTTCGAATTTCGTCAGCAGTTCTTCGTCAATATAATCCGACCAGTTGTACACGCGGACTTCTTCGGCGGAGGCCATTCCTGCCACCAAGGCCAAGACGGCTGATGCAGTAAGAAGTTTTTTAGTCATAACGTTTCTCCCAGTTGTCGCGGGTCTTGTGCCCTTATTTGGAATTTGATCAAGTTTTGAGCTTCAAGGCAATATGGTAATGTTTCCACGGTGTCGTTAAACTCGCAAGGAAACGAGTTGAATGATTGCGGAGAATTCAGGCGTCATGGACGGAGCTGCTGAGAAATTGACCGAAAATGAAGCGCCGCAAGTCCGGCTTCCGACACATGAAATAGTCTATCGCAAGCTGCGCGAGCAAATCCTGTTCGGAGAGATTGCGCCGGGTCAGCCGGTGACCATCCAAGGTCTGACGGCACGGCTGGACGCTGGCATGACCCCCGTGCGTGAAGCAATCCGTCGCCTGACCGCAGAGGGTGCGCTAAAGTTCCAAGGCAATCGACGGGTGATCGTCCCGCTTTTGACCTCGCAAGACATCGAAGAGGTTATTGTTATAAGACAATGCCTTGAGGCGC
This sequence comes from Thalassovita sp., assembly GCA_049116315.1. GTDB lineage: Bacteria > Pseudomonadota > Alphaproteobacteria > Rhodobacterales > Rhodobacteraceae > Thalassobius. The sequence continues at coordinate 63,513 of JAGDZD010000001.1, forward strand.
AGATGGCAGAGCGCGCCGCGCAGCGCGCCACCGATTCTGCGGTGCAAGTCTTAACGGAATTGGACGATTTGTTGGACGCGGCGATCACGCGAGGCGATCTGACAGCCTATCTGGAATACAATTATCGCTTCCACACACAGATCTATGCCATGGCCGAGGCGCCGATATTGGCCGATCTCGCCGAGGGGCTTTGGTTGCGGTTTGGGCCGTCGTTGCGGGTGGTCTGTGGCCGGGTTGGGACGCAGAATTTGCCCGATAAGCACAAAGAGCTTTTGGCGGCTCTAAAGAGGGGCGATGCTACGGCTGCATCCAAGGCAAATTTAGATGACATGATGCAGGGGATGACCCAAGTTCGCGAGATGTTGCGTTGAATCGATTCGATTGACACTGCAAAATTTGATCATATTCTAGTCGCAACCCAGCCGGACAGCCGTCCGGGGTGATCCCTGTTCAACGACGAGGTGCTTATGTCTACGATCTCGAACCACATGCCGACGGCCGAATTGCAAGCTTTGGATGCGGCGCATCACTTGCATCCTTTCACCACACACTCGGAATTGTCTGACCGAGGGGCGCGCGTCATCACCCGCGCTGATGGCGTGTGGATTCACGATAGCGAAGGCAACAAGATCATCGATGGCATGGCCGGCTTGTGGTGTGTGAATGTCGGATACGGGCGGGATCGGCTGGCGCAAGTGGCGGCGCGTCAAATGCAAGAGCTTCCGTATTATAACACCTTCTTTATGACGACCCACGTGCCGGCTATTGCGCTGAGCCAGAAACTGGCCGAGTTGGCACCAGGACATTTGAATCATGTGTTCTATGCGGGGTCTGGTTCTGAGGCCAATGACACCAACATCCGGATGGTGCGCACCTATTGGGCGCAAAAAGGCAAGCCCAGCAAACGGACCATTATCAGTCGCAAAAACGCGTATCATGGCTCTTCGGTTGGCAGTGCCAGCTTGGGTGGGATGAGCGGCATGCATGCACAGGGCGGATTGCCCATTGCCGACATCGTGCACATCGATCAACCCAATTGGTGGGCCGAAGGCGGCTCTCGGGATCCGGGTGAGTTTGGGCTGGAACGCGCGCGCCAATTGGAACAAGCAATCCTAGATATCGGCGAAGACAATGTGGCCGCCTTTATCGCCGAACCGGTGCAGGGGGCGGGCGGTGTGATTGTGCCGCCGGAAACCTATTGGCCAGAGATTCAGCGTATCTGCGATAAATACGAAATTCTTTTGATCGCAGATGAAGTCATTTGTGGTTTTGGCCGGACCGGCAATTGGTTTGGGTCTGAAACCATGGGCATTCGCCCTGATATTATGACCGTCGCCAAGGGGCTCAGCTCGGGCTATCAGCCAATTGGGGGCTCGATTGTCAGTGATGAAATTGCCGAAGTGATCGGCGCTTGTGAGTTCAATCACGGCTATACCTATTCCAGTCACCCCGTGGCCGCAGCGGTTGCGTTGGAAAACCTGAACATCATGCAGGAAGAAAACATTGTTTCGCATGTCAAAGACGACATTGGCCCCTATCTGAAAGAAAAGTGGGAAGCCTTGGTTGATCACCCGATGGTCGGCGAAGCCAATATTGTTGGCATGATGGGGTCCATTGCGCTGACACCTCACAAAGACAGCCGGGCCGAATTTGCCGCGGATGCTGGAACGGTGGGCTATATCTGCCGTGAACGGTGCTTTGCCAATAATCTTGTGATGCGTCATGTGGGGGACCGCATGATCATCAGCCCTCCCTTGGTTCTGACGCGGGCCGAGGCTGACATCTTGATTGACCGCGCTGTTCAGTCTCTGGATGAGGGCATGACCAAGGTCAAAGACGCTGGATTGTGGGTGGCGGCCAGCTAAGTGTCTGGTGCCTGAGCTGAGTTCAGGCGCCGCACCCCTCCGCTTGTGATACGAATCTGATCAAATACATTCAAAACGGAAGGCCGATCAAAAAGTGCTCGCACGCCAAGGGTGGTGCTTATTCTTACGCCAGCATGTGAAGCGCCTGTTCCTTTTCGCAGATGAAATGTCGGAAATGATCAAAAAGATGACGCATTGAAGGCCTGCGTGATCAAGTGATTGTCTAATTCTTAGCCTATCAACGCAGGTGCATGCGAACCTGAACCACGACTTTGCTCATTTGGCAGTCGTGTCGTTCGCATTGGGGCCACTGATATGAAACCATCTGTTCAATCTGGGTCTAATTGTCGTTTTTTCGTCATAAATGTCGCGATCAGGTTGCAAGCTGACCCCGGACAGGCTTTAGTTTGATCAGAACGAGCGGAGAATCCGCCCAACATAAACGGGGAGCCGACGTGCCTGACGGAACGATAAGCGACGCTTTTGTCGCCTTTGACCGCGTGCAGAAAAGCTATGACGGCGAAACGCTGGTCGTCAAAGATCTTAATCTGACCATGCCAAAAGGCGAGTTTCTGACCATGCTAGGGCCCTCAGGGTCTGGCAAAACGACATGTCTTATGATGCTGGCCGGTTTTGAAACCGCCACCCATGGTGAGATTCTTTTGGACGGCAATCCAATCAACAATATTCCACCCCACAAACGCGGCATCGGCATGGTGTTTCAAAGCTATGCTTTGTTCCCGCATATGACGGTTGGTGAAAACCTGTCCTTCCCTCTGGAAGTGCGCGGGATGGGCAAATCGACGCGTGAAGAAAAGATTATGCGGGCGTTGGACATGGTGCAGATGGGCTCTTTTGCCAATCGTCGCCCGGCGCAGCTTTCGGGCGGACAACAGCAGCGGATCGCCTTGGCCCGTGCGTTGGTCTTTCAGCCCGAACTGGTTTTGATGGATGAACCCTTGGGGGCGTTGGACAAGCAGCTGCGCGAACACATGCAGTTTGAAATCACCCGGTTGGCCCATGAATTGGGCATCACCACGGTGTATGTGACCCACGACCAAACCGAAGCGTTGACGATGTCTGATCGCGTTGCGGTGTTTGATGACGGTCGCATTCAACAGCTGGCCCCACCTGCGTCGCTGTATGAAGAACCGCAAAACAGTTTTGTCGCGCAATTCATCGGGGAAAATAATACCCTCGAAGGTGTTGTGAAAGAGATCTCAGGTGACAAATGTCTGGTGCAACTGGACAACGGTGATTTGATCGATGCCAAACCGATCAACGTCAGTGAAGCGGGGCAGCGCACCCGTGTTTCCATCCGCCCAGAACGCGTTGAGATCAACAAAGACCGCATTAAGCCTGACGCGCATACGCTCAAGGCTGAAGTGCTGGAGTTCATCTATATGGGTGACATTTTCCGCACGCGTCTGCGGGTGGCGGGCAACGATGACTTTGTTGTCAAAACCCGCAATGCGCCGGATCAAGCGCGGCTTCAGCCCGGCCAGCAAATCGAAATCGGTTGGCTGCTCAACGACTGTCGCGCTTTGGATGCATAATTAAGATCTACATGGGGCCGGGGAACCGGGCCTGTGTCGCTTAAGAGAGACAAGGGATGCCCGCTCTGTCAGTCTCTGTTTTCTAAAAACAACGGGCACCAACTGGGAGTTATATATATGAAACTCAAGACTGCACTTATGGCATCTGTTTTGACCAGCGCGGCGTTTGCTGCGAATGCTCAAGAAGTTACTGTCATGTCCTGGGGCGGCGCCTATACCAAGTCGCAAGTAGAAGCTTATCACAAGCCATTTACTGCTGAATCAGGCATCAAAGTTGTTTCGGTTGATTCCGACAACCCGGCCACTCCGATCAAAGCCCAAGTAGAAGCGGGCAACGTTTCTATCGATGTTGCGGACGTTGAATTCTCTGATGCGGTTCGTCTGTGCGACGAAGGCCTGCTCGAAGAAATCGATCACTCGATCCTGCCAGCGGCACCGGACGGAACTTCTGCGGCTGACGACTTCATCGACGGCGCTCTGCAAGACTGTGCTGTTGCAAACATCGTTTGGTCGACTGTTTTCGCCTACAACACAGCCAACGTTTCGATGGCGCCTGTGACCATCGCGGATTTCTTTGACACAGCCAAAATTCCTGGCAAACGCGGCCTGCGTAAGTCGGCCAAAGCGACTTTGGAAATGGCTCTGATGGCGGACGGCGTATCTGCGGATGACGTCTATGACATCCTGGACACAGACGAAGGTGTTGACCGCGCATTCGCTAAGCTCGACGCAATCAAGTCGGACATCGTTTGGTGGGAAGCTGGCGCTCAGCCTCCACAACTGCTGGCAGACGGCGAAGTTGTGATGTCGACTGCTTATAACGGTCGTATCTTTAACGCAGCCGTAGCCGAAGGTCAGCCTTTGGAAGTTGTTTGGGACGGTCAGATCCTCGACTTCGATCTGTTTGTTGTTCCAAAAGGCGCGCCAAACAAAGAAGCCGCGATGCAGTTCATCGCTTATTCAACTGACACTCAGCGTCTGGCGGATCAAGCGTCTTGGATCTCTTACGGTCCAGCACGTAAATCTTCTGGTGCATTGGTTGGCCTGTATTCCGATGGCAAAACCGAAATGGCGCCACACATGCCAACAGCGTCCGCAAACTTGGACAACGCTCTGGTCAACAACTTTGAGTTCTGGGTCGACAAAGACTCTGAGCTGAACGAACGCTTCAACGCGTGGTTGGCTAACTAAAAGAGACGCCCCGACCTGTTCGGGGCGTTTTCTAATTAGGGTTGGGCCAGTCTTTGGCCCAGCCCAACACGGAAAAAGGCGAATGCTAGATGAGTGATGCGGCGGCAAATGGACAACTGACAACGGCGGACGGCAAGCCGTTGAAGCAAGCCTTAGCGACGGCGCAATCTCGTGCCAAACGCAGAGCCTTTTTTCTGGTGGCACCTTTGCTGGTGTTTATCCTGATCACCTTTGTTCTTCCGATTGGGCAGCTGTTGCAGCGCTCGGTCAAAAACGAAGGCTTTACGGTGCATACAGATGTGACATCTGGCGTGCGCACACCGATTATGGCCAATCTTAAGGTCTGGTTTGGTGACAACCCCGCCGGCAGCGAGATTGATGAGTCCGCCTACGCTGCCTTGGCGCTGGATCTTGTGCATCTGCGCGAAGTCAAAGCCGCGGGACAGGCCGGAACCCGGATCAACTATGAGCTTTCCGGGTCACGTTCGATGTTCACCAAAGCGGCCCGCAAAGCCAAAAGCCTAGAGCCTCCTTATCAGGCGGCCATTCTGGATCTGGACGAAGATTGGGGCGATCCGGCCCTCTGGCGCGTGATGCGCGATGCCTCGTCCTCTTATACGATGAACTTCTACTTGGCCGCGTTGGATCGCACCAAAGACGTTGAAGGCAACGTCGTCATGGTGGACGAAAATCGCCAAGTCTATGTGATGTTGTTCAAGCGCACCCTAGCCTTGTCGCTGACCATCACCTTCTTGACCTTTCTGCTGGCCTATCCAATCGCCCATCTGTTGGCGACATTGCCGCTGGCCAAGTCGAACCTGTTAATGATCTTTGTTCTTTTGCCATTCTGGACCTCGTTGTTGGTGCGGACCACCAGCTGGATTGTGCTGCTGCAAAGCCAAGGTGTGGTGAATGACGCCATGGTCGGGGTCGGCATTCTGGCCGACGAAAACCGAATACAGATGATGTACAACCAAAAGGGCACCATCATTGCGATGACCCACATTCTGTTGCCCTTCATGGTCTTGCCGCTTTACTCTGTAATGCGCCCGATCAACCCGTCCTATGTTCGTGCGGCGCGCAGTCTTGGCGCAACCAGCTGGACAGCCTTTCGCCGGATCTATTTTCCGCAGACGGTGCCGGGTATTGGCGCTGGGGCGTTGTTGGTCTTTATCCTTGCGGTTGGCTATTACATTACGCCCGCACTTGTTGGCGGGGCCGATGGTCAGCTGATCTCGAACCTTATCGCGTACCACATGCAAAAATCGCTGAACTGGTCCTTGGCGGCCTCGTTGGCGGCCTTGTTGTTGGGCGGCATTCTCATACTCTACTGGCTCTATGACCGGCTGGTGGGCATCGACAATCTGAAGCTGGGATAAAAGACATGGCACTTCCAAAACATGCGTCCCGCCTAGAGCGGATCTGGCACTACACCTATCTGGTGATTTGCACCCTTATCTTTTTGTTTCTGATTGCGCCTATCTTGGTGGTGATCCCGCTTAGCTTTAACGCGGAGCCCTATTTCACCTTCACCGAAAAGATGCTCAAGCTGGACCCGACCGGGTATTCTGCGCGCTGGTATGACTTGCTGTTGACCTTTGGGATGACAGACCCAGACGCTCCGCGCGGCTTCAGCTGGTGGGTCGATACTTGGACCAACGCAGCGTGGATCAATGCGGCGAAGAACTCGATCATCATCGGCTTCTTCTCGACGATCCTTGCCACGGTGCTGGGCACGGTGGCCGCGCTTGGCCTGTCACGCCCGGAAATGCCGGGACGTCGGGTGATCATGGCGATCCTGATTTCACCAATGATTGTTCCCATTATCATCGTCGCTACGGGGCTGTTCTTCTTCTATTCGTCGATCAGCATTCAGGATTGGGGCATTCCCTATCTCGGCGTGATTTTGGCGCATGCCACTTTGGGCATTCCTTTTGTGATCATCACCGTCACCGCCACTATGGTTGGGTTCGACCATTCGTTGACCCGTGCGGCGGCCAATATGGGGGCGGATCCCGTCACCACATTCCGTCGGGTGCAGATGCCGTTGATTATGCCAGGTGTGATCTCTGGGGCGCTGTTCGCTTTTGTCACCTCGTTTGACGAAGTGGTTGTGGTGCTCTTTGTGGGTGGTTTGGATGAACAAACCATTCCGCGTCAGATGTGGAACGGTATTCGTGAACAAATCAGCCCAGCGATTCTGTCGGTGGCAACCATTCTGGTTCTGATCTCGATTGCTTTGTTGACCACGGTTGAATTGCTGCGTCGTCGCTCTGAACGGCTGCGCGGTGTGACACCCAGCTAAGCCAGATGGCATGCGCGCCTTTAATAGCGGTCTGGGGGATCACTTCCCCTGGACCAGAGAACTTTCCCAGTTGCTTAAGAAGTTTGCGCGCTTGAGCTGATCTAAGAACACCAGCAAACCGGGCCCAAATCGAATAGGGCGCAAAGCTGAGTTGTCCTGAAGCGCGGCTGTGTTGATCGCAGGCAGCCCTGATTCCAACACCAAATCCGCGCGTTTGTTCATGCCGATCAGAAAATTGATCATCGTCTGCGCGTCCTGTGGGTTTTCAGCGGTCTTTGGCACAAGGGCCGTGCGCAGCATCACGTTGACATAGTCATCCAGCTCGATGATGTGAAACCCGTCTTTGGTGGCCAGTTGCGATGAGGCATAGCTGCCCAAGACGTTATAGGCCAACGCAAGCTTGCCGCTGGCAACATCGTTGATCATCGTGCCAGAACAGCAATAAAGCTGCGCATCCAGACGCCCCATGACCTCCATCAGGCGCCAAAACGCATCGCTGTTTCGACTGTCTTGCGTGGCCATCAAATAGCCGAAACCTGATCTGCGCACGTCATAGGTGCCAATTCTGCCTTGGAATTTTTCTGGATTTGCGCGCAGAACGGCGATCAATTCATCGCGGGTTCTGGGGGCCTGATCTGCGGGAAAATCCCTGTCCGAGACCACCAGAACCGCAGGCTCTTGGGTAAAGGCAAACAGCTGATTGCGCCACGATGCCCAATTGGGCAGATCTGACAAATTGTCGACATCCAGACTTTGGGCATACCCATCGTTCACCAGTTTGGTTTGCAAATCCATCGCCGAAGAGATCGCGATATCAAAAACCGCGCCTTCGGTAAGCAGCGCGTGCATCAGATCGGTGGTTCCGGTCACGGTATAGTCAATTGTGACGCCGGGGTTGGCGCGTTGAAAGGCAACCAAGATTGGGTCAAACGCTTGCAGATCCGCGGTAGACACGACCTTGAGAACCGAGCGTTCAAGCGTGGCTTGATACCGACGGTGATCTTCTATTTCGAGCGCGGACGCCACAGTCGCCACACTGCAAAGCATGGCCATCAACGCGGCAAGATAAGAGATACGCATGCGCCAGTTCCTTGGGTGTTTTGAGAGATTTCCAGATGTCCTGCATGGGCTTGGGCAACATCATTGGCGATGGTCAGCCCCAAACCAGAGCCGACGATGTCGCCCACATTAGCCCCACGCTCATACCGGTTGGTCAGCTTTGATAGATCCATGTCCGCAAAGCCACGCCCCTGATCGGTCACCGATATGCGCAGGGCATCATCGGCGTGCAGCGAAACAAGGATGTCGCTGTCTTCGGGTGAATATTTGATCGCATTGTCTAGAATGTTTTGCAGCGCCGCCTGCAGCAGAATGCCGTCACCCTGAAACTTAAGCGCGGTCTCGGGTTTGTGCTGCGTGATGGTGATGTCCTTTAGGTCAGCCGTTGGGCCCAGCCGATCACAGGTTTCTTGGATCATTTCCCGCAGATCCAATGTGTCGGGCGTCAGGTTATCAGCCCGGAACGTCACCATCGCGTGGTCCAGCATTTGACCGGCAGAACGCGAACTTTCATCGATGGCACGGATCATTTCTTTGATGGCATGCTTGTGTTCAGGCTTGTTCAGTTTGCGATGGGTCACTTCGGCTTGCGCACGCACTGTGGCAAGGGGCGTGCGCACCCGGTGGGCAGCTTCGGCAATAAAGTCTTCGGTGCGCAACAAAGACGCGCGCAATCGCCCCATAAAACTGTTGAGGGCCTCAACCAAGGGCGCAAGTTCGGCTGGTGTTTTGGCGGTTACTGGGCGCAGGTCTTTGGGGCCGCGCCGTGTGACAGAGGCCGTCATGCGGTCAATCGGCGCCAGCGCCGTGCCCGCCGCCCAGATGCTAAGCGCCGTTGCCAGCAAGAAAAAGCCAACGCCGACGCCGGTCGCAGTGGTGGTGATACGCCGAGAGGTTGCCGCAAGCCCTTGCCGTGTTTGCGCCACGGTCACGATCACATCTGTGGCCTGTTTGGCGCTGCCCACTGGGCGCATGACCGAAACCGCGCGGATTTGGTCCCCGCGATAAGAGTGCGTGCCAAAAACCGGTGCGCCGGGGCGCGGCGTGGTGGCGGGGGCGGGCAGATCCTCATAGCCGGTGAGATGTGCTTCGCCCGCGACGATGTGGTAAAACACCCGGTCCTGCCCTACGCTGCCAAGCATCGAGAGAGCCGAGTAGGGCAGTTCCAGTGTGACGCTGCCATTTTCGCTGCGCAGACTGTCCGCGATTGCGGTGGCCGAAGCTGCCAGAATGTCGTCTTGCGTGCCTTCGGCGGCGCGCTCTGCAACCCCCCGCAACACCAGAAAAAAGGTCAAGGACAGGACCGCCGCGACGCCCGCCAGTTGAAAGAACAGCCGTTGGCGAATGGAGCCATGAATCTTCATGCTTCAATCATCCGATAGCCCAGACCGCGCACCGTTTCGATCCGGGCCCCAGACCCTTCCAGCCGTTTGCGCAGTCGGGCGACATAGACCTCAATGGCGTTTTCAGATGCTTCATCGGAAAAAGAAAACAACCGATCCATCAAATGGGATTTGGAAAACACCTGTCCCGGCGCATTAAAAAACACTTCGAGGAGGCGCAATTCTCGGTTGCGCAGCGCAATTGTGTTTGGGCCCCACACCAATTCGCCGGCGGTCGAATCAAGCACGGTGTCAGCAAAGGTCTTTCGGTTGTCAGCCACCCCGCCTTGGCGGCGCAAAACGGCCCGGCATCGCGCTTCTAGCTCGGAAAAATCGAAAGGTTTGGTGATGTAATCATCTGCGCCAAGGTCCAAAAGCCCCACCCGATCTGACACCGCAGAGCGGGCCGTTATCACGATCACCGGGGTGCGTTTGGCGGCTTGTCGATGGGTTTCCAGAAAGTCACGACCATCCCCATCGGGCAACATAATGTCGAGCAATATCAAGTCGTAGTCCGCCACCGCGATGCAGGTATTCGCGGCCTCCAACGTGTCGGCGTGATCCACCGCATGCCCGTCAAGCTGCAAGCGTTCGACGACGGCCCCGGCCAGTTTTTGATTGTCTTCGATCAGGAGAAAACGCATGGCCGCCCTTTTGTTGGCGCGTGACAGGTTGGTGTCAGGTTCGCGCGGTTTTCTATCAACATGAGCGGGGAAACTCGCCATGTCAAACGGGAGGAAACCATGACAAAACGCCTTTTCAAGGTACTCATTACGAGTGCCGCAATGGGACTTGGTGCCGTTTCAGCAGCGTCAGCAGCTGAGTGCATCGCTCCAGCGAACCCCGGTGGTGGCTGGGATTTCACATGCCGTCAGATCGGTAAAATCATGTATGACATCGGCGCAGTTGATAAGCCGGTTCAGGTCACCAACATGTCCGGCGCGGGCGGTGGTTTGGCCTATGGTCACGTGGTCGCTGAGCGCGGCGAAGACAAAGACCTGATCGTTGCGGCTTCGTCGGCGACCTCGACGCGGTTGGCCCAGAACGCCTATGCCGGAATGACCGCCGATCAGGTGCGCTTTGTTGGCGCGATTGGTGCGGATCCAGGTGTGATCGTGGTGGCCGCAGACAGCCCCTATCAGTCGTTGGGTGATCTGCTGGACGCGATCAAATCAGACCCATCATCGGTTGCATTTGCTGGCGGTTCTGCCGTGGGTGGATTTGACCACCTCAAGCCACTGATGGCTTTGCAACGGGCAGGTTTTACTGACATCACCAAAGTGAAATACATCGGTGTTGATGGTGGTGCAGATGCGATCACTCAGACCGTTGGTGGCTTTACCCAAGCGATGTCGGGCGACATGTCCGAAGTGGTTGGCTTTCTGAAATCCGGTGACGTGCGCGCCATTGCAGTCTTCACCGAAGAGCGTGTGCCCGGCTTTGAAGATATCCCAACCGCCAAAGAGCAAGGCTATGACGTGGTCGCAGTCAACTGGCGTGGTCTCTATGTGCCAAAGGATGTCTCGGATGACACCTTCAACATGTGGGCCGACCGTCTGCAGGCGGTTGCCGACAGCAAAGAGTGGAAAGAAGCCATGGCCGCAAATGGCTTGGCCCCCTTCACCAAAGTGGGCGGCGATTTCCAATCTTACGTGGATGAGGTTGTGCTAGAAGTACGCCAGCTGTCCAAAGACCTGGGAGTGATCCAGTAATGGTTTCTGACCGGATCTTCGGACTGGTCGTTACTCTGGGGGCGCTGGCATATATTGCCAGCGCAACTCAGATCCAGACCAGCTTTATGGCGGACCCTGTGGGCCCGCGCATGTTTCCCATTCTGATTGGCGCTGTGGCGGTGATCTGTGGTGTGATCTTGATGGTCCGCCCTGATCCAGATCCAGATTGGCCGATGATGCGCACTGTGGCGGGCCTTGCGGTCGCTGTGGCGGTGCTGATCGCCTATGCCTACACGCTCAAGCCATTGGGATTTTTGATCCCAACCGCCATTGCAGCAGGTGTGCTGTCTTATCAGATTGAGCCGCGCGCCTCGCGTGCTGTGCTTGCAGGGATCGGGCTGTCAATTTGCCTGTTCCTCATTTTCAAATTTGCACTTGGGCTGGGGCTTGTTGCCTTTCCTAAGAGCCTGACCGGCTGAGGTCTTTCCCATGGAATTACTAGCTAACCTAGCGACCGGCTTTGGCGTCGCACTCTCTCCGTTCACCCTGATGTTGGCCATTTTTGGCTGTTTCATCGGCACAATTATTGGCGCACTGCCGGGGCTTGGGCCGTCAAACGGCGTGGCCATTCTGATCCCTTTGACGTTCTCGATGGGGTTGGATGCCACCAGCGCCTTGGTGCTGATGACAGCGGTTTATTATGGGGCGATGTATGGCGGGCGGATCAGTTCGATCTTGCTGAACATCCCCGGTGACGAGCCAGCCTTGATGACCACGCTGGATGGGTATCCAATGGCGAAATCTGGTCGGGCGGGCGATGCGCTTGTTCTGTCTGGCGTGGCCTCTTTTGTAGGCGCGTTCTTGGCGACCATCGGCTTGATGTTGTTGGCGCCCATGCTGGCGCGGGTGGCCTTTTTGTTCGGACCGGCCGAATATTTCGCGCTGTATCTGTTGGCGTTTGCAACATTGGGCGGCATGGCCTCCAACAATCAGGCCAAAGCGGCGATTGCTTCGTGCATTGGTTTGGCGATTGCGATGATTGGGGTCGACAATAACTCGGGGCTGCCTCGCTTGACCGGGGGCAATTTGCACCTGTTTGATGGCGTGGATTTCTTGGTTGCGATTGTGGGTCTGTTTGCCATCTCCGAGGTGTTCTTCTTTATCGAAAGCCACGGCAAAAACACCTCGATCGGGGTCAAGCTTGAAAAGGTGACCATCCCGCTCAAGGACATTTGGGACACCAAATGGACCATGCTGCGGTCGTCGCTGGTTGGGTTCATCGCCGGTGTCTTGCCCGGTGCGGGCGCCTCGCTTGGCTCGTTCATGGCGTATATGTCCGAAAAATCTATTGCTGGCGAAGACGGCAAGTTTGGGACAGGTGTTGCCAAAGGCGTCGCTGCCCCCGAAGCGGGCAACAATGCTGCCGCAGGTGGGGCCTTGGTTCCGATGCTGACACTGGGTGTGCCCGGCTCTGGCACCACCGCCGTTTTGCTGGCGTTGCTAATGACCTTGAACATCACACCGGGGCCCACGCTGTTCACCGACCGGCCAGAGGTTGTCTGGGGCCTGATCGCGTCATTGCTGATAGCCAACGTCGTCTTGCTGTTGATGAACGTGCCGATGGTCAAAGTGTTTGTCAAAATTCTGCAAGCGCCGCCGTGGGTCTTGTTGCCCGGGGTGACCATGGTCAGCTTTGTGGGCATCTATTCCCTGTCGGGCAGCTATTTTGACCTGCTGTTGATGATTGCCTTTGGGGTGCTGGGATGGGTGCTGCGTAAGCTGGATGTGCCCACGGTTCCGATCATTCTTGGCATTCTGCTGGGGGGACACATGGAAGACAGCCTGCGTCGCGCCATGGTTCTGTCTGGGGGCGATTGGACCTATCTGTTCAGCTCGGGCATTGCGATTGGGTTGTGGCTGGTGGCGGTGATTGGATTTGTCGCACCGATGTTCCTGCGCAATCTTTTGAAAAAACCGCAAAGGGTCACAGACTGATGGTGAAGGTACTTATTCCATCCGGTGCGCTTGGGCTTGGGTATGATCGTGCGGCTTTGGCCCGCGGGATTGCCCAGAACCCTGACATCATCGCCATTGATGGGGGGTCCACGGATAGTGGGCCCCATTACTTGGGCACGGGCACTTCTAAATATTCCCGCAACTCAACCAAATCCGAATGGCGCGAGCTGATGGCGGCGCAGGCCGAAGCGGGCGTGCCCTTGGTGATTGGCACAGCAGGCACTTGTGGCGCGGACAGCGCCGTGGACTGGCTGTTGGACATCACCCGCGAGATCTGCGCCGAAACTGGTGCCAAGCTTAAGGTCGCTGTTCTCAAAAGCGGACAGGACCAATCGCAGATGGCGGCCGCGTATGAGGAGGGGAAAATCACTCCTTTGCCTGTGGCGCCCGAAGTTTCGGCCCAAACGTTTGAAAGCTGCACCAATATCGTTGCGCTTGCCGGGGCAGAGCAGATCCAGATTGCGTTGGCCACAGGTGCGGACATTGTCATCGCGGGGCGGACCACCGATACCGCTATTATTTCGGCTTTGCCTTTGGCTCAGGGATGCCACGCGGGGGGAGCGTGGCATGGGGCCAAAATTGGGGAATGCGGTGCGCTGGCCACCACCAGCCCAAATTCCGGCACCATTATGATCGCCTTTGATGACGAGGGGTTCACGATGACCCCGATGGGTGAGCAGGCCCGAGCCACGCCGCATACGGTATCAGCGCATATGCTGTACGAAAATTCCGACCCATACATCCTCTATGAGCCGGGTGGGCACTTGGATGTGACCGAGTCTGTTTACACCGCGGTGGACGACCGATCGGTGCGTGTGACCGGATCGGAATGGATCAAATCAGAGACCTATACCGTCAAACTGGAAGGTGCGCGGCATGTCGGGTTTCAGACCGTGTCTCTCGCTTTGGTGCGGGACCCGCATTATGTGCAAAACATCCAAGTTTGGTGTGATGACATCAAAGTAAAATGTACCGCCAAGGCAAATGATCGCGTCGAAGGTGATTTTGAAATCGAACTGCGTTTGGTTGGACGGGACGCCACGCTTGGTGCGCTGGATGTTGATGCCCATATGGGCAGCGAAGTGGGTGTGTTGGGCATTGTGACGGCTGAAAGTGAGGCTTTGTCGCGGGAAGTGGCCAAGATGCTCAACCCGTATCTGCTGCATCATCCGTTGACCGAGCAGGAAGAGATGCCAACATTTGCCTTTCCGTTTTCTCCGCCGGAAATGGCCCGTGGGGCGATTTACGAGTTCTGCTTGAATCATTTGCTGGTCCTTGAGGACCCGATGGCGGGGTTTGATCTGACACTTGAGGAGATGGGCGCATGACTGCACTTGCATCCGTTGCCACCAAGATTCGATCCAAAAACGCAGGTCCGTTCTGGTTAACCGTGGATATCTTTCTGGGCTCTCCCGAAGTCTATGAGCGGGTCAGCGCAGCGCTAGAGTCAGACGTGGTGGCCGCCGCCTTTGGGGTGCCGCCACAGGCGCTGAAACGCTTTGATATCGCCTCGTTGAACGTGGTAAAGTTCAGCTTTCCCCGGCCGGTGGTTCAAGGCACCCGTCTTGATCGCGACATGCATGGCGCGTCATTTGTCAATTTGCTGGCAGATTTCGAGGTCTGAACCCTCTGCAATAGACGGTCAAAACGTCACCCTGAAAGGGCTGACGCACCCCCTCAAACAAGGAGATCTGGCCGGTTCTGCTGGCCGGATTTTCGGCGTTTTGGGGCGGTGTGAGCCCCATTCTGAGCGCTGTGAGCGAAGCAGTTTTGGCTGAGTCTTGGCGTGTGCTGCAATTGGGTTCGTTTGCACAAACGTGTTTGGCCTGTTTGAATCAAAACTCAAATACCCACAACGAGGCGCGACCTATCTATTTGAAAACAAAATGGATATTTCATACGGCAAGAAAAGTGGAGGGTAGGGGTTAGGCGATCGCAACTGCTTGCGACGCCCAACCATCCCTACAACAATCAATCTGAACAAGATGTCCAAGACGATGTGAGTAAAGTGGTGAGCCGTGATGGGTTCGAACCATCGACCTACTGATTAAAAGTCAGTTGCTCTACCAACTGAGCTAACGGCCCACTGTGAGGGGGCTTCTAGAAACAGTGGCCATTAGGGTCAACCCCAAAAACAGCATTTACCAAATTGTTTTGAATTTCTTTCCAAAAGGAGGTCTGTTTTGGACCATCCCCCCGGATCGGCCGCAATATCGGCGGCGCAGGACCGCAAAATTGTGGGATGCAGTCCGGTCATAGCGGCGTTTACTGGAAAGATAAGAGAATCACGCGTATAGGAACCGGATGGATATGCGCGCTGAAACCACTTTGCCATTTATGAAGATGCACGGGCTGGGCAACGACTTTGTCGTTGTGGATGCGCGTGCGCAGGATCACCCTTTGCCAGCGGCTTTGGTTGTTGCCATCGCGGATCGCCACAAGGGTGTGGGATACGACCAATTGGCCGTGATCGAAAACGGCGCAGGTGACGCGCATTTGGTGTTTTACAACGCGGATGGCTCGACCTCGGCGGCCTGCGGGAATGCCACACGGTGTATTGCGCGCCATATCATGAATGAAACCGGCAAAATCCAACTGCACCTGACCACGGACCGTGGTGACCTCTATGCACAAGATGCAGGCAACGGCCTGACATCGGTGAACATGGGGCATCCGCAGCTTTTGTGGAACGAGGTGCCGTTGGCTCATGACATGGATACGCTAGAGCTGCCAATTGACGGCGCGCCCACCGCAACCGGCATGGGCAACCCGCATTGCACGTTCTTTGTTGAGGACGTTGAGGCGGTCGACCTTGAAGCGCGGGGCGCAGAGATGGAGCATCACCCGCTCTATCCAGAACGCACCAATGTGCAGTTCGTCAGCGTGATTGGCCCGGATCATTTGCGGATGCGGGTTTGGGAACGGGGGGTCGGTGTGACATTGGCCTCTGGCTCTTCGTCCTGTGCTACGGCTGTGGCGGCTGCACGCCGCGGCTTGACCGGCCGTAAGGTCCAAATTGACCTGGATGGCGGCACCTTGATGGTGGACTGGCGCGCGGATGGCGTCTGGATGACTGGCGCCACGATGCATGTCTTTACGGCTCAGCTGACGGCCGAGTTTGTGGAGCAACTGCGTTGAGTACCAAACCCCCTGTGTTTGCGACCCTTGGGTGTCGTTTGAACGCGTATGAAACCGAAGCCATGAAGGATCTGGCCGCACAGGCCGGTGTCGAAGGCGCAGTGGTCGTGAACACCTGCGCAGTCACATCCGAAGCGGTGCGCAAAGCCCGCCAAGAGATTCGCAAGCTGCGGCGCGACAATCCAGATGCCAAGTTGATTGTCACGGGCTGCGCGGCCCAAACAGAGCCTGAAACTTTTGCCAATATGGACGAAGTGGATGTGGTGCTGGGCAATACAGAAAAGATGCAGCCGGACACTTGGGCCGCGATGGGCCCCGATTTCATCGGTCAAACAGAACGCGTGCAGGTGGATGACATTATGTCGGTCACCGAAACGGCGGGGCATCTGATCGATGGGTTTGGCACCCGGTCGAGGGCCTATGTGCAGGTGCAAAATGGCTGCGATCATCGCTGTACATTCTGCATTATCCCTTTTGGTCGTGGCAACTCGCGTTCGGTGCCCGCCGGTGTGGTGGTGGATCAGATTAAGCGGCTGGTCGACAAGGGCTATAACGAAGTGGTTTTGACCGGTGTTGATCTGACCTCATGGGGGGCGGATTTGCCGATGGCGCCAAAACTTGGGGATCTGGTCATGCGGATCCTGAAGCTGGTGCCCGACTTGCCACGATTGCGGATTTCATCAATTGATTCCATCGAGGTGGATGAGGCTTTGATGCAGGCCATTGCGACTGAACCGCGATTGATGCCGCATTTGCACCTCAGCCTGCAGCATGGTGATGACCTCATTCTCAAACGGATGAAGCGCCGCCACCTGCGCGATGATGCAATTCGGTTTGCGCAAGACGCCAAGAAACTGCGCCCAGAAATGACCTTTGGGGCGGATATCATTGCGGGCTTTCCAACCGAGACCGAAGCTCATTTTGAAAACTCGCTGAAATTGGTGACAGAATGCGACCTGACGTGGTTGCATGTGTTTCCCTATAGCCCACGTCCCGGAACACCGGCGGCGCGCATGCCTGCGGTGAATGGCAAAGACATAAAAGCTCGGGCTGCGCGGTTGCGCGCTGCAGGGGAGACACAGGTTCAAAACCATTTGGCCTCTCAGATCGGTAAAACGCATCAGGTTTTGATGGAAAACCCCCGCATGGGGCGGACCGAGCAGTTTACCGAAGTGACGTTTGAAACGGCGCAGGTTGAGGGCACGATTGTGCAGGCCAAAATCACCGGCCTGTCCGGGCAGCAGTTGACGGCCTGATATCCGCGCGAATAGCCAACATCGCCGCAGCTAGGATGGCCATCACCCCCAGACCAGACCAAATGTCGGGCATTGTGTTGAACAGCACAATGTCAAACCCAAGCGCCCACACCATCCCGGTATAGTCAAATGGGGCCAGCGTAGAGACTGGGGCGCGGGCAACGGCCTCTGCCGTGGCGATATGCGCCATGCCGCCCAAAAGGCCAGCCAGTACCAGCAACAGCAATGTTTCTGGGGTCAGGGCTGCCCAGCCCCACAAGGCCGAGAGGGCCCCCAAAACTGCCCCAATCACAGCAAAGTAAAAGGCAATAGTGGCCGGGGTTTCCGTAGCTGTCATTGCTTTGATGTGAACGCGCAGCACGCCCATCATGACCGCATAGCCCAATCCGGCTGCAATTCCGATGTATTGGCTCCACTGAGATGTGGGGCTCTGCAAGGAGGAGATCAGCATAAGGATAACGCCAGAGAACCCCAGAGTGCAGGCAAGGATCACAGAGATGCTAAGTCGTTCTTTCAGGATCATCGCAGCCATTGGCAATGACATCAGCGGCGCGAGATAGGCCAGCGCCGAAGCGTTGGCCACGGGCAAATAGGCCAGCGACACAAACGAGAGCGCCATCGTGACAACGCCAAAGAGGCCGCGCTCTGCGTGGGCGCGGGGGTTGCGAGTATAGAATGCGGTTGAAATTTGACCGCACAGCGCGATGTAAATCACAATTGGAAGTATCGCGATCAGCGAACGCCAGAATATCAGCTGACCGATGGGAACGCTTTGAGCTGCGCCGTGGACCACGGCCGACATAGCGGTGATCAGCGCCACTGACAGCAGTCGTAAGGCGATACCTGAGTTGTGCACTGGGCTCGGCCTCAAAGTGATTCCGTTAGCGCTAACATTAAGGCTATTCCACGGTTGTCGTCAAGGGGGAACGTCTTTTACTTGCCAATCCCTGGCGCTTAAGGAACCTTGCCGATCAAATCAGGAGACTCTTATGCATCCCAATCCAGCCTTTCGTGGCGCTTCACAGGCAGACAACCTCAAATTTGCCGCCGACAAGGGGTTTGGAATCCTTGCGGTAGGTGATGCCGATAGCATGCCGTTGATGGCGCATCTGCCGTTCTATATCGACGGCGAGGATCTGTTTTTCCACATGGTCCGTTCGAACCCAATTGCGCGCAGCCTCAAAACGGCCCGTCCGGCCAAAATCGCGGTGTCGGGCACGCACAGTTATCTGTCACCGGATTGGTATGGTGTTGATGATCAGGTGCCCACTTGGAACTATGTGGCGGTGCACCTGTCGGGCCAAGCAGAAGTGTTGGCGCAGGATCAGCTACGCGGTGTGATTGATCGTTTGTCTGATACTTTTGAAGAGCGTCTGGAGCCGAAGCCGATTTGGAAAAGCACAAAAATGCCTGATGACGCGCTAGCGCGGATGATGCGAATGATTGTGCCCGCAAAAATGCGAATCACTGATGTGCAGGGCACGTGGAAATTGGCGCAACACAAACCCGAGGCCGCTCGCTTGGCGGCGGCTGATCATATTGAAACCGATGGCATCGGATCTGAGCTGGCCACAATGGCAGCTTTGATGCGCACTCTGCCCGAAGGGGCCTAACGCCCAGAATCACCTTAAAGGAGTTCGCTACGATGAAACTGATATCCTCTACGACGTCACCCTATGTGCGCAAAGTTCTGATTGTGCTGGCGGAAACTGGGCAAAGCGATGATGTCGAATTGGTTTCGGTGGCAACCACGCCGCTGAATACACCCGATTCTGTGATTGCGGCCAATCCCATCGGCAAAATCCCCGCATTGGTGCGCGAGGGTCAGGCAACGCTGAGCGATAGCCGGGTGATTTGCCAGTATTTTGATGATCGTGCCGGTGGCTCGCTTTATTCTCAGCGGGATCGCTGGGAACTTTTGGCCCTCGAAGCGGCGGCAGATGCGATCATGGATGCGGCGGTGCAAATTGTGATGGAAACACGTCTGCGCCCGGCTCATCTGATCGACGAAGGATGGTTGGATGCGCAATGGGCCAAGGTGGAACGCGGTGTTGCCGCGCTGGGCGACACTTGGATGGGGCATTTGAACGGGCCGCTAAACATTGGTCAAATCGCGGTTGGCTGTGCCTTGGCCTATCTTGATTTCCGTCTGCCTGATCGTGTTTGGCGCAAAGGGAATGATGCTTTGGATGATTGGTATGCGGTTTTTGCCGATCGCCCCAGCATGACGGCCACCGTCCCCGCCTGAAAAAAAGGCCGTGCCAAAAAAATCTGGCACGGCCTTTTTGTTTAGAAACCGATACTTACGCCGACGTTCAACGCATTGGTGATGATGCGAGTGTTCAAATCACCGCCACCTGTCAGCCTGACGTCATTTTCGGAAATGGTGAATTGGTATTCCGAAAAAGCGCTCCAGCGGTCGTTAAAGCGATAGCTGGCACCCGCCGTCAAACGAGCTGCAGGCCCGGTCAGCTGATATTCATAGGTTGGGGTGCCGCTGGTTGGGGTAATATCAACATGTGGCAAGGCCACACCGACACCGCCGCTGACATAGGGGGTGAATTTGTTCCACTTGCCCGGCCAGCGCTTAGAGTAGTTCACGGTGATGATGTTGTGGCCATCAGTGAACTCCAACTTGCTGAACTCGGGCAGCATGTCGTCACCAGCATAGGCTTTGTCGTGGGTGAATTCGAAACCCCACCCTGTGTTGCGGTCGTTCCAAAAGGTGACGCGCGCCCCGTAATAGGGCGGCATGTCAAAGGATCGGCCGTCCCAGCCGATCAATTTGTCCACCGGACCAGCGCTTGTCCCTGTCGCAATAGTTCCAGAGATTCGGCTATGAGGTGAAGTTTGCCATCCCGAATACAGGCTAATTTCTGTTTCGGCGGCGGCAGCTGTGGCAAATGCAATGGCCAAAGCGGCTGAGGGGATCAGCGTGCGTGACATGTCGTGTCCGTTTTTTTTGAGTAATGCGAATAATGGTGTCAGATATGGGCAAAATGGCCAATCACAACCGCGACACTTAAGCACCTGTGACGATTGTGCAACCCCTGCGCGGCATTGTCTGCTGGACTGGGCGTGAATCCCCCGCTAAATACCGGCTCGGAAAGGCTGCGCTTGCGCGGTCCAAATCTGTATAGCCGCTCTGGCTTAAGAATGGAGATAACCTCGTGTCCCAAGCAGAAGATCACGAAGGCACCCGCAGGGACTTCCTGTATTACGCCACGGCTGGTGCCGGGGCCGTAACCGCAGGTGCCGCCGTCTGGCCGCTGGTCAATCAAATGAACCCATCCGCCGACGTTAAGGCGCTGGCATCGATTCGCGTTGACGTGTCGGATGTTGCGCCGGGCACGCAGATGACTGTGAAATGGCTGGGTAAACCCGTCTTCATCCGTCGCCGGACCGAAGAAGAAATTTCCCAAGCGCGCGCTGTTGCGGTTGAAGAATTGTCTATCGACCAAGAAAGCCAAAACGCCAACAAGCCAGGCACCGACGCCGCGGATGAAAACCGCAGCATGGACGAAGCCGGCGAATGGTTGGTGATGATCGGTGTCTGTACCCACCTGGGCTGTGTGCCTATCGGTGATGGCGCTGGTGACTTTGGTGGTTGGTTCTGCCCATGCCACGGGTCTCACTACGATACATCAGGCCGTATCCGCAAAGGTCCCGCACCGCGGAACCTGGATGTGCCTATCGCCGTCTTCGAAGACGAAACCACACTTAAGCTGGGCTAAGGAAGCGTAACATGTCTGGAATTCCACACGACCATTACGAACCTAAGACTGGCGCTGAAAAGTGGCTTCACAGCCGCTTGCCAGTTGTGGGTTTGCTCTATGACACCATCATGATCCCAACACCAAAGAACCTGAACTGGTGGTGGATCTGGGGTATTGTTTTGGCTTTCTGCCTCGCTTTGCAGATCGTCACCGGTATCGTTTTGGTGATGCACTACACCCCGCATGTTGACATGGCTTTTGCCAGTGTTGAACACATCATGCGCGATGTGAATGGCGGCTATATGCTGCGCTACCTGCATATGAACGGCGCGTCGCTGTTCTTCTTTGCAGTCTACATCCACATCTTCCGCGGTCTTTTCTATGGTTCCTACAAAGCGCCACGCGAAGTGACATGGATCATCGGGATGATCATTTACCTGCTGATGATGGCGACTGGCTTTATGGGTTACGTTCTGCCTTGGGGGCAAATGTCCTTCTGGGGTGCGACTGTGATCACCGGCCTGTTTGGTGCGATCCCGTTCATCGGTGAATCCATCCAGACTTGGTTGCTGGGCGGACCTGCGGTGGACAACGCCACGCTGAACCGTTTCTTCTCACTGCACTATTTGCTGCCATTTGTGATTGCCGGTCTTGTGATCGTTCACATCTGGGCGTTCCACACCACAGGCAACAACAACCCAACCGGTGTTGATGTGCGCAAAGGGTCCAAAGAAGAAGCTGAAAAAGACACGCTGCCGTTCTGGCCATACTTTGTGATCAAAGACTTCTTGGGTCTTGTGATCGTTCTGGTTGTGTTCTTTGCGGTTGTTGGCTTTATGCCCAACTATCTTGGTCACCCAGACAACTACATCGAAGCCAACGCTCTGGCGACACCTGCACATATTGTGCCTGAGTGGTACTTCTTGCCATTCTACGCGATCCTGCGCGCCTTTACCGGTGATGTCTGGGTTGTGATGTTCACCAGCTGGATCACTGGCGGCATTGTTGACGCCAAATTCTTTGGGGTTCTGGCCATGTTTGGTGCGATCGCTGTGATGGCTTTGGTTCCATGGTTGGACACAAGCCGCGTACGTTCGGGCCGCTATCGCCCCATGTTCAAATGGTGGTTCCGCCTGCTGGTTCTGGACTTCATCGTTCTGATGTGGGCCGGTGCGATGCCTGCTGAGCCTCCGTATTCGACCATTTCGTTGATTGGGTCTGCCTATTGGTTCGCTTACTTCCTCGTCATCCTGCCTTTGCTGGGCGTGATCGAGAAACCAGAAGAAGCGCCTGAAACCATCGAGGCCGATTTCAACAACAAATACAGCAAACCTGCTGAATAAGAAGGACTAGGGAATAATGCTTAAGAAACTTGCGATTACCGCAGTTGCCGCCCTGACCCTTTCGGCAGGAAGCACGTTGGCCGCGGGTGGCGAAAGCCACATCCACGACACGCAGTTTTCGTTCGAAGGCCCATTTGGTGCCTTTGACCAAATGCAGCTGCAACGTGGGCTTCAGGTCTACACCGAAGTTTGTTCGGCCTGTCACGGAATGAAATTTGTGCCGATCCGCACACTTGCTGACGAAGGTGGCCCGCAGCTGCCCGAGGATCAGGTGCGCGCCTATGCGGCACAAATGGATATCTATGACCCAGTGTTGGAAGACGATCGTCCACGCACCCCGGCGGATTTCTTTCCGCCATCGGGTGATCCAAACGCCCCTGACCTGTCTTTGATGGCCAAGGCGCGTGCGGGTTTCCACGGTCCTGAAGGGTCTGGTATCAACCAGTTCATCAAAGGCATGGGTGGATCAGAGTATATCGCTTCGATCTTGACCGGCTACACCGGCAAAGAAAAAGAAGAAGCGGGCACCACGTTCTATGAAAACACAGCGTTCCCAGGTGGCTGGATCGCTATGGCGCCGCCTCTTTATGGCGACGACGTAGAATTTGCTGATGGGCACTCAACCGATCTGCACCACGAAGCCGAAGATGTTGCGGCCTTCATGATGTGGACGGCTGAGCCTAAGATGATGGCGCGCAAGCAAACGGGCTTTGTGGCGGTGTTGTTCCTGACGCTGTTGTCGGTGCTGTTGTATCTGACCAACAAACGGATTTGGGCGCCAGTCAAAAAGCGCGCCAAGGAATCCAACGACTCTTAAGTTTGTTGGATCATGAATTTGAAAAGCCCTGCCAATTTGGCGGGGCTTTTTGTTTGGCACATGCCATGTCCCTGGCAGAGTGTCGAAGAAGGCTGCCAGGGGGAGGCGTCAGGGGGGGAGGCTGTTGGGCGGAGCAGGCCATGCGGCCTGCGCAGAATATCTCGTCCTGCGGCCTTTGGCCTTGTCCTCGGGTGGGGGCGTTTGGAGAGGTCAGCGCATCAGATCGGGCAGGTCACCCGTGAGGCCAGCGGCTTCGCGGATAAAGCTCCGGCGTAGGGACGGAATGGCATTGATGGCCCCCATGCCGATATCACGCGTCAGGCGCAGCAGCGGATTGTCGTTGGAAAACAGCTTGTTTGTCAGGTCGGTCGCCAAAGCAAGACTGGAGGTGTCAAACCGGCGCCATTGTTGATAGCGATCCAGTACCAGAGATGAGGCGAAATCTTCGCCGCGCTTTTGGGCGTCTTTCAGTGTTTGAACCAAGGCTGCGATGTCGCGCATGCCAGCGTTCAGGCCCTGCCCAGCGATGGGATGCATGCCATGGGCTGCGTCGCCAACCAGCGCCACGCGCTCTGCGACAAAACTTTCGGCCAGCGAGAGCGACAGCGGGTAGGTGAAGCGTTTGCCTGCCAGCGCGATTTCCCCCAGAAAATCGCCAAAGCGTGGTCGCAGAATTTGCAGGTATTCGGCGTCTGGCAGGGCATTGAAGGCTTTGGCATTTGCATGGGTTTCAGACCAGACAATCGAGCTTTGATTGCCGGGGAGAGGCAAAATCGCCAAGGGACCCGGAGGCATAAAGAATTGATGAGCGGTGCCGGCGTGGGGCACAGCGTGATCAATCGCGCAAACCAACGCGGTTTGACCATAGTCCCAGCCATTGCGTTTCAAGCCGGCGCGGGAGGCCGTGCCAGACATGCGCCCATCGCAACCAATCAGCAATCGCGCTGTCAGCTGGCGTCCAGAGGACAGGGTTGCGGTGACGCCTTTGGCGTGTGCCGCCTGATCAACAACGGTTTCACCCTCTAGCAGCGTGATATTGGCCTGCTGATCCACCGCTGTGGCCAAACGACGACGCAGGTAGCGGTCCTCGAGCATATGGCCCATTGGACCTTCTTCGATCTCAGTGTGATCGAAATGGAGGAAAAACGGGGACAGCACACCATCACCGGCGCGGCCATCGCTGACTTTGATCTCAAGCATGGCTTGGCTATGGGGCGCGAGGTCTTCCCAGAGGCCAAGGTTGTCCAGCAAGCGCACAGAGGCCAGCGCCAGTGCATAAGAGCGGCCATCAAAATCCTGTGCCGTTTGCGTGGCGCGAACAACAGCATCCACAATCGTTACAGAAAAGCCCGATTGGGCCAATGCCAAGGCCAAAGTGGGGCCGTTCAGCCCGCCTCCGACAATCACGATATCGCTTTCATGTTCCATGGGACTCAATATGCGTTTGGAAACGGGATTGTCCATGCGTTGCACTGCCGCTACCGTCGCCAAAACCAAGGAGATCACGATGCAAGACTGGAAAAGCCAAACCGCCGCCGATTTGGGACGTGGCATTGCCGCGGGTGAGATTGACCCTCTGGCGCTGACCCAGTCTTATCTTGATGCGATCGAAGCCCACCCTTTGGGCCAACGGATTTATGCGCGTGTCACGGCTGAGCGTGCCCTGAGCGAGGCGGCTGCCGCTTCGGAACGTGCCAAAACTGGGCAACGGCTGTCGTTGCTGGATGGCGTCCCCATCAGTTGGAAGGACTTGTTTGATTCGGCCAATGTGGCGACCGAAGCAGGCTCTGCCTTGATTGCAGGGCGCACACCCACGGCTGATGCCAAAGTGTTGCGCAACGCCACGGCGCTGGGGCTGGTTTGTCTTGGCAAAACCCATCTGAGTGAATTGGCCTTTTCAGGGCTGGGATTGAACCCGGTCACCGAAACCCCGCCGTGCGTTAACGACCTAGAGGCGGTGTCTGGCGGCTCTTCGTCGGGGTCTGCGACATCTGTGGCGTTTGGGTTGGCGGCCAGCTCAGTAGGGTCTGATACGGGGGGATCGGTGCGGATACCTTCGGCATGGAACGACCTTGTGGGTCTTAAGACGACCTCTGATCGGGTGTCACTGGAAGGTGTTGTGGCGTTGTGCGCGCGGTTTGACACCGTAGGGCCAATCGGGCGCAGCGTCGAAGACGCGGCCTTGATGCTATCGGCGCTGGAAGGCAAAAAGCCGGTGGATCTGCGAGGTGCTGCGCTGGCGGGCAAGCGGTTTGCAGTGCTGCATACAATGGCATTGGATGATCTGCGCCCAGAGCCACAAAAAGCCTTTGAGCAAAGCTTGGACAAATTGAAAGACGCAGGCGCCATCCTAGAGCCCGTTGAGACGCCTGAAGTGATTGAAGCGATGGATTTGGCGGGTATTCTTTACACCGCCGAGGCCTATGGCACTTGGGGCCCGCAAATCGAAGCTCAGCCCGATCTGATGTTTGACAAAATTTTGGAACGTTTCCGCAGTGGGGCTGACTATTTGGCGGCCGATTACGTGGCCGCGTGGCAAAAGCTAGAAAGGCTGCGGGCCCAATGGAATGCACGCCTTGCTGGGTTTGATGGCATCTTGTGTCCGACGGCCCCGATTCTGCCGCCCAACATTGAACGCCTGATGCGCGATGATGAATACTACATCACCGAAAACCTGCTGGCGCTGCGCAATACCCGGATCGGCAACTTGATGGGGGGCTGTGGCATTTCGCTGCCCACCGGCGTGCCAAGCTGTGGATTGTTGGTCAACGGATTGCCTTTCCAAGAAGAGAAACTGTTGCGTGTTGCCGCTGCAATGGAGCCGGTTCTGCGTGCATAGCGACCAAAGCGCGTCGTCAAAAAGGTCACATCCTGTTGCCCCAAAGCGGCAAGAAACTGGACGAAAGTCTTGCTCTTCGGTACTCTGACAAAAAGCGGGGCGAAAACGATCCCGTAATCTGAGGCAGTATTGATGTATCCTGAGCGGTTTTCGAACCTTCCCGCTTATGCATTTCCACGTTTGCGCACATTGCTTGATAGCCATGCGCCGGGCGGTGACGTTGTGCATATGACAATCGGCGAGCCAAAGCATGAATTCCCCGAGTGGGTTTCGCGTGTTCTGGCTGACAATATCGATGGGTTTGGGAAATATCCCCCCAACGAAGGCGCACTTGAGTTGCGCCAAGAGATCGCGCATTGGGTCCAGCGACGCTATCAGGTTGGCTTGGACGCAGAGACCGAAATCATGGCGCTGAATGGCACGCGTGAAGGTCTGTACAACGCGGTGATGGCCTTGGTGCCGGAAACCAAAAACGGCCAACAACCTGTCGTTTTGATGCCCAACCCGTTTTACCAAGTGTACATGGTTGCCGCTTTGTCGGTTGGCGCAGAGCCCGTTTTGGTGCCCGCCACCGAAGAGACCGGGTTTTTGCCGGATTATGTGAACCTGCCCGAAGAGACGCTGAACCGGACGGCGGCGGTCTA
This sequence comes from Thalassovita sp., assembly GCA_049116315.1. GTDB lineage: Bacteria > Pseudomonadota > Alphaproteobacteria > Rhodobacterales > Rhodobacteraceae > Thalassobius. Next base: position 90,313 of record JAGDZD010000001.1, read on the forward strand.
TCTGTGTTCGCCCGCCAACCCGCAGGGCACCATTGCCAGTTTCGACTATTGGGCGGATTTGATCCGCTTGGCTGAAAAGTATGATTTCCGTGTGTTTGCGGATGAGTGCTACTCGGAGATTTATCGCGATGGGGCGCCTGTTGGGGCGCTGCAAGTTGCGCGTGATCTTGGCGCTGATCCAGAGCGGGTCCTGATTTTTCATTCGTTGTCCAAGCGCTCCAACATGCCCGGCCTGCGGTCGGGGTTTGTTGCGGCCGGTCCAGAAAATATCCGCCACATCAAACAGCTGCGGACCTATTCCGGATCGCCGCTGCCACTGCCATTGCAGCGTGTCGCGCAGGCGGTCTGGGCCGAAGAGAACCACGTGATCGAAAGCCGTAAGCTCTATCATGAGAAGTTTAAGGTGGCCGATGAGATCTTTTCGGGTCTGCCGGGCTATCACAGCCCCGAAGCAGGGTTTTTCCTGTGGCTGCCCGTCGAAGACGGCGAAGCCGCGGCACTGAAATCATGGCGCGAAACAGGGGTTCGGGTGTTGCCCGGTGGCTATCTGGCGCGCGAAGTGGATGGGTTAAACCCCGGTAAGAAATACATCCGGGCCGCGATGGTGGCTCCAAAAGAAGAGATGCGGCGCGGGCTTATTGCTTTGCGTGACTGCATCTACGGTTAGTGAACGAGGGCAGATATGGCGTATCAGGCACGCGGACGAGATCCGCTTTTTGACAGCGATATGCAGGCAGCAATCGAAAAACGCGGGCAAGAGCTTTTGGGCATTGCGCTGGTGTTGGTCGGGCTGGCTGTGACGGCCATGGTGTATACCTACAACCCGGACGATCCGTCCATTTTTCTAGCCAGCGATGGCCCGGTGCAGAACCTCTTTGGCCGCACCGGGGCGTCAATCTCTGCGTTGCTCTATGTCATCTTGGGCAAGGGCAGCTGGGTGATTGTGCTGGGCCTGATGGTCTGGGGCGGACGGCTGATTCTGCATCGCGGTGTTTCGCGTGCATGGCGTGCGATCTTTCTGCCGATCTTGATTTTTGCGACTTCTATCTATGCGTCGACATTGGTGCCCGGTGACAACTGGTCCCCAGAGTACGGCTTGGGCGGTAAATTTGGCGACATGGTCTTGGGTGGAATGTTGCACATGATGCCCATGAGCATGGCCGTTGGGATCAAAGTTGTTTCTTTGCTGTTTGCCGTGATCTGTCTTGGTCTCGCCACCGTTGTTCTTGGGTTCTCTAAAGAGGAACTTAAGTGGATCGCCCGCTTCTTGTTGGTGGGTGTGATCATGACCTATGCCACAGGTTTGAAACTGTTGGGCCGTGGTGCCAACGGCGCGCTGAGTGCCGCACAGAACATGCAAGCCCGCCGCCGTGATCCCGCCGCTGACACCGGGTCTGTTGCCTGGGCTGGTGAACCGGATTGGCAAGACGCTGATGACGATCTGATGGACGACGAACCCTATGAAGAGGAAAAGACCAGTTTCCTAAAGCGGGTGCCAAGTCTCATCCGTCGTGCGGAACCTGTGGAAATGCCGGAACCTGAGATGATCGAACATGATCATTCGTTCCCTGAACTTCAGGTGCCCGGTGATGATCGGATCAAATCCAAGATTGCCGACGCGATCAAGAACCGTGCGGTGCCGGCCCCTGTTGTGGCTGCCCCAGACCCTGCGCCTTTGACCAAAGGACGAGGCCGCGGACCCGACCCCTTGGTTTTGGATGCGCATCAACCTCATTCAGGATTGCCACCTGAACCTCCGATGACGGCAGGTGTTGCCGCCTCGAGCCGTCCTCTTGTGGCGACACGCCTACCGGCTGCTCCTGTTGCAGCGCCGGCCGTGCAGGCCCCTGTGGATCCAATGCCCTTTATGGAGCAAGCGGCGACCCCGGTGGAGCAGTATGCCCCGGTTCCCGAAGCTGATCCCGCCCCCTTTGCCGAAGCTGTGCCGCAAGAAGATGTTCTGGCTTCGGGCTATGGCGCTGAGCCTGAGTATGACGAACCCGTCGCAGAAGAACTGACCCAAGATTATGTGCCAGAAGTGGCCGCGCCGCTGCGCCCCGTGCCCATGCCCGAGGCCAAGAAGGTGGTGCAACATCTGAACCGACGCCCGGTTCAGCCATCAGCACAGGCCAAAGCCGAAGCTCAGCCATCGCTACAGTTCGAAGAAAACCAAGTTGAATACGAACTGCCGCCCCTTAGCCTGCTGTCCAGCCCAACGGCTATTCAGCGCCATCATCTGAGCGATGAAGCCTTGGAAGAGAACGCCCGCATGTTGGAAAACGTGCTGGATGACTATGGTGTGCGCGGCGAGATCGTCAGCGTGCGTCCGGGTCCTGTTGTGACCATGTATGAACTTGAACCTGCGCCGGGCTTGAAGGCCAGCCGCGTGATTGGTTTGGCGGATGATATCGCGCGCTCGATGAGTGCGCTGTCTGCGCGTGTGTCGACCGTTCCGGGCCGCAGCGTGATTGGCATCGAATTGCCAAACGAGAATCGCGAGAAAGTGGTCCTGCGCGAGATCCTGTCTTCGCGTGACTTTGGCGACAGCAATATGAAGCTGCCTCTGGCGTTGGGCAAAGACATTGGCGGCGACTCGATGGTGGCCAACCTTGCCAAGATGCCTCACTTGCTGATTGCCGGGACCACAGGCTCGGGTAAGTCGGTGGCGATCAACACGATGATTCTATCGCTGTTGTATCGTCTGACGCCTGCGGACTGCCGCATGATCATGATTGATCCCAAGATGCTGGAACTGTCGGTCTATGACGGTATTCCGCATCTGCTATCCCCTGTTGTGACCGATCCGAAAAAGGCTGTGGTTGCCTTGAAATGGGTCGTGGGGGAAATGGAAGAGCGTTATCGCAAGATGTCCAAAATGGGCGTGCGCAATATCGACGGCTACAACAGCCGTGTGGCGGATGCGCTGGCAAAGAACGAAACCTTCAGCCGGACGGTTCAAACAGGGTTTGAGGATGAAACCGGCGAACCGATGTTTGAAACCGAAGAAATCCAACCCGTCAAAATGCCCTACATTGTGGTGGTGGTTGACGAAATGGCCGACCTGATGATGGTGGCGGGCAAAGAAATCGAAGCCTGCATTCAACGTCTGGCGCAAATGGCACGCGCATCGGGTATTCACCTGATTATGGCCACACAGCGCCCCTCTGTTGATGTGATCACCGGAACGATCAAAGCGAACTTCCCGACCCGTATTTCGTTCCAAGTGACCTCAAAGATCGACAGTCGCACCATTCTCGGAGAGATGGGCGCAGAGCAGCTTTTGGGCATGGGGGACATGCTGTACATGGCGGGCGGCGCAAAGATCACGCGCTGTCACGGACCTTTTGTGTCGGATGAAGAAGTCGAAGAAATCGTGAACCACCTGAAATCGCAAGGCCTGCCGGATTATGTTGGCGGCGTTGTCGAAGGTCCTTCGGATGAAAAGGCCGACAATATAGACGCCGTTCTGGGGTTAGGTGGCAATACGACGGGCGAAAATGCGCTTTATGATCAAGCGGTTGCGATCGTGATCAAGGATCGTAAATGCTCGACCTCTTATATCCAGCGCAAGCTTGCAATCGGCTATAACAAAGCGGCACGCTTGGTGGAGCAAATGGAAGACGAAGGGGTGGTTTCAACCGCCAACCACGTCGGCAAGCGAGAAGTTTTGGTGCCCGAACAACACTGATTCATTGGCCCGGACATCTGGGCCAATTTCCGCCTCTCGCGGGTTTGTGAGGCTTGGCGGGCTGCACTTGGCGCAAAAAATGCTTAATCTAAGGGTATGAAACCTATGTTCCGGACCTTTGTGGCCACCGCCGTTTTGACGGCGCTTTCCCTGCCAGCGTTTGCGGCAGAGAAAATTTCATTGCAAACTCTCAACAAATACTTCGAAGATCTGAAAACAGCTCAGGCTGGCTTTACCCAGATCAACGGTGATGGATCTATTTCGGCGGGAACCTTGATGATCAAGCGGCCGTGGAAAATGCGGTTCGAGTATAAAGGCGATGGCACCTTGGTGTTGGCCAGTGCCCGTTCTGTGGCGATCTTTGATCCCAAAGGTGATCCACAGCCAGAAACCTATCCGCTGAAACGCACGCCGCTATGGCTGATCTTGGCCCGTGACGTGGATCTGACACAGAACAACACCGTCATTGGTCACGAGTTTGATGGCAATGCCACGACGTTGGTCGCGCAGGATCCAAACAACCCTGAACTCGGCACCATTCAAATGGTGTTCACAGATAATCCGGTTCAATTGCGTCAGTGGATTGTGACGGATGAAGTGGGATCGGCGACAACAGTTGTATTGGGGGCAATGGAAACCGGATTGACGATACGGAATTCGGTTTTTGACATTGGCGCCGAAATTCAACGCCGCCAATGATCCTTTAAGCCGCTCCGCTTAGCGGCGACAGCTGCGCAGTTGCGCTTGATAGTTGGCTGCGCGTTGTTCTGTTTCATTTGCGATGCGCACCAACCAGCTTTTGCGATTGTAAGAACCGCGCGCATAGCCAGTATGGCCTTCGTGATAGGCTAGGTACTGGTTCTTGGCGTCATTCAATGAGATGCCATTGGTGTCGCGTGTTTTGTTCATGTACCAGCCAATGAAATCAGCGGCATCATAGATGTTGTCACGCCGCGCGCCAAAGCTGCGGGTCTCTTTTTCGTATTGATCCCACGTCCCATCCAGCGCCTGAGAATAGCCATACGCCGAGCTTTGCCGTCCCATCGGAATCACACCCGCGACATAGCGGAACGGGGTGCGCGCGTTGCCGATAAACTTGCTCTCTTGATAGATTGTGGCCATTTGCACGTGCACAGGAACGCCCCAACGGCGTTCTGCGGCCTTAAAGGCGCGGGCGTATTTTGGGCGCTGGCTTAGAATGGAACAGGCGTTTTCCAGATTCCGGGGCGCAGAAAAGTTTCCGCCACCACAGGATGCCAGCACCAAAAATAAGACCATTGCGCGAAGAGTTCTGCTCATCTGCCTCTCGCTTTCGTTTGTTTTTTTATAGTTTAGCTTAATCAAACCGGGGTGCAAATGCCCGTGCGATCACATTACAGCAAAATCGCCAACATTGCGGGCAATGCAACAATGGAAAGCAGGGTTGAAACCACCACCAAACCGGCGACGGATTCAGCATCTGCACCGTATTTTTCCGCAAGAAGATAAGAGGTTACAGCCACGGGCGTCGACAGTTGCAGCACCAAAACCGCAAAAGCGATGTCATCCAATTCAAATAGGCGGCCAATTGCCCAAGCGGTGCCAAAACACATGATCAGCTTGGCCAGCGACAACCAAATCGCGCGCCCCAAATGCGCCGGTGACAAACGGGCAACCGCAACACCCAATGTGATCAGCATCATAGGAATCGCCATTTGACCGACAAGCTCAAGCGCGTTGGTCAAAAACGTGGGGGTTTGCCAGCCCTGCCACAGAAAGAGACCGCCCAAAATGGTCGCCCCAACCAAGGGCTCTTTGATCACCTTGGTAAGAGATCCGCCACCAGCCACCAGCCATACCCCAAAGGTAAAAGACCAGATGGCCATCACAGCAAAGACAACCACTGCATACCCAAGCCCAGTTTCGCCAAACGCAAAATAGGCCAGCGGCAAGCCGATATTGCCGGTGTTGCCAAAGATGATGGGGGCCAAATAGGTGCGCACATTCAAGCGCCCCAGTTTCATCAGCGCGAATGCAATGATCGAAATCGCTACAAACGCCAAGAACGCGGCCACCGTCACAGTGGTCAGCGCCTCAGGGGCGATTTCGGTTTTCATCAATGCCGTAAAAATCAGACAGGGGACCGACAGCGTCATTGCCAATTGCGTGACAAATCGAACGCGATACTCGAATCCGGCCTTCACCCATGTGAAACCAATCGCAGCAAGCAGGAAAACTGGCGCTGTGATTTCTAATACTGTGCCGACAAGGTTCACAGACTGTTTCCCCGAGAATTCATGACAAATCATGGACATCTGCCCGACAAAAGGTCTATCCCTAAGGTATGAGGGCTGCAAGACTATGCTGAAAACACGTGCGAAATATCATCTGGGCCAAGTTGTGCGCCACAAGAAACACCCGTTCCGCGGTGTGGTGTTTGATGTGGATCCTCGGTTCAACAACACCGACGATTGGTACCGCTCGATCCCCGAAGAGGCGCGCCCCTCAAAGGACCAACCGTTTTACCATCTGCTGGCAGAAAATGACCAAAGCTACTACGTGGCTTACGTCTCAGAGCAGAATCTGGTGGCGGACTACTCGGGTGAGCCCGTCAGCCATCCAGACATCCCAGACCTGTTTGGCCCGTTCGAAGATGGTCACTATCCGCTGCATTTCCAGCTGAATTGATCCGGCTGCGATGGGCTTAGTAGCCCAAAGCACACCCGTCTTTGCGCGCATCAGATGCGCCTTCCAGCACTCCATCTTCCCGAATCAGGATCGCTTGCGCTCCGCCGATCGGGCCGTCAAGTGTCGCGACGGTGTGGCCCAGATCGCTAAGCTCTTGGCGCACAGCATCCCCATAGCCTCTTTCCATGTTCAACGTGCCAGCATCGCTGAAGCAGCGTGGCAAATCGATGGCGGCTTGCAGCTCCATGTCGTGATCCACCAGATTTGACACAAATCGCGCGTGCCCATTGGGTTGGTAGGCCCCCCCCATCACACCAAAGGGCATGATGACTTTGCCGTTTTGGCGCAGCATCCCCGGAATGATGGTGTGCATCGGACGTCGCCCGCCCTTCAACTCGTTTGGATGACCTTCCTCAAGGGTAAAGCCCGCGCCTCGGTTTTGCAGCAAGATGCCAAATTTTTCCGACGCAATACCCGAGCCAAAGCCATGAAAGATCGAGTAAATCAGAGAAACGGACATGCGGTCTTTGTCGACCACCGTGATGTAAATCGTATCTTTGTGGACGGATTCGGTGAGCGGGGCAGCGGCGATCATGGCCTTTTTCGGATCGATCAGCGCGGCCAATTTGGCGGCAGTGTCCATCGACAGCATATGTTCGAGGCGTGTGGTTTGGTCGGGATCTGCCAGCAATCGATTGCGGGCATCATAGGCCAATTTGGCTGCCTCAGCTTCGATATGGGCGCGTTCGCTACCCAGAGGATCCATCGCGGGCAGATCAAAATGCGACAGAATATTCAGCATCAAAATGGCCGTTGCCCCCTGGCCATTTGGCGGGTGCTCGACAAGATCAACTCCGTTGTAATGGCCACTGATCGGCGTTGTCTGAAGGCAAGCGGCTGCGGCAAAATCTTCCAGTTGATGAGGGCCGCCCAATTCTTGCACAGCGGCCAGCATATCTTCGGCAATTTCACCGGTATAAAACGCATCGCGACCGTCTTTGGCCACGCGTCTCAGCACCTCGGCTTGACCTGGGGCACGAAACAGTTGACCCACTTTGGGTGCGACGCCTGCCAGCAGATAGTGCGTTTTTCCGTGGTTTTGCAGGGTTTGCGCAGAGTTGGCCCAATCAAACGCCACCCGCGGGGCAACCGGCACACCCGCTTCGGCATAGTGAATGGTCGGCGCAAGTAGGGCGTCCAAACCCAGTTGCCCGTATTTTTCAGACAGGGTGCAAAACGCGTCAATCGCCGTCGGGATTGTCACCGCGTCCGCCCCATAGGTTGGTATCTTATCCAACCCTCGGGCGCGCAAAGTCGCCGCATCGGCCGCCTGAGCTGCACAGCCTGACCCATTGAGGGCGTGGATTTCGTCGCTGCCCGCTGGAGACATCAGAACAAAACAATCACCGCCAATGCCCGTCATCTGAGGTTCACACAGGCCAAGCAGCACCGCGCCAGCGATTGCGGCATCCATGGCGTTGCCTCCCCGTTCCAACACATCGATGGCGGTTTTGGCCGCCAAGGGGTGGGATGTCGCACACATGCCGTTTGACGCGTAAACCGCCGAGCGTCCGGGAAGGTGAAAATCGCGCATATGTATCCTCCAATTGATCGGCAGAGACTACGGCAGAATTTTCGGAGTGCAAGAGGGGGGAATGTGCAAAGGCCTCGGTGTCATGCACTGGGTGGGGGCTAAACGACATGACACCGAGGGAAGCCTTTGCAGCTACAAGATCAGTTTTGCTGGAACATTCAGGCGCGAGTTTGAGCGAACTGTGGCAATTGCGGGGCAATGCGTTAACCAATTGCAGCTTGCGGGGTATCAACGTCGAGCGTCAACGTAAGGACATTCACATCCTCTTGCCGGGTATAGCTGATTGTTTTGGCCAAGCTTTGGATCAAGGTCCACCCCCAGCCACCTTCGGGCAGGTCATCTGACATTTGGGTGGGATCCGCAAATTCGCGCGGTTGGAACATGTCTGAGGGCAGGTCGCGACCTTGATCGACAACCACCAGCTTTAGAACATCTTCGAACAGGTCACAGGTCAGATCCACAGGTCCATAGGCGCCAGCCCCATAGGCGTGTTCGACAACATTGTTCAGCACCTCCGCCAACATCAATTCCACCCGCCCCAAATCGTCTTCGCACAGACGGGTTTTGCGCAGTTGGGTCATCAGACGAGTCAGAGATTGGCGGACCGCCAGTTCGCTGCTGATAAAGTGCAGGTGAATTTGAGAGTCTGGTGGCATGGGAAATGATACCCTTTGTTGCGCAGTGCCCCCTTTTTCAGCCAGCATTCGTGTTCAACGCATCATCAACTGAGGTGTGAATTTTGAAAACGGTGTCCATGCGCGTTAGGCGGAACACCTTTTCGACATTGGGCATCAACGCGGCAAGATGCAGCTGGCGTTGTTGCCCCAACAACTTCATAGCCGCCACGATGGCGCCAAGCCCGCTGGAATCAATGAAGTTGACCGATTTCAGATCCAGAACGACCACGGGGTCGCCATCGGCGGTCAGATCACGCATCGTGTCCTTGAACGCAATTGCCACGGCGGCATCAATCCGATCCTCTTCGACGACGACAATTTGGGTGTCGCCAACCCGGCTGCTCGACATGTCCATGGGGTTCTCCGCGTCAGGTTAGTAGAACTACAGGCTAGACCGCATTCCTTACCATTCGGTATTCAGGGACAGGAAAGAGGAGGATTTGTGATGCGATCTGTTGTGATTTCTGGCGCGGCACGGACCCCAATGGGCGGGTTCCAAGGGGTTTTTGACGGTGTAGAGGCGGCGACCCTTGGTGGCGCTGCGATTCGCGCCGCATTGGGGGATGCGCGGGTTGAGACGGTCGACGAAGTCCTTATGGGCTGTGTCTTGCCCGCAGGTCAGGGCCAAGCGCCCGCGCGTCAAGCCGGATTTGCGGCGGGTCTGGGCGAAGAGGTGCCTGCAACCACGCTGAACAAAATGTGCGGATCGGGGATGAAAGCGGCAATGATGGCCGTTGATCAGATCGCTTTGGGCCATGCAGAAACCATGATCGCAGGGGGCATGGAAAGCATGTCCAATGCGCCTTACCTGTTGCCCAAAATGCGCGGCGGTGCCCGCATCGGACATCAACAAGTGGTTGATCACATGTTTCTTGATGGTCTGGAGGACGCCTATGACAAAGGTCGTTTGATGGGCACATTTGCTGAGGATTGCGCCGAGGCGTTCCAGTTCACCCGCGAAGCCCAAGATCAATATGCGCTTGCTTCGCTGTCCAATGCGTTGGACGCAGAGCGCTCAGGAGCGTTTGAGAGCGAAATCACTCCGGTGACGCTGCACCATCGCAGCGGTGAACATATCATCACCACCGACGAACAACCCGGCAAGGCCCGCCCCGAAAAGATCCCAACGCTAAAGCCAGCCTTCCGGTCAGGCGGTACGGTCACGGCTGCGAACGCCTCGTCGATTTCGGATGGGGCGGCGGCATTGGTGCTGTCATCTCAGGACTATGCCGAGGCGCAGGGGCTGAACATTCGCGCACGGGTATTGGGGCACGCCAGCCACGCGCATGCCCCCGCCAAGTTCCCAACAGCACCGGTCCCAGCAACACGCAAGTTGTTGGATCGATTGGGCTGGTCGGTCGAAGATGTGGATCTGTGGGAAGTGAACGAAGCCTTTGCGGTGGTGCCCATGGCCTTCATGCATGAATTGGGCGTGTCGCGCGATGTGGTGAACGTGAATGGGGGCGCCTGTGCATTGGGGCATCCTATTGGTGCGTCGGGCGCGCGGATCATTGTGACCCTTCTGAATGCTTTGGAAACGCGTGGGTTAAAGCGCGGGATCGCAGCCATTTGTATTGGCGGCGGCGAAGGCACTGCATTTGCAATAGAACGGCCTTGACGCGGCGACGATTTCTGAAAGAAATCGGGACGGAATTTGAAAAATTCCGCGCAATTGAGGAGGTCACAGCGATGACGGTTGAGTACGCCACATTGGCACAGACGGTGGCGGCATTGACCGCAGGCGAGACAGACACAGTGGCGCTGATGGCGACGGTGGCTTGCGAGGTGCATCATGCGGATGATCGGTTTGATTGGACCGGGTTTTACCGTGTCACCGAACCAGAACTGCTGAAGATTGGCCCCTATCAAGGGGGGCATGGTTGTTTGGTCATTCCGTTTTCGCGCGGTGTCTGTGGCGCAGCGGCGCGATTGGAGACCGTTCAACTGATCGCGGATGTGAATGCATTTGCCGGCCATATCGCCTGTTCCACCACAACCCAATCCGAACTTGTGTTGCCGGTTTTTGACCAGAGCGGCGCCGTGATTGGCGTGTTTGACATCGACAGCAACCAACCCGACGCCTTTACCCAAGAGGACGCCGATCAGCTGGAGGCGATCTTGGCAAATGTGTTCTCTTCGGTGCCTGCACAGGGCTAGGCGAAGAGGGCTTGCACGCCAGAGACAAATACTATCCAGTCACTTTTGAGAGTTGTGATGGGTAGAATTTGGAGGCCCCAATGCATCAAGGGTCATGCGCCTGTGGTCAGGTTTCATTTGTCGTTTCAGAAGCACCTCGGAACGTCTCTGCGTGTCACTGTCGCCAGTGTCGCAAGATGGCGGGGCTGGCTTGGGCCTCTGCCGAAGTGCCGCAAACAGCACTGAAAATCGACGGTGATGTGCATTGGCTGAAGCTGAGCGCCTCGGTGCAACGTGGCATTTGCCGCAATTGTGGGGCGTTTCTGTTTTGGAACGCCGAGTACGACAAAAATATCAGCTTTGCCTTGTCAGCGTTGGATGCGCCCACCGGGCTAAAGCTGGAAAAGCATATCTTCACCTCCGACAAGGGTGATTATTACGACATTTCTGATGGGCTGCCGCAGCCGCAGAACTAATTGGGCCTGAATGGGGCCCGCCATGAATCCGGGCTGACACCCACAAGAGGTCCTAATGTCCCAAACCGCGCTAAAACCAAAGAACGAAGACACGCCGCAGGGCTTGGCCTTTGCGATGACGGCCTATTTGCTTTGGGGTGTGTTGCCGCTTTATATGAAGCTGCTGTCGCATGTTCCGGCAATCGAAGTTGTGGCGCATCGGGTGATTTGGTCGGTGCCGATTGCGGCGGCGGTCTTGTTGATCCTGCGCCGGACTTCGGCCCTTATGGAGGCATTGCGTTCGCCTCGGGTTTTGGCGATGGCCTGTGTGACAGCGGCCTTGGTGACGGTGAATTGGGGCATCTATGTCTGGTCCATCGCAGCGGATCGCGCGTTGGATGCGGCGCTGGGCTATTACATCAATCCTTTGTTCAGTGTTTGCCTTGGCGCCCTGCTGCTCGGAGAGCGCTTAACCCGCGCGCAATTGGTTGCTGTTGGCCTCGCGGGATCTGCGGTCATTGTGCTGTGGGTCGATGCGGGCAGTCTGCCTTGGCCAGCGGTTGGTTTGACCGTCAGCTGGGGGTTTTATGCCTTCTTCAAAAAGTCACTGCCCATTGGGCCGAACCAAGGCTTTTTGCTTGAGGTGTTGATCCTGATGCCCTTTGCGCTGGGCTATCTGATCTATCTTGGGACAACGGGACAAGGCAGTTTTGGGACAGAGATGAACACCACGGCACTGTTGATTGGCACAGGTTTTGTCACCGCTGGACCGTTGATGATCTATGCCAACGGCGCCAAGTTGCTAAAGCTATCAACAATCGGTGTTCTGCAGTATGTCGCGCCCACCATGATCTTTCTGGTGGCAGTTTTCCTGTTTGACGAACCCTTTGGCCAAGCCCGGATGATCGCGTTTCCTCTGATCTGGGCAGCCTTGGTGATCTACACTGTGTCGCTGATCCGCCAATTGCGGAGCTCTCAGAGCTGAGCCATGCTTGCGCCCCGCGACATCGGGGCGTAATCAGCCCCTATGGTTTGGAGCACAGCATACACCCCGCCCGACACGCCGCTCGAGTTTCTGCACGAAGATCATGAGATCGTCGTGTTGAACAAGCCTGCGGGGCTTTTGTCTGTGCCCGGTCGCGGCGAAGACTTGGCCGATTGTTTGATCACACGGTTGCAGGCGGTTTTCCCACAAGCCCTGTTGGTGCACCGGCTGGATCGCGACACCTCTGGCGTGATGGTGTTTGGCCTCACGGCCCATGCGCAGCGTCACCTGTCGATGCAGTTTGAAAAGCGCACCACCAAAAAGACCTATGTTGCCCGGGTGCAGGGTCAGCTTACCCCGAAGACGGGCACCATTGAGTTGCCGCTGATTGTGGATTGGCCCAATCGCCCACGACAGGTGGTGGATCATGAAAATGGCAAAGCTGCGATCACCGAGTACCGGGTGTTGCGTCAAAACGAAACCGAAAGTCGTGTGCGTCTGACGCCGCGCACGGGGCGGACGCATCAGTTGCGTGTTCATATGTTGGCGCTTGGCCATCCCATCTTGGGGGATCCGCTCTATGCAGAAGGAGAGGCCGCGCAATATGATCGCCTGATGCTGCATTCCGAAGAGCTGCGGATCAAGCATCCTGATGGCGGCAAAGGTCTAAGTTTTCGCGCCAAAGCCGAATTTTAGCCCTTCGCCCTCTCTTGTGACCTGCGGGGCAGGGATCAGGCGTCTGAAATCCAGCCGGCAATCGACTTGGTTTCAAGGAAGTCATCGATGCCCCAAAACCCGCCTTCGCGGCCGTTTCCCGATTGTTTCATACCGCCAAATGGGGCTCCACCGCCCCGGCTGTGGCCATTGATTTCCACCATACCGCTGCGCATCGCTTGGGCGACACGCTTTGCCCGGGTGAGGTCTTGGGTCTGCACGTAATTGGTCAGGCCATAGCGCGTGTCATTGGCCATTTGGATGGCGTCTTCTTCGGTGTCAAACGGCAGCATCGCCAGAACCGGGCCAAAGATTTCTTGCTGGGCGATGGTCATATCGTTGCGCACATCGGCAAAAACCGTTGGGCGAATATAAAACCCCTTGTTCAGGCCTTCGGGACGGCCAAGACCGCCCGCCACCAAACGGGCGCCATCGGTTTTTTCCCCAATAGCGATGAGGTCTTGGATTTTGTGCCATTGGTTGGCGTTCACAACCGGCCCGAGATGATCACCAGACTTGGATGGGTGGTCGACCTTGATGTTTTGGGCAACCTCAACTGCTTTGGCGACCGCCGCATCATAGATATCGCGCTGAACCAACATACGACTGGGCGCGTTGCAGCTTTGACCCGAATTCTGCATCAGATCGAGGACGCCGCGCTCCACCGCTTGCGCATCCGCATCGGCAAAGACGATATTGGCGCCCTTGCCCCCCAACTCGAGGTGGACGCGTTTTAAGGTCATGGCAGCGGCCTGAGAAATGGCCTTACCCGCGCGGGGCGAGCCGGTGAGGCTGACCATGTCGACGTCTTTGTGAGTCGAGAGCTGTGTGCCCACCCCCGGACCATCGCCGTTCACCAGGTTGAACACCCCTTTGGGGAAGCCAGCTTCGTCCATCATTTCCGCGTATAAAAGCGCGTTCAGGGGACTTTCTTCGGACGGTTTCAACACCATCGTGCAGCCTGCAATTGCTGCGGCCACCACTTTGAGGGTGATTTGGTTCAGAGGCCAGTTCCACGGGGTGATCAAGGCACAGACGCCAATCGGCTCTTTGGCAATCTGGTCGTTGGGGGCGTGATCCCCCAAGGGGCGTAGCATTTCCAAGTTGCGCGCGGCGTTTAGGTAATGCGTCATATGCCGGGCACCGCCACGGATGTGGTTGCTTTGGGCCAGATCAATTGGGGCCCCGATTTCCAAAGAGATTGCAGCCCCAAGCTCATCTGAACGACGGGTGTAGATCGCAAGCAGGTTTTCTACCAATTCGATCCGCTTGGACAGCGGTGTGGCCATCCAGTCAGGGAAGGCGGCCTTAGCTGCGGCGACCGCCGCATCGGTGTCCCCTTGCCCCCCCATCGAGACAATTGCACAGGCCTCTTCGGTCGCAGGGTTGATCACGACGTGGTCATTGCTGACAACGGGATCAACCCAGGTTCCGTCGATATAGAACTGGCGTTTCTCGATCATGGCAAACCTCCAAGTGGGGATAGGAAAGCGACATTTTTCGGCACTGTGTCAGGGGGGCATGTGCTCTGCAAGATCGGAAAACAGAGTTCTTTTGGAATTTGATCAAATTTATTGATGGGTCAAATTCGCAGTCGTGATGACGCTGTGGTTGAATTGTGGATGGACAGCCCAAGCGAACGGGCTATTAATTCAACCCAGCACTTAAACCATCCTCTGATCTCTCTGAAAGGACATGAATATGGGCCTGCGCATTAACGACACTGTTCCAAATTTCACCGCTGAAACCGATCAAGGAACGATCTCGTTCCACGATTGGATTGGCGACAGCTGGGCGATTTTGTTCTCTCACCCCAAAGATTTTACCCCAGTATGCACCACCGAATTTGGTGCGGTTGCTCAGCTGGCGGATGAATGGGCCAAGCGCAACACCAAGGTGATCGGTGTTTCTGTGGATGGCGTTGAAGACCACAAAAAGTGGAAAGGCGACATTGGATCGTTTGCAGGCACCGAAGCAGGTTTCCCAATCATCGCGGACGATGGTCTGGCGGTTTCCAAAGCTTTCGACATGCTACCAGCCGAGGCCTATTTGCCTGATGGACGCACACCTGCTGACAGCGCCACCGTGCGTTCGGTCTTTATCATTGGTCCAGACAAGCAGCTTAAATTGTCGATGACCTACCCAATGACTGTGGGTCGCAACTTTGCCGAAGTTCTGCGTGCGTTGGACGGCTTGCAGCGCACTGCGGGTCAACCTTTGGCGACACCAGCGAACTGGCAATCTGGCGATGACGTGATCGTTGCGCTGGCATTGGATGATGCCGCCGCCGAGGCCAAATATGGCGCGTTGGATATCAAGCTGCCGTATCTGCGGTTCGCAAAAAACCCTGAGTAAGTCAGGGCTATCTTAAAGCCGGGCGGTCTCGCCCGGTTTACCCAGCTTTGATCCAGCCATCTGCCCAGATGTCGGGATTGTTTAAGCTGTCTTTGCCGAACCAGCGATTGGGGGCGATCACCCTGCGGCCCGCGTTCTGGTTCAGCCAAGCCGACCACCATGAAAACGAGCTGTTGGCGACGATGTTGTGCTTGCACAGCGACATCAAGCGCAGGTCTTCGTAGTCGGTGTCAGCGCCATTGTGATCCACAATAACGGGTGTGCCCGGCAGGCTCAGGTTGTCACGTGCCCAATCCGGCTCATCTGAAAACACATAGATGGTGGGCGTGGCTTCTAGTTGTGGTGTCAGCGCCGCAAGAGCCGCGTCATAATAGCTTTGCCCGCAGACGACGTGGGACGCATTCGAGATGTAATCTCCGCGGCGCACATGCAGCGACACCGACAACGTCTCGCTGATCTGCGCGGCAAGCTCTGCGTTTTTCCCAGTGGCCTCAGGAAAGGTGAAGTCCTGCAAAATTTGAGCGCGTATGTCAGAGAAATAGCGTTCTGATTGCCAATAGCCGTGCAGATAGGTGCCGTCTTTCTGGTCCAACAGCTCTGGATCAAAGCCAAGCCCGCGTTCGCGGTAATACCGGGATCGTCCAGTCACATGGCGCCAAAACGCATAGCCCAGTGCGCTGTTATGCTTTGATGGCGGCATCTTGGCGTGGGTCGCAACAGGAAGGTCAAACACCCGTGTCAGGGATTTTTCACCCTTATGGATCGACAAGCGATCATCCAGCACAAGATCAACACCCAGTTTCAGCGACAAAGCGCGCCCGGCTGCATATTGGAACATCTGATTGCCGGTCCGGCCATGAAATCGAGTATAGATCACGCGCGTTTCGATCCTTTGGTGATGGCGGCGCGATAGCGCGCCCGACGCCATGCGCGGGTTACTTCACCCCAAGCACTGCGTTTCTTTTGGATGGTTGAGCCACCGTTGTCGGGGGCGGCACTGGTGATATGGCTTGGCCACAGGGTCAGGCTGTCGACCCCTGTTTCCCAACGCATCTGCAACCAAGTGTCCACCGGACGATCAAAGGTTTCAGAACGTTCGACCAACCGTTGGGCAGCTGTGCGCCCCAAAACATAAAGCGCGGCGGTAAGGCCAATTTCCTGCGGGCGAAATAGGCTGACACCCTCTTGCTGGTCGCGCATCTGATCTGCGGTTTCACGGTTGCGCATCGGAAACCGGATCAAGCAGTGTTCATCGGCATGGGCCAGCGCAAGTTTCAGCGCGGCGGGAAAATCGGGCCCGGTGGCGACGTCGTCCTCGGCCACCAACCCATAGGGGGCGTCCGCCTGTGCGATGGCCTGCCATGCACCTCTGTGGGACAGGAAGCAGCCAATTTCTGACGGCATCAGGCCAAAGGGATACGCCGGGTTGAGAAGATGTTCCTGTGCGACCTGACCGCGCTCAGCCGCGCTCATTGCGCGCCCATCAACCGCGGGAAAAACCTGCCCGCCGGGCAGATCGTTGATCAACGCATCCACCAGCCCTTGTCGGGCCGTGCTGGTGCTGAGGTGAATGATATGTGAGGTGACCATGCTGTGTTGGTAAAAACTTTGCGTGGATTGGTCCAGTCCAAACACCAAAGAGCATCGCAAAAGAAAACGCCCCCAGCTTTGCAGCCGGAGGCGTCATTATCTCAAAAGCGCTGAAATTACTCAGTGGCTTCTGGTTTTGCTTCTTCGCCAGTTTCCTGATCGACAACTTTCATCGACAAGCGCACTTTGCCGCGATCGTCAAAGCCCAGCAGTTTGACCCAAACTTCTTGACCCTCTTTGAGGACATCCGAAGGGTGGTTCAAACGACGGTTTTCGATCTGGGAAACGTGCACCAGACCATCGCGTTTGCCAAAGAAGTTTACGAAGGCGCCGAAGTCGACGATCTTCACAACTTTACCTTTGTACACTTTGCCTTCTTCAGGCTCAGCAACGATGGAATAGATCATGTCGTAGGCTTTCTTGATCGACTCACCGTCTGGCGATGCGATCTTGATGATGCCTTCGTCGTTGATGTCGACTTTGGCGCCGGACACTTCAACGATCTCGCGAATAACCTTACCACCTGAACCGATCACTTCACGGATCTTATCAGTTGGGATCTGCATGGTTTCGATGCGTGGTGCGTGCACCGAGAAGTCCGCCGCGCCAGACAGCGCTTTGTTCATCTCACCCAGAATGTGCATGCGGCCAGTTTTGGCCTGAGCCAAAGCTTTTTCCATGATGTCTGGGGTGATGCCTGCAACTTTGATGTCCATCTGCAGCGACGTGATGCCGTTTTCGGTACCCGCCACTTTGAAGTCCATGTCGCCCAGGTGATCTTCGTCACCCAGAATGTCAGACAGGATCGCATAAGAGCCATCGTCTTCCAGAACCAGACCCATAGCCACACCAGCGACCGCAGATTTCAACGGAACACCCGCATCCATCATCGACAGCGAGCCACCACAAACAGACGCCATAGAAGACGAGCCGTTTGATTCAGTGATCTCAGAAACCACACGTACAGTGTATGGGAAGTCGGTTGCCGCAGGCAAAACAGCCTGAAGCGCGCGCCATGCCAATTTACCGTGGCCGATTTCACGACGGCCTGGGCCGCTTACACGACCAACTTCACCAACCGAATAGGGTGGGAAGTTATAGTGCAGCATGAAGTTCGAACGGTAGTTGCCGTGCAACGCGTCGATGATTTGCTCGTCGTCGCCGGTGCCCAATGTGGTCACAACCAAGCCCTGAGTTTCACCGCGGGTGAACAAAGCCGAACCGTGGGTCCGTGGCAGGATACCTGTTTGTGAAACGATTGGACGGATCTCATCCAAAGCACGACCGTCGATGCGGCGGCTGTTTTTCACAACGTCGCCACGCAGAACAACCGATTCCAGCTTTTTCATTGCGGAACCGAGGTTCGCATCGTCTTGCTGCTCTTCGCTCAGGCCTTCGATGATTTCGCTGCGCACAGCGCCAACGGCAGTGGTGCGCTCTTGCTTATCAGTGATGGCATAAGCCGCACGCATTTTGTCTTCGCCAGCGGCTTTGACAACGTCAAACAGCTCAGAATAATCCGGTGCAACGAATTCAAATGGTTCTTTTGCTGCTTCTTCAGCCAGCGAGATGATCAGGTCGATCACAGGCTGCATTTGCTCGTGGGCAAAGTTCACCGCACCCAGCATTTCAGCTTCGCTCAGCTCATAAGCTTCGGATTCAACCATCATCACTGCGTCTTTGGTACCGGCAACAACCAGGTCCAAGCGTTGATCAGGGTTGTTGCGCAGCTGATCCATGTCGTCCACGGCAGGGTTCAGAACGTATTCACCTTCGGTGTAACCCACACGGGCACAAGCGATTGGGCCGCGGAATGGTGCGCCAGAGATGGTCAAAGCAGCAGAAGCAGCGATCATGGCAACAACATCAGGGTCGTTGACAAGGTCGTGGCTCAGAACTGTACACATCACCAGAACTTCGTGCTTGAAGCCGGGGACAAACAGAGGACGGATCGGACGGTCGATCAGACGTGCTGTCAGTGTTTCTTTTTCAGTAGGGCGCGCTTCGCGCTTAAAGAAACCGCCGGGAACTTTACCCGCGGCGTAGTATTTCTCTTGGTAGTGAACGGTCAAAGGAAAGAAGTCCTGACCGGGCTTTGGCGCCTTGGCAAAGGTCACGTTGGCCATGACCGAAGTTTCACCCAAAGTGGCGATGACTGTGCCATCTGCCTGACGGGCAACCTTGCCCGTTTCCAAAGTGAGGGTTTCGTCGCCCCACTGCATCGTTTTCGTTGTTACGTCAAACATGTGCGTATCCTAATTGGGAGCACTCCCAGGCGTATCCCGGGTCTCCCGTTGATATGGCGGCCCCATTGCCGCCGACCCCCTTTATCTTAATCTCACAACGCCAGGGTCCGGGCTCTGTGTCTCAGATGAAGCGGCCATACAGTAGTTTTGCCATTTTTGAAAGCGGCGATGTGGTCATCGGCGGCGCAACCCTCCTTTTTTCAAGGGGTTCTTGCCCTGTTCTGTCCCTCGCAGAGGGTCCATGGGGCTAAGATCGCGCGCGCTTCGGGATGAGGAGGCAGTTTTCGTCAGGCGGGGGCGGGCGCGTGAAGCTGGCGAATCTCTGCGAATTGACCTCGGGTCGGGGGGGGGCATGCCCGCAAACCTTTGAGGGCCGGGCAAGGCCATTTGAGTTTTCTAGATCCCCTTCTGGCCCCAAAGGAGGCCGGCAATCAGCGCGATGAGGCGTCGGTCGCCCCGGCCAAAAGTGTGCTGGCATAGGTGCGCACATCCACAGGCCAGTTGGCCGAATGGGCTTCAAAGGCAGCGCTTTGTCCGGAAAACAAGGCTCGGCTTGCTTCTTCAAAGCCGGGAAGGTTTCCGGCCATTGCGCTGAGGAACCGATAGGTAATTTCTTGGGTGCGGCGCGTGTCGGTTGCACCTTCGTCGGCGCGGCGGGCGTCGTCAATAAGGCGGCGCAGTGCTTGGGATGCCCCGCCGGGTTGCTGTGACAGCCAGTCCCAATGGCGCGGCAGTAAGGTGACTTCGCGCGGAACAACGCCCAACTTGGGGCGCCCCCTTCCGCGGGCAGGTTTGGCTGGTTCAGCATAGCGCGCCTGTATGTCTTCGGAGGTTCCGCGCAGGTCGAGATCCACAACCCGTCCGGTTTCATCGTCAAAGGTCAGCAAAGGGTCCGTGCTGTCAGATGCGGCCAC
This sequence comes from Thalassovita sp., assembly GCA_049116315.1. Lineage (GTDB taxonomy): Bacteria > Pseudomonadota > Alphaproteobacteria > Rhodobacterales > Rhodobacteraceae > Thalassobius. Next base: position 110,334 of record JAGDZD010000001.1, read on the forward strand.
CGCGACGGCCACCTCGGCAAGTGATCCTTTGTGAAGGCGTGTCATGCCTGCAAAGGCGGTAAAGGTCTTGGAATTGGTCATGTGATATCTCCTGCTGCATTTATTACCCGGGTAAAATAATGATTGCAATTAAAATCCGGGTAATATTAAAGCGGGACCTTCAAATAGGAGATCACCATGGATCATAAAGACAAAAAAGACGCGTTGGCGGCGTATCGAGAAACTGAAAAATCGACCGGCGTGTTTGCGATCCACGCCCACCCGCTTGGGCAGTCTTGGGTTGGATTTTCGACGGATCTGCCGGCAATGAAGCGTCGGCTGTGGTTCGAGTTTCGCCTAGGTGCGGTTAAGCCTGTGGCGCTACAGCAGGCGTGGAAGGACACTGGCGGCGAAGCCTTTGAGTTTGAAACCCTTGAGGTCTTGCCCAAAGACACCTTGCCGGTCGCCCGGTCGCGAATGCTGAAAGAAAAGCGGAACTTGTGGTGCGATCGACTGGAGGCCGCGATGATCTGAGAAAAACACTTGCAATGCAGGTTTTTGCAGCATATTGCATGTTTGTGCAGAAACTTGCGAGGTTGGGATGGACCTGAATAATCCAGAAATACGACAAGGCCTGTTGGCCGACCGATTGAAGACAGGGGTTCAGATCGTTGCGGCGGAGGTTGCGCAAGAATTTGATGTATCCATTGATACCATTCGGCGCGACATCATTGCCCTAGAAGACGCTGGTGTGGCCCATCGGGTGCGCGGCGGTGCGGTGCCTGTCTCTGTGCCTGCGGCCCCGATGCACCAAAGGGCATCAGCCCCTAAACCTGCGTTGGAACAAATGGCGACTGCGGCACTAGCGCGTCTGGGATCCTGCCAAACCTTGGCGTTGGATGGGGGCAGTTCGGTACTGTCCTTGGCGCGCCAACTGCCTGCATCCCAGGACGTGTTGATTGTAACGCCGTCCCCTTGGATTGCGGTGGCCTGCCACGAACGTGGTCTTCAAGTGTTTCAGCTGGGCGGAAAGCTTAGCGCGCGTGGCGGGATTGCGATCTCAGAGCCTGCGCAAACGCAAATGGCTGGGATTCGCGTCGATCTGGCGGTCCTCGGCAGCTGCGGTGTTGACAGTGAGTTTGGCCTCAGCTGCGATGAATACGAAGAAGTTGCGATCAAAAAGGCGCTTGTTGCTGCGGCGGATCGTTCCTTTGTGCTGGCGGATAAGTCCAAGCTCGGACTGCGTGCACGGCATCACACCATGCCTTTGGATCATATTGACCTTGTGGTGACCGATGCTTCGGCCTCGGAAACCGATATTGCCCTTGAACAGAATGTGGACGTCTTGCATGCCTAAACTACGAACTCCTTGGCGCGCAGTCTCTGCCGTCTTTATTCTCACCGGCTGGTTCTTTGGGGTGCTGGCCTCTCGGATCCCCGCACTTGCGGATAAGCATGACCTGTCGCACGGCGCGCTGGGCACAATGCTGTTGTTGCCGGTGTTAGGCGCCATTCTGGCATTTCCATATTCAGGGAAACTGGCGGACAAGCTGGGCGCGGTCAGAGTCACACAGACCTTGGCAATTGGGGCCACAACCTCGTTAATGCTGCTGGCTTTTGCGCCCAACTTGGCGACCTTTGGCTTCGCTTTGTTTCTGTTTGGCGGCTTTCAGGGCGGCACAGATGTCACAATGAACGTTTGGGCAGGCGAGGTTGAGAAATCGATGAAGCGGCCAGTGATGTCGTCGTTTCACGCAATGTTCAGTGTAGGCACGGGACTTGGCGCGGGCAGCGGGTTTCTTGCGGCCAGTCTGGGGCAAAGCGTCTCGGTGCATTTCGTGCTGGCTGCGCTGTGTATGGCCGCAATCGTTTTCCCGATGACCAAGGTTGGCTGGGTGTCCGAAACCAATAGCGCGGCTGAAAAGGCCCCGATCATTGCCATTCCCAAGGGCGGGTTGTTCTTGGTTGGCTTTATGACCTTCTGTGCGGCTATCGGCGAAGGCGCCTTGGCCGATTGGAGCGCCATCTTCTTGATCGAACTGTCCCATGTCACCGAGGCCAAAGCCGCTCTGGGATATGCCGTCTTTTCCGCTGCCATGGTGATCACCCGCTTGCTTGGCGACCGGATCATTGCCTCGTTGGGGCCGGTGTTGACGGCACGATTGGCGGGCGCGGTCGCGACGGTTGGTGTATTCTTGGCCGTGATGTTGCCGACCTATGAAACCGCCCTTGTGGGCTTTGCTTTGATGGGTGTCGGGTATTCGGTTGTGTTCCCGCTGGCGTTCAGCCGCGCGGCCAGCGATCCGTCGATGGCCCCCGGTGCGGCAATCGCCAGCGTGGCCACACTGGGCTATGGCGGCGCATTGCTTGGCCCGCCACTGATCGGCTTTATCTCCGAGATGAGTTCGCTGCGGATGGGCTTTATCGTCTTGGGTTGTCTTGCTTTTGCGATTTCGGTTGTTGCGTTTTCATTGCGCCGCGACACCTGACAAAACCACGGTCGCAGGTTACTTCAGTGCCTCTGCGGCCGTGTCAAACGACTGGGACAGCTGGGCCAGCATGTCGGTACGCACCTTATAGAACACCCAGTTCTTGATCTTCTTTGCGCTGACAAGGCCCGCGGTTTCCAGCGCCTTCATGTGGCTGGTTACCGTGGGTTGGCTTAACCCAATCTTTGAGGTGATAAAGCCGACGCACACCCCATCTTGCACCAGATCACCATCGCGCTGCGGTGGAAAATGCGCAGTTGGATCCAGTAACCAATCCATGATCTGCGCCCGCTGGGGGTTGGACAGTGCCCGCATCATCGGGACCACATCTGAAACAGGGCTTTGCATATTGATGTTTTTCTATATAGATAAGTGTCGATGTAGAATCGAGTTTTGAGGAAGATGACATGAGCGAGCAGAAATTGCTAGAACAGGCTGATCAATTGGCGCGGGCCTATATTGATGGCATCGAAACCCGCCGGGTGTTTCCTGCCCCAGAGGCCGTTGCGGATCTGGTTGGGTTTCAAGAAGATCTGCCGCCCCAGGGGCTGCCGGCCGAGGAAACCATTGCATTGATGGATCGGCTTGGCTCTGCCGCAACTGTGGCAAACAACGGCCCAAACTACTTTGGATTTGTGATCGGAGCGAGCTTGCCTGTGGCTGCTGCTGCGGAACGGCTGGCAGGGGCGTGGGATCAATGCGCGTCGACATTTGACTCCAGCCCAGCAGTGGACGCCATCGAAAAGCAGGCCGCTGTTTGGGTGAAGGACATCCTTGATCTGCCGCGCTCCTCTGCTGTTGCCTTTGGGACGTCAGCCACGGCTTGCGGGCTGAGCTGTTTGGCGGCCGCGCGGGCCCATCTGTTGGCGCAAAAAGGCTGGGACGTGTCCGAACAAGGCCTGATGGGCGCGCCAGAGGTTCGGGTGGTTGTGCCAGCCTCGACCCATGTGACGGTGCGCAAAGCACTGCAAATTCTGGGATTTGGTTGGGCGCGTGTGATCAAAGCGCCGGTTGATGACTGTGGTCGGATTATCGCTGATCAATTGCCGGTGATGGATGACCTGACAATTCTGGTTTTGCAGGCTGGCGAGGTGAACACCGGAGAGTTTGACCCATTTGAGGACGTTATTCCTGTGGCCAAAGCCGCTGGCGCTTGGGTGCATGTGGATGGTGCGTTTGGACTTTGGGCGCGGGCCTCTGCGAAAATGCGGTCTTTGACTGACGGGATCGAAGGCGCGGACAGTTGGACCACGGATGGCCATAAGTGGCTGAACACCCCCTATGACGGGGCTATGGCAATCTGTCGGGATCCGCATGCTTTGGCGCGGGTGATGAACAGCGACGCGGCCTATTCTGCGGCCTCTGCGGATGCGCAGAAAAACCTCACATTGGAATTTTCGCGCCGGGCGCGGGGCATTCCAATTTGGGCAGCGTTGCGCAGTTTGGGGCGCGACGGTGTTGCGGCCTTGGTTGAACAGCATCACGCACAAGCGGGTGCGATCGCCTCGGCCCTCAAGGCGGCGGGCTTTGAGGTGCTCAACAACGTGGTTCTTAATCAGGTTTTGGTGCGCGCCGCCGATGATGAAGCCACTGTGCGCGTGATGAAATCGGTCCAAGACAGCGGCAAAGCGTGGTTTGGCGGGTCCGTATGGCAAGGCAGACCGGCATTTCGCATCAGCCTGTCGTCCTTTCGTACCCAAGATCGGCATGTTGCTGCATTGATCGATCAATTGGTCAGTATTGGCCCCAAAGGATGATCTCGCGGCGGTTCTAAATGCAAAACGCCCGCTTGGCAGAACCAAGCGGGCGTTTCGAAATCCAAATGGATTGTCAGGCTTAGCGACGCAGGCCCAGACGCTGGATCAGCGCTGTGTAACGTGCTTCTTCTTTGCCTTTCAGGTAGTCCAGCAGCTTGCGGCGCTGAGCAACCATCATCAACAGGCCACGGCGACCGTGGTTGTCTTTTTTGTGTGTCTTAAAGTGCTCGGTCAGAGTCGCGATACGCGAGGACAGAATAGCAACCTGTACTTCGGGTGAACCAGTGTCACCTTCTTTGGTTGCGAATTCTTTCATGACGCGGGCTTTTTCTTCGGCAGTGATCGACATCGGGATCTCCTTGTTTAAAGGGTGAAGGGCGCAAGCCGGGATGTCGTCCAGCAAGGTCCGTAACAGATTCGCCAAGACCAGAGTCATAGCGGATGCGCGCATATAGGAGATTTCAGAGCAGAAGGGAAGGGCGTTGTTAGGCTGCGCCTAGGGCACCGGCGTTGGATTGCGGCTTAAGAACAATGCTGTCGGTCAACGCGTCAATATCGCCGCGCACCGTTGCGATCTCTGTGCCGTCCATCAACACCGTCAAAGCCGCTGGGTCTTCCGCATCTTGCACCAGATCAATGACCGGCGGCGCGTCTGCGGTGTCGTCATATACAATGACCAATGTGTCGCTGGTCTGATCGAAATCGCCAATCTCTGCGGCGTGGGTGGCCCAATGACCAACCGTGATGGTGTCCGCACCGTCCCCTGAATCGACCAGATCCCCGGATCCAGCTGTGATGTGATCGTCCCCGCCGCCGCCGTTCAGAAAATCAACCGCGCCATTGTCCACGCCCGATAGGACGTCATCGCCCCACCCGCCAAAAAGCGTGTCCGCGCCCTGACCGCCAATCAAAGTGTCATCCCCTAGACCGCCATGCAAAGCGTCCGCGCCGTCATCTCCGCTCAGGTGGTCCCTGCCGTCCCCGCCTGACAAGCTGTCGTTGCCGGTGCCGCCTTCTAGGTGGTCATCATCCATATAGCCCCAAAGCGCATCATCCCCGCCGTCCCCCCGCAGGGTGTCCTGACCATATTCCCCATGCAAAATGTCGTTGTCCGCACCACCGTGCAGCAGGTCATCCCCGTCACCACCATGCAGGTCGTCGCGGCCTGTCCCCCCAGACAATGTGTCATCCCCGCCATAGCCATGCGCCTGATCATCGCCGCCTTGCGCATCGATGGCATCGGGGTTTTGGCTGCCTGCTAGAATATCTGCGTCATGAGTGCCTGAAAGAGTCAGGGTCGACTCTGGCTGGGGCGTGGTCGCAAAATCCAAAGGGCTTTGCGAAGGGGAAGTGTCAGGGGATGTGCCGGTGTCGCTGGGCTCCTCTGCTGAAGCGTCTGTTTCAGCGTCCTCGGCATCCATGCCAGAGGACACGCCAACCATTGCCGCGCCAGCAACCATCAATCCCAACAATCCCGCCAGCATGAACATCACAATACCCTTTGACCCACCCTTAATGTGGCGGCCAAAGCGGTCTTTGGTCAAAGGCTATTGGGTTTATTGGTTAACATCCGCTGCACCGCCAGTGGCGCGATCAAATTCTTCCGAAAGCACAACCATCCAATCGCCGATCAGGGGCAAAAACTCGAACTGAGAAATCCACCACCCGATCACCGAGACCAAAAGCGTGGCACCAATCACAGACCCAAGACCAAACGCCAGCCCGCGTAGGAATTGAAACAGAACCAGCCGCACCAGAGAGTTCTGAACAACAATAAAGCGATGGCTGTTCAGTTTTTCGACCTCGCGGGCCAAGTGACGAATGGCTTCTTCAGGTGAGTCTGCCTGTGTCATGTCAAATCCAGTCCGTTTGAAAAATCCCAGCGCTCTGGTTGCTGAACGTAGGCGATATAAAGAGGATGTTTGGGATGACCCGCTTTGGTCAGACCCAAATGAAAGATAGGCAAGCCGGTCTCTTTGAGGAGGCGGGCCACAACAACGCCACGGTCAAGATGTGCGCCGTGGCTGCCCCAGCCCGCGATGATCTGGTCAGCCCACTGACAGCTGTCGCTCAGCACGGCGTCGTTTTCGGGGCCAACGGGATCAACAGCGGCGCGCATCTTTTTGGGATCGGTATCGCGCCAGGCAAAAATATTGGTCACGCGAAACCCACCAAAGCCCAAAGTGCGTGCCCGACGTTCGCATCTCTCAACGGTGGGATCATTCTGTCGTTCCGTCGCTGTGGAGGGGTTCAGCATGATGAACAACGCCTTTTTCCCAGCGGGGTCCCAGATTCGGGTCAGGAGGTACCGATAGCACTCGCAATCAGAGTAAACAGCCCGCGACAGCGCGTCGCCTTTTTGAAAATCTCGCGTAATCATAGGCCCTTTTGAGCGCTTTTTGGACCAAGGTGCAACTCTCGCGGTGGGCGCTACAACGAAAGTCGTGTCGAGAATCCGCCTTTTGCCGTCAACTAGATGGCTTTGGTTGAGTCAATAGTAGTGGTAGGTTGTGTGCATAAGTCGAAAACGACATATCCTTGAGGTGCAGTAATGACTTTCCTTTTGATGCTTGGAACTCTTCTGGTTGGATCCTACGCCATGGTTGGCGATACAGATGGTGGGGATGACACTGATGTGTCTTCTGCAGCGTCCTCGGATGAGACCACCGAAGAAACTGGCGCAGAAAGCGAAACTGCATTTCAAACTTTGGACGTATTCCTGAACGGAACCAATGACGCCGACATCCTCAGCGGGGGCGAGGGTGACGACACAATTTTTGGTGACGCGGGTGCGGACACGCTGAACGGTGGCGCCGGTGACGACGTCCTGTACAGCGGCAACAGCCAGTCGTTTGGGGACGACTGGAACCACTATGTGGGTGATTTGACCCGCGTAGACGATGCCGGCGACGAGTTGGTTGGGGGTGAAGGGGACGACACGCTGTGGGTAGGGGCTAACGGCGTGGCGACTGGCGGCGAGGGTGCGGATACTTTCCACACTTTCGCCGGCACCAACCCTTTTGGCGACGCGGCTGAGATCACTGATTTCGCTGCGGGTGAAGATTCGCTGGAAATCGATTTCCCAATTCACGAAGGCTACTACACCGAAGATTTTGGCACACAGGATGCGATTGACACCCTGCTGAGCGAGTACGACGAAGCAACCGACACCACATTGATCACAATGGAAGATCAAGAAGTTGTCCGCTTGAATGGCGACCAGACCGGCCTGAGCATCTCTTTCTTTGACAACGCCACTGACGCTGCCAATCCAGTTTGGTTGGACGTCGAAGGTGTGGAAATGACCGAAGCTGAGGGCCAAGCGGCCGACATCATTCTGGTTGCCCGTGAATTGCAGGACATCGTGGGTGAGCTGAGCTAAGCCGAACCCGCCAATACAGCAGAGTTGCCCCGGGCAACATTGACTTGCTTTGGGTATCTTGGCGTGTACAATTAGTCATCTGTTCTACCTTGAGTGATGTTGTGCGATGACCCTTTTGCTACTGCTTGGCGCTTTTACAATCGGCGGATTGGTTCTGTCTTCTTCTGGTGAGCCAGAGGAAGACGATGACGGCCTGAGTGGCACCGAAGGTCAAGATGACTTGCTGGTCGGGCAGGATGGGGATGATCTGCTCACGGGGGATTCGAACGACGCGGATACCCTGTTGGGCGGTGATGGTGACGACACGCTGGTGATGCGAGAAGACTCCGATGCCACCGGCGGCGCGGGCGGCGACATATTTTTCGTTGATGACTTTGGCAGTGCCGAAACAATTATCCGCGATTTTGACCCAGCGGTAGATACCCTGTGGCTGAATGACAGTGAATTTGATGAAACCCCGGCACTCTTTCAGACCGAAGATGGCACCGGATTGCGCCTGGTGTCAGAAAATTACGCCCGTACTGTCTTGGTGCTGGAAGGTGTGACATTGGCCCCCGGCGATACGATTCAGGTTGGGTACGGAGCTGAGCCAGGGGTGGGGTCCCTGCAAAGGTATACTGCCCCGACAGATGAAGGGCCTATCTACCTTGATCCCATTTTGCGGACCACTGGCGACAGCAGTGATTTGCATGGCACATCGGATGACGACTGGATCTTTAACCAAAACGGTGCAGCTTCGGTCTATGGCGGGGAAGGCGATGATCAGCTGTTCTCTGGCAGTCCCACCCCGATTTACGATTATTGGAATCACTATCCGGGCGACAGCGCTGCCTTGGGGCGCGAATCGGGCCATCTGGACGGTGGCGCTGGGAATGACAGCTTGTGGCTTGGTGAAAATTCCACTGGTGTTGGCGGGACAGGCGAAGATGTCTTTCACACCGTGGTTCGCCATTCAGACGTGACCGCGCCTGGCGCGACAGTGTTGGATTTCGATCCAGATGAAGACAGCATTGAAATCGACTTTGCCGGCCCATGGACGATTTCTGAGGGTGGCTTTACCGTTGCGGAAGTGGTTGCGGGCTTAGATTTGACTTACGATGCCGTTGCGGACACGACGACGATCTCGATCGGTGATGTTGATGCGATGACCGTGAATGGTGATCTGACTGGTGCATCCGTTGCCATACTTGAGACTCCGAATGACACGCATTGGCTACGCGATGGGGTGAGCTATGAGGGTCTTTGGTATGACGCCAACGGCGCCCTTATCGACTCAACACAAGGTCAGGCTGCCGATATCATTTTGCGGTCTCGCAATTGGATGGATGTCAACGGTGAGGATTCTTAACGCAGTTTTTCCGCCAACGAAAATATAGTTTGCGCGCAACGCATAGGCCCTGTTGGGGTCAGGCTGGCATCGATGATCGGACCACGAAACCCTACATGTGCCGACCGCATCAGGTCATAACCGACGCTGCCAAACCTATGCGATCTTTGCCAACGGGATCGATTTGTTTTGGGCGATGAGTTCCAGCATGTTGTCTTCAACCCAGCGATCCAAGGCGCATATCTTTTCTCGCAAGCCTTGCCCCAGCTCAGTCAGACGATACTCAACATGTGGTGGGATCGTTTGCCTGTCATGACGGGAAATCACCTGCATTTCTTCGAGGTCACGCAGGGTTTGGGTCAGCATTTTCTGTGAAATCCCTTCAATCTGGCGCTTCAGCTCACCGTTGCGGACCGGTCCGTGCTGCAAAGCATCGATGATCAGAAGACTCCATTTCCCGGCAATCTTGTCCAATAAGAACCGAGCAGGGCAGTTCTTGTGGAACACATTTGCTTGAACATCTGCGGGGTTGGATGGGATTTCATACATAAATCGAGCTCAATTTATTGGTTACCAAAAGGTGCGTACTGGCATTCCAGTTCCTGATGCGTAGATCTAGCAGCGTAGCGGCTACAAACCTACCAAAATCTGAATGGAGACCTCACATGACCACCTCAGTTGCACCGTTTAAACGGTTCGAACTCGACACTGCACCGCAGGCGTCCCGCCCTTATCTTGAAGCCGCTCAACAAGCGTTTGGCATGGTGCCAAATGTCGAACAAGTTATGGCTCAGGCGCCAACATTGTTGGCCTCTTACATGACCGCTTGGGATCAGTTTGACGAGTCAAGCCTATCGCCAGCGGAACGCCAAATTGTCTATCAAGCCGCGAATTTTGAAAACAACTGTTCCTATTGCATGCCTTGGCACACAATTTTGGCCGAAAACGCCGAGCTCTCTGCCGAGGATGTCCAAGCCCTACGAGATGGGGCCCCGCTGTCGGACGCCAAACATGAGGCATTGCGTCAGTTCGCCCGAGGGTTGGTGCGCACATCTGGAAACATCGAACCTGCCGCGCTGGTGGCGTTTTTTGCGGCTGGCTACGGCGAGCAGGCCGCTCTTGAAGTTGTCCAAGGCTTGGCCGTCAAGCTGATGAGCAACTACACCAACGCCATTGCGCAAACCCCGTTGGATGACGCGGCAAAAGCCAAGGCTTGGACCAAACCGTCGTTGCGCGGCTAAGTTCGGGTTTAAGCCAATGAAACGCCGTTTGTGTGCCCGTTTATTCTGGGCGCACAAACACCCGGCTTGGGTGCAATTCTCCGGCTTTGTAGATGCCAACCGCAACCGCTTCGCCGTTCAAAGACGCCCAGCATTCGTCGCCGTATTCCACGTCATGGGCAATCACCATGCCGGCGTTGCCGTTGCGCATCTTGGCGGCCCCTTGATCGGTGGCTTTGACTTCGGGCAGATCTTCGAGACCTTGCTCTAGTGGGCGCAAATAGGTGTCGAGTTCTGGGGTGCGAGCCAATGCGTTGATCTGCTCAAGCGTGATGCCATCGGTGGCCTCAAACGGACCAGACCATACACGGCGCAGGTGCAGGACGTGACCGTAGCATCCCAAAGCCGCGCCCAAATCCCGCGCGATTGAACGCACATAACCACCCTTGCCACAGACCATTTCCAACTCAACATGGTCAGCGTCAGGGCGGTCTGACATCAGCAACTCATCAACATAAAGCGGGCGCGCTGCGATCTCAAAATCTTCTTCGTCGCGAGCCAGCTTATAGGCCCGTTGCCCATCAATTTTCACCGCCGAAAACTTTGGCGGCACTTGCATGATGTCCCCAAGGAAAGGTCCGAGGGCGTCTTTGATTTCTTCGTCAGAGGGTCGCGCATCACTTTGTGAGATCACTTCACCTTCGGCGTCATCGGTGTTGGTGGCCTGTCCAAGGCGCACCATAAAGCGATAGGCCTTCAGCGCATCGGTGATATAGGGCACGGTCTTGGTGGCTTCGCCCAAGGCGACGGCCAAAACACCCGTGGCTTCGGGGTCCAAGGTGCCGGCATGGCCCGCTTTTTTGGCATCCAGCGCCCAACGCACTTTGTTGACGACAGCTGTGGATGTCATGCCTGCTGGCTTGTCTACGACCAGCCAGCCAGAGATATCCCGCCCTTTGCGTTTGCGACCCATGATGATTCCCGGAGTTTTATACGATCAGGCGCGCGGCCTACCTCAGCCCCGCGGGGCTGTCAATTTTGAACCGCTATTTCGCAGAGACGACGCCCACGATTGGCCCCAGCGTAAATCCCGGATCATCCCGGTTGAGCTGCGGAGCATAGATCCGCGAAATCCGGCCATCAAAGTACAAGGCTTGGGGCACCTTCAACACATCGCGAAAGAAGCGGCCAAACTTGTGGAATGTTACGGGACGGTTGGAGATGGCAAAAACCACCCGTTGACCATCCGCAGAGGTCCCAACCCCATTGCGCACATAGCGTGAGGTGCTGTCGACCAGAAACCGGGGGTGCAACGCGCCGTCAATAACCAGCATCGGACCGGATTGAGTGGCAAATTCGCACGCTGGCTCTTGCTTGAGAAAGTCCAGTGTTTCGAAGACATCGGCGCGGCCATCGCGAATGCAAAACACCCCGTTTGGCAACAGACCAAAATTGCCGGGCCCTGCATTGGGGATCACCCGCATTTCGGTTTTGTGGTTTTCGACATAGTGGCCCACTGGGCTGCGGTCATCATGGTACATGCCTGCATTCATGGCAAAACCAAGCGTCTGGTCTTGGGCTTGTAGCACCTGGCGTACACGCGAAAATTGACCAAGGGTCTCGCCATTTTCATCGCGTAAGAACAGCTGAATTTTGTCGGTGCTCATGTCCGCTTCGCACAGGCTAAACGGCGTGTCTTCAAAGCGGATGTTTTGACATTCCAGCGCAGCGGCGGGACCGGTTGTCAGTGCCCCGATCAGCCCAGCGAGGCAGAACAGGAGCGCCGACTTCATTCTTTTTCGATGTCCCGGCGTACGTCTTCACGATCAAGAAGCCGTCGGGTTTCATCCATGCGGTCAAAAGTATCATCGACCAAGAACCGCAGTTCCGGCGCATGCTTTAGCCCACATTTGCGACCAATCAGATGGCGCAGTTCACCTTGGTGACGGGCCAAAAGCTTGGTTGCCTCTTCTCCGCCCTGCCCACCAAGTGGCAGAACAAAACAAGTGGCGACGCGCAGGTCAGGTGATGTGCGCACCTCGCCCACGGTGATGGACATGCGGTTGAGATCCGGATCGTGGATATCCCCACGCATCAAGATGTCGGACATTGTCCGGCGGATCAGTTCCCCAACCCGAAGCTGCCGCGTGCTGGGACCGGCGCCATGTGTGTAACTTCCTTTAGCCATGCCCAGCATCTAAGGCTTCATCCGGCCTTTGCCAAGCGTCCAATCACCCGCTATGCAGGCGCAAACGGATATTTCGGAGCGAAAAAATGACCAACCTGCCAGGAATCGTGATTACAGGGGCCTCTGGGCGCATGGGGCAGATGTTGATCAAGGCTGTGCTGGAAAGCGACAAGATGCAGCTTTCTGGCGCGATCGAACGCCCGGGCCATGATTGGGTTGGGCGTGATGTGGGGGCCTGCATGGGGGGCGCCGATATTGGTGTGAACGTTACCGAAGACGCGTTGGCGGCATTTCAGAACGCAGATGCGGTGATCGATTTTACCGCACCTGTGGCCACAGTCGCTTTCGCCACGCTGGCCGCACAGGCCGGATGTGTGCACGTGGTTGGCACCACTGGCATGGGCAAAGACGACCTTGCTGCTTTGGATGTTGCCGCCAAAACCGGCACCATTGTGCAAGCGGGGAACATGTCTTTGGGGGTGAACCTCTTGGTGCGCCTGACCGAAAAAGTGGCTGCGGCACTGGATGAGGATTTCGACATCGAAGTGATCGAAGCGCATCACAACCGCAAAGTGGATGCCCCTTCGGGAACGGCCTTGATGCTCGGAGAAGCGGCGGCTCAGGGACGCGGCGTTGCGCTAGAGGACGTCGCAGACAGTGGTCGTGATGGCATCACCGGCGCGCGCAAGAAAGGCGATATTGGCTTTTCTGCGATCCGGGGCGGCGACATCGTGGGCGAACATGATGTGATGTTCGCTGCGGCTGGTGAGCGCATCGTACTGCGCCACCTGGCCACGGATCGCCGTATCTTTGCGCGCGGCGCGCTCAAGGCGGCGCTTTGGGCGCAGGGCAAAGGCCCCGGACGCTTTGACATGATGGATGTATTGGGGCTTTGACACCGGCCAGACCGGCCCTCAAAGGACATGCCCTCGGCAGCGGCGCAGGCGGAATTTGATAAATTCCGGACCGGAAAATCGCATTTTCCGCGGCTCAGAAATCGACGGCGATGCCTTTTCGTTCCCAATCGCCAAATCGGACGGGTTCGGGCCCATCGCGCCCACCCAACTCTTTGGGCAATTGATCAGCGGCGTCTTGGGCGGCTTTGCGGCGGGCCTCAGCTTCTTGCAGGGCACGCACCGCAGCTGCTGGGAGCTCTTTTGAAGTCTGGGTCATCGCGTCACTTCCTCTGTGTGCATGACCCTGATATAGGACCTCATCCTCCAAGAAAAAAGAGCTCACATGACCGCACCTTCCGCTTCTGACGCCCGCAAAGCCGCCCTGTCCCTGTTGGATCAGGTTCTAGAGGAAGGGCGTCTTATGTCAGACCTATCTGCAAAGCGGATGTTGGATGCGCTCTCGCCAGCGGATCGGGCCCGGGCTCAGCGACTGGCGCAGGACACCATGCGCAGCCTGCCGCGTGCCGATTTGATGCTTAAAAAGCACCTGCGTAAAACGCCCCCTCCGGAGGCGCATAACATTCTGCGTCTGGCCACGGTTGAGCTGTGTCAGGGTGGGGATGCGCATGGGATCGTGAACGAGGCGGTCACCCTGTGCGGCGCCAACAAGCGCATTGCCACGATGAAGGGATTGGTCAACGCGGTGCTGCGCAAAGTGGCGGCAGAGGGCCCCGATGCCTGGAACAAAATGAAGGTGCCCAAGCTAGAGCGGTGGCTGCGTGATCCGTTGATCGAAGCTTATGGCGCTCATTCCATGCAACGCATGGAGGCGGCGCATTTCGCCGGAGCCCCCCTCGATCTGACCGCCCGCACGGATGCGCAGGCCGTGGCCAAAGCCACGGGCGGCGAGGTGCTGCCAACGGGGTCTGTGCGGTTGCAATCCGCGGGTCAAGTTTCCACCTTGCCCGGCTTTGATACCGGCGCGTGGTGGGTGCAGGATGCTGCGGCAGCTTTGCCAGCGCAGGTGTTGAACGTCCAGCCGGGTGAGCGGGTGCTCGACATGTGTGCCGCGCCCGGTGGGAAGACCATGCAAATGGCAGCGGCTGGGGCGGACGTCACCGCTTTGGATGTCTCTGAAGTCCGGCTGGGACGGGTGTCGCAAAATCTAGAGCGCACCAAGTTGGAGGCCAAGATTGTGGCCGGGGATGCTTTGACCCATGAAGGTCAATATGATGCCATCCTGTTGGATGCGCCCTGTTCCGCCACGGGTACGATCCGGCGTCACCCAGATTTGCCCTATGCCAAAGACGGCTCTGAATTTGGCGAGTTGATCGAGCTGCAGCAGCAAATGCTGGATCACGCCCTGACCCTATTGGCCCCCGGTGGGCGGCTGGTCTTTTGCACCTGCTCCTTGTTGCCCGACGAGGGCGAATGTCAGATCGAGGACGCGTTGGTACGCCATCCCGATCTCAAAGTGGATCGCGAATCGCTTAACCGCCCCGGCATAGATCAAGCCTGGCAGACCGAAGAAGGCGGTTTGCGTTTGCGGCCCGATTTTTGGCACAAGCAGGGCGGTATGGACGGCTTTTATATCGCCTGTCTGCACTACTAGGCGTGGGAATCACCGGCCAAGCCTCGCTTATTGCAGGAAAACTGCGGTGACAGCTTGACCTGAACGGGATAAAGTCGCCTAAATCCGCCGTAGAGCGCGAGAGGCAGGAGCTGATGTCCAACCCACACGGAATTGCAGCACGCTATACACGTGCGATGCATCGAATGCATGCGCGCTGGAGCAGTTTGGCGCGCCCAGCAACGGGATTCGTCAGCCAACCTGAACCCCGCACGATCGGCACCTTTGCCAAAGGTCGGCAACTGCTGGCTGGCAATTACCTGTTCGCAGGCCATTTGGTCGAAGCCAAAGGCGTTCAGGTGTGGGATCTGGATCCACCCGATGATCTGTTTGAATCTGAAATCCACGGCTTTGTTTGGCTGGATGATCTGGCCTCGGTGGGCGATGGAAAATCGCGAGAGTTGGCGGCCGATTGGCTGTGGGCTTGGATCGAGCACTATGGCTCTGGCAAAGGACCCGGCTGGACACCCGATCTGACAGGGCGGCGCATTATTCGCTGGATTCACCACGCGTTGTTTGTGCTGCGTGGTCAAGAAGCCGAAGCGACAGAGCAATTCTATCGCTCGTTGGCGCATCAAACCATTTTCCTTAGCCGACGATGGCATAAAACCACGCCCGGTTTGCCGCGCTTTGAAGCTTTGACCGGATTGATATACGCCGGGCTGGCCTTGCAGGGTATGGAAAAACATGTCGCCCCAGCGGTGAACGCTTTGGTCAAGGAATGCCGCACGCAGGTGGACCAACAGGGGGGCATCACAACCCGCAACCCGGATGAATTGCTGGAAGTCTTTACTTTGCTGACATGGGCGGCGGCGGCTTTGCATGAAACCGGGCGTGCTGTGCCGGACGAACACGCCGCCGCAATTGATCGCATCGCCCCCACATTGCGGACGCTGCGCCATTCGGACGGTGGTTTGGCGCGCTTTCACGGCGGTGGTCGAGGCCTAGAAGGGCGGCTTGATGCGGCTTTGGCAGCTTCGGGCGTGAAGGCACGCACCCCTGATGGTTTGTCGATGGGCTATGCCCGGCTAAGCGCGGGGCGCACCAGCGTCATCGTCGATTCCGCAGCGCCTCCGGGTGGCAAAGCCTCGGGCAATGCGCATGCCTCGACATTGGCGTTTGAGCTGACTTCGGGGCGTCGCCCCTTGGTGGTCAATTGTGGGTCGGGGTCGGTCTTTGGGGCTGAATGGCGCCGCGCAGGGCGCGCAACGCCCAGCCATTCCACCCTGTCACTCGAGGGGTTCTCTAGCTCACGGTTGGCGGCCAGTCAGGGATCGGTTGAATCGCTGGTTGATGTGCCCAAACGCGTGCCGGTTCAGATCTCACAGGCTCCAGACGGTATCCGGTTTGAGGGCGGACATGATGGGTATATTCGCACCCATGGGCTGACCCACGCGCGGACCCTGGAGTTGACGTTTGATGGGCGCGGTATGGCGGGCGAAGATCTGTTGGTCGCCTTGGAACCATCGGATCGGCAAAAGTTCGACAAGGCGTTGGATAAGTCCAAGCTACAAGGCATTCCATTTCAGCTGCGATTCCATCTTCACCCCGAAGTCGATGCGACATTGGATCTAGGTGGAACCGTGATCAGTCTTGCTCTTAAAAGTGGTGAACTTTGGGTGTTCCGTCATGATGGAACCAGTCAAATGACGCTGGAACCGTCAGTTTATTTAGAAAAAGGGCGTTTACGGCCCCGTGCGACCAAACAAATCGTTTTATCTGGGCGCGCGATGGATTATGCGACGCGCATCCGGTGGTCGCTGGCGAAGGCGCAAGATACGCCCATTAGCATTCGCGACGTCAATCTGGATGATCCGGACCTGACCTGAACCAACCAAAGAGCTGCTCAATGACAAATCTTTATCCCGTGCGTCGCGCGTTGATTTCCGTATCCGATAAGACTGGCTTGATCGATCTTGCCAAAGCCTTGTCCGACCGTGGGGTTGAATTGCTCTCCACTGGGGGGTCCGCCAAAGCGATACGGGATGCGGGCTTGCCTGTCACGGATGTTGCAGATGTCACCGGATTCCCAGAGATGATGGATGGACGCGTGAAGACCCTGCACCCCAAAGTGCACGGTGGCCTGTTGGCGCTGCGCGACAATGCGGATCACACCGCCGCCATGGACGAGCACAACATTGGGGCGATCGATCTGTTGGTTGTGAACCTCTATCCGTTTGAAGAAACCGTTGCGAAGGGTGCCGATTATGACACCTGCATCGAAAACATCGATATCGGCGGCCCTGCAATGATCCGCGCCGCTGCCAAGAACCACGGCTTTGTGACCACCGTTGTAGACGTCGAAGACTATGAGGCGGTTTTGGCAGAGCTGGAAAGCAACGACGGCCAAACCAGCCTCGCTTTCCGCAAAAAGCTGGCCCAAATCGCCTATGCGCGCACCGGTGCATATGACGCGGCGGTCAGCACATGGATGGCGGCAGCCATTGGCGAAGAGCAACCACGCCGCCGTGTTTTTGCCGGCACTTTTGCGCAGTCGCTGCGCTATGGTGAAAACTCGCATCAATCAGCAGCCTTCTACACTGACGGCTCCAACCGTCCGGGCGTCGCTGCGGCACAGCAATTGCAGGGCAAAGAGTTGTCCTACAACAATATCAACGACACCGATTCTGCGTTTGAACTGGTTTCGGAATTCCTGCCCTCGGATGGGCCGGCCTGTGCGATCATCAAACACGCCAACCCTTGCGGTGTGGCCAAAGGTGCATCGTTGGAAGAAGCTTATACCAACGCGTTTGACTGTGACCGTACCTCTGCGTTTGGCGGCATTGTAGCGCTGAACCAATCGCTGGACGCTGCAACAGCCAGCAAAATTACCGAGATCTTTACCGAGGTTGTGATTGCACCGGGAGCCGATGACGCCGCCCGTGAAATCTTTGCCAAAAAGAAAAACCTGCGTTTGCTGATCACCCCGGAACTGGCCAATACGGCGGGATCTGGTTTGTCGTATCGTCAGGTGTCTGGCGGCATGTTGGTGCAGGATCGCGACAACGGCTTTATCGGTCTGGATGATTTGAAAGTGGTGACCAAACTGGCCCCCACCGACGAACAACTGAAAGACCTGCTGTTCGCTTGGAAAGTTGCAAAACACGTCAAATCTAACGCCATCGTCTACGCCAAAAACGGTGCCACCGTTGGCGTCGGCGCCGGGCAGATGAGCCGGTTGGACAGTGCTTTGATCGCCGCCAAAAAGGCTGAACGCATGGCGGAAGCAATGGGCTTGCCCGAGTCATTGGCCAAAGGGTCAGCGGTTGCATCTGATGCCTTCTTCCCATTTGCGGACGGCCTGATGGAAGCGGCCGCGGCTGGGGCCTCTTGTGTGATCCAACCGGGTGGTTCGATGCGCGACGATGAGGTGATTGCAGCTGCGGATGAAGCCGGTCTTGCGATGGTTTTGACCGGCATGCGTCACTTCCGTCACTAAGGGCAAACGCCCTAGAGTTTGAACGCGCAACTAAATGCGTGACTGTCTTGGCCATTTTTGTGATACACTTGGCCAAGACAGGCAGTAAACGAGGCGCCAAAAATGGTGCCCGACTTTGAGGAAGAGCAGATGGTCACCGTATTTTGGGCGGGGTTTTGGACCTTTCTGGCTGATCAAGCCAGCAAGTATCTTGTTGTACATTATCTAGATTTGCGGGTGAAAGGCGAGTTGGATGTCCTGTCGCCCTTTCTGAACCTTCGCATGGCATGGAACACGGGCGTGAACTTTGGCCTGTTTTCGCAAAACTCGGATATGGCGCGTTGGTTCTTGATCGCTTTGGCCTTGCTGATCTGTGTGTTTGTTCTTGGCTGGGTAATGCGGGACCGACCGGGAAAACTGGGACTTATTTCCGCGGGCATGATGATCGGCGGTGCCTTGGGCAATGTCGTGGATCGGATGCTGTATGGCGCTGTTGCCGATTTTTTGAACATGTCGTGTTGTGGGTTTTCGAACCCCTATGCCTTCAATATCGCGGATATTGCGATCTTTATCGGCGCTTTTGGGCTGATTCTGTGGGGCGGCGAGAAAAAGGCGGCGTGACGCCATCAAAACAATCGGTTAAGACAGGAACAGCAGCAGGAGGGTAGCAATGGTGCGCGCGTTATTGTTGATGGCAATCTTAGCCGTATCGGCATGTTCCGGTGGGGACCGCGATATTCGTTTGCGCGATCTGCGCTCGTCTACCAATGGCCCCGATGAATTCGGCGTTTTGCCCGGCAAAGCGCTTGTGGCGCCTGAAAACTATGCCACTTTGCCAACCCCAACACCGGGCGGCAGCAACATCACCGATCAGAACCCTTTGGCTGATGGTATTCTCGCATTGGGCGGAAAGCCTTCCGCTTTGGCTGTGACAACCGGTGTGCCGTCGTCTGAATTGGCTTTGGTGACCTACGCGTCCCGCAATGGCGTGCCGTCTGACATTCGCAGCACTGTGGCCGCCGAAGATCTGGAATACCGCACCCACAACTCTCGCTTCACCAAGTTCAAGATTGTGCCGGTGGATCGTTACGCGCGGGCCTATCGCAAACAAACCATCGATCCGACAGTGGAATTGAAACGGTGGCGCAGCCTTGGTGTCGCCACACCTTCTGCCCCGCCCAATTGATCTGACATTCCGTTTACTTGGGTGACAGACGCTTGAAGCTTGTGGAACACGGGGTATCCTGAAGGAAATCAACAGGAGACCGCCCATGAAGCGTTTTACGGCAGCGATCAGTTTTTTGGTTGCTTTGGCCACGCCCGCCCTTGCCGACAATCATGTGAGCCATTTCAACTTGGACAATGGCATGGAGGTTGTGGTGGTCGAAGACCATCGGGCCCCCGTTGTGGTTCATATGGTGTGGTATCGCGCAGGGTCTGCGGATGAACCTGTTGGGCAATCTGGTGTCGCGCATTTCTTGGAGCATTTGCTGTTCAAGGCCACGGATGTGTTGGAACCGGGCGAGTTTTCGGCGACGGTCGCCAAAAACGGCGGCGCGGATAACGCGTTCACCAGCTATGACTACACCGCCTATTTTCAGCGCGTTGCGGCGGACCGGCTTGAGTTGATGATGCAGATGGAAAGCAATCGCATGACCAATCTGCGATTGGACGAAAGCGATATTGCCACGGAACGGGACGTGATCCTCGAAGAGCGCAACAGCCGCACCGACAACAATCCCAGCGCCCTATTTGGTGAGCAAAAGTCAGCCGCGCTCTATCTCAATCATCGCTATGGTGTGCCGGTCATTGGCTGGCGCCATGAAATGGAAGAGCTGAGCCTTGAGGATGCGCAATCCTTCTACAACACCTACTACGCCCCCAATAATGCGATCTTGGTTGTGGCGGGGGATGTCACCCCGGAAAAGGTGAAGTCGCTTGCGGACACCTATTATGGTGTCATTCCAGCCAACCCGGATCTGCCCAAAGAGCGGTTGCGCAGCCAAGAGCCACCGCAGACCACCGAACGCCGTTTGGTCTTTCGGGACCCACGGGTCGCTCAGGCCTATGTTGGGCGCAGCTATTTGGCACCAGAACGCAACAGCGGGGCACAGGAACAGGCCGCAGCTCTGACTTTGTTGGCGGATATTCTTGGCGGTGGCCAGACTTCGGTTTTGTCGCAAAAGCTCCAGTTCGAACAGAAGACGGCGATTTATGCCGGTGCGGGCTACCGTGGGGGCTCCTTGGATCAGACCAGCTTTGAGCTGGTTGTGGTGCCCTCGCCCGGCGTCACCCTGCAAGAGGCCGAAGACGCCTTGGATGGCGTGCTTGCCGAGTTCTTGGAAACCGGCGTCGATCCAGCCCAGCTGGCGCGGATCAAGACCCAACTGCGGGCGTCAGAGATTTATGCACAAGATAATGCGCGTGGGATTGCAGATCGATATGGCCGCGCTCTGACACAGGGATTGACGGTGCAAGATGTCGAAGAGTGGCCCGCAATTTTGCAAGCGGTCACCGAAGAGGACATTCTGCAAGCCGCCCGCGATGTGCTGGATCTGCGCCACTCTGTCACCGGATGGTTGACCAACGAAGGAGCGACACAGTGATGCTGCGTATTCTCACCCTGACCCTAAGCCTGTTTGTGGCTCTGCCAGCGCAGGCCAATGTGGACATTCAAGTTGTCGAATCCCCCGGTGGGTTTAGCGCTTGGCTGGTCGAAGATCACTCGATCCCTTTTGTTGCCTTGGAGCTGCGATTTCGTGGCGGCAGCTCGTTGGACCTACCGGGACAAGATGGCGCCACCAACTTGATGACGGGCCTCTTGGAAGAGGGCACCGGCGATATGGACGCCCGCGGCTTTGCCGAGGCCACCGAAGAGCTGGCAACATCATTCAGCTATGACACCTATAGCGACGCCGTCACGGTTTCGGCGCGTTTCTTGACCGAAAACCGTGATCAGGCGGTGGCGTTGCTACGCGGATCTGTTGTGGCCCCCAACTTTGATCAAGTGGCGCTGGATCGCGTGCGTGGTCAGGTGATTTCGGGCATTCAGTCCGATCTAAAATCGCCGCGCGATATCGCCAGCCAAGCCATGGATGAGTTGGTCTTTGGAGCGCATCCCTATGGCCGGACTCAGAATGGCACATTAGAGAGCATCAACGCCTTGACCCGCGAAGACATCATTGCTGCTCATCAAGGCGCCTTGGCGCAGGACCGCGTCTATGTTTCTGCGGTGGGTGATATTAATGCCGCTGAACTGGCCGAGTTGATGGACAGCCTGCTGGGCGGTTTGCCAGAGGTTGGCTTGCCGCATGTGGGCCCTGCGGCGCTGAACTTTCCGGGTGACACGCAAGTGGTGGAGTTTGAAACGCCGCAATCGGTCGCCATCTTTGGGCAACCCGGTCTGGATCGCGAAGACCCTGATTTCTTTGCTGCCTATATTCTGGATCTTATTCTGGGGGGCGGATCGTTTGAAAGCCGCCTGATGCAAGAGGTGCGTGAAAAGCGTGGTCTGACCTATGGTGTCTACAGCTATTTGGCGGATATGGATCAAGCCAAACTGTGGATGGGGTCTGTGGCGTCGGGCAATGATCGTGTCGCCGAGGCCATCGAAGTGATCCGCGCTGAATGGGCCAGAATGGCCAATGAGGGTGTCACGCAGACCGAACTTGAGGATGCCAAAACCTATCTGACAGGGGCCTATCCGCTGCGCTTTGATTCCAACCGCGCCATCGCCAATATCATGGTGGCCATGCAGATGGATCACATGCCGATCGATTATATCGCAACGCGGAATGATCGAGTGAACGCTGTGACGCTTGAGGATGTGAACCGGGTCGCAAAACGATTGCTAGACCCAGAGGCTTTGACCTTTGTGGTTGTGGGTCAGCCCGAAGGGCTTTGAGCCAGAAAACCTGGCGCCCGTTTCATCGGGGCGCCAGGTTTGTGATTATTCGCCGTAAGGGATCCAGATGGTTTTGACCTCGGTCGCGGCGTTCAGGAACGCACGGCCTTCACCTTCGGATGACATCCAATCGCGGGCCGTCGCATTGTTGACCCAAGTGCGTTTGAGGTTGCCCACGCTTCCACGTTCGATCTCTGCCGAGATATCCGAAGACGAGAAACTCCAGACTGAATCCACATCCATATGCTGGGCCAATGTTTTGGCCAGCTCGGCATGTGTGCCGGTCAGAATGTTGACCACGCCCGCAGGCACGTCAGAGGTTTCAAGGATCTGGTAGAAGTCGGTTGCCGCCAAAGGATAGGCCTCGCTGGCAACCAGAACCGTTGTATTGCCCATCGCAATTGCGGGCGCCATGACCGAAATAAGACCCAACAGCGGTGCTTCGTCGGCACAAAACGCGCCAATAACACCCGAAGCTTCGTGCATGGCCAAGGCCACGCCGCGCAGGGGAACACCCTTTGCCTGACCGTCAAATTTGTCGGCCCAAGCGGCATAGGTGAACAGGCGGCGAATCGAGGTTTCGACCTCCTCTGCCCCTGATTTTCCACCGGTCAGCGCGTCAATCCGCTTGGCAAACTCATCCGCCCGAGCGGATAGGTTTTCCGCGATATAATACAGGATCTGCGCCCGCAGATGCCCGGTTGTTTTGGCCCAAGACGTTGCCTTGCGCGCGGCCTCAACGGCGTTGCGGATGTCCTTGCGGTTGGCAATTGGCACTTCGCCCAGATGTTTTCCCGATTTGGAATAGATATCCCGGCTGTAGCCACCGTCTGGACGTGCTTGCTTGCCACCAATGTACATCTTGGCTGTGCGATCCAACCCGCCTTCGGATCCATCGTCACCGGCGAAGGCTTCGATCTTTTTCAATGGCTTTGGTTTGACTTTGGACTTGGTGTAAGCCTGCAAACCTTCCCAGCCCCCTTCGCGGCCATAGCCGCTTTCGCGGACACCGCCAAAACCAGCCGCCGCATCAAAAAGATTGGTGGCATTGACCCAGACAACACCGGCCGCCAGTTTGGGGGCGACATCCAAAGCCAGATTGACGTTTTCCGTCCAGAGGGTGGCCGCCAGACCATAGCGCGAGTTATTGGCGATCGAGACCGCCTCGGCATGGGTGCGGAACGTGGTGGCAACCAAAACGGGGCCAAAGATTTCTTCCTGCATCAAAGGGTGCGCAGGCTGCAAACCGGTGATCAAGGTGGGGGGGTAATAGCAGCCCCCTTCTGGCAAAGAGCCGCGCGACTGATGGATCTCGCCGTCGTCACAGCTGTCGACCAAATCGCTGACGGTCTTGAGCTGAATAGGGTCTGCAAGCGCGCCCATGTCGATGCATTTGTCCAAGGGATCGCCTAGGCGAAGCTTGTCCATCCGGGTCTTGAGTTTGGCATAGAAGGTTTCGGCAATACCTTCTTGGACCAGCAAGCGAGAGCCCGCACAGCAGACCTGACCTTGGTTGAACCAAATGGCGTCGACCAGACCTTCGATGGCCGAGTCGATATCGGCGTCGTCAAAGACGATATAGGGCGACTTGCCACCCAGTTCGAGGGTCAGACCCTTGCCGCTGCCGGCGGTGGCGCTGCGAATGCGACGCCCCACATCGGTTGAACCGGTAAAGGCCACTTTGTCGATGTCGCTGTGCGTGGTGATCATCTCGCCAACAGCACCGTCGCCGGTGACAATATTGACCACCCCTTTGGGCAGGCCCGCTTTGCGGCAAATGTCGGCAAACAGCAGAGCGGTCAGCGAGGTGTATTCAGCTGGTTTCAACACAACAGTGTTGCCCATCGCCAAGGCAGGGGCCACTTTCCACGCCAGCATCAACAAAGGGAAATTCCACGGGATCACCTGACCACAAACACCCAAAGCGTCGCGGTCGGGCAGTTCGGCCTCCATCAGTTGGGCCATGCCCGCGTGATAATAGAAATGTCGTTGCGCCAAAGGAATGTCGATGTCTCGCGATTCGCGAATGGGCTTGCCGTTGTCGAGGGTTTCCAGCACCGCAAACAGGCGGGCGTGTTTCTGCATCAAGCGCGCGATGGCATAGAGATGCTTGGCGCGACCGTGACCCCCCAGCTTTTCCCATTTGGGCTGTGCGGCGCGGGCCGCTTTGACGGCGCTGTCCACATCTTCTTGGCTTGCTTGGGTGAGCGTGGCCAAAACCTCGCCGTTGGCGGGGTTTTTGGAGGGGAACCCATCGCCCGGAGTGGTGAAGGCACCATCAACAAAATGGCCAAAGCGGTCACCTTGGTCGATCAGCCATGCCAGCGCATCGGCGGCGGATTCTGGGGCGGGGCCATAGTCCATGGATTCAAAGATTTCCTTGACGGTCATAGGTGTGACTTTCCAATTTCAAGCGGCGCAGGGGCGCGTTTTCTGAAAGAAAACGGACCGGAATTTGAGAAATTCCGAGCGCGTCAGGCGAGGGCGTGGCGATTGGCGGCTGAATAGGCGCCTGTGATATGATGTTCCAACTGGCGTTCGATGTCCCCCAGCAAGGAGGAGGCCCCGAAGCGGAACAGGTCGGGTTGCAACCAGCGATCTCCGAGCTCTTCTTTGATCAGAGCCAGATAGGTCACGGCGTCTTTGGCCTTGGAGATCCCACCTGCAGGTTTGTAGCCCACCCGGTAGCCGGTGCGATCGTAGTATTCGCGAATGGCGCGGATCATCACCAAGGAGACCGGCAAGGTGGCGTTCACCGATTCTTTGCCGGTGGAGGTTTTGATAAAGTCAGCCCCCGCCATCATGCAGATCATTGAGGCACGCGCGACGTTGCGCAGCGAGCCCAATTCCCCTGTGGCAAGGATGGCTTTGACATGGGCGTCACCACAGGCGGCGCGGAAGGCTTTCATTTCGTCATAGAGCGCTTGCCAGTTGCCGCTTAGGACATGGCGGCGCGAGATCACGATATCGATCTCTTCGGCCCCAGCTTTGACGCCTTCTTCGATTTCGGCGACGCGCAGATGGAACGGGGACAGGCCGGCGGGAAAGCCCGTCGATACGGCGGCCACCGGAATGCCGCTGCCGTCAAGCGCGGTCACTGCGGGGGAAATCATGTCGTGATACACACAGACCGCCCCAGTGGTGAGCCCTTGCATCCCCAAAGCATCCAGCAATTCAGCGCGCACCGGTTGGCGGGCTTTGGCGCAAAGGCGGGCCACACGGCCAACCGTGTCGTCGCCAGCCAGCGTGGTCAGGTCGATACAGCTGATCGCCTTGAGCAACCATGCCGCCTGAAAATCCTTTTTGACCGAACGTCGCCCCGGCAGGGTCGCCGCACGGCGTTCAATTGCTGAGGTGTTGGCTTGAACCCGAAGGGCCCAGTCCAGATCCAGCTCCATCCCCGGATTGCGAGGTTCGGTAACTTGCGGAAGTTGCGCAAGAGTGTCCTGAGTGTCGGAACGCACGGGCGCCTCCATTACGAGCGATTTCAATTTTTCGGCCATTTGGTCAAAAAATCGCACGCAAGTCGCGGATTGGCAAGTCATGCGTTACGTTAATTGCCGTCTTTTGCCGTCCGTTGGTACAGGGCAAAGAGGCCAGCGTGGGTCAAAACGTCTGAATTGACCGTTGTTACAGGCACACCCTGCGTGGTCAGCGCGTGGTGGTAGAGCGCACAGAGACTGGGGTCACCACAAAGTGACACCTGCTGGCCGAGCCAATAAGGTTTTGCGGCCGCCAGCTCTGCCCCGATCAGATGGCCCGCGATGTCAGCGGGTTGGTTTGCCAAGGCGGCGCTGCTGAGATGTGTGGCCAGTCGCTCTGGGCGCGACAGGCTGTCAGCAAGCGCGTCTTCGCCAAGCGAGGCCGGCCATTTTGGGGCCAGCATCTTGATCAACGAGGGCGTGAGATAGCTTTGAAAACTGACGGCCTCATTGGCACTGATTTGCACCCAGTGGGTGCGATCTTGGGTGACGTAACAGGCCACACCATCCCAGTTTTCATTGAGCTGGGTCAGCCCGATCAACCATAACCGCACAGGGGCGGGCAGCAGCCCCATTGGCTTGTCTTGGCTCAGATCCGTCAAATCCCCAGACGTCGGCAGCACAGGGGCGGGAACAGGGGTGGGGCCAGAACCGGCGCGGACTTGGATGTCGGCTGGGCCAGCTTTGCGGGGGCGGGCGTTTCGGTCTTGCACAAGGTCTTTACCAGCAAAATCCCAGCTGCGGGTTTTGCCTTCAAATTCGACGAGTCCGGTCCAATAATCTTCTGTCATAGCATCGCAGATAGGCAAACTGCTGCGGCAGGTCAATCTGAAGGGGCGGCATTTGAAACGAAAGAGGGGGGCCAAGCCCCCCTCGGTACCGTATATGGCAGATCTGATTTAGATCCCTGTGTCGACAATTGCCTTGGCAAGGATTGGCACAGTTGTCTGGTTCAGACCGGCAATATTCAGGCGAGAATCACCAACCATATAGATGGCGTACTCTTCGCGCAGGCGCTCGACCATCTCTGGGGTGGTGCCCAAGCGGGAGAACATGCCACGGTGCTGTGCCAAAAAGGCAAAGCGATCAGACCCGGACAAACGCTGAAGCTCGCCAGCCAATTGTTCGCGAAGACCCAGCATTGACAGGCGCACCTCTTCCAGTTCGGCGGCCCAGTCTGCCCGCAGCGCCGGATCTGTCAGGATGGTTGTGACAACGCGCGCGCCGTGATCTGGCGGGAACGAATAGTTTTGCCGGTTCAAGAAGTTCAAAGAGCCTTGGTTCAGGCCTTTTTGCCCTGCGTCTTGTGAGATCGCCATCAAGATGCCGGTCCGTTCGCGGTACACACCAAAGTTCTTGGAGCAGCTGGCGGCAATCAAGCATTCTGGCACAGAGGCTGCAACCAAGCGGGTGGCGGCGGCGTCTTCTTCCAGACCGTCTCCAAACCCTTGGTAGGCGATGTCGATCATTGGGATCGCGCCGGTTTTCAACAGCACATCCACAACCATCTGCCATTGAACCAAATTCAGGTTGGCGCCGGTTGGGTTGTGGCAGCAGCCATGCAGCAACACAACGTCACCTTCTTTGGCCTGACCCAAGTCTTCCAACATGCCGTCGAAATCTACGCCCCGGGTGTCATTGTCGAAATACCGATACGAAACGGTGGGCATGTTCATATAGTTCAGAATGCTGACGTGATTTGGCCAGGTTGGGTTGGACACAAATACACGCGCATCCGGGTTGGCCATGCGGATCAGTTCAAACGCCTGACGCACCGCGCCAGTACCGCCCGGGGTCGCGGCGGCAGCAATTGTGTTGCGGGGCACGGTTTGATCCAGAACCAAGCTGATCATCGCATCGGCAAAACCGGGATCACCGGCCAAACCAACGTAGCTTTTGCTTTCTTGGGTTTCCCAAAGCGTCTTTTCCGCAGCCTTCACGGCACGCATCACAGGCGTCACACCTTGGGCGTTCTTATAAACACCAACACCGAGGTCGATCTTGTTGGGACGCGCATCTTCACGATAGAGCTGCATCAGGGCCAGAATTTTATCGGCGGGTTGTTCTTTTAGATTGCTGAACATCTCAGGCTTCTCCAGTAGCGACGGGCACGGTGGGGAAAGCCCCCCATTCAGACCATGAGCCGTCATATAGCGAATGATCCGTTTTGCCCAAACGCTCTAGCGACAGGCTCAGGATCGCTGCGGTCACACCGGATCCGCAGGTGGTGATTACAGGTTTGGTAAGATCAACACCGGCGGCCTCAAAGATGGCGCGGGTGTCGTCGATTGATTTCATTGTGCCATCTGCGTTGAGCAGAGTGGAGAAGGGGACATTGCGAGATCCGGGGATATGGCCGGAACGGATGCCTTCTCTGGGTTCGGGCACGGCGCCCTGAAACCGCTCTGCGCCGCGGGCATCGATGATGACATAGTCGCCAAGTTTTGACGCCGAAGACACCTGAGTGACATCTTTGACGCGCTGAGGCTGGCGTTGAACGGTCATGTGGCGATCGCGAATGACGGGGGGCTCTGCATCGACGGGGCGACCTTCGGCCTGCCACTTTTTCATACCACCATCCAGAACAGCAATATTGTCTTGGCCCATCAAGCGGAACAGCCACCAGACACGCGCAGCGGAAAACAGACCATGGGTGTCATAGACAACAACCTGATGGCCATCGCCGACGCCCAGCGCCCGCACCCGAGACATAAATTTCTCTACCGGCGGGGCCATATGAGGCAAATCGGATCGATGATCCGAGACATCATCGATGTCAAAGTACCGGGCGTTTGGAATATGGGCGGCTTCGAATTCAGCTTTCGCGTCGCGATCTGAACTCGGCATAAACCACGTCGCATCCAAAATCCGTAGGTCCGGATCTTTCAGATGCGCTGCCAGCCAATCGGTGGATACAAGCGTTTTTGGATTGTCTTGTGCCATTTGGGCCCCCTGCAAGCTCACATGACTGCCTACAGCGCAGCGCCCATACAGGCAAGGGTTTGGGCCGGTTCAGACCGGCCCAAATGATCATTTTGCGACGAATTTACGAACCATGCCAAGCAAAGCCAGAACCACGCCGCCACCGACGCCGCCTCCGACGACTTGTTGCAAGATCGCGCCAATGTCCAATCCGGCGATGCCACCTGCGGCACCGGCCATGTCGGGTGCGCCCAGCATCGACATAATTGTGCCACCCAGACCGCCACCGACGATCCCGGCAATCGAGTTGACCAACACACCTTGGTTCAGGGATTTTACAGCGGTACCGCTGGCGTTCCCGCCAACTGCGCCGGCGATTAAACTAATGATAAGTTCCATGTACGTCCTCCACGGCCAGTCCTGTAAATGCGCTGTCTGACCTGTCACAGCTTGGCTGTAACTTGGCGCAAAGGAGACCGTGGGAAAAAGGGAAAAGCCGGGCGCATTTCCCCCCGGCGGGAAACGCTACTCGCCGTTGCGCAGCAGGCGCTGCTTTTGACGGCCCCAATCACGCTTGGCTTCGGAGGCGCGTTTGTCGTGGTTCTTTTTACCCTTCGCGATGCCGATCTTTAGCTTCACGATGCCTTTGTGGTTAAAGTACAGCACAATCGGCACAAGGGTCATGCCCTTGCGTTGGGTTTCGCTCCACAGGTTGCCCAGCTGTTTCTTCGAGACCAAGAGCTTGCGCCGTCGACGCTCTTCGTGGCCCCACGTGCGGGCAGGCTCATAAGGAGAGATGTAGGAGTTGATCAACCACAGTTCGCCATCTTCGACCGAGGCATAGCTTTCTGCGATATTGGCAGAGTTCACCCGCAGTGATTTGACCTCGGACCCCTGCAACAAGATCCCGCATTCCATGTCATCATCGATGGCATAGTCATAGCGCGCACGCCGATTTTCGGCGATCACTTTGTAATTGGGATCTTCTTTAGGTTTGGCCATTGCGTGTCTTTATCCGGCCTAACGGCCACTGTCCATCACATGGCCTTGGTTTCGCGGCCACGTTCAAAAACAAAATTCATCCAAATTAGTCGAGTTCAGTCCAAGGCCAAGGTTTGACCTCGCTGCCGCCAGTTTGATAGCGCACTGCTTTGGCAATCCAAATGCCCAGATCGGTGCCGAAATCGGCCAGACGCTGGTTGGGTTGTTTGTTGTTCAACAGCATAAACACGATCTGCAAGACGGTGGCGGCCCACAGAATTGTCTGAGACAAAGAAATCATCAATGCAATGACCAGCATATAGATCAGCCGGATGAAAAGGTTCTCTTCCTGCTCGGGCTCATTCTGTTCACCCAGCATTCGTCCCATCATTTTTTCGTCGTCGTTCGCCATTTCCGTCCTCACTCATCGTACGCAGCTTGGGTAGCACATTTTCCAACCTGAATGCATATTCAGGTTTTCCATAGGTGGCACCACATTGGCAACCAGAAGTCGGCAGGAAGACCCAACTGTGCCCTAGCTGCCTCGATATGTGCTCATCCCGAAGGGCGAAAGCAATAAGGGGACGTGATAATGTGCCTCTGGATCCGAAATTCCGAACCGGATTGGGATCTGATCAAGGAACAAGGGCTCTTCTGTCGCCTGCCCCGTTGCCCGCAAATAGTCGCCCGCAAAAAAGATCAACTCGTAGGTGCCGGTGTCAAACGCCCCGACAGGCAGGATCGGGCTGTCGGTGCGCCCATCTTCATTGGTCACGGCCTCGGCGATCTTTTTATGAGAATTGCCGCTGACACGGTACAGCGCGATTTTGATTCCGGCGGCCGGACAACCGCGTGCGGTATCCAAAACATGCGTGGTCAGATATCCTTCAGCCATAATATGCTCCTTAATCAGGCAAGTGGCGTAGTGGTTGCCAGAAGGATAGGCGGAACTGGACCCGAAACGCACGTCTGAAAGTGTTTCAAGATTTTCTTGAAATAGGCAAGCACCCCGTCTGCCCTATGAAGAGTTAAGTCACAGAAAGTTCACAAATGCAGCGTTACCCACGAAACATGACCGGTTACGGCGCCAATCGCCCAGATGCGCAATGGCCCAATGAGGCCAAAGTCGCGGTTCAGTTTGTTCTGAATTACGAAGAGGGTGGCGAAAACTGCCTGCTGCATGGGGACGGTCAATCCGAGGCGTTTCTCTCAGATATTGCCGGGGCTGCACCATGGCAGGATCAGCGCCATTGGAACATGGAATCGATCTATGACTATGGTGCTCGGGCCGGGTTTTGGCGGTTGCATCGCTTGTTCACCGGCGCAGACATCCCTGTCACGATCTATGGTGTGGCCAGCGCCTTGGCGCGCAGCCCCGAGCAGGTTGAAGCCATGAAAGCGGCCAAATGGGAAATCGCCTCCCATGGGCTGAAATGGGTCGAACACAAAGATATGCCCGAAGCCGAAGAACGCGCAGCCATCGCCGAAGCCATTCGCCTGCACACCGAAGTCACCGGTGCGCGCCCACGGGGCTGGTACACGGGGCGTTGTTCCTTGAACACCGTGCGTCTGGTCGCCGAAGAAGGGGGCTTTGACTATATCTCGGACACCTATGACGATGATCTGCCCTATTGGATCGAAGTGGAGGCGCGTGATCAGCTGATCATCCCTTACACCCTCGAAGCCAACGACATGCGCTTCGCCACAGCACCCGGCTACATCACCGGCGAGCAGTTTTTCACCTATCTCAAAGATGCGTTTGATGTGCTCTATGCCGAAGGCACCGCTGGCAAACCCGCAATGATGAGCATTGGTTTGCATTGTCGTCTGATTGGGCGCCCGGGCAAATTGGCAGGGCTAAAGCGGTTCATCGACTATATTCAGGGATTTGATCAGGTCTGGACGCCGCGCCGCCTTGAGGTGGCCGAGCATTGGGCCAAAACCCATCCCCATCAACGGATCGAACGTCCAAGTCGGATGGACAAATCCCGGTTTGTCGCCAAATTTGGCGGCGTGTTTGAGCATTCGCCGTGGATCGCTGAACGCGCCCATGATTTGGAACTGGGCCCCGCCCATGACAGCGCGGCGGGCGTGCACAATGCGCTGTGCCGCATGTTTCGCTCCGCCAGCCCGGATGAACGGCTTGGGGTGTTGACCGCACACCCAGATTTGGCGGGCAAACTGGCAGCGGCCAAACGCCTGACAGACGAATCCACCTCAGAACAGGCCAGCGCCGGGCTTGATGCGTTGACCGCAGCCGAGCATGCGCAGTTCACCGAATTGAACGCGGCCTATGTGACCAAACATGGCTTCCCCTTCATCATTGCCGTGCGGGACTACGACAAGACCGGTATTTTGGCCGCGTTTCAGGCCCGCCTGACCAACGACACATCCACCGAATTTGACACAGCCTGCACCCAGGTCGAGCGCATTGCCCGCCTGCGTCTTGAGGATATGCTATGAGCTACGCCTTCCCAATGGGGGGCTTGCCCTCCCAAACCACTCACCCCGCAGGGTGCGCGGTCTTTACCCCGGCCTATGCCTTTCTGCCCGCCATCACGATGCGCGACATTGTCACCAGCTTCTTGCCCGGTTGGCAGGGGGCGCGCGCTTGGATCTTGGCCCGCCCCATGACGGGTTTTGCGGAAACCTTCGCACAATATGCCTTGGAATTGGCCCCGCAAGGTGGCAGCGATCACCCCGAGCCAGATCCTGATGCGCAGGCCGCGCTTCTGGTTGCAAGCGGCACAGCAATATTGACCATCGATGGGGTTGAACACGCGCTTGAAGCCGGCAGCTACGCCTATATCCCAGCAGGGGCCAAATGGTCGCTATGGAACACCGCCGATGCGCCGTTTCAAATGCATTGGGTGCGCAAACGCTATGAGCCCGCCATCGGGCAAGACCGCCCAACAAGCTTTGTGACAACGGATACCGCGGTTGCCCCCACCGAAATGCCCAACACCGACAAATGGGCCACAACGCGGTTTGTTGAACCCGATGATTTGCGCCACGACATGCATGTCAACATCGTCACGTTTCAGCCCGGCGGCGTGATCCCATTTGCCGAAACCCATGTGATGGAACATGGTCTCTACGTGCTGGAAGGCACCGCGCGCTACTTACTGAACCAAGATTGGGTCGAGGTTGGCCCCGGTGATTTCATGTGGCTGCGCGCCTTCTGCCCGCAGGCTTGCATCGCAACCGGCGACACCCCTTTCCGCTACCTGCTGTACAAAGATGTCAATCGACACCCGGCCCTTGGCCTCTAATTCATCTTGCCAAATCTACTCTCGGGGGTGTGGGGGCAGAGGCCCCCACCACACCAACAGGACCCACAATGACCCAAACGCTTAGACTTGACCCGCTGACCAAAGAGGCCTTCGCCCCCTACGGCGATGTGCTCGAAGCTGTGGGCACCCCGGATAAAATCATCAACCAGGGCAACTGTGGTCGATTTCACGATCGTGCGGCGCTGGATTTTGGCCCCGAAGGGCGTGCCGGCCTGTCGATCTTCCAAGCCCAACCTCGCCAGCTGCCCTATGCGCTTGATCTGCTCGAACGCCACCCCGAGGGCAGTCAGGCCTTTGTGCCGATGTCGCAAGACAGCTGGCTGGTCATCGTGGCAAGTGATGCCAACGGGGCACCGGATCAGATCCGGGCCTTTTTGGCTGCTCCGGGACAGGGCATCAATTTTCATCGCGGCACATGGCATGGGGTTTTGACCCCGCTGTCTGCGCCGGGCCTGTTTGCGGTTGTCGACCGCATCGGCGACACGCCCAACTTAGAAGAATACCCAATTCAACCGCCAATAATGGTGGATCACTAACCCCCATCAAGAGGGGCAACTCCAACAGAAGAGAGAGACCGAGGGATGACTGACTCAACTTTAGGAACAGCGGATCAGCTAAAGGATCCAAATTATACCCCGCCACTGGCCCAAGCGGTGCCACTGGGCATTCAACATGTTTTGGCGATGTTCGCCAGTAACGTAACCCCTGCCATCATCGTGGCTGGCGCGGCGGGCTTTGGCTTTGGCTCCAACAGCCCCGACTTTCCGGTGATGATTTACATGATCCAGATGTCGATGCTGTTTGCCGGCATCGCGACCTTGTTTCAAACCATGGGCATGGGGCCAGTGGGGGCCAAGCTGCCCATCGTGCAAGGGACCAGCTTTGCCTTCTTGCCAGTTATGATCCCAGCGGTTGCGGGACAGGGCACCGCCGGTCTGGCGGGCTTGATGACAGGGATTGTCATTGGCGGCATCTTCCATTTTGTACTGGGCACCTTCATTGGCCGTATTCGCTTTGCGTTGCCGCCTCTGGTCACAGGTCTGATCGTGTTGATGATCGGCTTGGCCCTGATCAAAGTCGGCATTCAATACGCCGCCGGTGGTGTGCCCCTGATTGGCAAGCCCGCCTATGGCAGCATGGCGATGTGGGGACCGGCCTTGGTGGTGATCATTGTCACTTTGGCGCTTAAGTTCTTTGCCAAGGGTATGATGTCGGTCGCAGCCGTTCTGATCGGTCTTATTGCCGGCTACATTGTGGCGCTGATGATGGGTCAAGTGAACTTTGGGAACGTGGGTCGCGCGGCCAGCTTTGCTCTGCCAACCCCGTTCAAATGGGGCATCGAATTCAATGGCGCTATCATCATCGGCATGTGTTTCATGGCTGTGATCTCGGCCATTGAAACTGTTGGCGATGTCAGCGGGATTGCCAAGGGCGGTGCCGGGCGTGAAGCGACAGACAAAGAAATCTCGGGGGCAACGTTCGCTGATGGTTTGGGTTCTGCCGTCTCTGGTGTCTTTGGCGGCTTGCCCAACACATCCTTTAGCCAGAACGTCGGCTTGATCAGCATCACCGGCGTGATGAGCCGTCACGTGGTGACCATTGGCGCCATCTTCTTGGTGCTGTGTGGTTTGATCCCGAAAGTGGGCGCCATTGTTGCGACTGTACCAATCAACGTACTTGGTGGCGGTGTGATTGTGATGTTCGGCATGGTTGCCGCCGCGGGTGTGAACATGCTGTCCGAGGTCAAATGGGACCGTCGCAACATGGTGATCTTTGCGGTGTCCTTGTCTGTCGGCCTTGGTCTGCAGCTTGAGCCGGGTGCGTTGCAGCATTTGCCAAAAACACTACAGATCTTGTTGACCAGTGGCTTGCTGCCAGCGGCAACATTGTCGATCATCTTGAACTTGGTACTGCCCAAAGAACTGGACTAACAGTTTTTTAGGATAACTAAGCATCTGGAAACCCTCATCTTTTTAGATGGGGGTCTTCTTTTTTCGGATTTTTTCGAAAAACTTTGTCACACATGGCCGCCGGGCGTTGTCTAACTTAGTATCAACAGCGCAAACGGAGCGACATGATGCAGAACGTAACACAAGACCTGATCGACAAGGCCACAGCGGGTGAAGCCAAAGCGCTAGAACAGCTGGTGCGCAGCAGTCAGGACAATGTGCACCGTTTGGCTGTACGTATGATGGCGGATCCAGTTTTGGCCGAAGACGCCACGCAGGAAATTCTGATCCGGGTTATCACCAAGCTGTCCACCTATCGCGGTGACAGCGCCTTTTCGACCTGGGTCTATCGCATTGCCACCAACTATCTTTTAACCGCCCGAAAAGTACTGGCCAGAGACCCGGGCCTGACTTTCGACATCTTTGAAATGGACTTGAAGGACGGCCTTGTGGATGACGCTCAGGCCGCAGCCGAAGACCATGTGATGATCAATGAGTTGCGTCTACGCTGCACGATGGCGTTGCTGCTGTGTCTCGATCGCCCACATCGCGCCGCCTATGTGTTGGGGGACATATTGGAACTGTCTCACGGCGAAGCCGCGCAGGTGTTGGAAATTGAGCCAGCTACTTATCGCCAGCGCCTGTCACGCGCCCGCAGCAAGGTTGAAGACCACACATCCCGCAGTTGCGGTCTGGCCAATGCTGACGCCGCCTGCAGCTGTCCGCGCCGCTTGCCCACTGCAATTGCCAAGCAAAGGGTCGGCGCAACGCCAGACCCGTTCTTTGTCCAAGCCCCCGCCTATGACGAGGTGTCAGAAATGGCGCGTCAAACCAAAGCCGAGCTGATCACAGCAAAGCTACAACGTGCAACAGGCCCTTTGTCGGCGCAAAAAGACTTTGCGCAGGCTGTATTGCACCTTGTTGAAAGCCGGGTTCCACCCCAGCCCAAATAACCACGAACCACCACTCAAAATCAGGAGACGACAATGAACCGTTTTTCAACGGCCCTGGCGCTGTGCGCGCTGCTTTTCCCAATTTCAGTCCAAGGAGAGACCATGACACAAGATGAACAAGCCGTAATGGATGTAGTATCCAACATGACCGCAGCCTTTCAAAAGGGTCAAATTGACGACGTCATGACGGCCTATTTGCCTGACGCCGCCGTTCTGTTTGAACCCGAAGCCCCGCTTAGCGGTGCGGAGCAGCTGGCCGCCGCCTTCACCCAGATGTCGGCGCTGTCACCTGAATTTACCTACTCGGGTCATCAGGTTGTTGTGGCTGGCGATACCGCAATCCACATTGCGCCGTGGGACATGACGGCGACACTGCCGGACGGCACCCCGCTGAACCAGTCTGGCCTATCTGTTGCTGTGATGCGCAAGCAAGCTGACGGCGGGTGGAAAATGATCATCGATCATCCACAGGCGGGGCATCTGTTGAACCAATAACGGGTTTTCCAGCTTTTCTGCTAGAAGAGGGGTGAAAACCCCTCTTTTTTTCGCAAAGGGTTTTATTATTCCAACTTTGGAATATATAAGAAGTCACACGCCCTAAGCGACGGATAAATCTATGTTGCCATCACGCAAAACCTTGGAACGGCACCTGCCCATTCTGACGTGGACCAAAACCTATGACGCTGACACGTTGACCAATGATTTGGTGGCGGCAGTGATTGTGACCATCATGTTGATCCCGCAATCGCTGGCCTATGCCCTTTTGGCGGGTCTGCCGGCGGAAATGGGACTTTATGCATCGATCCTGCCGCTTGTCGCCTACGCCGTGTTTGGCACCTCGCGCACCTTGGCGGTTGGGCCGGTTGCGGTCGTGTCGCTGATGACGGCGGCGGCTGTGGGCAATCTGGCCCTGCAAGGCACCGCAGAATACGCAATCGCAGCGATCACCTTGGCCTTTATGTCGGGGGTCATTTTGCTGGTGATGGGGCTTTTGCGGTTGGGATTTCTGGCGAACTTCCTGTCCCACCCAGTGATCGCGGGCTTTATCACCGCGTCTGGCCTGCTGATCGCAACCTCTCAACTCAAGCATATTTTTGGCATCTCGGCCCACGGGCACACAATGATCGACATCGTGGGCTCTCTTGCCGCCCATTTGACACAGGCCAATATGATCACCCTCGCCATCGGCATCTCGGCCACCGCATTTCTGTTTTGGGTACGCAAGGGTCTAAAGCCCGTGCTGTTGCGCTTGGGACTTAGACCTCGACTTGCGGATCTGCTGGCCAAGGCTGGGCCTGTGGGGGCCGTTGCGGCCACGACGCTGCTCAGCTGGGGCTTTGATCTACCATCGATGGGAGTCAAGGTGGTGGGGGATGTGCCCATGGGGCTGCCCCCCCTGTCTCTGCCAAGTCTGGATGCGGATATCTGGTCATCTCTGTTTTTGTCCGCTGTGTTGATCTCGGTGATTGGCTTTGTGGAATCGGTTTCCGTGGCGCAAACCTTGGCGGCCAAGCGGCGCCAACGCATCACGCCGGATCAAGAACTGGTCGGCTTGGGGGCCTCCAACGTGGCGGCCGCTCTGTCCGGTGGCTATCCGGTCACCGGGGGATTTGCGCGGTCGGTGGTGAACTTTGATGCTGGCGCAGAAACACCCGCGGCCGGCGCCTTTACGGCCATTGGCATCCTTCTGGCAGCCCTGTTGCTCACCCCTTTGCTCTACTTCTTGCCACAGGCCACTCTGGCGGCCACCATCATCGTGGCGGTGCTGGGCTTGGTGGATTTCTCCATTCTGCGTCACAGCTGGGCCTATTCGCGGATGGATTTCGCCGCTGTGGCCGCCACAATTGTGCTGACCTTGGGGTTTGGCGTGGAAATTGGCGTCTCCTCA
The DNA here is from genome assembly GCA_049116315.1 of Thalassovita sp. Lineage (GTDB taxonomy): Bacteria > Pseudomonadota > Alphaproteobacteria > Rhodobacterales > Rhodobacteraceae > Thalassobius. Next base: position 147,992 of record JAGDZD010000001.1, read on the forward strand.
GGTGTCGCCCTGTCGATCATGCTCTTCCTTTACAAAACATCGCGCCCCCATGTCGCTGAGGTGGGGCTGGTTCCCGGCACGCAGCACTTTCGCAATATCAACCGCCATGAGGTGGGCACTGATCCGCAGATGGTGACCCTCAGGATTGATGAAAGCCTCTACTTTGCCAACGCACGGTTCCTCGAAGACTATGTCTACAACCGCATCGCCTGCGAAGAACCAATCAAACACGTCGTGCTGCAATGCTCTGCGGTCAATGAAATTGACCTCTCCGCCCTCGAAAGCCTCGAAGCGATCAATCAGCAACTCGGGGATCTGGGCATCAAACTGCACCTCTCCGAAGTCAAAGGCCCGGTTATGGATCGCCTCAAACGCAGCCACTTCCTGCACAACCTCACTGGCAGTGTCTACCTGTCCCAATTTGACGCCGTGCGGGAACTCTCCCCCCCCGCAGATCCAGCCGCAGAGGCCGCACCGTGATCATGCCACCTCGACGCCAAGACCCGCCCATTTCATCTTGCTGAAAATACTCCGGAGCGCGAGGCAGCGCCTCGCCCGGCAGGGCAAACGCAAAACGCCCGGGGCCAATGGCACCGGGCGTTTTAAGGTCTGAATTTCGGCGCGGGCTTAGATCAAGCCGGCGTGACGCATCGCGGCATCAATGGCGCTTTTGGTGTCATCCAGCAAACCGGTCAACGGCAGGCGAACTTCTTCGCTGCACAGACCCAATTTGGACATTGCGTATTTGGCGCCAACCAAACCGGGCTCCATAAAGATCGCTTCATGCAAAGGCATCAGCTTGTCTTGATACTCCAGCGCCTTGTCATAGCTGCCAGCGAGCGTCGCCGCTTGGAATTCTGCACACAGACGGGGCGCAACATTGGCGGTCACCGAAATGCAGCCGACGCCGCCATGGGCGTTGAACCCAAGAGCTGTGGCATCTTCGCCTGACAGCTGACAGAACTCAGGTCCACAAGCCGCGCGTTGTTGGCTGACCCGCGCCAGATCTCCTGTGGCGTCTTTGACGCCAGCAATCCGGGGCAACTTGGCCAATTCAGCCATGGTCTCAGGGCTCATATCAACAACCGAGCGGCCGGGGATATTGTAGATGATGATCGGCAGATCACAGCAATCATGCAGCGCTGTGTAATGCGCAATCAAGCCGCGCTGGGTTGGCTTGTTGTAATAGGGGGTCACCACCAAAGCGGCGTCCGCGCCAACTTTTTCGGCGTGTTGGATCAGGCGGATGCCTTCCAAAGTGTTGTTGCTGCCAGCGCCAGCGATCACAGGCACACGACCCGCAGAGGCTTTAACCACCTCTTCGATAACTGTCTCATGCTCTTTATGTGTCAGCGTTGGGCTTTCGCCGGTGGTGCCAACGGGAACAAAGCCGTTCGACCCTTCACCTATATGCCATTCAACCAGCTTCTTCAGCGTATCCAGATCCAGCTCGCCGTTCTTGAACGGCGTGACCAGGGCAGGAAAAGACCCTCTAAACATTACACGCTCCTTCTTCATTTGGCGGGCAAAAGCCCGGATGCGAATGCTAAGTGGCGGAGTTTGGCCGAATGCCGAACTGGCAATTTCGTGAATTGCCGATGACGCCGCACAGACTTAAGCTGGGGCTGTCTATCCTTGGATCGAATGTAAAAGCAAGACATGTTGCGCCAGCTCTTCTTAGTCTTCGGACTTTGTGTTGCGATCTCCCCGGTTCTTGGCGAAACAACGCCCGGATCGGATCCTTTGGCACGCGCCCTCAGCGCCGCCGAGAAGAAGGATTGGGACGCCGCCAAAACCCTTGCAATTAAGGCCCGTGACCCATTGGCGACCGATTTGGTGGAATGGAGTCGTCTGCGTGCCGGGCAGGGTGAACCGCAAGAGGTCCTGGCGTTTTTGTCGCGCCGTTCAGATTGGCCAGGGCTTAAGCTTTTGCGGCGACGCAGCGAAAAGGCGATGTCCACGGCAAGCCCCCAACAGATTCGCAGCTTTTATGGCGGTGTGTCACCGCAAACCGGCACGGGTGTCCTGGCCTATGCAGATGCATTGCGACATGCGGGACACTCTGGTGCGGTAGAGGCGGAATTGGTTCTGGCGTGGCGCACATTGGCGCTAAGCGAGGCGGAGCAGGCGGCGTTTGTGGCCCAACACGCCAAGCTTTTGGCGCCGCATCATACGGCGCGGTTGGATATGTTGCTGTGGCGCGGCGCCAAAACCGGCGCGTCGCGGATGCTGCCGTTGGTGAATGAGCCTTGGCAAAAACTGGCCACCGCACGGTTGGGTCTGCGCGCCAAGCGTCGGGATGTTGATACGTTGATTGCGGCGGTGCCAGACGCCCTTAAGGCCGACCCCGGTCTGGCCTATGAGCGGTTTCGCTGGCGTGTGGACAAGGGACGGCGTGACGATGCCATTGCGCTTTTGTTGCAGCAAAGTCAGGCCGATGCGCTTGGCGAACCGGACCGGTGGGCGCGGTCCCGACGCGACTTGGCGCGACGCAAAATGCGCGCGGGGGCTGCACGTGAAGCCTATCAGATAGCCACAGGGCATGGGCTGGTCGAAGGGTCCGACTATGCCGATCTTGAATGGCTGGCGGGATTTATCGCCCTGCGGTTCTTGGGCGAAGCCGAGCTGGCGCGCGATCATTTCCAGCGGTTCCGCACCGCTGTCTTCACGCCCATTTCGCTGGGGCGGGCCGGATATTGGTTGGGCCGTGCACAAGAAGCCTTGGATGAAACCGAAGGCGCCATTCAGGCCTATGCCGAAGGCGCGCAGTTTCAGACCAGTTTCTATGGTCTGCTCGCGGCAGAGCGGGTTGGGTTGCCCTTTCGCCTACCGGCAACGGCCACAGGGGTTGCGGACACCGCGCCGTCTGGTGTGTTTGATCAATCCTCGGTGTTTCAAACCGGTGTGTTGTTGATGAATGCGGGGGAAACGGATCTGGCCGAGCGGTTTTTCCGCCACCTTGCAGAAACGATTTCTGTTGAAGATTTGCAGCAGCTTGGCCAATTCCTGATTGCCAATGATCAGCCCCATATTGCGGTGATGGTGGGAAAACAGGCGGCGCGGCGCGGTTTCACCATTCAAGCGCCCTATTATGCGCTGCACCCGTTGAAGGATCGCACCCTGCCTGTGCCAGCCGAACTGTCGTTGGCAATCGCCCGCCGAGAAAGTGAATTTGATCCAGGTGTGGTGAGCGGCGCGGGGGCACAGGGGCTGATGCAGGTCATGCCGGGCACGGCAAAGCTTGTCGCCAAATCTTTGGCGCTGGACCATGACCCGGCCAAAGTGCTGAGTGACTGGACCTATAATGTGACCTTGGGCAGCACCTATTTGGCGCAGATGGCCACCCGCTTTGACGGCAACATCATCATGATTTCTGCGGCGTATAATGCTGGTCCGGGCCGACCCGAGGGGTGGATCAAGACCTATGGGGATCCGCGGGGATCGGCGATTGATATGGTTGATTGGATCGAGCTGATCCCCTTTAGCGAAACCCGCAACTATGTGATGCGCGTGTCGGAATCCTTGCCGGTTTATCGCGCGCGGCTTGGCCAAACGGCGCTGCCCATTCCCTTTAGTGCCGAAATCAACGGGTCAACGATTTTGCCGCTCTCGCCATAGGGTGAACAGCCCGGCCGAGACGATGATGGCGGTTCCAATGGCCACATTGGCTTGGATGGTTTCGCCAAAAACGGTGACCCCTAGAATTGACCCAAAGACCAGCTGGAAATAGGCAAAGGGCTGCACAGCGCTGGCCTCGGACACGTCATAGACCTTGATCAGCAAAAAGTGCCCAAAGGCGCCAGAGACACACAGCAATCCCATCCACACCCAGTTGGATCCTGACATCGGTTCCCAGAACCACAGACCAACGGCAGTCATGGCCAGCGCGCCCACAGTTCCGGTCCAGAAAAAGGCGGTGATGGCGCTGTCTTTGCGCGCAGCATAGCGAGTCAGCAGGCTATACAGGGCAAACATCGCGGCCGATACCAAGGGGATGATGGTCCTGAGGTCAAACAGCGACGATCCGGGTTGCAGGATGATCAAGACGCCAACAAATCCAAAACCAACCGCCACCCAGCGCCGCCAGCCAACGGACTCGCCGAGGATGGGGCCTGCAAGCGCGGCGATCAACAAAGGATAGGCTGCAAATGCTGCGTGGCTTTCGACCAAGCCAATCAAAGAAAAGGACGTCACCAAGACGCAAATTTCCGATACCAATAACACGGCGCGAATGGTTTGGATCACAGGTTGCTTGGTCTTCGCAGCCGCTGCCAAACCGCCGGGGCGGCGGGATGTAATGGCAATCACAAAGGCGGCAAAGAACCAATAGCGCACCATGGTGATCATCAAGACGCTGTGCTCTTTGGCCAAATGGGTCGAAATCCCATCTTGGAGCGCAAACACAAACGTTGTCGAAATCATCAATAAGATGCCAAGCCGCGCGTTTGACTGGCTCATTCCGGGGACTTTCGCGCAACCGTCATATGGCGCTTGCGACCAAATCCAGAAATGCGCTCGACCTCAAAACCGGCGTCTTGCAAATTGCGGCGCACAAATCCGGCGGCTGTATAGGTGGCGGCTGTGCCATCCGCCACCGTATGGCGACCAACCTCGCGCAGCAGGTCCGCATCCCAGAGTTCGGGGTTCTTGGCGGGCGAAAATCCATCCAGAAACCACGCATCTGCTTGTCCACTCCAGCCACGAAGTTTCTCGCGGGCGTCTCCGCGGATCATCTCAAATTCCAGATCAGGCAGAGAGATCCGGTGCAGATCATCACACCAATGCGGCGCTAAATCGGCTGCGATCTCGGCGATTTCGGGAAAGGCCTTCTGGGCGCGCACCATCTCTTGCGCAGTCATTGGGTAGGCTTCGAACGTGGTGAAATGCAGCACGCCACGTTGTCCGCTTTGGCGCCACATCTGCAATGCTGCCAAAAGGTTCAGGCCAGTGCCAAACCCCAATTCTGCAATGTGAAACCCGTCAGTATATCTGTCTGGCAAGCCATTGCCGGTCAAAAACACATGCTGTGTTTCTGCCAACCCGTTGTCCAACGAGAAATAGGGGTCATCAAAGCGGGTGGACACAGGAATGGAGCCCTCACGCCATTCCAGATCGGCACGCTGGTCTTGCATCGGGGAATCCCATAATGAAGCGTCAGAGAATGACGCCAGAATGCAAGGGGGCGCGGCGAATGGCAATGGCCGATGTGACCGTATATGGGGCCGGAATTTTTGGCCTGTCTGTGGCTTGGGCCTGTGCATCGCGCGGCGCTGGGGTGCGCGTGATCGATCCCCATGGCCCGGGGGCTGGTGCCAGTGGTGGCGTGGTGGGCGCTTTGGCCCCGCATGTGCCCGAAAACTGGAACGAGAAAAAGCAGTTCCAATTTGAAAGCCTGTTGATGGCCGAGGCTTTCTGGGCAGAGATCGAAAGCGTGGGGGGCGTCTCTAGCGGCTATGGGCGCTTGGGGCGGCTGCAACCGATTGCCGATGCGGCGGCGCTGACGCTGGCAGAGGCACGGATACACACCGCGCAAACGCTGTGGCAAGGTCGGGCCGTCTGGGAAGTGATCGACGCTGAAACCTGCGGCCCTTGGGCGCCGCCCAGCCCCACAAGCCTGTTGATCCGAGACACGCTGAGTGGGCGCATGCATCCGCGCCGCGCGTGCGCCGCTTTGGTGGCGGCATTGCGGGTCAACGGGGTTGAGGTTGTGCCAGAGGCGCGCGCAGAAGGCCATGTGGTCTGGGCGACAGGTGTCGCCGGCTTGCAAGAGATTTCAAATCAAACCGGGCGGGCCTTTGGCGCCGGGGTCAAGGGGCAGGGCGCTTTGTTGCACGGGATCCCCGACTTGGAAACCGCACCGCAAATCTTTGCCGACACGGTGCATGTGGTGCCCCATGCCGACGGCACAATCGCCATCGGCTCGACCAGTGAAAGGGACTATGATGATCCCCACGCGGTTGATGCACAGCTGGAAGAGGTGATCGCCAAAGCCCGCGCTGTGGTGCCCGCATTGGAGCAAGCAAGTGTCCTTGAACGCTGGGCTGGGGTCCGTCCGCGCAGCCGGTCACGCGCGCCGGTTCTGGGGCGTCATCCAGTAAGTGACGGAGCGTTCATTGCCAATGGGGGGTTCAAAATAGGGTTTGGCATGGCGCCCAAGGTTGCATCGGTGATGGCGGATTTTATATTGGAGGGCGTAGACAATATCCCTGAAGGCTTTCGCCCAGAGGCCAGTCTAAACCGGCGACGGTGAGCGTGGCGGTGTGGTCAGCAAGGGAGTATTTTGGGCAAGATGAATGAGGAGAGGCGCGTGACCCCATCGGTGACAGGTTTGGATCATTTGGTTTTGACGGTGGCCGATCTGGGCCAGACCGTGGCGTTTTACCAAGATATTCTAGGGATGCGGGCGGCGCGTTTTGAAGCTGCGGATGGCACGCAGCGCTGGGCGCTTTATTTTGGTACGCAAAAGATCAACCTGCATCAAGCCGGGGCAGAGTTTCGCCCCCACGCCAAGGCCAAGGCGCCGGGCAGTGCGGATTTGTGTTTTTTGACGGAAACGGATCTTGATATCTGGCAGGCCCATTTCCACACCGCGGAGATCGAGGTGGAAGCCGGGCCTGTGGCGCGTTCAGGGGCGAAGGGGCCAATTGTGTCGCTCTATGTGCGCGACCCCGATGGCAATTTGATCGAAGTCGCGCAGACCGCTTAGGACGCTTGGGCGGCGGCTTTCAGGCTGTCCATCAGCTCTTGCAGCGATTTTAAGTAACGCGGATTGTCCAATGTGCCGGTTTCAAATTCTTTTGCGGCGCTGGCAATCAAGATATTGGGGCCGGCCAAGACATTGGGTCTGAGAGGGGTCAGGCAGGCCCGTAGCATATATTGCCCCGTTTCACCGCCCGTGCGGCCCGCGGTGGCAGACATCACCGCCACAGGCTTGTTCTTGAGCACGCTGCGTTTGTCGCGGCTGATCCAATCAAGCGCGTTTTTAAGCACGCCAGAGGGGGCTTTGTTGTACTCGGGGGAGGCAATCACAATCGCATCGGCCCAGATCACATGTTCAACCAAACGCGTCACGGCGGCGGGATAAGGATCTTGGCCTTCGAGGTCTGCATCAAACAACGGCAAGCGCAGATCGGCGGTGATATGGTCACTTGGGGCAAACAGCTCGGCTGCGGTGGCGGCGAGTTTGCTGTTATAACTGTCGGCGCGCAGTGAGCCTGACAGCGTGAGAAGCTTGGCCATGAGAAATTCCTTTTGTCGCGGTCACGGTGCTTTATGCCGTCAAGATCGCCAAACGAAAAGGCGCACTTGAAATGCAAGTGCGCCTGTCGTGCGACCTTGGTGGGGTCGTGATTAGTTTGGCAAGATCACAATATCGACGCGGCGGTTTTGTGCGCGCCCCTCTGGGGTGAGGTTGCTGGCGGCGGGTTGATCTTCGCCCCGCCCAATGGATTGAACACGGTGCGCGGCAACACCGGCCCCGATCAGGATCGAGGAAACGGCGCCGGCACGGCGTTGTGACAGATCGAGGTTGTGCTGCGCTGACCCCGTGTTGTCGGTGTGGCCCAACACCTGAACGGTGCTTTCTGGATAGCGGTTCAAGCTTTCTGCGACCACGGCCAGATCATCCCGAAGGACAGAGGCAACAAAGGTGCTGTTCACGTCAAACAGGATGTCTTGTGGCAGGGTGACGATCAGGCGATCGCCCGTGTTGGTGATCGCAACCCGGTTGTCCAAGCTGTCACGCAACTCGGCCTCTTGGCGGTCGAGCTGCTGGCCGATGCCTGCGCCAATCCCCGCGCCGACGATGCCGCCAACAAGGGCCCCTTTTTTGTTGTTGTCGCTGACAAGCATGCCCGAAACCGCGCCAACAAGCCCGCCGATGATGGCACCTTGTTTGGTGTTTTGGTTGGGGTCAGTACCCCCCAGCATAGCCGGATCGGTACAGGCGCTGAGGGCCAATAGCGATGCGCCAGCGAGAAGAAGAATAGGTTTTGATGCTCGGGTCATAAGTGAGGCCTCGTTGTTGATCCGCGTTTGCGGTTGCCCAACTGTAACCCATCGCAGGGGGAGGTAGAAAACAGTTTTACCGTTTGATCGGCAGCATTTTGCCACAGAACGCTGGTTTTGAGGGGCCAAGGGGCCTAGGCGGCACTGCTTTGGTCGTCTGCGCGCGCCGATTCATAGGCCAAAAGCGCCCGTTTGACCGGCAAGCCCCAGTGATACCCGCCCAATCCACCCGATTTGCGCAGCGCCCGGTGGCAAGGGATCAGCCAGCTGACCGGATTGCGCCCCACCGCAGTGCCCACCGCGCGCACGGCTTTGGGGTTGCCAATGCTTTGGGCAATTTCGGAATAGGTTGTGACATTGCCCGACGGGATCCGTAGCAAAGCTTCCCAGACATTGATTTGAAACGGGGCCCCAATCAGATGCAGCGATGTTTCCCCTTTGGGATCAAAGGCGGCAGTGACCAAGGGGGTCAATGCCTCGACATCCTGAACGAAGGTGGCGTTGGGCCAGCGCGAGGTCATATCTTGCATCGCCAAATCGCGGCCGGTTTCCGCGCCAAAGGCCAGACCGCAGATCCCTTTGTCGGTTCCCATGATCAGCGCCTCGCCAAAGGGGCTGTCAAACCAGCCCCACCGAATGGTCAGGTCGTGACCGGCGCGGGCGTATTCTCCGGGGCTCATCGCCTCCCAGCGCAAAAACAGATCGTGCAGTCGCCCGTTGCCCGACAGGCCCACTTCGTGGCTGACCTCAAGTGTCGTCATGTTGTTGCGCAGCAAAGATTTTGCATGATCGAGCGTCAGATATTGTTGATAGCGTTTGGGCGATACGCCCACCCATTGTGAGAACAGACGCTGAAAATGGGCCGGGCTCATCCCCATTTGATCCGCCAAATCATTCAGCGTCAGGCTGGGGCCTGCTGCATCGATCACCTCGATGGCGCGGCGCACAACCTGATAGTGATAGGTGGTCTCGTCGTTGGGTGTCATCACAGGGCTTCCTTTGTCTGTTTTCAATCTAATCGGCGCGTGATTGTAATGCGACCCGGATCTTGCGAAATCGCATTCAAAAGGGCAGGTTGAGGCATGAGTTCAAACAGGTTCATTTCGGCGGCGGTTGATCACAACGGATCGGTCTGGCGCGACGACGCACCGGGGCAAGTTTTGCCATGGTGGAGTTTCACCAAAACGGTCATCGCGGCCTGTGTTTTGCTGCGTGCCAAAGAGGGTATGCTGGATCTGGATGCGCCAATGCAGGGGCACCCATTTAGCCTGCGTGATGTCATGGCGCATGTGGCTGGGCTGCGCGATTACAGCAGTGTGGGGCGCTATCACGCCGCAGTCGAAGCAGGAGAGACACCCTGGCCGGTTGATCAGATGCTCGAAGAAGCGCGCGCGGATGAATTGCTGTGGAAGCCGGGCAAAGGTTGGCAATATTCCAACATCGGATACATGATGCTGCGGTTTGCGCTTGAGGTCAGTGAAGGCGCGGATTTCGAAGATATCGTGCACAAACGCATTTGTGATCCCCTTGGGTTAGAGACGGTTCAACTGGCGCGAACCGAAGAAGACTTTGAAGGCCTGCCATGGGACAGCGATGGCTATCATCCCGGCTGGGTCTATCACGGGTGCCTGATGGGCAGCGCCTCTGACGGGGCCAAACTGATGCAGGGTTTGATCGATGGAACCGTCCTCGGTCAGGACCTGCTGGAAGAGATGATTACCCCTTATATGCAAGGCGGTGCGATCAAAGGGCGGATCTGGACAACAACCAGCTATGGCCTCGGGTTGATGATCGGCAATACAGAAACCGCAGGCCCTGCTATTGGCCATGCAGGCTGTGGCCCGTTCTCGGCCAACTTGATGGCACATTTTCCAACGCGTCGGGTGACAGTGGCAAGCTTTGTGCAAGGTGGGGATGAAACCCCAGCCGAATGGGAGGCATCTCGGGTGGCGTGTTCCCGTTGATCTTGGCGTGGGACCGCATTAGGGGACAGAAAACTTTCACGACGTGAGCGTATGGCCAAACAACTCGACTATCACACCATCCGGGAAATTTTCACCCGGTTCCAATCGGCCGAGGCCGAACCCAAAGGTGAGCTGGATCATGTGAATGCCTATACCTTGGTTGTGGCCGTCGCGCTGTCAGCGCAGGCCACGGACAAAGGCGTGAACAAGGCCACCGCTGAGCTGTTCAAAATTGCCGACACCCCACAAAAAATGTTGGATCTGGGCGAAGAGCGCTTGATCGAACATATCAAAACCATCGGCCTTTACCGCAACAAAGCCAAAAACGTCATCAAGCTGAGCCGGATTTTGGTCGACGACTATGGCGGTGAAGTGCCCAACTCGCGCGCCGCTCTGGAAAGCTTGCCGGGTGTGGGGCGCAAAACCGCCAATGTGGTTCTCAACATGTGGTGGAGCTACCCGGCCCAGGCCGTGGACACCCATATCTTTCGCTTTGGGAATCGGTCGGGCGTATGCCCGGGCAAAGATGTCGTCGCCGTTGAACGCGCCATCGAAGACCATATCCCCGTGGATTTTCAACACCACGCTCATCACTGGATGATTCTGCATGGGCGCTATCTCTGTGTGGCGCGCAAACCCAAATGTAACGCTTGCCCGATCCGGGATCTCTGTCAATTCGAGGATAAAACTCCATGAAAAAGTACCAAGTTGTCGGCATCGGCAATGCCATTGTTGATGTCATCAGCCAAAGCGATGACAGTTTTCTGGATCTCATGGGGATCCAAAAAGGCATCATGCAATTGGTCGAGCGCGAGCGCGGCGAAATGCTGTATGGCGCGATGGAAAATCGTACACAGGCCCCGGGCGGATCGGTGGCCAACACATTGGCTGGGCTTGGCAACCTTGGTTTGACCACCGGGTTCATCGGACGGGTCCACGATGACGCGCTGGGCCGGTTCTATGCAGAACAAATGGCTGCGGGGGGCACCGATTTTGTGAACCCACCCGTGCCCGGTGGCGAATTGCCCACATCACGCTCGATGATTTTTGTCTCTCCAGATGGCGAAAGATCGATGAACACCTATCTCGGGATCTCCTCAGAACTCAGCGGCGTGGATGTGTCCGACGATGTGGCGGGCCAAGCCGAGATCTTGTTCCTCGAAGGCTATCTCTACGACAAACCCAAAGGCAAAGAAGCTTTTGAGCGGACCGTTAAACTCAGCCATGCGGCTGGGGGGCGCGCTGGGATTGCACTGTCTGACCCGTTCTGCGTGGACCGTCACCGCGATGACTTCCGCCGTTTGGTTAAAGAGCTCGACTATGTGATCGGCAATCAACACGAATGGGAATCGCTCTATCAAACCGATCTCAGCAGCGCCCTAGAGCAAGCTTCAAAAGACGCCGGCATGGTTGTCTGTACCCGCTCCGGTCAAGACGTGGTGTTGGTGCGTGGCGAAGAACAGGTTTCCGTGCCTGTGAATGAGATTGTACCCGTTGACGCAACTGGCGCCGGAGATCAGTTCGCAGCCGGGTTCCTCTATGGCTATGCAACCGGCGCACCTCTGGATGTTGCAGGGCGCATGGGCTGCGTGTCTGCGGCTGAAGTTATCTCTCACTTTGGCGCCCGCCCCGAAACGGATCTGGCTGAACTGTTCCGCCAAAACGGCTTGCTGAGCTAATTCAGTATCTTCGGGATTTAGATATTTAGACCAAGAAAAAGCGGATTACCGTCTTAGTTGGGCCGGTCAGCACAGCGCTGATGCTTACCCGACTAAGACGGCTTTTCCTTGGACGGCCATCGGCTCCTCAGCCTGTACCGCAGAAACAAGTTCCGCGATTCTGGTTAACAAACCCTCTTTTTCTTGGGAAAAATACCTCGGGGGAAAGTCTGAGACTGGCCCAGTCTTAGACTTGGGGGCAGCGCCCCTTCTTCTTATTCAGCTGGGGTTGCCTTTGGTCTTGGCCCCCGGATGATACGATCCGCCAACCAAGGGGCAAAGCGCACCAATATTTTCAGCAATCGAACTTTGTTGATCGCAATTTCACGCGTTCCGGCTTCCAAGCCTGTGATCATGTCGGTCGCAGCCTCTGCTGGGGAGAGTTTTTTGGCAGGATCACCGTGCGACAGGTTGGTGTCGACCAATGTCATCAGAACCTCGCTGACCTGCAGGTCAAACCCCGTGTCCTCGCATTGGTAACGTAGGGCTTTGGTAAAGCTGCGCAGCCCTGCCTTACTGGCGCAATAGCCGGCGGCGTCTGGCAGCGGTGTCAGGGCCAAGCCCGATGTAACATTGGCGATCAAGCCCGGCCCGTTGCGCGACAGGGTTGGCAGTAATGCAGTGCACAGGGCCATTGGGCTTGTGAGATTAATGGCGATTTCCTGGGCCAATTCTTCGGTGCGATCGTGAGGGGGGGCGGTAAGATCTGTGTGCACCATTATGGCGGCATTGTTGATCAGGCCACAGCATTCCGGGTGCTCGGCATTGACCCAATTGGCAATGGCGCGCGGCATTGTGGGATCTTCGAGATCCGCGGCGAGGTAGGCAATCTGAGATGGCGCTGTTGCGGCGAGATCTTCCAGTGCTTTTTCATCGCGCGACACGGCGAGCACGTAGGCTCCGCGTGCGATCAACAGTTTGGTCAATTCACGTCCAATCCCACGGGTGGCACCGGTCAAGAGGATCGTTTTGTCGGTAAAGTCAAATGACATTGGAAGTCTTTCGTTGAGGATGCGGTCGCCGCGGTGTGGGGCGCTGTCGCTAAAGAGAGGAGAGTGGCGGGAGGCACGGTGTTGCAATTGTTGTGATTGGCTCCATAATGTGAGCAAAAGCTCACACTAGGAAACTCGCATTCTCATGACTCGAAAGCCGCCCAATATTTCGCCACGAAAACAACCCCTTCAGGGGAGATCTCGGGCCACCTTCGATGCGGTGTTAGAGGCCTGTGCTCAGCTTTTGGTGCGGGGCGGAGTCGCGGCAATCACCACCAATCGTCTGGCCGAGATGGCGGGTGTTTCGGTTGGCTCGCTGTATCAGTACTTCCCCAACAAAGAGACAATCCTCGCTGAGCTGTGCCGTCGCCTGCGCGAAGAGATGCTGGAAGATATCCAAGGCGCGTTCTGTGTGAAGACACATCATGAGATGACACTGGAACAGCTGGTGGCCGTTTTGGTGCGCGCGTCCTTGTTGCACCATGTGCGCAACCCTGATTTGGCGATGGTTCTGGAACAGATCGAGAAGGACCTGCCGCTGGATGAAAACGATGCCGAGGTTAAGCGGAAGATCGGGCGGATTATTGGCGGAATACTACAGGCCCGTGGCGTGTCAAATCCGGCGCAGGCGGCGCAGGATCTGGCGGCGCTGTCGAGCGGGATCGCCCATGCGGCTATCGAGGCCGGTGAACAGGATTTTGAAGATCTTGCCGAGAGGATCAGCCGAGCCGTGTTGGGCTATTTGACCCTTGGTGGGGCCTGTCAGGGCCTGACTGAGCCAGCCCCTGCTTCCAGCCTCACCGCATCAGGGTGAGGCGCCGGTTCAAAACAGGCGCCAGCCGCGCAGGGGAAATCCCGAAACAGCGCTGGCGCCCCAGTGGGTCTGTGATTTAGTCACCCAGTTTGGCGTGTACCTCATCCAGATCAATCTCGCCGATGGGCATTTTGTTCCCCGGGTTTTCGAAATCATACTGGAACAGTTTAAAGTCCCGTTTGTAGATTTCGTAAACAAGATGCATCGACAGATCGTCGAAATAATCGGCCACGGGATGGGCGCGTTTGGGCCCATGTCCTTCGGATTCGTTGAAGCGCGGGATCTGTGTCACATCAAGCGGGTGCGGTGTTTCGATATTGTCCAAAACATCCTGCATGCCGGTGTTGAAGTCCTCGGTCCAAAAGATCTTATCATATTGACCACCGTTCACGATGAAGGTTGAGATATGACCAGACATCGCGGACCAGTGAATGTCGGGATCCATGGGCTTGCGCCAGCGAATGGTATCGCGGGCAAACAGCAAAAAGCGGCGGAAGCTTTCAATTTGGTCAAAGTCACCTTTGCCGTCGTCCCCTCCCACATCAACGCCGTATTTCTGGATCAGCATCGGCACCAAGTTGCCGCGATACCGGCGACCGTTCCGTTGAATCCCACAAATCTTGTCAAAGAAGCTGGACAAGATGCGGGTGTAAGGGTTGCGCACACAGGTGAACGAATAAGAATGGTGCGTTTTCACATTGCGTGAAATTGCAGGTTGGCTGTCTTCGAATGCCCATTTGTGCATGCCTGATTGCGCGTCATGAATATCGCCATCGAAAAACGTACCGTGATCCGAATAATACATGATCTGCCCAATCGAGGAGCAGGCACATTTTGGAACCACACGATAAACCATGCTTTCGCTTTCGGTCATCCAAGTGCCGGGAAATCCCATGTCTCTTTGCCTCCGGTAGTGGCACCGTTCGGTGGTGCCTCATTGATTTTGTTTAAAAAACCAAAGAAATCCTGTTTATTCAATCACGCATCGGTCGTATCTATGTAAACAATAGTAAAAAACTGAGGCGATCGTTTCCAAAATGGCAAGAATTGCGTTCATCCTGCTGTGCCACAAGGACCCAGACGCCATTATTCAGCAAGCTGAGCGCCTAACGGCTGCGGGCGACTATATGTCGATTCACTTTGATGCGCGCGCAAAACCGGCTCTGTTCGCCCAAATTACCGACGCATTGAAGGACAACCCCAACGTTGCCTTTGCCAAAAAGCGAATCAAATGCGGATGGGGAGAGTGGAGTCTGGTGCAGGCCTCGCTGAACGCGGTTGAGACCGCTCTTGAGGCGTTTCCCCGTGCCACCCACTTCTACATGCTGTCCGGGGACTGCATGGCGATCAAATCAGCCGAGTATGCGCATCACTTTTTGGATGAAAACGATTGTGATTACGTTGAAAGCTTCGATTTTTTTGAAAGTGATTGGATCAAAACCGGTATGAAGGAAGACCGGTTGATCTACCGTCATTACTTCAACGAACGCACACAGCCCAAGCGCTACTATTGGGCCTATAATCTGCAAAAGCGCTTTGGTCTTAAGCGTGACATTCCGCATGATATTCAGGTTCAAATCGGCAGCCAATGGTGGTGTCTGCGCCGCCGGACCATCGAATGGATCGTCGATTTCACCAAAGCCCGCAAAGACGTCATGGCCTTTTTCCGGACCACGTGGATTCCGGATGAAACCTTCTTTCAGACTTTGGTGCGCCACTTGGTGCCCGAGAATGAGATTGAAACCCGAACCCTGACATTTTTGATGTTCTCGGATTACGGGATGCCGGTGACGTTTTACAACGATCACTATGATCTATTGCTCAGCCAGGACTTTCTGTTCGCGCGCAAAATCAGCCCAGGCGCTCATGAGTTGAAAGCCCGTTTGGGTGCTCTCTTTGCGACGGAAGGTGTGGACTTCAAAATCTCTAACGAAGGGCGGTCTTTGTTCCAATTTCTGTCCGGTCGGGGTCGGATTGGGCGCCGTTTTGGGATGCGGTTTTGGGAAACCGAAAGCTCTCTGGGGCGCGAACGCGAGTTGCTGATCGTGGTGTGCAAGAAATGGCATGTCGCCAAACGGCTGCTCGAGCGGATCCGACAGGTGTCAGATGTGCCCGCCATCGACTATCTCTTTAACGAAGAAGGCACACCGCTGCCGGATCTCGGGGGTATTCAAAACACCATCGGCAAACGCACTCGCCACCGGCGCTCGCTGATGCGGATGCTCTTTGACTATTTTGAATCCAATCGCTTGATCATCTGCTTGGATCCCGCGGCGCTTGATTTGATGCACGACTTTTGTGGCGACCGATCAACCACAAAGCTGCTCGAGATTGAGGTCGATTTTTCCGACGAGTATCTGATTGGCCATTCCATGCGCATCGGCTTGGCTGGCGAGCAAACGCCCGAAGAAACGCTTGAGCGGCTGCTGCCAACAATCCGACACGACATGAGATACGAAATCGATCAGATCAAAGACGCCGGGTTCAACAACCATTTCCGCATGCGCGAAGCCAACGCGCGCGCGGCCAATGCACATGCCATCACACAGTTCCTTGCTATTTCCGAAGACAAAGCGCAAGAAATTGTGGACATTGATTACCTGTTTTCAGACTGAGGTGCCTCATGGTGCATGACTACGACGACCAAAATATCTTTGCCAAAATTCTCCGCGGCGAGATCCCCAACAAAACCGTCTATGACTCCGAGCACACGCTGGCGTTCCATGATATCGAACCCCAAGCCCCCCACCATGTGCTGGTGATCCCCAAAGGGCCCTACACGTGTTATGATCACTTTGCGCTGGAAGCCTCAGATGCGGAGATTGTCGACTATACCCGCGCAATCGGCGAAGTCTGCAAACGGCTTGGTGTGCAAGAAGACGGATACCGACTGATCGCGAATACCGGCACGCAGGGGGTGCAGGACGTTCCACACCTTCATGTCCATATTCTTAGCGGTCGGGTTCTGGGGCGCATGTTACCTAAACCAAGCTAGGACAAGGTTGGGGGCCAGCCCCCAAACCCCCGAGGTATTTGACCCAAGAAAAAGTGCCATTTTCCTGGCATAAATACCTTCTCCGAAGGAGAAATGCCGAGTGGATTTGCGTTAAGCAAATACCCGAGATGGAATGGGCGCGCGTGAGCGCGCTCAATTTGACAGTGCGTTTAGTGGGCTTCGGCCCAATTGGCACCTTTGCCCGCATCGACCACAAGCGGAACGGAGAGTTGCAGGATTGGCGCTGCGGCGGTTTCCATGATTGAGCGTGCGCGCTCGATCACTTGGTCTGCGGCGTCTTCCTGCACTTCGAACAGCAATTCATCGTGAACTTGCAGCAGCATTTTTGCTGGTAGATCTGTGATTGCGGCAGGCATGCGCACCATGGCGCGGCGGATGACATCTGCGGCGGTGCCTTGGATGGGCGCATTGATCGCTGCGCGTTGCGCGAAACCAGCGCGCGGGCCTTTGGCATTGATTTCCGGCGTATGGATTTTGCGACCAAACAGCGTTTGCACATAGCCGTGTTCTTTGGCGAAAGTCTTTGTGTCATCCATATAGGTGCGGATGCCGGGGAAGCGTTCAAAGTAGCGGTTGATGAAGCCTTGGGCCTCTGCGCGCGGGATGCGCAGATTGCGTGCCAGACCAAAGCCAGAGATGCCATAGATGACCCCGAAGTTGATTGCCTTGGCTTGGCGGCGGATGTCTGGGGTCATCTCATCCATTGGCACGTCGAACATTTCCGAGGCCGTCATGGCGTGGATGTCGTGCCCTTGTTTGAAGGCGTCTTTCAGCGCGTCGATGCCAGCCATTTCAGCCAGAATACGCAATTCAATCTGGCTATAGTCGAGGCTGATCAGCACATTGCCTTCTTCGGCGACAAAGGCCTCACGAATGCGGCGGCCTTCTTCGTTGCGCACGGGGATGTTTTGCAGGTTGGGATCTGTAGAGGCCAATCGCCCGGTGTTGGCACCGGTTTGGGCATAGGAGGTGTGCACCCGTCCGGTTTCGGGATGGATGTGTTCCTGCAACGCGTCTGTGTAGGTTGATTTCAGTTTCTGCAATTGGCGATAATCAAGCACGCGCGCCGCAAAGTCGTGTTCTGTGGCCAAATCCTCGAGCACATTGGCGGGGGTCGACCATTGGCCAGTTTTGGTCTTTTTGCCGCCTTCAAGCGCCATCTCTTCAAAGAGGATTGCTCCAACCTGTGCCGGGGATTGGACGTTAAAGCTATGGCCCGCAAGCTCGTGCAGTTCGGCCTCAAGGCCGGCCATCTTTTGGGCAAAGGCGTTGGACATGCGCGACAGGTGATCCCGGTCCACTTTGATGCCGTGCATTTCCATCTGTTGCAGCACTGGCACCAAGGGGCGCTCGAGCGTTTCATAGACGGTTGTGACCTGCTCTTGGTGCAGCTTGGGTTTCAAGACTTCCCACAGGCGCAGCGTAATGTCCGCGTCTTCGGCGGCGTATTTTACCGCCTCTTCGAGGGGAACATAATCAAAGGTGATTTGTGACTTGCCTGATCCCAGCAGGGACTTAATCGAAATCGGTTTGTGATCCAGATAGCGCTCGGACAGGGCATCCATGCCGTGGTTGTGGATGCCAGCGTTCAGGGCATAAGAGATCAGCATTGTGTCGTCGATGGAAACCACATCCAGACCGTAGCGCTTAAAGATTTTGGCGTCGTACTTCATGTTCTGGCCAATCTTGAGGATGCTTGGATCCTCGAGCAGTGGCTTGAGCATATCCAGCGCTGTATTCAGGTCCATCTGACCTTCGGCCAGCTGGTCGCTGCCAAACAGGTCATCGCTGGAGCCGTTCTTGTGAGTCAACGGGATGTAACAGGCGGATCCGGCTTGCACGCATAGCGAGATCCCCACCAGATCGACGCGCATTTCGTCCAGACCTGTGGTTTCGGTGTCGATGGCGACATGGCCGCGCTCTTGTGCCAAAGCGATCCAGCGGGCCAAGCCGTCAGCGTCGCGAACCCATTCATAGGTGTCAGGCTCAAAAGGGAGGGCTGCGGGACCATCTGCGGCCTCAGCGTTGGCAGGGGCGTCGACAGCTGCGGGCGCCTCGACGCCAAGTTGGCCGGCGATCCGCTTGGTCAGCGTGCGGAACTCCATCTCATTGAGGAAGCTTAGCAAGTCTTCGGCAACTGGGTCTTTCACCTCTAGGTCATCGATGGTGAAATCCAGCGTCATGTTGCAATCCAGTTGCACCAGAGTTTTGGACATCTCGATCTGGGCACGGTGATCAATCAAGGTCTGGCGGCGTTTGGGTTGCTTGATCTCTTCTGCGCGATCCAGCAGCTCTTCGAGAGACCCGTATTCGTTGATCAGCAACGCGGCGGTTTTGATGCCAATGCCGGGGGCGCCGGGGACGTTGTCCACGCTGTCGCCAGCCAAAGCCTGCACATCAACAACCCGTTCCGGACCCACACCAAATTTTTCATGAACCCCGTCGCGATCGATCAGTTTGTTTTTCATCGCGTCCAGCATATCGACGCCATCACCGACCAGCTGCATCAGGTCTTTGTCCGAGCTGATAATGGTACAACGTCCACCAGCTTCGCGGGCCTGACAGGCAAGGGTGGCCATGATGTCGTCCGCTTCAAAGCCTTCGACTTCTTTGCAGGCAATGTTGAAGGCGCGGGTGGCGTCCCGCGTTAGCGGAAACTGAGGGCGCAGATCTTCGGGGGCAGGGGGGCGGTTCGCCTTATATTGATCATAAAGATCATTGCGAAAGGTTTTCCCGGAATAGTCAAAAATAACAGCGACATGCGTTGGTGCATCGGGGCCGGTGTTGCCCTCGACATAGCGGTGAAGCATGTTGCAGAACCCAGCGACCGCCCCAATGGGCAAGCCGTCGGATTTGCGGGTCAGGGGCGGCAACGCGTGATAAGCGCGAAAGATAAACGCAGAGCCGTCAATCAAATGCAGATGACAGCCTTTGCCAAATTCTGTGTTGCTCATGATTTTGTACCCTTGTTCGCGTTATGTCCTTGTTATCTGCCAATGCGGGCGGGACTGCAATTGTTGATCGGGCGCAAGCGTCCGAAACCTTGGCAAAACGAGGCTTAATCGCTGGCCAGACCAAAGCGCCACAGGGACAAACGGACAGAGACTGGGAGAGGCGTCCAAGCACCAAATCTCACCCCAGCCGCCCGTAGGGTTTGCCCAACCCATTGATTGCAGGTTTGAAAAATGTGGAACCGGCCCGTGGCGGCAAAGAAGGCCCCGGGGTGGGCATCTGTGCTGACGTGCAGCGCAGGGGTGTCAGGGCGCAGATCGTTTGCGATTTCGTGCAACAGGGCGCTGTATTGAGCTGGGGTGATGTCCAGTGTTCTTACGCCTTGAAAAGAATTCAAGGGACCAAGAAGGTCGGCTCTGAGCACGGAGTTGTCGCCAAAGATGCCTTTGAGCACAGCCTTTGCGCTCAGATCTGAATAGGTGCCAACGGCAGTGTAAAACTCCTGCGCGCCCCAGCCAATCAACAGCCATTCGGCCCCAGGGTGATGAATGGCAAGATTGCCCTCTTGCAGGGGCGCAAACTGTGTGCGGGCCTCTGGGGTGAGCGGCAGCAAGAAGTCGTTGTGAATAGGGCCGGCGACCAATCCAATTGTGACAGTGCCTTCGCCGTCAATCTAGGCGCTGGGGCCCGCGATCACACCGCCCAGAACGGCACACAACAAATACAGACCGCTCAACAGGATCAGTGCTGAAAGGGCGCGCAAAACGAAGCGCAATAAACTTTGTGTGAGGCCGCGAAGGAGATCCAAGACGATTAAACGTCAGCGACAGATCCCTTGAGGATGTATTTTGCATCACAGTAGGGGCATTCAACAAAACCGGTTGGTTCTGGGATGCTGAGCCACACCCGTGGATGGCCCAAAGCACCGTCCCCACCATCACAGGCCAGTTTGGAGCTTTCGACAATTTTGGTTTCTGGCGCTTGGGTCGTCATCTGGGACGTTTCCTTTTGGCTGCAAAAGAACTAGTGCAGTTATGAGCGATCATACGGACAGGGGCAAGTGGGCCATGAGCGAGAATGCGATTGAAATCCGCGGTTTGCGCAAGACATACAGCGGTGGCAAAGGCCAACCGCTCAAACATGCCCTTAAGGGGATCGATTTGGACATTCCTCAGGGGGCGGTTTTTGGACTGTTGGGGCCCAATGGGGCTGGCAAGTCGACGCTGATCAATATTCTGGCAGGTTTGGTGCTGAAAACCGAAGGTCAGGTGAACATCTGGGGCTTTGATCAGGATGTGAACCCGCGCCAGTCCCGCGCCTCGATTGGGGTGATGCCACAAGAGCTGAACCTTGATGCCTTTTTTACCCCGCGGGCCAGTCTGGATGTTCAAGCCGGGCTTTACGGCGTGCCCAAGTCGCAGCGCCGGACCGAAGAGATTTTGAAACTGGTGGGTCTGTTTGACAAAGCGGATGCCTATGCGCGCACATTGTCTGGGGGCATGCGGCGCCGGTTGTTGTTGGGCAAGGCGCTGGTGCATGCGCCACATGTCTTGGTTCTGGATGAACCCACAGCGGGTGTTGATATTGAATTGCGTCAGATGCTTTGGGAAAATGTGCGCAAGCTGAACGAGGACGGGATGACAATTATCCTGACCACGCATTATCTGGAAGAAGCCGAAGAGATGTGTGATGAAATCGCCATCATCAATCAGGGCCAGGTGGTAGAGCGGGACAGCAAGGTGAACCTGCTGAGCCGCATCGACGCCAAAACGATGGTCATCCAGCCCGAAAGCCCAATCACCACTTTGCCAGCAGGCGCCGGCATCACCGTTGAGCAACGCGCAGATGGGCTTTTGGCATTGAATTACCACGCCAGTCAAACCGGCGCCGAAGAAGTGTTGGCGGCGGTGCGGGCGGCGGGCATCCGCATTCGGGACGTCAAAACCGAAGAGGCGGATCTGGAAGATGTCTTCTTGAAACTAACCCGCAGCAGCTAAGCGCTGGTGGGGACGTCGCCGCCTAAGCGGATCGGGCCGTTTGTGGATGTGACGTCGCGCCATTGCGCGGTCTCGGGATTGCGTCTGGCGCAGAATCCGCCATCGTGACCCATGGTAAGGTGCTCTAGGTAAAGGACGATTGGCATGACTGAACAGCCTGATATGGCGGCGTGGTTGCGTAACTTGTTAGAGGTCAACGCGGTCGAAGAGGACTTTTTCCAAGGCATTGCGACGCCAAAGGGGCGCGGTCGCTCGTTTGGGGGGCAAGTGATCGGGCAGGCCTTGATGTCGGCCATTCGCACGGCAGAGCCGGATAAAGCGGTGCATTCCTTGCATGCCTATTTTATGCGACCTGGGGATGCGACCAAGCCTGTACTCTACCGGGTTGAACGGGACCGGGATGGCCGCAGCTTTGCCACCCGTCGGGTCATCGCCATTCAATCTGGCAAACCCATTCTGAACCTTGCGGCCTCTTTTCACGTGAAAGAACCCGGTCTGTCGCATCAAGCCGAGATGCCCGATGTGCCCATGCCAGAAGATCTGGAGAATGAGCAGCAGCTGGGAGAGCGCTTTGCAGATCAACTGCCACCAGCTTATCGCGCTTGGTTGGCAGCACCGCGCCCGGTCGAAATGCGGTCGGTTGGTCTGCGCCCGCCGTTTTCGCGTGATCCACAGGATCCGGTGCAACACCTATGGTTCAAACTGCGCGGCACCTTTGAAGAGGACACCGCGCTGCATCGTGCGGCCTTGGCCTATACGTCGGATTTTGGCTTGTTGGGCACCTGTGTGTTGCCTTGGGCCAAGGCCTTTGTCGACCCTGACATGCAGTTTGCCAGTCTGGATCACGCCATGTGGTTCCATGATGATTTTCGGATGGATGAATGGTTGCTGTATGCGATGGACAGCCCTTGGGCCGGGGGCGCTCGCGGGTTCAACCGTGGTCAGATCTTTACCCGGGATGGGCGCCTTGTGGCCTCGACTGCGCAAGAAGGATTGGTGCGCCCGGTGGAGCCACGGTCTTAGCCACCCCCTCAGACCGTTCCCGCCCGGCCCACCCCACGGTCTTCGGGGGTGGCTTGGGCGCGTTAGGGGCGGTTGTTTTCAATCCGATAAAAGTCGCGCAGTGTTTGGCCGGGCACGGGTTTGAAGCGAGCGCCCTCTTGCAGATCCTCAACCCGGTCGAGGCGGAAAATGCGAAAATTTTGGCGCAATTCGCACCACGCCACGATCGTCCAGACTTTGCCCCAGAACCACAGACCCAGCGGGCGGATCGTCCGGGTTGAGGCAGTGCCCTTTTCGTCCTGATAGGTGATATTGAGCAGAACACAGTCGCTGGCAGCCTGTTCCACTTGGTCGATTCGGTTGCGGACGGTGTCTGGCAGGGTCTGCGCGTCAAGCACGTTGACTTTGACCTCATCGGCGCGGGCGCGGGCTGACTCAGGCAAAACCGCGTTGATCTTGATCAGCGCTTCTTCGGCAGCGGCGGCCATCGAGGTGCCGCCCCACGCGCGGATCATCCGCGCCCCAGAGACCAGCGCGATGATTTCTTCGGTGGTGAACATCAGCGGCGGCAGATCATAGCCGTCGCGCAGAATGTAACCGACACCCGCTTCGCCATCGATGGGAACGCCGGTGCCGATCAGGTCGGCCACATCGCGGTAGATAGTCCGCGTTGTGACCTCAAGCTTTTCAGCCAAT
Source organism: Thalassovita sp. (assembly GCA_049116315.1). Taxonomy (GTDB): domain Bacteria; phylum Pseudomonadota; class Alphaproteobacteria; order Rhodobacterales; family Rhodobacteraceae; genus Thalassobius. Next base: position 171,150 of record JAGDZD010000001.1, read on the forward strand.
TGCGCGGCTGTCACCAACCGCCCGCCCCGCAGGTATTGAACAATCTGAAAGAGGCGGTCAGCGCGTCGCATTAGCTTGGAGTGTCTTGAAGGTTGCTTTGGAACAAGCCAATGGAGTTTCCATCAGGGTCCTTGATGTACATAAAGCGGCCAATGGGCAGCGGAACTGGGTCGCTGATGATTTCGCCCCCCGCGGCGCTGCACCGTTCAGCAGCTTCTTCCAAAGTATCTGGAACGGCAAGATGCAACGTTGTCCCGCGGCCATCTTCGGCGGGTTTCCCCGGATAGAGGTGGCCGCCAATCATATCCATCGCACCGTTGAACACGGCGATGGGGTTGGGCCCCGCAGAATCCAGCGTCAACTTAAAGCCGAATACGCTTGAATAGAACGCCATGGCTTTGGTCATATCGGTGACTGGGATTTCGGACCAGACGACGATCGGTTTGGGTGTCATTTTTTCTCTCCAATAAGTGACAGGCAGGGACCGTATGACATAGGCCTCCTGACAACGTGCTGTCAGGAGCGTTCAGGGTGCAGCAACTTTATCCATTCCAAGCCATCCGCAGTGCTTTGTGCTGGGATGTACTCTGCGCTGACCCAATGTTCATAGGACTGGGCCTGAAGTTTTGCAAAGAAGGCTTTGTAGTCAATTGTACCGATGTCAGGTTCGTGCCGGCCTTCGGCGCTGGCCACCTGAACATGACGCACCCGCGATTTATGGCGCTCCCATGTTGCGCCAACATCAGAGGTGATGCGGTGGGCATGATAAGCATCAAATTGCAGCGATAGGTTCGGGGCGTTGATTTGGGCCAAAATTTTGGACGCCAGATCAAAATCGTTCAGAAAATACCCCGGCATGTCGATCGGGTTGATGGGTTCGATGGTCAAACTTTGATCGGGGTCTTGCTGCGCCGCCCATTTGAGATTGTCAAAGAAGGTGTCCAGCGCCTCTGGGCCAGAGGCAATGCCGGACATGATGTGCACATGGGTTGCGCCAGAAAATTGAGCATATTCAAGCGCCTGAGAAAATTCTTGGCGAAACTTTCGGTGCTGTCCGGGCAAGGCAGCAGAGCCACGCGCGCCCTGATCCCAATCCGGTTCAGGGGTGTTGATTAAGACCAATTCAAGGGCGTTGTCCGCACAAAGCTGCGCCAATTCTTGCGCTGGCATGTCATAAGGAAACAAAACTTCGACCCCAGTGAACCCGGCCTCAGCCGCAGCTTTGGGGCGACGTTCGGGCGAAAGCTCTGTGAACAAAAGGCTGAGGTTGGCGGCAAATTTCACGGGGCTTTCCTTTGATCTGTGTCGGGCACGCAGGTTTTGTGTGATCTGTGCGCTTGGGTCAGGGCTTGGGGTTAAGCTGGTCGGTTGGGATCACTGGGAAGAACACACCAGATGACCAAAGACCAAACCAGCTGATGCCCTCTACGACGTGATCCGTGCATAGATCCACCAGCCGGTAAAAGCTTTTGCGATCGATGCGTGCCGTGAGGTCGGCCCTGATATGAACATAGGGTGAGGGTTCTTGCGTGTCAGGATCGTAGGTCACAGTGATAGCGTGATCGGGTCCTGCGACGGCGTCATCACCAACTGAGGTGGTAAAGGTCAAAATCTGATCCGAATCTTCGCCTTTGACTTGAAAGTCGATCGCCAAAAAGGGCACGTCGTCGACAGTGATGCCAATTTTTTCAACCGGCGTGACGAGGTAGTATTTGTCATCATCTTTACGTAGAATCGTGGAAAAGAGGCGGACAAGTTCTGGGCGGCCAATTGGGGTCCCTAGATAAAACCATGTCCCATCACGAGCGATACGTATGTCCAGATCCCCACAAAACGGCGGAGACCACAGATGAACAGGGGGCAGACCCTTTTCGCCCTTATTTGCGCGGATGGCCGCTGCGATCCCATCAAGTTTTGGTTTCACGGACATTTGTTCACTCTTAATTTTTGCCATTTGCGTTTCACGCGATACACTTATCATTAACGTTATAGACCAGTTTGGAGATTGACCATGACCGAAACCAAAGACCTAGTGGTCGAGATTGAGGCGCTGGAGGAAAAACTGGCTGAGGCGAAAGCCTCGATCACCCGCCGGTTCATTGGACAAGAACAGGTTGTCGATCTGACACTTTCCGCCCTGTTGTGCGGGGGCCACGCCCTGTTGATCGGCTTGCCGGGTCTGGGGAAAACCCGTTTGGTGGATACGCTGAGCACCGTGATGGGGTTAGACGGCAATCGGGTTCAGTTCACACCAGATTTGATGCCGGCTGACATTTTGGGGTCAGAGGTGCTGGACACCGACAGCGATGGCAAACGGGCTTTCCGCTTTGTGCAGGGTCCAATTTTTTGCCAATTGTTGATGGCCGATGAAATCAACCGCGCCAGCCCACGGACCCAATCTGCTTTGCTGCAGGCGATGCAAGAGCGTCACATCACGGTTGCGGGACAGGATCGTTCGCTGGGGGCACCGTTCCATGTGTTGGCCACCCAAAACCCGATCGAGCAAGAAGGCACCTATCCGCTGCCCGAAGCACAGCTAGACCGCTTTTTGTTGCAGATCGATGTGCGGTATCCTGATCGTCAGACCGAGCGTGATATTTTGCTGGCCACAACCGGTACTCAAGAAGACGAAGCGCACAGCGTGTTCACGGCAGACGAGCTGTTGCGGGCGCAAACCTTGCTGCGACAGATGCCCGTTGGCGACGGCGTGGTCGAAGCGATTTTGGATTTGGTGCGCGCCTTCCGTCCCGAAGATGACAGCGCAGATGATCGTGTGCGCCAAACCGTGGCATGGGGACCAGGACCTCGCGCTGCACAGGCGCTGATGCTCACCGTGCGGGCGCGGGCAATGCTGCAAGGGCGTTTGGCCCCATCCATCGAAGATGTCGCGGCATTGGCCCAACCCGTTTTGAGCCACCGTATGGCGTTGAACTTTGCAGCGCGGGCACGTGGTGACAGTTTGGCTGAGCTGATTGAAACCACCGTCGCGCGGACCACACAAATCGAGGCAGCAGCTTGAGCACCTCCCCCACATCACCAGTACAGCTTCGCGCGCGTGCCGAAGAGCAAGCGGCCTCGTTGCCGCCGCTTCTGGCGCGTGCGGAACATCTTGCTGGCACAGTTTTGTTGGGGGATCACGGACGGCGTCGTGCTGGGCTTGGCGATGATTTTTGGCAATACCGACCGGTGCAGATGGGAGACAGCCGCCGCATGATCGACTGGCGTCGGTCGGCGCGAGGCGATGCTCAATTTGTACGCGAGCGGGAATGGCAAATTGCGCAAAGTGTGATGCTTTGGGTGGATCAGGCGGCTTCGATGCGGTTTGCTTCGCATAAGGATCTGGACCCCAAAGCCGAGCGCGCCCGGGTGTTGGCCTTGGCCATTGCGATCCTTTTGGTGCGTGGTGGCGAGCGTGTGGGGCTGACCGGCACATTGCTGCCCCCGCGGCGGGGCAACAATCAAATCTTACGGCTCGCTGAACAGTTTTCACGCGATACCGACGATGACTTTGGCGTGCCCGAAGCACGTGCCATGATTCCGCAAGCGCGGGCTGTTTTTGTCTCGGATTTCCTTGGGGATCTGGATGCGGTGCGCGAGGCTTTGACCAAAGCGGCGGATCGCGGTGTGCGGGGGGTGCTGTTGCAAGTGTTGGACCCCGCCGAAGAGGCCTTTCCCTATCAAGGGCGGACAATCTTCCAAAGTGTCGGTGGCACGCTTGCCCATGAAACGCTGAAAGCCGGAGAACTGCGTGATCGCTATCTAGAGCGGCTCGCGGAGCGCAAGCTTGCACTGTCGGAAATGTGTTTGCGCACAGGCTGGCAATTTCACACGCATCATACCAGTGATAGCGCGCAGTCTGCGTTGTTGTGGCTGTGGCAAGCGTTGAACAGGGGAACGTCCTAATGGCTGGCGTGTTATCGACAATCGGATTCACCACGCCATGGCTTTTGTGGTCTTTGATCCTGTTGCCTGTCCTGTGGTTTTTGTTGCGGGCTGTACCTCCGGCCCCTGTACGGCGTCGGTTCCCCGGTGTTGTGTTGTTGTTGGGGCTGAAGGATGAAGACAGCGTTACCGATAAAACACCCTGGTGGTTGATTGCGCTTAGGATGCTGGCTGCTGCTGCGGTTATTATTGGTTTGGCTGGACCGGTGTTGAACCCCAATCCTGTGGATCAAGCACGCCGTGGCCCCCTATTGCTGGTGTTTGATGCCAGCTGGGCAGGGGCGCCCAATTGGCAGCAACGTTTGGATGTGGCGCAGCGCATGTTGGCCGACGCCGGACGCCAACAACGGGTTGCAGCTGTACTGACGCTGAGTGACCCGGTGGCCCCCGTATTCCAAAGTGCGACCGCAACGCAAACCCAATTGGCCGGACTGTTGCCAAAGGCGTGGGCGCCCTCGCCTAAGATGGTCGACAGTGCAATCGCAATGCTGGCGGATTTGCCAACGGGCACCGACGCCGTTTGGGTGTCTGACGGATTGGAGTATCCCGGCCGAGATGATCTGACCGAAGCTTTGACCGATCGCGGTGCGTTGCAGGTTTTGCAAAGCACCCTGCCGGTGGTGGGGCTGCACCCAGTTGCGGTTGATGGGAACCTGATCGTTTTGACGCTACAGCGCAGTGCGGCTGTGGGGCCGCAGCGGCTGACGGTGCGAGCACATGGGCGCGATCCAAATGGGATTGAACGGATTTTGGCTTCGGCAGAGACCACCTTTGATCCCCGCACTCTCAGCACCGAGTTGACGCTGTCGCTACCGGCGGAATTGCGTGCCCGGATCAGCCGCTTTGACATCGAAGGGCTGGCCCATGCCGGGGCCGTCAGTTTGAACGATGACAGTTTGCGCCGCCGCGAGGTGGCGTTGATTGCGGGGCGGGATGACCGCGAAGGCCTAGAGCTGCTGTCGCCGCTCCACTATTTGCACCAAGCATTATTGCCCTCGGCCGATCTGCTGGGCGGGGCGCTGCCAGATGTGTTGCCTGCCAATCCCGATGTCATCGTGTTGGCTGATGTGGGCCAAATGACATCGAGCGAAGAATTGGATCTCATCAGTTGGGTCGAAGAGGGCGGCCTGTTGGTGCGTTTCGCCGGACCTCGTATGGCTGCCAGTGACTTGGCGCGCAGTGAAGAGCATCCGTTGATGCCGGTGCGGCTACGGTTTGGCGGGCGCACGGTGGGCGGCGCAATGAGTTGGGGTGCCCCCAAAACCCTGTCGCCGTTCTCAGAAACCAGCCCATTTTTTGGCCTGAACATCCCTGAAGATGTCACTGTGACATCACAGGTGCTGGCGCAGCCTGATCCCAGCTTGGCCGAGCGCGTGATCGCTCAATTGTCCGATGGCACACCATTGGTGACCCAGAAAAACCTTGGGCTTGGGCGGGTGGTTTTGGTGCATGTTTCCGCCAATGCCGAATGGTCCAACCTTCCGCTTTCAGGATTGTTCGTCCGTATGTTGGACCGCTTGGCGGTGTCTTCGGCCACTGCTTTGCCAGAGGCAGAAGACCTGCAAGGCACGGTTTGGCAGCCGCAACAGGTTTTGGATGGTTCCGGGCGGTTGCGGGATGGCGGTACCTTGGCAGGTGTGGCCGGCGAAGACCTGCTGAGCGCGGCACTAAGCCGGGATCTTCAGCCGGGACTTTATCAAGGCCCCACGCGTCGCTATGCCCGAAATGTGGTCGGGTCTGACACCGAGCTATCCCCGATTGCTTGGTCCGCTTCGGTCGATGTGCAGGGTTTAACCAAGCCCGAAAGTGTTCTGCTGGCGGGATATCTTTTGGCGCTGGCGTTGATCTTGCTGGCGGTGGATGTTGTGGCCACTTTGGCCTTGTCTGGTCGGCTTTTAAACCGTGCTGCGGCCAGCGTCGCCTTGGTTCTGGTGGTTGCTGCGTCGGGGCAAGAGGCTTCGGCGCAATCGTCGCCGGGGCAGGATGATTTTGCAATTTTGGCCACGTCCGAGGTGGTCTTGGCTTATGTTTTGACCGGCAATGCGCGGGTCGATGATGTGTCGCGGGCTGGGTTGCAAGGCCTGTCGGACACGCTTTACTTTCGCACCTCTGTCGAACCTGCGCTGTCGGTTGGAGTGGACCTTGAACGAGATGAGCTGGCGTTTTTCCCGCTGCTCTATTGGCCCATTACCGAAGATCAGCCGATCCCCTCTTCGCAAGCGTACGAGCAGTTGAACCGCTATATCCGGTCAGGTGGGATGATCTTGTTTGATACACGCGATGCGGATGTGGCTGGCTTTGGGGCTGCCACAGCCACCGGGCGAAAGCTGCGCAGCTTGGCCGAGCCTTTGGCCATTCCGGCCTTGGAACCTTTGCCGCAGGATCACGTGCTCACACGGACGTTCTATCTGCTACAGGATTTCCCCGGGCGATATGCCGGGCGCGATATCTGGGTCGAAGCAGCGCCCGCCGACGCCGTGCAAATCGAAGGCATGCCCTTTCGCAATCTCAATGATGGTGTGACCCCGGTGGTGATTGGGGGCAACGATTGGGCCGCGGCCTGGGCGACAGATGCGCAGGGCAACAGCCTATATCCTGTTGGACGCGGGTTTGCGGGGGAACGGCAACGCGAGTTGGCGTTTCGGTTTGGGGTGAATTTGGTGATGCATGTGCTGACGGGTAATTACAAATCCGATCAAGTCCACGTGCCAGCATTGTTGGATAGGTTGGGTCAATGAACGGTGAAATTGCATTTGACCCGCTGGTGCCATTGGCTGGTTTGATTGGGCTGGCGGTCTTGGTGCTTGTGGTGGCGTGGTTCGCCTATGCCCGTGGTCTTGCCGGCTGGACCCTGCGGCTTTTGGCGGGTGTTGTGGTTTTGGCTGCGCTGTCCGGACCATCCTATCGCCAAGAAGAAAAAGACAAGCTAAGCGATATCGTTCTGATGCTGGTGGACAAATCCTCCAGTCAGGCGCTTGCAGATCGCGCCGAACAGACCGAAGCTGCGGCGCAGGCTATGGCGGCCCGGATTTCGGCGCGCTCAAATACCGAATTGCGTCGCATCGATGTGCCTGATGGGCCAGAAAATGCCGGAACGCTGTTGCTGTCCACCCTGTCAGAAGCTCTGGCACAAGAACCGCGCGCGCGTGTCGCCGGGATTGTGGCGCTCAGCGATGGGCGGGTTCATGATTTGGATCGGATCCCCGATTTGCCCGCGCCGATGCATTTGTTGCTAAGCGGTCAGCCTGAGGATTGGGATCGGCAGTTGATCGTAGAAAACGCCCCAGCCTTTGCCATTCTGGACGAACCTGTTGTCCTGACCCTGCGCATCGAAGACGCGGGGGCAGCGCCAGACAGTGGCCGGACGGCACCTTTGGAATTGTCGGTGAATGGAGGGCCTGCACAACGCGCATTGGTGCCTTTGGGGCAAAACTTTGAGGTGCCGGTCACATTGAGCCACGGTGGGCGCAACGTTATCCAGTTTTCGGTACCCGAGGCAGACGGCGAACTGACAGACAGAAACAACACCACATTGGTGCAAATCAATGGGGTGCGGGATCGTCTGCGCGTGTTGCTGGTCAGCGGAGAGCCCCATCCCGGTGGGCGCACGTGGCGCAACCTGCTCAAATCAGACAGTTCGGTTGATCTGGTTCATTTCACAATTTTGCGCCCCCCTGAGAAACAGGATGGGGTGCCGGTTGCAGAGCTGTCTCTGATCGCCTTTCCAACCCGTGAGTTGTTCCTGGAAAAGATCGACGATTTCGATCTGATCATCTTTGATCGTTACAAACGCCGTGGGATCTTGCCTTCGATTTATCTGGAAAACGTGGCGCGCTACATCAATGACGGTGGGGCGGTGCTCGTGGCGGCGGGGCCTGACTTTGCCAGCGCCGATTCGATCTATCGCTCGCCTTTGGGCGAGGTCATGCCGGCCCGTCCAACCGCGCGGGTGTTTGAGCAAGGCTATGTGCCGCGCGTCAGCGATCTGGGGCACCGCCATCCTGTCACTGCGGGTCTTGAGCCTGTGAGTGGGGCCGACGCTGACGTTCAGGATACGCCCGACTGGGGGCGATGGATGCGCCAAGTAGAACTTGAGCCCCGTGACGGGGATGTTGTGATGTCGGGCATTGATGAAGCACCTTTGTTGATCCTTGATCGCGTGGGGGAAGGACGCATTTCCTTGCTGGCCTCGGATCAGGCGTGGCTCTGGGATCGCGGGTTCGAAGGCGGCGGGCCACAGCTGGAACTGTTGCGTCGATTGGCGCATTGGATGATGAAAGAACCCGAGCTGGAAGAAGAAGCACTGACCGCTTCGGCTGTGGGGCAAGAGATGCGCATTCGACGCCATACCCTAAAGGACAGCGTTGAACCGCTGATCTTGATGACGCCCTCGGGCGAAGAGATCACGCTAGAGATGAGCGAAACCTCCCCCGGGGCCTTTGAAACAACCTATCGCGGCGATGACATTGGCCTGTACCGTTTGCGCCAAGGGGACAAAGAGACGGTGATTGGTCTTGGACCCGCTGCACCACGGGAATTCGAAAAGACTATCGCCAGCGGAGAAGATCTGGCGGCTGTTGTGGCGCAAAAGAACGGCGGAATCGTTTCCGTATCCAGCGGACTTCCACGACTGCGGGACGTGCGCAGTGGGCGCCCGGCTGCGGGGCGTGGTTGGATTGGTCTGACGCCGCGCGGGGCAAGTGAAACCCGAGCAGTGACCCAAACGGCTTTGTTGCCACCGTGGTTGGTGTTGCTGCTGGTGCTTGGTCTCGTGATCGCGGCTTGGTTGCGCGAAGGGCAGCGCTAAGCTCAGTTGGTCAAATCGATCAAGTAGGTCTTTTTCGACCATCCTTCGTGTGAACAGCGGGCCCGAATATAGACCTTGCGCATCCCATCAGGGACCAAGACATTGGCCAGTGACCGGGTAAAGGGTTGCTCTTGGACATGCGGGTGCATCAGTTCGCGAATGGCCAGTCGGTTGCCATCTGCATCCAGCACTTCCCAACCATCTGCATAGTGATCCCAGCCCGTATCGGGATGAGCGAGCGTGACATCAAAACGCCAGCCCATGTGGTCACGTTTGGCTTCGATCCCCAGAATCTCGGGTTCATCAGCCAAAACGGGCGTGGCAAGAGCAAAGCTTAGGACAAGGATCAGACGCTGTAACATGGGCCCACCCTAGCAGGTGATTGTACTACAAGTGGTCACGACTGCGTGTTTCTTCTGTGTGCTGGGCATCCAAGAGAATTTCACGCGAGCGCGAGGCAAAATCGCGACGCCACAGCACACCAAATGTGATGGTGACGGCGAGGATCAACGCCACGGGGCCCAACAGCCATGACACGCTGCAAAGCGCGAAATAGATCGAGCGCAGCCCCTGATTATAGTTCCGCGTCGCCCCAATGTTGATTTCGGCGGCTTTGAGGGCGCGGGGAATGGCCAATGGATGATCCGGATCGTTGGGCACCGCTCCCATCATCACGGCGCAATAGCCAAACAGACGGTGCGACCAGACAAATTTCAAAAACGCATTGGTCAGAAAAACGACCGTGATCAGCAGTTTTGCTTCCCACAAGATGCGCGAATCTGAGCTGAGGGTTAAGTCCTGTGCGACCCCGGCCAGTTGCTCGGCATTGCCAATCGCCGCCAAAGCGCCCCCGATGGCCAGCAAGGATGCAGAGGCAAAGAATGATGTGCCCTGTCGCAGTGTTGCAAGAGTCTGAGAGTCAAAAATCCGTGGCACGCGCGTCACCATCTGACGCATCCACTCACGGCGATATTCGGCCATAAGCACCGACACAGAGGGGCGCTTTGAACCTGAGTTCTGAACCAGCCAGCCAATCAAAGCCCAGGCAAAAAACAAATACAGCACCGCCGCCAGATCCACCGGCTGAAACAGGCTAAAGCGTTCAAGCTGCGCAAAGGTCAAAACGGTTTCACCACAACGGCCCAGAGGATGGCGATGATCACCAAGACACTGACTTCATTAAATATTCTTAGGTAAAAATCGCTTTTACCAAACACGCCTTTGCGCGCATTGATCACCAGTTTTCCGGTCCAGACATAATGCGCTGTCAGCGCGACCACCAAACCGAGTTTGAGCCAAAACCACGCCGGCCATCCAAGGGTCCATCCCATCCACAGGCCGGTGCCCAAGGCGATGACGCCCAAGCCAGACGAAAAGCGGTAAAGGCGTATGGTCAGATCCCCAAGGGGACCAAATTCGCCCAAACGTTCGAATTCACGTCGCCAGTAGATCAGCGCGCGCGGCACTGCAAAGATGCTGGTCATCCAGCCCATCACGCAGAGTATGTGTATGATTTTAACCCATTCCATGGGGCCTTAGTGCCGTCGATTTGGGGGGCAGCGCAAGTGTCGCAGTGCAACAGGTCAAAAAAGAATTGGCCTTACCGGAAATTTTGGTTATATCTTTTTACCAATTCTCTGGAGGTTCCGATGGAAATGCCAAGCCCTGACCCGCTCGTGGTCGCGCGCAAGCCTGATTTGGTCAAAAAACTGCAACAGGTTTTGCCTGAGAGTGCGATCATTCAGGATTTGGTGGAAACCCGAGCCTACGAATGTGATGCGCTGACAGCCTATCGGTGCCCGCCCTTGTTGGCGGTTCTGCCAAGCAGCACCGAAGAAGTGTCGGCTGTATTGAAAATTTGCCACGAAATGAATGTGCCCGTCGTGCCGCGCGGGGCTGGAACCTCTTTGGCGGGGGGCGCGCTGCCAACTGCGGATTGCGTTATTCTGGGTGTGGCCCGGATGAACGACGTGCTTGAGACCGATTATGACAATCGGATTGTGCGGGTGCAAACCGGACGCACCAATCTCAGCGTGACAGGGGCGGTTGAGGAAAACGACTTTTTCTATGCCCCTGATCCCTCTTCGCAATTGGCATGTGCGATTGCTGGAAACATTGCGATGAATTCGGGTGGGGCGCATTGCCTGAAATACGGGGTGACCACCAACAACCTGATGGGGGTGACCCTTGTGTTGATGGATGGCACCGTCGTTGAATTGGGGGGGGCGCATTTGGATGCGCCGGGCTTGGATATGTTGGGCGTGATCTGCGGGTCCGAAGGACAGCTGGGTGTTGTGACCGAAGCCACTTTGCGGATTTTGCGCAAACCCGAGGGCGCGCGCCCCGTGTTGATGGGGTTTGATAGCAATGAGGTGGCCGGGCAATGTGTCAGCGACATCATCAAAGCCGGGGTGCTGCCGGTTGCGATTGAGTTCATGGATCGTCCCTGTATCCGCGCCACCGAAGCCTTTGCCGGGGCCGGCTATCCCGACTGCGAAGCCTTGTTGATTGTGGAGGTCGAAGGATCGGACCCAGAAATCACCGAACAGTTGGACAAAATTCTGGCAATCGCGCGGTCACACAATCCGGTGGAACTGCGCGAAAGCAAAAGCGCTGACGAAAGCGCCCGGATCTGGTTGGGCCGCAAGTCCGCCTTTGGAGCGATGGGGCAGATCAACGACTATATGTGTTTGGACGGCACCATTCCCGTGAACGAGTTGCCCTATGTGCTGCGCCGGATTGGAGAGATGTCCAAGGCCTATGGTCTTGGCGTTGGCAACGTGTTTCACGCCGGGGATGGCAATATGCACCCGCTGATCCTGTTTGACGCCAACAAACCGGGGGATTTGGAAAAATGCGAAGCCATGGGCGCAGATATTTTGAAGCTCTGCGTGGAGGTGGGCGGTTGCCTGACCGGGGAGCATGGGGTGGGTATCGAAAAGCGAGACCTGATGACCAGCCAGTACACGCCAGACGATCTGGAGACACAGATGGTGGTGAAAGATGTGTTTGATCCCAAATGGTTGCTGAACCCCGCCAAGGTCTTTCCCCTTGCCAGCAGCGCCAGCCGACGGGCTGCGGTCACTTAGGGGGCTTTGCCCCCCTGTGGCTGCGCCCCATTCCCCCCAGAGTAGTTTGAGCAAGATGAATATGATGACCCCCACAACAGAGGCCGAGCTGGCCGATTTGGTGAAAACAACGCAAGAGCCGTTGCGCATTCAAGGCGGTGGCACACGCGGTGTTTCGGCGCCGGGAGCCGTGTTGAGCACGGCCGGCCTGACAGGGGTGCAGCTTTACGAACCGGGGGCGCTGACGCTTGTGGTGCAGGCGGGCACGCCGGTTGCGCAGGTGGAGACACTGCTGGCCAGTGAAGGGCAGAGGTTGCCGTTTGAGCCGATGGATCACCGCGTTTTGCTGGGCGGTGCTGGAGCGCCAACGATGGGGGGTGTGGCGGCGGCCAATGTGTCGGGCCCGCGCCGCATTCAGGTTGGGGCGTGTCGGGATTTCATGTTGGGGGTGCGCTTTGTGGATGGGGCGGGCCGCATCGTGAAAAATGGCGGTCGGGTGATGAAGAATGTCACCGGTTATGATTTGGTGAAGCTGATGGCTGGATCCCACGGCACCTTGGGGGTGCTGAGTGAGATCAGTTTCAAAGTGTTGCCAGAACCCGAGGCCAAAGCCTGTGTGTTGATTGAAGGCCTGTCGGATGCCCGCGCGATTGAAGCGATGTCGGTGGCGGTGGGCTCGCCGTTTGATGTGACGGGGGCGGCGCATATCCCAGTTGGGTTGGACGGCGACCCCGTGACGATGATCCGCATCGAAGGGTTTGCAGGCTCGGTGGCTTACCGCGCCAAGGCGCTGCGCCAGTTGTTGCAAGGGTTTGGTCCTATCACATTGGAAGAGCAGCCAGAGCGGATTGCAGCGGGTTGGGCCTGGGTGCGCGATGTCGCGGCATTTGCGGATCAGCCGGGCAATGTGTGGCGCATTTCAGTGAAGCCTTCAGACGGGCCAAAGGTGGCTGCGGCCTTGCAGGTCAAGGGTGTGATTTATGATTGGGCTGGTGGTTTGGTTTGGGCTTTGGTGGAGACAGGTCTGGATATCCGTCCTGCGTTGGCTGGCATCGCAGGACATGCCACCTTGGTGCGTGCGGCAGACAGCGATCAAGGGGCAATCGCGCGCTTTCAGCCAGAGAGCGCCCCAATTGCGGCGTTGAGCCAGGCCTTACGCCAACAGTTCGACCCCACAGGTCGGTTGAACCCAGGGGTGATGGGACGACCTTAACACAGAGGACGTTGCGGGGGCGGCTGGGCCAAATCCGCACCAACCTTAAGGGGCTGCGGCCTCGATTCTTTTCATGCAGGGCGTCTGATCAAAGCCTTTGCCTTGGCCCACGTTGACGGCGTTGGGGTTGCGTTTCTCACAGGAGTGATCTGATCAATGCAGACGAATTTTACCACCGAGCAGCTGTCTGATCCGGGCATTGAACGCGCAAACGAAATCTTGCGGGCCTGTGTGCACTGTGGATTTTGCACCGCCACCTGCCCCACCTATCAAGTTCTGGGGGATGAGTTGGACAGCCCGCGGGGGCGGATCTATCAGATCAAAGATATGCTCGAGAACGAACGGGTGCCGGATGCCAAGACCGTCAAACATATTGACCGCTGTTTGAGTTGTCTGGCGTGCATGACCACTTGCCCCAGCGGCGTGCATTATATGCATCTGGTGGATCATGCCCGAGACTATATCGAGCAGACCTACAAGCGCCCGTTTGGGGATCGCGCGCTGCGCTGGGTTCTGGCGCGGATACTGCCTTATCCGATGCGCTTTCGTGTGGCCCTGCTAGGGGCCAAAATTGGCCGACCTTTTGCGCGTTTGATGCCGGATGCGCGGCTGCGTGCCATGCTTGAAATGGCGCCAAAGCAGATCCCACCCGTCAGTCGCAATGACGATCCGCAGGTGTTTCACCCCAAATCCGCCAAAAAGATGCGGGTGGCATTGATGACCGGCTGTGCGCAGCGGGCACTGAACACGGATATCAACGACGCCACCATTCGGGTGTTGCGGCGTTTGGGCTGCGAAGTGGTGATTGCGGAGGGGCAGGGCTGTTGTGGCGCCTTGACCCATCACATGGGCAAGACGGACGAAAGCCATGCGACTGCGGCCAAAAACATCCACGCGTGGATGCAGGAGGTGCAGGGCGACGGTTTGGACGCCATTGTGATCAACACCAGCGGATGCGGCACCACGGTCAAAGATTACGGCTATATGTTCCGCAACGACGCCTTGGCCGCGGACGCTGCCAAAGTGTCAGAACTGGCGATGGACATCTCAGAGGTGCTGATGAAGCTCGATGTGCCAAAGTGCCCAGATCAAGGGCTTAAGGTCGCTTATCACGCGGCTTGCTCTTTGCAGCACGGCCAAAAAATCAAAACCTATCCCAAGGACCTGCTGAAGCGGGTAGGCTTTGAGGTGGTGGAACCTGCCGACAGCCATCTGTGTTGTGGCTCGGCGGGCACCTATAACTTGATGCAGCCCGAGATCTCTCAGCAATTGAAGTCTCGTAAGGTTCAAACCCTAGAGGCCAAGTCGCCCGACATTATCTCGGCGGGGAATATCGGCTGTATGATGCAGATCGGTTCGGGCACCGAAATCCCCATTGTCCATACGGTAGAGTTGGTGGATTGGGCCACAGGGGGTCCTAAACCTCCGGCGCTGGATGAAAACGCTGGCATACCTCGGTTAAAATGACGCCCTAATTTTGCCCTATCCACCCGGTAGAGACAGGCTATCACACGAGTGGAGTCCTTATGTTGCGTCACATTCTTGCAGCCTTTTCGATGCTTTTGTTTGCCTCTGCGGTGCAGGCGCAAGACAGTGCATTGCGCAGCCTGGATACAGGCGAAGACAGCAAGGGCTGGACCGCCGTTGGGCGTCTTAATCTGGCGGGGCGCGGCTTTTGCACAGGCGCATTGATTGCGCCAAATCTGGTGCTGACGGCTGCGCATTGTCTGTTTGACAAGCGCGACGGCACGGCGATTGATCCGACAACGATCGAGTTTCAGGCTGGGCTGCGCAATGGGCGCGCCGAAGCGTATCGCCCGATCAAACGGGCGGTTTTGCATCCCTCCTATCGTTTTGACAGCGCGGCAACGGCCGAGCGGGTGCGCAATGATTTGGCCCTGCTCGAGCTCAACCAACCGGTGCGCAATGGCGCGGTGCAACCCTTTGATATCGCGCGTCATGCGCGCAAAGGCGACGATGTGGCGCTGGTATCTTATGCCCATGATCGCTCGGACGCGCCGTCTTTGCAGGACAGCTGCCGGGTGATGGCGCGCCAGAGCGGGGTTTTGGTACTGTCCTGTAACGTCGATTTCGGCTCTTCGGGGGCGCCGGTGTTCAGCATTGTGAACGGGGTTGCCAAGATTGTCTCGGTGGTCTCAGCCAAGGCCGAAGCAGATGGCCAGCCCGTGGCGCTGGGCAGCCAACTGGACGGCAGTGTCGATTTGCTGCGCAATCAGCTCAAATCAAATGTTGGGGTGATCCAATCCAAAACCGCCCGCGTGCGCCATCTTGGCACCGCCCAATCCCGCGCAAATCTAACCGCAAAATTTGTTCGCCCCGATGGGGGTTGAAAGCCTCAACAAAACCTCCCACATGGAATGAGACGGGACGCCAATCATGGGTCCCTGATAACCGGCCTGTCCATTCCGGAAGGCCATTTGGTTTCGCTCAATAGGAGGATTCCCTTATGCGTAGTTTTGACCTTGCCCCCCTGTATCGTGCCACTGTTGGCTTCGATCAAGTTGCTGATCTGATGGATCGCGTGTTTGCAAACGAAGCACCACAGCCCAGCTACCCGCCTTACAATATCGAAAAGACCGATGAAAATGCCTATCGCATCTCCATTGCGGTTGCCGGTTTTTCCGAACCCGACCTCAGCGTCGAAGTGAAAGAAAACGCTTTGATCGTTTCAGCCCGCAAAGCGGATCAACCTTCGACCACCACCTATCTGCACCGTGGCATCGCAACGCGCGCCTTTGAGCGTCGCTTCACATTGGCCGATCACGTCCGCGTCACCGGGGCCACCCATGCTGATGGCATGCTGCATCTCGATCTGGTGCGCGAAGTGCCCGAAGCCCTCAAGCCGCGCCGGATTGAAATCGCCACCGGCGGAAGTGTCCCCAAAGATGTAGTGGACGCCAAAGCCGTCAATTAACACCGCACCTCCTCCCCAAGACCCCGCACCGAAGCGATCCCTCCCTTCGCTTTGGTGCGCTCCTCCCCAAGCTCTGCTCTTTTTCTTGGAAAAATACCTCGGAGCGCGAGGCAAAGCCCGCACAAATGTGCGGGCTTTCTTTGTTTGAAAATGCAAATAGGGCGCCCTAAAGCGCCCCAATTCAAGTTTGGTTCAAAACTCAGTTGGTGCTGCCAAGCGCGCCCACGGAAAAGAACAGGGTCTCACCAGAGTGGTCATCCACACCGTCGTTGTCTGTCGACACGAAGAACTCGCCCGCTGGGGTGATTGCCAGACCTTCGACCTTGTCTTGAACATAGCCATTGGTTTGCAGCAGGTCCGGGATCAGATCGCGGACCTCCTCTTTGCGCACCACCGGCAGCTCGCTGCCCAGAGCGGCGGGCACCATATCTTCTGCAGGAATGCGATAGATCTTCTTGGTGACGGCTGCGGCGCCAATTTGATTGTCGCGTTCAATCACATAGAAACTGTCCCCATAAGCAACAATTTCAGACAGTCCAACCCAACCCTTGGCCGGTGTGGCTTTGGGGTATAGGACCGCGCCCCATTCCTGGGTGTTCAGGTTATAGGACACCAGTTTCACGTGGTCCTTTGGATCGTCTTTCCATTCGCGCTGCACGGCCATCCACAGGGTGTCACCCGCCTTGGTGATGCCTTCAAAACCAAACCGTTTTTCGACCGCGGCCAATTCGGCAGGGATGCCGATTTCACCAGCGTTGGTTTTGATCAGCCCATTGGCGTCCACATGGTAGATCGCGTGCGGGATCAGGCGTTCGGTGCGCCCCTCAGAGGCCAAGTAGAACCCACCATTGCCATCCAGCGTGATGCCTTCAAGATCCAGTTTTTGCGCAGCTTCACCGTTTTGGCGATGCACGCGGATCACGTCCACAATTTTGGCCGGTGTCTGACTGGGGTCGATCTTAAAGATTGACGGCTGGAAGCCATAAAAGCTGTCGTTGACGGCATAGATCATCCCGTCATCCGCGGCCACCATGCCCGAAATTGCGCCCCATCCAATCAAGTCATCTGTCCCTTGCGAGGTCAGCATTGGATACTGCGCTGCGGTGTCTTGGTATTCATAGATCATCACGTGGCTGCGGATGCCGCCATCTTCGATCAGGTCTTTTTCGTTGGCCGAGATCAGCAGGTTGCGCGCTGGCAGCGCCACATAACCTTCTGGGCCGATGCCTGACGGCAAAATCTGTTTGAGCTCTGGCGCGGCAAAGTTTGTCGCGTCATATACCCCAACCGCAGACCCGCGCTCAGATCCGACAAAGATCAACGGCGTGTCGCCAAAGGTAGCGGTTTCAATCGATTCAGGCTCGATGCCTTTGCTGTCAGAGCGCTTGTCGGGGTAGTGTCCGATTTGGATCAAAGCATGCTCAAAGCTGACGCCGCTTTCATACACAACCGATCCGTCTTTGTGGAACAATGTCCAGCCACGTGATCCGCCGTCCATGTCGCCTTCGTTGGCGATGGCAAAGTGATTGTCATCCACCCATTTGACGGCATCAGGTTCGCGCTTCACGGCGGGCAGGGTTTCGGTGAACAGCAAGGCGCCACGTTCGTCGGTGGCATCAACGCCATTCAGGTCCACAGAACCCGCGGAAAAGTGGTTCAAAATGCTGCCGTCTTTGGCCACGACCACCAAATGGTTGTTCTCTTGCAGGGTGACAATGGTTTCACCCAACCCATTGATGTCGACAAATTCGGGTTCTGGATCTTCTGGGCTGACTTCGGCCAGACCGGTCAGATTCACGGTGCGAAGGGTGTCGCATTGCAAAGTCGCATCGCTGAGCGCCGCAGTGATCAAAAAGCCCGCGGGCAGCTGGCCTGTGCGCCCATCCCCCAAGTCTTCGTCACGCTCGTTTTCGATGGCGATTGAAATCATGCTGCCGTCTTTGGCGACGGCGATGCTGTCGGGTTGGCCACCCAATTCACACCGGGCGATTTCGCGCTGTGTGGTCAGATCAATTGCAACCAAATGGCCCGATGGGGTGACATAGTCGACAGAGGTGTTCACACCAACAAAGGCCGTGTTTCCGATGATCGACACCGAAGTGGGCTCGCCGTCCAAAGCAATATTGCCCAGTGGCTTGGGCGCATGCGGATCGGTGATGTCGATCAGACCCAGCGCGGCAAGCGGGCTGTCAGTATAAGCCAATGTCAGGCCGTCCGCTGTTGCGGCAATGATTTCGGCGGATGTTTCGCGTGATGCATCTTCGCCGGCGGCCATGTTCAATGGTGTGGCAAAAGAGGCGATACGATTGAAGTTCATTTCTGCGGTCGCTTGGCTGGACACGATGGCCAGTGCTGAGGTCAGGCAGAGGGTACGAAAGGACATAAGAAGCTCCGGTGAATGTAATAGCTGTCCAGTGTCAGGCCAATGTGATGGTGAGGTGACGGATTTCTAAAAGTCTAATGTCAGAATTTGATCACGAATTATGTCAGCTATATTGACTTAAATTGGCGCGGCGGACATTGTCCTGCAAACTTCGGAGGATTCGCCATGACGATAGATCATTTCTTTGCTGCCCGTGTTTCGCGCATGAAAGCGTCTGAAATTCGCGAGCTTTTGAAACTACTGGATCAACCAGACATCATTTCCTTTGCCGGAGGGATCCCGGATCCGGCGATGTTTCCGGTCCAAGATTTTCAAGCAGCCCTGAACGAATGCCTGTCGGATGGCGGGCATGCGCAGGCCCTGCAATACGCGCCATCCGAGGGGAATGTGGCGCTCCGCGAGTGGATCGTCACGCGCATGGCCTCATTGGGGGTACCCTGTGACATCGACAATATCATTGTGACCGCCGGATCGCAGCAGGCGCTTGACTATCTGGGCAAGCTGTACTTGTCGCCGGGGGATACGGCTTTGTTGGGCTGGCCAACCTATCTGGGCGCATTGGGGGCTTTTAACGCCTATGAGCCACGCTTTGATCGTTTGGATTCAATGGACAACCGCTCTGCCGGTGACATCGCTGCAGCAGCACAGGCCGCTGGCGGGCGGTTGAAGTTTTCCTATCTGTCACCCGATTTTGCCAATCCAACCGGGGTGACCCTGACCCAAGCCCAGCGTATCGCCATTTTGGATCAGGCCAATGCATTGGATATCGCGGTGGTCGAAGATGCCGCCTATCAATCGCTGCGGTTCGAGGGCGACGATATCCCGCCAATTCAGGCTTTGGAGGTTGACCGCACCGGCTCTATCGAAGCCTGCCGCACAATTTACTGCGGCTCGTTTTCCAAGACTTTGTCGCCGGGGTTGCGCGTGGGGTGGATCTGCGCTGCTAAACCGGTGATCCAACAGGTGGTGTTGCTAAAGCAGGCTGGGGATCTGCAGACGGCAACGCTGAACCAAATGGCCATTGCGAAAGTGGCGCAGTCTGGCTTTGACGCCCATGTCGCCAAGATTTGCGCGCATTATGGGGCGCGTCGCGACGCTATGGTGTCTGCGCTGGAAACCCACATGCCTGAAGGTGTCAGTTGGACCCGGCCAGAGGGGGGGATGTTTGTTTGGTTGACGTTGCCCAAAGGGATCGATGCGGCTGTCCTGCTGGAACTGGCGCTGAAATCTGAGAAGGTGGCCTTTGTTCCGGGGGCTGCTTTTTACCCCGATGGGTCAGCCAACAATACCTTAAGATTGAACTTCTCTTCACCTGATCATATTCAGATTGCAGAAGGTATTTCCCGCCTTGCGAGAAGTATTAATGTAATGAAAACAACCCAATAGAGAACCATCCGAATGAGTACGGTTAATCCCAACCTAAAGGCGGTACGACCCTCCGTTTGAGGGCCGTATAGGCGCTAATACCTTGGGGGGGGAGGACGTTTGGCCTGACAGTAAGTAACTGTCGGACCTTTTTAATGTCACACCACCATGACTCGCATCACGATTCTCATCACGACGGTGATTGCCCTGATGATTCACCCGCACAGACGTATTATCTAAGTGGTTTTGCGGCTGATGATCTGAGCACTGTGTCGGGCGGCGCAATTGCCGCTGGTGAAACACTGGTGCTGAATTCCGATTGGACCACTCAGGATCACCGTCTGAATTTCACCTTCACCGACAGTGGGGATGACGAAATCAATGGGGACGATGGGTCTGGCAACGAAGAAATTGGTCGGGATGATGATCAGGACCTGACGATCACCGATGCAAACGGCAATTATATCGATTCCGGTCAGGGGTATGCTGAGGATCGGATCACACTTGTCGCGCCGGACGGGTCGAACGTCTATCTCTACACGATTGAAATCGATGGGGTGTTTCATGGCGCCGTTATCGACGGCTTTATGGCCCCGGGCGTTCACTACGAAATTTCGGCGGTGGATGACGTCGACAACATTGTTGATCCCGACTACTCGACGCTGGATTGGGCTTGGTACGACAACACCGACAACAGCTATATCGACGGCGGAGATGGCGATGAATCTCTGATCGGGGGCGATGGTGATGATACCATCTATGCCGGTGAGGGATCCAACACCGTTTATGGTGGCGCCGGAAATGACAAGATCGACGATGATCATAGCGCAAGCTATGAGGGCAACAACGAATTTCATGGCGGTGACGGCAACGACACGATGTGGGGCGGTGCCGGCGATGATCAGCTTTACGGCGATGCTGGCGATGACAATCTTTATGGTGAAGCTGGCAATGACACCATCAGTGGCGGATCGGGCAACGACAGCATAACTGGCAACAGTGGCAATGATGAGCTTTACGGTGGCACAGGGTCAGACAGCCTTTCGGGCGGTGATGGCAACGACACGATCTACGGCGGCACAGATGGGTCTGAAACCGGTGGCACCGGTGGGACCAATACAGTCGGAGACACATTTGGTGTTGTGCGGCTGGGCACACATTCGGACATCGACACAGATGAATCAAATGGGGTGTCGGAATTTGCGTCCTCTTTGCTTGGCGATTATGGCGGCGCCGGGTCCGAGCTGTTCAACAATATCGAAACGGCGGTCACCTCTGACACGAATAATGATGGCGCAATTCTTGGCGATGACTTCAATGGCACCTCAGAGACGATCACCATTGATGGCACGGCCTATGCTGTCGACTCGGTGCAAGTTTACAATGCAACCGTCACCCTAACCGACGGAACGACCGGTGGGTTTACGGCGGTGGTGTTTCAGACCACCACAGGTGAAGTCTATCTGGCACCGGAACTGTCTGACAACGCTGACAACGATTTGCTGACCAGCGGCGCAATTGAATCGGTCTCACTTGATAGCGTGCTGTATAACGATGTGGATCTGAATTCAGATCGGGTCGATGCTGACTGGCAGGTGCCCGTCGAAGACACCGAAGGCGATTCCATTGAAGGCGGCGCGGGCGACGATCTGATCTACGGCGGCGCCGGGGCGGATACGATCAACGCCGGTGATGACAATGATACGGTTTTTGGTGGCGACGGCAATGACACCATCTATGGCTGGTCTGGGGCAGACAGCATCGAAGGCGGGGCAGGGGATGATAACCTGCGGGCCGGCGGCGGAAACGATACGATCCTAGCGGGTGAAGGGAACGACACGCTGCATGGATGGGACGGTGATGATCTTTTGACCACCGGCGACGGCAATGACGTCGTCGAGCTGGGCAGTGGGTCTGGCAATGACACCGTCACTGACTTTGACATGGCCGATGATGATCTGGACGGGTTCACCAACGATCAAATCGATGTCTCGGATCTGACGGATGCAGATGGTGAAAGTGTTCAGTGGTGGGATGTTTCCGTAACGGATGATGGGGCCGGCAACGCCTTGCTGAGTTTTCCCAACGGTGAAACTTTGCTCCTCGAAGGGGTGCCGCCCGCCGCCGTCAGCCAGCCCGGTCAATTGTATGCGATGGGTGTGCCCTGTTTCGTGGGCGGCACCTTGATCGAAACCCCCACGGGCCAAGTGGCGGTAGAGACCCTAAAGGCAGGGGATTTGGTTACCTGTGCAGATGGGCGCGCTGTGCCAATTACCTGGGCGGGTGGCCGCACGATTGACGCCACTGAACTTGACGCAGAACCACAGTTGCGCCCGGTTGTGTTGCGCGCGGGGTCTATTGGCAATCACCGCGAATTGCGCCTGTCGCCACAGCATGCAATTGCTGTGCGCACGCCATATGGTGGCGGTTTGGCGCGTGCCGTCCATCTTTCGCGGCGCAAAGAAGGCCAGTTCCGGGTCGCAAATGGCGTGACCTCGGTCACCTATCATCACCTGTTGTTGCCCCAACATGCATTGATCCGCGCAGAAGGTGCCTGGGTCGAAAGCCTGTGGCCCGGCCCGATGGCCGTCAAAGCATTGGGCCCCAAGGCGCTGATCGAAATTGCCTGCGCAATGCCTGCGCTACTTCCGGCCTTGAACGGGTCAGAGCCAGCTGCGAATATCTATGGTCCCGCTGCGCTGACCCAGCTGAGCGGGCGCGAAGTGCGGGAATTGTCTCGTATCGAAGCCTTTAGCAATCTCTGCCCGGAACGGATCACCTGATCTGTTCCCTGCCCAACTGGACGGGGTCTTGTACCCCGTCCTTTTTTGGAGTGCGCAAAGGTCTTTGGATCAGACCGAAAGGCAGATGTATTTCATTTCCATATAGTCTTCCATGCCATGGTGGCTGCCTTCGCGGCCCAGACCGGATTGCTTTACCCCGCCAAACGGCGCCATTTCTGTGGAAATGATCCCGGTGTTGACGCCCACAATCCCGTATTCCAAAGCTTCGGCCACTTTGTACACGCGGCTCAGGTCATTGGCGTAGAAGTATGAGGCCAAGCCAAAGATGGTGTCATTGGCCAAGTCGATGACTTCGTCTTCGTCTTTGAACCGGAAGAGCGGGGCAAGAGGCCCAAAGGTTTCATCACTGGCAAACAGCATGTCTTTGGTTGCACCGGTGACAATGGTCGGAGGCAAGAAATAGCCTTCTCCTTGCAAGGGCTCGCCGCCACCAAGGATGACGTCGCCGCCTTTGGCTTTGGCGTCCGCCACATGCTCTTGCACCTTTTGGATCGCGGCGGGGGAGATCAGCGGGCCAAGATCTGTGCCCTCTGTCAGGCCGTCGCCCAGTGTGAGCTGCTCAACAGCTGCTTTCAGCTTGGCGGCAAAGGCATCATAGACGCCGTCTTGCACATAGATCCGGTTGGCGCAGACACAGGTCTGACCGTTGTTGCGAAATTTGCACATGATCGCACCGGCCACGGCGGCATCAAGGTCGGCGTCATCAAAGACGATGAACGGCGCGTTGCCCCCCAGCTCCATCGAGCATTTCATCACCTGATCAGCCGCTTGGCGCAGCAATATCCGCCCCACATTGGTCGAGCCGGTAAAGGTCAGCTTGCGCACGCCCGGATTTTCACAAAACTCTTGTCCTGTGCCTGCCGCATCGGTGGTTGGGACAATCGACAGAACCCCTTTGGGAATTCCTGCACGATCAGCCAAAACCCCAAGGGCCAAAGCAGACAGCGGTGTCAGCTCAGACGGGCGCGCCACAAAGGCACAGCCTGCCGCCAAAGCAGGGCCTGCCTTGCGCGTGATCATGGCGTTGGGAAAGTTCCACGGCGTGATCGATGCGGCGACGCCGATGGGCTGCTTAAGCACCATGATACGTTTGTCGCGCTGGTGTCCGGGAATGGTTTCGCCGTAAACACGTTTGGCCTCTTCGGCAAAATATTCAATAAAGCTGGCACCATAGGCGATTTCACCTTTGGCCTCAGCCAAGGGTTTGCCCTGTTCCGCCGTTAGGATCAGCGCCAGATCATCTTGGTGTTCCATCATCAGATCAAACCAGCGGCGCAAAATGATCGCGCGCTCTTTGCCGGTCAGCTTGGCCCAGTCTTTCTGGGCGGCTTCGGCTTTGGCGATGGCATCACGCACCTGTTCGCGGCTTGGGTCGGCAACCTCGGCCAGAACGTCGCCGCGCGCGGGGTTGGTGACAGCATAGGTGGCCCCGGTGTCGGCATCCACCCATTCTCCTGCGATATAGGCCTGCGTGGCCAGCAATGATGGGTCACTCAGACGCGACTTTAGATCGGTTTTTTGATCTAGCATTTTGAAATCCTCCGGGAATAACTCTGGTATAGGGAAATCACCTGACGTTAAGGTTGTCCAGACCAAGTGCAGGAGAAGTGTATGGAACTGGACGACGCCTACGCAAACGCAGCCTATATCCCGGGGAGTGACGACTATATCGCACGCTGGAGCAAGTTGGCGCAGGCGTTTCGCGACACCTTACAAGCGCAGGGTCGAGCTGAACTGGATGTCAGCTATGGGCCAAGTGCGCGACAGGCGTTTGATCTCTTCTTGCCAGAGGGAGAAGCCAAGGGGCTGATGATCTTTGTGCATGGGGGCTATTGGCTGCGGTTCGACAAATCCAGCTGGTCGCATTTGGCGCAAGGCGCATTGGAGCGCGGCTGGGCGGTGGCCATGCCGTCGTATGACCTGTGCCCGGATGTGTCGATCCGTGAGATAATTCAACAGATCGCCACGATGATCCCGCAGGCCGCCCGCCGTGTTGAGGGGCCGATTGTTCTGTCGGGCCATTCGGCGGGGGGGCATTTGGTGGCGCGTATGGCGGTGCCGGGCCTTTTGCCGCCCGAAGTGGTTGTGCGTCTGTCACGGGTGATGCCCATTTCGCCGGTGGCTGATCTGCGCCCAATGCTCAAGACCTCGATGAATGCCCAGTTTAAGCTGAGCATTATGGAGGCGGCGTCAGACAGCCCCACCTTGATGCTGCCAATGCCCGGCGTGGACGTGGTTGTCTGGGTTGGCGGGGACGAGCGCCCGGTGTTTTTGGAGCAGGCCAAAATGCTCGGCAATGCATGGCGCAGCCCCTGCGTGGTTGATCCGGGGCGGCACCATTTTGATGTGATCGAAGGGTTGGCCGCTGGCGACAGCGAGATGATCGAACGCCTGTTGGGCCCCCAAGATTAGGCCGCCTTCGGCGAGAGTATTGAGAGCAAGATGAAAAGGGCGCTAGCCAAAGCGGCTTTGCCACGTGTCCAGGAGATCGCTGGGCGCTGGGGTGGCGGCGTAGATCGCGCGGGCGATGGCGCGCGCCATGCAGGTGGCCGCAGCGTGGCCCAAATATAGCGTGTCGATCATCGGATCTTCGAAGGGGCGTGCGCCGGTCGAGAGCCCATAGATCAGATCCCCGTCCAGCGGCGTATGGGCCGGCACAACTGCGCGGGCAATCCCATCATGCGCGGCGGTGGCCAGTCGCGTGCATTGGGCTTTGGTGAGGGCAGCGTCGGTGGCGACGATGCCAATTGTGGTGTTGCCTTGCGGGGTGAGCTTGGTTGGCGGAAGATGGGCCTCGGGATACCGCGTTGCGGGGCCTTGCGCGCCAAATTCGCGATTCTGTTCAAAGGGGGCGGCCCAGAAATGGGGGCCCTGTGCGACCACAACGCTGCCCACCGGATTCACGGCGACCAAAGCGCCAACCGTATGACCAGAGGGTAAAACCACCGAGGCAGAGCCGAGCCCGCCTTTGAGGTTTGCGGTGGTGGCCCCGGTGCCCGCCCCATGTGAGCCAAGGTCAAAGTGGACTTGGGCGGCGTGCAGCGCTTGGATGCCGAGCGATTTATAAGGGTTGTCCTGCCAGGTTTTGTCGCCGTTGTTGAGCAGGTCAAACAAGATGGCAGCTGGCACAATGGGCACGTTTTGATCGCCAATTGTGAAGCCGCGACCTTGGGTGCGCAGTTCGTCCGCCACGCCTGAAGCGGCGTCCAAGCCAAACAGGGACCCGCCCGACAGGACCAGAGCATCAATTTGTTCAACGGTTTTGTCGGGCGCAAGCAGGTCACTATCGCGGGTGCCGGGGGCGCCGCCCATCACATGCATGCCAGCGACAAAGGGGGTGTCGCCAATTAACACCGTGGAGCCGGATTTCAGGGCGGCGTCGCTGGCATTGCCGACTTTCAGGCCTTGGATGTCGGTGATTAAGTTTAAAGCACCGGGTTTGGGCGGGACGGTCATACGGGGGCATCCTAAGGCTATGCGTGAAAAATCATCTTGCCAGATTGCACTGGGTGAGCAAGGTGGTTGTAGAGGCAAGGCGATGGCGTCGCCACATGGTTTCCATGCGCCCACTCACGTGTCCTGAACGCCGGGACCTTTCTTTTGCAAGGAGGGTCAAAAATGACATCCCGTCCAGATATGTACCGTTACCACAATGGCGCGCAAGCGGTTTTGCCGTTCTCATCCGCTGAATATGAGATGCGCCTTGCTGGCCTGCGCCAAATCATGCGCGACTTGGGGGTTGAGGCCACTGTGCTGACCTCGATGCACAACATCGCCTATTATAGCGGGTTCTTATATTGCGCCTTTGGTCGGCCCTATGCGCTTGTTGTGACGCCGTCCGAGACCGTCACGATCAGCGCAGGCATCGATGCCGGTCAGCCTTGGCGGCGCTGCCATGGCGACAACATCACCTATACGGATTGGCGGCGCGACAACTATTGGCGGGCAATTGTCTCGGTGGCCGGAGAAGGGGCGGTTGTGGGATTTGAGAGCGATCACCTGAGCCTGTTGCAGAGCGCCAAGTTGGATCACTTTATGAAACCCAAGGCGCGGGTGGATGTGTTTGAGGCGACCATGCGCCAGCGTATGTACAAGAGCCCTGCTGAGATCGCCTTGATCCGCGAAGGGGCGCGGATTGCCGATGTTGGCGGGTATGCCATCCGCGATGCCATCAAACCGGGTGTTCGAGAGATCGATGTGGCGATGGCAGGGCGAGACGCGATGGAGGTCGAAATCGCCCGCGCGTTTCCTGAGGCGGAATACCGGGACACTTGGGTCTGGTTCCAATCGGGGATCAACACGGATGGGGCGCATAACCCGGTGACGGCGCGGGCTTTACAGCATGGCGATATCCTGAGCCTGAACACCTTCCCGATGATTTCTGGATATTACACGGCGCTTGAGCGCACCTTGTTCGTGGGGGAGGTTGATGAGGCCAGCTTGAAAATCTGGCAGGCCAATGTGGCGGCGCATGAGTATGGCATGTCGCAGCTGAAGCCGGGGGCCAGCTGCGCTGAGGTCACAGAGGCTGTGAACCGTTTCTTAGAAGACCGGAATTTGCTGCAGTACCGTACGTTTGGGTATGGTCATAGCTTTGGTGTTCTCAGCCACTATTACGGGCGCGAAGCCGGATTGGAGTTGCGTGAAGACATCGACACCGTTCTAGAGCCCGGCATGGTGATCAGCATGGAGCCAATGCTGACCATTGCCGATGGGCAACCCGGAGCAGGTGGGTATCGCGAGCATGATATTCTGGTGATCACCGAAGACGGCAATGAAAACATCACTGGGTATCCCTACGGGCCGGATTTCAACGTGGTTGGGTGACGGGCTGGGGCGCATAAGGCGCCTCACTTCCCCGCTATGTAAGAGGAGATATGCGCCCGCCTCTTGCGGGGTGGGCGCGCACCGTGGTGTGGTTTTCTGCGCCCAAACTGATCCACTGTTGCGGGGGCTGAGCGAGTACAGCTTGGACGCAACACGGGACACGGTACAAAATCCCAAAAAATCAATGATCCTGCGCTATCTTTCGCCGGTTGCATTTGCAACACTTGCGCCGAATTCGCGCAATTAGGAGATGTAAATGAGCGTTACACTTCCTATATTGTCGGTAAGTTATTGATAAAAGGAGACTAGATGATGGCGGATTTTGACGCACAGGTCATGGAATCTCAGAAACAAGTGGCCGAGGCCCAAAGCAAAATTTCTGAGCTCACAACTCGTATTGAGACAGCACGCAACAAATTGAAATCTGGCGACGAGGCGATGATTGATATTGAAAACGCCTCGTTGGACGATGTTCATGCACATGCCGATGTGATGAATGCGAATATCGCAGAATTGATTATGGGGCTGGACGATGTCACCGCAGCCTTCTCAGAAGACTTTGACCAAATGCGCAGCAAAACCGGCTGGGAAAGCTTTGTCGGGATCTTTTCCAAGGGAAAATCAGATTCCATGCGCCAAGAGCGGGTCCGCACAGCCAACATCGACGATAAGCTGCAAGACCTGATTGGCAAATCAGATGTGATCACCAAGCTGCTGGAAGGCCAGTTGGCAACGTTGAACGAGCAAAAAGAGAAGGTCGAAGCAAACCTTGTCGAAACGCTTGATGAGCGTGAATTGACAGTGGGTGAACTGGAAGCGATGCGGGCCGAAATCTTGGCCCTGGATCCCAAGATCATTGCTCTTGAAAACAAGATTTCGGTCACGCAAGACGCGGCGGAGCGGACCAAACTTGAAACCGAGCTGGCTGAATTGAACTCGGGTTACAACGAGTTGGTGCAGCAAGAACAGGTCAAGCTTGCGAATTCTCAGACGCTTGAGCGCTATATCGAAAAGGGCAAAAGCTGGGTGGATTCGTTGCAAAACCAAGCGGCCACTCAGATGGTGTTGATCAACAAATTGCAGACAGACACCAAACAGCGCGTTGTTTTGTATGATGCGTTGACCAAATCATTGAAAACAGCGCAGCAACAAGACGTTGCGCACCGGATCAACGAAATTGGTGTTGAGACTGACAAAGAAGCACAAGCCGCAATGGCCGCAATTGGAACCGCGACCAATCAGCGTATGGCCGACATGATGGAGTCACACGAGGATCATATGGTTTTCGCGCGCGATGTTTTGGCGGCCAAGGCCAAAGCTGACGAACGGTTTGCCCGTCGTTTTCAGGCGATTGTCGAGAAGCACGACAAAAACCTATACGGAGAGTGATCGTCATCGCCCCGGGCGGATCGCTTCGATCGCAACAAGGTCCCAATTGACCCAAAGGGTCTGGGGCGCTGATCGGTCGAGTGCGCGGCACCTCAGTGACCCGACCATAATCGCCATTCGCTGCGCGTACAGCAGCAGGTGACACGCCCACTGATGCACAGGGATCGTTATTGAAACGGTGTCAAAAGGAGAGGACATGAACGACTTCAACGGTGATCGCAGTCATGCGGCGCTGAAGGATACATTCGCAAGTCGTCGCTACTTCGACAAGTTTGCGCGGATCACCGATCATCTCGGTGCTGTTGCCGTGCAGATGCAGGCTGATGGTGAGTTGAGCGAGGAAGAGGTGAAAATCCTTACGCGCTATGTGTCCGAAATTGGCTACACGTTTCAAGCTCTGAGCATGAAGTACCTGCTGGTGGGGCGCGATGCCGGGCAATTTTTGGGGTCGCTTGCGATCGACACAGTCGACAGCGGGTTCCCGATCTTTAATGAACTGCTGGTGATGGCCAACGATGCAATGCAAGCGCAAACGCATCTGGAAAACATGCCCAGTGCGGAAGCGCTGAAACGGCAGATGGTGGAAAAGATTGTCAGCGAACAAGAACTGCCCACCAAGTTGCAATTCGCCTTGTCACAGCGACTTTACTACGAAGAGCTGGCCAAAGGATATCTGTTCTGGGCGCGCAACGATCCACGTGCAATCTGGCTGGGCGGCGATCAATCGCGACGGCGCTATTTGGTGCATTGGGCGGTCTATGACAGCGAGTTGAATTTGCCCGTGGTCTATTTGATGGATGTCGAAGACACCGGCAAGCGTGGGTTGCCCCGAGATGAAAGACGCTGGCCAGAAGTGCAGTCGCATTTGATGGGCCAGTCGCTGGGTGGGCTGAAATTGGTCACCATCGCCAAAGGGTTTGA
This sequence comes from Thalassovita sp., assembly GCA_049116315.1. Classification (GTDB taxonomy): domain Bacteria; phylum Pseudomonadota; class Alphaproteobacteria; order Rhodobacterales; family Rhodobacteraceae; genus Thalassobius. Next base: position 200,804 of record JAGDZD010000001.1, read on the forward strand.
CGAACAGTTCAACGACCTACACCCCAAGAAACTGCGACGCTTGCATCTTGGGCCTATGTATTCTCACGCGTATACCCGCCAAGCGGGCCCGCTGCGTGAAGTTCTGGCAGAGGCGCGGAGTCCGCAAGGGCAGGATTGGGCGCTGGCTTGGACGGTGGAAGAGCTGAAAAGCGAAAGGGTGACCGAAGAACGTGTGGGCTGGTTCTCGACTGCTGAGCGAGAGATCTTTGCGCTGGACCCGTTTGGTGGGCGCGGTGTCGACACCGGGGCGACACGCACGGAACGCAATATCATCCTACCCGAACGCCCGTTTCAGGTTTTGGCAGAGAAAGCCCCTCCGGGGTTTGCTCAGGTCCGTAAATTTGTCGTCAGCGCCAACAATCGCGTGCTGCGCCACAGATGAGGGTGAGCGCGGCAAATTCTGCCTAGAATTTGGTCCGGAAAATCTCATTTTCCGTGCCTTCGGCGAGAGTATTTTGAGCAAGTTGAAAGCAACACAAGGCCCTGAGCGCCGATTTGATCGGACACCTCAATGGGCCATTGGATTTGGAAGGAAACATTATGAGCCTGACAAGTGACCAGATGGAGCTGCGCGAAGAAGATGTGCGCGCCCACTATGACGCAGCGGTGGCCATGCTGGAGGGCGTTGATCACACGCCGCGCATTGCCAAAAGCAAAGAGGTTGGCGCTGTGCAGCCGCGATCCTCAGGGATTGGTGTCCGTCGTCGGTTTCGATCGACCACGCCTGGGATGGTGACCAAGTCGACGGCCCGCCCAGAAGGGGTCAAATTGCTGGATCGGATTGAGGCCTGTGATGCTGGCGACAGTTTGGTTTCCCCAGTGCAGGCAAATGTTCAAAACGCATTGCGGCGCGCCTTGGCAATTTCACTGGCGATGGGCGATGCTTTTGCAGCGCAATCTGGATTGGCTGGGTTAAAGCAATCCAACCTGCAGGGGAGTGTGGCGTCGACCGACAAGGCCAAGTTTTCGGAGCTGTTGACCGCTGAAGCTTTGATCAGTTTGCATGTGTTTGCCAATGCGACTGCCTATTTGTTGGCACCGCATCTGAGCGAAACCACCGTGGAGGTGGGGCAGGTCGAAGAGGTTTTGACCGACAATGCTCAATTGGCGCTGCATGGGGCGATTTGGGAGTTGGATCAAGAATTGGCCAGTTTTGCCAAAGATGACGCCAGCTTGATCGCCACTGTGTCTGCATTTGCGGAACAATTGATGGAGAAGGTGGCGTTGCGGTCGCAAACGGCGGCGCGGCTAGAGGTGTTCGGCAAGACAAGCTGGAAGGTCGAAGCGGATGACTTTGTGGTTCAAGGGTTTGTTCCTGCGCAAGCTGCCAAGCGTCAAACGCTCACCATGCAGTTCAAAAAGCCGCATGAGGTGGTGGGCAATCATATCGCGAAATACCAAGCGTTGCGTCTTTCTAAGATGTTGATGGCTTACGATTTTGACCGGCGTCTGAATCCATTTGCCGAACTGGGGGGCTTTATCTTTACCTTTATGGGGGATGGCAAGCCGGGCACAGGTAAGACAACGTTGATCCAGATGATGGCTGGGTTGATCAATGATTACTGTCAGGTGGCGGGTTATCCGTTCCGCTATCAGAACCTGAGCACGGACAATATCGACAGTTATCAGGGGAAATCTGGTCAGAACGCCAAATCGTTTGTGAACAATGTGATTGATCCATCTGCGATCGGTTTTGGCACCATTGATGACATCGATCAATTGGCGGGCAAGCGGGGGGATCGTCAATCCAGCGCAGGCCAGCTTGAGATTACAGCCGTTCTCATGGAAAGCTTTGCCGGGGCGAATACCGTTGTGCGTGGCAATTGCACCTTTGGGATGTTCTCAAACTATCCAGAGAATGTGGACGATGCCTTGCGCCAACGCGCGGGGGCACGGTTTCTGGTGGACGGGCCGCAAACCCAAGAAGACTATGTTGATATTCTGGCGCTGTTGATGGGCAAAAACCACGATATCCCGCTGGGAGATCATGATCTGTTTTCCGCGCAAGAGATCAAAACCGCCGTGGCCAAATCCTTTGAGGCGCATTCAAAGCCTCATGAGGCTGGCTTGCTGAACGTATTTGATCGGGTGCATGACCAGTTGGGTGATCTGAACACGATTGCCAAGATGGGGGCCTATCTTAAGGCCATCCAGCAAGCTGACGAACGCTTTACCGGGCGTGCGATCAAAAACATCACCGATGCGGTGAAGGTGCGGGCGATGGATTTTGAATTGCCGGATGAATGGATGGAAAACCCTGAAATATTCTTGTTCCGCCCCTATGATGATAAGAAATCGATGATCGAAGATCTGCGCGTGCCGATCACCACCGAAATGGTCTTGCAGGAAATCAACCGATACGCTGACAGTGAATTCCGCTATGCGGATAAGTCTGACGAAGTGGCTGTTGAGGCGATTGTGCGGGACTTTGGCCGCCAAGAAGAAGCCAAGCGGCGCTATCTGGAGAGCAAATCCTGATGCCCCCAATCGACTCCATCGGGTTGGCCAATACGGCGGTGCCATTGGGTGTGCTGGCTGTGCTGGTGCTGGTGTTGCCGCACTATATGGTGGACGGTGCAACGCGGTCGCATGCCACGGTGCTGCGCGGGATCGGCGGCGTTGCCTGTATGACGTTGGCGGCGGGGTTTGTGATGTCGATGGTTGTGACACAGATACGTGGATACAATGTGCTCGCGCAGCTGCAAGCGGACCCTTTGACGGGGGCCATGATCCACGGTCGATTGGCCGCGCTGAGCGCGCTTGTCTGGGGGCCAATCCTGGCGCTGGTTTGGTTTTCCAAAGCGCAGGGCGTCGAAGCACGGCGCGGACAAGACGTGGCCGGTGAAGGTCTGGGTCAGAACCAGACCAATTCGAAGGAGGATGAGACGCGATGAAACGGTTGATTGAAAAAGGCCTGATGTTTGGCAATCTGTTTCATGTCTCTAGCCCGGCATTGGTCGAACGATACAATCGGGCGCTGGAACATCTGACTGGCAAGCGCACCACGCTTGACGATTTTCATGTCGATATTTCCGGATACTCGCCAGAGGTTGGCGATCAGCTGGGGGATCCGCTGTATCTGAACCACAACGGTGTAAATCGGCAATTCATTCTGCTGTCGACCCAACAGAAAACGGCGCCCCTGTTGGATGTCAAATTTTCAATGTCGCGTTCGATCCTGCGCCAGTTCATCGAAGAAAACGAAGAGCAGCTGTTTGCATTGACCGCACGGGATGCCGTGGCCGGAGAGCTTTTGAATTCGGTATATGCGTTGCCAGATGCTGAGGCGTTGTTTGATATTCGCAAAATTCGGATCGAGGCGGATACCACCGCGGGCACTGTGAAACAGGCCGAAGATCTGGGGGATAAAGTCAATCAGTTCATGCGAGAGAAAGACGCATGGTTTGACGATGTCTTGATCGCCGACATGATCACCTTGGCGAAAAAGACGGGCGACGTGACCCGTAATCCGGTGAAACTGCGTTTGATGGAGTTTCAGCAAGACAACTTTTGGACAGCGCATTTTGGTGGGCTTTATGTGTTTCGCGGATTGGATCACCCAGCCGTCATCTGTGCGGGCAAGAAAGAAGAGCTGACGAAGCTGCCGATCAAATATGTTTTTGACTTTGAGGACCGCAATCGGATTGCCAAATTCCTTGAGTACAACGATTTGGTCGAACCCATTGTCAAAGCACGAGGGGTCGATGCGCGCTCGATCCTGCGGCAAAAGATGGACTTTATTGTTGTGGATGTCGCTCAGGAAAAGGGCATCGATTTGGCCGGCGCAACGCGTCGTGATCTTCGCGCTCTGGCGCGCAGCCATGCGGCCACTTTGCCAGAAGAATTCCACGCGTTGCAGGATTTGTTGCGTTGGGTCGAAGATGCGGGGTCTTGGCCGCGGATTTCTTCGGATCACCCGGCCTATTTCTACACGCTGCGCGCGTCCAATCATCCCGACCAAGATTTGGTCAATATGATGCTGTCAGAGCTGGCCCCCAAGGACGTGCGCCAGCTGTATATCTGCCACAAAGAGGTCTTCTATCGCGCCTACCAAAGTTGGAGTGAGACCAAGAAGTCCTATGTGGCGGATTTTCTGGAACGCGAGTATCAAGTGGACAAAGCGGGCACCCGTGCTGCGCTGTTTGGTCATGATGCGCCCTTAACCAGCGCCTCTGGCGATATAATCGACCGGGTGGGACCATGGGGAGCGGTGCGCGACTTGCAGAGCCAGCGGTCCGCGCGCCCTAGCCCGAAACACAAAGGCCCTTGGGGCGGATAGGAGTACAGGATGTTTGCATTGTTTCGCCTGCTCACTCTGGGCTTTGTTGTTTTGACGGTGATCTATTTTGCGGTCTCATTGTGGTCGCGGATGACCCGGCGCCGCAAGTTGGGTCAGGAATGGGATGACGATATCAAAACGGGCGATAGGGATGCGTTTATCCGCGATGGTCTAAAGGAATATGACCATTCGCTGCGCCGAAAACTGATCTTGATGGTCTATGTCGTGCCCGTCACCGTGGTGGGCTTGATCATCTATTTTGTGAATTTCTACTGAGGAGGGCCACAACGATGGTCTATGTTAAATGGGCGTTTTGGGGCGTGTTCTGGCTTTTTATAGTCGCGTTCTTTCACTACACCTTGCCGCAACACGATATCGCGCGTGTGACGGACACCTATGAAAAGCGGATCGATTTTGGTGAGAATTCGATCTTTTGGGCCTCTGCGGACAGTGGGAATGCCGCAACCGCGGCCAATCGGGATGTCTTCTTTGTCCAGACCAAGTTGCCCAATGACAATGTGATGGTCTATCGCAACGAGGACACTGGTTGGGGCTGGCCGCCGTACTTTAAATTCGACACATCGAACCTTCAGGCCGATGCGGTGGATCTAAAATCAACCGCCGCAGATCCGCAATGGGTGGTGATCAAACACTATGGCTGGCGCAACGAATTCCTGTCGATCTTCCCCAACGCCGTCAGCGTGCGCGGTGTCGACAGCCCTGATGTGCGGATCATTCCATGGATCAACATTATCATCTTGATGCTGTTTGCTTTGGTGTCGTTTGCGGTTTGGGCGCGGTGGCGCCGGTTCCGTCAGTCGCGCATCGACCCGATGCTTGAAGGTCTTGAAGACAGCTATGACTCTGCCAGCGATGCCTTGGCGGACCGTCGTGGCCGTATTGGCCGCTGGCTTGGGACGTGGAAATCCAAAAAATAGGGCCTGGGATTATTCCAGAGGTTCCAAAACTGAAAAGGGCGTCGCGATGCGGCGCCCTTTAACATGTGGGCTTAGACCGAGCGGGTCAAACCGCCATCAATCCGCAAGTTCTGGCCGGTCATATATCCACCCTCTTCTGAGGCCAGCCATGAAATCAAAGATGAAACCTCGCCCGCACGCCCATAGCGCCCCATCGGGATGCGTGCACGGCGATCTTCGGTTTCAGGCAGGCTGTCGATAAATCCGGGCAAGACATTGTTCATGCGCACGTTGTCGGCGGCGTATTTATCGGCAAACAGTTTGGTAAAGGCGGCCAAACCGGCGCGAAACACGCCCGACGTTGGGAACAAGGGATCGGGTTCAAACGCGGCAAAGGTCGAAATGTTGATGATGGCGCCGCCGCCTTGGGCTTGCATGATCGGCGCGATCAAGCGGGCAGGGCGGATCACGTTCAGCAAGTAGACCTCCATGCCTTCGTGCCAATCCGCGTCAGAGATTTCCAAGACAGGTCCCTTGGGCCCATGCCCGGCTGAGTTCACGACGACATCGATCCGGCCCCAACGCGATTGTGCGTCTTGGACCAGTGTCGCCAGATCGTCGGGCGACTTGTTCGAGCCGGTCACGCCAAAGCCTCCAAGCTCCTCTGCGAGGGCCTGACCTTTGCCAGAGGATGACAAAATGCCAACCTTAAACCTATCCGCCGCCAAGCGGCGCGCCGCGTCTGCGCCCATGCCGCTGCCACCGGCTATGATCAGGGCTGTTTTTTCTACTGTCATGATACTCTCCTCTTGGGGTTGCTTGCCAATATAGGCCCGCTGTTCGGACTCGTTCGACAGATTTGACATTCTCTGAGTGTAGAAATACTCCTATCAAATGACTCATCTTCCCCCTCTAAACGGATTGCGTGCCTTTGACGCCGCTGGCCGTGGCCTGACATTTCAAGCCGCCGCCGAAGAGCTAGGCGTGACACAGGGGGCGGTCGCACAGCAGGTGCGGGCGTTGGAGAAACACCTTGGGAAGCCTTTGTTTGTGCGCCATTCAAAGGGGTTGGAATTCACGGTGTCCGGGCGCAGCTATCACGCTCAAATTCAAAGTGCGTTTGCCCAGATCCGACAGGCGACAGACAGTTTGGAACGGGATTCGGATAAGGTGTTGGTCAGCGTGACCCCCACGTTTGCCGCAAAGTGGCTGATCCCCAATTTGCCTGACTTTGCGCTGCAACATCCGGAAATTGATCTGCAAATCTTGGCGACCGAGAAAGTTTCAAGCTTTTACGCGGATGGGATCGATCTTGCGGTGCGTCAAGGGGTCCCGCCGTTTGGGGCCAGTTTGAAGGCGCATCTGCTGTTTCCGCAGGAAATCGTTTTGGTGGCCTCGCCTCGGTTCTTGCGCTCAACACCGGCCCCGGTTTCTCCAACCACTTTGGCGCGCATGACGAAAATTCACGATTCCCATGACATGTGGCCTCGGGTCATGGCGCATTTGTCGCTCCAAGATGAAAGTGGGCGTGGATTGCGGCTTAGTCAGACCGGCTTGGCGATTGATGCGGCGCTTGCCGGGCAAGGTGTGGCCCTTGCCAGCCGCTTTCTGGTGGCCAAGGATATCGACGCGGGCCATTTGGTACAGGTCCGCCCCGAGACCCTGTTGGTGGGTGCAGATTTCTATTTGCTGACGCGGCGTGATCAGGCGAAGAACCAGTCTCTGCAAGCCATCGTAAAATGGATGCAGCGGTTGGCGCAATTCTAACTGGCGCTTTTCAAGGCCGCGGCAATCTTGGCGATCCCGTCTGGAATGCGGTCAGATGAAATCGAAGAATAGGCCAGTCGATAATGGTTCTTGGGCGGGTTGGGGCCTGCAAAGAACCGCTGGCCAGCTTCGATCAGCACCCCTTGGTGCAACAGGTCGTGGGCGGTGGCGTTCATATCGATGCCGTCGGGGGCTTTCATCCAGAATGACGAGCCCCCAAAGGAATCTGATCCCGCAACCGTAAGGCCCTGATCCTCAATGGCCGATTGCATGACAGTGCGGCGTTCGGCAAGAACCCGGCTCATCTTGCGGATCTGACTGTCGTAATGCCCCAAGCTGAGGAAATAGGCCGCGGTGCGTTGAATGTGGCCGGGCGGATGGCGCAAGACGCTTGTGCGCAGTGCACGGGCCTGTCTGATAAAGGGCTCGGGCCCAACCAAATACCCGAGGCGCAGGCCGGGGAACAAAGATTTCGAAAAGCTGCCGACATAGATTACGCGCCCATCGGTATCCAAGGATTTGAGGGCCGGGGACGCTGGCGAAAGGAAGGACATTTCGAATTCATAGTCGTCCTCGATGATCAACGCCTCAGCGTCGCGTGCTTTGGCCAGCAAGTCATGGCGACGGGCCCGCGGCATGGTCGCCGATGTGGGGCAGTGATGCGATGGTGTGGTGAAAATCACATCCGCGCGCTTTGGGATCTGCGCCGGGGGCAGCCCGTTTTGGTCAACGTTGATCGGTGCAATGGCGCACTGGGTTTGATCCAAGATGTCGCGCAATGTTGGGTAGCACGGGTTTTCAACAACTGCCACGCGATCCGGGGTCAGCAACACCTGACTGGCCAACCACAGTGCGTTCTGTGCGCCCAGTGTCACCAGAACCTCTTCGGGGCGCGCAACGATGCCGCGCCGGGGCAGATTGTGCCTGAGGATGAATTCGACCAGCTCGGGATCATCGCGATCATAATAGTCTGTGGTAAGGGCGTTGAAATCACCTTGCCCCAATGCCCGAAGCGCACATAGGCGCCAATGGGTATGGTCAAACAATGCCCGATCCGCTTGGCCATAGACAAAGGGATAGCGAAACTGCGTCCAATCCTTGGGACGCTCGGGGCTGAGATCCGAAACGAAGCTATGGCCGATTGCGCGATCCCAATCCACTTGGTCGGATTGAGGAACGTTTGGGGGCGTTGGCATGGGTTCTGGCGCTGTTGGCGAGACAAAATAGCCAGACCGCCCGCGCGCTGTCAGATAGTCGTTTGCCAGCAATTCGGTATAGGCCAGTGTGACGGTAATCCGGCTGATGCCCAAATGGGCAGCGAGCTTGCGCGATGAGGGCAGTTTTTCGCCGCGGCGCAATCGGCCCGACAATATGCCTTCGGCCACAAGCTGCTGGATCTGGGCCTGCAGCGTGCCCTGTGCTTCGGGTTTGAGGAAGAAGGTTTCAACGGGAATGGCCATGTCGTCATGATAATCTGGACTTAGATGGCATTCAATCTGGATCTATGAAATGGGGGTTGAACAACTCAATTAAACTATATAACTAGTTTAATAGAAAGTGAGGTCAGCTATGAAATGGGAAGAAGCTGCCAGCGGATTTTCCGCAATGGGCTCTGAGGCGAGATTGCAGGTGTTGCGGATCCTGATCCGGGCCGGAGAGCCGGGACTGACGGTCGGAGAAATCCAAGAGCGCACCGGCATCGCACCCTCAACATTGGCCCACCACCTGAAGTTTCTCTCAGCCGGCGGTGTGGTGACACAGGAAAAGGTTGGGCGCAGCACGGTGAACCGGGCGCATTTTGATGAACTGCAACGATTGGCCAGCTTTATTCTCAGTGAATGCTGCCAAGACATGGATAGAAAGGCGGCAAACAATGGTTGAGTCTACACATCCCACCCCATCGGTTTGGAAAACTCTGGGCGATTGGGCCACAACCACTTGGGCGGTGATCCTTGCTGTCTTGGTCATGGTTGCGGTGCTTGATCCAGGCAATCTGACGACCTTGGTCACCTTTGCGATCAAAGCCTTGGCCCATACCGGGCAATATATCCTATTCGCGGTCCTGCTGCTGGCCTATCTCAAGGCCACAGGCGCCGAAGTGATGGTGGCACGCGCCTTTCAGGGGCGCGAAACACGGATGATCTTTCTGGCGGCTATCTTTGGCGGCTTGGCCCCGTTCTGTTCTTGTGAGGTGATTCCGTTCATCGCTGGTTTGTTGGCCTTGGGCACGCCGTTGTCTGCGGTTATGGCTTTTTGGCTGGCGTCCCCATTGATTGATCCGCCGACGTTGTTGATCACGGCTGGCGCGTTGGGCTGGAACTTTGCGATTGGTAAAGCGATCTTTGCGGTGTCCTTGGGGCTGTTTGGTGGCTTTGTTGTCAAATCACTGATTCACCAAGGTGCCTTTGCGGATCCTCTCAAAGCACGCAAAGCCACCGGATGTGGATGTGGCGCGCCAAAGCAGGCAGAGGGCAAGGCCAAATGGGCCTTCTGGCAAGACGCTGAGCGGCGCGTGGTGTTTCGCAGCGAGTTTGTGTCGAATGCAGGGTTTTTGTTGAAATGGTTGGCCTTGGCCTATGTGCTCGAAGCGCTGTTGGTCAGCTACATGCCAGCAGATCTGATTGCGAAGCTGGTTGGGGGCGAAGGGGTTGTCCCAATTGCAATCGCTGCTTTGGTTGGCATGCCGGCCTACCTGAACTCCTATGTGGCACCACCTTTGTTGGCGGGTCTGATTGAACAGGGCATGAGCAACGGTGCAGCGATGTCGTTCATGATCGCCGGTGCTGTCAGTTCTATTCCCGCGATGGCCGCTGTTTGGTCCTTGGTTAAACCACGCGTCTTTGCCACCTATCTGGGTCTTGGGGTGAGTGGCGCGATCTTGTCAGGCATCTTGTTTCAGATGGTCTAACACCTTTGCCTATAAGCTGTGAAAGAGGGCGCGCTGTGCCCTCTTTTGCGTTTGGGGGCCGCCTTAGGGGCGTGGCTTTTCCAGTTTCCAATCCAGATTAACCCGAACCATCGGCCATTCGCTGGCGAGGATTGAAAACACAACGGTATCGCGCAGCTCTCCGGCGGCGCCGATCTTGTGGCTCCGCAGAATGCCATCTTGCTTGGCCCCTAGGCGCGCAATGGCGTTCCGGCTTTGAAGGTTGGCAAAATGGGTGCGAAACTCCACCGCAATGCAGTCCAGTTCTTCAAACGCATGGGTCAGCAAAAGCCGCTTGGCTTCGGTGTTGAGCGGCCCACGTTGCACAGATGGGCGAATCCAGGTTGCACCGATTTCCAGCCGTCGACTTGGCGCATCGATATTCAAGTAGGTGGTCATGCCAACGGGCGTGCCATCCGGGGTCATCACCGTGAACGGCACCATCGACCCGCTGTCTTGCAGCGCCAATCGTCGGTCAATCTCTTGCGCCATCTCGTCGGGGGCAGGGATTGCGGTGTACCAGATTTTATGGATGTCGCCTTCGGCTGAGGCGTCTTGCAAAGCGTTGCAATGATCATGGCTAAGAGGGGCCAGCACGACGTGCTGACCTTTCAAAGTGATAGGGGCGGGCCACATATTGGACGTCCTTAGCCAAACACTTTGGTCAATGCCCGATCCACCGTCTCGGTGATCGCATCCACATCTTCTGGGGTGACGATCAAGGAGGGCGAGAAGCACAACACATTGTTGCGCCCCGGAATGGATCGGTTCGACGCACCGATGATTACGCCCTGCGCGCCGCATTCCGCCACCACTGCGCCAACATCCTTTTCGTCGACAGGTTCTTTGGTGGTGCGGTCCCTGACCAACTCCGCTCCTAAGAACAGCCCCTTGCCGCGCACGTCACCGATGACGTTGTGTTTGGCCATAAGTGCTTGAAGGTTGCTTAGAAAACGCTCTCCCATCGCGGTGCAATTGTCCAGCAAGCCTTCGTCTTCGATGATGCGCATGTTTTCCAACGCCGCGGCATGACCGCCGGTGCAACCGCCAAAGGTCGAGATATCGCGGAAATGATCCAGCTTGTCTGATGGATCCGTTTTGAACTGATCAAAAACGGCTTCGGTGGTGACAAGGCACGCAATCGCGGCATAGCCAGAGGCAACGCCCTTGGCCATGGTCACCAAATCCGGTTCAACGCCGTATTGTTGATAGCCAAACCATGTGCCGGTCCGACCGACGCCACAGACCACTTCGTCAATGTGCAACAGGATATCATATTTGCGGCAGATTTCCTGCACACGTGGCCAATAGCCCTCGGGTGGAGTGATGACACCACCCCCGGCGGTGACAGGTTCAAGACACAGACCACCAACGGTTTCAGGGCCTTCGCGCAAAATGACCTCTTCGATCAGATTTGCGGCCGCAATGCCGAAGTCCTTGCCGGAAAGATGTCCTAAGCCCAATTCGTCTTTGCGGTATTCCATACAATGGGGCACGCGCACAAAACCCGGCGCAAAGGGGCCATATTGCAGGTTGCGTTCATCCTGCCCCCCCGCGGACATCGCCGCCAAAGTGCCGCCGTGATAGTCCCGGTCGCGATACAGGATCTTGTGCTTTTTGCCGCCGTATTTCTTATGCGCGATCTGACGGATCAGCTTAAAGGCCTTCTCGTTCGCCTCAGAACCTGAATTTGTGTAATACACGCGGCTCATGCCGGGCATTTTCTCGATCAATTTTTCGGCAAAAATGGCCCCGGGAACCGAACCTGCCGCCTGCGCAAAATAGCACATTTTCATCAGTTGTTCGTGCACCGCATCCGCAATGGATTTGCGCCCATAGCCGACATTCACAGTCCAGACGGCACCGGAAACGGCGTCGATATATTCTTTGCCGTTTTGATCCCAGACCCGCATCCCTTTGCCTTCGATGATGATCCGAGGGTCGTTGGTTTCAAAAGCCTTATGGTTGATCAGATGGTGCCATACATGGGCCTTGTCTGCGTCCACAACTGCTTGGATGTCATTGTCCAGGTTGCCGTCCATTGGTCTGCTCCGTTTTTGGATCGTTGCCGCGCTGCGCACGGCGGGTTGGCTCTATTTCACCTTGGAACGCAGCGGATGAATAGGGCCAGACATGCATCACATTTAGGTCCAGTTTCGGGGAGAGAAGCTGCAAGTAGGTTCGCAGCGTATAAACCCTGCGCTGCCCATGGGAGGTACCCTAGACGCGCCCGTGTTGAGGGCGGTCGGGACCAGCGCAAAGGCGCATTCAAGCTCTGGGATCAGTTATTCGATGTTCAGCAGAACCGCTTCGACGCGGCGGTTTGCATCCCGTCCAATATCGGTCAGGTTTGCGGCAATTGGCGACAGAAACCCCATGCCCTCGGCACGTAACTGCGCGCGCGAAACATTGTGGCTGCTCACCAACCGTTCAAGAACCGAGGCGGCCCGTCGTTTGGACAGCGCGATATTGCGATCCAGATCCCCCACAGCATCGGTGTGGCCAACAAGCGCAATCAGACGCGTTGAGTCGCCATTGAGAAACCGGGCAAGATTTTCCAACGATGCATAGGGGCCGGGTCCAAGATCGGACGAGCCGGTGTTGAAGGTCAGATCGTCCAGAACGATATGCCCCGCCGTTACAAGATCGGCAAATTCGGTGGGCACAGACTGGCCTTGACCCAAAAGCGCACCAAGGGGCGTGTTCGCGCTTTGGGCCGGTTGGCCGGTCAAGACGGGCGCTGATTCTTCGGCCTTGGTGATGCGAAACAGCTGCACAAATCCGGCATTTGCGCTGCGGCTGACCAACAAAGAGACGTGATCCTCGCTGCCGCGTGTTGCTGAAAAGAATCGAAAATCGCTGAGGTCGACATGCATATCGGGCGCTGGCAACACCTCGGTTTCAAAGCGAAAATCGAACCCACCACAAGCAGGGGCGTCACATTCCAGCTCTGTCTCATAGCCCATCGCAATCAACTGGTCGCGGATTGGGGCCATGATTTGCAGCGAGGTTTGCGCTTGCGCGTCGATACGCCAGCTTTGTCGGGATATGTGGCCTTCTAGGGCGCGGGTTGGCAGGACGCCATTGGCAAAAGGTCCGGTCGGCAAGGCATAGCCATCCATCGCCACGCTGTTCTGAGACAGCAAAGTGGCCGCCTCAGGCAGGGTGACCTCAAACGCGCTGCTGGTGCTGGTTTGCGCGATCAAAGCCATGATTATGAGGGACGAACGCAGCACTATCGGTTCTGTGCGTGATATTCTGGATTGGGTTGCATGGCCGTGGCCGAGGCCACACGGTTTGACATATTGTAAAACCCGGTGACGTTGGTGATGTCCCAAATGTCCCGATCGCTGAACCCGCAATCGCGCAGGGCTTGACGATCGGCCTCTTCGACCGTGGCGCTGGCCTTGGTGACCAATAGGGCAAAATCCAACATGGCGCGTTGCTTGGGGCTGAGATCTGCGGTGCGATAGTTCATCACCAGTTTTTCACCCAGCGCCGGATCGCCAGACAGTTGACGCACAGCAGCACCATGGGCGACCAAACAGTAAAAGCACTTGTTTTCAGCCGAGACCACCACGGCGATCATTTCACGCTCTAGCTTGGATAAGCCGCTGTCACCCAACATCAAATCGTTATAGAGCGCGGCAAATGTGTTGAGTTTGTCGATGTCAAAGGCATAGGCCTTAAGGACATTTGGCACCAGACCCAGTTTCTCTTGGCAGATGTCAAAATACCTCTGTGTGTCAGCTGGCAGTGGATCAACGGCCGGCAGGTTGAGCGCAGTTGGCAATGTGGCGTCAGTCATGAAAGATCGTCCTGATGTCTGCGGTAATGATACTCTCCTGCAAAGGACATTCCCAGCTTAGAATATAACGCGTTGGCCGGTTCGTTGGCTTTGGTGCACAAAACCGAAAAATGCTGCGCACCGTTTTCCAAAGCCCAAAAGGCCGCTTGCCGCAGGATCCAAAGGGCAAGGCCTTTGCGCCGCAGTTTCGGCAACACCTCAAGCGCATGTAACATCGCTGTGCCGTCGTGGATGGCAACAAAGGCTGTCCCGGCTGGGCTGTCGTCGACCCGTCCAAGAATAGCAACCTTGGCCCCCTCGGCCCGGTCCATGACCGCCAGTCGTCCCGGCCCAATGCCTCCGGTCAGCCAGATTTCGCGTTGAATGGCCAATGGCGGCCAGATTGAAAAACTGGTTACAGGCGGGGGGCGATCCGTTGCAAGGTCGGCAACCGGCGCCAGCCACAGGTTCACCGGATCCACAACCACATAGCCGCGCGCGTCCAATTGTTGATCCAAGGCCTCATCCCCGGCGCGGATCTGGAACAGTCGTGGTTGTCCAAGGCTCTGCATGGCGTGTTCGGCGGAGGTGATATCCGCCGCAGTCACAGCGCCAAGCGCGGTGGCCGCCGACACCCGTTGGCCGCCATCCTGCCCGTTGCGGATCATCCAAGGGCCGATGGTCTGACATTCTGCTGCCGGCCATGTGCCATCAATGACCTCGTAGAGATGGGCTACAGGTTTGGGGCCAGCACTCATTGGGCGACCATAGCGGCGAGATCCGTCATCGCAGCATCAAGCGCGCCCCCATCTTGGCCGCGGATGACGATGTTCGTGCCGTGGATGCCGTTGTTTTGGAACGGGTAAGAGCCAAACGAAAGCGCGGGATACCGTTCGGCCAATTTGCCCAAGGGGGCGGCGATCTCTCCTTCGCCGCGCTCAAGACGCAGGCTTTGGGACAAGACCGGCGCGCCACCGGTAAGGGTCGGCAAGACACTGGCAACCATGGTTTCAAAAATGGTTGGCACGCCGGCCATCACATGGACGTTGCGCAGGGTAAAGCCCGGAGCAATAGACACCGGGTTGTCGATCAGGCTGGCCCCATCGGGGATGCGGGCCATGCGCAAACGGGCCTCGTTCAACTCTTTGCCGCTTTGGGCGTAATGCGCGGCCAAGAGTGCGCGCGCGTCGTCGCGTACATCAATCGGTGTTTCAAAAGCGGCGGCAATGCAATCGGCGGTGATATCGTCATGAGTCGGGCCGATGCCCCCCGAGGTAAAGAGGTGATCCACACGCGCAGACAGTGTCCGCACCGCGTCGATGATCCCCTCTGCATCATCGGCCACCATACGGGCTTCGATCAGGTCGATGCCGTGTTTGGTCAACTCTTGCGCCAGATAGTGCATGTTGCTGTCACGGGTGCGCCCTGAAAGGATTTCATCTCCGATGACCAGCATGGCGGCGGTGGGGTTTGTCATCTTGAGCTCCTTGAAGTGTGTTCCCTTCCGGTATAGGCGCGAGATCATGCGCTTTCAAACACCTCTTGTCCCTGCGACGTTGATCCGCCGATATAAACGCTTTTTAGCCGACGTCCGACTGGAGGACGGCCGCGAAGTGACAGCCCATTGCGCCAACCCCGGCAGCATGATGGGGCTGGCCGAACCGGGGCTAAGGATCTGGTTGGAACCCAATGATGATCCCAAAAAGAAGCTGAAATTTGGCTGGCGGTTGGTGGAGCATGCGACGGGGCATTTTACCGGCGTCGACACCAGTGTGCCAAACCGGGCATTGCGCACGGCCCTGCTGGCCAAGAGCATCCCCGAAGTGGCCAACTATGCAACCGTGCGCCCCGAGGTGAAATATGGCGAAAAAAGTCGGGTGGACTTTTTGCTGAGCGATCCGGAATTGACGGACCTTTACCTTGAGGTCAAAAGCGTCACTTTGATGCGCCAAGCCGGAGTGGCCGAATTTCCCGACAGCGTCACCGCACGGGGCACCAAACATTTGCGAGAGCTGAGCCAAATGGTGGAAAAAGGCCATCGCGCGATGCTGTTTTATCTGGTGCAGCGCACGGATGCGCAGCAGGTCGATTTGGCACGTGATATCGACCCGACCTATGCCCGCGCTTTTGACGAAGCACGCGCGGCTGGGGTTGAGGTTTTGGCCTATGGAACCCATATCACGCCCGAAGAGATCACAATTGGATCTCCGCTGCCGATTGCCCAACACCCCTGAACCGCGCGATCCCATTGCACAGGCTCAGGTTTTGCGGTGCCACTCTGGCAACGGGATCGAAACTGATTTAAGTAATAAGACAACGACGGAATTTGGTATGAAGGTGGCATCTGTGGACGACACACATCGGGGACGCATCACACGCGATGGTATTCGCATTCACGAAGCCGAGAACTTTGCTGGGATGCAAAAAGCCGGCGCTTTGGCGGCCCAAATTCTGGACGATATCGCCCAGCATGTTGTGCCCGGTCAAACCACCGGTGGTCTTGATAAGCTGATCGAAGACATGGTGGTTGAGGCGGGGGCCAAATCGGCGACGATTGGCTACAAAGGCTATAAACACGCCAGCTGCATCAGCCTGAACCATGTTGTGTGTCATGGTATTCCCGGTGAGAAGAAGCTGAAAGACGGCGATATCCTCAACATCGACGTGACGGTGATTGTGGATGGATGGTTCGGTGACACCAGCCGGATGTATGTTGCGGGCAAATTGAACCGCAAATCAGAACGTTTGATCCAAGTGACCCATGACGCCTTGTTCAAAGGTATCGAGGCGGTTCGACCCGGCAACACTTTTGGTGATATTGGTCACGCTATTCAGACCTATGCGGAAAGCCACCGCATGAGCGTGGTGCGGGATTTTTGTGGCCATGGTTTGGGGCGGGTGTTTCATGCGCCGCCAAATGTGCTGCACTATGGCCGTGCAGGCACGGGACCGGTTCTGGAAGAGGGCATGTTCTTTACCATTGAGCCGATGATCAATCTGGGGCGTCCGGAAACCAAAGTCTTGGCGGACGATTGGACCGCGGTGACGCGGGACAAATCATTGAGCGCGCAGTTTGAGCACTCGATCGGCGTGACCGCGGATGGCTGTGAAATATTCACCCTGTCGCCGTCGGGGCGCTTTCATCCCACCTATTCTGTCTGATCTGGCCCGCTGAGACGGCAGGGGCGCTGCCCCTCTGGGCCATTGGCCCATTCACCCCGGAGTATTTTGGGCAAGATGAATGGGCGGGGTCGGCTGGATTTGGATCGGGTGGATTAAGGTCGGGGTGGCACCGCTTTGCGGTAAAGGTGCCAGGTGCTGTGGCCGAGGATGGGCAGCACAAACACGAGCCCAAGAAAGAGCGGCAGGCTGGCCAGGAGCAAGCTGACGGCAACAATCGCCCCCCAAAGCATCACCACATCCGGGTTTTGTCGTGAAAACTTGAGTGAGGTGGCCACCGCAACCGGCAGGCCGACCTGTCGGTCAATCAGCATCGGAAAAGACAGGATGCTGACCGAGAGGGTGAGCAGAGCAAAGACAAAGCCTGTGCTGAGACCCAAAGCCATCATCAGATAGCCCTGTGGGGTGGTGAAAATGGCGGTGACAAAGCTGGACAGCGAGCTTGGCAGAGCTGGCCCCAATGTGATGTGGTAAATCCAAGCCGCAGCATAAAGCCAGAGCGCATAGAGCGCGATGAGGGCAAGGCCGAGGCTGAAGACCGGGCCCGCCACCTTGGGGCGCAGCACCGCAAAAGCATGAATCCAGCTGGTAGGCGCTTTGGCTTCGCGGCGTCGGCTGAGCTCATAAAGGCCAATCGCGGCCAGCGGGCCGATCAGTGCAAAGCCCGCGGCCAGAGGGAACAGCAGGGGCAGCAGGTTTTGGTGAAACGCGAGGTAGCTTAGGGCGATGCCAATCACCGGATAGAGCACCACGAGCATCACCACGTCGCTGCGGAAATGCGCAAAATCCAGCAGGCCGTTGCGCAGGGCCTGACGCAGGTCGCTGGCCGTAAGGATGCGGGTGTCTGGCAATTGGTCTGACGGGCTTTTGAGGCCTTCGGTGGCCGTCCTGAGGGCCTCGGCGGTGTCGACCAGGGCAGAGGCGCCCCAGCTGAGTGGGTTTCCGATCGTTTTAACCATCTTTCGTTCCTCCCATTTGTGATGACAGGCTGCGGCTGTTGCGGTTGAGCCTGCCGCATCAGAGTAGCACGAAAGCCGTTCACTCGTCTTCAAATTGCCCTGAACAGCCTCATAACGCGGTTGAGACCGGATTTTCGCCCCCTTGCAGCCGGGCGATGGGTTGCTCCGCACGGGAACCGGGATATAAGCGCGGGAAAGCGTGACGCGCGCAGGACCGCGACCCTTGCTATGTGCAGGGCCCCAGACGGAGGCTATGAGCCGATGATTTCCCTTTCTTCCTACAAACACGAATGGTTCGGGAACATTCGTGCTGACCTTTTGTCGGGCCTTGTTGTGGCCTTGGCGTTGATCCCCGAAGCCATTGCCTTTTCGATTATCGCCGGGGTTGACCCCAAGGTCGGACTTTATGCGTCGTTTTCGATTGCGGTGATTTCAGCCATTGTTGGCGGGCGCCCGGGGATGATTTCGGCGGCCACTGCGGCCACAGCCGTTTTGATGGTGACTTTGGTCAAAGAATACGGGCTGGAATATCTGCTGGCTGCGACCATCCTTGCGGGGGTCTTGCAGGTTCTGGCAGGGATATTCAGGCTGGGCTATGTGATGCGATTTGTGTCGCGTTCGGTGATGACCGGTTTTGTGAACGCCCTCGCCATTTTGATCTTTATGGCGCAATTGCCCGAACTGATTGATGTGCCGCCGCTGACCTATGTGATGGTGGCCGCGGGTCTGGCGATTATCTATGTGTTCCCCTTGGTGACCAAAGCCATTCCTTCCCCGTTGGTGTGTATTGTGGTTCTGACCGTGATCACCTTGGCGCTGGGCCTTGATCTGCGCAATGTGGGCGATATGGGAGACCTGCCGGACACCTTGCCAATCTTCTTGCTGCCAGACATCCCGCTGAACCTCGAGACGCTGATGATCATCTTGCCTTACTCTGCTGCGGTTGCGGCCGTTGGATTGCTGGAAAGCCTGATGACCCAGAACTTGGTGGACGAATTGACCGACACCAATTCAAGCAAAAACCAAGAGTGCATCGGCCAAGGTGTGTCCAACTTCTTTACCGGCTTTATTGGCGGTATGGCGGGCTGTGCGATGATCGGTCAGTCGATGATCAACGTCAAATCGGGTGGACGTGGTCGGTTGTCGACCTTTATTGCCGGTGTGGTGTTGTTGATCCTTGTGGTCTTCCTTGGCGATCTGGTGGCGCGCATTCCGATGGCTGCTTTGGTGGCGATCATGATCATGGTGTCGATCGGCACGTTCAGTTGGTCTTCGCTGAAGAACCTGCGTGAGCATCCTGCCTCTTCGAGCATCGTGATGGTGGCGACGGTTGTCTTTGTGGTCTTTACCCATAACTTGGCGATTGGCGTTTTGGTGGGTGTGCTGTTGTCGGGCATTTTCTTTGCTTGGAAGATTGCCCAGCTGTTTGCAGTTCGCTCTGAGCTGACCGAAGACGGGCGTCAGCGGACCTATGTGATCGAAGGGCAGCTGTTTTTTGCGTCGTCCGAGGACTTTATGAAGGCGTTTGATTTCAAAGAGGCGCTTGAAAAAGTGGTGATTGATGTCAGCCGAGCGCATATCTGGGACATTTCTTCGGTTGCCGCGTTGGACATGGCTGTGCTCAAGTTCCGTCGAGACGGCGCAGAAGTTGAGATCATTGGAATGAATGAAGCGTCCAGCACAATTGTCGATCGTTTGGCCGAGCATGATAAGCCCGGCGCGCTTGACAAGCTGATGGCGCATTGAGGGGGCTGACATGAGCAATATCATCGCATTGGTCGACGGATCAGAATATTCTGAAAGCGTGTGCCACTATGCCAGCTGGGTGGCTGGACGTATCGGGGCCTCGGTCGATCTGTACCACGTGCTGGGGCGCCGTGAGGGCGGCAATGAGGATCTGAGCGGCAGCCTTAAGCTGGGTGCCAGAACACAAATTCTGGACGAGTTGGTTGAGTTGGATGCCAAGCGCGCCAAGCTGTCGCAAATCAAGGGGCGGGCCATCTTGGATGACGCAAAAGCCCTGGTCGAAGGTGATGGGGTTGGCGATGTCACCCCGCACCTGCGGATGGGCGATATTGTCGAAACAGTGACCAGCCAAGAAACCGGATGTGAGCTGATCATTGTGGGCAAACGCGGCGAAGCCGCTGATTTTGCCAAATTGCACTTGGGCTCAAACCTAGAGCGGGTGGCGCGCGCCGCCCATAAGCCTGTGTTGGTGGCCAACCGGGCCTTTGCGCCCGTGACCTCGGTGTTGATTGCCTATGATGGGGGGGCGAGCTCGTTAAAGGCGGTGGATTATGTGGCGCATAATCCACTGTTCAAAGGCTTGGCCTGCACCGTTGTGACCGTGGGAACACCCACCGCAGAAATCCAAGCTGGTTTGGAAAAAGCGCAGGCCATCTTGGCCGCTGGCGGGCATGAGGCCTCGACCAAATCCATCGAGGGGCAGCCCGAAAAAGCGCTGAGCTCTTTGATTGATGCGGATGGGTTTGATCTGTTGGTGATGGGGGCCTATGGCCATTCCCGGATCCGCAACTTGATCATTGGGTCGACCACCGAGCAGATGCTGCGCACCTGTAAGGTGCCAGTGGTGTTGATGAAGTAAGATTTGGGGGGGCGCTGCCCCCCTTGATGCCCCTCGGGGCCGAGGGGCATCCCCCCCGAGGTATTTGAACCAAGAAAAAGCTTAGACTTGCAGCAGGGTGATGGTTGTGTCGCCAAAGCGGCGCGCGTCCAGCTGGGTCAGTGCGACGGGCGCAACAATTGGGGCGCTTTCTTCCCAGACCACCAGCGCATCGGCGGCGATCCAGCCGCCGTCCAGCGCCACTTGGAGGGCAATTTCGCCCAAGGATTTGCCATAGGGTGGATCCAGAAAAATCAGATCATAGGGCGCGTCGGCGTTGGCGGGCAGTTTGCGGGCATCTCGGCGGATCAGTTTGGTCTGCGCGCGGGCATCGCAGATTTTGATATTCTGTTTGATCAGGCTGGTGGCTTTTTGACCGTCATCGACAAAACTGACGTGCTGGGCGCCGCGAGACAGGGCTTCGAGACCAAGTGCGCCGGTGCCCGCAAAGAGATCCAGCACACGCGCATCGGTGATCGGATCGCCAAAGCGGCCGCCTTGCAGGATGTTAAAGAGGCTTTCACGGGTGCGATCGGTGGTGGGGCGCAGATGAGCGCCGGGATCGCCTTTGCCAAGCGCGGTTAGGGCACGGCCTTTGAAGGCTCCGGATACAATTCTCATGATTTCAACAGCGCCTTAAGGTCAGTTTCGGGATCTTGCAGGTGCGCGGGATCTGGAGATTTTCCCGCTTCGATCAGCCGTTTGCCGACCATATAGGCGCGCGGATCATTGGCAGCGTCCACGGCCAGCAAGGTGGTGTCTGCATAGTACCAAAACGACATTGCGCCCTCTTTGTCGCCCGCACGTGTCACCACCTGTGTATAGCCGGTGTTCAGCCCTGCAATCTGAAGTTTGACGTCGTATTGATCGGACCAGAACCACGGTTTTGCGTGATACGCCAGATCTGCACCAAGAATGTTTTGCGCAATAACCTCGGCCTGATCGATGGCGTTGGGCACTGATTCAAGACGAATTTGACCGCCGTGATAAGGCAACGAAGCGCAATCGCCTGCGGCCCACACATTTGGCACAGAGGTTTGTCCAAGCGCGTTGGTTGTGATGCCGTTTTCAACCGCAATCCCGGCCGCCGCGGCCAGGTCGGTTTCTGGGGAAATGCCCACGCCGATCACCACAAAATCAACCTCCAAGATGCGCCCGTCACTAAGGGTGGCGGAACGCACATGTGTGTCGCCGGACAGGTGCTTTAGGCCGATGCCTTCGCGGATATCAACGCCATGGGACAGGTGCAGCGCGCGGAAATAGTCGGACGTTTCCGGCGCGGCCACACGTTGCAAAATACGATCGGCCATTTCCACAACGGTGACGCAAAGCCCTTTGCTTGCCGCAACGGCCGCGGCTTCGAGGCCTATGTAGCCCCCCCCAACAATCAACACGCGGGCGTCTTTGCGAAAGGCCGGAGCCATGGCATCAGCGTCGCGCAGATCACGCACGGTATAGACGCCGTCAAGATCACCGCCAATTGCCGCAGGCAGGCGCCGTGGGCTGGAGCCCGTTGCAAAGACCAGATCGTCATAGGCGAAGCTGTCGTTGCCCGTGTTGCTGCCCGTTTTGCTGCCGGTGTCGCTGGTGGTGAACACGGTTTTGGCTTCGGTGTCGACGCGGGTGACCCGGGTGCCCAGTCGCAAATCGATATCGGCCTCTTGATAATAGGTCTCTGGGCGCAGAAACAAGCGCTCAAGGTCCATTTCACCCAGCAGGTATTTCTTGGACAGTGGCGGGCGTTGATAGGGTGGGGTGGGCTCTGCGCCCAGCATTGTGATTGCGCCGTCAAACCCCTGATTGCGCAGTTTGGCGACCAGCGAGAACCCAGCTTGACCTGCCCCAATAACAACAACTTTCTTCATTCCCGCACTCCGACTTAGAAAAGGCTGGTTGGATTTGTTCCGGACCCTATATGACCCCTTGTAGGAAACGCAAACAGGGACAGATCAGAATGACTATTTCAGTAGGGGATACGCTGCCAGAAGCGACCTTTATCCTTTTGGGCGAGACAGGCCCAGAGACCGTGACACTCAGCTCAAAAACCAAAGGGCGCAAAGTGGTGATTTTTGCCGTGCCGGGTGCCTTTTCATCGACCTGTCAGACGGCCCACATGCCCAGCTTTATCCGCAGCAAAGACAAGTTGGCGGCGCAAGGGATCGAAGAGATCATTTGCGTTGGCGTGAACGACGCCTTTGTGATGAAGGAATGGGGCGCCGTCACTGGCGCGGACGCGGCGGGCATTACAATGCTTGCAGATGCGGATGGGTCATATGCCAAGGCGTTGGGCATGGATTTTGATGCAGAAGTGGTGGGGTTCTATGGCCGCTCAAAACGCTATGCGATGGTGGTCGAGGACAACGTTGTGACAGTTTTTCAGCCCGAAGAAACACGCGGTTGCGAGACCTCTAGCGGCGAAGCGTTATTGGCCGCAATGTAAGCTGTGAGCAGTTGATATTGCTTTGTTTTTGGCCGTGGCAGCAAGGGGTGCCACGGCCGTCTTTTGGATATGTTTGGGCAAAGCCTTTTGCACAGGGCAAGATATCCTTTGACTAAAAAGATCACGAGATGAGTCCGTTAGCTGGGATGAAGCCGTTTACCCAGTTGGAGTGTTGCGATGCACATCTCGTCATCTTTATCCATGTCGCACGTGATGAAACATGCCCATGGTCATCATGGCCATAACCAAAAAGCCGACCATTCAGTTGGAGAGCGGATGGTGGCCAAGTTGGACAAGAACGGCGATGGCGGAATTTCGGCCAATGAGCTGGCGGGATCCAAGCGTGGTCGGCGCATGAGCGTCGAAAAATTTGACAAGATTGATGTCGACAACAACAGTCAATTGAGCGCCAAAGAGATCAACACCTATGCGGACAACCGACGGGGCAATCGGCCTTCGTTTGGTGATCGGGTGGTGAACCGATTTGACAAAGACAATGACGGCGGTGTGTCGATCGAAGAGTTGGCCAAGTCCCGGGTAGGGCGCAGAATGTCGGCTGAGAAATTCACCTCGATCGACACGGACAGCGACAGCAAGCTGACGGCCGCGGAACTGAACGCCCATCGCGAAGCCAAAACCGCGCGCCCCTCGATTGGCGAGGCTGTTGTGGCCAAGTTGGACAACGATGGGGACGGTGGCATTTCCATCGAAGAGTTGGCCAGCACGCGGTTTGGCAAACATATGAGTTCCGAAACCTTTACCAATATCGACACGGATGGGGACAGCAAGCTGAGCGCCTCTGAAGTAGACGCGATATTTGAGCCGGAAAAGAAGCCCCCATCAGTCGGCGAAGCCATGGTGGCCAAACTGGACAATGATGGCGATGGCGCCGTCTCGATCTCAGAACTTTCCACGACGCAGTTTGGCAAAGACATGACGTCGGAGCAATTTGCTGGCCTTGATACGGATGGCGACAGCAAGTTGAATGCGGCCGAACTGGATGCGCATTTTGAGGCCGAAGAGGCCGCTCCTCCACCGCCGCCACCCCCCACGATTGGTGAGACAGTTGTCGCTAAGCTGGATGGTGATGGCGACGGCGCGGTTTCAATCCACGAGTTGGCTGGCTCCGAGCTTGGGGCGCAGATGAAGCTTGGTGGATATGCCAAAGTGGACAGCGATGGCGACAGCAAGCTCAGCGCTGAGGAAATCACTTCCTTTATGGAAGACAAGGGGATCACTGCCCCAAGCGCTGGCGGAGATGACGCTGGTGAAAGCACCGCCGCCCCAGTGGGGAGCACCGCAGGTATTCTGGCGCAGATCGCCGCTTCGCAGGTTGAGGCCCCAGCAGAAGAGGCCGATGACACCCAAGAGGCTGGAGATGAGGCCGCCGCGGGGGATACAGACGTGGACGCCCTGCCAGCAGAGCCTGAAGCCGCTAATGCAGCGGTTGACGACGGTGGTGAAAATGAGGCTGGTGATGGTGCTGACACAGGTACGCCTGCAGCAGCACCGGTCGTGAACGCGGTGCCTGCAGGTTCGACAAGTTCTGCGCCCACAAGCACAGTAGACGATGAAATTGCCAGTCAGGCCGCAATCCTAGACAGTCTGGAATAACTTCGGCGCAAGGCCCTGAGCCAGCCAAAATGGTGGCTCAGGACGGCAAGTCGATAGTGCGTGGTTTACTCGAGCGCTGAGATGACAATCGACGTCAAGGTCAATGTTTGCCCGGTGTTGTTTGGGTCAGGTAGGATTCCGATGAAATCGCCTTTGCCCTCGTTCATTGGTGGAACCTGATACTCAAAGCTTGCTGTTGGCGCCTCTGGGCTAACCTTGAGGGTGCGCCAATGTGAATTGCCTACGTCATTGGTCGAATAGGCGGCTTGGAATTCAGTTTCACTTAGGACGTTGGCGGTCACTTCGACCCGGATCCGCCGGCTGGAAACACTGGCCTCCAGTTGGCTTTCAAACGGCAAATAGACCGCTTGGGTTTTGCCGCCTGATCGAGCGTTCTCCATGTATCCCGCCAGAACGGGTCCATCAGACGACGGGGTGCCCGAATTGGATGTGTTGACGGGTTTCAGTGTGCAGTGACTGCTGGTTCAGGCAGGGTCAGCTCATTTGTCAAAACAACGGAGTTTATGTCATTGCGCAGGCAAACACCGCCCCGGGATACGTCCTGCCGCAGGCCTCGGTCTGATCTAACTTTTGAGAGATGAAGTTTGAATACATTGATTGGTGTCGTTCGGTGCAAATTGGCGGGTCGCAACAATGAGGACCCGCCAAAGCGGAGTTTAGCTTGACGCTGAAATGATGGTCTGTGTCGGGAACGGAATGTCGATCCCTGCCTCGTCCAAAGCTTCTTTGACGGCGCGCTTCATATCGGCCTGATAGGTGAAATAGTCAGACGATTTCACCCAAACGCGGGCCAGAAAGTCAACCGAACTGCCGCCCAGATTGTTGACTTGCACAAATGGGGCGGGCTCGCTCAGGGCACGAGGATCGCTTGTGATGGTCTTCAAAATGACCTCCTCGGCCTTTTTCAGATCCACACCGTATCCGACGCCAAACATCCATTCCGCACGACGTGTGTCATAGGTCGAGAAGTTGGTGATGGTGTTGCCCCAGATATTGGCGTTGGGAATGATGATTTGCACATTGGCTGGGCTGGCGAGCTCGGTGTAGTTCAACGAGATCCCTTTGACCGTGCCCGACTGTCCGCCCACGTCAACAAAGTCACCCAGCTTGAAAGGGCGAAACACGATGAGCATGACCCCAGCGGCCACGTTGGACAGCGTGCCTTGCAGGGCCAAGCCAATGGCCAGACCCGCGGCACCGATGATGGCGACAATCGATGTGGTTTGAATACCAAACGTGTTCAACACAAACAGCAGCGCAAAGCCAAGGATGGCATATCGCGCAAGGTTGCCTAGAAAAATGAACAACGTGTCGTCGAGGCTTTCATACTTTAGACCCAACTTGGTGAGCCGACGTCGCGCCCAACCAGCCACCAAAAAACCGATCACCAGAATGGTGATTGCGCCCAATACAGACCCCGCAGCGCTGGCCAAGACATCCAGTGTCATCCAGTCGCTCAGAGATTGCCCGTTCCAAATTTCGAAACTCATTAAGTCTTGAAAAGTCATGCCACAAATTGATCCATTTTTCTGGCCAGCTTGGCATCCAATGTACTGAGCCCGCCGACGTCATGTGTTGTGAGCACGACTTCTACAGTTTTGTACACGTTTGACCACTCTGGATGGTGGTTCCACTTTTCCGCCCAGATGGCTGTGCGTGTCATAAAGGCAAATGCTTCGGTGAAATCCGCAAAAATGAACGTTTTGGCGATGGCATCCCGGTTGTCTACCAAGGTCCAGCCGGTGGCAAACAAAGGCTCAAGCATGGTCTTGCGGCCAGTATCACTTAGAACTTCGGTCATTGGTGTTCCTCCTGTTCAGTTTTGCGAAACGGGCCATAGGCAGTGAGGACTTCGACCTCTTGCTCCACGGCCGCTTTTTCCGCGTCTAGAAAGCTTTTGACAGCTTCTGCAAAGCCCGCATCGCCAATCCAATGCAGCGAATGTGTGGTGACGGGTAAATATCCACGGGCCAGTTTATGTTCCCCCTGAGCGCCTGCTTCGACACAGGCCAACCCGTGCTCAATGGCGAAATCGATAGCACGGTAATAGCAGGCTTCAAAATGCAGACAGGGGTGATCTTCGATACAGCCCCAGTATCGACCATATAGCGTTTGCGCACCAATGAAATTCATCGCGCCCGCCACCGCTTGTCCGTCGCGTTCGGCCAAGATCAGCAAAATATCATCGCGCAGCGTCTCTTGGGCCAGGTCAAAAAAGGCACGAGTCAAATAGGGTGTGCCCCATTTTCGTGCCCCGGTGTCTTGGTAAAAATCCCAAAAGGCATCCCAATGTTCGGGGCGAATGTCTTTGCCGGTCAGCATCTTGATCTCACCCCCAAAGGCATTGGCGGTGCGGCGTTCTTTGCGAATGGCTTTGCGTTTGCGAGAGCTGAGCTGCGCAAGAAACGCGTCAAAGTCGGCATACTCTTTGTTGAGCCAATGGAATTGCTGGCTGGTGCGCGCCATCAGCCCCATTTGTTCGCCGGCAATGGCCTCTGCTTCGGTGCAAAACGTGATGTGAACTGACGACAGGTTGTGATCCGCTGCGATCCGCACGGCCCCTTGAACCAAAGCACTGGCACCTGCAACCTCATGGCCGGGGCGTGTCAAAAACCGCCGCCCGGTTGCCGGAGTGAAGGGCACCGCCATTTGCAATTTCGGGTAATACCGCCCGCCAGCGTTTTCATAGGCATGGGCCCAGTTGAAATCGAAAATGTATTCGCCTTGGCTGTGTGACTTGCCATAAAGCGGCGCGCAGGCGATGGCCAACCCGTCGATGCGGGCAACCAAATACTGGGGCTGCCAGCCAGTTCCCGGCCCAACCGAGCCACTTTGTTCAAGCGCATTCAGAAATCGATAGGTGGTGAACGGGTCGTTTGCGCGCCCGCCATTGGCCGCTTCGGGGGCAGCGCAGGCATCCCACTCTTGTGCAGAGATTTGACCGAGCGAACTCAGCACCTCAATTTCGATGGTTTGTTCTGTCATTGGTGTCCCCTGCGCCCCCCTAGTATTTGGGACAACGGCTTTGCGGATCAAGCAGGGAGTGCCGCTTGGTACCCCTCAAAAGTGACATTCTGCGCAATTTTTCGCGCTTCGGCCTCCGCTTGGGCACTGCGAATAGTCCAGCACAGAATATGGGCCCCGCGCCGTTTGAGGTCAGCGACCCTTTCGCGCGGCAAATCTATCGCTTCGTGGCTGATAAAACAGCTGCCTGTGGCGTCATAATCGGGGATCTTGCGCAGCCGGTCGCGCGTGCCGGCGGGGATCAATCCCCATTGGGCTTCGTCAAAGGCGGCCGAAGTGATGCCGCGCGGAATGTCCGGACACAGACCGGCCATTTTTTGAACCGAGTGGGGGTTGAACGACATCAGCGCAACGGGGCCTTGGTACCCCTGCAACGCCGTGGCGACCGCTTGCTCTAATCGGCCAACATTGGCCCCCAGACGCCCATCTTGGTCTTTGATTTCGATCAGCAAAGGCACTTGCCCCGCCACCATCTTCAATACATCGTCCAAGGTTGGAATGGTGTCCGTGCCACCCTTCAGCGTGATTTGGCTCAACTCTTTTTGAGTGCGTTGCTGAACCGGGCCAGTTTCATCGGTCAGCCGTGCCAGATGATAGTCATGAAACACCATCGCCTGACCGTCTTTGGACATTTGGACATCGATTTCGATGCCATAACCGGCCTCGATTGCGGCGTGGATCGCCGCAGCCGAGTTTTCGGCACGCCCTTGTGTCACATCATGCAGCGCACGATGGGTGATCGGAGCCGTTAGAAAGGCAGATGGCAGCGTGGTCATTTGATTTGGAAGATCGCTTCGATTTCAACGGCAACACCAAAGGGCAACGACCCAGCAGACACCGCCGAGCGCGCGTGACGCCCTTTGTCACCCAAGGCTTCGACCATAAAATCCGAGGCGCCATTCACCACAACAGGTTGTTGTTCAAAATCGGGTGTCGAATTGACAAAGCCCACCAGTTTAACAACCCGCACCAAGCGGTCCAAATCACCACCGCAGGCGGCTTTGGCTTGGGCCAACAGGCTGATGGCGCAGGTTTTTGCGGCTGCGGCACCTTCTTCGGCGGTCAGATCCGCGCCAACTTTGCCGGTGATAAACCCATCGGCGTTGTTGGAAATTTGACCAGAGACATGCACCAGATCGCCCACCTGAACAAAAGGCACATAGTTGGCGGCGGGCGCCGGAGCGTCCGGCAAAGTGACTCCGAGCTCGGCGAGGCGTTGTTCGATTTGTCCTGTCATTTGATGTCTCCTGCGGGTTTGATTTGCGGCGACGCTAACGCAGAAAACAGGGAATGCAATGGATTTCACCGCATTCCCTGATCATACTTTCGACAGGATCAGCCTTCGCGGAACGCTTTGGCAAAATAGTCGGTCAACGGCTTGACCAAATAGGCCAGCGGTGTGCGATCTGCGGTACGAATATAGGCTTCAACAGGCATGCCCGGCAGCAGGGTGACCCCTTCGGGCAGCTTTTCCAGCTCTCCTTCGGCCACCACAATTTCCGCCCGGTAATACGACGCGCGGCTGGCTTCGTCGGTGAAGGCATCTGCAGAAACTTTATTCACGCGGCCCTGTAATTCGGGCGTGGTGCGTTGATCTAGGGCGGAAAAGCGCAACACAACATCCTGACCGGGATAGACTTGGTCGATGTGAATGGTTTCCACCTGCGCTGCCACAACCAATGGCCGATCTTGCGGCACAAGGTAAAGCACGGGATCAGCCGGGCGCAAAACAGAGCGTTCGGCAAACACCTGTAGACCGTAGACAATGCCAGCCACGGGGGATCGCACATCAAGGCGGCTGAGCCGGACCCGCAAGGCGCGGGCTTGTTCGGCCAGTTCCAGTTCGCGATATTGCAGGTCGCGCAGGCGCGTGACGGCCTCTTCGCGACGCGAGCTGTCGAGCTTGAGAATCTCAATCTCAGTTTCGGTGATCCGCCCTTCGGATTGGGCCGCTTGGGCGATCAATTCACCCACCTGACCGCTCAATCTTGCTTGCTCTCGCTGTAAGCTCAGCACCCGGCTGGCCTGCGCCAATCCCTTTTTCAACAAGGTGCGCTGACTTTCGAGTTCTTCGTCGATCAACGCCAGTTGTTCTTCGAGTGCAGTTTGCTGGGACACAATGCCATCGATTTGGCTGGCGATCTGGGCTTTGCGTTTTTGGAGTTGTTCGATCTCGCGGTTGACCGAAATCGCCCGTGCTTCCAGCAGGCGCAATTGACCGGTGACCAGCGATTGAATGTCTTCTGAGTGTTGGGCAACTTCAAGCAGGACGGGATCAAATGTGATGACCTCCAAACCTTCTTGTTCGGCTTCTAGCCGGCCGCGGCGGGCCATCAATTCGTAAAGCTGGCCTTCGGTGATCGCCAATTGGGAATCAAGTTCGGTGCGATCAAGGCTGATCAGCATCTGATCCTTGGCAACCAAATCGCCTTCGTCGATGAGAATTTCAGCGACAACGCCCCCATCCGGGTGCTGCACGACCTGTCTGTTCTGATCCACTTCGATTTGACCGCTGGTGACAATAGCACCTGCAATTTCGGTCAACGTCGCCCAGCTGCCAAAGCCCCCGAGCAGGATCAGCAATGCAACGGCCCCAATGCCAATTGGCCCTTTGGCGGAAAATTTCTGGGTCATTGGACGCCTCCTTGGCCAGCGGATTTGTTGATTTGCTGGTGGTTTTTAACAACGTCGCGCAGAACTTCGTCTTTGGGACCAAAGGCGCGCACGGCCCCCTGTTCCAGCATCAACAACACTTCACACTCTTGGATCGCGGCGGGTCGGTGGGCCATGATCAAGACAGAGTTGCCTTCGGATTTGAAGGTGCGAATGGCTTGGTTCAACGCCTGCGAGCCTTCGTTATCGAGGTTTGAGTTGGGTTCATCCAATACCAAAAGCACCGGATCGCCATACATCGCGCGCGCCAAACCAATGCGTTGGATCTGACCGCCGGACAGACGGCCCCCCGCAGCAGCGACCGAAGTGTCATAGCCATCGGGCAGTTTCAGGATCATTTCATGGGCGTCAGCTTGTTTGGCGGCTTTGACAATCTTGGAAGGGTCGGGTTCGGGCGACAGACGCGCGATGTTTTCTGCGATGGTGCCATCAAACAGCTCTACCCGCTGTGGCAAATACCCGATCAATTCACCTAATACAGTGGGTTCATATTGATCCAACGCCGCCCCATCGAGGCGGATTTTACCGCCTGCTGGGCGCCACAAACCAGTCAGCGCCCGCGCCAGCGAAGATTTCCCAGCCCCTGATGGGCCGATGACACCGACACCCTGTCCGGGCAGGACATTGAAATTGACGACGCGTAAGGTTGCTTGCGCGTCTCCGGGGGGCACGATGGTCAGGCTTTGTACATCCAACTTGGCCTTGGGCTTTGGCAAGGGGGTGCGGTCTTGTTCCGGGGGCACCGTTCCAAGCAGCTCTGCCAAGCTGGACCAGCCCTTCATCGCGCGCTGGATAACAGGCCATTGGCCGATCAGCATTTCAATCGGCGCCAAAGCGCGCCCCATCAGGATTGATCCGGCAATCATTGCGCCGGGCGACATCTCGCCTTGCAGCACCAAATAGGCGCCAAGGCCGAGCATTGCGGATTGCAAGAACAGCCGGAAGGTCTTGGACAGCACAGTAAAGCCAGTGCCCGAGTCGACCGAAGCGATATGTTCCGAAAGCGATTTGCTGCGGGTTTTCTGCCAGCGTTTAAAAGTGGCATCGCGCATGCCCATGGCCTGCACCGATTCCGCTTCGTTCTGAAGCTGATTGGCAATTTGCTCTGAGGCAACCATAGCTTGGTTGGCGCGCCCCAGAGGCAGACGGGATACAATTTGGTTGGTGATGGCGATGATCACCAAAACCACCCCACCCGACAGAGCCAGATAGCCAAGCCAGGGGTGAAAGATCATGATCCCTAGCAAAAAGAACGGCGTCCAAGGGATATCAAACATGGCTGTCAAAGCTGGCGACGTGATCAAGCGCTGTACTGATTCCAGATCGCGCAGACCCGTGGCCATTTGCCCACTAGACCGAAGCGCGGACTTACGAATAACGGCGTCAAAAACACGTTGATCCAACCGGGCCTGAAAGCGCGCGCCAACCCGCGCCATGATTCGGGTTCTGGAGAAGTCCAAGAGACCCATCATGCCGTAAAGGAAGGCAACAATCAGCGTTAAGCCCAAAAGTGTCTCAATCGAACGGCTGCCCAAAACGCGGTCATAGACCTGCATCATATACAGTGGGCCGGTCAGCATCAGCAGGTTTACAAAAGCGCTAAACAGGCCAACAGCCCAATAAAGACTACGACTTTCGCGACGTACCGCGCGGAGTTCTGCTTGACCGTTGCCGGCGCGTGCCGGTGCTGATTGTGTCATTGGGCCTGCCTTAAAATTACTTTTGAACCGGATGGATCGGCTTTGTTGGATGAGTTATAGAGAGGTAAGCGTAATTGCCATGTATCTTTATTGCCACATTGGACAGCGAAGTGTCCAAACGCCCTGTGTCCGCCACAGGTTGTAACTAGGTAGACGTTTGAAACGTTAGTATTTGATGGAATCTAAGCCGGTGAGTATTTTTGTGTCGAAATTTCGTGTCGCGAGCGCGCTCTCGGTATTGTGTATTACTGTGTTGAGCGCATGTACACCTGTGACCTCGGACAGCGTCACGCGCGATGGCGTGTTTGATCCTTATGAGCAGGGCAACCGGGCGCGGCACAAGTTCAACAAATCCTTGGACAAAGCCATCCTGCGTCCTGTGGGAATCGGCTATACTAAGGTGATGCCAGATGACGTTGAGATTATGGTTGGGAACTTTGGCTCTAACCTGTCTGAACCCAGCAACCTTGTGAACCACGCTTTGCAGGGCGACCTCAAAGGGTTTGGGGTGAACCTCTATCGCTTCGTGGTCAACTCTACACTTGGGTTTGGCGGCTTGTTTGACGTTGCTGGCTCCGTTGGCGTGGCTGAAGACGACACCAACTTTGGCGAAACTCTGCATACCTGGGGGGCCAACGAAGGCGCCTATATCGAATTGCCGGTCTTGGGACCATCAACCGAGCGTGATGCAGTGGGCAAAGTGGTTGATCTGTTCACCAACCCATTGTCCGGGGTTCTGGAGAAACCCGAAAAATATGCCGGACCTACGGCAAAGGCTGCTGATGCCATTGGATCACGGGGCCGATTTACGGACACTGTTGATTCTGTTTTGTATGAAAGTGCAGATAGTTACGCGCAGCTGAGGCTGCTTCACCTGCAAAATCGCCGATTTGAACTTGGCGCAAGCGGTGAGGATGACTATCTGGACCCTTATTCGGATCCATACTCTGATCCTTACGAGGACCCTTATGAAAATTGATTTTACACGACGACAAACTTTGACAGCGATTGGTGCTGCGGCCTTGGTAGGCGCGACACCAAACATGAGCTTTGCGATGACCGAACACAACGCAACCGTTTTGGTTGATCGTTTGGTTGCTGACATCAACAAGGTGATCGGATCCTCTAAATCCGAAACCGCGATGTACAAAGAATTTGAACGCATTTTTTCCCGCTACGCCGATGTGCCGACCATTGCCACCTATGCCTTGGGGGCGGATGGGCGCAGCGCAACTGCCAGTCAGAAGCGCGAGTTCACCACTGTCTTTCAGCGGTATATCTCGGTGAAATACGGCAAGCGTTTCCGGGAATTTGTTGGCGGCAAGATCGAAGTGCAAGGTGCGCGCAAAGTGAAGAACTTCATCGAAGTGAAAACACTGGCGCACCTGCGAGGTGAGGCTCCATTCGAAGTGGTCTTCTTGGTGTCTGACCGCAGCGGCAAGGACAAGTTCTTTAACTTGTTCATCGAAGGCATCAACATGCTGCTGACCGAGCGTACCGAAATCGGGTCAATGCTGGACAAGCGCCGTGGCAACATCGATGCGGTGATCGCGGATTTACGTGCAGCCGGCTAGGGCGGAATTTCACCACGGATTTTGAGACTGAATGAAAGGCGCCCTGTGGCGCCTTTTTGGTTTGGTGCTGGTTTAGTTTGTGCCCAACAACCCGCGTAGCAACTGTTCAATGCCAGACTTGGTTTCGTCTCTGGGCGGTTGAGGCGTGTTTTCGGTCTGGGCCGTGCGTCCCCCGCGCAGCATTGGCAGGGGTTTGGGGGCAATGCCATCATGCACACGTTTCATGGTCTCATGCCAGATCTCGGCAGGCAGGCCCGATCCCGTGACCCCGGTCAGCGGCGTGTTGTCATCATAGCCCATCCAGACCCCCGCAACGTAGTCTGCGGTGAAGCCAATGAACCAAGCGTCTTTGGCGCGTTGAGAAGTGCCGGTTTTCCCGGCGACTTCGCGGTCCGCCAAGTTGGCGCGACGGCCTGTGCCTTCGGTGGCCACCACATGCATCATCCAGATCAATTCGCGGGCGGCATCTTCGCTGATCACGCGCTCACCGATACCACCAGTTGCCGACATCAGCGGTTCTTCGTCACCTTGCATGCGCAATTCGTTCAGCCCAAACGGGCGCACAGAGCTGCCGCCGTTCAGGATCCCAGCATAGGCACCTGTCACCTCAATGAGGGTGGTGTCAGACGCCCCAAGGGCCAGCGAAGGGCCGGCAGCGAGATCCGATCCGATGCCAAAGTCGGTGGCCACTTGACGCACGTTGTCCAAACCGGCCGAACGCGCAACCTTGACGGCAGGGATGTTTAGCGAGGTGCGCAACGCTTCGGTCAGGGTCACCGGGCCGTGGAATTCTTTGTCATAGTTTTGAGGGGACCACGGGCCAGAACCGGGGATGGTGATGGTGATCGGTTCGTCCACAACCACATCGTTAGACGACCAGCCAAGCTCAAGCGCAGTCGCATAAACAAAGGGCTTAAAGGCCGAACCCGTCTGCCGCAGTGCCTGTGTGGCGCGGTTAAAGGCGCCCGCCACCTTGGTTTGGCGTCCGCCAACCATGCCGCGCACCGCCCCATCTGCGGACATCACCACGATGGCGGCTTGGGCCTTGGATCCTTCGCGCACCCGGTTTTCAAAAATATAGGTCATCGCCTCTTCGGCGGCCTGCTGGATGCCTTGGTCCAATGTTGTGCGGATCACCACATCTGCATTTGAGTTGCGGGTGAAGTATTCTGGACCCGAAGACATAACCCAATCGGCAAAATACCCCCCAGCACGCGCCTGCGCCGCCGGTGACAATTGGGCCGGTGAGGCAAGCGCCTTTTGGGCGGCGCTGTCTGACAGCAGGCCTTGATCTTGCATCAACCCAATCACCACCGCGGCGCGGTTTTGCGAACGCTCTAGGTTGTTGGTAGGGGCCAGTGACGAGGGGGCTGTGAGCAAGCCTGCGATCATCGCGCCTTCGGCGGGGGTCAAAGCCGCAGAGGGTTTGCCAAAGAAACGCTGGGCGGCAGCTTCGGCGCCATAGGCCCCGCCCCCCATGTAGGCGCGGTTCAAATAGATCGAAAGGATTTCGTCTTTGGTGTATTTTGATTCAAGCGCGAGGGCATAGATCGCCTCTTTGATTTTGCGCCACATCGAGCCGCGACGACAATCCGCTTCGTAGGCTGCTTCGCTTTCCCAAAGGCTGTCATCAAAGGCGACGCCCAAGCACAGCAGCTTTGCGGTTTGCTGTGTGATGGTTGAGCCGCCGTGACCAGACAGAGGGCCGCGCCCTTCGCGCAGGTTGATGCGCACCGCACTTGCCACACCCCGAGGTGAAATCCCCAGATGAGTGTAAAACCGCTTATCTTCGGTCGCGACGACAGCATTTTTCAGATGAGGAGAGACCGAACCGGCTGTGACCACCCCGCCAAACTGATCTCCGCGCCAGGCAAAAACTTCGCCGTTTCGATCCGTAAGTGTGACAGAGCCTTGGGCGCGACCGTCCAACAAAGTGCTGGCCTCGGGCAATGTTGTGTACACCAATCCAATCGCACCAGCGACGATCACAGCGGTGATGGCCCCAATGCGCCAACTGAAGCCCCAGACCAGCCGGAAAATCCAGCCAAGCAGCCCCAGAACGAGGCGTACAAGGATATTGCGCGACTTTGGGGCGCGTTTGACCTTGCCGCGGGCGCGGGATGTTTTGGCCTTGGAGGCGGTCTTGCGAGAGGTGGGTTTGGATTTTGGCTTGGGTTTTGGCGTAGATTTCGACTTGGCCTTGGGCTTAGGTTTTGACCCAGCCGCATAGCGCCGATCCGCCACCAATGGCGGTTTTTTCCGACCTGAATCACTCATGGTTTGCTCTGCCCAGCTTCTCGTTTTGGACATAATACAGCGGGATCACCCGAATGTTGAGACCTCGTTTTACAGTCCAATTGTTCACTGTCTGCACAAAAATTAGTCAAACAGGCAATTATGGTCAAAAATTGTGCAAATAAACCGGAAGAGCGGCGCATTTTTGGGCTAAACACTTCCCCACTCATAGAGATGTGATGTTGGGTGCCCATGCAAACTGGCGGGTACTGCCGCACGGAAAAGACAAGGGGATCAAGGTGAAATTCATCATTGCTACGATCAAACCGTTCAAGCTTGAGGAGGTCCGCGAGGCGCTGACCGACATCGGCGTGCGCGGCATGATGGTGACCGAAATTAAAGGTTTCGGCTCACAGTCGGGACATACTGAAATCTATCGCGGCGCAGAATACGCTGTGAACTTCGTTCCGAAGGTCAAACTGGAAATTGTTGTGAATGCGTCGATGGCTGACCAAGTCGTTGAGACCATCACAAACACCGCGCGCACCGGCAAAATCGGCGACGGTAAGATTTTTGTTCTGGACGTTGCGCAGGCTGTGCGTGTGCGGACAGGCGAAACCAATGATGACGCTCTGTAAGCGCGCAATTGGGGAACAAAAGGACATGAACATGAAAACTTTCACGAAACTGGCCCTGCCCGCCGCGCTGATCGCGCTGCCGAGCTTGGGCTTTGCACAAGACGAAGCGGCGGCTGCGCCCAGCTTTGACGAAATCGGCCCCTATCTGATGACAACCCTGTTGTTCTTGATCGGTGGCTTCCTTGTGTTCTGGATGGCCGCTGGTTTTGCCATGCTGGAAGCGGGCCTGGTACGTTCCAAGAACGTTGCCATGCAGCTGACCAAGAACATGGCGCTGTTTTCGATCGCCGCCATCATGTACTGGCTGGTTGGTTTCAACCTGATGTACCCAGGTGATTTCAACGGCTTCTTTGCCTTCAACTTCGTTCCAACCACGCTGGAACCAGTTGGTCTGAGTGCTGCGGATGCCGCTCTGGATTATGCTTCGGTTGGCTCTGACTTCTTCTTTCAGTTGATGTTTGTTGCTGCCACAGCGTCGATCGTTTCCGGTGCTTTGGCTGAGCGTATCAAACTGTGGCCATTCCTGGTCTTTGTTGTTGT
Source organism: Thalassovita sp. (assembly GCA_049116315.1). Classification (GTDB taxonomy): domain Bacteria; phylum Pseudomonadota; class Alphaproteobacteria; order Rhodobacterales; family Rhodobacteraceae; genus Thalassobius. Next base: position 237,722 of record JAGDZD010000001.1, read on the forward strand.
CTTGACTGGCTTCATGTACCCGATTTCCGGTTCCTGGCAGTGGGGCGGCGGTTGGTTGTCCGAGCGGGGCTTCTCTGACTTCGCTGGTTCGACCATCGTACACTCTGTTGGTGGCTGGGCTGCTTTGGCTGGCGCCATCGTACTGGGCCCACGTATCGGCAAGTACAAAGACGGCAAAACAATTCCAATGCCAGGTTCCAACCTTGCTCTGGCCACTCTGGGTACTTTCATCCTGTGGCTCGGCTGGTTCGGTTTCAACGGCGGTTCGCAACTTGCCATGGGCACCGTTGGCGACGTAACTGACGTGTCGCGCATCTTTGCCAACACAAACATGGCCGCTGCGGCTGGTGCGGTTGCTGCTCTGATCCTGACACAGGTTCTGTACAAGAAGCCTGACTTGACCATGATCCTGAACGGCGCTTTGGCTGGTCTGGTATCGATCACTGCCGAACCTCTGGCCCCATCTTTGTTCAGCTCGCTGATGATCGGTGCTGTGGGTGGTGTGATTGTTGTTCTCACTGTTCCATTGCTGGACAAGTTCAAAATCGATGACGTTGTTGGCGCCATCCCTGTTCACCTGTTCGCCGGTATCTGGGGCACCATCGCGGTTGCGTTCTCAGGTTCTGCTACAATTGGTGCACAGCTGACCGGTATCGCGGCTTACGGTGTCTTCACCTTCGTTGCCTCTCTGGTGCTGTGGTTGATCCTGAAAGCTGTCATGGGCATCCGTGTGAGCGAAGAGGACGAAATCAACGGTTTGGACATGTCTGAATTGGGCATGGAAGCTTATCCCGAGTTTTCAAAAGGCTAATATCCCCCAAGGGATCTAGCGAAAAGTTTGACCCGGGCGTCTGTGGCGCCCGGGTTTTCTTATGTCTGCTGGTTAAAGGAGTGCGCGGGCGCGCACGCTGGAGGTCTCACGTCTTTGGCTGGGCCAAAGTCGCTCGGGGTGACGCCAGCGACAGGGGTGAAAATCCTGCCATACCGCGGCTTGGGGCTTGGCCTTTTGTGGGGTGCGCCGTAGGGTGGGTGTCCCGAAGAAGAGAGGACCTTCATGGCCAGCGATCCAACGCCCCGCATCAGTCAAACCATTGCCAGTGAAATTGGGGCCCAGCCACATCAAGTCAGCGCCGCTGTTCAATTGTTGGATGAAGGTTCCACCGTGCCATTTGTGGCGCGATATCGCAAAGAGGCAACCGGCGGGTTGGATGACACGCAGCTGCGGACCCTGTCGGATCGCCTCACCTATTTGCGCGAATTAGAGACGCGCCGGGCAGCGATCATCGACTCGGTCAAAGGGCAGGACAAACTAACCGCAGACTTGGCCAAGGCCATCGGTTTGGCCGAAACCAAAGCCCAGCTGGAAGATCTTTATCTGCCCTATAAGCCGAAACGACGTACGCGGGCGATGATTGCGCGTGAAAATGGATTGGCCCCCTTGGTGGAGGCCATATTGGCGGATCGAACGGCTGATCCAGAGGTCTTGGCCGCGGCCTATCTGGGGGAGGCGGTGCCCACCCTCAAAGATGCTTTGAACGGCGCGCGTGACATCGTGGTAGAAGGGCTGGCCGAGAATGCCGATTTGGTTGGGCGCTTGCGCAGCTTTATGCAACAGAACGCTGAGGTGCGTGCCAAGGTGATTGAGGGCCAAGAGCAGGCTGGGGCTAAGTTTTCAGACTACTTTGCACACACCGAAAAGTGGAGCGCCGTGCCAAGTCACCGGGCGTTGGCCATGATGCGGGCCAGCAACGAAGGGGTGCTCACCGTTGATATCGAACCCCAAGACGAGGTTGCCGATCGCCCCGCAAATATGGTGGCGGCAACCTTGCAGGCCTCTGGCGATGGGCCCGCCGATCTGTGGCTGCGCAAGACGGCTGGTTGGGCGTGGCGCGTGAAACTGAGCCTGTCAATGACGTTGGATTTGATGGGAGATTTACGCAAACGGGCCCAAGAGGATGCGATCAAGGTCTTTGCGCGCAACCTCAAAGATTTGTTGTTGGCGGCGCCAGCCGGGGCAAAAACCACCATTGGTTTGGATCCGGGCATTCGCACGGGGGTGAAAGTGGCGGTGGTCGATGCAACCGGCAAAGTTTTGGACACGGCGACGATCTATCCTTTCCAACCCAAAAACGACTTGCGGGGGTCGCAAGTGGTGTTGTCGGCGCTGATCCGTAAACACAACGTGGCTTTGATTGCGATTGGCAACGGGACGGCCAGCCGTGAAACGGAAAAGATGGTTGCTGAACTGCTTGGCGATTTGCCTGCCCCGAAACCCACCAAAGTGATCGTCTCTGAGGCGGGCGCCTCTGTATATTCGGCCTCCGAATTGGCTGCTCGGGAATTTCCCGATCTCGACGTCAGCTTGCGCGGCGCGGTGTCGATTGCCCGCCGCCTACAAGATCCCTTGGCAGAACTGGTCAAGATCGAGCCGAAATCCATCGGTGTGGGTCAGTATCAACACGACGTGGATCAATTCCAACTGGGGCGCGCCCTAGAGGCCGTCGTCGAAGACGCGGTGAACGCGGTTGGGGTTGACTTGAATATGGCCTCTGCGCCACTGCTGGCGCGCGTCTCTGGGCTTGGCGAAACGCTGGCGGAATCCATCGTGGCGCATCGTGATTTGAACGGGGCGTTTAGGACGCGCAAAGAGCTGTTGAAGGTTGCGCGTTTGGGACCTCGTGCCTTTGAACAATGTGCGGGTTTCTTGAAAATCACCGATGGCTCCGAGCCGCTTGATGCCTCAACGGTTCACCCAGAGGCCTACGGCGTGGCGCGCAAGATTGTTCAGGCTTGCGGTCGCGACCTGCGCAGCCTGCTGGGGGATGAAGCCCAATTGCGCCGCCTCAATGCGCGGGATTTTGTCGATGATACGTTTGGCCTGCCCACCGTTCAGGACATTCTGAGCGAGCTGGAAAAGCCGGGCCGTGATCCGCGCCCAAGCTTTAAAACGGCCAGCTTTGCCGATGGTGTCGACACCATCACCGATCTCAAGCCAGGCATGTCGCTCGAAGGCACCGTGACCAATGTTGCGGCCTTCGGTGCTTTCGTTGACGTGGGCGTGCATCAAGATGGCCTTGTGCATGTCAGCCAGCTGGCGGATCGTTTCGTCAAAGACCCCCATGAGATTGTCAAAGCCGGGGACGTCGTCAAAGTCCGCGTGACCGAGGTGGATGTGCCGCGCAAACGCATCGGGCTTTCGATGCGCAAAGATGGGGGCGGCACGCGCGACAAAACCGATCCCAAACCCGCCCGAGGTGGGGCGCCAAGACATGCCAAAACCCACGCCAAACCCAAATCTCAAGGTCAGGAAACCGGTGCATTGGGGGCGGCCTTGCGCGACGCCTTCAAGAAAGGGTGAGGTTCCGTGCCTTGTGGTTCGGCCCAATCTCAGCTTTGGTGGCAAGGACGGAGGATCTGAAATGCGCATAGGCTATGTCATGGTGTCCAACCGTGGCGACACCAATCGGGTGCTCACGGCAGTGGCGGCGCAGCTGCGCGCCGAGGGGCTGTGTTTGGCCGGGGCGGTGCAGTCAGATACCGACTGCGCGCCGGGGGGCAAATGTGACATGGATCTCGAAATTTTGCCCGCCGGGCCAGTGGTGCGGATCTCACAATCTTTGGGTGCGCAATCTCGGGGCTGCCGCTTGGATCCTGTGGCGCTGGAACAAGCCGTCGGCCTCACAGAGGCCCGCCTGAACGACGCAACACCTGACGTCGTGATCCTCAACAAATTTGGCAAACACGAAGCTGAAGGGCGTGGATTTCGCAGCACCGTGGCGCGCGCCCTAGAAGCAGACCTGCCGATATTGGTCGGGGTGAACGCCACCAATATGGCCGCCTTTGAGGCCTTCACGGGTGGTTTGGCCGAAGCGGCAGGTGACAGTGTTGAAACCGTTCTCTCTTGGTTGAACCGGGGCTGATTTCATCTTGCCACAAATACTCAATTCCAACGCCTTTCTTTACCGGGGCGTTTTGGGCAAAGTTCAAACGACACCCACACCGGGCGCGACATCCGCGTCGCTGGCCAAGACCGGCCCTCGGCAGGGTGGTGTACTCACATAGACCAAGGGGGCCTTATGGCAGATCTGGGAAAACGCATCGATCAGGGACGGGGGGTCACACCGGCGGATCTCGTTTTGCGCGGCGGCAAGATGCTGGATCTCATGACCGGCGCCTTGCTCGAAGGGGACATCGCCATCTGTGGGGACACGATTGTGGGCACCATGGGCACCTATGAGGGCACCCGGGTTCTGGATGTGTCAGGACAAATCTTGGTGCCGGGCTTTATTGACACGCATCTGCACATCGAAAGCTCGCTGGTAACGCCGTTTGAATTTGACCGCTGTGTTTTGCCTTGCGGCGTGACCACGGCCATTTGCGACCCGCATGAGATTGCCAATGTCATTGGGCCCGACGGCATTCGTTACTTTCAACAAGCCGCCTTGCAAACCTTGATGAGCATCAAAGTGCAGCTGTCGTCCTGTGTGCCGTCCACAGATATGGAAACGGCCGGCGCACAGATCGACGCAAAAGACATTGCCGAGCTTATGGCCCATCCCACTGGCATCGGCTTGGCCGAGTTCATGAACTTCCCCGGAGTGTTGTTCAAAGACCCTGCCGTGATGGAGAAATTGGCTTTGTTTGACGGGCAACACATCGACGGGCACGCTCCGCTGCTGCTGGGCAATGATCTGAATGGGTATATCTCTGCTGGAATCCGCACCGAACACGAAGCCACCAGCGCCGAAGAGGCACTTGAAAAGCTGCGCAAGGGCATGCGGGTGCTGATCCGCGAAGGCTCGGTGTCCAAAGACCTGCACGCTTTGGCCCCAATTTTATCGGAGCGCACGGCTCCCTACCTGTGCCTGTGCACGGACGATCGCAATCCGCTGGATATCGCTGAATACGGCCACTTGGATTATATGATCCGCACGGCGATCTCCTTGGGTGCACCGGTTTTGGCCGCCTATCGGGCCGCCAGCCTATCGGCCGCCGAGGCCTTTGGCCTGAAAGATCGCGGTCAAATTGCTCCGGGCAAACGGGCCGATATCGTGGCGCTTACGGATCTGGAAGCCTGCGATGTGCAGCGCGTCATCGCGGGCGGCATTGTTGTGGATGATGCGGCCTTTGCAGCGCGCAAGGAAATTGCGCCAGTTGGGCGACACTCCGTGCAGGCCCCCAAGGTGGCAGCGCAGCATTTCCGCACCGCGGGCAATCGCGAAGACACCGATGTGATTGGCATCATCGAAGGCAAAATCATCACCGAGCATCTGCATGAGGTGATTGCCATTCAAGATGGGGACAAACGGCCCGATATCAGCCGTGATCTGATCAAGATCGCCGTGATTGAACGGCATGGCAAGAACGGCAACATGGCCACAGGCTTTGTCCGTGGCTTTGGCCTGCAGAAAGGCGCCATTGCTTCGACGGTCTGTCATGACCACCACAATATCGCGGTTGTTGGCGCTGATTATGACGACATGGCTTTAGCCGCCAACCGGCTCAGCGAGATCGAGGGCGGCTTTGTGGTCTGCGACGGTGGCAAGATTTTGGCAGAGTTGCCCCTGCCTGTCGCAGGTTTGATGAGCCTTGATCCGTTTGAGACGGTGCGGGATCAGCTGATTGAATTGCGCACGGCGGCGCGAAGCCTCGGCGTCACCTTGGAAGAGCCGTTCTTGCAGCTGGCGTTTTTGGCACTGCCCGTGATTCCAAATCTCAAAATCACGGATCGCGGTCTGGTTGACGTAAACAAATTCGAGATAATTTCCTGATTTCTTTTGGGGAGTTACCCGTCAATATTCTGTCGTCAAAAATAAATCTTCACAAAGTGCACAGTTTTGAAGACTCTTGCGAGGATTGTGCTAGGTTTATCCGCGAATCGATGTTCTGCGGGCTGGGCTTTGGGAGGAGACCCGTTCGCTAACCCCTCTTCGCGATGGGGGAGACACCCGGCCTTTCATGGCCGGGTGTTCTTGTTTCTGCCCCCTTTAGCGCCGCCAAGGCGCAATTTTTCCCACAAAATGACCGAGAAAGCCGTCAAACCCGGCGCGCGCGTCAATTCAGCCATTCAAATTTGGTGCAAGGTCTGAAATAGCAGGGCATAGATTTCCTCTGACCGGAGCGCCCTGATCATGAGCACCCAAAGTCGCGTAATTTCCTCAGACCTTATTCCTGAAGCGCTATTCCCAACCATCAAAGCCCTATGTGACGTGTCCATTGACGTGGCCGCGGTGATTGCCCGTGGATCTTTGGACCACGCCTTGGCCGAACAAGTGGGTGAAAACAGTGATGGCGACGGCCAAAAGGCCCTGGACGTCATGGCGGACGAAAAGTTCGAAGCTGCTTTGCGCGGCGGCGACGTTCGGTGGTATGCCTCCGAAGAACAGGAAGATGCGTTGCTGACCTCTGAGACGGGCAAATATGCGCTGGCGATTGACCCGCTGGACGGCTCGTCCAACATCGATGTGAACGTCTCGATCGGCACCATCTTTTCGATTTTTGAAACCAAAGAAGGCGCAGTCGAAAGCTTTCTGCGCCCCGCCAGTGAACAGATTTGTGGCGGTTATATCCTCTATGGTCCGGCCACCTGTTTGGTTGTGACGTTTGGCGCGGGCACGCAGCAATACGTTCTAGACCCAACCACCAAAGAGTTTGTGTTGACCGAAGCGGAAATGCGGGTTCCCGAAGTTTCCAAAGAATTTGCAATCAACGCTTCAAACTATCGCCATTGGACGCCCCCTGTGCGGGCCTATATCGATGACTGTCTGGCAGGCAAAACAGGTCCACGTGGCAAAGATTTCAACATGCGTTGGGTTGGCTCGTTGGTGGCTGAAACCCATCGCATTCTAACCCGTGGGGGCATCTTCCTCTATCCCGGCGACGCCCGCCCCGGCTATGAGACTGGCCGACTGCGGATGGTGTATGAATGTGCGCCCATCGCCTTTATTATCGAGCAGGCCCATGGCCATGCCACTGATGGCGAAACTCCGATCCTGGAGTGTCAGGCGGACAAACTGCATGGTCGCATTCCATTGGTCTTTGGCAGCGCTGAAAAAGTGCAACTGGTTGCCGATCACCACTCGTTGGCCGAATAGCGCCGCGTTTTCTGAGAGAAAACGGATCGGAATTTAAAAATTCCGGTCCCCAGCTGATCCGTTTTGGAGACCCACATATGTCGTTTGATCGTTCATTGAAGATTGCCCCGTCCATCCTGTCTGCAGATTTTGCCAACTTTGGCGCTGAAATCGAAGCTGTTGAGGCTCAAGGGGCCGATTGGATTCATGTCGATGTCATGGATGGGCATTTTGTCCCCAATCTGACCTTTGGTCCGCCTCTGTGCAAAGCCATTCGCAAGCACATCAACACGGTGATGGATGTCCATCTGATGATTGCGCCGGTGGATCCCTATATCGAGGCCTTTGCCGACGCAGGGGCAGATATCCTGACCGCGCATCTTGAATCAGGGCCGCATATTCACCGTACCTTGCAAGCCATCCGCGGCGCCGGCTGCAAAGCGGGCTTGGCCTTGAACCCCGGCACTGGCATCGAAGATATCGACTATCTGTTGGACATGGTGGATCTGATCTGTGTGATGACGGTGAACCCCGGTTTTGGCGGCCAGAAGTTCATTCACAGCCAGATCGACAAAGTTGCCAAGCTGCGGGCGATGATTGGGGATCGCCCAATCCACATTCAAATCGATGGCGGCGTCACCCCCGAAACCGCCCCATTGGTGGCCGCAGCGGGTGCGGACGTTCTGGTTGCGGGCTCGGCGGTCTTCAAAGGTGGGTCTGTCACCGATCCAGCGCCCTACGGCGACAACATCCGTGCCATTCGCGCTGCAGTCGCTGGGTAAGCCAACCGGTTGAGCTGCTAGCGTGGCTCAACCTCTTGTCCAAAGCCGGACAAGCGGGCCAGCAGGACAGCAACGTTTTTCACCTTGAATTTGCGTAGCAATCTGGCGCGAACGTCTTCGATTGTTCGCGGTGATAACCCCAGCACCTGCGCGATTTCTTTGCTGGTGCGACCGCGCGACAACCACAATAGCACCTCGCGTTCGCGCGGTGTCAGACTGGGACCTGTGTCACTTTCTTCAATTGGCTCAAAGCTCAGCACAATCTGCGCCAGTGGGTCTTTGGGCGTCAACGTGCGGGCACGAAAACGACACCAGATTTGGCGCCCATCGGTGCAGCGCATAATCCGCTCATCGGTGTAGGGCAAGGATTGACGCAAAGGCTCTAGCCCGATGTCGCGCACCTGATGGAATTCTTGATCCGTGCCATAGAGCAGCCGAAAGCTTTGTCCCAGCAACTGCTCTTTGCGGTAGCCAAACATCTTTGCAAAACTGGTGTTGCACGATCGGATGATCCGATGCTCTGTCAGGGCCAGCCCCATGGGTGCGTTTTCAAAAGCAAGCGTGTCGAGTGCATTCATGGGTCTGAGTTTCTACGGGCTAGATACCGTATCGAGACAAAGCACTGTTTCACCGCGCTCTGCAAGCCACAAATGACCGGCCCACAGGCCCAAGCCTTGAAGCTGAGGCGCACACCTGCTCTTTGGCGCGGCTCGAATTTTCTCAAAATTCGCACCAGAATTTCTCAAATTCTGCGCTTCTTCCTTGGCAACTGGCGTCAAGGTGCGGACCCTAATTGGCGCCCGGCCTACGGGTTTCTGGGTACGCGTTCCCACGGATTGACAGCAAAAAGAGCAGACGCCTAGCATTAGGCGACTGACAAGACGTCATTCATCCAGGGAGGGAACATCGTGAAACGCATTATGCTCACCGGGGCAATCTCGGTGGCGCTGGCCAGCAGCGCCGTGGCTGATATCAAAATTGCTCATGTCTATGGGAAAACAGGCCCGTTTGAAGCCTATGCCAAGCAAAGCCACGATGGCTTGATGCTGGGCCTCGAATACGCCACCGGCGGCACCATGAAGATCAACGGCGAAGATATCGTTGTGATCGAAAAAGACACCCAGCTTAAGCCAGACAATGGTAAGGCGCTGCTCGAAGAAGCCTATGGCGACGATGAGGTTGACCTTGCCGTGGGGCCAGTCAGCTCCGGTGTGGCCCTTGCGATGCTGCCAGTGGCTGAAGAATATGAAAAGCTGTTGATCGTAGAGCCTGCGGTTGCGGATTCGATCACCGGGTCCAATTGGAACCGCTATGTGTTTCGCACAGGACGTAACTCCTCTCAGGATGCGGTCGCCAATGCGATTGCCTTGGCGGGCGACGGGGTGAAAGTCGCCACCTTGGCCCAAGATTACGCTTTTGGGCGTGACGGGATTGCCGCGTTCAAAGAGGCCTTGGCTGGCACTGGTACAGAGATTGTGCACGAAGAATATGTGCCCACCGATACCACCGATTTCACCGCCGCCGCTGAGCGGATTTTTACCGCGATGAAGGATGAAGAGGGGCCCAAAAAGCTGTTCTTGATCTGGGCGGGCGGCGGCAACCCGATGGGGAAAATCCAAGCGATGGATCCCTCGCGTTTTGGGATTGAGATTGCCACAGGCGGCAACATCCTTGCCGCGCTTGCGACCTATAAGCAGCTGCCGGGCATGGAAGGGGCCACTTACTATTTCTATGAAAACCCCAACAATGACATCAACACCTGGTTGGTCAAAACCCACCAAGAGCGTTTTGGCACCCCACCCGATTTCTTTACGGCAGGCGGCATGGCAGCTGGCTTGGCGGTTGTTGAGGCTATCACTCGTGCAGGCAGCACCGATACCGAAGAGCTGATCGCCACAATGGAAGGCATGGAGTGGGAAACCCCGAAAGGGACCATGAAGTTCCGTGCCGAAGATCATCAGGCTTTGCAATCGATGTATCACTTTAAAATCAAGGTCGAAGAAGGCGTTGATTGGGCGATCCCCGAATTGGTGCGTGAATTGACCATCGACGATTTGCCGATCCCAATCCGCAACTAAACCACATCGCGCAGGGCACCCATTGGGATGTCCTGCGCTTTATTGATTTGGGGCAGCACACGATGAGCAGCGTAGTTTTAGAGACACAGGATTTGACGGTTCGATTTGGGGGCCATGTGGCGGTGGATCACGTGAGCTGCAAGTTCAACGCCGGGGAGCTAACCGCGATTGTTGGGCCAAATGGCGCAGGCAAAACCACCTACTTCAATTTGATCTCGGGGCAGATCCCGGCCAGCGAAGGTCGGGTGAGCTTGGCGCAGCGTGACATCACCCGATTGTCGGTGTCCCAACGGTGCCGGCGCGGCATTGGGCGCGCGTTTCAGTTGACCAATCTGTTTCCCAACCTCTCGGTTCTGGAAAACGTCCGCTTGGTGATTCAGTCGAAATCCAACGCCGGATTGGCCCTGCTTTCAATGGCACAAAGCCATACAGATTTGACCGATCAAGCCATCGCTATTTTGGAAAAGGTGAAGCTGGTGAATTTGCAGGACCAGCCGGTTTCAGCGCTTAGTCACGGCAATCAGCGCAAGTTAGAAGTCGCCATGCTGATCGCCTTGGATCCGAAGGTCTATATGTTTGATGAACCCACCGCAGGTATGAGCGTGGACGAAGCCCCGGTGGTGTTGGATCTGATCGCCGAACTGAAGGCCGATACAGAGCGCACCATCTTGTTGGTGGAACACAAGATGGATGTGATCCGAACACTCGCGGATCGCATCATTGTTTTGCACAACGGCGCATTGGCCGCAGATGGAGACCCCGCAGAGGTCATGGCCAGCGACGTGGTGCAAGAAGCCTATATGGGCAAGGAGCTGAGCGATGTCTGATCCAATTCTCAGCCTGAACAACGTTTATACAGATATCGCCCAATATCACATTTTGCAGGGCGTGGATCTGAACGTGCCGCGGGGTGGTGTCACCATGTTGTTGGGGCGCAATGGGGTCGGTAAGACCACAACACTGCGCACGATCATGGGACATTGGCGCGCAAAATCGGGAGCTATTCTGCTCAATGGGGCAGATATAACCGCCATGGCAACCCCAGCCATCGCCCGGCAGGGGGTGGGGTTTGTCCCCGAAAATATGGGCATTTTTAGTGATCTCACCGTCGAAGAAAACATGATCTTGGCCGCGGTTTCAGGGCCAATTGATCCCGCACGCCTTGAATGGATCTTTGAGGCCTTCCCGCCGCTTAAGACCTTTTGGACCAGCCATGCGGGCAATTTGTCAGGCGGTCAAAAGCAGATGCTGTCGATCGCGCGCGCTATGGTCGAAGACCGTCAGCTCTATTTGATTGATGAGCCCACCAAAGGCTTGGCCCCGGCGATCATCAACACGATGGCGCGGGCCTTGCGTGATCTCAAAGCCCAAGGTGCCAGTATCTTGCTGGTGGAACAGAATTTCAGTGTCGCCAAAGCCTTGGGGGATCACTGCGCAGTCATGGATGACGGGCGGGTGGTCTGGTCTGGCGCAATGGCCGAGCTGGCCGCAAGTGCCCAGCTGCAAGAGCAGTTTATGGGGCTGAGCATGGAGGCACATCAATGAGGGCTGTCACGGATGGAACGGTCTGCGCCGTGAGTATTTTGGGCAAGATGAAAGAGAGGCTGGCATGAGCGCGGCACCCAAACACGCCCCCACCATCGCGCGTGCTCGGCTGAGTGATCGGGTCGGGCCATGGATCCCGATGGCCTTGGTGCCGGGGTTGATCCTGCTGGGATGGGTGTTGATCCCGGCCAGTTCAAGTTGGTTGACGCTGACGGTGAGCGGGTTGGCGATGGGGATGATGATTTTTATCATGGCATCGGGCATGACCTTGGTGTTTGGCTTGATGGATGTGATCAACTTTGGCCATGGGGTGTTTATTTCGGTCGGCGCCTTTGTGGGGGTGAGTGTCTTGCTGGTCCTTGGTGGCATGACAGAGGCCCCGAGCCTGATGCTGAACCTACTGGCGATTGTGCTGGCGATCGTTGCGGCGGCGGTGGCGACGGGCGGCTTGGGCTGGGCGTTTGAGCGGGTGATTGTGAAACCGGTTTACGGCGCGCATCTGAAACAGATTTTGGTGACCATGGGGGGGCTGATTGTTGTGGAGCAATTGATCGTTGTCCTTTGGGGGCCAGAAGAGATCTATATTCTGCGCCCGGTGGCTTTGCAGGGCGCGATCACCTTTGCGGGGGCTGCGCTGGAGAAATACCGGCTGGTTGCTGTTGGGGTTGGATTGGGTTTGTTTTTGACCATGCGCTATGTGCTGCGGAGCACAAAGATTGGGTTGATCGTGCGCGCCGGTGTTGAAAACGGCGAAATGGTGGAGGCCTTGGGGTATCGCCTGCGCGTGGTGTTCATCGGGGTGTTTGTAGCCGGATCTGCGCTTGCAGGGTTGGGCGGTGTGATGTGGGGGCTCTATCAGGAAGTCATCACAGCCCACATGGGGCAACAGTTGATGATTTTGATTTTTATCGTCGTGATCATTGGGGGTCTGGGCAGCGTTGAAGGCTGTTTCATCGGGGCTTTGATGGTGGGATTGATGCAAAACTATGTGGCGTTTCTTGAACCCAAGGCGGCCCTGATTTCCAACATTGCGTTGATGGTGATCATCCTGATGTGGCGCCCTCAGGGCATGATACCGGTTGTGAAGGCGAAGTGAGATGATTGGAAAGCTTTTGTCAGGCGACACGCCGCGCAGTCTTGTTTTGGCCTTGGTGCTGGGGGCTATTTTGATCGCCCTCGCCTTTGCGCCGTTTCTGTTTCCAGGGGTGCGTTCGGTGGATACGGCGGCACGGATCTGTGTGTTTATCCTGTTGGTGGCTTCGTATGATCTGATGCTGGGCTACGGCGGAATTGTCAGTTTTGCGCATACGATGTTCTTTGGCATTGGCGCTTATGGCGTGGCGCTGGCCTGCACCTATATGGATCGCGGGTTTGGGGCGCTTGTTGTGGGGGCTGGGGCCGGAGCCTTGGTGGCCGCTGCCTTGGCGTTTTTGATTGGGCTGTTCTCCTTGCGGGTGCGGGCGATTTTCTTTGCGATGATCACTCTGGCGGTCGCCAGTGCCGTGGCTGTTTTGTTCAGTCAGATGTCGAGCCTGACCGGGGGTGAAGATGGCTTGAACTACAAAATCCCGCGCGAGCTGACGGCGGCGTTCAAATTTGGCGACAAGGTGGGTGGGGTGAAGTTGAACGGGAAGCTGTTGAACTATTACCTGGTGTTTAGCTGCTCGCTGGTGCTGTTTTTGGTATTGCTGCGCATCGTGAACTCGCCTTTTGGGCGGGTGCTTCAGGCGATCCGCGAGAACGATTTCCGGGCTGAGGCCATTGGGTATCGTGTTGTCACCTATCGCACATTGGCCACCTGCATATCTGCTGCGATGGCGGCCTTGGCGGGGGCGCTTTATGCGATCTGGTTGCGGTATGTGGGGCCTGATACCACGCTGAGCTTTGAAATCATGGTAGATATTTTGTTGATGGTTGTGATCGGCGGCATGGGCACAATGTATGGCGCGGTGATCGGTGCTGTGGTGTTGGTGCTGGCGCAAAATTATCTGCAGGGGGTGATGGGGGCCGCGTCGCATGCGGTTGAAGGCCTGCCCCTTTTACCAGAGCTGTTGAGCGCTGAGCGTTGGCTGCTGTGGTTGGGTGTTTTGTTCATTCTGAGCATCTACTTTTTCCCCACCGGCATTGTTGGGCGGTTGCGGAATGGCCGCTGATCAATGGGCGCTGTCGCAGTGGGAGTGATCCCCAAGCGACGCAAGCACATAGCAATCCTGCGCCAGACCTGAGCCGGTGCATCCTTTGCGGATACGGGTCAGGTCTTTTTCAAGCCGTGACAGGCGGGCGATCTTTTGGCGCACATCTTCGAGCTGCTGTTGGGCAATATCAAGCGCCTCTTTGCAGCTGAGGTTCGGCTGAGTTTGCAGCCGGATCAGCGCCTGCACGGAACTCAGGGGAAAGCCGAGGTCGCGGGCGTGTTTGATAAAGGACAGTCGCTCTAACTCGGCCTCACCAAATCGGCGTTGATTGCCCGTGGTGCGCAGCGCGGCTGAGATCAGGCCTTGTTCTTCGTAATAGCGAATCGTGGGGATTTTCACACCGGTTTGCCGGGCCAATTCGCCAATCGAATACATGCGTATAATTCCTCTTGAACCTCTAGTTACTAGAGAGATTATTGAGGTTGGGGCAAGATACAAAGGAAAGACTATGTCCCGATTTTTCACCAACACCGAGGTGCCCCATGGCTGGTTGCTGTAACCACAACGCTGTCTTTGACGGAACCTCTGCGGCGTATAAGCGTGTGCTTTGGATCGTGATCGCGCTGAACGCAGGCATGTTCTGTGTGGAAATGACGGCGGGCCATCTGGCGGGATCGCAAGCGATGCAAGCTGATGCGTTGGATTTCTTTGGGGATGCGCTGACCTATGGCATCTCATTGGCGGTGATTGGCATGGCCGTGAAATGGCGCAGCTTGGCCGCGCTGGGCAAAGGGCTGAGCTTGATGGGCATGGGCGCATGGGTGTTTGGCTCAACCCTGTATCAGGTTCTTTACGTAGGCGTGCCGAAAGCCGAGGTGATGGGCGTGGTTGGCGCCATGGCTTTGGCGGCCAATTTGGCCAGTGTTTTGTTGTTGATGAAATACAAAGACGGGGATGCAAATGTCAGGTCTGTCTGGCTGTGCTCGCGCAATGATGCGATTGGTAACGTGGCCGTTATGGGGGCCGCTGTAGCTGTTTGGTGGCTGCAAAACGGCTGGCCAGATCTCATTGTTGCGCTGGGCATGGGCGGCTTGTTCCTGAGTTCGGCCTCTCAAATTTTGCGTCAAGCATGGGGTGAATTTCGCGCGCCTCCTGCGCCGAACCACAGCCATACGACCCCCTCTCAAAGCGATATGGAGCCAGAGCCCAAGATGTAAGGGTACAAAATCGCGGCTGCACATGCCGCGAATCCCCTTTATTCATGGCGTTTGCTGCGGTATGAGCGCAGCGTCCTAACGAAAGGGGTCCTAGTCAAATGGGCTATAAAATCGCCGTAGTCGGTGCCACAGGGAATGTGGGCCGCGAAATGCTGAACATCCTAGAGGAACGCCAGTTTCCGATTGATGAGATTGCTGTGCTTGCAAGCCGCAAATCTCTCGGGACGGAAGTTAGCTTTGGTGAAAAGACGCTCAAGACCAAGGATCTGGACACGTTTGATTTCACGGGCTGGGATATGGCTTTGTTTGCTGTGGGCTCCACTGCGACAAAGAAATACGCGCCTAAAGCCGCCGAAGTTGGCTGTGTGGTGATCGATAACTCTTCGCTTTATCGCTATGATCCTGAGATCCCCCTGATTGTTCCAGAGGTGAACCCACAGGCGATTCACGGCTACGCCAAGAAGAACATCATCGCCAACCCGAACTGCTCGACTGCGCAGATGGTTGTGGCGCTGAAGCCGTTGCATGACCGCGCAAAGATCAAACGTGTTGTTGTGTCGACGTATCAGTCCGTGTCCGGATCGGGCAAAAACGGGATCGACGAGCTTTGGGATCAGACCAAAGGCATGTATGTGCCCGGTCAGGAAAAAGAGCCCGAACAGTTCACCAAGCAGATTGCGTTCAACGTCATTCCGCACATTGATGTCTTTATGGAAGACGGCACCACCAAAGAAGAATGGAAAATGGTCGCCGAAACCAAAAAGATCGTGGATACCGCAATCAAGGTCACCGCGACCTGCGTGCGTGTGCCGGTCTTTGTTGGTCACTCTGAATCGATCAACGTCGAATTCGAAGACTTCTTGGACGAAGACGAAGCGCGCGACATCCTGCGCGAAGCGCCCGGCATCATGGTCATCGATAAGCGCGAAGACGGCGGGTATGTGACCCCTGTTGAGTGCGTTGGTGATTTCGCTACCTTTATCAGTCGTCTGCGCCAAGACAGCACCGTAGAAAACGGTCTGAACTTCTGGTGTGTGTCGGACAACCTGCGCAAAGGTGCGGCCTTGAATGCGGTTCAGATTGCTGAACTTCTGGGACGTGAAGTTCTGAAAAAAGGCTGAGATCTGCCAACGCGACGGCCAATTCTCGCCGATAATCATTTGTTAAGAGGGCGCTTTTTAGCGCCCTCTTGCTTTTTGCGGGTATTCGTCAAATCTTGAGGCAGATTTTAGCTCTTCGGAGGTTTGCTATGCGTTTTTTCCCCTATTCCTTTATTTCTGCTACTTTGTGTCTGCTGCCACCCCCTGTCTTGGCGGATGTATTCGTTCTCGACAGTTCTGTGACGGACGTGACGCTGTATGACAGTTTCGCCAAAGTAACCCGGCGGGCGTCTTTTGAAATTCCTGCCGGCACCCACAGTCTGCAACTTTTGGATATGCCTGAGGATCTCGAGGCAGAAGGCCTGCAATTCAAGGTCAGCGGTGCTCAAATGGGGGCGCTGAGGGTGCGACAACCGGATCATGTTCCCCCACGCCCAGATCAGGAAAGCGATGCATTAAAGGCGGCGCGTGCTGAAGTTGAACGTTGGCAGGACATCGTTGCGCAAAAATCGGATGAAATCCAAAGTCAGGAATTGTTGATTGAAGCGGCTGAGGTCGAGATCGATTTTCTGGTCAAATTGGGGAACGCCAAAACCTTAGAAGGGACGACACCCCAGCAACTGCGCGAAACGGCGCAAATGGTGGGTGAAGAAACACTCAATGCCAAGAAGGCCATGCAAGCCGCCACAATTGCGCAGCGCGCTTTGAACGCTGAGATGCTGGACTTGCAGCAATCGTTGGATGAAGCAGAGCAAAGCCTGCGCGCGCTTGTGCCAGAGGGCAAGTATTATTCCTTGCTGCAAAGCGAGGTCTTTACAGAGGCGGCGACGACGGGTGAAGTCGAAGTGACTTACCTCGCGAGCTATACAGAGTGGACCCCAACCTATGACGCGTTTCTGACGCTCGGCGAGACCAATACATTAGAGCTAAAGCGCAGTGCGTGGTTGAGCCAGTCCACAGGTGAAAATTGGGACAACGTCACTTTGACTTTGTCGACCAGCCAACCCGGCAGAACCACCAGCGCCAGCGAAATTTATGCGCAACGCCTGAAAATCATTGAAAAAACACCGCCCACCCCAAAGCGCGCGGAAATGTTGTCAATGGACGAAGAGCCCGTCGTGGTCGCAGAGCTGGCGGCGAGTTCGAGTATGTTGACGGCGAACAGCAGATCGTTGGATGGGTTAGTCTTCAACTATACCTTCCCGCAGAAAGTGTCGTTGGCCAGCGGTGCGGAAGGGGTACAGATCGATTTGTCCGATTTCACGTTTGCACCAGACGTCACCGCCGTTGGCGTGCCGCAGTACGATGACACTGCTTTCTTGCAGGCGGATTTTACCAATACGTCGGGCGAGTTGCTTATGCCCTCTGAACTGGTGCAGCTCTATCTAAACGGCGAATTTGTTGGTGCCACAGAGATAGAAAGTCCAATTGCAGCCAATGCCGAAACCCATCTTTCTTTTGGTGCAATCGAGGGGCTGCGGCTGAGCCGCCTGTTGGATCGCAATCAAGGGGATCGGGGCATTCTGAATAAGTCTAACCAGCGGGTCGAAGCCGCGACGTTGAAGGTAGAGAACTTGACAGGTCGCAACTGGATGATGCGAGTTTTGGATCGTGTGCCCTATAGCGAGCAAGAAGATCTGGTGATCGATTGGACGGCGCAGCCCACCCCAACCGTGACAGACTATGCGGATCGCAAAGGTGTGCTGGCTTGGGAATTTGAAATTGGTGCCTCTGCTACGTGGACGGCACAGATCGAAAATTCGGTTCAGTGGCCCGAAGATATGATCCTGCGCTAAACATAAAACGCCCCGAAATCGGGGCGCTTTGACTTACGTTTGCAAGATCGATTTAGATTTTCTTAAAGGTTTGATCGGTGGGATCATATTGTTCCAGACTGCCGTCACCGATGTCGTTCCAAACCCCATGAAGCGCCAGTTTGCCGCTTTCGACGGCTTCGGCAACAAAGGGGAAACTCATCAGGTTTTCCAGTGACGTCAGGATCGCTTCGTTTTCCAAAGCGCGCTTGCGTTCGGTTTCGTCGGCAATGTCTTTGACCTTCTCAAAGCCGGGGCGCAGAATATCCATCCAGCGGCCAACAAACGAAGACTTCTCTTCAAGTTCTGGTGCCAGTCCCGAGCACATGTCGTGGCATCCTTGAACGCCGCCACATTTGGAATGCCCCATAACCACAACATGCGAAACCTTCAGCGCAGTTACGGCATATTCAACGGCTGCAGAGGTGCCGTGGTGATCACCATCGGGTTCGTAGGGCGGCACCAAGTTGGCGATGTTTCGGTGAATAAAGAACTCACCCTGATCCGCACCAAAAAGAGAGGTCACATGCACACGCGAGTCACAGCATGATACGATCATGGCACGAGGGCGTTGCCCCTCGTCGGCCAGTCGGCGGTACCAGCTTTTGTTCTCGGAATAGGTCGTGGCCTTCCAGCCGTGATAGCGTTTAACCAGATAGCTGGGAAGGGGCTTGGCACTTTGCATGTCATCTCCTTACGTCTGCGACATTGGACTTCGAAACTATCCTGCATTTAAAGTAATTGCGACGGAAAACAACGTCTGCGCTCAATGATTTAAGAACCCATTTTCGATCAATATGGCCTGCGCCGTGGGGGCGTTAATGAAGGGTGAGATCTTGGAACAGGTAATATTGTTGGCTCCGGACGAGGCTGTGCGCCTTAATCCGGATCAATTGGGGCAGCTCTATATGCAGCTGGGTGAAACAGGCGCCGAAGATATCGTCTGTCGCGCGATGGAGGAATTGGCCAATCGGTTGGAGTTGATCGAAATCCAGTTTCGCAAAGGGGCCTTTGTGGAGATGCGCAAAAACGTTCGGGCGATGGTGGCGATTTCTGAACAGGTGGGCATGCAGTCGCTGTCAAATGTCGCAGAACAGGTGCTGAATTGCGTCGATGAAAATGACTCGATTGCATTGGCGGCAACCGTCGCGCGATTGATGCGCATCGGAGAGCGGTCGTTTTCCGCGATTTGGGAATTGCAGGACCTATCGGTCTGATCCCATCGGTTGCAAATCCGCTTGCAGGTAAATTCTGGTGGCGTAGGCTGTGGCCAAATCCATAGTTTATAAGGCCCCGTTATGACGCCACGCTTTGCTCAAACTTCTGATGCTCCTTTACCGCTCTATTTGGTCGACAAATTGGGCCTGCAGGATTGGATCGATGCGCAGCCTGCACGGGTTCAGGCCTGGGTCCGTGGTTCGGGCTTTAAGCCTTCCATCGGCAAAAGCCTTTTGATTCCGGGGGCCAATGGCACGCCCGAAAGTGTGATTGTCGGATATGGCACCGTCAAACAGCGCAAGCACGGCCGTTTTCATCTTGCCGCAGCGGTGCCGGGCCTTCCCGAAGGCGCGTATCAAATTGAATCTGGCCTGCCAGAAGAAAAGGCAGAAGAAGAGGCTTTGGGCTGGCTACTGACCTCCTATGCCTTTGATCGCTATGCCCCTGCCAAAGGGGCGGCGGCGCGCTTGGTGGTGCCTGAAGGCGTGGATGGCGCAAAGCTTGAAATCATCGCCGCGGGTGAATTCCTGACCCGTGATCTGATCAACACGCCGACCAGTGACATGGGCCCTGAAGATCTGGAAAAGGCCTGCGCCGATCTGGCAAAACAACACGACGCTTCGATTTCGGTGATCACTGGCGATGACCTGCTAGAGCATAACTTTCCGATGATCCACGCCGTGGGACGCGCGAGTGCCCAAGCGCCGCGTCTGGTGGACATCCGTCATGGGTCCAAAGGTCCCAAACTGACGCTGGTTGGCAAAGGGGTGTGTTTTGATACCGGTGGCTTGAACCTGAAACCGGGGGCAAGCATGGGGCTGATGAAAAAGGACATGGGCGGTGCGGCAACGGTTCTGGGTCTGGCGCATATGATTATGGCGCTTGGCTTGCCGGTGCGCTTGCGCGTTTTGATTCCTGCCGTTGAAAACTCTGTGTCAGGGAACTCATTCCGGCCCCAAGACATCCTGAATTCACGCAAAGGCCTGACGGTTGAAATCAACAACACCGACGCCGAAGGGCGTCTCGTTCTGGCCGATGCCTTGGCGTATGGTGCCGAAGACAAGCCCGACTTGATGCTGTCGATGGCCACGCTTACAGGCGCGGCACGTGTCGCGGTTGGTGCGGATATCGCGCCGTTTTTCACCGATGACGACGAAATCGCCAATACATTGTCCCGCTTTTCCCAGAAGGTTGCTGACCCGGTTTGGCGTTTGCCGTTTTGGGAGCCATACGAACCTCAGATCGAGCCGGGAATTGCGGATTTGGACAATGCGCCGAAAGGCGGGTTTGGCGGTGCCATCACCGCAGCCCTGTTCTTGCGTCGATTTGCCGGTAGCGGCGTGCGCTACACGCATTTTGATGTCTATGGGTGGCGTCCCAGCCCGGAACCGGCCCGCACCAAAGGGGGTGTCGGCATGGGCGCACGCGCATTGCTCGCGTCTTTGCCCAAAATTCTGGGGCTCTGAACCTTGGACCGCCGCATAACCCCAGCCAACACCCGCGTGGCGGCGGAAACCTTGCGTGGTCTGGTGGAGGCCCCTCTTTATGTCGAGGGGGAAACGCGGTCAGTTGCCCGGTCTTTGGTGGATCTTCTTTCGGCGCCTCATGGACGCCGAGAGCGCCAATTGGTGATGGGCGAACGCATCAAGCGCTATGAAAAACGCGAAGGGTGGGCCTTTGTGCAATGCGAAAGAGATGGCTATGTAGGTTACCTTCAGCATGCCGAACTCGAAGACCGCCGTCTCCCGACACATAAGGTCACGGCCTGCAGCTCGCATATCTATTCGGAACCCGACTTCAAATCTCCGGAACGTATGCCGCTTAGCATCGGCAGTCGTTTGCGGGCGACTGGTGTCGAGGACCGGTTTCTGGTCTTGGCCGAAGGCTATGTTCCCTTGGCGCATGTTGTTGCCGATGATGTCTTGGAAACCGACATCATCCGAGCGGCCGCGCGCTATCAAAACGTGCCTTACCTGTGGGGTGGAAACAGCATCTGGGGGATCGACTGTTCGGGCTTGGTGCAGGCCGCGTGCATCGCCTGTGGGCTTGAGTGTCCGGGGGACAGTGATCTGCAAGAGCAAGAGTTGGGACGTCACCTCCCGAAGGGGACGCCTCCGCGCAAAGGTGATTTACTGTTTTGGAAAGGCCATGTGGCGCTGGTGGCTGGGCGGGGCAAAATCCTGCACGCAAACGCCCATTCAATGACGGTGACCTACGAAGATCTTGAGGCTGCGGTTGATCGCATTCAGGCGCAGGGCGACGGTGCGGTGACCGCGCACAAACGTCTGCCGCGATTGCGTCCCGCAAAATAGCGATACTCAGTCGACGATCCGGATCAATTTGCGTTCTAGCACGTAAAGGACCGTTTTCAGGTCATGCCCACGCTTAAGCACCTGACCATCAATACCGATCACGGCATAAAGCCCTTGTTTTTGACGCAACTTGGGACGTTTTTCGATCCGATAGATCGGATTTTCCGCCGTGCGCTTAAAGACTGAAAATACCGCGACCTCGCGCAGGCATGAAATGCCATAGTCGCGCCACTCTCCGGCGGCGACCATGCGGCCATAGAGGCCCATGATGACACCCAATTCGGTACGGTGGAACGACACTTGCTCACCAATAGGAGAGCTTGGAAACGAGGATGTTGTTTGAAAGGCCATGCCAAAAGGTTGCGTCTTTTGGCGCAGAGATCAAGCGAATTGCGATAATCATTTCGTGCCGGCGTAATGTTGCGGATTGTCGAGTGCTGAGAGGGAAGGGGCTTGCGCTCAATTCGTTCCTTGGCTCAACTGCTGGCAGCAAACGAGGGAAACGCAATGAATTTCAAAGCTAAAATTTTGACAACTTTCGCAGGATTAGCTGTCGCGAGCGCGGCCATGGCGCATGACGGTGTCAAAGATCCAACGGTTCAGGCGCGTATGCATCTGATGGAAGAGGTAAAGAACGCAACCGGTGTGTTGGGTGGCATGGCCAAAGGGTCGATCTCTTTTGACGCGGCCCAAGCAAAATCAGCCGCAGATAGCCTTGCGGCTTCGGCAGCGGCAATCCCCGCCGCGTTTGAGGTCGAGGCCACAGATCCCGCAAGCGAGTCCTTGCCTGTGATCTGGACCGATTTTGCGGGCTTTAGCGACAAAGCCATGGCGCTGCAAGCCGCAGCAGAGGCTGTGGATACGTCGTCGCTGGACGGTGTGCGCGCCGGAATGCAGGCGGTTGGCCGAAGCTGTGGCGGGTGCCACAAGACCTACCGTAAGTAACGCGCATCGCGGCGTTGCTTGTGAAAACAACATCGCAATCATCTTGGCATTTGGTTTGAGGTGATTGCGACACGGATCTACGCGCAAGATCCGACGATCCTACAGCGTGGATCAACCCTGTCTCAGGACACTGAAAGACTGTCCGTTTTCTCCCTCGCTTGACCTAAGGGCAGGCAAGAGAGGGGTGAGCCGGTGATTCCAGATGAAATAGATTTGAACAATTCGACTTGAAGGTGCGACATAAAATTACAAATTTGCCCATTTTGGCAAGGTAATTTGCAAAAAAATATCCAGATTTATTCGACGTTTGTAACAAATTTATACAAATTGGATTGACAGTTTACAAATTGTGCAGCCTTATTCCCCCAACTCCCGGCGAGACAATCTGGACCGTCGGTGAGGGACATGGGAGGAAAAATTATGTCGTCTTACACATCAATGTTTAAACTTGTTCTTGGGGCCGTTTGTGCCACTGCCGTCACTGTTGGTTCAGCCACTGCCGCTGACGTTACCCTGCGTGGGGCCAGCATGTTCGATGAAGAGCACGCCTATACAAAAACTCTGCGTGAGTTCGAAAAAATTGTTGCTGCCAACTATGGTGACGGCGTTGAATTCGACCTGCGCCTGAACGGTGAACTGGGTGACGAAGGCGACTTCGTAACCTTCCTGCAGCAAGGTGTTGCGATTGACTATGCAATCATGGCCCCATCCAACATGGCTGTTTTTGCACCGTCGATCCCTCTGATGGACATGCCGTTCTTGTTCCGCGATCTGGAGCACTGGGACAACGCATTGGCCAGCGGTGTTATGGCCCCACTGGAAGAAGAGCTGTTGGCAAAAGCTGACATCAAAGTCATCGGTTATGCAGGCGGCGGCGTTCGCAACCTGGCATCTGCTGCTCCAATCGCGGGCATGGATGAGCTGACTGGTCACAAAATGCGCGTGATGGGTGCCCCAATTCAGGCACAAATCTTCTCTGCCATTCAGGCTGCGCCTTCGGCCATCGCTTACAACGAAGTGTATAACGCCATTCAAACTGGTGTGATTGCAGGCTTCGAAAACGAAGCGGCTTCGATCCAAAACCTGAAGTTCTACGAAGTTGCACCACACATCACATTGACCAAGCACGCAATCACTGTGCGCCCAATCGTGATGAGCGGCAAAACTTTCCGCAAACTGCCAGAAGACCTGCAAGCGGCTGTTGTAGCTGCGGGTAAAGAAGCTGGCGCCTTTGGTCGTAACCTGGAAAGCACCCAAGACGGTGAAAAAATGCAGGAAATGATCGACGCAGGTCAGGTCTTCGTTCAGGAATTTGCTGGCCGTGAAAAGCTGCTGGACATGGTTGTGCCTGTACAGGACGCCTATGCCGCTGAGCTGGGTGCGACTGCATTGCTGGAAGCAATCCGCGCTAAATAAGCGACTACCCTAAAACCACATAGCCATCGGCATGATCACATGCCGGTGGCCATTCCTATCTGAATTGCGGGTCTAATGTTCAAAAATTTCTTAGAAATGCTCTGCAACGGGCTTCGGGTTTTGCTGGGATGTCTTGTGGCATCATTGGCAGTGCCGGTCACGATGCAGGTGCTTGCACGATACACTGGCATCATCCCAGTTTATCTTTGGACAGAAGAGCTGGCGACCTTCCTGTTTGTTTGGGTTGTCATGATCGGCGCAATGATCGCTGTCTGGGACGGCAGCCACTTTGACGTGCGGGTCATGCCGGATGCACGCTCCCCGCTTGGTAAGCTCCTTCAGGACGGAATCGTATTGGTGATGATCACGGCCTTTGCCTTGATTTTTGCCTGGTACGGCATCGAATACGCTGAATTCGGCGCCAAACAAAATTCGGTTATGATGCGTGCTAACATGTTGATTACCTTCGTTTCGGTTCCCATCACCGGGGTGATTTGGACCCTTTTCGCCGGCTATCGTTTGTTCGATGCCGTGGCGACCTATCGCACTACAAAGAAAGTCTCAGCATGATTGTCTCAACTGGCCTGGCCTGCGCCATCCTCGTGGGCGGCTTTATTCTCCTCGTGCTGCTGCGCATTCCGGTGGCGTTTGCGCTTGGGATCGCAACGATCCCGGTTGTTCTGCTTGATCTGCGACTGACGCCGTTCATCGTATTGGATCGCATGTTCCAATCTTATAATTCTTTCATCCTTTTGGCGGTGCCCTTCTTCTTGCTGGCGGCCAACTTGATGAACTCGGGCAAAATCACCGACAAATTGATTGACCTTGCGCGGGTGCTGACCGGCTGGATGCCCGGCGGTCTGGGCCACGTGAACGTTGCCGTTTCGATGCTGTTTGCCGGGATCTCGGGATCCTCAACGGCGGATGCCGCTGGGTGCGGCAAAATCCTGATCCCCGCCATGGTCAAAGAAGGCTACGACACCCGCTTTGCCATCGCCATCACAGCCTGTTCGTCGGTGATGGGCGTGATTATTCCGCCCAGCATCTTGATGATTGTCTGGGGCGGCGTGATGCAAACCTCTGTTGGGGCTTTGTTCCTCGCAGGTGCCACCCCCGGTCTGATGATCGGCTTGGCGCTGATGGCGACCGTTTATGGCTACGCCAAAGTCTATGGCTACCCCATCATCGGCAAACCGTCTGTGCGCGAAATCTTTGACGCATTCCGCGGCTCTTTCCTTGCGATGCTGACACCCGTCTTTGTTGTTGGCGGCATTGTTGGCGGCATCGTGACCCCAACCGAAAGCGCGATCATCGCGGCGGGATATTCACTGATCCTTGGCATGTTTGTGTACCGCACTGTGACGATCAAGGATCTGGGCCATATCTTTTATGACACCGGCCGTTTTGCATCGATTTCTCTGTTTGCCATTGGGACCGCCTCGGCGTTTGGATGGCTGCTGGCCTTCTTTAACGTGCCACGTCTGATCGTTGATGCGATGACCAGCCTCGAGTTTGGGGTGTTTGGAACAGCGATGGTCATTGCCTTCTTGTTCCTGTTCTTTGGTCTGTTCATCGACGCCATTCCAACGATCATCATCTTGGGAACGGTGCTGCTTCCGGTGGCCACTGCGGCTGAAATTCACCCGGTTGTGTTTGCCATCATCGGCATCATCTCGTTGGCATTTGGTCTTGTAACCCCGCCTTATGGTTTGTGTTTGCTGATATCAGCGGCCATTGGCGGGATGAATGTGGTGCAAGTGATGCGTGACGTTGCGATCATCCTGTTCCCAATGTTGCTGATCCTGTTGCTAATCATCTTGTTCCCTGAAATTTCACTGTGGCTGCCCAAGTGGGTCATGCCGCAAACCTTCAAATAGGTGGAAAAACCCGGATGAATACCCTTGTTCCCTTTGCCGACGATCCGCGCAGCGTGCTGATCTTGCCGATATGGTGCGGCAAAGGGGGGTGTTTGGATGGGCTTTGCAAAGGGGGGGAGCGATGAACCGAGCAGGTACATCATCAGCGAAGATGACACGGGACACTGGGGATCGCACCCTGTCCAACCATATCTACGACAGCGTGTTGCAAATGATCGTTGGCGGCGAGTTTCCGGTGGGGGGCAAATTGCCCACCGAACATGCGCTCAGTGAAAAACTGCAAGTGTCGCGGCCGGTTCTGCGCCAAGCGCTGAAGCAGCTGCGCGAAGATGGCGTGATCGTGTCACGGCAAGGATCTGGATCGTTTGTGCAGCGCAGCCCCGAAGAGGCCGTGTTGGATTTTGCACCGGTGGGTTCGATCGCGGATATCCAGCGCACCTTTGAATTTCGCGCGGCCATCGAAGGCGAAGCCGCCTTTCTGGCTGCCAGCCGCCGCACCGAAGATAACATCGCGCAACTCAGGGCCTCGTTGGAGGAGCTGGAACGATGTGTGCAAGACGGTGAATTGGGCGTTGAGGCAGACGAAAGTTTCCATGGCGCTGTGTGCGTGGCTTCGGACAACCAGTATTTCTTAGCAGCGCGTATTTCGATGAAATCCAACATCCTGACTGGGATGAATTTGACGCGGAACCTGTCGCTGGCCAAGCCACAGACACGGACGCATCTGGTGCAGCAGGAACATTTTGCGATCTTTGATGCCATCGTTGCGCAAGACGGAGAGGCGGCGCGTCTGGCGATGCGCACCCATGTGGAAAACGCGCGCAACCGCGTGTTTGAAGGCACGATCATCAGCTGAACCCTCTGGGCGTGACGGGGCGTCCTCGTTGGTCCAAGTATGGCGTGGCCTAGTGGGGGTCGGCTCTATTTGTAATTAGTTGTAACGAACAGCGCGGGTTGATGCGACGGTGTTGCGGGTGATTCACTTGGCGATTGCCGGCCAGTTGAGCAAACAAAGCCTCTGGATCAAACGACGCATTCAGAGACATTAGCCTTGTACAATTGAAGTATTTTTCCAGACGCCAGAGAATGGAATGCGCCAATATCAGAGGGTTAGGCTGGCCGCATTGAAGGGCAAGCTTCAGGGTCGTAAATTTGTGTATATTTGTAAAAAGTTGTTGCTTGAACCGCGGCGAGTCGTTATCTCTTGTCCGTCCGTATACGACGCTTGGGTGCTGGAAAATTCCACCCCGCCCGGTGGTTAGACCCTCCTGTAGTGTCGTGTGCCGTTAGGTGCAGCCTTTGCGCCAATCACTGAACAAACAGGAGAAGATCGATGGATCTAACCGGTAAAACCGCAATCGTAACTGGTGGTGGACGTGACATCGGTCGCGCCTGCGTTATGGAACTTGCTGCACGTGGTGCAAACGTTGCCATCAACTATCATGCAAGTTCAGCTGGCGCAGAATCTGCCGTTGCTGAAATCACTGCTGCGGGTGGCAAAGCCTTTGCTCTGCAGGGCGACCTGACCAAAGAAGAAGACGTTAAAGCGTTGGTCAGCAAAACTGTCGAAACCTTCGGCAAAGTTGACACATTGATCCACGTAACCGGTGGTATCCTTGCTCGTGTTCCAATGGCAGAAATGACCGTTGAACACTGGAACAACGTGATGGCCGTAAACGTGACATCGATGGTTCTGGCGGTACGTGAATGTATCCCACACATGTCTGCAGGGTCTTCTATCGTAGCGTTGGCTTCTCAGGCTGGCCGTGATGGCGGTGGCCCAGGTGCCTCTGCTTACGGTGCTTCGAAAGGTGCTGTGATGACATTGACACGTGGTTTGGCCAAAGAACTGGGCCCAGACATCCGTGTGAACTCGTTGTGCCCAGGCATGATCGACACAGATTTCCACAACATCTTCACCAAGCCAGAAGTGCGCAAGCACGTGGCCAACATCACGCCTCTGAAGCGTGAAGGTACCTCTGAAGATGTTGCCAAGCTGGCCGTCTTCTTGGCCTCTGATGACGCAGCCTTCGTCACCGGCGCCAACGTTGATATCAACGGCGGTATGCTCTTCTCGTAAGAGAGATTTTGGGGTGGGCGGTCAGCAATGATCGCCCGCAACCAGCAACCAAACCCGACAGGCCCTAAGGCGTCAGATCAGCCCGCCGTCGGAGCGCCATAGCGCGCAAGGAACATATCGACAGCCCCGTCGACAACCCGCGTGATTTCTTCTTCGGTGAAGGTTTGGTCAATGCCAAAGACCATGCGCGCAAATAGATCTGTTTTGCACAGCTCAGAAAACTGATCGGCCGCCAGATCAATATCCTCGATCACCAATTCGCCACGGCTGCAGGCGCATTGGAAATAGTCGCCAAGACGTTCGCGCCCCAACAGCGGGCCGCTTTTGTAAAAGTCACGTCCCAGCTCTGGAAAGCGTTCGGATTCGCCAACACAGACGCGGAAAATCTTCTGCGAAAACTCCGAGGTTAGGATCCCCACCAACGTGCGTCCCGCAAGGCGCAGCACTTCGGCAGCCGGGGCCTCTTCGTCGATCACATACATCGCTTCGTTGGCTTGCTGATTGCATTCGTTCCGCACAACTTCGGTGAACAACAAGCGTTTGTCAGGGAAGTAGCTGTACAGCGTCGCCTTGGACACGCCCGCCGCCTTGGCGATGTCATCCACACTTGCCCCTTCAAAGCCGTCGGCCATAAATACTTGTCGGGCACCGGTCAGAACCTGATCAAATTTGCGGCCAGTTCGAACAACGGTTTTGGTGGCGTTAGACATGCGGAATCCTGATTGTGAGGTCTGACTATAAACCGTTCGGTTCAGTTTTTACAAGGCAAGACAAGTAACAACTTCCATCCGAATCCGTTACAAACGTATAGGTTTTGACCAATCGACGCTTCTTGGCGGGGCGTGATGACTGTGTTGGTTTGCGCCACGTCGCTATGGGGCAAAAATTGCGAAGCGATGGCGTCAAAACAGTCCTTGTCGCTGTGCAATGGCTAAGCTAGCCATGCTGTGAACCTCAGGAGATGGCGATGGAAACGATTTCTGAAAACCGGTGCTTTGGTGGAACACAACTTGTGTGTCGCCACGCCGCCGCATCGACCCAGTGTGACATGACATTTGGGGTGTTCTTGCCCGAAATCGCACAGTCTGAACCGGTGCCCGTTTTGTGGTATCTGTCGGGGCTGACCTGCACGCATGAAAACGCCATGGTCAAAGCAGGGGCGCAGGCTTGGGCCGCACAACAGGGATTGGCATTGGTCTTTCCCGATACCTCGCCGCGTGGCGACGGGGTGGCCAATGATCCCGCTTATGATCTGGGGCAGGGGGCAGGCTTCTATGTGAACGCCACGATGCATCCTTGGGCACCGCATTTTCAGATGTGGGATTATGTGTCTGATGAATTGCCGCGCCTGTTAACGGCCAATTTCAACATAGACGCTGAACGACAGTCGATCACCGGCCACTCAATGGGGGGGCATGGCGCACTGACCCTTGCGATGGGCCTGCCGGGGCGGTTCCGCTCTGTTTCGGCGTTTGCCCCAATCAGCCATCCAACAGCCAGTGACTGGGGGCGCAAGCAGCTTGGGGCGTATCTTGGGGATGATGAAGCCGCCTGGGCAGAGCATGATGCGACGTTGCTGATGCGCGAGCACGGGTTGGATATTCCGCTTTTGGTCGACACGGGCACGGCGGATCAATTTTTGGATCTGTTGAAACCCGAAAGTTTGGCCGAGGCAGTGAATGCACGCCGTATCCCCGCGCAGCTGCGGCTTCAAAAAGGGTATGACCACAGCTATTATTTCGTTTCGAGCTTTATGCAGAGCCATGTCGAGTTCCACGCAGAGGCGTTGTTTTCATGACCACTCTTTTCATCGATGCAGATGCCTGCCCCGTCAAAGCCGAAGCGGAAAAGGTGGCAACCCGTCACCGGATTGAAATGAAAGTGGTCAGCAACGGCGGATTGCACCCCTCGCAGAACCCGCTGGTTGAGATGGTTATTGTTCCCGAAGGGCCCGATGTGGCGGACATGTGGATCGCAGATCGTGCCAAAGCGGGGGATGTGGTGGTCACCGGCGACATTCCATTGGCCGCCAAATGTGTAGAGGCAGGCGCAAGTGTGCTCAAACACAACGGAGAGGCCTTGACCCAGGCGAATATCGGCAATGTACTCGCTATGCGCGATTTGATGACGGACATGCGGGCTGCAGATCCATTTCGCCAAGGCGGAGGAAAGCCCTTTGCCAAGGCGAATCGGTCTCGGTTTTTGGACGCATTGGAACGTGAACTGCGCAAAGCAAAACAGGTGTGACCTATGACCCCTAAGGCAATTGTTTTTGATCTCGGCCGTGTGCTTTTGGAATATGATCCCGAAGCATTCTATGACCGCGTCATTGGTGAAGACCGGCGCAAAGAGCTGTTCGCGGCTGTGGATTTGGATGGCTATAATCTGCGGGTGGACGAGGGCGAGCCTTTGCATGCGACCCTGAAAGAAGCGGCTGATGCGCATCCTGACTATGCGGATGAAATCATGATGTGGGCCGAACGCTGGGTCGAATTGCTGCCCGGTGACATCCCGCATTCTGTGCGCCTACTCGAAGCGCTAAAAGCCAAATCCGTGCCGGTGTTGGCCCTGACCAATTTTGGGGCTGAAACCTTTGAAATTGCGGCACAACACTTCCCATTTCTTCACCTTTTTGATGCGGTATATGTCTCGGGGCGTTTGAAATGCATCAAACCGGACGCCGCCATCTATGAGGCGCTTGAGCAAGGGTCGAATTATCGCGGGGCAGAGTTGTTGTTTGCAGATGACAAAGCCGAAAACATCGAGGCCGCAGCCGTGCGTGGGTGGCAGACACATCTATTTACAGATCCGCAGGGGTGGGCCGATGCTTTGGTCGCCGCAGGCGTTTTGACACTTGAGGAAGCCGCATGAAACTCGCGCAGATTTCATTTGAACAAGGTGAAGCCAATCTCGATTGGTTGGGGCTTACCCAAGCGCTGGCGCGGGGGCACAATCTACCCAAGGCCGAGGTGGGCGACAATTTTCTCTATCGGGGTAAAGACACCCTGTTGAACCGCTGCGCATGGATCGACGGTTTGGGCATGGCGGTCAAAACGGCTAACATCTTTCCCGCGAACCCAGAGGCCGGCAAGCCAATGATCAACGGCGGCGTGACGTTGTATTCTGATACGGACGGCCGCGCCGAAGCCTTGGTCGATTTTCATTTGGTGACCAAGTGGAAAACGGCAGGGGATAGCCTGCTGGCCGCCACCCGGCTGGCCCGACCTGACAGCAAGAAAATCCTGATCATCGGCGCAGGCACGGTCGGAAACGCGCTGTTTCAGGCCTATGGCGCAGCCTTTCCTGACGCGCAATTCACCGTTTGGAACCGGACCTTTGCCAAAGCCCAAGCAATGGCAGAAGCTTTGGGCATTCAAGCCGCGCAGAACTTGGAACAGGCTGTCGGCGACGCAGACATCATCACCAGCGCCACCATGAGCACAGAGCCTGTGCTGAAGGGCGCATGGCTACAGCCGGGCCAGCATGTGGATTTGATTGGTGCCTATCGCCCTGACATGCGCGAAGCAGATGATCTGGCGTTGCAGCGGTCACGGATCTTTGTCGACAGCTTTGACACCACTCTTGGGCACATCGGCGAAGTGCAAATCCCGCTGGATCATGGCGTCATCACACGCGCTGATATCGTGGCGGATTATTATGATTTGGATCGGTTCCAGCGTCAAAGTGACGACGAAATCACCCTGTTCAAAAATGGGGGCGGGGCGCATTTGGATTTGATGACCAGCCGCCACATTTTGGATCAATGGCGCGCTGGTCAGTCGGACTAAGCCGCCAAGGCTGGCCGGTTCTCTTTGATTGGCAGGTGGATGATCGCTGAGAAGGCGCCAACGCCCACGCCAATCCACCACACAACCTCATAAGATCCATAGATGTCATACATCCGCCCGCCCAGCCAAACGCCCATGAAGCTGCCCAATTGGTGGCTGAAGAACACGATGCCATAAAGGGTGCCCATATAACGCAGGCCATAGAGATGCGCGACCAGGCCCGAGGTGAGCGGCACCGTGGCCAGCCACAAGGTGCCCATTGTGATCGAAAACACGATCACGGTGGCCGGGGTCATTGGCATCAGGATAAACGCGGCGGCAATGATGGTGCGCAGCGTGTAAATCCCGGCCAAAAGGTATTTCTTTGAGTACCGCTTGCCCAGCCAGCCCGCCAAAAGCGTGCCGACAATATTGGCCAGACCAATCAAGGAAATCGCATAGGCGCCCAAAGTCGAAGTCGTGGTGATCCCAATCGAATGCAGCACGCCGCCCACGGCGATTGGTCCACAGATTTCGGTCACAAAGGCCGGAAAATGCGCGGTGACAAAGGCCAGTTGATAGCCGCAAGAAAAGAAGCCGAGAAAAATCATCATATAGGACGGATCGCGAAAGGCTTTGCCTAGGATCTCGCCCATGCTTTCCTGCAGCTCTTGCTTGCTGGCCACTTCTGGGGCGCGCATGAAAGGCAACAAAACAAGCACCAACAGGATCGAAGCTGCAAAGGTCAGGAACACGCTCTGCCATGTCATAAAGCCCAGCAGCCATTCCGCGAGCGGTGCGCCGATCACCTGACCCGCGGATCCGGCGGCAGTGGCAATCGCCAGGGCCATTGACCGGTTTTCGTCAGAGGACGCGCGCCCGACCACCGCCAGAATGACGCCAAAGCCCGTGCCTGCGATCCCAAAGCCAACGAAGATCTCAAAGAACTGATGCGCCTCGGGGGAGACAGCAAAGGAGGAGGCCACAAGCCCGGCCGCATAGGTCACAGCCCCCAGAATAATCGCAATGCGATCACCCAGCTTTTCCGCCATAGCGCCAAACAGCGGTTGGCCAATGCCCCACGCTAGGTTTTGGATCGCAATGGCCAGACTAAATTCAGCCCGCAACCAGCCAAACTCTTCAGCAATCGGAATTTGAAACACGCCAAAGCTGGCGCGAATAGCAAAGCCCGTCAGGATGATGGCGCAGCCGACAATCAAAACGGGGGTGAACAATGGGGTCTTGGCTTGCATGGCGCGCTCCTGATGATCGCTCTACCTGTAATCAGCCCGGCCCATAGGTCAATCGAAAGATTGAAATGGGCCCCATCACAGGAATTGACGCAAAGGCCAAAATCGAAACACCCTTTTCCTGCTGCAAGGGATTGGGTATGTCCCAAACATGACAGGTTTTCAGGATATCTACGCCACGCTCATCGCCTCTGGTGACCTCAAAGCAGACCCGGCCCAACTCGCAGTGATGCCAGAGTTTGACCGGATCCAACAGGCCCTCGCGCAGCCCGTCAAAAAGGGATTTTTCCGCAAAGCCCCTGAGTCGCCCAAAGGGCTGTATCTCTGGGGTGGCGTTGGGCGTGGGAAATCCATGTTGATGGATCTCTTTGTCGAGCAATTGACCGTGCCAGTGCGCCGGGTGCATTTTCACGCCTTTATGCAGGAAATTCACACCGGAATGCATGCTGCGCGCGCCCAAGGTGTGGCCGATTCCTTGGCCCCTGTGGCCGCCGAGGTGGTCAAAGATGTCAAAGTGCTGGCGTTTGATGAAATGCAAATCACCGACATCACCGATGCGATGATTGTGGGGCGCTTGTTTGAAATTCTGTTCAAAGCCGGGGTTGTGGTCATCACCACTTCAAACCGGGTACCCGACGATCTCTACAAGGATGGGCTGAACAGGCAGTTGTTCCTGCCTTTCATCGAAGAGCTGAAAACCCACATGGTGGTCTGGGAGCTGATCAGCCCCAATGACTATCGACAGAACCGCCTTCAGGGCGCGCAGGTGTATTTCTCCCCCATCAACAACGACAACCGCCAGAAGATCCAAGAAATCTGGGAACACCTCAGCGGCGGGCCTGCGGCGCCTCTGGTGCTCAAAGTCAAAGGTCGCGATGTCACGTTGCCCCAGTTTCGCAATGGCGTTGCGCGTGCCAGTTTTTTTGACCTCTGCGGTCAGATGCTGGGCGCAGGTGACTATTTGGCCATCGCCGAAGCGGTCAAAGTGCTCATCCTCGAGGACATTCCCCGGCTTGGGCGCAGCAATTTCAACGAAGCCAAACGTTTTGTCACCCTGATTGATGCGCTGTATGAGGCCAATGTGCGCCTGATCTGCTCGGCCGCCGATATGCCCGAAAGCCTCTACATCGAAGGTGAAGGCGTCTTTGAATTTGAACGCACCGCCAGTCGGTTGCGAGAAATGCAATCGCAAGACTGGGGCCGCGACGCCCAAGCGGGTCTCTGCATTCATCTTGCCAAAAATACTCTGGGGTGAATGGGCCATCGGCCCAGAGGGGCAACGCCCCTCGGCCTGTCAGGCCACTACAGTGTCAGAGGACTTTGAACCTTGCCAGGGGGGCAATTAAAAAAGGGGGCCGTTGGATCGACCCCTCTTCTTTGTCCTGCCTGTCAACCTGTCGAGATCAGCCGCGCTTGGATGCTGATCCGGTGGGTCCCACCTTCGAATGCCTTAACCGACCTTATGCGAATCACTACGAATCAGTCAACTCCTCGTGATTCGAAAGCTGCGCCAAGGCTAATTCTTTTTCACTTTTTCAGCTGTTTTTCTGCAAAATGCGACCGGCAAGATACAATGAGCCACAGATCAATACACGGGCGTTTGGATCGCTCTGGGTGATCCGGGCCAGCGCGTGGTCAACATCCGCGGCGATTTGGGCCTCTAGCCCCACGGTCTGCGCCGCAGCGGCTGTTTGCTCCGCGGTCAGGCTGTTGGGCTCGCCGGGGATTGAGACGGCGGTCAAGGATTGGGCTTGTGCGGCCAGCTGGGCCAAATAGCCGGTCACGTCTTTGGTGTTCAACATGCCGCAAATCAAATGGGTGGGTCGGGCTGGCAGGCTGGCCAGATGCGCCCCAAGCGCTTGGCCGGCGGCGGCGTTGTGCCCACCATCAAGCCAGAGTTCGACCTGCGGGGCGGCGTCGCTTAAGGGGCCTGCGCGCAGGCGCTGCATACGCGCAGGCCATGTGACGTTGGTCATGGCGGCCTCGGCGGCCTCTGTGCCCAGAGAAAGCTGGCGCAGGGCGGCGACAGCGGTGCCAGCGTTTTGGTATTGATGCGCCCCCGGCAGCGCGGGCAAGGGCACGTCCACCAACCCGGTTTCATCTTGAAAAACCAAGCGGCCGCGTTCTTCGAACATGTGCCAGTGCTGCCCGTAGACACTTAACGGCGCGCCCACTTTTGCGGCTTCACGCTCGATGACATCCAATGCGGCCTCTGATTGTGGCCCGACAATGCAGGGCACACCACGTTTCAAGATCCCAGCCTTTTCGCCTGCGATCTCTTCGATGGTTTCGCCAAGGAATTGGGTGTGGTCGATCGAGACAGGCGTGATCACCGTCAGCGCTGGGGTGTCGATCACATTGGTGGCGTCCAAACGGCCGCCCAGACCAACTTCAAGCAGGGTGTAATCCGCCTTTACGCGGGCAAAGGCCAGCAACGCTGCGCATGTGGTGATTTCAAAATAGGTTATCGTTTCACCATTATTGGCGCGGTAGCACTCATCCAGCGTGGCGCTGAGCAGCTCTTCGTCAATCAAGTGCCCGGCCAGACGAATGCGTTCGTGAAATCGCGCCAGATGCGGAGAGGTATAGGCATGGACCAAGTGACCCGCAGATTCCAATCCGGCACGGATCATGGCTTGGGTCGACCCCTTGCCATTTGTTCCAGCGATATGGATCACATCAGGCAGCCGGTCTTGCGGGCGATCAAGGTTTTCAAGCAGCCGCAGCATCCGATCCAGCGTCAGATCGATGATCTTTGGATGCAAGGCCATCATCCGTTCCAGGATTTTGTCAGAACCGTTGGACATGGGCATGGCCTCTGTTTGGATCGTTGGGGCTGTCTGGGGTAGGGTCACAGGGGCAGAGACCCTGTGATCAGGGTCCCTGCAATGTTGGGGGCAACTTGGGTTAGCTGCTTGCGCCTTTGGTCGCCGCTTCGGCGTCCGGGGCGTTTTCGATTTGGGGCTGATCTTCTGGCTTGGGCAGGTCACCCTTGATCGCTGGAGGGAGGCCCAGCATCATCCGCACAATCGTGATCAGCTCATCGCGCATATCGGTGCGCTTGGTCACACGGTCCAACATGCCGTGATCCAGCAAATATTCTGCGCGCTGAAAGCCTTCGGGCAGTTTTTCGCGAATGGTCTGTTCGATCACCCGAGGGCCAGCAAAACAGATCAATGCGTTTGGTTCTGAGATCTGCACATCGCCGAGCATCGCATAGGACGCCGTCACACCGCCGGTGGTCGGGTGGGTCAGCACAACGATGTAAGGCAGGTTGGCTTCTTTCAGCATTTGAATCGCAACGGTGGTGCGCGGCATTTGCATCAGGGACAGGATGCCCTCTTGCATGCGTGCGCCACCAGCGGCCGAAAACACCACCAAGGGGCGCTTTAGTTCGATCGCTTTTTCAGCGGCTGCGATGAAGGCGTTGCCAACATACATGCCCATGGAGCCGCCCATGAAGGAAAAGTCCTGCGCAGCTGCAACGATGGGGGTGCGGCCAATTTCACCAGCGGCGACCAGCATGGCCTCTTGTTCGTTGGTTTTCTTCTGCGCGGCACGCATCCGGTCAGGGTATTTTTTCTGATCGCGGAAGTTCAGCGGATCCGTCAGAGGCTCTGGAACGGAAACTTCGGTGAAGATGCCACCGTCAAACAGCGCGGTGAACCGATCACGGGGGCTGATGCCCATATGATGGTCGCAATTGGTGCAGACATTCAAATTGTCGCTCAGCTCGCGGTGGAACAGCATGGTTCCGCATTCTTTACATTTGGTCCACAGGTTTTCAGGCACCTCACGGCGCGAGAAAATCGAGTTG
Organism: Thalassovita sp.; assembly: GCA_049116315.1. Taxonomy (GTDB): domain Bacteria; phylum Pseudomonadota; class Alphaproteobacteria; order Rhodobacterales; family Rhodobacteraceae; genus Thalassobius. The sequence continues at coordinate 274,148 of JAGDZD010000001.1, forward strand.
ATCCGCGGACGGACGTAGTTGGAGATCCAGTTCATATGCGATCTGACCTTTGTTGGCTCCGGTGTAGAGACCCAGATAATCCCGACGCGACGGAAATGCAATCAACGCCTGACGGCGACACGTGCCGACAGCCATAAGACCAACAATACCATCAGCTCGGTCAACAAACCAAGGGTCAGGATGGGGCTTTGCGTGGCAGAAGGCGGCAGCAGGCTTTCTGAGGCGGGAAAGAGGTACAGTGCCAGCCCCGAATCTTCGCGCCCAAGTTCCGAATACAGCGTAAATGCATAAAGGTTGTTGGCCAGATGAAAGCCGATCGCCGCCCCGAGATTGCCGGTTCTGGCCGTCAGATCAGAGGCCGCCAGCCCAAAGAAGAATGCCCAGATGACATAGGACATCGCGTCGTTAAAGCCGGCTGTATTGTTCCAGTGGGCCGCCGCAAACAACAGGTTCGGGCAGACCAGCCATACCAAAGGCGCATGAAATCGTGCCGCAATCTGTTGCTGGATATAGCCGCGATAAAAGATTTCTTCTGACGCGGTTTGCACTGTCAAAGCGGCCGCCGTAAATGGCAACACCAGCAACCAGCGACCAAACCCCGTGCTGTTGGCGCCTTCTAGGGAATAATAGGGCGGAAGCAACTCTATGGCGGCGAACACGGCCAAGCAGGCAAACAGGGTGCCGCGCCCCATGTGCAACGCCCCAAACACATTCCCGATCAGGCTGGAGGCGCTGCGTTGGTTGATGATCTTTGCGACCAACACAACGGCCAACGCCAAAAAACCATAGCTGAGCAATTGGGCCAGCAACCCAACCGCAGTATCCCCTTTGTAATACCCGTTGGTGATCGATTGGGGCACCGAAGCGAGGATGGCATCCACCAGCTCGATTGCTGTGGCAAAAACAAACTCAACGGCAACGATCCCAATCACCAAACGGGGCACATCCGCCTCTTCGCGGGTCGAAGTCACCAACGAGCGATGCGGGGCATAGGGGGACAGGCGGCTCAAGACGCGTGGTCCAGCTCGGCGGCAACTGGGCCCATTGGAGTTGCCCAGACGGGGTGCAGTTGGCCGTGCAACACCGCAAAGCGGGGCGCGGATGGGATCATGGGAACAAATCGAAATGGCATGCTGCGAACAAATAAACCCTGCTAACTCATAGCCTTCTTACGTTGTTTTTATGCCCGACAATAGGGGGCGAAACATAATCTTGCTTGTCTGAGAGTCGTGGCTTGGCTATCCCATACTCAACGGATCAGTCGGGGCCGTATGGGTGCCGGCATGATGCAACCTGCACAGCCGGGGGGATAGTGCTAGGATGACAACGAATTTTCGACCCCTTCGCAGCCGTTTCGTCGCGGCTTTGATTGGGGTGACATTGGTGTCGGGATGCTTGGCCCCTGGACGGGCGGTCGAAGACACGCCAGCCCCAACCGCGCAGTCCGCCGCTTTGGCAGGGGGGCGCGTCGTTGTTGTTCCTCCGCAGGGGTATTGCATTGAAACAGAAAGCCTGCAGGCGCGTAAGACCGGTGGTTTTGCGCTGTTGGCTTCTTGTGAATCTCTGACCGGTTTCGTCAGCGGCTATAATGTTGAACCTGCGGTGTTCACCGTCACATCGGTTGAACGCCAATCCGAGGTGCACGAACCCAACGCCAGCGAAATCGCAGTGGCTTTGGGCGGCGCATCGGTGCAGCGCCAAATTCAGGGCGACGGTTTGACGATCGTGCAGGTGACCAACGCCGAACCCGTTTCGCAAGGGGGCGACACCAAGCATTGGCGTGGCATCATGATGCTGAATGGCCAGATGGTTGGTTTGGCTCTTTACGGCGCCAAAGGCGGGCCTCTTGCAGAGGAGGCAGGCTTGAACCTGCTGATCTGGCTGGCGGAACAAATCCGCGAGGCAAGCCCAGTGACAGTGCGTGAGACGCCGCCCGTCAGCGCAGCAAAGAACCCTCAGATCGTGGTGCCAAATTTGCGACCACACAGTCGCCCCGGAGAGGGGCTCGATGTGCCTCAAGTGCCAGAAAGTGAACAAAATCCACGGGGTGGGCTAAAAAAACTCCTGAATCGGATGTTGATATCTAAGGGTATCGGGTAAGACAGTGACAAAGAATAAGGCGAGGCCGGACAAGTATGGCGCAGGGTTTTGGCAGCAGACTGATCAAAAACATGATCGCAAGTCGCGTACAGCGGCGCTGGGCGCGTGCTGCGCAGATGGCAAAAGAAACCAATCTGACAAGTTTGCGTCGGCAGCGAAACGGTGCGCGTGAGCTTCGCTATCACTTGAATGAATTGATCTATGTTGCGGACAGCCGCTTGGCTTTGCCAATGATCGGTTCGACGCAGTTTCGCAAACCGCAAGGATCCGATTGGTCATGGCGTCCAGAGCTATGGCGAGGGCCCTTGCCTGCGCCGGGCATGTCGTCGGTGCAAAACAAAAGCCGTCTGGGCACCGAGGTCACCCTGTTTCATGACTGTGCCTTTTCTGAGCTGACATTGCGCCAGCTGCGCAACACCCGCGAAGCGGATTTGGCGCCGTTTGGCCTGCGTATGGATGTTTTCAAATTCGACGGATCGTTTCTGTCGGTTGTGATCGACCTGCCACCCGAGGCGGTGCACGGTCTAAAACGTCGCCATCTTTTGCGCATGGACACAATCGTTGAAATGGAAAAGCCGCTGGAAATTTTTGCGCGCTTGAACATCCAACATGGGCCCAACACCGAACAAATTGTGCGCGAAGTGCCGTTGCATGAAAAAGAGATCATGGTGGAATTCGACCTTGCCTACACCAAGCTGAACGAAAAGCGGGTTGAAAAGGCGTGGTTGGATTTGATTTTTGAAGGCCCCGAGATGAACCAAGTTGTTCTGCGGGATTTGACCTTTAGCCGCCGCCCGCGCGCCGAATTGTAAGGAATTGACCTGATGAGCGAATGGAAACTGTCCAAAACCCGCCTGTTTGAAGGCGTTTGGGAAGGTGTTTTGACCACAACGGGCCGTGGTCATCAAAAGCCTCAGATCGAAGTCAGTCACTTGCAGCAATCCGTGCCCGGGGTTGAGGTGATTGAAGAGCGCGATCAGGGCAGCTGGCTGGTTAAGGTGCCTATTCCAGTCGAATTGATTTCTGACGGGGTGCAGACCTTTGTGATCCGCGATGCGGTCACTGATGAGACGCTTGAAAGCTTTGCGGTGCTCGCTGGGGAAACTCTGGCGGATGATTTGCGCGCCGAGGTGACGCTGCTGCGCGAAGAGCTGGACATGCTTAAGCGGGCGTTCCGCCGCCATTGTCTGGAAACAACCTGAAAATTTGAGCGCAACGGGGGTTGCGTCGAATCTAATATATCCATAATTCATGATTTATGGATAAATCAAATACCCTTGCCGCTTTTGCCGCGCTGTCTCAGGACAGCCGGCTCGAAGCATTCCGTCTGCTGGTGAAAGCCGGCAAAGACGGCCTCGCCGCCGGAGAAATCTCTGAGGCGCTGAACATCAAGCAAAATACCATGTCATCAAACCTGTCGATCCTGTTTCAGGCCGGTTTGGTGCGCAATGTGCGCGAAGGCCGCTCGATCCGGTATTACGCAGATATGGATGGGCTGCGCGGGATGCTCACCTTCTTGATGGAGGACTGCTGTGGTGGTCAGCCAGAATTGTGTCGTCCCGTATTGGAAACGCTCGCCTGCGATTGCTAAGGCAAAGGACCCCATTCAGCGCCACTTCATAGCGGCGCACACCAACGCACTTCTCACCCTTTTATCACCCCACTATGGCTGAGCAATTTTGGCTTGGTCTGATCACCAGAAAGAAAAGACAAATGGGAACCCCCAAGAACGTATTGTTTTTGTGTACAGGCAATTCAGCGCGCTCCGTATTGGCTGAATCCTTGATGAACGAATTAGGCAAAGGCCGGTTTCAGGCCTATTCGGCGGGGTCAAAACCCACTGGATTGCCCAATCCTTTTGCCGTGGAACTGCTGGAAAAGCTTGGCCATGACACCAGCTACATTCGCTCCAAAAGCTGGGACGAATTTGCCGAAGATGGCGCGCCGGTCATGGATTACGTGATCACCGTTTGTGACAACGCGGCGGGGGAAACCTGCCCGTTTTGGCCCGGCGTTCCTGTCGGCGGCCATTGGGGCATTCCTGACCCTGCCGGGGCTGGCGAAACAGATGAAGAAAACCGTCAGGCCTTCTTGGTGGCACATGACCGCATGAAAGCGCGGGTCGAAGCCTTCTTGGCCTTGGATCTCGACGCAATGGACGCTGAAACGCGCAAAGTCGAACTGGCCAAAATTGGTCAGGAGTTGGAGGGTAAATCATGAGTCGGGATCTGACACGCCGTCTGGTGGCCGAGGCTCTGGGCACCTGTTTGTTGGTCACCACCGTTGTTGGCTCGGGCATTATGGCCGATATGCTGACTGATGATGTGGCATTGGCCCTGTTGGGCAACACGCTCCCGACGGGTGCGATCCTCGTCGTCTTGATCACGATCTTAGGGCCGATTTCGGGGGCACATTTCAACCCAGCGGTCTCATTGGTCATGTCCATTCGCGGCGATTTGAAGTGGGCGGATTTTGTTCCCTTTGTTGTGGCTCAATCTTTGGGCGCGATTTTGGGGAGTTTGATTGCGCATGGGATGTTTGATCTGTCGATCTTTCAGCTCTCGACCAAGGCAAGAACCGGCGAGGCGCAATGGTTCGCGGAATTCATTGCCACCTTTGGCCTGCTGTTGACGATCTTGGGCGCAGTGCGTTTTCGCAGCGAGGCAGTGCCAATGCTGGTTGGTCTGTATATCACAGCCGCGTATTGGTTCACCGCCTCCACCAGCTTTGCCAACCCTGCCGTGGCCATTGGTCGGGCCTTTACCGACACATTTGCTGGCATCAACCCTGCGCATGTGCCCGGGTTCATCGTCGCCCAGATCATTGGGGCCCTTGCTGCAATGGTTATTGGCGGCATTTTGTTCACAAAGGATAGCAAATGAGCGTTGTCATTCACCATAACCCCGCCTGTGGGACGTCTCGCAACGTGTTGGAGATCATCGAAAAGGCGGGCTACACGCCCGTCGTGATCCACTATCTTGACGAAGGTTGGACACGCCCTCAGTTGCAGGCGTTGTTTGCGGCTGCCGGCTTGACGCCCCGTACTGCGCTGCGCACCAGCAAATCCCCAGCCAAAGAATTGGGCCTGCTGGATCCTGCGGTGACAGATGAGGAGTTGCTGACCCATATGATCGTACATCCTGTTCTGGTGAACCGACCGATCGTGTGCACCTCTAAAGGGGTCAAGCTGTGCCGCCCGTCTGAACACGTTCTGGACCTGTTGGACAATTGGCCCGAAGGACCTTTGCATAAGCAAGACGGGGAGATGATCTTGAATGAAAAAGGCGAGCGTTGTGTCTGAGACCCCAAATATCGCGGAGGAGAGTTTTCAGGAGATCGACCTGTCACAGCTGATGCCGCAACAGACCCTGACCCATAAGCCCAGAATTCTGCTGCTGTATGGATCACTGCGGGATCGTTCTTATAGCCGGTTGATGGTCCAAGAGGCAGCGCGCATCTTGACGCGATTGGGCTGTGAGGCAAAGATTTTTGACCCCTCTGGCTTGCCATTGCCAGATGACGCCCCGGCGGAGCATCCAAAGGTGCAAGAGCTGCGGGATCTGGTGATGTGGTCTGAGGGCATGGTCTGGTGCTCTCCTGAACGCCATGGGGCAATGACCGGCATCATGAAAACGCAGATCGATTGGATCCCCTTGGCGCCAATTGGTGGCATTCGCCCAACACAGGGTAAAACACTGGCCATCATGCAGGTCTGCGGCGGCTCGCAAAGCTTTAACGCCGTGAACCAAATGCGCATCTTGGGGCGCTGGATGCGGCTGATTACCATCCCCAACCAATCCTCGGTGCCCAAGGCCTTTCACGAGTTTGATGAGGCGGGCCGGATGGCACCGGGCCCCTACTACAACCGCGTTGTGGATGTGATGGAAGAACTGGCCAAGTTTACGCTGCTGACCCGCAGCCAATCCAGCTATCTGGTTGATCGGTACTCAGAACGCACCGAAAGCCTCGAAGCGCTTTCAGAGCGGGTCAACATGAAGGATGCCGTGCCAAATCGTTAAGGAAAGGGGCGTCATATGGCGCCTCATTTTTTGAGAAAAAATGGATCGGAATTTTTCAAATTCCGGGGCCCGAGATGACTTACGTGGCGTTTTGGGTGACAAGCTGCCGGGTCTCAGTCCAGATAGTTGGCAACGCTGGGAGAGGCATCAATGACAGACTATCCACATCTATTTGCGCCATTGGATCTGGGCTTCACAACGCTGAAAAATCGCGTGTTGATGGGGTCGATGCACACGGGGTTGGAAGAAACCAAGGACTGGGCGCGTGTTGCGGAGTTCTATGCTGCGCGTGCGCGCGGTGGCGTGGCCCTGATGGTGACCGGGGGCATTGGCCCCAACCTTGAGGGGTCTGTCTTGCCCGGCGCTGCGATGATGGCCTCGCAAAGTGATGTGGAAAACCATTCCGTTGTCACCAAAGCCGTTCATGATGCGGGTGGCAAAATCGCCATGCAAATTCTGCACGCGGGTCGGTATGCCTATTCGCCTAAATGTGTGGCACCCTCTCCTGTGAAATCGCCGATCTCTCCGTTTCCACCGCAAGAGCTTGATGAGGCGGGGATCGAAAAGCAGATCGCAGACATCGTCAACGCCGCGCTTTTGGCGCAACAAGCTGGGTATGATGGCGTCGAGATCATGGGATCGGAAGGGTATTTCCTGAACCAGTTTCTGGTCAGCCACACCAACAAACGCGAGGACCGTTGGGGTGGGTCTTATGAAAACCGTATGCGGTTGCCCATCGAGGTTGTGCGCCGAGTGCGCGCGGCCGTTGGGCCCAATTTCATTCTGATCTATCGCATCAGTATGATCGACCTTGTGCCCAATGGCTCTACCCACGACGAAGTTGTGCAACTGGCGGGTGAGATTGAAAAAGCTGGGGCCACCATTTTGAACACCGGAATTGGTTGGCACGAAGCCCGGGTGCCCACCATCGCGACCAGTGTCCCGCGCCGTGCCTTTGCGTGGGTGACGCAAAAGCTGATGGGGAAGGTCTCTATTCCCATCATCACCTCCAACCGGATCAACATGCCCGAGGTGGCGGAATCGGTGCTGGCCGAGGGCTGCGCCGATATGGTTTCCATGGCGCGTCCTTTGTTGGCGGATGCCGATTTTGTTGTCAAAGCTGAGCAGGGTCAGGCGGCGTTGATCGCGCCGTGTATTGGGTGCAACCAAGCCTGTTTGGACCACACTTTCAGTGGCAAGCTGACGACCTGTTTGGTGAACCCGCGGGCCTGCAACGAAACAGAGTTGTCGATCCTGCCAACCGATACGCCCAAAAGCATTGCGGTTGTTGGGGCTGGTCCCGCAGGTCTTTCCGCTGCGTTGACCGCCTCTGAGCGCGGTCATGCGGTCACATTGATTGACCGCTCTGATCACTTGGGCGGACAGTTGAATATGGCGCGCCAAGTGCCGGGCAAGGAAGAGTTCCATGGTCTGGTCGATTGGTTTGCGGCGCGGGTTGCGCACAGTTCGATCACCCTTCGATTGGGCACTGAGGCAACGGCGCAGGATCTGCAAGGGTTTGACGAGGTGATCATCGCAACCGGTGTCATCCCGCGCGACCCCGGTATTCCGGGGCAAGATCGCCCCAATGTGTTCAACTATATCGATGTGCTGCGCCACAAGGTAGAGATCGGTCCCAAAGTGGCCGTGATCGGAGCAGGAGGAATTGGCTTTGACGTGGCTGAGTATCTTGTGACCGACGAAAGCCCAACGCTTGATTTGCCAGAGTGGCTTAAGGAATGGGGCGTCAGTGACCCGGCGGTGGACCGCGGCGGTCTTGCCCCCAGTGGCCCACAGCCCGAGGCGCCTGTGCGGCAGGTGACCCTGTTGCAGCGCAAGGCCAAGGCATTGGGTAAAGGGCTGGGCAAGACAACAGGCTGGATTCATCGCGCCACGCTCAAGATGAAGCAGGTCGAAATGATCGGCGGCGTCAACTATGAGCGTATTGATGACGATGGGTTGCACATCAGTTTTGGTGAGGCGCGCGACAATGCCAAGGTCATCCCTTGTGATGCGGTGGTGCTTTGCGCTGGGCAGCTGAGCGAGCGGTCCTTGGCGGATGCTCTGATCGAGTTGGGCACAACGCCCCATGTGATCGGCGGCGCAGATGTTGCGGCGGAACTGGATGCCAAGCGCGCCATTGATCAGGGCACGCGGCTGGCCGCTAGCCTGTGATTTTGAGTGCAGAGTGGGTGCAGGTAAATTGACCTGTGGGAAGAGGGCCCAAGGCGGGCCCTCTTGTGGTTAAGCGGTGTAGCGCAGGCGCAGCACCGGGTGACCTGTAAAGTCGTCCATAGCCTCTTCGATCGTTTCAAAGCCATAGCGATCATAGAACTGACGCCCGATGGCGTTGTCCTTGAACACCTCCAGCAGTAGTTCGGCGTGTAAACTGGTGGCTTTGTCCATCAGGGCGCGCCCGATGCCTTTGCCATGCTGCGCGGGGTCGAGAAACAAACCGCCAACTTGGTTGCCAAGCAAAGCGATGAAGCCAACGACACGCCCGTTGTCTTCGGCCACCCAGATGTCCGAGATCGGAACAAATTGGTCCCGGATCATATCGTGGATCGTTTGCACAAGGGGTGGATCCAGAAACGGATGGGCCAAAGCGTTGGCTTTGCGCCAAGCGGTCATGATGTCGTTAAGGTCGTTCGATTGAAATTGTCTGATCATTGGTCAGAGTGCTCTTTCATGTCTGGCGCGCAACGGCGCCGCCGTGTTGATATCTGAGATCCGGCCGCACACCATTAACAGCGCCAAAGCGCTGGGACAAAAGTGTGAGGTCGGTGTGCCACTGGCTCTTCTTGAGCCGTGGCCAAACATCAACGGGACATGAAATCTCCAAGTTCAGAGCCTACTGCCTACACAGTATTGTGGCTGATGGCTAGCCGATCCTCGGCGCTAGGCCAGATGTGTGGCACGACTGTCACCCGGGGCTTGGTCGCGATCCGACATGCCATAATCGCGCAGGACATGCGCCACCTTCAAACGATAGTCGCGAAAGGCCCCGTCACGCCCTTTGGTTTGTGCCTGGCGGTGGGCCGAAAGCTGGCGCCATGCCTGCACGGCCTCTTCGTCGCGAAAGAAGGACAGCGACAACAGTTTACTTGGGTCTGTTAGGCTTTGAAATCTTTCGACCGAGATAAAGCCATCGATTTCACTGAGCAAAGGTTTCAGGTCTGCGGCGATCGCTAGATAATCATCTTGGCGTCCCTCCGCCACTTGGACTTCAAAGATTACGGCAATCATCTGTACACTCCTCCTGAGGAGGCCAGTTTTAAGAACGTCCGGTCTTCGCGCAAGATGAACCGTTCGGATTGAGCAAATTCATAGTTCTGGCGACCAAGCGGGTCTGCGGCCAAACGCGTGCGATACATTTCGTAATCGGCAAGGCTGGCCACATTGTAGAGTCCATAGGCCAAAGTCGAAGAGCCTTCGTGCGGGGCATAATAGCCGATCAAATCGGCTCCGTTGCGGGGGATGCACTGGCCCCATGTGCGCGCATACTGTTCGAATTGGGCTTTCTTGGTGGGATCGATTTGGTAGCGAATGACGCATGTCAGCATTGGACTCTCCTGTGTGTCTGTTCAAACTACCGTCTTGAATGGTTCGAATGCTTCGGTCATGATCGAACTATGAAAGAAGGTCCTGACATTGCCAGAATTGCCGCTTTGATCGGCGATCCTGCACGCGCCAACATCCTGACAGCCTTGATGAGCGGGCGGGCCTTGACCGCCACGGAACTTGCTCAGGAAGCCGGAGTGCAGGTTCAAACCGCGTCCTCGCATTTGGCCAAGCTTGAGCAGGGTGGGTTGATCGCTGTGCGCAAATCGGGGCGCCATAAGTTTTTCACACTGGCGGATGATGATGTTGCCAAGGTCCTAGAGGCCTTGATGGGGCTGGCGGTTGGCTCTGGGCATCTGCGCACCCGCACCGGGCCCAAAGACCAAGCGATGCGACAGGCGCGGGTTTGCTACAATCACTTGGCTGGGGAAATGGGGGTGCGGATGTTTCGCGCCATGCGTCAGCGAGGATATTTTGAAGGCGGCGATCCTGCCTTGAGGCTCACAGGTGACGGACGTGACTTTGTTGAAAACTTGGGGATCGACCTGGCGGGGCTTCCCAAAAGCAAAGCGCCCCAGTGCCGCGAATGCTTGGACTGGAGTGCCCGCGAGTCGCATTTGGCGGGGCAGGTGGGGCGTGCGTTGTTGACCTGCTTTCTGGACAAGGGATGGGCGCATCAACCAGCGGGCAGCCGGGTTGTGACCTTCTCTGCCCGTGGGCAAACGGCGTTTTCAGGTCTGTTTGGGCCTAAGATCGATCTGAGCTAGGCGTCAATCAGCCCAATTCCACCAAACACGCGCAACACTGTTGAAGGCCGTTTGAAAGGTGTTCCCCCCTATTGGGGGCGCGGGATCAGTCAAAACCCCATATTTTTAAGGTGATTTCGCATTCGGAAACGTATCGTTTCCCTGTTTCCGATCCTTGAACGATCCCCGAGATTACCCCGATATTGTCCTGCGGCTGCCCCTTTGTTGCCTGATTTGACCGCGATACCAGATGCAGACAAACGAATTTGTACACGAGCTGTAAAGGGTAACGCTGATGGATCGCCTGACCGAAATGGAAGCTTTTGCCACCGTAGTGGATCAAGGTGGCTTCACCGATGCCGCGCGGAAAATGGGGATTTCGAAATCCGCTGTTTCCAAGCATGTTTCTAGCCTTGAGGCCCGCCTTGGTGCCCGGCTGCTAAACCGCACAACCCGCCGGGTAAGCCCAACCGAGATCGGTTTGGCCTATTATGATCGGGCGCGCCGCGTGCTGAATGACGCTGGCGAAGCCGATGCATTGGTCACCTCGATGCAATCCGCGCCATCAGGTCTGTTGCGCATCAGCGTTGCCACCGATTTTGGTGTGAACCATCTTAGCCCCGTTTTGGGCGAGTTCCTGTCGGATTTCCCGGATATCACGGTGAATATGGTGCTCAACAACCGCTTTGTTGAGCTGATCAGCGAAGGCTTTGACATGGCAATCCGCATTGGCGAGCTGGAAGACAGCACGCTGCGGGCTCGTAAGTTGACGGAAACGACCAAGCGCATGATCGCAGCGCCCGGCTATTTCGAAAAACATGGCCGCCCTCAAAAGATCGATGATCTGAACGACCACAAGCTGCTGCACTATTCGAACCAATCAAACGGCAACGTTTGGAAACTGACTGCACCCTCGGGTGAAAAGCGTCAGGTCCGCAGCGCAGGCTGGCTGAGCGTGAATGACGGTCAATCATTGCTGAACGCCGCCGTGTCCGGCTTGGGCATCGCCTATCTGCCAAGCTATCTTTATGCCGATGCGATGAAGCAAGGTCTGGTCGAAGACGTGATCCCCGACTTGCCGGTCGAAACCCAAGGCATCTATGCGGTGTACCCTCCGGGGCGTTTCACCCAGCCCAAAGTTCGCGCGTTCATCGACTTCTTGGTCCATGAGTTCGCCGACAAAGGCCCAGCCATCTGGTAAAGCCCTCTGACTTATTTCAAGCGCACTGGACCGAAGCATGACTGCTTCGGTCTTTTTGCATTGAACCACAGGCGAGTTACGCAGGTGACAGGCCGCCAATGTCTTCGATCAGTTTGATGATCTCTTGGACGCCGTCGCCTTTGCGCAGGCTGGCAAAGACAAAGGGGCGCCCGGCGCGCATGCGCGTGGCATCGCGATCCATGACCTCAAGCGAGGCCCCGACATAGGGGGCTAGATCCGTTTTGTTGATGATCAGAATGTCGGATTTGGTGATGGCGGGTCCACCTTTGCGCGGGATCTCTTCACCGGCGGCAACATCGATCACATAAAGTGTCAGATCCGCCAATTCGGGACTAAAGGTCGCCGACAGATTATCGCCCCCAGATTCAATCAACACCACCTCAAGGTCCGCATGGCGTTGGCGCATTTCGTCAACCGCCGCCAAGTTGATCGAGGCATCCTCGCGGATCGCAGTGTGTGGGCAGCCGCCGGTTTCGACACCGATGATCCGGTCTTGGGGCAAAACCTGCAGGCGCATCAACGCCTCGGCATCTTCTTGGGTGTAGATGTCATTGGTGATGGCGCCAATCGAATAGCGCGATGCCAAAGCTTTACAGAGTGCAGCGGTGAGAGTTGTTTTGCCTGCGCCAACCGGACCGCCAATTCCGATACGCAAAGGGCCATGTGGAGAGCTCATGAGCGAAAGAGCCTTGTATATTGAGTTTCATGTTTCATCGAAGCGATATCCGCCAATAGGGTGGACCCGCCCAAATCGTCTAAGCTGAGGGCCTGCGATTGCACGGCAATGTCTTGGCATTGCGCAGCAAGGGCCGTCAGAATGGCTTGGCCTTCGGTTTGACCTAATGGCACCAATCGAATTGCCGCAGACACGAGGTTGCTGGCAAAGGCGTGTAGATAAAGCGCGCAGGTCAGCGTTGGATCAAACCCATGCACTCTGGCCGCATGTCCCAGTGCCACCGGGTAGGTCAGGGCAGGGAGGGAATCGCCCCAAATGGCTTGGGTGGTGCGGCAGAACGCGGCGCCCTGCGCAGTGGTTTCCAGCAGGCGTTCACGCGATGGGGCAAAGGCGCGGGCCTCGGCATCAATGGTGGCCACGTCGTCTGATTGCGCGTGATAGGCGCAGACCAGCAAAATTGCGTCGTTGCGCCCGCTGCCATGGTGCAGGATTTGGCCAAGCCAGTCCTGAAAACTGGCGGCGTCTGTCACCTGACCTGCTTGGATGGCCCATTCCAAACCATGGCTATAGCTGAATGCACCGACGGGATACGAGGGCGACAACCATTGGGTCAGCGTGAGAATGTCAGTGCTCGTGGCCATGCGCATGCCCGCTTTCATGTGTGTGCAAAGTCTTGCCGTGATCATGGGAATGCGTCCGCCCATGCCCATAGGCACCGCCTTCTGGGGTAAAGGGTTCGTTGACCTCTGCGACGGTGGCCCCAAGATGCTCCAGCATGGCATGGATCACGTGATCCTTTTGGATCAGCAAACGGTCAGCTTCGATCTGGCAGGGGGTATGGCGGTTGCCAATATGCCATGCCAAACGGGTTAAATCCTGACCGGTGATCGACAGCAAAGGTTCGGGTGCGGCGCGGACTTCCACTTCGCGCCCATCGGTCAAAATCAACGCCCCTCCTTGATCCAAAGAGGTGACACCCGCCAGATCAATCAACAGTTTTTGCCCATCACTCATGGTCACCAACTTGCGACGCAAAAACCGGTCTTCATAGCTCAGTACAACTGTGCCCACCGGGTTTGAATGCAGGTGCCCGTGATAGGCGCGGGCAATAATCTGTTCGGTCATTTGAGGGTCCATTGGCAGAAAAGTTGAATCAATCGAAGGAGTTGGCGTGGTCATTGCAGGGATTGTCACATCGGGAGTGTATTCAGGCGCCGTTAATTCCGATCTGGCACACTAAAGGCGCAACAAAAGGGATCGACACGATGATGCATAACTTGGGTCTTGCGGATGAGCTGGCGGAAACACGCGCCGAAATATCCCGTTTGAAAGAACGCGAAGCGGCGCTTCAGGCGGCGGTTTTTGCTTTTGAAGGCAACGTGCCAGATGGCCGTTGGCACCGGATCGAAGTTGTTACCCGTCGTCAGCACGTCTTTGACAAAGCGCGCCTGCCGTCCGAAGTTCTTGAAAACCCCCGGTTTTGGCGTGAAAAGCTGAACACCTTGGTGCATTGCCTGCCCCTCGAAGCGCAGCGCCAGCGCCCCGGTTGGCCGATCCAACGCATCGGGCAAATCAAGATGGCGCATCACTGACGCCACTGGCTTGGCCTCTTCGTGCTGGGTCCCCAAAGCACGGCCGTCCGCCCCCTGTGCGGACAAACCACTGCTCTTTCGGATTGGTTTCCCTTGACCCCCGCCTGAGTTTCGCGCCACTCGCTGCATGTTCAGAACATAAAGTAGCGCTGCGCCATTGGCAGAACCTCTGCCGGCTGACATGTCAGCAACTCACCATCTGCACGCACTTCGTAGGTTTCAGGATTGACCTCGATTTGCGGCGTAGCAGAGTTCAGTTTCAGATCTGATTTGCCAATGTTGCGGGTGTTTTTCACCGCAACTGTTTGTTTGGCCAAGCCCAGCGAAGCCCCGATGCCTTCGGCTTGCGCCGCTTCAGAGACAAAGCACACAGCCGAATTTTCGACCGATCGGCCATACGCGCCAAACATCGGGCGACTATAGACCGGCTGAGGCGTTGGGATCGACGCATTGGGATCTCCCATCTGCGCGCAAACGATCGTGCCAGACATCAAAACCATCTCGGGCTTTACACCAAAGAACGCAGGGTTCCACAGCACCAAATCGGCCCGTTTGCCTTCTTGGATGCTGCCGATTTCATGGCTCAACCCGTGTGCAATGGCGGGGTTGATGGTGTATTTGGCGATATAACGGCGCACACGAAAGTTGTCGTTTTCCCCGGTTTCTTCGGCCAGACGCCCGCGCTGCTTTTTCATTTTGTCAGCGGTCTGCCAGGTGCGGATCAGCACTTCTCCGACGCGACCCATGGCTTGGCTGTCGCTGGCGATGATCGAAAACGCGCCCATGTCGTGCAGAATATCTTCGGCCGCGATCGTCTCGCGTCGGATCCGGCTTTCGGCAAAGGCCACGTCTTCGGGGATGGATTTGTCCAAGTGGTGGCACACCATCAACATGTCCAGATGCTCATCCACGGTGTTCACCGTGAAGGGGCGGGTTGGATTGGTCGAAGAGGGCAAAACATGCTCTTCGCCACAGATTTTGATAATATCAGGGGCATGGCCGCCCCCCGCACCTTCGGTGTGGAACGCATGAATGGTGCGCCCCTTCATGGCGCCAACGGTGTTTTCCACAAAGCCGCTTTCGTTCAGCGTATCGGTGTGGATCATCACCTGCACGTCCATGGCATCCGCCACGTCCAGACAGCAATCAATAGCCGCAGGTGTGGTGCCCCAATCTTCGTGCAGTTTCAGGCTGCAAGCCCCGCCTTTGACCTGCTCTTCCAAAGCGGCCGGCACCGATGCGTTGCCCTTGCCCGCAAAAGCAAGGTTCATCGGAAAGGCGTCCGCAGCTTGCAACATGCGCCCGATGTGCCAAGGACCCGGCGTACAGGTTGTGGCCAAGGTGCCATGCGCTGGCCCGGTGCCGCCACCAAGCATGGTGGTCAATCCCGAATGCAACGCGTCTTCGATCTGCTGGGGGCAGATAAAGTGAATATGGCTGTCAAAGCCACCCGCGGTCAGAATGCGCCCTTCTCCGGCGATGGCCTCGGTGCCGGGCCCCACGACGATATCAACACCGGGTTGTGTGTCAGGGTTGCCGGCCTTGCCGATCTTGTGAATGCGTCCATTTTTCAGGCCAACATCCGCCTTATAGATCCCAGTGTGATCCACGATCAGCGCATTGGTGATCACGGTGTCTACGGCGCCGTCGGCGCGCGTGGTCTGGGCCTGTCCCATCCCGTCGCGGATCACCTTACCGCCGCCGAATTTGACCTCTTCCCCATAGGTGGTCAGGTCGCTTTCCACTTCGATGATCAGATCGGTGTCGGCCAAGCGTAAGCGGTCCCCAGTGGTGGGGCCATACATGGCAGCATAGTCAGAACGGGAAATTTTCGCAGGCATGGTTCAGTTGTCCTTCATCGGGCAAAACGCAATCACATCTCATACAGAGAGCGCAGCTCTTGGATGCGTTGGTGTGTTGTTGTTTCCAGGCAGCCAGAGCGCAGCAAGCTCTCCATTGTGCCGCCTTTGGCGAAATAGGCTTCGGTCTCGCACCGGGCATCGCGATACAGGATCCAGGCACGCTGCGCTGTCCTCAGGGCTGCTTCTGCGCCCTTCTGGTCTTCCGGCAGATAGCTGTCGACGTCCTTCATTGCGGTGAGAGCGGGGCGATACACCCGGTTCAATTCAGCGTCTGCAGCTTGCCAAGCAACATAGGCGCAATGGTTCATCGCCCCCTGCGTCAGGGGCGCGTCGCAATCGATCTCCTGCGCTGCCAGCCCTGTGGCCGAACAGATCGCACAGATCAAAACCGTCCATCGCATCATCCCGTTTCTCCTTGGCAAAGGGCAGGCGTCAGAGCGCCCCCATGACTTTTTGGTTGAACCCATAGACCACGCGCTTGCCAGACAACGGGATCAGCGTGACCTCGCGCCGCTGGCCCGGCTCAAACCGCACCGCCGTGCCGGCCGCGATGTCCAACCGCAGACCGCGTGTGGCTTCGCGATCAAACTCCAACGCGGGATTGGTTTCATAAAAGTGGTAGTGAGATCCAACCTGCACCGGGCGATCCCCTGTGTTGGCGACCATCAACGTGATGGCCTCGCGATCTGCGTTCAAAACCAGTTCACCGTCAGCGGGAAACAATTCTCCGGGGATCATGGGCGCTCCTCCTGTTTCATCTTGCTCAAAATACTCAAATTCAACGGATCGGATTGTGAACCGTCACCAGTTTGGTGCCATCGGGAAAGGTGGCCTCAACCTGCACTTCGTGGATCATCTCGGCGATGCCATCCATGCATTGCTCGCGGGTGATCACCTGCGCGCCAGCTTCCATCATATCCGCAACCGAGCGGCCATCACGCGCCCCTTCCACAACCGCATCGGTGATCAGGGCAATGGCTTCGGGATGGTTCAGCTTTACGCCGCGGGCCAAGCGTTTGCGCGCCACTTCAGCGGCCACGGCAATCAGCAGTTTGTCTTTTTCTCTGGGGGTCAATTGCATGTCAGATCATCCAGGTTCGGGGCAAAGGGTCCTCGTTCAGACAGGTCAGAACGGGAATGAGAGTTTTTCTAAGGTCAAAGCTATCGCCAGCAAGGAACCGTATAAAGAGCAAACCGGGGTGCACCACAGAGGCACCGGCCGTCAGCGGCAGCTGCTCACGTATGCGCGCCAACATCTGGTCAGCTTCATCAGGGGATGTCGCCAGCACGACCGACGCCATAGCGCCAGCACCATTGCCGATTGCTGTGCCGCGCATATGGGCATCCACATCCCCTTTAAGGCGCAGCGTGTCGGTAAAGATCAGCTGATCATCGCGATAGATGCGGATTTGGTCGCGTAAATCTGTGTGCTCAATCACTTCACCCATGGCGGCGCGTCCCAGAACCAAGGGTTCAACCATCAACAGGCGCGCATCTTCATAAAGGCGCACCTCTTGGCGGCGGTGCAGGGCGCTTTGATCAAACAGGATGGTTTCTTGCGGCAGCCAATCCAGCCGGGCACCGGGGCCCGCGCTCAAAGATGTATCGACCCGTCCCACCTCTGAAGGTTGGGCGCGATAGACTCGTTCTGCGGCCTGTGTCGAAAGGCGCAGGTGACTGTTGTCTTTGGCCCTCGCGCGAATATTCAGGTGGTCTCCGCCCGTGATCCCGCCGGCTGTGTTCAGAAAAATACCGGTCATCGCGGTGGCGTCTGTTTTAGGAAACAGCATCTTCATACAGCCCGAGGTGCGCAAATCCGCCAAGACAGACTTGCCATCGCGCGCCTTAGTGCTGACCAGCGCTTCGCCAATGGCGCGAGGCTGCCCTAATTCGTGCACGCTTGATGATATTTTGCTCGAGATGTTGATCGCTGACTCCGCCGCAAGAGGTGTATTTATGGATTCGTTCGCATAATGCGCCGGTACAGGGAAGAAGAACGCTCAAAAATCATCCAGACGCAGCCGTACAGCGAAAATAGCGGCTAATTTTTGGGCGAAACCCTAAACCTGCGCACAAAAAATGATCAATTGCACCGAGTCTGTTGCTTGGCTGGCCTCAGATCGTTGCACGTCAGGGCGCTTCCGACCTCTGGTGTGCTTACCGATCCGGAAACATGTTTCGGAAGGGTGTGTGACGACCGACAGGATGTGGAAATCGACCGGCCGCCACACGGGTGCAACAAAACGAATGTTGCGGGGGACCACGTAAGCTTTTTGACCCGTTTGGGCAAGTCTTACGCAGAGCAATCACCCCGCCAGGAGGATGAATATGACTTTTCTCAAATCCACACTCGCAGGTGCATTGGCGCTGAGCGGCCTGACTTTGCCAGCCGTTGCGGCAGAAGACACAATCAAAGTTGGCGTTCTTCACTCTTTGTCCGGCACCATGGCGATTTCAGAAACCACCCTGAAAGACACTATGTTGATGCTGATCGAACAGCAGAACGCCAAAGGCGGCGTTATGGGCAAACAGCTGGAAGCGGTTGTTGTTGACCCTGCCTCTGACTGGCCACTGTTCGCTGAAAAAGCACGTGAGCTGCTGACTGTACAAGACGTTGACGTGATCTTCGGTTCTTGGACTTCGGTAAGCCGCAAATCGGCTCTGCCAGTTCTGGAAGAACTTAACGGTCTGATGTTCTACCCAGTTCAATACGAAGGCGAAGAGTCTTCTAAGAACGTATTTTACACCGGTGCGGCGCCAAACCAGCAGGCGATCCCAGCGACTGACTACTTCCTCGAAGAACTGGGCGTAGAAAAATTCGCACTGTTGGGCACTGACTATGTGTACCCACGTACAACAAACAACATTCTTGAGTCCTATCTGCAGGACAAAGGTATCGCGGCCGAAGACATCTTCGTGAACTACACACCATTTGGTCACTCCGACTGGTCCAAGATTGTTGCTGACGTTGTTGCGCTGGGCGCAGACGGCAAAAAAGTTGGCGTGATCAGCACCATCAACGGTGACGCAAACATCGGCTTCTACAAAGAGCTGGCCGCAGCAGGCGTATCGGCAGACGATATCCCAGTGGTTGCCTTCTCGGTTGGTGAAGAAGAACTGTCCGGTCTGGACACATCTAACCTTGTAGGTCACTTGGCCGCTTGGAACTACTTCCAGTCCGCAGAATCTGACCTGAACGAAGAGTTCATCGAAAGCTGGAAAGCCTTTGCTGGTGAAGAGCGTGTGACCAACGACCCAATGGAAGCACACGTGATCGGCTTCAACATGTATGTCAAAGCGGTTGAAGCAGCTGGCACCACTGATGTGGATGCGGTTCGCTCTGCGATGTACGGTCTTGAGGTTCCAAACCTGACCGGCGGTACAGCTGTAATGCTGCCTAACCACCACCTGGCCAAACCAGTTCTGATTGGTGAAATCCAAGAAGACGGTCAGTTCGACATCATCAGCCAGACTTCTGAAGTTCCAGGCGATGCATGGACAGACTTCCTGGAAGAATCAGCGGTTCTGAAGTCGGATTGGAAAGACCTGGGTTGCGGCATGTACAACACATCCACCAACACCTGCGTTCAGATCAAATCCAACTACTAATCTGATCTAGATACATTTGGGCGGGCGCTCGTTCGAAGCGCCCGTCTGCCACTTCAACGACTAATACCTCAGGATCTATCAATGCGGCAGCTTTTTACCATGTTAGGCGCAGTGATCCTGCTTGCGCTTTCGCTCCCAGCTCAATCTCAAGCTGGTCCCGTGCAGGATCTCCTGCAAGAGCACCAAACCTTGGTCGCCAAGGCCTCTCGCAAAACCATTCAGCCCGCAATCGACGCACTTGCCAACAGCGGCCTGCCCCAAGCTCAAAGCGTTCTGCAAACGTGGCAAGCCAAGGACATGTGGCAGCGCAAAGAGGATGGCCTGTTTTTCAAAGCCGAGAAAACCGAGGCCAAAACCTATATTCTGACTGATTTTGACACGGGCGAGCCGGTCGGCGAGTTTGAAAAGAAGGCGCTTAAGCAGCTCAAGCCAAACTCTGGTGTGCGCTCTTTGATCGCCACCGCCCTTGTTCAGTTTCAGCTGCTGGATCCAGACCCAGCCCGACGCACCGATGCGCTGGTCGCTATTGAACGCGCACCAGATGCCACAAACCTCATGCCCTTGCGTGGATCGATCGATGGCGAAACAGACGCCACGTTGAAAGCGCGCAAAATTCGCCTCGAACGCTTGCTGACCATCTCTTTTGATGCCGACGAAACACGCCGCATCGAAGCGATCAACAGCTTTGCCGGCTCGCTCAGCGTGGACGTGCGCGCTGCGCTCAACCCTTTGCTCAGCACCAAAACAGTTTACTTGCCCGAACAAGGCGACATCGTGAATGTGGCGCAGTTGCTGGAACCGGGATCTTCTGATCTCTCCAACGACGCGGCCTATGATCTGATGGTGGCGGCTGGGGCCGCAACCCCGCTTGTCACCGCCGAAGAGCGCAAAGCCGCACTGTTTGACCATATCGACGGCGGCAAGGTCGGCGGCATTGCGACGGCGAGCTTGAACACACAAGAGGCGCGTGATGCCGCCTATGTTGCCTTGGCCCAAGAGGGGCTTGTGCCGACCTGGAGCCCAGCCCTCAACAAAGCTGACATCGTGGCCAATGAAACATTTGCTCAGGTATATGACGAACCTTCCAAAGCAATCACCGATGCCGCCAGCGCTGTGCTCTCGGGCATTGAAACCAAAGTCGCGCTGAACCAAGCCTTTGACCTTGGGCTTGACGCCCTGTCGCTGGCCTCAATCTACTTCCTAGCTGCCATCGGCTTGGCCATCACCTTCGGTGTGATGGGGGTCATCAACATGGCCCACGGCGAATTTATCATGATGGGCGCCTATACCGGCTATGTCGTACAGCAGGTGATCCCAAACTACACGGTCTCCATCATCGTCGCGATCCCGCTGGCCTTTGCGGTGACCTTTGGTGCGGGGGTGGCGATGGAACGCTTGGTGATCCGCTGGCTTTACAGTCGCCCGCTTGAAACATTGTTGGCGACCTTTGGCATCTCCATTGCCTTGCAGCAATTGGCCAAAAACATCTTTGGCACCCAAGCCCGCCCCTTGACCTCCCCGGCATGGCTGGACGGCGCGCTGGTGTTCAACGACGTGGTCTCGATCAGCTATATCCGCATCGCAATCTTTGTACTGGCGTTGATCTTCTTGGCGTTCTTCTTGTTCTTGATGAACAAAACCCGTCTGGGTCTGGAAACCCGCGCGGTGACACAAAACCCCAAGATGGCGGCCAGCATGGGCATCAATCCCGACCGGGTGAATATGCTGACCTTTGGTCTCGGCTCTGGCATCGCCGGCATCGCCGGCGTGGCCATTGGCCTCTACGCCAAGGTCACCAGCGAGTTGGGCTCTGACTATATTGTTCAAAGCTTCATGACCGTTGTGGTCGGGGGTGTGGGCAATATCTGGGGCACCCTGCTGGGCGCGGGCATGATTGGGGGCCTGCAAAAAGGTATCGAGTGGCTCAACCCGTCCAATACGCTTGCCGCTCAAACCTATATGATTGTCTTCATCATCATCTTCATCCAATTCCGCCCCCGAGGGATCATCGCCCTCAAAGGCCGTGCGGCCGGAGATTGATCATGCCTTCATTCCCAATTTCATCTTGCTCAAAATACTCCGGGGGGCGTGGGGGGCTGGCCCCCCACCTCTACCACCCCGTCCCTAAGCCCAAAGGTGCAGCCCAATGAAACACAGCTTCCTTCTGCGCAACCCTTCGGTGCTCGTTTTCCTTGGCCTCTTGGCTCTGTTCACCCTCGCGGTGACCCTCCTGTCCGAGGCCACCGGCGCCGGGCTGATCTCCACCAGCTTTGTCAAAACGCTGGGCAAGACTCTGTGCCTGTGTCTGATCGCCATCGCGATGGATCTGGTCTGGGGCTACACGGGCATTCTGAGCCTTGGGCATTTCGCCTTCTTTGGGCTGGGGGGCTATATGATCGGCATGTGGCTGATGTATGAGCGCACCCGCCAAATCGTGGTCTCCTCGATGGAGAACGCCGAAATTCCCCCCACTGCCCAAGAAGTTGTCGATGGGATCGGCACGCAGATCTTTGGCGTGGTTGGCAGCAGCGAATTCCCAACTGTTTGGGCCTTTGCCGATAGTCTGACCATTCAGCTTATTTTGGTTGTGGCTGTGCCCGGTCTGTTGGCTTTGGTCTTTGGTTGGCTGGCGTTCCGCAGTCGTGTTGCGGGCGTGTATTTGTCGATCCTGACCCAAGCGATGACTTTGGCGTTGGCCCTGTATCTGTTCCAAAACGACAGCGGTCTGCGCGGCAACAACGGTCTGTCTGGCCTGCAAAACCTGCCGGGTGCGGACGGTGTGCCGCAAAGCGTGGTGTCGATGTGGTTCTTCTGGGCCTCGGCCTTGGCTCTGGGGCTGGGATATCTGTTGGCGGCCTTTGTGGTGTCTGGGAAATTCGGCAGCGTGATCCGTGGCATCCGGGACGACGAGGCGCGTGTGCGCTTCCTTGGGTATTCCGTCGAAAGCTACAAGCTGTTCATCTTTGTGATCACCGCGATGATCTCGGGCATTGCCGGGGCGCTCTACTATCCGCAGGCTGGGATCATCAACCCAGCTGAAATCGCCCCAATTGCCTCGATCTATCTGGCGGTGTGGGTCGCGATTGGTGGCCGGGGTCGCCTGTACGGTGCGGTGATTGGCGCTGCGTTTGTCAGCCTTGTGTCCACGTGGTTCACCGGTGGTCAGGTGCCTGATGTGCCGCTGGGCTTTTACACCATCAGCTGGGTGGATTGGTGGCAGGTCCTGCTGGGGCTCAGCTTTGTGCTGGTTACGTTGTTTGCCCCCAAAGGCATTGGCGGGTTGTTTGATTTGCTCGACGGCATTCGCAGCCCCAACCGCCACGGCGCCCCCATGGGCCCTGACAGCGGATCCCTGCAAGAGAAGGAGGCCCAGGAATGAGCACGCTTCTAGAAGTTTCCGGCGTTTCCGTCAGCTTTGACGGCTTTAAGGCCATCAACAATCTGTCGTTCCAAATCGGCGACGCCGAAATGCGCGCGATCATCGGGCCAAACGGCGCGGGCAAGACCACTTTCATGGATATCGTCACGGGCAAAACGCGCCCTGACGAGGGCCGGGTGATCTATGGCGACAAATCGGTGTCGCTGCTGAAGATGTCCGAGGCAAAGATTGCGCGTGAAGGTGTGGGCCGCAAGTTTCAGCGCCCAACCGTTTTTGAGGATCAATCGGTGCATGACAACCTGTTGATGGCTCTGCGCAACAACCGGGCGCCCTGGTCGGTCCTGTTCTTTAAGCCCAAGGCCAAAGATCTGGAACGGGTCGCGGAATTGGCCGAGGAAATCGGCCTGACGGACGAACTGTCGCGCAAATCTGGCGAGCTGAGCCATGGCCAAAAGCAATGGCTGGAAATTGGTATGTTGCTGGCACAGGAACCCAAACTGTTGCTGGTGGATGAACCTGCGGCCGGGATGACCCTGTCGGAGCGTGAACACACCACTGACATTCTGGTCGAAGCGGCCAAAACCCGCGCGGTTGTGGTGGTCGAGCATGACATGGAATTTGTGCGGCGCTTGAACTGCAAGGTGACTGTTTTGCACGAGGGCAGCGTTCTGGCCGAAGGGTCGCTGGACCATGTCACCCAAAACCAAGACGTCATCGACGTATATCTGGGGCGTTAAGAAATGCTGAAAATCAACGATCTTACGCTGCACTATGGCAGCTCGCAGATTTTGAATGGCGTGTCGCTTGAGGCACAGACCGGCAAAGTCACCTGTGTGATGGGCACCAATGGGGTCGGCAAAACCTCTTTGCTGAAAGCGATCTCGGGCACGCACATGCGGTCGGGAGGCACAATCGAGTTGGATGGTGAAAACATCGGCAAGATCCCAGCTCAGAATTTGGCGCGCAAAGGCATTGGATATGTGCCGCAGGGGCGGATGATTTTCCCACTGCTGACGGTCAAAGAAAACATGGAAACAGCCTATGCCTGTCTGCCTCGTTCCGAGCATCATATCCCCGACGAGGTGTTCGAACTCTTTCCGATCCTCAAAGAGTTCCTGCATCGCCGCGGAGGCGACCTGTCAGGGGGGCAGCAGCAGCAGTTGGCCATCGCACGCGCCATGATGACCAAACCCAAGCTATTGCTGCTGGACGAGCCCACAGAGGGTATCCAACCCAACATCATCCAACAGATTGGCCGGGTCATCGAATATCTGCGCGATCAGGGCAACATGGCGATTGTGCTGGTTGAACAGTATTTTGACTTTGCATATGGCTTGGCGGACGATTTTGTGGTGATGCGTCGCGGCTCGGTCCTGAAAAGCGGATCCAAAACAGAATTGACCCGGGATGAGCTGGTAGAAGCGGTCTCTGTATAGTTTGGGATGGTGTTGGCAAAAAGAGTCGGCCAAAGGTGTTTTCGCCCTTGACGACTCTGCCCACCTTGCGTAAATCGCACCCACTTTGGCGGTATAGCTCAGTTGGTTAGAGCAGCGGAATCATAATCCGCGTGTCCGGGGTTCAAGTCCCTGTACCGCCACCACTTCCCCCCTATTTGAACGTTTCAGATGTCGGCGGGATCGGTGCATCCGGTCCACGCAACGCAGCGCGTTAACATATTGATTTCAGATCTAATTGCCGGGTGCGCCACGTCACTGGTCAGTGCCTTCCTGAGTTGGATCCCGGTGTAAAACTGCCCCTAGCGCACAGACTAAAGGCGCCCCTCAGAGCGCCCCTATCAAAATCGTCAATGATATTGTCCGTCTTACCAATCGACGTCAAATTTGGTCACAACCTGTGACACCTGTTCAGGGGTCAGCCCCTTGGGGTCATATCCACGTGTGAGCAAGGCCAGCTTGGCCGTTTCCTCTAGCTCTTCGATGGCATAGGCCGCCGCCCATAGGTCTTTGCCTGCCACCACCGGCCCGTGGTTGGCCAGAACCACCGCTGAGCGTTTGCCGGCCAGACCACGCACAGCATCTCCCATGCCCGCATCGCCGGGCAAAAAGAACGGCAACAACTGCACTTTGCCCAACCGCATGATGCCATAGGGCGTTAGGGGGGGCAGCAAGTTGTCTGCGTCCGCGTCCGGCATCATCGATAGAGCGACAGAGTGGGTCGAGTGCAGGTGCACGACCGCCCCCGTCTGCGCGCGCGTGTCGTAAAAGGCGGAATGCAGTGGGATTTCCTTGGTCGGTTTGTCCCCATCCAGATGCTGCATCTTTTCCGACATCAGGCTGATCCGGGCCGGGTCTAAAAACCCCATCGAGCTGCCGGTTGGGGTGACCAGCAGCGTGCCATCAGACAGGCGGGCCGAAATGTTGCCCGATGCACCGCAGGTCAGCCCTCGGTCAAACATGGATTTGGCAATCCGACAGATATCTTCCCGGGCGCGGGCCTGTTCGCTCATGCTGGGGTCTCCATCCGGTTCAGCGCTGTGGCAAAGAAGTCTTCTGCGCCAAAGTTCCCAGATTTTAGCGCCAATGCAAGGGGTTGATCGTCGACCCGCACCACAGGCACCCCAGCGGCAAGACGCGGCCCGATGGTGAGGACATTGGCGTTCAAGCCACGCACAACCGCGCCAGAGGTTTCACCGCCAGCCACAACGATGCGCGCCACGCCACGCTGTGCCAATGTGGCAGCAAGATTGGCAAACAAAGCTTCGATGGCTTCGGCCGCGACACCCTGACCAAAGGTCTGTTGGGCGGCTTGTACGACTGCTGGATCAGCAGAGGAATACACCAATGGGGGCTGTGGCTGTGCCAGAACCCAATCGGCAAGCCCCTCTGGCGTAACAGTGCCGTTGATCACGTCTTCGGCGGCAATTTCTTTGGACGGGGCCAGCGCGCGATAAGCGGCCACTTGGCCACGGGTGGCGCGAGAGCAGGATCCAGACAGCACCACTCCTTTGCCGGGGCAGCCTTCCCACGTGGGGGGGGCGGATTGGGTGCCAAAATTGGCAGGCAATCCCAAAGCGATCCCGGAACCACCGCACAACAAAGAGCGCCCTTTGGCGGCCCGGCCAATTTCCACCAGATCTTCGTCGCGAATAGCGTCAACAATGACCAGTCCGGCCTCTGGCATTGCGTCTGCAATCGCTGCGGCCCCCTGCATTACGGTTACCGCTGCAATATGGCCAACGTTTTGATCCGTTTGTGAGGCCATTACACGGCGCAAATCTGGGTCGCGCATTGGGGTCAGGGGGTGATCCTGCATCCCGCTTTCGTTCAGCAGCACATCTTGCACAAAAAGGTGCCCCTGATAGACACTGCGCCCATTTTCTGGGAACGCCGGACAGACCATGACTGCCCCGGGTGTCATGCGTTCAACCAAGGCATCCAGAACCGGGCCGATGTTGCCCTCTGAGGTGCTGTCAAAGGTCGAGCAAACCTTAAAGATGATCTGCTCTGCCCCTTGGGCCAGCAACCAATCACAGGCGGCCAAGCTCTCACTCACGGCTTGATCAACGGGTGCGGTGCGGGATTTCAACGCCACCACCCCCGCGTCTAGGTCAGGCTGCGCTGCAGCCGCAGGCACCCCGATGAATTGAGCGACACTCATGCCAGCTTCGGCCAATGTCAGGGCGATATCAGAGGCCCCGGTGAAATCATCCGCGATTACGCCGATCTTCATAGTATAATCTCTTTAATTGGGCCGGTATCCAGCCGGTAGATGTGATCTGCAACGCCCTGTGCAAAGACTTGGCGCACCATTGGATCGTGGCCGGGCACAATCAATTCGCGGCGCGAGGCCAGCGTTTCGAGGGTTTGGAATCCGTCCAGCATATTTTGCAGATCGACAACAATGGGGAAGGGTTTGCGTTTCCACAGGTTTTCATAATAGTGCGCCGCATCTGACGCGAGGACCATCCAGCCCGCTTTGGTCTTGACCCGCACGGCTTGCAACCCGCGGGAATGCCCCCCAACGCAGTGAACGCTGATCCCTTCGGCAATTTGTGAATCGCCGTCATGAAAGGTCAACTTGCCGCGATAGAGCCGTGTGACAGCTTCGCAGACGTGATCCGCCGTAAAGGGCGCGCGCAGCGTGTCGTGACACATGCAAGGCCCTGTTGCAAAGGCCATTTCAGCCGTCTGTAAATGCAGGTGGGCATTTGGAAACAGCGCCAAGCCCCCGGCATGATCATAGTGCAAATGGGTGACGATGACCTCGGTGATATCCTCGGGTGTGAGGCCCAGAGGCGCCAGTGCGGCGCGCGGATCCAACCGAATTGGCCGGTTGCGCGCCTTGGCTTCTTCGTCGTCATAGCCGGTGTCGACCAGAATGGTGCGCGTGCCTTGCCGCAACACCCACATGAAATAATCCATTTCATGTGGGGCGTCGTGATTGTCATCAAAGATAAAGCTGTCGGCCCGTGTACGCGCGTTGCGCTCGGCGTATTTGACGGCGTGAATCTCCCAGTCGCTCATCGGATCACCTCTTGATAGAGGCGCAGTTCTTTGCCCGCCACAAGTGTGTCGACCTTGGCGGAAAAGGCTTTGAAGTGAGCGCTTTCGAGATGGAGATCAAACGCTGCCCGGTCGTCATAAACCTCATAGAGGAAGACCTCGTCTCCATCGCGGCAGACATCAAACAGCTGACAACCAGCTTCATCCTTGCGCGAGGTGCGGGCATTTTCGACCATCAATGGCAGAAACTGATCCATCTGACCGGGGTGAATTTTAAAGGTAACGGTCACAACATACATCAAGCTGTTCCTTTTTTGCGTCGCACAAACAAACGTCGGATTGCTGGGATCTGCGCCAAGACAAGGGCAACACTCAGAACCAGCAGGATGGCCGCACCGGGGCGGGAAACAAAGACACTCAGGTCACCGTCAGCCAAGAACAATGACCGGCGGAAGGTCTCATCAAACATGCCGCCCAAGATGACGCCAATCACCAAAGGCGCAATAGGATATCGCATCATGTTCATGAAGTAGGCCACAAAACCAACCCCCAGCATCAGATAGAGATCGTTGATCCCGCCCCCTACACTGAACGAGCCGATAGCCGTCAGAACCATTACAATCGGCAAGAACACGGTCTGCGGGATGCGCAGAATTTTGATGAACACGCGAGCCGTGAACAGGCCCAGAATCCACATGGTGAACGAGGCCAGAACCATAATCGCCACAACGCGCAGGATGATGTTCGGATCGATGGTGGGGCCGGGGATGACGTTGTTGATTTTGAACGCCCCCATCAGCGCTGCGGCTGGAGGAGAGCCGGGGATTCCCAGCACCAACAGGGGGATCAATGCACCGCCAATACACGCATTGTTGGCGGTCTCAGAGGACAAGAGCCCTTCGAGAGAGCCTTTGCCAAAGTTTTTGCCGTCCTTTGAAACGGTTTTACCAACGCCGTAGCTGACCCATCCGGCGACGTCTTCGCCAACGCCGGGCAAGGCACCAACACCGGTGCCAATCACACCCGAGCGGGTGATTGTGGGCAGGTGACGTTTCACAGCTTGAAGGTTGGGCAGGATGCGGCCTTGCAGCTCGACCAGTTTGCCGGCCTCCATATGGCGCAAACCATCAATGATTTGCGGAACAGCAAAGGCGCCCATCAAAACAGGAACAACCTGAAATCCAGACAGCATATAGGACCAGCCAAAGGTGTAGCGCGGTTCCGACAACAGTGGATCCAGACCCACCATCGCCATCGCAAGGCCGATCAGCCCCGAAATCCACCCTTTGATCACCAGATCTTCACTCATCAAAGTGCCGGACAACAAGATGCCAAACAGCGCCAACAGGGCCTTTTCCGGGCTGGCAATATTTTTGGACACCAGCAACAAGACCCAAACAAAGATCAACAGCGCAACGGTGCCGATCAGCGTGCCAATAAAGCTGGCGGTGGTGGTTAATCCAAGCGCTTCACCGCCGCGCCCTGCCTTGGCCAATGGGTGGCCATCCATCGCGGTGGCTGCGCTGGCAGCGGTGCCGGGAATGTTCAGCAAAATTGACGGGTAAGATCCGCCATAGATCGCCCCAACATAGGCCCCCAAAAGCGCAATCAACGAATAATCCAGCGGAATTTTGTTGCCAAAAAAGCCTGTCAAAATGGTCACGGCCAAGGTGGCGGTGAGACCGGGCAGGGCGCCGAATGTGATCCCCAGAAAGACAGAGATCACCAGATAAACATAGGTCAGCGGATCGACCACCAAAGCGGCAAAAACGGTGCCAAACCCGGCAAGTTGGGAGAAGACAAACTCCATTTTCAGCGGCTCCAGATAGGTTTTAGAGTGACATAGTAGTGGTATTCGATCTGGCTAAAGATCAGGCCGCCCCGGTTGGGCACATTCTGGCGAAAGCCAAAGGCCATGGCGCAGACCAAAATGATCGGGGTCACAACTGCAATGATCGGGATGGCTTTGGCCACTTTGGTGCCGCGCCCTTGGATCATCGCCCAAAGCACCAAGGCAATCCAAAGCACCAAAGTCAGGACGTCATCGTCATGGCGTGCCCATTCGGACTGCGGCAAATGACGGATCATTGCATAAGCGCCGGCCAAACCGACGGCTGCAGCAGACAGGCCCATGCGGGCGCTGAGGCCCTGATGGTAGCCATAGATCAAAGCTGTGATCAGCAAGCCTGATCCAAGGATAAAGTCTACCCGAGGCACCAGACCGGCAATATAGAAAAATAAGATAACGCCAAGCGTCGAAAAGCGCCAAGCCTCTTGGCGATCCCAGCCAATGCCAACCAAGCTGAGCGCCCGTTTGGCGCCGCCTTCGCGGATCGCCGTGATCAGCAAAACAATGGCCAGCACAAACATGCCGCCAAAAATGCCCAAGGGCACAATCGCAGCAGAGGAGTACCAGTCAGACCCGCTGACCCCACCTCGGTTTTCGCCCCACAGGGGGATGAAGGATGTGCGCCAAAGGAAAAAGACTGACAGGATGATCAGCCCAATGGCAGCCCAAAAATCGCGGGTTCGCAATACGGCTTTGTCTTCGGTAGTGTCCACTTTGGCCCCTCCTGGCGTGGACGAAGGGGGCGGAAACCACCCCCTTCGTAAGTTTTTTGCTCGGAAAAATTATGGCTTGGTGATGCCAAGCGAGCTTGGGTCAACTGTGGTCGCGCCCAAATCTTTCAGCGTGTAAGCAAAGGTGCTTTCCAGAGTGGAGAACAGAGCTTGTGCTTCTTCACCGTACTGACCGCCAACGTCATAGTTGTTCGCAGTTGCCCACTCAGCAACGGTGTCAGAGGCGATGGCTTTTTCAAACGCTGTGCCCAAGGCCGCTTTAACGTCGTCGCTTGCTGAATCGTGGATCGCAAAGCCGATCGCTTGTTTCAGTGGCAGGTAGGCATCCAATCCATCATAGATCGAGAAGGCTGATGGTACAGTCATGCCCGCAATATCTGCCGCGTCAGGTGTCAGCATCGCCAAAGGCTTCAACAGACCACCTTCGATCAAGGCGGCTTGCTCGGCCAAAGAGGTCACAACCACGGCAACTTCGCCGGCAATCGCTGCTTCTTGACCTGGTGCAGAGCCTTTATAAGGCACAAACTTGAATTCTGCGCCGGCGCCTTGCTGGATGGCCAGCAGGTTCAGGTGGTGGATCGAGCCCGCGCCAGAGGCCGCGGCTGGAATGCTGTTTGGTGCTGCTTTTGCGGCATCAACCAGTTCTTCCAGAGTGTTGTAAGGGCTGTTGGCTGGTACGGACAGCAGGTCAGGCGAACCACCCACAATGAACGGGTACCAGTAATCAAACTTCTTGTCCCAGCCACCTTGAACGGATGCTGTTACGTTTGATTCGGACAGGCCAACCAAGGTGTAGCCATCATCAGGTTGGTTCTGAACATAGACCATGCCGTTCGAACCGGCGACGCCACCAGTTTGGTTTGTCACGTTGATCGAAACGGGCAGGTGCTTTTCCATTTCCGCCATGATCATACGGTTGATGGTGTCAGTACCGCCACCGGCGCCCCATACAACAGCTGTTGTGATGTCACGGTATGGATAGTCCTGTGCCATTGCAGCTGAGCCCAACCCTGTGACCAGAGCAGCCGTTGCTACGATTTTACCAAAAGTAGTTTTCATTTGTCTTCCTCCCAAAAAATTAGTGCGTTTTACATTGCATTTATTTGCGTATGCGTT
Organism: Thalassovita sp.; assembly: GCA_049116315.1. Taxonomy (GTDB): domain Bacteria; phylum Pseudomonadota; class Alphaproteobacteria; order Rhodobacterales; family Rhodobacteraceae; genus Thalassobius. The sequence continues at coordinate 305,073 of JAGDZD010000001.1, forward strand.
AATGAATGCATTGTCAACTTCGCTATCGAAAAATACGAAGAAAACGCTTAAACGGAAGAAAAGGATTCGAGGGCCATATGAAACGGACATTTGAAATTGCGGTATTTGAGGGTGACGGGATCGGTCCTGAAATCATTGGTCCAACTGTCGAAATCCTGAGCCGGATGTCGGGTGTGGCCAATGAATATGAGCTGACCTTCACCAATGCCCCTGCTGGCGCGAGCCACTATGCGAAAACCGGCGAATCATTTCCTGAATCGTCCATGGAAACAGCCAAGCGCGCCGATGCGATTCTGTTGTCGGCGATGGGGCTGCCGGATGTGCGCTATCCTGATGGCACAGAAATTTCGCCTCAGATTGATCTGCGTAAAGCCCTGACATTGTTCGCAGGTGTGCGCCCTGTCACCGTAAAGCCGGGGCAACACACACCGCTGAATATGCCCGAGGGCAAAGAGATCGATTTCGTTCTGATCCGCGAAAGCACCGAAGGTCTGTTTTACACGCAAGGGCGGGGAGAAGTGACCGAAGATGAAGCGCGTGAAACACTGCTGATCACACGCGACATCTCGGAAAAGCTGTTCAAATTTGCCTTTGAATTGGCAGGCAGCCGCAAGGCGGCGGGACGTGGTCCGGGCAAAGTCACCTGCGTCGACAAAGCAAATGTGTTCCGTGCGTTTGCCTTTTTCCGCGACATGTTCGATGTCGAAGCGGCAAAGCATCCTGACTTGATCGCAGATCACGCCTATGTCGACGCCACGGCGCTTTGGATGGTGCAAAAGCCATGGGATTTTGACGTCATGGTCACCGAAAACATGTTTGGCGACATCCTGTCTGATCTTGGTGCGGGCCTTATGGGTGGCCTTGGATTGGCCCCATCGGCCGATATCGGTCTTGAACACGCTGTGTTCCAGCCCTGTCATGGGTCAGCCCCAGACATCGCGGGCCAAGGTGTTGCCAACCCATTGGCGATGATCTTGTCCGCCGCCATGATGTTGGATTGGTTGGGCATCAAACACGACAATGCCGCCATGCGGTCTGATGGTCAAAAGCTGCGCCAAGCGGTGGAAGACGTCACCGCGATGGGCAAAGTTCTGACCCGTGATCTGGGTGGCACCGCTGGCACCGCCGAAGCTGCGCGCAGCATTTCGGATGCGTTGTTTGTGTCATGAGCCAAGATGAGATGATTCGCGTCGCCTGTGTTGGCGCCGGTTATTTCAGCCAGTTCCATTATGGCAGCTGGGCCCGGATCGACCGGGTTCAGCTGTTGGCTTCTTGTAACCGCGATATCACCAAAGCGCAGGCCACTGGCTTGGCCGCCTATGATGATCTTGATCAGATGCTGTCTGAACAGAAACCAGATTTGTTGGATATCATTCTGCCCCCGGTTGCCCATGCTGCGACCATTCGAAAAGCGCTGGCGCATGGGGTCAAAACCATGATTTGCCAGAAACCTTTTTGCGTGGACAAGGCCGAGGCTTTGGTCATCACGCAAGAAGCCGAAGCGGCGGGTGCGCGCATCGTGGTGCATGAGAATTTTCGGTTCCAACCGTGGTATCGTGCGCTCAAACAGGCGTTGGATGCAGGCAAAGTCGGGCAGCTGATGCAGTTGACCTTTCGGTTGCGCCCCGGTGACGGCCAAGGCCCTGACGCTTATCTGGACCGGCAGCCCTATTTTCAGCAAATGGAACAGTTTCTGGTGCATGAAACCGGCGTCCATTGGGTGGACACCTTCCGCTATCTGCTCGGAGACCCAACTGCGGTCTATGCCGATCTGCGTAAAGTGAACCCGGTGATCGCAGGGGAAGATGCTGGATATATCGTCTTTGATCATCCCAATGGGGTGCGCGCCTTGTTTGATGGCAACCGCAGCTTGGACCACAGCGCCGACAACCACCGCCGCACAATGGGCGAAGCTTTGGTCGAAGGTTCTGAGGGGACAATCACCCTGCGTGGGGACGGCTCTTTGTGGCTCCGTCCCTTTGGGGCAATCCAAGAGACGTGCCTGTCGCCAGCCGATACATGGGAAGGCTTTGGCGGGGACTGTGTCCATGCCTTGCAAAGTCACGTTATTTCAGGCCTTTTAGACAATACACCGTTGGAAAACGAAGCGCGCGACTATATGCGGGTTATCGAAATCGAAGACGCCATTTACGCCGCCGCACACGCGGGGCGCAAAGTATCACTGGAGACAGGTTGAAACAGCAAGCTGACAAACCGCAATCAAACACCCAGCGCGCCATTCATGAATTGCGTGAGCTGATTTTTGCGGGCGATTTGGCCGCTGGATCAGATCACTTGGAAAGTGAATTGGCAGAGCAATTGGGCATGTCACGAACCCCGGTTCGCGAAGCCGCTTTGACGCTGGAAAGCCAAGGTTTGTTGGAGCTGCGCCCCCGCAAAGGGGTGCGCATCTTGCCGGTCTCTCCGGCCGATATGGCAGAGATCTATGATGTCTTGACTGAACTCGAAAGTTTGGCGGCCCGTCGCGCCGCTGAGCGCAGCCTCACAGACGAAGACCTGTCGTTGCTGGCGCAGTCCATTCAGAACATGGACGATGCGCTGGAAAGCAAGAACCTTGATGATTGGGCCGGGGCGGATGAATGTTTTCACCGCGAGCTGGTTAATCTGGGGGGCAATTCACGGGTGCGCACCATTTTTGCCATGATGAGCGATCAGGTTCGGCGCGCCCGATCCGTGACGTTGTACATGCGCCCCGTGCCCGTGCAATCCAATGAAGATCATCGCCAAGTCTACGAAGCCATCCGACTGGGGCAACCTGATGCGGCGGCGGCCATTCACCGGGCGCATCGTCAAAAGGCCAAGGACATGATTGTCACCTTGCTTGATAAGCACAAGTTGAACCGGATCTGACAGCCGTCGTTACCGCAGTTGTCAGCTGCGACACCGCTGCAGGTTGTGCTGGCTTAGAGGTGGGCTAAGCTTTGGTGTGACCCTTGGAGGTGGGCCATGACGCCCTCTGAACCAGACCTGATTGTGTTTGATGCAGCGTGCATTTTCTGCTCTGGCTTTGCCCGCTTCATCAGCAAGCACGATACCCTGCACCGATTTCGATTTGTCACAGCGCAGTCGCAAACCGGGCATGATCTCTACGTCGCGCATGGTCTAGACCCGACGGACTGGAGCACCAACATCGTGATCGTGGACGCTAAGGCATATACCAAGTTGGCAGCCTTCACTGCCGCGATGCGTGCACTTGGCGGACCTTGGAAACTCTTTGGAGTGTTGGATCTGGTGCCGCGCCCCATTGGTAATTGGTTTTATGATCGCGTCGCCAAAAACCGTTATGCCTTTGGACGGCGCAGTTGCCCGATCCCCGACGAGACATTGAGGAACCGAATTCTTGACTAAACGCATCGTTGTTGTTGGCGGGTATGGTGTTTTTGGTGGGATTCTTGCGCAGTCCCTTGGCCGCGATGCAAACAACGAGGTTTTGGTGGCTGGGCGCTCTTTGGCAAAGGCCACTGATTTCTGTGTCGGAACCCCCTGCCACCCAATCGCATTGGATCTGACGGCACAGGATCTTGAGGCGCGGCTTGCAGCGCTGGCCCCTCAGATCGTGATTGATGCCGCTGGGCCGTTTCAATCCTATGCAAACGCGTCTTATGCCTTGGCGCGGGGCGCTTTGGCCGCCGGGGCACACTATATTGATTTGTCCGATGATGCGGCGTTTTCTGCCGGCATTTCCACACTTGATGCGCAAGCACAGGCCGCCGGGCTGTGTGTGATCTCTGGGGCGTCAAGCGTGCCGGGGCTTTCTTCGGCGGCAGTGTCGGGTCTGACCAAAGATGGTGCAGAGATCACGCGTATCGAAACGGTGATTTTGCCCGGAAACCGGGCGCCACGGGGATTGTCCGTGATCCGCGCGATCTTGGCACAGGCTGGCAAGCCGATTGGCATAACCCAAGCGGGTCAGAGCAGTCAGGTGCTTGGCTGGTCGGCCCCGCGCCGACAAACAATTCGGGTGGGGCAGGGCAAAGATTTGTCTGGGCGCTGGGCGTCCTATATTGGTGCCCCAGATTTGGATCTGTTTGCTGCACATTTTGGTGCCAAAACGGTGCGGTTTCGCGCAGGTCTAGAATTGCCGGTGATGCATCTTGGGTTGTGGGCGCTGAGCCTGTTGGTGCGCTGGAAGGTGCTTGCTTCGCTCGAACCGTTCGCCAAAAGTCTTCGCCGGGTGGCGCAATGGCTTGAACCCTTTGGCTCTGATCGAGGGGCAATGGAGGTGAGCGTTCTGTGTCAAACCACAGAGACAAGCTTTGAATCCCGCACATGGGCGATTGTGGCCGAAGCCGGAGACGGGCCCAATATCCCGACCCTAGCGGCTCAAATTCTGTGTCACAGCGTTATGGATGGAACGGTGTCGGCTGGTGCGCGGCCCTGTCTCAGCCTGTTTGATCTTACAGACGTCGAAGCCGCCGCAGGGCATCTATCGGTGGCCTTTGCCACGCATTCACAGCCGGAAACACCTCTGTTCCGTCAGGCGCTCGGCCCAGCGTATGATCAATTGCCCAAGCCCGTCCAACAGATGCACAGCAACATGGATGTGGTGCATTGGCAGGGCGACGCGACGGTGGAAACGGGAAACAGCTGGCTGGCCAGATTGGCGCGGCGGCTTGTTGGGTTTCCAGAGCAAAGCGACGGTATTCCGGTCAGCGTGACCATGCGACGTGACGCAGATGCTGAGATTTGGGAACGCCGGTTCGGTGCGCAAAAATTTCACTCGGTTTTAACCCTTGGCACCACAGAGGCACCCACTGGGGTATTTGAGCGATTTGGCCCTATGCGGTTCCTGATTGCTTTGTCTGTAACGCCGCAGGGATTGGCGTTTCCAGTCAAAAAGGGGTGGTTCCTTGGGGTGCCCATGCCACGGTTTTTGCTGCCCAAAAGCAGCTCGATAGAAAGCGAAAAGGACGGCGATTTTCATTTTGACGTTGCACTGTCCTTGCCATTTGTTGGCCTGATGGTGCGCTATGTGGGGACATTGACGCCGTCCCCTATGCCTGACCCATCGGGGGATCGATAGTCGGTTCACCCCAGTCGGCCGCCGCACCTACGTCTTGGCAAAATAGGGCAGCTCTACTTGTCCGCAAACACGCGGTAGCTACAGCAGGCCACAGCCATTGAATTGGGTGGGTTTAAGGGCAAGAGCTAATTGGTTGATTCGAAAGCCCAGATTACAAATGGGCGTCGAAACCACCGGAAATTCAAGATTTCAGGGTCCTTAAGGCGGGAAAACCGCCGTTTTTGCCAATGAACTCAAAATATCTTGCCTTTTTCTGGGCGGGGGCCTACCTAACTTCTGCGACGTTACCACTATCGGCCAAACTGCTCCTTTCGGCTCAGTCTTTCGATCTTGCACTGACTTAGCCGACCTGCCGCATTTCGTGGGCAGTATTAAAAGGAATATTACGATGGCAAATGGTACCGTCAAATGGTTCAACACAACTAAAGGCTACGGCTTTATCGCGCCTGACAATGGCGGCAAAGACGTGTTTGTACACATCTCTGCTGTTGAGCGCGCCGGCCTGACCGGTCTGGCCGACAACCAGAAAGTTACTTTCGAAATCGAACCAGGTCGTGACGGTCGCGAGAGCGCGATGAACATCGAACTGGCCTAAGCTTTTCCCGTAAGGGAGCTTAGTCGACGAATAAGAAGGGCGTATCGGTTGCGATGCGCCCTTTTTGTATTCACGCCGGGTCCTGTGCAGAGGCGGCTTTGGCGCCATGGGCAGAGCGGCGCACAACTTCGGCAATTTGCCCGAGCTGTTTGGCCAGTGGGTTTGTCTTGCTCCAGACCATCCCAATGGTGCGCGAGGGGCGCGGTTCTGCAAAGCGTGACACCGCGACATTGGCAGCGCGTGTCTCAATGGAAACAGCCATCTCGGGGATCAAGGTCACCCCGATGCCCGCACTCACCATCTGTACCAAGGTCGACAGCGAGCTGCCGTCCATCAATTCCCGCGGAGCAGAAGCGCCAAGTTGGCAAAACGACAGGGCCTGATCGCGAAAACAATGCCCCTCTTCAAGTAAGAGCAGACGCATTTCGCGCAGGCTTTCTGCGCTGGGCGTGGGTTTGTGGGCGTCAGATCCAGGGCGCACCAGTATGAACTCTTCTTCAAACAGCGGAGTTTCAGCCAAAAAGGGTTCTGAGATTGGTAGCGCCACGATGGCTGTGTCCAACTTGCCCTCTTTAAGCTCTTGAATCAGACGCGGTGTGATCGTCTCGCGCATGCGGATTTCCAGTTTGGGATTGTAAGCTGCCAGATCCGTGACGATGCGCGGCAAGAGATAGGGCGCAATGGTGGGGATGACACCGATGCGAAACTGGCCCACCAGGCGGTCCTTTGAGGCACGCGCCAAATCACCCAACTCGTCCATTGCGCGCAGAATTTCACGCACCCTTAACGCAAACTCTTCTCCAAAGCTGGTCAGACGGACCTGACGGGCACTGCGTTCAAACAGGCCAACCCCCAAGGTTTCTTCTAGTTCTTTGATCTGGACCGAAAGCGCGGGTTGCGAAATCGAGCAGGCGTCGGCGGCGCGCCCAAAATGTGCGTGTTGGGCCAGGGCTTCGAAATAGCGGAGTTGTCGCAGGGAAATATTGATCATAGTTTTTTCTTATCGCGACGATCAGTTAATGCAACTTAATTTTATCGCTATGCTTTGTTAGGCTGAGTCGAACGCCAGAGAAGGCCTGCACGTGTTGTCTCAAATCTTTGACTTTTCAAGGAGTTGATACTGAAAACACGCGCAGATCGTTTTGACACACCTACGAGCCAATTCAGCATTGAACGGAGAGCAAAATGGACGGAAACAACGAAAACGCAGGGAAATGCCCGGTCATGCACGGCGCACCAGTGAACACAGGCCAAGGCGGTACGTCCAACGCAGATTGGTGGCCCAACCAGCTGAATTTGCGTATTTTGCACCAGCATTCAGATGCGTCTAATCCGATGAATGATGGATTTGACTATGCCGAGGCCTTCAAGTCACTGGATTTGAAAGCCCTCAAGCAAGACCTCTATGCGTTGATGACGGATAGCCAAGATTGGTGGCCCGCGGACTATGGTCACTATGGGCCGCTGTTCATCCGCATGGCGTGGCACAGTGCGGGCACCTATCGCACGGCTGATGGCCGTGGGGGTGGGTCCACCGGGACCCAACGCTTTGCACCGCTCAACAGCTGGCCGGACAATGGCAACCTTGATAAGGCGCGCCGCCTTTTGTGGCCGATCAAGCAAAAATACGGCAACCAGATTTCTTGGGCGGATTTAATGATCCTCGCGGGCAACTGTGCGATCGAGTCTATGGGTGGGAAAACCTTTGGCTTTGCCGGTGGCCGTGTTGATGTTTGGGAACCTGAAGAAGATGTCTATTGGGGCACCGAAGTCGAATGGCTGGGTGACAATCGCTATAGCGGCGAGCGCGAGCTAGAGAACCCACTGGCCGCCGTGCAGATGGGCCTGATCTACGTGAACCCAGAGGGGCCAAACGGCAATCCTGACCCTGCGGCCTCTGGCTTGGATATCCGCGACACCTTTGGCCGCATGGCGATGAACGACGAAGAAACCGTTGCGTTGATTGCAGGGGGGCACACCTTTGGTAAGGCGCATGGTGCTGGGGATCCTGAACTTGTTGGACCGGAACCAGAAGCCGCTGGGATCGAAGCCCAAGGATTGGGGTGGATCAATGACTTTGCCAGTGGCAAAGGCGTTCATACCACCACCAGCGGCGTCGAAGGTCCTTGGACAGCCAACCCAACTCAATGGGACAATGGCTATTTTGATGCGTTGTTTAACTATGAGTGGGAGCTGACCAAAAGCCCCGCCGGCGCACATATCTGGCATGCGGTTGATCTGGACGCTGCGCATCACGCCCCAGAGGTTGATGGCTCGGACGCGCCCGTAAAATTGATGATGACCACGGCAGATATGTCACTGCGAACCGATCCGATCTATGAACCGATTGCGCGTCGGTTCCATCAGAACCCTGATGAGTTTGCCGACGCCTTTGCGCGGGCATGGTTCAAGCTGACACACCGGGATATGGGGCCAAAGACGCTTTATCTTGGGGACGAAGTTCCAGAGGAAGATCTGATCTGGCAGGATCCGATCCCTGCCGCAACAAAGGTGATCGATGCGGCGGACATCACCACGCTGAAATCCATGATCCAAGCCTCTGATCTGACGGTGTCTGAGCTGGTTTCAACAGCCTGGGCGTCGGCATCGACCTTCCGCGGGTCCGACAAACGTGGCGGTGCCAATGGGGCACGCATTCGTCTGGCACCGCAAAAAGATTGGGAGGTCAACCAACCGGCACAGCTGGCCAAAGTTCTGGGCGTGCTGGAGGGCATTCAAGACAGCTTTAACGCCACAGGCGCAGCTGTGTCGCTGGCGGATCTGATTGTGCTGGCGGGGAATGTCGCCATTGAAAACGCCGCTCAGGCCGCAGGCACCCCAGTTGACGTGCCTTTTGCACCGGGTCGGATGGATGCCACCGAAGCGCAAACCGACGCCGAAAGCTTTGCCCCGATGGAGCCAATCGCAGACGGCTTCCGCAACTTCCTGAAGGGCAAGTTCTCTGTGTCGGCAGAAGAGCTGTTGGTGGATCGCGCGCAACTCTTGGGGCTTGGTGCTCCGGAAATGACCGTGCTGGTCGCTGGGTTGCGGGTGCTCGGTGCCAACCACAACGCAAGCGAAACCGGCGTCTTTACCGATCGTCCCGGTCAGCTCAGCACAGACTTCTTGGTCAATGTTTTGGACATGGGCAACGCATGGGTTCCTGTCGAAGATGACCTCTATGAGGTTCAGGACCGAGCGTCGGGGTCTGTGAAGTGGACTGCCTCTCGCGTGGACTTGGTGTTTGGGTCAAATTCACAGCTGCGTGCGCTTGCGGAACGCTATGCTCAGGCGGATGCAGGCCAAGCCTTTGCAAGCGATTTTGTCGCCGCTTGGGTCAAGGTGATGAACGCCGATCGATTTGATCTGATCTAAGGGAAATTGGCGCGTCCTTATCGGGCGCGCCATCCGTCAATTAGGGGCAGTGCCACCGGCGTGATCCCCCTAATCAATCATCTAGAACGCGGCCAAGAGCTTTCTTCGCAGCCGTTACTCTCTTCTTCAGAGCTGCCATTTCCAGCTCGATGGTCGATAGGTCATTCATTGCTTCTTCGACATCGGTTCCGTTCAAGAGAGCCGGCATGCGAGCAATGCTCTCGACATCCCCTCCTGTGACACCTCCATCGCGTCCTTGGAGGATGCCAAGGCGGTGCTTACAGGCTGTCCGCTTCTGCCCTGCAGGACAAGTGCAGGTGCACGTTAGGTTTGATCCTTCTCGTGCAACGCACACATGGTAGATTTCCCCGGTGGATGATGAAGCTACCTCAAAAGAAAACTGTTCTGTCATCGATTTTTCCATTCCTAATCATTTGCTGAATATGAATAACTCACTTCCCTCAATGGGTGAAAACTACTTTTGTATTCAACTGAAAGTCATTGGAAATATCTTCGACTGATCTTTTGGAAACAGGTCAAATGTTTACTGAAATAAATAAGGTCGGCTGCAAAACGGCCAGCTGACTATCTCATCAAAATTTCGCATCTGGCGCTGGGCATTTTGGGCGCCCCTTTGTCGTTTTTCGCCGCTCTAGACGCCGATTGAAAAGGTGTGCCAGATCATAAAAATGATGAACACCACGATGAAAATAGCAACGATCTTGGGCAAATGAGCTTTCATCGCGATGCACTCCAATATTCAAATTCAGATGTCAGATTTGTCGCATACCAAAGTTCTAAAATCACGCTTTTAGTTATGCAAATCGTTGAATCGTTTAGGGAATTCGTCTGCGCCGATCGGTCTAGTTCGATCGTACCAAAGTCGTCGACCATCTAGGCGGGTTGTTGGCGGGAAATACGTCGAAATTGCCCGAATTTTTCATCAAAACCGATCGCAGAGGCTGGGGGCAGCCTAATCCAGCTGTGGATGAAATTGCCTCTTATCCGAGGAAACAGCCCCGAAATACACGCGCCAAAGGTGAATTTACATACTTTGGGGTATGTTTGAATCAATCGGATGTATGCCGTGCCTGAACAATTCGAACAGAAGGTTAAAATCTCTGGGAATGGGTCGTTTTCTTAGTCACAGCGCTTCTTGCGCCCAGTGTCTAACTAGTTTGGGTTTTTGTTCCGATGTTCCAGTTCAATCAAATCGTAAGGTTCCGGTCCTCTTCCCAAGCGGTGGGTCCTCGGTCGCGAAGTGCAACAGTAACAAGTCCTGATCCAGGAGGCGGCTGAGCACTTAACGTCCCGTCCCCCTAACCCACCACTCATTTGAATATCTCCAAGAAGGACCGCAAAATGCGCTTTACCCTGAAAACAAGGCTGGCATTGACCTTCACTGCCGTGTTCTTGATCTTCGCTGGCAGCCTGTTTGTTGCCATCAAAGCTTTAGAAGATGCGAACAAGTCGCTGCACCAAGTGGCTGACGTCGAAGCCAGCAAACTGCTCTATGTGAACCAGATCTATATTCTGGGCCAAGGCATCCGCCTTGATGTGGCGAACATCCTGATTGGATGGTCCGGCGGCAATGACGATCCAGAGCGTATTCCGAACCTGCAAGCGGGTATGGAAAAGAAATATGCCATTCTCGAAACCGTTATCGGGGATCTGATGAAGCTGGCGACGCCAGAGGAAAAGAAAATGCTTGCCGAAATGAGCATGCATCTGAACGATTTCCGCGAGTACAACATCAGCGCGATCAATTTCGAATTGGCCGGTATGCCATTGGCGAACGAAATTTATCACCACCAGTCGCAAGTCTCGATCAAAGCGGCCGGTGAAATTGCCGACAAAATTCAAGCTTTATACGCCGATAACCTTGCGGGTTCCGTCGACGTGACCGAAACGCAGTTCGTCGAAACACGCTTTAACCTGCTTGTCGCAACGGCCGTTGCAACGCTGGTTGTTGTTCTATCGGCTATCTTCATTGTTCGCAGCCTGTCCAAAGGTCTGAACCGTTCGATCGCATTGGCCCGTCAAGTGGCTGGTGGGGATCTGCGTACCACTGCAAATGTGCATGGCAACAACGAGATTTCGGATTTGCTGAATGCGCAAAATGACATGGTCATCAAGCTGCGCGATACGGTGCAAAACGTTTCTTCTGCGGTCAGCAACCTGGCAGCAGGTGCAAACGAGATGGCAGGCACATCGGAATCTCTGTCCGAAGGCGCAAGCGTTCAGGCCGGATCTACCGAAGAAGTGTCTGCCGCGGTTGAAGAGATGTCTGCAAACATCTCTGCCAGCTCGGATAACGCGACAACAACCGAAGAAATGGCCAGCAAAGCCGCCAATGACGCCTTGGTCTCTGGTGGTGCCGTGTCCGAAGCTGTGACGGCGATGAAAACGATTGGCGAGCGTATCAACGTTCTGCAAGAAATCGCCCGTCAGACCGACCTGTTGGCTCTGAACGCTGCGGTCGAAGCGGCCCGAGCGGGTGAGCATGGTCGTGGATTTGCGGTTGTTGCCTCTGAGGTGCGCAAGCTGGCTGAAAACAGTCAGAAAGCTGCGGCGGAAATCTCTGCTCTGTCCACTGAAACAGTCCAGTCCGCCACCAAAGCCGGTGACATGCTTCAGGATCTGGTGCCGAACATCGAAAAGACCTCTTCTTTGGTCAGCGATATTTCGGCGGCGTCTCGTGAGCTGGCGATCGGGTCGACCCAGATCAACGACTCGGTTCAGCGTCTGGATCACGTGACCCAGGAAAACACTGCAGCCTCAGAAGAGCTGTCGAGCGCGGCAACTCAGCTGTCGAGCCAAGCAGAGCAACTGGCCGAAGTGATTTCCTTCTTCCGTGTTGAAGGCGGGGATGTCGATGAAGCGCCGACCTTTGTTGTTGCGGAAGACGACAGCGATGACGGCGACGACCTGTTCAAGGGAATGGGCGAAGCCGACGATGACGACACCGACTTCCAGTTGGCATCCTAAAGACTTGGTCTCGGCGGTTTCTTCCGCCGGGACTTTCGCCCTGAGCGCCAAATCTGGCGCCACGTAACCAGTGACCACCATCTTGCGGATTTCCCCATGGGACCGCGCCGCACAGCAAGGGAATTTAAAATGTCTGAGACAGCTCTGAAGATCGCTCTGGACAGCACCAGCACATTCGAAGTGCTCCGACCGATCCGGGATGAATTGGCGGGGGCCGACGGGGACTCGCAGTTCAAAATTGAGCCCGAGCTGGCCGAAGATACGCCGCAAACAGTGCTGTTTGCTTTGGGCCAAATCCTCTGCGCCGCCGCGAACGAGGGCCGTATCGCCCCAGCCGTAATCACCGAATTTTCCGAAAATAATGACGTCTTTGGCGCGATGTTTGCCCGTACTGGGTTCGAAAACATGCTGCCAGACGCCGCTTAAGCCACACTTTGCAGAAGGTTGAATTGAAATGAGTAAAGAGATCCTGATTATCGACGATTCGCCATCCGTTCGACGAATGGTGGCCATGACCTTGCAAGGCGAAGGGTATGATGTGACCCAGTGTGAAGACGGTGCCGAAGGTCTGGAAACAGCCAAAGGCAAACGTTTTGACATGGTCATCACCGACCAAAATATGCCGAACATGACAGGGTTGGAATTCATCCAAGCCTATCGCGATGACCCTTCTTCAAGCGGTGTGCCCATCATTTTCCTCTCCACGGAAAGCGAAGGCAATCTGAAAGAGCAAGCGCGCTCCGCCGGTGCTTTGGGCTGGGTGATGAAACCGTTTGAACAGGCCAAGTTGCTGGCCGTTGTTAAGAAGGTGGTTGGTTAATGATTGATGCAGAAACCCAGGAAATTTTTCGTCAGGAGACCGAGTCTCTGATCGAAAGCCTGCAGGACGCGCTGTTGCAACTCAACAGCACCCCTGAGGATATGGAGTTGGTGACACAGGTTTTCCGTGACCTGCACACCCTCAAAGGCACAGGCGCGATGTTTGGCTATTCGCGCTTGGCCGAATTCATCCACGACTTTGAAGCGGCATTCGAAGCGGTTCGCTCGGGCAATTCGGTGGTGACACCGCAACTGATCGAAGTGTCGCTGAAAGCCTATGATCTGATCGTTGCGTTGCTGGAAGGTGAAGAGCCACCAGAGTCGCAAGATGCTGAGCTGAAGACGCTGCTGGCCGCGGCCACCTCTGGTGAAGCCCCAGCCGCAAGCGCAGCAGACGACGCCCAAGAGGACGCCCCTGCGGCGGCCTCCAGCGAAGGTGAAATCGAAGGTTGGATGCTGAAGTTCAAGCTGCCACCAGATTTCATGGAAATTGGCGGCAACCCAGTGGCGATGCTGGACGAGCTGGCTGAAATCGGCGGCGAAGGCACCGAAATCAAAGCGGTACCCGCAGATGTGCCGGTTCTGAGTGAACTGGAACCTTCTCATCTGCACACAGCTTGGGAAGTGAGCCTGCCAGCGGCAGCTGACGAAGGCGCCATTCGTGACGTCTTTATGTTCCACGAAGATCAAATGGAGCTGTCCCTCGAAGCAATCCGCGCCGAAGTCGCGGCAGCAGATGAAGCACCGAAAGCTGAAGCGCAATCAGACGCGCCCAAAGCCGAAGGCAAAAAGGCAGCCGGCAACAAGAAATCGGGCAGCGCCAATGTGCAGATGCGCGTTTCGGCCGAACGCCTTGATGACATCATGGACCGCGTTGGCGAGTTGGTGATTGCCGAAGCCCGCCTGTCTGATCTTGCGACCAAGCTGGGCGATGCTGGATTGACCGAAGTGGTTGAAAACATTCAGCGTCTGGCGCTGGGTCTGCGCGATACCACCATGGCAATTCGCCTGACTCCATTGTCCTCGATCACGGGTCGTTTCCAACGTCTGAGCCACGATTTGGCTGCCAAAACAGGCAAGGACTTTGACTTTGTAATCGAAGGCGAAGAGACCGAGCTGGACAAAACCGTTATTGAAAAACTGTCTGATCCTCTGGTTCACATCATCCGCAACGCGGTTGATCACGGCCTCGAAGATTCCGAGACACGGATCAACAACAACAAGCCGACACGCGGCACCGTCACATTGAGCGCCAGCTATTCTGGTGCGGACGTGCTGATCAGCGTGAAGGACGATGGCAAGGGTCTGGATCCAGAGTTTATCCGCGGACGCGCCATCGAGCGTGGCTTGATCACCGAAGACGACATGTTGGAAGACTCGCAAATCTTTGCCCTGTTGATGGAGCCTGGCTTCTCGACGGCAGAGCAAGTGACCGATCTGTCGGGGCGTGGTGTTGGTACTGACGTTGTTAAAACCACCGTTGAGGGTCTGCGCGGCTCTGTTGAGATCCAGTCCGAATTGGGCCGGGGTTCCAGCTTTACTCTGCGCTTGCCACTGACGTTGGCGATCATCGAAGGTCTGTTGATGCAGGTTGGCGAAGAACGCTTCACCATCCCATTGGCAGCCGTCGAAGGCATCGTGGAACAACCATCCGAAGTCAAAGAAGGTGATGACCCAACCACCGTCATCGAACTGCGCGAAGAGCTGGTTTCAATCCTGCGTCTGCGTCAGATCTTTGATTGTACCGGCGAACAAGAAGAGCACCCCAAAGTCGTTCTGGTGAAAGCCGGCGATGCACAGGTTGGTCTGGCTGTTGACCGGATCATTGGCTCTTACCAGACCGTCATCAAGCAGCTGTCTCCAATGCACAGCCGCCTGAATGTCTTCTCCGGAGCTACAATTCTTGGCGATGGCGACGTTGCTTTGATTATCGACGTGGCGCAACTGGTGCGTTCGCAAGGTGTAAGTTCAGCCAATAAGGAGCAAGCGGCATGACCCTAGCTGTTGTATCCGAAACCAATGACGACCTGCAAAACCTGGTCGCCTTCGAAATGGGGGACGAGCTGTTGGCCGTTCCCACACGCATCCTGCGTGAAGTGCTTGAGCCACCTCGGATCACCCGCGTGCCTATGGCCGACATCTATTCCGCCGGTCTGATGAATGTGCGCGGTGTGGTGTATCCGGTCACGGATCTGCGCCCTCTCTTTGAGATGCCGCAGCGCGAGTTCGATATCGACACGCGTATCCTTGTGCTGGAGCTGTCGCTTGAAGCGGGCACCATGTCCTTGGGTCTGATTGCTGAAAAGGTTCACGCGGTGCTCTCGCTTGATCCTGAAAGCCTGCAAAAAGTCCCCACCGTTGGCACACGTTGGCCTGCGGGGGCCATCAAAGGCATCGGACGATGGAATGACCGCTTTGTGAACCTGATCGATCTGGAAAAAATCGCCGAGACCTATCTTGGCGCAGTTCCAACCCAGGAAACGGCCTAAGGCCCCAGAGAGAAAAGCGCGAACAGTAGATGATTTATTTAGATTTCAACACGCGACCGGCTCAGTCCGGACAGAGGGCCACCCCCCCTCGTCGCATCGAGGAGGCCCAAGATGTTTGACCAACAAATGCAATCCGACGAGCTGCAGAAGACCTTTTTAACCTGTGGACTGGGCGAGGAGGTTGTGGCTCTTCCCGTGTCTCGGGTCAAAGAGATCTTGGACCCCAAACCGGTGACGGGCCTGCCTCATTCACCTGACTTCTTGCTGGGCTACATCGACCTGCGCGGCGAAAGCATCATGGTGGCAGACCTGCGTCTGCTGCTGGCGCTGCCTTACCGGGAAGACGAGCCTGACACACGGGTCATCGTTCTGTGGGTGAAAATTGGTGACACTGAAGCCGCTGTTGGCCTGCGTGCTGACCGCGTGATCGAAGTGACGCGTCTTGATGATGATCGTCTCGAAAAATTTGCTCAAGACGGCTTGCTGAACTGGGACAACCGCATGGTCGAAGGCGTCGGACGCCGGGATGGTGGCTTTGTCACCGTTTTGAACCTGGACGGCATGATGAGTTCAGAAGTGATCCAAGAATTCCACGCGGCAACAGGCACGAAAGAGGCGGTATGACAACCAATGTAATGAGCGCAAATCGCGAGCTGCAAAAGAAGCTGTGCGAAATTGTGACAAAGGCTACGGGCATTCAGTTGCCTGAAAACAAGACCACGATGATCGAGGGCCGCCTGCGCAAACGCGTTCGCGCCACCAAAACACCTGACATCAAAACCTACCTCAAGGCGGTGATGGAAGATGGTTTGCTGGAGGCAGAGCTGCCCCACATCATCAACGTTTTGACCACCAACAAGACTGACTTCTTCCGCGAGAATGCGCACTTCAAATATATGGTGCAGAACATTCTGCCCAAGCACCCGGTTTCACGGGCGTTCAAAGTGTGGTCTGCGGCAAGTTCGACAGGTGAAGAAGCCTATACCACGTCGATGGTCTTGGCAGAATTCGCCAAACGTGCCTCTGGATTTCAGTATTCGATCCTAGGGACGGACCTGTCGACCACCGTTGTGTCTAAGGCGCGCAAAGGCGTCTACACCATGGAAGAAATTGTCGATGTCCCCGGTGACATGCAAGACAAGTATCTGGAGATGGGCCACTCCAGTGACGGCAAAAAACTGGCCCGGGTTGTCAAACCCCTTCGTGACCGGGTGAGCTTTGCCAATATGAACCTCATGGCGCGCAGCTATCCCGTAGATAAGCAGATGGACGTTGTGATGTTGCGCAACGTGTTGATCTACTTTGATGAACCAACTCAGCACCGGGTTGTGACATCGGTTGCGGATCACCTGCGTCCTGGCGGCTTCTTGTTTGTTGGCCATTCAGAATCCGCCGTCGTCACTGATCCCCGCCTCAAGCAGCTGGCCGCTGCGGTCTTTCGTAAGGAGTCCATGTGATGACAGCCACACGTTCTGCTGACCCAATTAAAGTGATGATCGTCGAAGATTCACTGACGGCGCGAACCATGTTGAAAAACATGATCGAAACGGCCCCCGACCTGAAAGTCGTGGAAATGGCCAAGGACCCTTTTGATGCCGCTGAAAAGATGCGAAAAGGGTTGCCTGATGTGATGTTGCTGGACGTCGAAATGCCCCGCATGGATGGTTTGACCTTCCTGCGTCGCATCATGGCCCAGCATCCGATGCCGGTTGTCATCTGTTCTAACCACACCCCTGCCGGGTCTTCTTCTTCGATGAAGGCCTTGGAAATGGGCGCGGTTGAAGTTTTGGCCAAGTCGTCCATTGGCGCGTTGTCAAAAGATGACGAGGGCACAATGCGCGTCTGTGATGCGGTCCGTGCGGCCTCTCATGCGCGGGTGAACCCCAAAGCCAAGGCGCGGGCCGCCGTGCGCGACATCAAGCCCCAAAAGAAGCAATCGCCAGATGCGATCATGCCGGCGCGCAATATCAATTTGCCACCGGTTGTGAAAACACCGCCATTTGTTTCGATTGGTGCGTCCACAGGCGGTACCGAGGCCCTAGCCAAGGTGCTCAAAGCACTGCCGGCGGATTGTCCTCCGATTGCGATTGTACAGCACATGCCTGAAAAATTCACCGAGGCGTTTGCCAACCGGTTGAACAAGATGTGCGAAATCCACGTCAAAGAAGCCCGTGATGGCGATAAGCTAGAACGCGGCATGGCCGTGATTGCCCCGGGCAGTCATCACATCAAGCTGGAACGCGTGGGCCGTGCCTATGTGTGCCGTGTGATTGATGGGCCCCCAATCAGCCGCCACCGTCCGTCGGTTGACGTGTTGTTCCGCTCGACCTCAATCGAGGCAGGTGGCAATGCGATGGGTGTGATCATGACCGGTATGGGTGATGATGGCGCACAGTGCATGAAAGAGATGCGCGACGCGGGGGCTGTTACTTTGGCTCAAGACGAGGACTCCTGCGTTGTTTATGGGATGCCTCGGGAAGCGATGGAACGCGGCGGCGCTCAGCGAGCGGTTAGCCTGAATAAAATCGCAGCCGAAATTATGGCTTTTGACAAAGAGCATTTGGCCAAAGTTGCGTTAAAGGGTGGTAAAAAATGAGAGACTTCGGTGCGGTGCCAGTGTCAGTCCATGGGTTAAATGATGGACCTTTCCTACGTATGGAAAGTGTGTTGAGCGAAATTCTCGACAAATTGTTCTTTGCGTTCGATACAACCAAAACATTACGTGGTGGGGTTTCCGATCTGGAGCGCCTGCTAGAACCCGCAAACCTGACCAGAATCAGTGAACGCCAGCGTGCGATCTCTGAACTGATGGCGCAGATCGATGCCAATAGCAGCGATGCAAAATCCTTTGTTCAAGACTTGCGCGACAACAGTCGCAGCATGTCATCTACCCTGAAAGATCTGTCCAAGATCATTCAGTCGTCGAACATTGTATCGCTGAACGCACGTATCATCGCCCAAGGCCACCGCCACCGAGCACTGGGCGCACAGCTTGTGCGTCTTGCGGAAAGTATCTCTGACATTTCTGGCGACGCCACCGACCTTGTGTCCGAAATGTTCGAAGTCATCGACTCCATTGTGACCGCCACCGATGAAATGGGTCACAACGTCGAAGAGCGGGCCAGTGCTTTGCTGTCCTCGCTCAAACCCAAAGCGCAGTCTTTGGACCGTGCTTTGACCTCTTTGGAAACCGGCATGAAAGCCGCGCATTCGGCCTCTACTTGGCTGGCCGAGTTCGTCACCGGTGCTGAGCGCGATGTTTCCGAAGTGATTTCAGCTTTGCAAGTTGGCGATCGCAGCCGTCAACGGGCCGAGCACGTCCGCAAAGTTGCCGACTTTGCCAATAGGTATTCTCCGATGTCGATGGAGGCCCGTGCCTTGATGACATTGGCGCGCGCTCAGATGCAGCAAACGGTGACCGAGGCGGTTACTGATACGCGCAAAGCCAGCCAACTGTTGGCGGATCTGGCCAATCGTCAGGACGAGTTCCTGTCACAGTGCCGTAAAATTGCGATTTCGTTTGAAGAAGGTGCAGCAAACCTAAGTGCCGCCAGCCAGACCTCGACAGAGACAGGTTTTGATTTCGAAGCCAGTGCTCAGTCCGAAGCCGAAGCGCAAGGCCGCTTGAAAGAATCCGACGATGCCCTTGCGACACGCAGCAAGACTTTGTCTGATCATGCCTTCCAAATGCAGCTGGCGTCTTTGAACACCATCATCACCTGTGCCCGCGGCTTTAAGCAGGCGATGGATATGATCATGATCTCTCAGCAGATCAACGAGGTGATTTCCGAAGCTCCCGGCACGTTTGAGCAATTCTCAGACACGATGGAGCAGACCAAACAGCGTGTGGCCGAATGGGCCCGTCGCGATGCGGGCAACATCACTCAAGAAATCGAAGGCATGGGGGAAGACGATCCCACATTGACCGAGGCACGCACCGTTTTGCAAAAACTGTTGCCAAGCCTGAACACGGACGCGCCCAAGATTGCGCGGTCGATCACAAGCGCGGCCGCCAGCTTCTTTGCCTTTTTCCAAGAACTGGAAGATTTGGCCAAGACTGATCCGGTCACCATTGAACCGCTGCCTTTGTCAGATCTAGAGCCAAGTGAGATGTTCATTCAGCACCTCGACGAGCTTTATCAGTGCTACACAATGCAGGCTGAACGCGACATCCAAGATGTGATGTTCTCGCAATTGCCGGGTCTTGCCGAAGCCAAGGAAGAGGCCGCTGGCCACGTGGAAACCGTTGCCGCTGCCCCGGCCGAAGAGGCCGCTGCAGATGATGATCTGTCAGATATCTTCTTTTAAGACGGTCCAGATTAAATGCAAAAGGCGCTCAGGTTTCTGAGCGCCTTTTTGTTTTGGGCCTGTTCAAGTGTCAGGGCGTGACACCCGTTGGATCAGGAATCCAAATGCGTCTTGCCGTTCGAAATATAGGTGTTCAAAATCACCTTCAACTTCGCGGGTGTCAGCGGCTTGGGCACATATTCGTTGATCTCGCAATCTTCACACAGACGCTGAATTTCCATGGTCAAATCCGCCGACACAGCAATGATCGGTGTCTTAGGCAGGTGGCGTTTTTCTTCTTCGCCACGGATGCTGGCGGCCATCTGAAACCCGTCCATGATGGGCATATGACAGTCTGACAGCAGCAGCGTGTATTGCCCGGAACGCCACAGGCTAAGACCCTCTTCGCCATTGACCACCGCGTCAGCGGCAATGCCCAGTTGCTTGAGCATCCGCAGTGTGATTTCGCGGGTCATCTGATCGTCTTCCACCAGCAAGACCTTGCTTTGCGGCAGCATCTTTAAGGACGGCGCCGCGGGCACCTTATCGCCCGTTTTCAGGCTGGTGAGCGCGGGCAGAAACACAGATGGCACCAAGGAGGTTACCGCAATACGGGTGTTCTTCGCTTCTGCTGGGTCCACTTCGCGACCATAATTGGTAATTTCGAGCACGGGACAGTCGAATTTGGCGGCCAGCTCTTCAGTGATTGAGGCGGTGTCCCCTTGGACAACCACCAGATCAGACTCCGGCGTCACGGTCCCTTGCCCGGGGACGGGCAGGGTTTGAAGTTGCGCGCCAGCATATTCAACATAGGCCTGCACCACTTTTTGGGTTTCGGCGTCTGCGCCCACATAGAGTACTTTCAGATCCTCTAGGGATTGGGCGGCTGGGGCCTCTGCATTCACCGCGTCGCTGGTTTCCAGCGGGATCTCAACCGAGAACAGCGTGCCCTCTCCTAGGTCACTGCTGACCGAGATATGCCCGTCCATCATCTTGATCAGACGATCGGTGATCGAAAGACCCAAACCGGTTCCGCCATATTGGCGCCGGATGGTGCTGTCGGCCTGTGTGAATGGCTGAAAGATCTGGTCCATGGTTTGTTGCGCCATGCCAATGCCATTGTCGCGCACCGTCAAGACCACATAGAGCGACCCCTTTTTGGACATACGTCCTGAAATAGAGACTTGAACTTCGCCGTGTTGGCGCATCTGCGAGCTGAACTTGATGGCGTTGCTGACAAGGTTCATCAGGATCTGCCGCAGGCGCAGCCCATCGGCCTTAACCATTGGCAAGTTTGGCGCGCAGAAGGGCACCAAAGACACTTGGTTGTTCCAGGCCTGCCACCGCAGAATATCCGTTACATCAGACAGCACATTCTCTAGCACAACATCTTGATTGGTCAGGGCCAGGCTGTCGGATTCCATCCGCGAATAATCCAGAATGTCATCGATGATCCCCAACAACATCTGTGCCGAGCGTTGCGATGAATCCAGCAGATTGCGATCGTCGTTGGATTTGGTGCGCTCCACCAACAGCTCTAGAGCAGCAATGACCGAAATCAGAGGAGAGCGCAGTTCGTGGCTGATCGTTGACAAGAAAGACGTCTTGGTGCGCTGACCTGCTTCGGCATTTTTCAATGCGGTGCGCAGTTCGGTCTCGCGCCGTTCAATTTCGCTATAGTCATGGACAACAAGAAGATATTGCTGAGATTCTAAATGATTACCGGTTTCCATCGGTTCTACTTGGATCGCAATAGGGAACGGGCTGCCGTCATTGCGAATACCGGTGGCGCGGATCATCTCTGTGCTGTTCTTTTGGGATAAGGCCAGCAACGTGCCGTGTGAAATAGAGGTGACGCCTTCGGGCCCCAACTCCAAGAAGGAGGAAACGTTCTTGCCCACTGCCAGTTCGTGGTCCACGCCAAAGACTTTATCCAGTGCTTTATTCACGCTGGAGATCGTGCCCGAGGAATCAATTTGGAAATTCACGTCTCGTGTCGCCGAGAGTGTCGCCATTAGCTTTTTGCGGTGCAGATCAACCTTGTGGCCGACTTCGAGCATGATCAGAAAGACTACGGTTGCCACCAACAATCCAATCGAGAAGGCAACGATGGTGAGCGTTTCGAAAAAGCGCGACATTTCGTAGGCGCGGTCGCGTGACATCTCGACGGCAATACCGATGCCCAACTCTTCCACGATGCTCCACGCGCCAATCGACGATTGGCCAGAGGCGTTGATATATCCGGTTGTCGATTGCCCAGTAGAGCCTTGCAGAACCATCCGCACCGGCAAAATGAATTCGGAATGTGCCGTCCCGCTTTGTGGCTCCATTAAGATCAGATCATCAAAGGGGCGCAGTGTACCTGCATCCCGGCGCCGTTGAATTTCGTCGATGTTGGTGAGCACTGCGCCGTCAAAGTTGAAGGCGTAGGTCAGCATCCCAGAGCGGGTTTCGCGGAAATGAGCCTGCTCAAACAGATCTTCTTTGGGGGCCAGCCGCAGCGCAAAGATCGCGATGATATTGCCGCGCGGATCAAAAATTGGTGCAGCTGCGAAATTGGTGATGTTGTTTACCAGATTGGCCGGCAGGGTCATCGGGACCGCAGACCGCTGCAGCCGTGAAATCACGGTTTCACCCTGCAACACATTGGCAAACAATTCCGGTTGGGAGGACAAGATGTTCGGAAGCCCAATCGCTTCGGTGCTCGAAGAGGCCAATGTGGTCCCGTTCAAGGCGATGATTGAATACCCCTTGATATGATTACTGGTCATATAGGGCGCAAAATGAGACCGCATTTCACTTTGCGTCGGATGTGAAATAAGCGACTGGCGATCATGCCCCAGATCGATCAAGGCATGCGCGCTTTTGAACAAGAGCGGCAGTTTGGCTTCGGCGGTTATTTCGCGCTTCCGCGACTCGACCCATTTGGAAATGGTGGTGTGCGCCGTGGCCTGATGATCTTCGAGTTGGATGCTCAGAATGCTCTGATAGTTCCGCTTGAGAAGCCCAGAAACAACCAGATAGCCAGCAACAAGTGCGACAACAGCCAGTAAATATACCAGCGCGTTGATGCTCTTTGTGCTTCGTTCCATACGTTGCGCCTCACGGTTGCGGACGTTTCGGTTGCGAATTGGCAACAGGCTTCAAAAACAGGGCCGTTGCCCAACAGGAGCAGCGGTTTAAGTGCAGCTTTGCGTGATTATGGTGTCCTCCCCAGGATACCGAACGCCAAAAAATCTGGTTTCTATCGACAGGCCCTGTTTGCCGGGTCTTGCGAATTGAAATCCAAAGCGTCGTTAATCACCGCTTTGCTAGTTTAAGTTAGTGGCTTCAGACAAATTATTCTTGTCGTTATATACTAAAGAGATCGAATGTGTTGCCGTAGTACATACTTTAGTAGAGGTGATTTAACCTTTAACGCGAGTGACGCTTTCGCATTAAGTGTATTAGTGGCGAAAAAATAGGGATTGGTAAACTTGAGTGCTCTACTATTAAGCATTTAGCAGAACAACTGAGTCCCTTTTCAAAACGCAAATCGTTTGAAATATTACCTTTTTCTAGGATGTCTGTTTTACTTCATCTTCCGAAGTATTTCCGTCATTTTGTAAGTCTCGGGCCGCCACTGATAGTTTTTCACGACAAATGCGGGTCATATACTCTAAGAAAAGCTGTACCTTGGGGTCCCGGAGCCGTCGACTGGATGACAAACACACCAGTTGAGTTGCAACCGGAGGTGTCTTAGTGGCCACGGGCACCAAGTCGCCTGACCGCAAATGATCCACCACCTCGAAGTAGGGTTTCATCACAATTCCGGCGCCGTCCAAGGCCCAACCGGTCAAGACATCGCCATCATCGCTTTCAAAGGGACCGGCAATGTCAAACTGCTGCAAGCCGGTTTCGGTTTGCAACGTCCAGCGAAACTCTTTGGCCCCTGGAAACCGGAGGTTCAGACAATCGTGCTTGTCACTGACCAATTCGCTGCCGCTTTGAGGCAAGCCGCGGCGGTCAACATAAGAGGGGGCGGCACAAAGCAACCGTTCACAATCCGCAATGACGCGAACCTTGAGATCGCTTTCCTTTAGCGGGCCCAGATGAAACGCCAAATCAAGGCCTTCGCCCGTGACATCAATCACCCGATCTGACAGTCGCAAGCGCACTTCGATTTCCGGATAGAGCGCCTTGAAGGCCGGCACGGCGGGGGCAATAAAGCGGCGTCCAATGCCCAGTGGAGCGGCGACAAACACGGTGCCGCGCGGCGATTGCGTGGCCTCCATGACCCGGGCTTCGGCGTCTTCCACCGCTTGTAGGACATTACACGCGCCTTCGTAGAACAGCTTACCATGTTCTGTAGGGTGCAAGGCGCGAGTGGTTCGGTTGAACAAGCGGACGCCTAAATGCTTTTCCAACTCTGCAATCCGGGACGAGGCAACAGCCGGTGAGGTGCGTTGATCGCGCGCAGCAGCGCTCATATTGCTCAATTCATAGACACGGACGAACATCCGGATATTATTTATGTAAGCCATTATCAACGATCTCTTGAAACTGCTGAGCTGATTTGAAGAATTAACAAACAAGTGGCGCAGGCGATAGTCTGCTTTCAATTAAAGAACAGGAGCGACCCATGTATGATTTTGCCGCCATCGGCGAATGGTTAGAATTCGCCGTGCGCTGGGTGCACGTCATCACCGCCATCGCTTGGATCGGGTCATCGTTTTATTTCATTGCCTTAGATCTTGGCCTGCACCGGGATCGCAACCTTGCGACAGGCGCAGATGGCGAAGAGTGGCAGGTCCACGGCGGCGGCTTTTACCACATTCAAAAATACCTCGTGGCCCCGGCAAATATGCCGGATGGGCTGGTTTGGTTTAAGTGGGAAAGCTATGCAACATGGTTGTCAGGCTTCGCGCTTTTGGCGGTGGTCTACTATCTGGGCGCAGAATTTTATCTGGTCGATCCGCTGGTCTGGGACATTTCGTCCGGCTGGGCGATTGTGATTTCTCTGCTGTCCTTGGCGCTTGGGTGGTTGGCGTACAACTTTCTGTGCAAGGTCTTTGTGAACGCAAGTCAGACCGCCCTGATGGTGGCGTTGTTCGCGGTTCTTGTTGGCATGTCCTATTTCTACACATCGGTGTTTTCAGGCCGGGCCGCTTTGCTGCATCTTGGGGCCTTTACCGCCAGTTTGATGAGCGGCAACGTGTTCTTCATTATCATCCCCAACCAAAAGATTGTGGTGGCGGATTTGATCGCCGGTCGAAAGCCGGATCCGATCTATGGCAAAATTGCCAAACAGCGCTCGACCCACAACAATTATCTGACGTTGCCAGTTATCTTCATGATGCTGTCGAACCACTATCCCTTGGCCTTTGCCAGCGAGCACAATTGGATCATCGCCAGTTTGATTTTCTTGATGGGGGTGACAATCCGCCATTATTTCAACTCGTTGCATGCGCGAAAGGGCAATCCAACCTGGACTTGGCTGGCCACGGCATTGCTGTTCTTGCTGGTGATGTGGCTGTCAACGGCACCGATGTTTCGCGCCGAAGAACCCTACGAAGCGCAGGGTGCGGCGTTGCGATTTGCCGAAGCTGAGGGGTTCGGCGAGGTTTCGGACATTGTCATGGGGCGCTGTTCGATGTGTCACGCGGCAGAACCCGGTTGGGAGGGGCTGCATTGGGCGCCCAAGGGGGTGCATCTGGAAACACCACATCAAATCGCCCGTCAGGCGCGCGAAATCTACCTGCATTCCGGCCTGACCACGGCGATGCCGCCAGCCAACCTTTCCTATATGGAGGCCCATGAGCGGGCCAAGATTGTGGCGTGGTACCAGGCGGCGGTTAAGGGCTAACGCAGTTTCCTATCGCCACCAGCGGTTTTCCCGGCTAATCAACGCCGATGGATAGCAAATTCGAAATTTTCTGTGCCGCGCCTCCGGGGCTTGAACCTGTGTTGGCCATCGAAGCCCGTGCCAAAGGCTTTGCCGATGTGCGTTATGTGCCCGGTGGAGTGACGCTGACTGGTGGTTGGTCGGATGTTTGGCGTGCCAATTTGGACCTGCGTGGGGCCACCCGAATTCTGGCAAGGATTGGGGCCTTTCGTGCCTTTCATCTTGCGCAGCTGGACAAGCGGTCTCGCAAATTTGCGTGGGCCGAGTATCTGCGTCCAGATCAGCCAGTGCGGGTCGAAGTCAGCACCAATAAGAAATCCAAAATCTATCACGCTGGCGCCGCTAAGCAGCGTATCGAAACCGCGATCAAAGAAGAGTTGGGCGCCCCCCTATCCGACGAGGCAACGGTGCAAATCCGCGCCCGGATCGAGGACAATCTTGTGCAGTTCAGCCTCGATACCTCGGGCGAAAGCCTGCACAAACGCGGCCACAAAGAAGCCGTGGGCAAAGCGCCCATGCGCGAGACCCTAGCGGCGCTGTTTTTGGGGGCTGCGGGATATGATGGCACCCAGCCGGTTTATGATCCGATGTGCGGATCGGGCACGTTTGTGATTGAAGCTGCTGAAATCGCATTGGGTCTACAGCCCGGACGCTCGCGTGGGTTTGCCTTTGAGAATTTGGCAAATGCCGACCCTGAGGCTTTGGCGGCCCTGCGCCGCACGTCTCCAAGCACAACAAGCGATCTGATGTTTTATGGCTCGGATCGCAACGCAGGGGCGATTGAAGCTGCAACTCAAAACGCGCAGCGTGCCGGTGTGGCCGAAAACACCCGCTTTGTGCAGGCCGCGGTAGGGGACATTGTGCGCCCCGAGGGCCCGGCCGGGTTGGTGATCGTGAACCCACCTTATGGTGCCCGTATCGGCAACAAGAAGCAGCTGTTTTCCTTGCATGGGGCTATGGGGCAGGTTCTGAAAGAGCGGTTCAAGGGCTGGCGCGTAGGGATCGTGACCAGCGATGGTGCCTTGGCAAATGCCACCGGATTGCCGTTTGATCCTGCGGGGCCACCTGTGCCGCATGGGGGGCTGAAAGTGCGCCTGTACCAAACGCCGCCTTTGGCCTGATTTCAGTTGGCGTGCCGATTTCGATGATAGTCGAATCGGCCAGCCATGTGCTAGGTATTGTTGTATGTCACAAGCCTCCCCCAATATAAGCGAAAACCAGCCCGTAATTCGACAGCTAGACGAAGGCACGATCAATCGGATTGCTGCCGGCGAAGTTGTGGAGCGTCCCGCCTCGGCGGTGAAAGAACTGGTTGAAAACGCCATTGATGCCGGGGCCCATCGCATTGAGATTGCCATCGCGGATGGCGGCAAAACCATCATTCGAGTGACCGATGATGGATGTGGCATTTCGGTTGACCAACTGCCCTTGGCGATGTCGCGTCATGCGACCTCAAAAATGGATGGCACCGACCTGTTGGATATTCACAGTTTTGGATTTCGCGGCGAGGCCTTGCCCTCGCTCGGGGCCGTTGGCCGACTGACAATCACCAGCCGTGTGGCGGGGGCCGAAGCGGCCCAAATCACCGTTGCTGGCGGTGAAATTTCCCCCGTGCGCCCCGCAGCCCTCAATCAGGGCACCGTGGTGGAGCTGCGCGACCTGTTCTATGCCACCCCTGCGCGGCTCAAATTCTTGCGCACGGATCGGGCCGAAACCCAAGCAATCGGCGACGTTGTTAAGCGGCTTGCGATGGCCGAGCCGCATATCGGATTTACACTGCGCGATGTATCGGGGGGCGGTGATGGGCGTGTGTCGTTTCGGGCCGAACCTGAAACCGGCGATCTCTTTGATGCGCTACAAGGTCGTCTGGCGCGTATTCTGGGGGCCGAGTTTGCCGAGAACGCTTTGCGGATTGACGCGGAACGTGAGGGGCTGCATCTGACAGGCTTTGCGGCGCTTCCGACCTATTCGCGCGGCTCTGCGGTGGCTCAGTTCTTGTTCGTGAATGGACGCCCCGTGAAAGACAAGTTGTTGATTGGCGCGTTGCGCGGCGCCTATTTTGATTTCCTGAGTCGCGACCGTCACCCAGCGGCGGCGCTGTTTGTAGAATGTGATCCGCATTTGGTGGATGTGAACGTCCATCCGGCCAAATCCGAGGTGCGGTTTCGCGATCCGGGGATGGTGCGTGGCTTGATCGTCTCTGCCTTGCGTCATGCCTTGGCCGAGGCGGGGCACCGGGCGTCAACCACTGTGGCAGGCGCGACATTGGGGGCCTTTCGCCCCGAACCCATCCCCGCAGGTGGGCCAGCGCGGGTGTATCAAATGGATCGTCCCTCCTCCGAAGCACGGGCGCAAAACTATCAGCTGCAGGCCCCAGCGGCCCCCGGATTTGCGGATCTTGGAGAAACTTATAGTGCCCGTGTCGAAGAGCTGCCGGTGGCAAGCACGCTGCCCGAAGCGCCGGTTGTTGAGGCCCTGCCTTTGGGCGCTGCGCGGGCTCAGGTGCACGAAAACTATATCGTGGCGCAGACCGAAACCGGCATGGTGATCGTCGATCAGCACGCCGCGCATGAACGTCTGGTCTATGAAAAGCTCAAGAATCAAATGGCCGAAAACGGTGTCGCGGCCCAAGCGTTGCTGATCCCAGAGATCGTAGAGTTGTCGGACGGTGATTGTGCGCGACTGCTTGAGATCGCAGAGGACTTGCAAAAGCTTGGTCTGGGGCTGGACGCGTTCGGAGGCGGCGCCATCGCGGTGCGTGAAACCCCGGCGATCCTTGGCGAGGTGAACGCCAAAGCTATGGTCTTGGACATTTTGGATGAGTTGGCCGATCTTGGTGACAGCCAAACCGTACAGGCCCGTATCGAAGCGATTTTGAGCCGTGTGGCCTGTCATGGATCGATCCGATCGGGGCGGCGCATGCGGGCAGAAGAGATGAATGCGTTGCTGCGCGAAATGGAAGCCACGCCACATTCGGGGCAATGCAATCACGGCCGACCAACCTATGTCGAGCTGAAATTGAGTGATATTGAGCGGTTGTTTGGGCGCACATGATGACGATCTCGGGCAGCGAAATCACGTTGAGCGATCCTATGGTGCTCGCTTTTCTGGCGCTGGCCGCAGTGGGTGTTTTGATGGTGATCTTGTTGATCATGACGGTGCGTGCGGCGCGCTTGTCGGCGCGCCTGTCGGAACCTTTGGCGCATCAAATGGGGCAATTGGGCCAGCGGGTGCAGGCGCTGTCAGACGGTCAGCACCAGTTGGCAGGGGGATTGACCCATGTGGCTGACAGCCAAGCCGCCGCCCAAACCAACCTGTTGCAGCTGATGGAGCAACGCCTGGCGCAGGTGCAAAATCAGATGACTGAAAACCTGCAAGGGTCGGCGCGTCGCACCGCGCATTCGCTGGGCGAGTTGCAAAACCGGTTGCAAGTGATCGACAAAGCCCAAGAAAACATCACCAAATTGTCTGGCGACGTGCTGAGCTTGCAGGATATTCTGTCAAACAAACAAACCCGTGGGGCCTTTGGAGAGATCCAGCTGCGCGATATCGTGTCCAAAGCGTTGCCCAGTGACAGCTTTACCTGGCAAGCCACATTGTCCAATGGCAAACGGGCCGATTGCCTGATCCATTTGCCAAACCCGCCGGGGCCGATTGTGATCGACAGCAAATTCCCGCTGGAATCCTATGAGGCGCTGGTCAATGCCCAGACACAAGAGCAGTTGAACCGGGCTGCAACCTTGCTGCGCCAAGCGGTGCGCGGGCATATCAAGGCGATCTCAGAGAAATATCAGATCGAAGGGGAAACCGCGGACGGCGCGTTGATGTTCCTGCCGTCTGAGGCGGTCTATGCCGAGCTGCATGCCCGGTTTCCCGAACTGGTGCGTGAAGGCTTCGACAAACGGGTGTGGATCGTTTCGCCGACCACCTGCATGGCGACGCTGAACACCATGCGGGCCATTTTGAAAGATGCGCGGATGCGCGAGCAAGCCGGTGCAATCCGGCGTGAATTGTCACTGTTGTTTGCCGATGTGGATCGGCTGGGCACGCGGGTGGAAAATCTGGATCGCCATTTTGGGCAGGCGGCCAAGGATATCGCTGAAATCAAAATCAGCTCGGATAAGGCAGGGCGCCGGGCGCGTCGCTTGGACAACTTTGATTTTGAAGAGCTGGCGCCGGAAGAGGCCACGCCTGTGGTGCCGTTAAAGCAGCCCTAAGACCGCCCGGCGGTGAGGGCGTTGCGCCCTGAGTATTTGGGGCAAGATGAAATTCTATGCCCGGTTTGCCTCAGATCAAAGTGTCGCCCCTATTTCGCTGTCACAGTGCCTGCAATCGGATCGCGCAGGAGTGTTAGGCCATGTTGGAAATCAGCGTTCAAAACGTCGCAAATGTCATTCTCATGGCGCGCGAACTGGGTCGGGCAGAAGGCGAGTTGCGTGCCTTTATCGACCGGTTGGCTGAAGAAGAGCAGATTGATCTGGTGGTGTTGATGTGGATTGGTCGCGGGAGTTTTGAACCAGAGGAGTGGGGCGAAGCCCGCGCCACGGCGATCAATGAGGCCACAACCCCCACCGCAGACTATCTGATTGGCACGCCGCATCTGTCTGATCATTTGGAAAATGCGCTGGACAGTCTTGGGCTGTCCGCGCTGGATGAGGAAGACGCATTGATCCGTGGCGGTTAGCTGCCCGTAAGGGCAGCGCGGTGCGGTGGGGCGAGGAGGGCCCGCCGCACCCTTTTAAGCGGGTGCGTGATCCACAAGTTGCATGTGTTGCGCCAGGGCGGTGATGCTGGTCAGCCAGCTTGCGACCAGAGCTTGATCATGCGGGGCGGCAGAGACACCGGTGGTCAGGGTGCCTTGCAAAATCGCTTCGATGGCCAGGGACATGGGCACGGACACCAAGCGGGCCATTGCAGAGCCCTCGGTGTCTCCCCAAGCATCAAGCACATGGGTCTTGTGCCACACCACATTGCCGTTCTGTTTGGCGCAGAGATCGACGCAAAGGATCACCCGATCTGGTTCGCCTTCGTCATAGGCGTTTTCGGCCCAAAACTGATCTGACATTTCCCGCAGCCGGGTTTCGCCATCCGGACCCTGCAGCGTTTCAATTTCGCGAAACACCCCATCCCAGGCTTGAGCCCAGCCGTTTAGGCGCAGCGTGCCGCGCACAAAGGTTGCGACGGGCCAAGACTCGTCAAAGCCATATTGCTGCAAGAAGGGCAGTGAATCGCGGTTTGGGTAGACTTCAAAACCTTCGGGGGTTGGCAGCGGGGCCGTATAGGTGCTGATCGCATCCCAGGGGCGGGCCACGTCAAAGACCTTGCCGTTGCGAATGGAGCGAGAGGGGGAGCGCAATGCTTTGAGCACACCAAGGGGGGACCAGCTGAATTTATAGCGGAAAGGATTTTCGTGTTTGGGCACCCCCCCGCAATAGGACAGGAACGACAGCTCGTTTGTGGGGTCAAAGGCGGCGGAGCTGGTGTATTGGTGCACCAAATCATGCGCCATCAGATGATCGATCCCCGGATCCAACCCAACTTCGTTCACAAAACAGAGGCCTTGTTCAGCGGCGCTGTCGTGCAGGGCAGCCATCTCAGGCGAGATATAGGAGGAGGAGACAAAATGGGCGGCGCGCGTGAGGCAGAGGTCCGCCAGAGGCACGTGTTTGTCTGCGGGCAGCATGGATACCACCACATCCCCGGGCGCAACGGCCTGCGACAGGGCGGTCATCTCAAAGCTGCGAATGTCTTGGGTCAGATCGCCAACAGCCTCTTGCGCCTTGCCAAGGGTGCGGTTCCAGACCGTCACGGGATGATCATTTTCCAACAGACGTCGCAAACCGGGGATCGCAGATAGGCCTGTGCCACACCAATGAATAGTCATTTTGAGCTCTCCTCGTTTTGGATCAAAGGGATTTGATATGAGATTGGAAAGTGGTCGCCGCCCGCCCCCAGACACCGGTATCGATGGCCGTCAGCGTTTGCAGCGACGGCAAAAGCTGAGCGGCATAATCATGTGAGCTTTCCACCGGCAGCATCGAGGGCAGGTTGTCGATGGCCATAACATCCATCACCGGGGTTTCGGCCACGCGCACTGTTGGGGCGTCCCAGTTGGTGGCGCGGTCATAGATCGGAATCGGATTGTAGTCGCTGTCGGGATCACAGGCGATATCTCCAATTGCCGTCAACTTGCGCGGCTGGTCCAATGCCGAAGCGGGCACAAAGACGGGGGTGCCGGGACGGGCCAGAATGCAGTTAAAAAACACGTCATGCTCAAGAATTTCGGGGAAAGGTCCCCCTGAGGCGGTTTCAGCCATGTCCCATTTGGTCACGGAAACACCCAAGGCTTGGCACAGATCAGCGGCACCGGTGCCAACGCGACCCTGTGCCCCAATGACGATGGCCGAAGGCGTGGCGTCGATCCCGTTCAATGCGTGCGCCAGCTCGGCGTTCAAGGCGTCTTTGCTAGGATAGACCCCGACGGGCCCACAGGTCGCACCAGATTGCTGTGCGGCCCATGCTTTAAGCGTGATGGCGGCGCCAGCATATCCGGCCCAATAGCCAAATGCGGCCACGCGTCGCCCCGCGTCATCGACAAGGTATTCAAGATCATACAGCGTGCCGCCGCCCTCTTTGAACCGTTTGAGGAGGGCTTGTCCCGAGAACTGGCCTTTGAAGGCATGGCCAAACATGATGTGGCGATGGGGAAGGGGGCTGCCATCTTCGGGCAATTCTTTCAGACCAAAAATCACCGCATCCAGCGGCGCCTCTGGCCAACTGTTTTCCGGAACGATGTTGGCACCAGCCGCGCGATAGCCGTCAATTGGAATGGCGCGGGTTTGGCTTTCTTCGACCGTGACTGTCAGGCCGGCGGCAATCAGTTTTTCCGCACCGTCAGGGGTCAAACCTACGCGGTCTTCGTTGGCGCGTTGTTCGGCGCGAACCCAAAGATGTGTCATGTCAAAGCCTTTCAAAGCGCCCTGTGGGGCAGGATCAAAGATGTGTTTGGGCATAGTGCCGTTCTGGATGGTCCAGGTGCGGCACGGCATTGAATTGCGTCATCATCAGCTCATCACCAATGCGATGCAAGCGATGCACCGAACTGTTCATGATCGAGGCGCAGAGCCGCGAAAATTCCGGAATTTCTAGGCCCAGCGACTGGCGCATCACCATGCCGATAAAGCCACCCGAGGTGACAACCAAGGCGGGGCCGCGCCCGGCGTTGATCTCTGCGATGACCTCTTGGGTTCGGTCTTCGAATTGCGCAAAGCTTTCCGGGACGTCTTTGATTTCGCCATCACGCCACTTGGTCATCAAGATTGGCAGAAACGACAGGAAATCTTCGCGCCGTGTTGGCAGCGCAATACCCTGTTGATCCTGTAGCAATTGCGCCATTGCAAAGACCTGCATTTCGTTCAGGCGCGCATCCTCTTGGATGGGCTCGTGAAAGGCTGGGCCCATGGCTTGGGCAGTTTCGCGATGGCGCACCAAGGTGCCGCAATAAACCCGTTCAAAATGCTCTTTTGAGCCGCGCAGGTGATCGCCCAACCAAGAGGCCTGTTGAGCCCCTAAAGGGCTGAGCTTGTCATAGCCGTGCTCGTCGCGCGCGCTGTTGTTGGCTTGGCCATGGCGGATCAGTGTAACTGTGGACATTTGCGCTTCCTCTGTGTCGCTTCTGCTCTAGGCGTTCGCTGCAAATGACGCAATGGCATTGCTGCTCGCAAGGGCGCTGGGCGATCTGCGTTAGGATTTGGTTGGGGTGCGTTGCTCAAACGCAAAGGGGGTATAACCACGCCCCAAGGCAGTTTTGCGCAATTTTTCTGCCAGCTCTGAAGCGTGTCGCAGATTGCCAAACAGATCGATGCGATGGTGCCCGCGGCCGCCACGAACGCCCCACTCTCGCAGCACGGAAACCTCCTCAAAGAGGTTCATCACAATCTCGACGCGGTAGTAGCGCGCAGATTGCGAAGGGCTGGAGGGGCGATACAACAAGCATGAGATCATAACCGTAGTTTAGGCAGCGACGAATCGGGGATCAAGCAGAGTTTCAGCGCCATTAGCTCCAGCTGACATCGCCAAGGAAAATATACCCGGCGCCGTATATCGTTTTGATAAGGCGCGGGTTTTTGGGATCTTCTTGCAGTTTGGTGCGCAGCCGAGAAATACGCACATCCATTGCCCGATCAAAGCTTTCCCCGGCGGCCCCACCCAATGTTTCCTGCATCACAGCCCGAGAGATAAGCCGTTTGGGACGCTCCAAAAACAGGCGCAGCACCTCTCCTTCGGCGTGGGAAAACGGGGTGGGGTCGCCGTTTTCATCGCTGAGTGTGTAGCTGTCAAATTCGGCGGTCCAGCCATTGAAGTGGGCGGTGTTGCCGCCTTGGATACGCGGTTGATCACGGCGCAGGCGAGCGCGAATACGGGCGACCACCTCTGCGGGCTCAAAGGGTTTAATGACATAATCATCTGCCCCAAGTTCCAAGCCTGTCACGCGGTCTTGGACCTGCGCGCGTCCAGAAATGATGATCACAACAGCACCTTGTTCCAACGCCAAACGATGCACCAACGTCAGCCCGTCCTTGTCTGGCAGGGAGAGGTCGACCAAGCACACATCAGGCGTGCAGGTCTTAAGCGCGGCCTCAAATTCGGTTGCGCGCCCAAAACTCATGGTGCGAAATCCCGCATCCTCCAGCGCGTCCGACAACATGGTTCGGATTGCCGGCTCGTCATCCAGAATAGAGATCAACGGAGCAGTCATAAGAGATTCAGGTCCTATTGAGAAACGCGAGCAGCTGCGCTTGGGTAAAGGGTTTGCGCAGCACCGGTTGCTGCGCTGAGGCACGCTTATAGAGCGGGTTGTGGTCGGAAAGCGCGGTCATCAAAAACAGCGGCGGGCTGTTGTGGCCCAACTTCTCTTGCAGATCCAGCCCCGTCAACTCCCCTTGCAAGGTGATGTCGGAAAGGATGGCATTGATTTCGGGCAATTCGTCCAGCAGGGATTGGGCTTCGGCGACGCTGGCAGCCTCGATCACGGAATGCCCCAATTCGATCAACATCCCGCGCACCATCATCCGTAAATCTGCGCTGTCTTCGACCAACAGAACCAGACCCGGCTTCAGAATCGGCGGCGCTTGTCTCAGCGGGAGGCGCAAGACAACACGTGCGCCTTTGTCTGTATTGGAAATCCGGATACGCCCGCCTGCCAATTTGGCCATGTCATAGACCATCGACAGGCCCAACCCCGAACCCTCACCGCCTTTGGTGGTGAAAAACGGCTCTAGGGCGTGATCCAAGGCACGTTTGGAAAATCCCGGACCGGTGTCCTCGACAATGAATTCTGCCCAGAGGTTCTGAACAGGGGACACCGTGATCGAGATTTCACCAGCGTGACCACAAGAATCACGGGCGTTCAAGATCAGGTTCAACAGCGAGTCCTGCAACATCCCCGTGTCCAACATCAAACGGTCCTCGCGCAGCAAGTTGCTGATGTTCAGAGAGATATTGGCCGGAAGGGCTGGCGCTGAAAGGGTTTCAAGATCTAGCAACAGCAAGCGAATATCAGACGCCACTGGATGCCATTCGCGTGCACCGGTGATATCCGCCAATCGATTGAGCAATGCGCCACCACGGCGTGTTGCGGCCAGTGTGGCTTTGATTTGTTGTTGGGCGTTGTCAGGCAACTCCATCTTTTGCAGTTGTGACTGACTGCCCAGAATGATGGTCAGTAGGTTCGAAAAGTCATGCGCCATTCCGCTGGTCAGCTGAGCGGCCAATTCACGGCGTCGGGTCTGTTGCACCGCAGTGCGGGCTTGGGTCTCGCGAGTGATATCCATCGACAGGATATAAACGCCGCCATTTTCCTTGCCGCCGTTATGCGCGGGGGTAAAGGCCACGCGAATACGCCGCGAGCTGGATTCGATAAAGAATTCAAACACCGACGACTTGCCAGCCAAAGCGCGATCCAGATTAGGTTGGATCAGGTCATAAATTTCGTCGCCGAGGGCCTCTTGGATGTGTTGCCCAACAATGTTCACAGGCCGTCCAGGCATCACCGAAGATAGGCGCCGGTTGGAAAAGGTGTACCGCTTGTCAGGGCCAACATGTGCGATATGCGCGGGCATCATTTCGGTGGTTTGACGGGTGCGTGCTTCGGTTTCGGCCAACTGGTGTTTGGCTTCTTCCAAAGCGATCACCGAAGCTTCGAGCGCGCGGTTGGTCGACGCCAGCTCTTCGGAATAGGACAGCACCTTGTCGGACATTTCCTCAGAGCGTGCCCGCAGCAACATGTCCTGTCGTTTGGCTTTGGTGATATCGGTGTAGACCGCCACCCATCCCCCCTCGGGCAGGGGCGATCCTTCGACAGAAATCCATCGCCCATCAGGGCGTTGACGTTCCATGTAGTGCGGCGAAAATTCACGGGCTTGGGCCACGCGGCTGGCAACAATTGCCGGAATATCGGGATCCGGGCCGTATTCGCCGCGTTCTGACAAGAAACGAATTGTATCGGCGAACTCCGCACCCGGTTCGACCAGACAGTTGGGCAAGTTGAACATGTCGCGAAATGGACGATTGGCCAACACTAGCTTTAAGTCGCTGTCATATATGGACAATCCCTGCTGAATCAAATTCAGACCAGCCAAAGTCATCGCGGCATTTTCGGGCACTTGGGCCATTTCGGGATCTCCTCTGGCTCTATGGCTAGCACTCAATCTTGCAGTGGAAAAGCGGGCCGTTGCGTCTTGTTACAATTCGTTAGGATTGAGAAATGTTCCGGAAAAACTTGGGCACGAGGTTGTGTCTTGTCCGGCAGCAATGCGGGGCATCCGCGGTGTGGAGACCGCGAACCCGGGGGAACCGGGGATTTGGGAGGAATAGAATTTGGCACAGTCGTCACCTACGACGGGCGGACTTGGGTCCGTGCCCGCGTTGTTGCACCGCAACGCCACCGATTTCGGGGATCGCCCCGCATATCGGGAGAAAGAATTTGGGATCTGGCAAAGCTGGACCTGGAAACAAACGGAAACCGAGATCACCAACCTTGCGTTGGGGTTGATCAATTTGGGGGTGGCCGAGGGCGACTTTGTCGCCATCATCGGGCGCAACCGCCCGTACCTGTATTGGTCGATGGTGGCCGTGCAGATGGCAGGCGCCATTCCGGTTCCGGTCTATAATGACAGCGCCGCAGAAGAGATGGCCTATGTGCTTGATCATTGTGGTGCGCGCTTTGTGATTGCCGAAGACCAAGAGCAAGTCGATAAGGTCATCGAAATCCAAGACGGGCTGCACCAGTTTGAGCACATGATTTATTTGGACCCGCGCGGTCTGCGTAAATATGATCACTCGCGCCTTCATGAATTCCGCCATGTCCAAGAGCAAGGCCATGCGGCGCGCGACGAATTCACACCCGAATTGGAACGTCGTCAGGCAGAACTGAACTATGAAAGCATCTGCGTGATGCTTTACACTTCAGGCACAACCGGCAAACCCAAAGGTGTGGTGCTGTCCAACCGCAATGTTGTGGAAACAGCCAAAAACTCGTCCGAGTTTGATCATCTGAGATCGAATGACGAAGTGGTGGCCTATTTGCCGATGGCTTGGGTCGGGGATTTCATCTTCTCGATTGGTCAGGCCTATTGGTGTGGGTTCTGTGTGAATTGCCCAGAAAGCCCAGAGACTTTGAACGCGGATCTGCGCGAAATTGGCCCCAGCTATTTCTTTGCCCCACCACGGGTGTTTGAACAGCAGCTGACCAATGTCATGATCCGCATGGAAGATGCCAGCCCGCTGAAAAAGCGCTTGTTTCACCACTATATGGCCCATGCCAAAAAGGTAGGGGGCGCGATCCTGGATGGGCTACCGGTCAGTGCGCTTGACCGGTTGAAATACGCGCTTGGCAATCTGTTTATCTATGGCCCGCTTAAGAACACACTTGGCTATAGCCGCGTGCGTGTGGGCTATACGGCGGGTGAAGCGATCGGCCCCGAAATCTTTGACTTCTATCGCTCGCTTGGGATCAACCTAAAGCAACTTTATGGGCAAACCGAAGCCACTGTTTTCATCACAGCTCAGCCTGATGGTCAGGTCCGCTCGGACACCGTCGGTGTGCCGTCGCCGGGTGTTGAGTTGAAAGTGGGTGACAGCGGCGAAGTGTTTTATCGCAGCCCCGGCGTGTTTGAATATTACTATAAGAACGCCGATAGCACCGCAGACACCAAGGACTCCGAAGGTTGGGTCGCGACGGGGGATGCGGGCTTTATCGAACCAGACAGCGGGCATTTGCGGATCATTGATCGCGCCAAAGACGTTGGGAAAATGGCAGATGGCAGCCTGTTCGCCCCGAAATACGTGGAAAACAAGCTGAAGTTCTTCCCCAACATCCTAGAGGTGGTGGTGTTTGGAAACAGCCAAGATCGCTGTATGGCCTTTATCAATATTGACCTGACAGCCGTGGGCAATTGGGCCGAACGCAACAACATCGCCTACTCGTCTTATCAAGAACTCGCTGGGCACCCTCAGGTGTTGCAAACGATCAAATCCCACGTCCAAGAGGTCAATCAGTCGGTTGCTCAGGATGAAATGCTGTCGGGCTGTCAGATCCACCGGTTCTTGGTATTGCACAAAGAATTGGATGCCGATGACGGTGAAATGACCCGCACGCGCAAAGTGCGTCGGCGCATCATCGAAGAGAAATACGCCGATCTGATCGAAGCGCTTTATGCAGATAAGACGGAAATCTACACCACCACCGAAGTGACCTATGAAGATGGTCGCAAAGGATCAATCAGTGCGGATCTGTCGCTGATTGACGCCGATGTGGTGCCGGTGACGACCAAGAAGGTGGCCGCAGAATGAGCAACGAAGAAGGATACGTCACCGAGGACGGCCGCAAAATTGGCGGCACCATGATGGAGATGAAGAACATCACGCTGCGCTTTGGCGGTGTGAAGGCCATCACTGACATCAGCTTTGACATCAGAGAAGGTGAAATTCGCGCAATCATCGGCCCCAACGGGGCTGGGAAATCGTCGATGTTGAACGTCATCTCAGGCTTTTACGTGCCGCAAGAAGGGGAAGTGTGGTTCGAAGGCGCAAAGCGCAAGCCCATGCGCCCCTATCAAGTGGCCCAGCAAGGCATCGCCCGCACGTTTCAAAACATCGCCCTGTTCGAAGGCATGTCGGTGCTCGACAACGTTATGACGGGCCGCCTGAACTATATGAAAACCAATTTGCTGCAACAGGCGATCTGGCGTGGCAAAGCGGAACGCGAAGAGGTTGAAAATAGGGAAGTTGTTGAAAAGGTTATCGACTTTCTTGAAATTCAAGCCATTCGCAAGACGCCGGTGTCCCGCTTGCCTTACGGCTTGAAAAAGCGTGTTGAACTGGCCCGTGCGCTGGCTGCGGAACCGCGGTTGTTGCTGTTGGACGAACCGATGGCTGGGATGAACGTCGAAGAGAAAGAGGACATGAGCCGCTTTATCTTGGATGTGAACGACGAATTTGGCACCACAATCGCGTTGATCGAACACGATATGGGTGTGGTTATGGATCTGTCAGACCGTGTTGTCGTGATGGATTACGGCAAAAAGATCGGGGACGGCACACCCGACGAGGTGCGCAGCGATCAAGCGGTGATCGATGCTTATTTGGGGGTGTCTCATGACTGATTTTTCGACACAAACCGGAGGGCCGCGCAATGCCTGAACAACTGCTCTATGCGGTCGAAGTCACCCTAAACGGCTTGATGGCTGGCGTGCTTTACGCGCTCGTCGCGCTGGGATTTGTCCTGATCTACAAGGCATCAGGCATCTTTAACTATGCGCAAGGTGTTATGGCTTTGTTTGCTGCGTTGACACTGGTGGGCATCATGGAAGGTCAGGTGCCTTTCGCCCATCTGATCAATGCCGTCTTGGGGACGGAAATTCACCACTTTGGCTGGCATGTGAATGCCTTTGTCGCGATCCTTTTGACGATGGTCGTCATGGTGTTGCTGGCCTTTTGCGTGCAGAAATTTGTCTTTAGGCATCTGGTTGGGCAAGAGCCGATCATCCTGTTCATGGCAACCATTGGTCTGGCCTATTTCATGGAAGGTTTTGGCGACATCATGTGGGGCGCCGAGATCAAAAAGCTTGATGTTGGTTTGCCACAAGGTGGCAGTTTCTGGATCGAAGAAAACACCCAGTGGCTCGGCTTTGGCAACGACCGGTTCTACGGCTTCTTTATCGACCAGCTGGACATTATCGCGACGGGGATCGCCGCGGTTCTGGTGTTGGTGCTGATCTTGTTCAGCCAATACACCAAGCAAGGCCGTGCCATGCGCGCTGTGGCGGATGATCACCAAGCTGCGCTGTCCGTTGGGATCAGCCTGAACTTTATCTGGGTGATGGTGTGGTCGCTGGCTGGATTTGTGGCCTTGGTCGCTGGCATCATGTGGGGCGCTAAGTCTGGGGTTCAATTCTCACTATCGTTGATCGCTTTGAAAGCGTTGCCCGTGTTGATGCTTGGCGGCTTTACATCGATCCCGGGTGCGATTGTCGGTGGGTTGATTATCGGCGTTGGGGAAAAACTGTTTGAATTCACCATCGGCTCGATGATCGGCGGCGCCACCGAAAACTGGTTCGCCTATGTGCTTGCCCTGGTGTTCTTGGTGTTCCGCCCGCAAGGCCTGTTTGGCGAAAAAATCATCGAGAGGGTGTGATGCAGAAACTTCTCGCTGTGACAAACGTTGTGTCTTGGGCGTGCTTTTGGACCTTTGGGTATCTCACCCTCAGCGCCGAATGGGGCTCTGATCCACAGGTGCATCTAAGCTTGGTGTTGGTGTTTGCCAGCTTTGCGGTGGGGGTGTTCAGCTATCTGAACCTTGCCACATACGCCGAGCATTCAGGTTATGCGCCAACGCGCCAACTTGATCCAATTCTCCGTAACCGGGCGCAGTCCCAGCACCCGCTGTAACCAGCGACAGAAAGGAAAATAACCATGTTCTATCGCGAAGCGGGTGATTTTAAGACCTCTTATCAAGACGATAACCAAACCTTCCCGATCAAGTTTGACCGGTACCGGTATTACTTTGTTCTGCTGGTCGCCTTTGCTGTGATCCCTTTTATGGTCAATGACTATTGGGTGAACGCCATCTTTATGCCGTTCCTGATCTATTCGATTGCGGCCATCGGCTTGAACATCTTGGTGGGCTATTGCGGGCAGGTTTCGCTGGGGACGGGCGGCTTTATGGCCGTCGGCGCCTATGCGGTTTACAAATTGATGACTGCCTTTCCAGAGGTGAGCATCTTTATCCATGTGCTTTTGGCGGGCGGCATTACAGCGTTTGTTGGCGTGCTGTTTGGATTGCCATCCTTGCGGATCAAAGGGTTCTATCTGGCGGTGGCGACACTGGCCGCGCAGTTCTTTTTGGTGTGGCTCTTTAATAAGGTTCCATGGTTTTACAACAACTCGGCATCGGGTCAGATCAATGCACCAGAGCGGACGCTGTTTGGCATCGCCGTCACTGGCCCCAACACCAGCGCTTGGGCGACCTATTTGTTCTGTCTGGTGTTTGTTACGATTTCGGCTGTGATCGCGCGCAACCTGACGCGCGGCACCCAAGGGCGCAAATGGATGGCCATTCGCGATATGGATATTGCGGCGGAAATCATCGGTGTGGATCCACTGAAATCAAAGCTTAGCGCCTTTGCGGTCAGCTCGTTCTTCATTGGCATCTCAGGGGCGCTGTTCTTTGCAGTCTATCTTGGCGCGGCCGAAGTGGGCGAGGCCTTTGGCATCAGCAAATCGTTCCTGGTGCTGTTCATGATCATCATCGGTGGGCTTGGTTCGATCTTTGGATCCTTTGCTGGGGCGGCCTTCTTGGCGCTGTTGCCGGTGTTGCTGAAAAACGTGCTGGTTGGTTTGCTGGGCTGGCCCACGGACCTCGCCGCGCATCTGGAATTTGTTATCGTCGGCGGCTTGATCATCACGTTCCTGATTGTGGAACCGCATGGATTGGCGCAGCTTTGGCGTGTGGCCAAAGAGAAACTACGGCTATGGCCCTTCCCACACTAGGGTGGGGTCAAAGAATGGGGTCCGAGGAGAAACCCCATACATAATGAAATTACTTAGGGAGGAGACCCAAAGATGAAGACCAAACTAATCACAGCAGCGTTGGCTGCTATGGTGGCGGCCGGACCTGCAATGGCAGACCTGGTCTTTCCATCGCTAAGCTACCGTACCGGTGCCTATGCGGCCGGCGGGATCCCTTTTGCGGATGGGTATTCGGATTACTTCACGCTGCTGAACGAGCGTGACGGTGGCATCGGTGGCGTCAATGCCAAGGTGATCGAATGTGAAACAGCCTATAACACTGAAAAAGGTGTTGAGTGCTACGAGTCCACCAAAGGTGAAGGCGCGCTGATCTATCAACCTCTGTCCACTGGCATCACCTATCAGTTGATCCCCAAAGTGACCGCAGATGGCATTCCTTTGCACACCATGGGCTATGGCCGGACCTCTGCCAAAAACGGCAAAGTCTTTAGCCACGTCTTCAACTATCCTGCGAACTACTGGGATGGTGCGTCGGGCGCTGTGAACTACCTGCTTGATATCAATGGTGGCGATCTGAAGGGGAAAAAGATTGCGCTGGTTTATCACAACTCTGCCTACGGCAAAGAGCCGATCCGCACCCTAGAAAACCTTGCACCGTTTCATGGTTTTGACCTCAGCCTTTTGGCTGTAGATCACCCCGGTCAGGAACAGAAATCGCAGTGGCTGCAAATCCGCCGCGAGCGTCCTGACTATGTCCTGATGTGGGGCTGGGGCGTGATGAACCAAGTTGCCATTCAAGAAGCGGCCAACATCCGTTTCCCAATGGAAAACTTCATCGGTATCTGGTGGTCCGGTTCGGAAAACGATGTGTTGCCAGCAGGCGATGCGGCCAATGGCTACAAAGCTCTGACGTTCCACAACGTTGGTTCTGATTTCCCGCTCTTTGACGACATTCAGACACATGTTGTCGACAAGGGTCTGGCAGCTGGCGCTGGGGACCAGATCGGGACCGTCCTGTACAACCGTGGCCTCTATGCCGCGATGCTGGCAGCTGAGGCTGTGAAAACCGCTCAGGAAATGCACGGCACAGCCGAAATCACCGCAGCGATGATGCGCGACGGTATGGAAGCATTGGAAATCACCGAAGAAAAAATGGCAGGCCTTGGGCTGCCGAACTTTGGTCCGACATTCAACGTGTCCTGTGAAAACCACGGCGGTGACGCTTTGGTTGGTGTGACGCAGTGGGATGCAGCCGCCAAAAAGTGGTCGCTGATTTCTGACTATAAGCCAACCGACGGTATGGTTGTTGGGGCATTGATCGGCGCGGATAGCGCGGCTTATGCCAACGAAAACAACATCGCCGAGCGTTGTAACTAAATCCTTTTCCCCGGCTGGGTTACACCGGCCGGGGAGCTTCCACAGTTTGAAAGACACGACCATGCTGGATGATGCCAAACAAACCCAAGATACTCTGCTAGAGGTGAACAACATTGAGGTGATCTACAACCATGTGATCCTTGTGTTGAAGGGCGTTAGTCTGAACGTGCCCAAAGGCGGTATCACCGCGTTATTGGGCGGCAATGGCGCCGGCAAAACCACAACCCTCAAGGCGATCTCGAACCTGCTGCATTCTGAACGTGGTCAAGTGACCAAAGGCAGCATCACCTATCGCGGGGATCTGATCCAAGATCTTGCGCCCGCGGATCTGGTGGACCGGGGCGTGATCCAGGTAATGGAAGGTCGCCACTGTTTTGAGCACCTCACAGTCGAAGAAAACCTGCTGACCGGCGCCTATACGCGCAAGGACGGCAAGGGGGCTGTGCAGGCCGATCTTGAAATGGTT
Source organism: Thalassovita sp. (assembly GCA_049116315.1). Lineage (GTDB taxonomy): Bacteria > Pseudomonadota > Alphaproteobacteria > Rhodobacterales > Rhodobacteraceae > Thalassobius. Next base: position 348,426 of record JAGDZD010000001.1, read on the forward strand.
TATCAATATTTCCCACGCCTGAAAGAGCGTCGGCGCAGTCAGGCTGGCTATACCTCTGGCGGCGAACAGCAGATGGTTGCGATTGGTCGGGCCATCATGAGCCGTCCCGAGACCATCTTGCTAGACGAACCGTCAATGGGATTGGCGCCGCAATTGGTTGAAGAGATTTTCAACATTGTGAAAAGCCTTAACGAAAACGAAGGTGCCACCTTCTTGCTGGCCGAGCAAAACACCAACGTGGCGTTGAGGTTTGCAGATTACGGCTACATTCTGGAATCTGGACGCGTGGTGATGGACGGCCCAGCCGCCGAGCTGCGCGAGAACCCTGACGTGAAAGAATTCTATCTTGGTATGTCTGATGACGGACGCAAAAGTTTCCGTGACGTGCGGTCTTATCGCCGTCGCAAAAGGTGGTTGAGTTGATCACCTTTCCCCTTCGGGTGGCCGATGCCACCTATCCTATTTTAAGCGCCGGATATTTTGGCCGTCGCCTGTTCTGGAGAGTTCAGCCATGAACGCATTCTTTGATGAGTTGGAAACCCGCAGCGCCGACGCGAGGGCCGCTGGATTGGCTGGGGTTTTGCCCCAGCAAATTGCGTTGGCGCAGTCGTTGCCGGGCTACGGGGGCGCTTTGTCCGAAACAGACGCCAGCAAAGTCACCACCATTGCTGACCTTGCGGCATTACCCGTTTTGCGCAAATCCGACTTGATCGATGCACAGGCCAAAGCCGGTCCTTTTGGGGGGCTGACGGGCCGTCCAGCCAGCGGATTTGCGCATGTGTTTCAATCCCCCGGACCAATTTATGAACCCGGCGGCGTTGACCATGACTGGTGGCGCATGGGGCGGTTCCTGCATGCCTGTGGATTCGGCAAAGAAGATATCGTTCAGAACTGCTTTGGGTATCACCTGACACCGGCAGGAATGATTTTTGAAAACGGCGCGCGCGCGGTGGGCTCAGCGGTGCTGCCTGCAGGCACCGGCCAAACCGAATTGCAAGCGCGTGCGGCCCACGATGTAGGCGTCACGGCTTACGCTGGCACGCCGGATTATCTTAAGGTGATCTTGGACAAAGCCGACACGATGGGCCTGAAGTTGGGCATCACCAAAGCGGCGGTGGGGGGCGGTGCCTTGTTCCCCTCGTTGCGCAAAGAATACCAAGATCGCGGGATCGCTTGTCTTCAGTGCTATGCCACCGCGGATCTGGGCAGCATCGCGTATGAATCGGCGGCGATGGAAGGCATGATCGTTGATGAGGGCGTGATCGTAGAGATTGTGCGCCCCGGGACCGGCGATCCGGTTGCTCCGGGTGAGGTTGGGGAGGTTGTGGTCACAACGCTGAACCCTGATTATCCGCTGATCCGTTTTGCTACGGGCGATCTCAGCGCTGCTATGCCCGGTCACAGCCCCTGTGGACGCACCAATATGCGCATCATGGGGTGGATGGGCCGCGCCGATCAGACCACCAAAATCAAAGGCATGTTTGTCCGTCCCGAGCAGGTTGCACAGTTTGTCGCGCGTCACGACGATATCGTCAAAGCCCGTGTGATAGCCGGGCGCGAAGGTGAGATGGATGTGATGACCGTGCAGGTCGAAACCGCATCAAACGACGCGTCAGCCTATGCGGCCTCGATTGTGGATGTGCTGAAATTGCGGGGCAAGGTTGAGCTGCTGAAACCCGGCGCATTGCCGAACGATGGAAAAGTTATCGAAGATCAACGCACATACGAGTAAGCTGATGAGCAGAACCTTTGGGAGGTCTGCTATGTCACTGTTCAAAAGTCTGATTGCTGCTGTTGCCCTAAGTGTCTCGCCCCTATGTGGCGCGATCGCTGGGGACTTTGCATTGATACTGTCAAATAGGATCTATGAGGGCGCAGGTTCTGAACCTGAGGCAATTGCCGTTGCGCCCCTGCGCGATGCGTTTCGCAACGCCGGATACCAAGTCTTTGGCGGCGAAAGCTGGGATGTTCAACAGATGGGGCAGGAAGCGGCCCGATTTGACGCGGCGCTGCGCCGTGGCTCTGTTGATCGGGTTGTCGTGGTGGTTTCGGGTCGCGTGGCGGAAAGCACCACCGATCAATGGCTTCTTGGGCGCTATGCGCGCGAAGTTTCCTATTTGAACGCGGGTCAGCAAGGTCTGTCTTTGACGGCGCTGGATAAGATGCTGGCGGCGTATCCCGGGCGTGCCCTGATGGTTGTGGCCCCAGCGATGCGCTCTCGTCAGGCCGTCGGATATGGGTTGACCACTGGCGCTGACGGGCTTGAACCCTCGCAGGGGGTGGCGTTGATGGTTGGGCCATCGAGTCTGGTCTTGCCCAGCCTGCGCACCCAAGTTTTACAGGCGGAATTCCCGATGGGCCAAGTCGCGCAATCGGCTCCGAACGGTTTAACCTATCGTGGCTACCTGCCGCTTGATTTGCCGCTGGGGGGCGGGCAGGCCCCTGTCGATCAGGGTGATTCCGCCTATTGGAGCGCGGCACGTGATATCAACCTGTTGGAAGGGTACCGTGCTTACCTGAACCGGTTCCCAAATGGATTGTTCGCCGACGAAGCTCGACGTCAAATCGATGCCCTTGCAGATGCACCGCGTCGCCAAGCCGAAGCGGCCGAGCAGGCGCTGAACCTGACCCGCAACGACAAGCGCCGCATCCAAAAGCGCCTGACACGGTTAGGGTTTGATACCGCCGGGATCGACGGCATCTTTGGGCGGGGGTCGCGTGCCGCCATCACGCGGTACCAGCGCAGTCGTGGGTTTGAGGACACAGGATATCTGAACACTGAGGTGGTGGCCCGGATTGCCAGTGACGCTGCGCAACGCGAAGCGGAAGAGCGGGCGCGCCGCGAAGAGCTTGAGCGCGAAGATCGCCGATACTGGCAGCGCACCGGAGCGTCGGGGTTGGAAACGGATTTGCAGGCCTATCTCGACCGTTATCCTGACGGGCTGTTCGCGGATATCGCCAAAGAGCGCCTGCGTGGATTCGGCGTGACAGACCAAGAAATCCGTCGTGCATGGGCCCGCGCCGACCGCGAGAACACCCTCGAAGCGTATCAACGTTTTTCCAGTCGATATCCCGGCAGCTCTTTCACCGCCGAAGCTGACGCGCGAATCGCGCGCTTGCAGGCGGAAGCCGCGCAAGTTGCGCAACAGGCAGGCCGTGACCAAGCCGAAGAGCGCGCGGTGGCGGCCAATCCGGTTTCACGACTGCTGGTCGAGCGTGGCTTGGCAAAATCGGGATTTGATCCCGGACCGGTTGATGGCGTGTTTGATGACCAAAGCCGCGCGGCGTTGCGCAACTTTCAGCGCGACGAGGGAATGATCCCAACGGGCTTTGTCTCTCAGGCCACTATGCTGCGTCTGACGGTGCGCGCGGTACGCTAGCCACCCATCACAATGGGTCTGCCCAATATCGATGTCCCCAAGCTCTGAAAGGATGCTTGGGGGCGGGTCGACATCTGGAGGGCGTTCAGAGACCTGACAAAGAAAAAGACCGCGCTGCGGGGCAGGGCGGTCTTTCAAAATGCTCTCGTAAGCGACGTTTTAGCCTTGGCGGGCTTTGAAACGTGGCTGCGTTTTGTTGATCACATAAACGCGGCCTTTACGGCGTACAACACGACAGTCGCGGTGACGCTGCTTCAGCGAGCGGAGTGAGTTCTTGACCTTCATGGGCCTTCTCCTTCTTCGCGGCGCGTCATTGCGCCTGGGTTACGGGTCGCCAGAATTGGCGAAGTAATATGGTGGGCGGTACAAGGATCGAACTTGTGACCCCTTCGATGTCAACGAAGTGCTCTACCGCTGAGCTAACCGCCCATATTTGCCCCGGTTTAGGCCCTGCCCCCTAAAGAAAGGGGCGCGGGAGTCCGCGCCGGTCTGCGCTCTATAAAAGGAGTCGGCGGGGGGATCAAGGGCTTTTGGTAACAAGAATTTTGCGGCTATGATGTTTCGGAACAAGGAGATGAGTTTGCCCAAAGTCGCCTATCAGATTTTGCATCCCGAACAACGCACAACCAGCGTTGTTTTTGCCTCGCCACATTCGGGGCGGGACTATCCTGCATCGTTCCTGAACACAACGATTCTGGACGAACATAGCATCCGTAGTTCTGAAGATGCCTTTGTAGATCACCTATTTGAAGGCGCAACGCGCTTTGGGGCCCCGTTTTTGAAAGCTGGGGCGCCACGGGCCTTTCTGGATCTCAATCGCAGTGCCGACGAATTGGACCCGGCCTTGATCGAGGGTGTGCGCAGCGGTGGGCACAATCCACGAATCGCATCTGGTCTGGGAATCATCCCCCGTGTCGTTGCCAACGGGCGCGCCATCTATCGCGGAAAAATTTCCAAAGCAGAGGCGCAAAGACGGATCACAAACTATTGGCTGCCTTATCACACGGCCTTGCAGAAGCTTTTGGACGAATCGCACAGCCGTTTTGGAGAAGCGATTCTGGTGGATTGTCATTCCATGCCGCATGAGGCGATCGACAATGTGGCCCGTCGCGGCATTCCGCGTCCTGAAATCGTGCTCGGGGATCGCTTTGGCGCTGCGGCCTCTGGTGAGATTGTGGAGCATATCGAAACTGCATTTTTGCGTGCGGGCCTGCGCGTGGCGCGCAATACGCCCTTTGCGGGGGCTTACACCACGCAGCACTATGGCCGCCCGTCGCGTCACCAACATGCGATTCAGATCGAAATTGATCGTTCGATCTACATGAACGAGCAGCTGGTCCGCCCCAACAACAACTTCAATGCCTTCCGCACCGTGTTGCGGGACGTCATTGCCAAGATCGCCGAAGTTGGCGCCAGCCCGCAAAGGCTGGCCGCCGAGTAGGTGTTGGGCGGTTACGCCGCGGCTGCTTCGTCTTTTGCGTGCAGCGTACGGAATGAAATCGCAAACCGGTTCCATGTGTTGATCATGGTGATCAAGGCCGTCAGATCAGCGATCTCTTTGTCCGAAAAATGCGCGCTTGTGGCCGCATAAAGCGCATCAGTTGGGGTGTCCGCCCCCAACTTTGTCACGGCTTCGGTCCAAGCAAAGGCCGCGCGTTCACGGTCCGAATACAAAAAGCTGTCGTGCCATGCGGACAAGACATAGAGGCGTTGTTCTGTTTCACCTTCTTTGCGGGCTTCACGGGCGTGCATGTCACAGCAATAGGCGCATCCGTTGATCTGAGAGGCCCGCATTTTCACCAAATGCTGGAGGCTTTTCTCGATGCTGCCGCTTTCAATTGCGGTGTTCAGCGCCAGAACAGCTTGCATTAGTTCTGGGGCCGCGCCCCAATAGTTGAGGCGTGGTTCAATTGTCATGGCTGACTCCTTAAAGAGTGTTTACTTAGATATGTGTCGTTGGTGTTCGGTCACATAAGACTGGCCACGCTGCACCGAGCGTGGATCTGAGGTGTCCACAAAATCTAGGAGAATGTCCTGCATTGTCGTTTCAGACAGGGCAGCACGATAGGCCGCTTCGGCGCGCAACATCGCACGATTAAATCCACAAGGAGCAGGATAGGCACTTTTGTCGACCTGACAGCTGCCCTTCATGCGAATCTCGCGACACCGAAACGCCGGTTCCGGGCCCTCAACCGCCAAAACAACGTCCAACAGGGTGATGTCTATCGGCTGTTTGGCCAATCGATATCCCCCGGTCGGGCCGGGATACGATTTTAGGATCCCGGATTTGACCAGCGATTTGAGGTGTTTCAACAGATAGCTCGTTGAAATGCCATGAAAGTCGGCAAGGGCCGCAGCTGACATTGCTTTGTCGTCCGGAAGGCCCGCCAACAAAGCGGTGCAATGGAGGGCTGCTTCAACGCCGTCACCAAGTTTCATTGTGTTCTCCTGATTCGTGGACATTTTTTATCATGGATAATTAGTATCGACAATAGGGGCCCGCAAAAATGACCTCACCCGTAAGCGATCATCGCAGCGAGCGCCCCTTGATGATGGCATCCTTGCCAAACCGATCGCGAATGGAATCGGTGGCGCGTTCGGCCTTGGTTCGGGTCTTTGCATTTGGATCCAGCAGGTCGCCTGACATGTCCGCCTGCGTTTCCGGAACAATGTGAGACAAGCCCACACCGATCAGCCGGTAGGGCCCGTGACCCGGAACTTGGTCGAACAGCGCGCGCGCCTCGCGATAAATCGCATCAGCCAGTTGGGTTGCATCATGACGTTTGCGCCGTTTGCTGATCAGCTTGAAATCGGCGCGCTTCAATTTCAGCGTGACCACCTGACCGGCTTTCTCTTGGGCTTTGGCGCGATCGGCGACCTTTTCGGCCAAACGCCAAAGATGGCCATCAAGCAGCGCAGGGTCCGAGGTATCCTCAAAGAAGGTTGTTTCGTTTGAGATCGATTTGACCGGCTCGCGGGCGCTGACCCGGCGGCGGTCCTGCCCGCGCGCTAGGAACCACAAACGATCCCCCATAGAGCCAAAGCGGATGCTCAGGTCTTCCCGGCTCCAACGCAATAAGTCCGAAAACGTTTGAATGCCTGCTTTGTTCAGTGATTCTCGGGTGGCTTGGCCTACGCCCCAGATCATCTGCACAGGTTTGTCTTTCAGAAACTGCAACGTTTCAGCCTCTCCGATGACGGAAAATCCCCGGGGCTTTTGTAGATCTGAGGCAACCTTGGCCAAAAACTTGTTGTGGCTCAGGCCAATCGAGCCAGTGACCCCGATCTCTTCGCGCATGCGTTTGACCAACCGCGCAAGCATCACCGCCGGCGGTGCCCCATGCAGACGCTGAGTGCCCGACAGATCCATAAAGGCTTCGTCGAGTGACAAAGGTTGGATCGACGGAGTCAATTCTTCCATCAATTGGCGGATTTCTTGCGAAACTTTTACGTAAACTTGCATCCGAGGCTTGATCACCACCGCATCAGGGCACAGTTTCAAAGCTTGAAACATGGGCATCGCAGAGCGCACACCGCGAATGCGCGCCACATAACACGCCGTTGAAACAACACCCCGTCGCCCGCCACCAATCACAACGGGTTTGTCCGCAAGTTCGGGGTTGTCGCGTTTTTCAACCGAGGCATAGAAGGCATCGCAATCCATATGCGCAATGGAAAGATCGAACAGCTCATCATGCGCGACAACACGCGGCCCCCGGCAGGCCGGGCACCGCTTTCCGGCGTCAAATTGGGTCAGGCAATCTTTGCACAACGCGGGCATGGATGCGGGCCACTCAAAATTAGGCAGAGGTGATCTGGTAGATGGATACGCAAAAGAATAACAGCGACTTTCGAGGCGCGAAACTCATGTTGTTCGTTGGGGACGATCTGGCTGTGATGTTGCGAGACAGCTTTGACCACATCCCTTGGCCGGACTGTTGGGATTTTCCTGGCGGCGAGAGGGATCCCGGAGAGACGCCCGAACAAACGGTTCTACGCGAAACCGAAGAAGAGTTTGGACTGGTGCTAGCGCCAAGTGATTTGGTTTGGAAGCGCAGCTATACCTCTAGCACAGGTCAGCCCGAGTGGTTTTTTGCCGCTCATATTGCGGCGCGATACGCTGACGAGATCACACTGGGGGACGAAGGACAGGGGTGGGCGTTGATGTCGCCAGAGGCTTACCGCGCCCATCCCAAGACGATTCCCCATTTTGCGGACCGTCTTGGGCAATATTTAGCAGAGCGCACCGCCTTGGCGTCAACGCAGGACGACGAGACTTAAACTTTGGCGATTTCGTCGAGAATGCTTTGGGTGGCGGCCACGGGATCTTCGGCTTGCCAGATCGGACGGCCCACCACGATGTGGTCAGCCCCGTCTGATAGGGCCTGCGCCGGAGTGGCGATCCGTTTTTGATCACCAAGGGCCGCACCTGTTGGGCGCACGCCGGGGGTGACGATCAAGCGGCCTTTGGCTTCGGGCAGGGCGCGGATCAGGGCGGCTTCTTGCGGCGAAGCGATGATGCCATCGGCCCCGGCTTCAAAGGCGCGCCCGGCGCGTTCCTGCACCAAATCACGGATTTCACCGGGTTTGATCAGGCTGGCGTCCAAATCTTGACGATCAAGCGAGGTGAGGATTGTGACGGCCAGGATCTTGAGATCCTTGTCACCAGCGCCCTCTTTGGCCGCCCGAACAACATGGGGATCACCATGGACGGTCAGAAAATCAAGATCAAATTGGGATAATCCACGCACGGCGGCTTCGACGGTGGCGCCGATATCGAACAGCTTCATGTCCAAGAAAATGCGTTTGCCGTGCTCTTGCTTAAGCTCATTGGCGAGCGCAAGACCACCGCCGGTCAACATGCCTAAGCCAATTTTGTAGAAAGAAACCGCGTCGCTAATTTGTTCGGCAAGCTTCAGGCCCGACAGTGCATCGGCAACATCAAGGGCAACAATTAGGCGATCATCGGACATTTGGGCGCTCCTGTTTCTAGACAGGGCCCTTTTCGCGGTAAGAACCTATATGGTCAAGCGACAGCAAGGTCTGTGCGGGTCAACTCTGGAGCAAAGGTCAAAGATTTACGTCCAGCGCGGTATTCTGGCATGCGGCCCAGTTGGCGGATTGCTTCGGTGACCAACGCGTCGCGGCCCCCCCGTGGGGTGGCGGGCGATACGGCGCAGTGCATTTGCACATGACCCGTGGCGCTTTCGAAAGAGACAAATCCTTGTACGCGTCCGTTGTCCCGAGCGATTTGCAGGTCAGAGACTTCGATTTGGGTTATATACATGGCGTGGCCCTTTCTACTGGTACTACATTAGGCAGGAGGCATTAAGATCTCCTTGCATTTAAAGAACGACATAAAGGAACGATTTTAGAGACCTTCTGACGGAGGGGTATTGAACTATACTTTCGGTGTGACCATCTATTTAGGGAGGCCCAAAAGGGGGTGTGCCGCCAAGCGGGCACCTAAGTTGCGGGCGCTTTTGAAGAGGAGAAGACGATGGACTTAAACAAGTTCACGGAGCGGTCGGGTGGCTTTGTACAAGCAGCGCAGACCATCGCAATGCGTGAGAACCACCAACGGTTGGTCCCCGAACATTTGCTCAAAGCATTGATGGATGATGATCAGGGCCTTGCTGCCAATTTGATCAAGCGCGCCGGTGGCGATCCCAAACGTGTGGCCGAAGCCGCTGATGACGCCGTGTCCAAACAGGCCAGCGTGTCTGGCGATGCCGGTCAGGTCTATATGGACAATGTCACCGCCAAAGTTCTGACCGAAGCCGAAGCCGTTGCCAAAAAGGCCGGGGATAGCTTTGTGCCAGTTGAGCGGTTGTTGATGGCACTGGCCTTAGTGAAATCGCGCGCGAAGGCAGCTTTGGATGCGGGCAATGTGACACCGCAATCTTTGAACACGGCGATCAACGACATTCGCAAAGGCCGCACCGCGGACAGCGCGTCGGCCGAAGATGGCTATGACGCCCTTAAGAAATACGCGCGCGACCTGACCGAAGCTGCGGAGCAAGGGAAAATCGATCCGATCATTGGCCGGGACGAGGAAATTCGCCGTGCCATGCAGGTTCTGTCGCGCCGCACCAAAAACAATCCGGTTTTGATCGGGGAACCCGGCGTCGGGAAAACCGCCATCGCCGAAGGCATGGCGTTGCGGATCATCGGCGGCGATGTGCCCGAAAGCCTCAAGAACAAGAAACTCTTGGCATTGGACATGGGCGCACTGATTGCGGGGGCCAAATACCGTGGCGACTTCGAAGAGCGTCTGAAAGCGATCTTGAAAGAGATCGAGGACGCCGCTGGCGAAGTGATTTTGTTCATTGACGAGATGCACACGCTGGTTGGCGCAGGCAAGGCCGATGGCGCAATGGATGCGGCCAACCTGATCAAGCCGGCGTTGGCGCGCGGCGAATTGCATTGTATCGGCGCGACCACATTGGATGAATACCGCAAGTATGTCGAAAAAGACGCGGCTTTGGCCCGGCGTTTTCAGCCCATCGTGGTTGAAGAACCCACCGTCGAGGACACCATCAGCATTCTGCGCGGCATCAAAGACAAATATGAGTTGCACCACGGGGTGCGGATCTCGGATTCCGCATTGGTGACGGCAGCAACGCTCAGCCATCGCTATATCACGGACCGGTTCTTGCCGGACAAAGCGATCGATCTGGTCGACGAAGCGGGCAGCCGCTTGCGCATGGAAGTGGATTCCAAACCCGAAGAACTGGATCAGTTGGATCGCCAGATCCTGCAAATGCAGATCGAAGTTGAGGCCTTAAAGCTCGAAGATGATGCGGCCTCGGTGGATCGGTTGGAAACGCTGGAAAAAGAACTGGCAGATCTGCAGGACAGCAGCGCTGAAATCACTGCCAAGTGGCAAGCTGAGCGAGACAAAATGGCGGGTGCGCGCGACATCAAAGAGCTGTTGGACCGCGCGCGGGCTCAGTTGGAGATTGCCAAGCGCGAAGGCAACCTGGCCAAAGCGGGTGAACTGTCTTATGGCGTCATTCCCGATCTGGAAAAGAAGCTGGCAACCGCTGAGGCGCAGGAAGACAACGGCCTGATGGTCGAAGAAGCTGTGCGCCCCGAACAGATCGCCAGTGTGGTCGAGCGTTGGACCGGTATTCCGGTTGCCAAAATGCTTGAGGGGGAGCGCGACAAGCTGCTGCGCATGGAAGATGGTCTGCACAATCGGGTCATTGGACAACACGCGGCGGTCAAGGCGGTCTCAAATGCTGTGCGCCGGGCGCGCGCTGGGCTGAACGATGAAAACCGTCCGCTCGGTAGCTTTCTGTTCCTGGGGCCAACCGGTGTTGGGAAAACTGAGCTGACCAAAGCGGTTGCCGAGTTCTTGTTTGATGATGACAACGCAATGGTGCGGATCGATATGTCCGAGTTCATGGAGAAGCATGCCGTTGCACGCCTAATTGGCGCACCTCCGGGGTATGTTGGCTATGACGAAGGGGGCGTTTTGACCGAAGCTGTGCGGCGCAAACCCTATCAGGTGGTCCTGTTTGACGAAGTCGAAAAGGCGCATCCTGATGTGTTCAACGTGCTGTTGCAGGTTCTGGATGACGGGATGCTGACCGATGGGCAGGGGCGTACTGTGGATTTTAAGCAAACGCTGATCATTCTGACCTCTAATCTTGGTGCACAGGCGCTAAGCCAATTGCCAGATGGCGGGGACGCAGCGGATGCCAAGCGCAACGTAATGGATGCAGTGCGGGCCCATTTCCGGCCTGAGTTCCTGAACCGTTTGGATGAAACCATTATCTTTGACCGTTTGGCCCGTGGCGACATGGCTGGCATTGTGAAAATTCAGCTTCAGCGGTTGGCGAAACGCTTGGCAGGACGCAAGATCTCTTTGGATCTGGATGATGCCGCGCAGAGCTGGTTGGCAGAAGAAGGCTATGACCCTGTGTTTGGGGCGCGGCCCCTTAAGCGGGTGATCCAGCGTGCGCTACAAGATCCATTGGCTGAAATGTTGCTGGCCGGGGATGTCTTGGATGGTGACACCATCGAGGTTTCTGCGGGCAGCGAAGGTTTGTTGATTGGCGACCGCGTGGGGGCCTCTAATCGGCCAAGGCCAGATGATGCGGTGGTCCACTAAGGCCACGCGGGTGATCAAGTCGCCTGATCAAAACAAAAACGGCCCGCCGGTATTGGCGGGCCGTTTTGCATTCAGCGTCGGTCAGCTTAGACGAACAAGAAGTCGTCTAAGCTGAGAGAGGCGAGTGAAGTGTTTTCCAACGTCACTGTATTGCCGCTGTCATAGCTCACCACGGCGTCTGTCCCGACCTGTGTCAATGTCAGCTCTGATAGAGCACTGACACCCAGAGCGGTAAAGTCCAGCAGGTCGGCCCCATCTTGGAAATCGGTGATCACGTCGTGATTGAAACGATCCTCAAATACAAAGACGTCATTGCCTGATCCGCCAGTCAGCTCATCCGCCCCAAGACCTCCGTTCAGCGTGTCCGCGCCCGCATCGCCATACAGTTTATCTTTGCCCGCATCACCATACAGCGTGTCATCGCCATCTTGCCCCCATAGGCGGTCATTCCCGCTGCCCGCGCGCAGGGTGTCATTGCCATCACCGCCATAAAGCCGGTCATTATTGGCACCTCCATCGATATAATCGTTGCCGCCACCACCGGTCAGCTTGTCGTTGGAGGAGTCTCCATAAATGGTGTCGTTGCCTTCGCCGCCGTGCACGGTGTCTTTGCCAGAGCCGGCGCGGATAAAGTCATCGCCGTCTTCGCCATAAAGCGTGTCTTCGCCGGTGCCGCCATCCAGTGTGTCGTTGCCATCGCCTGTGTAGATCCGGTCACTGCCGGCCAGCCCTTCGTAATAGTCATTCCCAGCGGTGCCTGTGATGTCATCAGCGCTGTCAGATCCCGTTACTTCTGGCGCCTCGGCCAAGATGACATTCGAAGCGGTAAGATCGGCAATCGTGCTGCCCAGCAAGGTGACGTGATTGTGCCCGCCAAATTGCAATGTCACCCCGGCGTCGGTTTGGACCATCGTGATCTGGCTAAGATCCCAATACCCAAAACTAGAGACATCAAGCTTATCCTCATCAGCGGCAAAATCGGTGATGGTGTCGTCATCCATTCCTTCGCCAAGGACAAAGGTGTCTGCCCCGGTGCCGCCAGTCAGCGTATCTGCGCCGGTGCCCCCATGTATCAGGTCATCACCCGCATCGCCAAAGAGCGCGTCATTGCCATCGCCCCCGATAAGCGTGTCATTGTCATCGCCCGCATGCACCAGATCATCATCAGATCCCGCATGAAGGTAATCCGACCCCGCCCCGCCAAGCAGCGTGTCTTGATTGTTGCCCCCCATCAAGGTGTCGTTGCCTGCACCGCCATCAAGCAGATCGTCGGCGTTGCCACCATCCAAGCTGTCTGCCCCATCGCCGCCTTCGAGCGTGTCATGGCCACAGGCACCAATAAGCGTGTCAGACCCGCTGCCACCGCTGGCATAATCTGATCCGTTGCCGCCAGCGATCAGGTCATTCCCTGCGCCGCCATAGACTTGATCGGCGCCGTTGTTGCCAAAATAACTGTCATTGCCGTCGAGCAGGTCGATGAAATCCGCTGTGATGCCTCCACTCAGTGAATCGTCACCGGTGGTACCTTGAATAAAGTCGGCCATAATTGCCCCCCTTGAATAGTGGCGCACCAGCAGCGTCGATGGCGCCAAACAGAATTGACCAAAGGTTAACGCAAAACCCCCGTGCGCACCAAGAATGAGGCGAAAATGTGGCTGAAACCGGGCTGCGGCGCCTCAATTGCGGCGAAACTGTTTCACCTGCGGAAACAGAGCGGGGCCGGGCATCGCGCTTGTTTCCACGACTGGGTGACGATTGGGGTCAGTTGTCGCGAGAATCGCTATTCATATGCAGGAGAACCCACGCGCCTATGAACAATTGTGAAGAGAATTGTTTCAGAAGCGGCACAGCAATGTGAGTCGAAGTGGTTTGTGTGTTGCAGCGGTTGTGCCTAGGTTGATGGCAACTGGAACAAGGAGCTGAACATGGCGCGACGCTGGACAAATGATCTAACCCACGATGATGTCACCCCCGAGGCACACTATCTGTCACGGCGTCAAATCATGGCGGGCATGGCCGGGCTTGGCTTGGCGGGGATCACAACACCGGCGGCTCAGGCAGCCACGCTTGAACCCAACAGCTGGGAAGACATCACCAGCTATAACAACTTCTATGAGTTTGGGACCGGCAAAACCGACCCGGCCAAAAACGCTCATCGCCTGACCACCGCGCCTTGGACCGTCAAGATCGACGGGATGGTCGACAATCCCGGTGACTATGCGCTGGATGACATCAAATCCAAGATGACCATCGAAGAGCGCATCTATCGCTTCCGCTGTGTCGAAGCTTGGTCAATGGTTGTGCCGTGGAATGGCTTTGAATTGGCCGACCTGTTGGCGATGGCTGGCGTGCAGTCTTCGGCCAAATATGTGGCCTTTGAAACTCTGCTGCGCCCTGAAGAGATGATTGGCCAGAAAACCCGCGTGTTGCCTTGGCCCTATGTCGAAGGTCTGCGCCTTGATGAGGCGATGCATCCTTTGACCATTATGGCGACCGGCATCTATGGCAAGGACATCCCAAATCAGAACGGCGCGCCGATGCGCTTGGTTGTGCCGTGGAAGTATGGCTTCAAGTCCATCAAATCGATTGTACGGATCACCCTGACCGACAAAGAGCCGCCCACCAGCTGGAATTTGGCCAACCGTCGTGAATATGGCTTTTACAGCAACGTGAACCCAACGGTGGATCATCCGCGCTGGTCGCAGGCAACGGAGCGGAAGATCGGTGGCGGGTTGTTTGCCAAGCAAGTCGATACTCTGATGTTCAACGGATATGAATCCGAAGTGGCCAGCCTCTATGAAGGTATGGACCTGACCAAAGACTTCTAAACAGTCTGGATCGTGCATCCGCCCCATGGGGTGCGCGATCCCTTTCGCCGATGGACGGCGTGACCAGCTTATGTAGCTGGCGATCCCCCAAGCAACCTTCCGGAGATCACCGTGATTAACAGCTTCAATCAGTTTGCGCGCAAAGTCCCAACTTGGGTGATCTATCTCGTGGCGTTGTTGCCAGCGCCTGTCCTGTTTTGGCAGGGCATCAACGGAGAGCTTGGTCCCAATCCGGTGCAGGCCCTTGAACATGAATACGGGGAGCTGGCGCTTCAGCTGCTGATCCTCTGTCTGAGTATCACGCCTTTGCGCCGTTATGCAGGGATCAACCTGCTCAAATTCCGCCGTGCCATTGGGGTTGTGGCGTTTGTCTATGTACTGGCGCATCTACTGGTGTGGGCCGTGCTGGATGTTCAGTCGCTCAGCCGGATTTGGGCGGATATCGTTAAACGCCCCTATATTACCATTGGCATGGCCGGATTTGCTTTGCTGTTGCCATTGGCTTTGACCTCTAACAATTGGTCGCTGCGCAAACTGGGTGCGCGGTGGCGGTCGCTGCACAAGTTGACTTACCCTGCGATCCTGCTGGGCGGTGTTCATTTTGTGTGGTTGGTCAAGGGCTGGCAGGTAGAGCCAATGATCTATTTGGGTGTGATCCTCGCCTTGCTGGTGGCCAGGCTGCCTAAGCGGCGCAAGCTGCGCGCTACGGCTTGAGGTCGATCGGCTTCGCTGTCTGGAGTCAGTGCAGATCACTGTGGGTCTGATCGAGATGACGCCCGTCTATGCCGAAGGAGAGCGGGATGGGGCTGCCTCGTCCTGAAAGTTCCAAGCACTCCATCGGGCAGGTTGGAGCTGGTCTCCTGGGTGGGGCCGCCAATGGCCAAATCCTCCAATGACCAAACAGCGCCGAGTCCAAGCTTCAGACATGGGTTTAGAGGTTTCTCAAACATGCTGACGGCATGAGTCGCGGTTGAGTCGCACCTTTGGCCCGTTTCAAGCGATGTGATTCCTCTTTGGTTCACCCGATTTGCTGTGAATCGGGAGGTATTCAGAGCAAAGATGTTCGTGAAGCGTTGAAATAGGCCATGTCTTCGCTGGTTTTGATCTTCCTTAGGCTTGATTTGGTTAGTTGCGTTGGTGAATGCTATCTGTA
>JAGDZD010000002.1:0-292280 GCA_049116315.1 Thalassovita sp.
TGAATGGGGCGGGAATTGGGCGCAATTGGTGCCAAAATCGTATTTCTAGAAAAAGTGAGAAAAATTTTTAGACAATTGTTTTTAAACAGTAATTTTGAAACTCAAAGCTCAAAGTAAACGATTTTCAACAGGGGTGGGGCAAATTTGGGGTCATGAACACGCAATTGCCGCTATTGCTGGAAATTTCTTCCGGCTTCTGCAATGTTCGGATCTATAACAACCGGGCAGAGCAGCAATGGCACTAAAATTGGTTTTCGCCTCACTTGTGGGGGCTGTTTTATGTGCGGGGTCGGCGTTGGCAGATAAGCCAGCCCCTTTTCCCGAATTTACCTTTAAACGGGTGAAGCCCCCGCAGCCGGGGCAAAAGAAACGGATCAATGTGCAAATTGATCCCACTGCGCAAACCGTGCAGGAGGCCCCCGTTGTGCAGAACTCTCCTGACTCCAATACAGATGGGCAGGGGGCCTATGGTTGGTTTTGGGAAGAGGTTTCACCTGCGCTGACTGACAGTGGTCCTGGACGTCTGGAGTTGGCCCTCACGGCGCTCAGCAAAGCGCCAGCAGGACAGGCGGTGCCCAGCCCCCGCCTGGATGAGCTGTTGCCAATCGTGCGTCAACGCGCAGCCGAGATGTTGTTGAACACAATTGACTCCGGGGTTTCGCCCGCATTGGTACTGGCGGTGATCTCGGTTGAATCAGGAGGGAAGGCTGATGCGGTCAGTGGCGCGGGTGCTGAAGGTCTGATGCAGCTTATCCCCGCCACAGCCGAGCGATTTGGCGTGAGCGATAGCCTTGATGCTGATGACAACATCAAAGGCGGTGTCGCTTATTTGAGCTGGCTTTTGTCAGAATTCAACGGCGATCCTGTTTTGGCTTTGGCGGCCTATAACGCAGGAGAAAACGCGGTGCGAACCCATGAGGGGGTGCCCCCCTATGATGAAACCCGCAACTACGTGCCCAAGGTGCTGGCGGCCTATGCGGTTGCGAAGAACCTGTGCCTGACACCACCGGTGTTGATTTCTGACGGTTGTGTCTTTCAGCTCGGCGGCTGAACGAGCGCTCAAATTTTGATAAAATTTGGTCCGGAAAATGTGCATTTTCCGCGCCCTTGGGGAAAGCCGGGCTTTCGGGTGTTTTCCATGTGTTAGGACACGATTGTGGCTTGGGTCGCTGCGCGCAGCTCGTCTTCGCTGACCCCTTCGGCGCATTCCACAATTTTCAGGCCGCCATCCACAACGTCCAGCACACCAAGGTTGGTGATGATGCGATCCACCACGCCTTTGCCCGTTAGGGGCAGGGTGCATTCTTGCAAAACTTTGCTGGCGCCGTGTTTGTTGGTGTGATCCATCACCACAACAACGCGTCCCACGCCAGCGACAAGATCCATCGCGCCGCCCATGCCTTTGACCAGCTTTCCGGGGATCATCCAATTGGCCAGATCGCCGTTTTCGGCCACTTCCATTGCGCCAAGGATCGCCATGGCGATTTTGCCACCCCGGATCATTGCAAAGGATTGGGCGGAATCAAAATAGGCGGTTTGCGGCAACTCAGTGATGGTTTGTTTGCCGGCATTGATCAAATCGGCGTCTTCTTCCCCCTCGATCGGAAAGGGGCCCATGCCCAGCATGCCGTTTTCGGATTGGAGCGTCACTTCGACGCCTTCGGGGATGTAGTTGCTGACCAACGTCGGGATGCCGATCCCGAGGTTCACATACCAGCCGTCTTGCAGTTCCTGAGCGGCGCGCGCCGCCATTTGATTGCGATCCCAAGGCATTATACGTCCTCCTTCTTGCGGATGGTGCGCTGTTCGATGCGTTTTTCGTGATCCCCTTGGATGATCCGGTGCACATAAATGCCGGGCAAGTGGATCGAATCCGGGTCAAGGGAGCCGGTGGGCACAATTTCTTCGACTTCGACGATACAGATCTTGCCACATGTGGCTGCGGGCGCGTTGAAATTGCGCGCGGTTTTGCGGAACACCAGATTGCCGGTTTCATCGGCTTTCCAGGCTTTCACGATGGCCAGATCCGCAAAAATGCCTTCTTCCAACACAAAAACTTCGCCATTGAATTCTTTCAGCTCTTTGCCTTCGGCGATCACCGTGCCCACACCTGTTTTGGTGTAAAAGCCGGGAATACCGGCGCCACCAGCGCGCATACGCTCGGCCAGTGTGCCCTGGGGGTTGAATTCCAGTTCCAGTTCTTTGGACAGATACTGACGCATGAATTCAGCGTTTTCCCCGACATAAGAGCTGATCATCTTTTTGACCTGTTTGGATTGCAGCAAAATGCCGATGCCAAAATCATCCACACCAGCGTTGTTGGATGCAAATGTCAGATCTTTGGTGCCTGCCTCTTTGATGGCGTCCAGCAGCAACTCGGGGATGCCGCACAGGCCAAATCCGCCCGCAGCAATGAACATGCCGTCAAACAACAGCCCGTCCAGTGCCTCAGCGGCGTTTGCGTAGACTTTTTTCATGGATGTCTCCCTCTCAAGCCAGCATTGGCTGTGTCAGGGAGCGGACCCCACCTGGCTGCCACAATGCGTTACTTGCTTGTAGCGAACCAAGGGGGGCAGGGCCAATACGTAGTAATACGCGTTAGCTGTCGCTGTCTTCGGCTTTTGGCTCAGGCTTTTTGGCCGGCGCCTTTTTGGTCGTGGTTTTTTTCGCGGTTGTCTTCTTCGCGGTTGTCTTCTTCGCAGCAGGCTTCTTGGCGGCGGCCTTTTTCTTCGGAGCCGCTTTCTTTTTGGCCGGCTTTTTCTTTGCCGCTTTTTCGTTGACCAGTTCGATGGCCATTTCCACAGTCACATCGGCAACTTCGGTGTCTTTGGGCAGGGTTGCGTTGACCTTTTCCCATTTCACATAGGCGCCATAGCGCCCTTCCATGACATTCATTACGCCGCCATCGGGATGTTCGCCCAGTTCTTTCAGCGGTTTGGCAGCTTCGCGGCCACGTCCCGGCCCTTTGGCCCGTTTTTCGGCCAACAGCTCAACCGCGCGGTTCATACCCACATCAAACACATCCTGTGGATCTTTGAGGTTGGCATAGACCGGTTTGGCGTCATCGGGCAGCTGGTGCATCAGATAAGGGCCAAAGCGGCCAAAGTTGGAAGAGATCATCCCACCTTCGGGGTGCTCGCCAATCTGGCGCGGCAGGCTCAGCAAAACCAAGGCTTTTTCCAGATCCATGTCGTCTTTGGACCAGCCACGCGGCAACGAGGCGCGCGGTGGCTTTTTGTTTTCAGGCGTTGGTTCGCCGCGCTGAACATAGGGGCCAAATCGACCAGCCTTGAGGTGGATTTCATCGTCCCCATCGGTGCCCAGAACCCGTTCGTCGCCATCAGCGCCTTCCCCGGCAATCGGGCGGGTATAGGTGCATTCTGGATAGTTGCCACAGCCGACAAAGCCCCCAGTGCGCGAGGTTTTCAGGTGCAGCTGACCATTGCCACACTTGGGGCAGATCCGCGGATCAGATCCGTCTTCTTTGGGGGGATACAACTGGGGCGCCAAAGCGTCATCCAGCACATCCAGAACCTCGGTGATACGCAGTTCTGTTGTTTCTGAGATTGCCACCGAAAAATCGCGCCAAAACCGATCCAACACATCTTTGTAGTCGCGTTGCCCCGCCGAGACGTCATCCAGCTGTTCTTCGAGCTGCGCGGTAAAGTCGAAGCCAACATATTTGCGAAAGAAGTTCAGCAAGAAGATCGTAACAATACGACCTTTGTCCTCGGGGAATAGGCGGTTCTTATCTTTGCGGACGTACTCACGCTCTTGAATCGTGCCCAGAACACTGGCGTAGGTCGAGGGGCGACCAATGCCCAACTCTTCCATCTTTTTCACCAAAGTCGCTTCGGTATAGCGGGGCGGTGGTTGGGTGAAATGCTGCTCGGGGGTGACGCCTTTTTTGTCGGCTTTCTCACCTTCGCTGATTTGCGGCAGACGCTTGTCGTCATCATCCACCACAACATCGTCGCGGCCTTCTTCGTAGACGCGCAAAAACCCGTCAAACAGCACCACTTGACCAGTGGCGCGCATTTCAACCTGACCGTCGGCACTTGCGATGGTGACAGCGGTGCGCTCCAAGCGGGCGCCTTCCATCTGTGCGGCCAAGGTGCGCTTCCAGATCAGGTCATAAAGCTTGCGCTGCTCTGGCTCTAGCTTGGCCAGTTGGCCCGCATCACGCGACATATCGGTCGGGCGGATACATTCGTGGGCCTCTTGGGCGTTTTTGGCTTTGTTCTTATAGATCCGAGGGCTAGAGGGCACATATTCAGCCCCATACCGCGAAGAAATTTCATCCCGCGCGGCCGCCACAGCTTCGGGAGCCATGTCGATGCCATCGGTTCGCATATAGGTGATGTAGCCTGCTTCATAGAGGCGCTGCGCGGCGTTCATACAGTGACGCGCGCCCATGCCAAATTTGCGGCTGGCCTCTTGTTGCAAGGTCGATGTCATGAATGGGGCCGACGGGTTGCGGCTTCCGGGTTTGGCTTCGACGGCTTTAATTGTCAGGTCGCGGCTGTTGATGGCTTGGGCAGCCAATTCCGCCTGCGTTTCGTTCTCGATCGAGTATTTGTCGAGCTTGTCCCCAGCCAAAACGGTCAGGCGCGCTTCGTATTCTTGGCCACGAGGGGTGCCCAGAATCGCTTTGACGGACCAGTATTCACGTGGGTTGAACGCTTCGATTTCCATTTCACGCTCGACGATCAAGCGCAGGCACACAGATTGCACCCGCCCCGCAGACCGCGCACCGGGCAGTTTGCGCCACAATACGGGCGACAGGTTAAAGCCAACCAAATAGTCCAATGCGCGGCGGGCCAGATAGGCCTCTACCAGATCGGTATCCACTTCGCGTGGGTTTTGCATCGCTTCGGTGACGGCCGCTTTGGTGATCGCGTTAAAGACCACGCGGCTGACGGGTGTGTCTTTCTTAATGGCGCGCCGTTTGCGCAGCGCCTCTTCGAGGTGCCAGCTGATCGCTTCGCCTTCGCGATCGGGGTCGGTTGCGAGGATCAGTTCGTTGTCGTCTTTCAGGGCATCTGCGATGGCTTTGACATGTTTGCGGCTGTCGTTGCC
This sequence comes from Thalassovita sp., assembly GCA_049116315.1. GTDB lineage: Bacteria > Pseudomonadota > Alphaproteobacteria > Rhodobacterales > Rhodobacteraceae > Thalassobius. The sequence goes on from JAGDZD010000002.1 coordinate 5,080, forward strand.
AATTTCCCATTTCATTGCGAATTGGTCATCCGTATCGACCGATCCATCTTTGGGGGGCAGATCGCGTACGTGGCCGTAAGAGGCCAAAACCGTATAATCGGATCCGAGGTATTTGTTGATTGTCTTGGCTTTTGCAGGCGATTCTACAACAACAACTGGCATTTTTGGGCAAACCTTCTTGAACGGACAATAGACGCTCTATGGCCGGGTAAAATGTGCGCCGCAAGAGGTGAATGTCAATCCGACAGTTCCAGCGCGACATAAAAACTGCCATAAGGGAGGCGATTTTGGTTTTAAAATGAGGTGCCTATGCGGCTGATACTCCCTATTCTTTTTACAATGCTTAGCGCCCCGGTGCTGGCGGATGATTGGTACGAACCCCAACGTGGGACCCAAGAACGGCGTGATCTTATGGATGCAATCCGACCTCACGCTTGGTGGAAATTAGGCGCACCAGTGCAATTTGTGGTGCACGAGCTGCGAGTGTCAGGCGACCACGCCTTTGCAATGCTGACGCCACAACGTCCGGGAGGCGCGGCGATCGACCCCGCCCAAACCCCGGCGGCTCAGCGTGACCCATATTTTGCAGAAGATCTGGACGGCGTGCATATGCAGGCACTGTTCACAAAATCGGGAAACACCTGGGTTGCTGTGGATCATTCTGTCGGTGCCACCGAAGCATGGTGGGCTTGGGAGCCCTATTGCGAGGTTTGGGGCGACGTGATTCGCGAATATTGCGGCCCCTAATAGAGGCCCGTTAAGTCGCCAGAGCCAAAAGACCCCCGGGATGGCGTTCAATACGCCCCTCCAGTTCAAGGTCTGTGAGGGCTGGCGACACATTTTGCGCCGATACTGCCAGATCGCGGATCAACTGATCTTCGGCCAAGGGCGTCGGTCCAAGCCGGTTGAGGATTTGGGTGTGAAGTTCGGCAGTGTCGCGCAGCGAACGGCGTTCTGTTTGCGCGCTCTGCTTTGGTGGTGTTTGCGCTGGGGCAGGGGCGCAAGTGGGCTCAAACAGTGGCAACTGATCCGGCGTGGATTGATCCGACAAGGCTTCGATGACGTCATCGGCGTTGCGCACCAACCGCGCCCCGTCCCGGATCAACAGGTTGCACCCGCTGGATCTGGGGTCGAGCGGATGCCCGGGCACCGCCAAAACGTCGCGCCCTTGGTCCAGCGCATTGCGTGCTGTTATCAAGCTGCCAGATTTGGCTGCCGCCTCGACCACGATGACGGCCTGTGACAAGCCCGAGATAATCCGATTGCGGCGCGGGAAATCGCGCGCGCGTGGTGTCAGGCCAAAGGGGCGTTCCGATAGGCGCAGACCCTTGGCGGGGATGCTTTCACCCAACTGCGTATTTTCGGCCGGATATATAATGTCGAGCCCACCCGCATGCACCGCGATAGTGCCGGTCTCAAGGCTGGCGGTATGGGCGACTGTGTCAATGCCGCGCGCCAAGCCCGAGACAATGCCATAGCCTTGTTTCGAAAGCTCCGTCGCTAAGGCCCGCGCCATGCGTTGCCCCAGCGAAGAAGCATTGCGCGCCCCCACCACCGCCACCAAAGGCCGATCCAGCATATCAAGCTGTCCCTTGGCCCACACAATGGGGGGGGCATCGGGAATATGGGCCAAAGCGGAAGGGTAGTGCGGATCACCAATGCAGATCATCTGGGCGCCAGATCGCAACCCCACATCACGTTCCGCGCGGGCGCGTTCTGCGCTGCAAACCTCATAGTCGTCGACGCCTGCGGCTTTGGCGACGTCTGGCAGGGCCTCAAGGGCGGCGCTGGCGCAGCCATGTTCAGCCAAGAGCCGGTAAAAGGTCGCCGGGCCCACGCGGCGAGAGCGCAAGAGGCGGAGCCATGACACATGTTCATCTTCCCGGGTGGGTGGGAGTGGGGGGTGAGAGGAAGGATGCGTCTGTTTCACTATCAAGGCTCCGCCAACTTGCGGGATATTGGTAGAGCCCAACTGGTTAATGCCCCGTAAAGTAAAATCAAATTCGACGAATTTTTCTAGAATTGGGAGCAGGCCCGATAAGGGCCCCGATGTCACACAACGCACGGCGCGGCGCTAAGGGGGCGAAATCTGCGGACCCAAAGTCTGACCTGCAACAGTGTGCCACTAAGGGGGCTTTGACACGCGCCCCTAGCGAAACTTGCTATCAAGAAGGTGCGGTCCCGTTAGGTGGCCGAGCCACCCACGGTTAGGCCGCCGATCATGACGGTGGGTTGCCCCACGCCAACCGGAACCCATTGCCCGGCCTTGCCGCAGTTGCCCATGCCGGGATCCAGTGCCATGTCGTTGCCCAAAGCGCGCACGCGTTTCAGGGCGTTGGCCCCATCACCAATCAAGGTTGCCCCTTTCACCGGCGCGCCGACTTTGCCGTCTTTCACGCGATAGGCTTCGGTGCAGGAAAAGACAAACTTGCCGTTGGTGATGTCAACTTGCCCGCCGCCAAAACCGACGGCATAGATCCCATCTTTGAGATCGGCAACGATGTCTTTCGGGTCGCTGTCTCCGCCAAGCATATACGTGTTGGTCATACGGGGCATTGGGGCGTGCGCATAGGATTCACGGCGACCGTTCCCAGTGGGCTCTACCCCCATCAACCGGGCATTTTGCCGATCCTGCATATAGCCCACCAAAATACCGTCTTCGATCAGAACGTTTTTGCCGCTGGGGGTGCCTTCGTCATCAAAACTGATCGAGCCGCGGCGATCCGGAATGGTGCCATCATCCAAAACGGTGACCCCCGGGGAGGCAATGCGTTGCCCCATCAATCCCGCAAATGCCGAGCTGCCTTTGCGATTGAAATCACCTTCAAGCCCGTGACCAATGGCTTCGTGCAACAGGATACCGGGCCACCCCGGCCCAAGGACAACGTCCATCACCCCGGCAGGCGCCGGTTCTGCTTCGAGGTTGACCAAGGCGATACGCAGGGCCTCGCGGGCTTTGCCTTGCCAATCTTCAGGCGCAATCAACCCATCAAGTCCGATACGACCTCCGCCCCCCGCGCTGCCAGATTCGCGACGCCCGTTGTGGTCGACGATCACGCTGACATTGACCCGGGTCATCGGGCGAATATCGCGCAGATGCGTGCCTTCGGGGCGCAGAATTTCGATTTCCTGAATTGAGGCGGCAATTGTCGCGGAAACCTGCACAACGCGCGAATCAAGGTCTCGCGCAAAGGCATCAATTTCACGCAGCGTTTCAACTTTAACCGGAAAACTGGCCCCTGCGATGGGGTCTTCATCGGTATAAAGACGTTTATTTGTCTGCTGCGGCGCGTCCGCAAGGCTTGCTCCACCCTCGGCGATGGCCAGTTTTGTGGTGGTGCTGGCGCGCTCTAGGGAGGCTTGCGAAATCTCAGAGGAATGGGCGTATCCGGTGACCTCTCCGCAGACCGCACGCAGTCCAAAGCCTTCTGAGGCGTCATATGAGGCGTTCCGAAGCCGACCGTCGTCAAAAACCAAGGCTTCTGAGCGCCGCCGTTCCAAGAACAATTCCCCGTCATCAGCACCATTTGTGGCAGCCCGAAGGGTCTCCAATGCCTTTGTCGGGTCGAGCGCGCCATCAAAAGGGCGGAAAGGCGTATTGGTCATGACTGTTTTTCCTGTCTTTCCTGCGGCTGCGATTTGATCTAAATCAAGATAAGCGTCCGTTTGCCGCAATGGGAATTGTTGTTCTACCTGTAAGAATATGATTTCTAGCGGCGACAAAACAACGGGATTCCGTCATTTGACTGGGATTCATTCATAATACACGACCAACACCTCAACCGATCAGGGTGACATATGCGACTTATCACTAGCCTTCTGGCCGCAGCTACAACCGCGGTGGCGGCTCCGGCCTTTGCCCAAGATGCACTGGAAACACTTGGCAAACCTGCGCCTAAAGGGCTTGGGTTTCAGCCCCCCGCAACCGAACTCGCCCGTGAAATCCAAGAATTGGATCACATGCTGCTGGTGGTTATCACGCTCATCTCTGTGTTCGTGATTGCGCTGATTGCTTGGGTGATTGTGCGTTACAACCGCAAAAGCAATCCAAATCCTGCGTCCTTCACTCACCACACCGGTGTTGAAATTGCTTGGACCATCATTCCGATCTTTATCCTTGTGCTGATTGGCGCTTACTCTTTGCCAGTGCTGTTCAAGCAACAGGAAATCCCCGAAGGTGAGATCCACATCAAGGTGACCGGATATCAGTGGTACTGGAACTATGAGTACACAGACCACGAATTCAACTTTGACAGCTACATGGTTGGTCAGCCTGCAAGCCTCAACGAAGACGCGCGCGCCGCAGATGCGGATGTGACACCTTATGTCTTGGATGACGCGATGCGCGCCAAGCTTGTTGATTCTGGCTACAACGACGATGAATTCCTGCTGGCGACCGATACTCAGGTTGTAATCCCAGTGGACAAGATCGTTGTCATGGATGTGACCGGCGCGGACGTGATCCACGCTTGGACCATCCCAGCGTTTGGTGTGAAGCAAGATGCCGTTCCCGGCCGTATTGCTCAGCTGTGGTTCAAAGCCGAAAAAGAAGGCATCTATTTTGGTCAGTGTTCCGAGCTGTGCGGCAAGGACCACGCCTACATGCCGATCACGGTCAAGGTTGTCAGCCAAGACGCCTACGAAGCTTGGTTGGCTGAAGCGGCAGAAGAATATGCCGGTGACCTGTCCAGCGTTCCTGGCACTGTTCAGATCGCTTCTGCAGACTGATACCTTTACCGGGCACGCCTTGCTGAGGCGTGCCCTTTTCGACCCCTACCGAAACGTTGCACCTATGGGTGCTGCCTGGAAGGCCTGAAATGAGCGACGCAAGTCTAAATTCTCAAGCACAAACCGGTGAAGCCGGTTTTGGTGACTATTTTGCGTTGCTCAAGCCACGCGTGATGTCGTTGGTTGTGTTCACCGCGTTGGTGGGTCTGTTGGCAGCGCCGATTCCGGTGCATCCGTTTATCGCGTTCTGCGCTGTGTTGTTCATTGCCGTTGGAGGCGGTGCTTCGGGCGCATTGAACATGTGGTGGGATGCGGACATTGATCGGGTGATGAAGCGTACAGCAACACGTCCCATCCCATCAGGCAAAGTGGCCGGTGGCGAAGCTCTGGCCATTGGTCTGACGCTGTCCGCCTTTGCCGTGGTGATGCTGGGCTTGGCGGCCAATTGGGTCGCTGCGGGTTTGCTGGCCTTCACCATCTTCTTTTATGCCGTTGTGTACACAATGTGGCTCAAGCGTTGGACCCCGCAGAACATTGTGATCGGAGGCGCAGCTGGTGCGTTTCCTCCAATGATCGGTTGGGCGGTCGCAACTGGCGGTGTCAGCGTTGAATCGGTCCTGATGTTCATGCTGATCTTTATGTGGACCCCGCCGCACTTCTGGGCTTTGGCCCTGTTTATGAATTCAGACTACAAAGAAGCCGGCGTGCCGATGCTGACCGTGACCCACGGGCGCCGCGTCACACGCAATCACATCTTGGTCTATACAATCCTGTTGGCGCCTTTGGCGATTGCGACGGGACTGACCTCGATCGGTGGGCCGATCTACATGGTTGTTTCGGTGGTCATGAATGGCGCCTTTTTGCTGGGGGCCTATAAGATTTGGCGCCGCGAAGAAGAGACCGCAAAAGCGGACAAATACAAAGTTGAGAAATCTGTCTTTGGCTTGTCGCTGATGTATCTGTTCTTGCACTTTGGTGCGATTCTGGCAGAAGCCGCATTGAAACCCTATGGATTGGGAGGCTGGTAATATGGCCTTTGGTAAAGTTGAACATGAGCTGCACAAGCGTCGCGCCAGCCGGAATGTCGGCGTTGGCCTTGTTTTGGCAGGCTTCATTGCGATTGTGTTTGGGTTGACCGTTGTCAAAGTGACCAACGGTGAGATGGAACCCGAGCACCTGCAACAGCAAGGGAACGGCTGACGCATGGCGATGGATAAAAACACCAAGACCCTCAGCCGTTTGGTTGGCGTTGTGGTTGTTATGGGCGCGCTGGCTTGGGCCGCTGTGCCGTTTTATGATTGGTTCTGCCGTGTCACGGGCTTTGGGGGCACCACTTTGGTGGCCGAAGCCGGAGCGAGCGAAGTCCTCGATAAAACCATCACCGTCCGGTTTGACGCCTCCAAAGAAGCGGGCATGCCATGGGAATTCAAACCTGTGCAGCGCGAGATGGAGATTCGCATCGGCGAAACTGGACTGGCCTTTTATGAGGCCTATAACCCGACAGACCGCCCCATCGGCGGGCAAGCGGCCTATAACGTGGCCCCCTATGCCGCGGGCGGGTTCTTTAACAAAATCGACTGCTTTTGTTTCACGGAACAAGTCTTGCAGCCCGGAGAGCGTGTGATGATGCCGGTCAGCTTCTTTGTTGACCCTGAAATCGCCAATGACAACGAAGGTAAATACCTTCACAACATCACGCTGTCTTACACTTTTTATCAATTCGATCTGCCCGAAGTTCAGGCCTCTCTGACATCGGATCCAGCAAAAACACTTAACTAAAAGCCTTCCAACGAGGGAAACGACATGGCACACGAAAAAAATCACGACTATCACATCCTGCCGCCGTCCTTGTGGCCCCTGTTGGGCTCTCTGGCCGGCTTCATCATGCTGTTCGGCGCGGTGATCTACTTCCACACTGACAGCCCTTGGATGCTGCTGGCTGGCTTCGTTGGCGTGCTTTACGTCATGTATGGCTGGTGGGCTGAAGTGGTGCACGAAGGTGAGACTGGCGACCACACCAAGGTTGTTCAGATCGGCCTGCGCTACGGCTTTATCCTGTTCATCATGTCCGAAGTTATGTTCTTCTCGGCTTGGTTCTGGAGCTTCTTTAAACACGCGATCTACCCAATGGGCCCCGAAAGCCCTGCTGTGGATGGTGTGTGGCCTCCGGTTGGGATTGAAACCTTTGATCCTTGGCACCTGCCGCTGATCAACACGCTGATCCTGCTGTGCTCTGGCTGTGCCGCCACTTGGGCGCACCACGCGATCGCCCATGAAAACAACCGCAAAGACATGATCAACGGTCTGTGGGTTGCTGTGGCACTGGGTGTGTTGTTCACAGGTTTCCAAGCCTATGAGTATAGCCACGCGGCCTTTGGCTTCTCCGGCAGCATCTATGCGGCCAACTTCTTTATGGCGACTGGCTTCCACGGCTTCCACGTTCTGGTTGGCACCATCTTCTTGTTCATCTGCCTGCTGCGTGCGCAGCGTGGGCAAATGACCCAAGACAGCCACGTCGGTTTTGAGGCCGCCGCTTGGTACTGGCACTTTGTGGATGTGGTCTGGTTGTTCCTGTTTGCTGCCGTCTACGTCTGGGGTGGCTAATCGCTGACCGCCCACACAGTTTGAAACCCGCGTCTGCTGGCGCGGGTTTCGTCGTTTCAGAGCCGCGGAATTTGTACAAATTCCGATCTGTTTTTTCTCAAAAAACGTCTGCGTGGCAGGGGGCGTCCCTCTAGAGGAAGGGCGTGGTAGTGGCTTGGCCCGGGGTTTGAGTATTTTTGGCAAGATGAATTTGCAGCTTTGGGCTTGAAACCCTAGGGGTTTAGGGCAAAAAAGCTCGTGAGCTCTTTGCCGGGCTTGTCGTTTAACCGAAAGGGTTCGTGGGCAGATGCGCCGCCTTATTGCGCCATTGATATTTGGACTGTTCGGAGCCGTCGTTTTGATCGCTTTGGGCACGTGGCAGGTGCAGCGTTTGCAATGGAAGCAATCGGTGTTGGCTGACATTCAGGCGCGCATCGATGCGCCAGCTGTGGCGTTGCCGTCAGAAATTACCCCTGATCAGGATCGATATTTACCCGTCGCTGTGCGCGGTCATCTGGAAGAGCCAACCCTGCGTGTGTTGGTCAGCCATCGCACTTATGGGGCGGGCTACCGGTTGATCAGCGCCTTGGACATGGATGGGCGCCGCATTTTGGTGGATCGCGGGTTTGTTGCCAATGAGGCCCCGCGCGTGGCATTGCCGGACGCACGGGTTGAGTTCACGGGCAATCTTCACTGGCCACAGGAGCGCGACGGTTTTACCCCGGACAATGATTTGGAGGCCAATATATGGTTTGCGCGCGATGTGCCCGCCATGGCCGCCGCTTTGAACACACAAGAGGTCCTGGTGATTGCGCGGACGCGCAGCTTTGAGGATGGACCTGTTATTCCTCTGCCCGTTGGCATTGAAGGAATTCCTAATGATCATCTTGAATATGTCGTTACATGGTACGGGCTTGCAGCTGTTTGGCTGGTGATGCTTGGACTGTTCTTGTGGCGCATGTACAAGACCACACGCAAACCCGCAAAAGGGGACTGACTGGTGAAATATATCTCTACCCGTGGCCAAGCGCCGGTGCTGAGTTTTGAAGAAGCAATGTTGACGGGCCTGGCCCGCGACGGTGGCCTATATGTGCCCGAATCAATTCCAACACTCAGCGCAGATGAGATCGCTGATTTGGCCGGGAAATCCTATGAAGATGTGGCCTATCGCATTATGCGCCCCTTTATTGGTGACACGTTCAGCGATGACGAGTTTCGCGAAATCATTGCCAAGGCTTATGACGGGTTTGGGCATGATGCGCGCGCTCCTTTGGTGCAATTGGACAGCAATCACTATTTGCTAGAGCTGTTTCATGGCCCCACATTGGCGTTCAAAGATTTTGCGATGCAGCTGATTGGTCAGCTGTTTGAGGCGTCCTTGAAACGTTCGGGCAATCGGGTGACAATTGCGGGCGCCACCAGCGGCGACACGGGGTCTGCGGCGATTGAGGCCTTCAAAGGGCTGGATGCTGTGGATGTGTTCATCCTCTACCCACATGGCCGCGTCTCTGAGGTGCAGCGTCGTCAGATGACCACCCCCCCAGAGAGCAATGTGCATGCCTTGGCGATGGACGGTGATTTTGACGATTGTCAGGCACGCGTCAAAGACATGTTCAACGATTTTGATTTTCGCGATGGGGTGAAACTGGCCGGGGTCAATTCGATCAACTTTGCGCGGGTTTTGGCGCAGGTGGTGTATTACTTCACCTCAGCTGTGTCGTTGGGCGCACCGCATCGCAAAGTCAGCTTCACCGTGCCCACGGGCAATTTTGGCGACATCTTTGCCGGGTTTTTGGCCAAAAAGATGGGGCTGCCGATCGATCAGCTGGTGGTTGCGACCAACCAAAACGATATTTTGCACCGCTGTTTGAGCACTGGGGAATATCGCCCTGATGGCGTTGTCCCATCGATCAGCCCGTCTATGGATATTCAGGTCAGCTCGAACTTTGAGCGCGCATTGTTTTACGCCTATGACCAAGACGGTGGCGCGGTCAGCCAATTGATGGATGAGTTGAAATCCGGTGGCTTTAGCGTCAGCCAAGGGGCGCTTGAACAGTTGCAGGCGTTGTTTGACAGCGGGCGGTGTTCAGAAGATGAGACCAGCGCCACAATCAAAGCACAGGCCGCACAGACCGGTGAGTTGCTGTGCCCGCACACTGCGATTGGTGTCAAAGTTGCCAATGAAAAACGCAATCCCGATGTGGCGATGATCACATTGGCCACCGCGCATCCTGCGAAGTTCCCTGCCGCGGTGAAAGAGGCCAGCGGTCAACACCCGGACTTGCCACCGCGTATGGCGGACTTGTATGAACGTTCAGAACGTGTCACCCGTGTGGGCAACAACCTGAACGACATTGAGAACTTGATCAAGGACCGTATCGCCAAGTGACTGTTGAGCTCCATACCCTGTCGAACGGGTTCCGTATTGTGACTGAAAACATGCCTGGCCTGCAGTCAGCCTCGATTGGGGTTTGGGTGCTGGCGGGCGGGCGTCACGAACGTCTGGAGCAAAACGGCATTGCTCATTTTCTGGAACACATGGCCTTTAAGGGCACAGAACGGCGCAGCGCTTTGCAAATCGCCGAAGTTCTGGAAAACGTGGGCGGCTATATGAACGCCTATACCTCGCGCGAGGTGACGGCCTATTACGCGCGGGTCTTGCAGGCTGATGTGTCTTTGGCACTGGATGTGCTGGCCGATATCGTTTTGAACCCGATTTTCGACGCGCGCGAGATTGAAGTCGAGCGTGGCGTGATCTTGCAAGAGATCGGTCAGGCGTTGGACACGCCAGATGATGTGATCTTTGAGTGGCTTCAGGAACAGGCCTTCCCAAATCAGCCCCTTGGGCGCACCATTCTGGGGCCCGCCGAACGGGTTGGCAGTTTTGCGCGCGAAGATTTGGCGCAATTCGTTGCAGAACAATACGGGCCCGAGCAGATGATCCTCTCTGCTGCTGGCGCGGTGGATCACGCCCAATTGGTGCGCGAAGCCGAAGCGCTCTTTGGCCATCTTAAGCCGCGCCCTGCCAGCTTGCTGGTGCCAGCACAATTTCATGGCGGCGAATTCCGCCGTCAGAAAAACCTAGAGCAGGCCCATTTTGCGATGGGCTTTGAAAGCCCTGACTATAGCAGTGATGCGGTTCACACGGCTCAGATCTATGCCAGCGTGATGGGGGGCGGCATGTCCAGCCGCCTGTTCCAAGAAATCCGTGAAAAGCGGGGGCTTTGCTATACGATTTTCTCGCAGGCTGGGGCCTATGTGGATACGGGGATGATGACCATTTACGCCGGCACATCAGGTGAGCAGCTCGAAGAGTTGTCGACTGTGACGTTGGATGAAATGAAGCGGGCCTGTGACGATATCAGCGAAGAAGAAATTGCCCGTGCCCGCGTGCAGATGAAAGCTGGCATGTTGATGGGGCTGGAAAGCCCGTCCAATCGTGCCGAGCGACTGGCGCGGATGATCCAAATTTGGGGTCGGGTGCCGGATCTGGATGAGATCGTGGCCAAGATCGATAATGTCGCGCTTCGGGATGTCAAAGCCTTTGCCGAAACCATGGCTGTCAAAGCCCCCGCGGCATTGGCCCTTTATGGTCCAGTGGAAACCGCGCCGACCTTTGAGGCATTACAACAGAGGCGCGCGGCCTAATGTTTCGAGCAAAGCGGCAGGTTCGGGTTGAAACCGAACGTTTGACTTTACGCCCTCCTGTGCATGGCGATTTCCAAGCCTGGAGCGGGTTGCGGCGCGACAGCCGTGAATTTCTGAAGCCTTGGGAACCCACATGGGCGGTGGATCACCTCAGCCGCAAAGCCTTTACCAACCGGGTCTATTGGTCCTCGCGCGCGATCAAGAACGAAACGGCCTTGCCGCTGTTTATGTTTCGACGTGAAGACAACGAGCTGATTGGGGCAATCACGCTGGATCATGTGCGCCGTGGGCCGTCTCAATCGGGCACGCTAGGCTATTGGACAGGTGAAAAATTCACCCGTAACGGCTATATGCGGGAAGCGATCGAAGCGCTGGTTCATCATGCTTTCCACCGTATGGACCTCAGCCGGATCGAAGCGGCGTGTTTGCCGGAAAACAAACCCTCGCGGGATTTGCTGGAAAAATGCGCCTTCAAATACGAAGGGGTTGCACAGAGCTACCTTGAAATTGACGGACGTTGGCGCACCCATGTGCTTTATGCGCATATCCGACTGGATCGACGCGGCCGCACAGAATAAGCAGCTCTGCGAGCTGTTTCCGCCGCTCTGCGCCAGAAAGGCTGGACGGGGCTGGTCAGACTGTTAAATCATGGCGCCATGAGCCTGAATCCCGTCACCCCCGCCTTCCTCGACCAGCTGCGCAGTGACCTGCCCGAGCCGGTTTTCCGCCCAATCCATCAGCACTACCTCGAAGAGCCCCGCGGCCATTGGCAGGGGCAGGCAGGGGCGGTTCTGGCACCGCAAGACAGCCAACAGGTCTCCGTGATCCTCGCCGCGGCCAATGCCGCGCGGATTGCTGTGGTGCCCTATGGCGGCGGCACCGGTTTGGTGGCGGGGCAGGTCATGGAAACAGGCCCAAGCCCGCTGGTGCTCTCGCTCGAACGTATGACGGCCATTCGCGCCGTTATCCCACAAGAAAACGTGATGATCGCCGAAGCGGGCGCCATTTTACAAGACTTGCACGGGGCCGCCAGTGCCGAAGACCGGCTGTTTCCTATGACGATCGCGTCCAAAGGCTCTGCGCGCATTGGGGGCTGTCTGGGCACCAACGCCGGGGGCGTCAATGTGCTGCGCTATGGCAATACCCGCGATCTGGTTCTGGGCCTCGAAGCGGTGCTGGCGGATGGGCGCATTTACAATGGTCTGACGCGATTGCGCAAAGATAACACCGGCTATGATCTGCGCAATTTGCTGATCGGCTCCGAAGGCACCTTGGGGGTGATCACCGCTGCGGCCCTTAAATTGGCCCCGGTGCCTGCCGGCGAGGGCACCGCGCTGATGGTTGTCAGCAGCCCCGAGGCAGCATTGGAGCTTCTGGCCGTGGCGCGCAGCCAGCTTGGCGAAGCGGTGTCAGGCTTTGAACTGATCCACCGAACGGGTCTGGAATTCCTCAGCGAAGCGCTGCCTGATCTGCGCCAACCCTTTGCAGATAAACCTGAATGGATGGTTCTGATCGATGTCGGCGTGTCCCAAGGCCTAGATCCGGCCGCCGCCCTCGAAGCGATCTTTGTCACCGCGCTGGAACAGGGGCTGGTGTTTGACGGGCTGATTGCGCAATCGGAAAAACAACGTCAGGATTTTTGGGAAATTCGCGAACAAATCCCCACCGCGAACCGGCATATCGGCTCTATCAGCTCGCATGACATCTCCTTGCCGCTCAGCGTCATCCCCGAATTCATCACTGCGGCAAACGCTGACATCGCCGAGATTGCAGATCTGCGGGTCAATTGCTTTGGTCACCTTGGGGATGGCAACCTGCACTTCAATGTGTTCCCCGCACCTGGCCGGCACAAAAGCGACTACAGCGCGCTGCGCGACGTGATCCAACGCCGGGTGCACGACCGGGTGGTGGCCATGGGGGGCTCGTTCAGTGCCGAACACGGTGTTGGCCGCCTGAAAGTAGAGGATTTGGAACGCTATGGGGATCCAACCAAATTGGCGATGATGCGATCCATCAAATCAGTACTGGATCCCAATGGCATCCTAAACCCGGGGGCTGTCCTGCGCGCATAATTTCATCTTGCGCTCAATACTCTGGGGGGTGCGGGGGGCAAAGCCCCCTGCCGCAGGCTGTGCCGTAGGGTTGGGAAACGCGGCAAGCGCCTCAAAGCCCGTCAAAATCGCAGAGCACATGCACATCCATGCCCAGAGCTTCCAGTTTTGCGCGCCCGCCCAATTCCGGCAGATCCACCACAAAGGCGCAGCCCACAATCTGACCGCCCAGTCGTTCGACCAGCTTAAGCCCCGCATGGGCCGTGCCGCCCGTGGCCAGCAGGTCATCCACAATCAGAATGGTCTCGTTGGCCTCGATGGCGTCCTCATGGATTTCCACCGTGGCCTGCCCATATTCCAATGTGTAGTCTTCGCTTATGGTGCTGTGCGGCAGCTTGCCCTTCTTGCGTACCGGCACAAAGCCTGCGCCCAACTGATGGGCCACAGCGCCTCCAAGGATAAACCCGCGCGCCTCCAAGCCAATCACCTTGTCGATCTGCTGGCCGATATAGGGTTGGATCAGCTGGTCAATCGCCAGCCGCAACCCCTGCGGGTCCGCAAACAAAGTGGTCACATCGCGAAACATAATGCCGTCATGCGGGAAGTTTTCGATTGTGCGGATATAGTCTTTTACAGGTTTTACGGCGCGCGCCATGTCGCTGGCCCTTCCATTGGTCAAACGAGTTCGCTGGTATGTGACAAGCTGCGTGCGCTTATGCAAGCCATCTCAGATGGGTAAACCCAAGGTGTCGCAATTGCGCTCTAGGCGCTGGCCCCGGCGGCACCGCACCGCAAGAGAGATCTTTTGGCGTCCAGCATCGATCCCGTCATGGGTGTCAGTTGGGCGCGATCTGCTCATGGAGATCAGCGCGGGGCAGGGCGCTGGGGCGCCTTTGCGGACCGGCGGGTGTTGCATGTGCATCTTGGTGATGTAAATTGTATATACGTGGCGCGCGGGCGCCGCCTGAGCGTTGGAAGGATCAGACGTGGCCAAAAAAGAGAAGCTCAAGGCCGGGAAAAAGGACGCCCAATTGGTGTTGCGACTGGACAAAGCGCAGCGCGATGAATTTGTTGAACTGTGCAAAGACCTCGACACCAGTGCGGCCCGTGAAATTCGTTGCTTTATTCGGGGCTTTTTGCAAAACCACCAAGACTAGCTCCTCCCAAAGCAACGGAACCCAAAGGCAACTTGTTCCACAAATGGTGCATTGTGCCTTGGCGTTTTGAATGCAAAAGGCCCCGACATGCGGGGCCTTCGGTGTGTCGCTGACGCGGCTCAAAACGGTCCGTCTTAACCCAAGACACGCCCGGCTACGGCATCCAACTTGGCCAACACCGCGGGGTCGCGGGCTTCTGGCGCCGTTAGGATCGCAAACTCTAGGGCCCGGTCACACCCATGCGGGCAGGGATCTCGCTGTGCGCCCAGCAGGGCTGGAAGGCGCTTCACCAAGGCACGGCCTTTGTCGGCATTGCCGGTCAGCGTTGCAATGATCTCTGAGATGTCCACTTCACCGTGCTGGGGGTGCCAGCTGTCATAGTCGGTGATCATGGCCACGCTGGCATAGCACAACTCGGCTTCCCGGGCCAATTTGGCCTCGGGCATGTTGGTCATACCGATCACATCACAGCCCCAGACCTCGCGGTAAAGCTTTGACTCGGCCAACGAGGAAAACTGTGGTCCCTCCATCGCCAGATATGTTCCGCCTCGGTGAACCGTGATGCCCGCGTCTTTGGCCGCGACATAGCACGCCTCTGACAGTCGAGGACAAGTCGGGTGAGCCACGCTGACATGGGCGACGCAGCCCGTGCCAAAAAAGCTTTTCTCGCGCGCGAATGTGCGGTCAATAAATTGGTCAACGATAACAAAATCACCGGGGGCCATATCTTCGCGAAAAGAGCCGCAGGCGGAAACACTGATCACATCAGTCACGCCAATCCGCTTGAGCGCATCGATATTGGCGCGGTAGGGCACGGTCGAAGGGGAATGCACATGGCCGCGCCCGTGACGCGGTAAAAACGCCATAGCCACACCTTGGTAGGTGCCGGTGAGGATCTGGTCCGATGGCGCCCCCCAAGGGCTGTCTACGTTGATCCATGTGGGGTCTTCTAGGCCATCAATGTCATAGATCCCGGACCCGCCGATCACGCCAATATATGTGCTCATATCGTTCAACCTTTCATAATTGCGTCGGGATCAGGCAAGGGTCGCGCCCGTTCCCCTCGGACTTGCCCTTAGGTATCGTCGGGACGTTTCAGCGAAAACAGGTCTTTCACGGTGGAATAATCGCGGTACCCAAGGCGCGACAGCGGCTGATAGCTGGTCACATCAAAAATGCCATCTTTGATATGCGCGTCATCCATGTGAATGCCGGTGACTTCGCCCAAAACCAGACGGTTGTTGTCGCCAACCAAGTCCAAAATCTGGGTCATCTTGCATTCAAGCACCGCCGGGGCCGCCGCGACATAGGGGCAATTGATGGTGTTGCTTTCTGCTTTGCTCAGACCGGCGCGCTCAAACTCATCCACAGTCGAGGGCAGCGAGGCCGAAGAAATGTTCATCGCGTCCCGCAGCGCATAAGAGACGATGTTGACCGCAAAAACACCGGTTTCACGGATGTTGGCCACAGTGTCTTTGGTGCCGTCTTGATCGTCTTTGGTGCCGGTAGAGGCAAAAACCACCTGCGGCGGGGTGTAGGCTACAGCGTTAAAGAACGAATAAGGCGCCAAATTGTCGATGCCATCCGCGCTGCGGGTGGAAATCCAACCGATGGGGCGCGGGGTGACAATCGCATTGAACGGTGTGTGTGGCAGGCCGTGACCGTCTTTGGGTTCATAGAACATGTCGGATCGTTCTTTCTAAGTCTAAGAATTGTTGTTTGTCTCAGACCTAACGCCGTGCTAGGGGCGTTTCCACCAGAAATTCAGCTGTCCTAAGGGATTGACGCGCTTGTGTTCCAGTTAAGACCAGAAACACCCGATGATTGGTGGGAAATCGAAGCGCTCTATGATCTGTGCTTTGCCCCCGGCCGTACGGCGTTGTCGTCCTATCGACTGCGCGAGGGTGTCGAGCCGGTCGCTGAGTTGTCCCTGATTGCGCACGACGGGGATGGCCCCATTGGCGGGGCGATCCGGTATTGGCCCGTTTTGGTAGGCGATGTGCGGGTCTTGTTGTTGGGACCTGTTGCGGTGCACCCCACCAACCAAGGCGAAGGGCTGGGCGGATTGTTGATCCATGACAGTCTCAGCTTGGCCCGGGATGCGGGATGGGACCGGGTGATGCTTGTGGGGGATGCCCCCTATTACAAACGCTTTGGATTCACGCCGCTTAGCGGTGTTGAAATGCCCCCGCCCACAAACCCCGATCGGGTGTTGGGCCAAGCCCTGAAACCGGGGGCTTGGGATGGTGTCACCGGACGGGTCCGCCGTTTCGAGACTTGAATTCTTGCCCTCAATTCCCATCTCAGTTGGATAGGGAAGCGAGGATGTATCATGTTGATTGACGACACGTCATTGGTGCCGGTGGATGTTGAGGCCGAGCTGGAAGAGATCGCCCGGCGGTATCGAAATGCCGGTGGTCTGGGTCTGCAAGTCCTGAACCTGATGGGCAAACACGCTGAAAACATGATGGAACGCTTGCCCGCTTCGGTGCGTGACCGCTTGGGGGATGCGACCGAAAATGCGCTGCGCCTGTCAATGAAAGCGGCCCATGGGTCGCGTGGCGTGATCGCAGATCAACCGGGGTGGTTGAACACCACGGTGACCACCGCCATGGGCGCGGCCGGGGGAATGGGCGGATTGCCCTCCGCGTTGGCCGAGTTGCCAGTCACAACAACCGTTTTGCTGCGCGCAATACAGGGCGTGGCTGCCGAGCACGGGTTTGACCCCGCGTCCGAAAACGTTCAATTCGATTGCATTCAGATCTTTGCCTCAGCGGGGCCCTTGTCGCATGACGATGGCGCAGACATGGCGTTCTTGTCGACCCGCATGGCCTTGCGCGGGGCCAGCATGCAAATGCTGATTTCGCGGATCGCGCCTAAGCTGGCCCATGTGATGGGGCAAAAGCTTGCGGCGCAGGCGGTGCCGGTGTTGGGGGCGGTGGCCGGTGCGGCCACCAATTATGCTTACACCAGCTACTATCAGGAAATGGCGCATGTGCATTTCCGCATGCGCCGATTGGCCATCGAGGCCGATCAACCGCATGATCAGCTGTTAGATGAGCTGCGCCTGCGTGTGACCAACACCCCGCAAAAGATGCGTTAACCTGCGCTGCGCAGATAGGCCATGACGGCGGGGCGAACGGATTGTTCGCCGCGGATTTTGGCGTCCTCAATCACTTGACGCAACTCGTCCAAGTTGGTGTTGCGCAACATGTTCTTCACCGGACCAATAGAGGCAGGGCGCATCGATAAGGCGCGCAGCCCCATCGCCGCAAGGCACAACGCCTCGATCGGGCGGCCCGCATCTTCTCCACAGAAACTGACCGGGGTTCCAAAGGTCTCGCAGCGATCGACAATTTGGCCCAAGAAGGTCAAGAAGCTGACGTTCAGCGTGTCATAGCGCCGGCGCACCCGTTCGTTTTCGCGATCCGCAGCAAAGAAGAACTGTTTCAGGTCGTTGCCACCGATCGACAGGAAATCGACGTCGCGGTAAAACTGATCCGGTGCAAAGGCCAATGAAGGTGTTTCCAGCATGGCCCCCACTTGCAGAGTTTCCGGCAGCTGGTGCCCCAGAATTTTTTCCCGCTCAAGGGTCTTATCAACCTCAGCTTTGGCCGCCTTGTATTCGTCATATTGCGCGATGAAAGGGAACATGATGGTCAAAGGACGCCCCTGCGCTGCGCGGATCAACGCCTGCAATTGCATGCGCATCACGCCAGGTTTGTCCAAGCCCACACGAATAGCGCGCCAGCCCAAAGCAGGGTTGGGTTCATCGTTGGGTTTCATATAGGGCAGGACTTTGTCCGAACCGATATCCAGAGTGCGAAACACCACCCGCTTGCCCTGTGCCGCGTCCAGAACCCGTGCATAGATTGCTGACAATTCGGACCGCTTTGGCATTTGGTTGCGCACCAAGAACTGCAACTCTGTGCGAAACAGCCCCACGCCTTCGGCGCCAGAATTCTGCAGTGACGGCAGATCGGCCATCAATCCCGCGTTCATCTGCATCGAAATGGTCTTGCCACATTTTGTCGTTGCCGCCTTTTCGCGGATCGAGGCATAGCGCATCTGCGCTTCGGCCTGCATCGCGATTTTGTCACGAAAGGCCGTCACAACCGTGTCGTCCGGACGTAGGTGAACGATTCCTTGATCGCCATCCACCATGATGTGATTGCCATTCAGCGCCTCTGTCGAGATGCGGTCGGCATGGATGACCAAGGGAATGGCCAAGGCCCGCGCCACAATCGCGGCATGCGACCCTACAGAGCCTTGTTCCAGCACAATCCCCTTCAACGAGCGGCCATAGTCCAGTAATTCCGCTGGGCCAATGTTGCGCGCGATCAAGATCGGGTCGGCGGGCATATCCGCCCCCGTGTTCTGGCCTTGGCCCGTTAGGATCCGCAGCAAGCGGTTGCTGAGGTCATCCAAGTCGTGCAGGCGTTCGCGCAGATACGCATCGGTGGCTTGATTCATCCGCGCCCGCGCTTGGGATTGTTCCTTTTCAACCGCGGCCTCGGCAGACAGACCACGACTGATGTCCTCTTCCATCCGGCGCAGCCATCCCTTGGAATTGGCAAACATACGGTAGGCTTCAAGCACCTGAACCTGTTCTGCGTCCCCACCAGAGGCCCCGGCCAGCATTTGGTCGACACTGACACGCAGGGCGTCAACGGATTCTCTGAGCCGGGTCAATTCGACATGGGGGTCTTCGGCAATCGGATTGGTGATGACCACACGTGGCTCATGCAGCCAGACATGGCCTTCAGCGGCGCCCTCTTGTCCAGTGGTCCCGCGGATCAAAACCGGCTGTTGGTGTGGAGCGGACAGGGCCGCACCTTCTCCAACAAAGGCGCCAAGCTCGGCCATTTCGGCCAGAACCATAGCCACAACTTCTAGCGCATAGATTTCATCGGCGGAAAATTCACGGGCCTGTTTGGATTGCACAACCAGAACACCGACTTGTTCCCCCAACCGCTGTAGCGGCACACCTAAGAAGGAGGAATAAATCTCTTCACCGGTTTCAGGCATATACCGAAAGCCGGCCGCAGAGGGGGCGTCGGCGGTGTTGACCACCTTGCCGGTTTTGGCGACACGCCCCACCAGACCTTCGCCCAAGCGCATCCGCGTTTGGTGCACGGCTTCAGCCTTCAGGCCTTCGGTGGCGCAAAGTTCCAAGGTGTCGGAATCACGAAACAGATAGATAGAGCACACTTCGGTGCCCATTGAATCCGCTGTCAGATAGGTAATTTTGTCCAGACGCGCTTGGCCTGCGCTGTCTTCGGCCATCGCATCGCGCAACCTTTGCAGTAGCTTGCGGCTTTCACTGCCTTCGCTCATTCCTGCTTACCCGTTCTTTTTTGGGCCGATCATCGATCGTCGGCCCCTATCGGGCTTTCGATCGGATCAGGCCGATTTTTCCAACTCAAAGGCATCATGCAGTGATTGCACCGCAAGTTCCAAGTATTTCCGATCAATTAGGACGGAAATTTTAATCTCTGAGGTTGCAATGACCTTAATGTTGATCCCCTCATCCGAGAGTGTCTTGAACATAGTGGCCGCGACACCCGATTGCGAGCGCATCCCGATGCCAACCGCAGAAACTTTGCACGCTTCGGTGTCTGCCAGCAATTCGTGGAAATTGATCTCGCCTGATTCTTTGGCTTCGTTCAATGCTTTCTCGGCGCGCATCACCTGATCGGTGGGGCAAGAGAAGGTCATGTCGGTGCGACCTTCTTCAGAAATGTTCTGAATGATCATGTCGACATTTACACCTGCTGCGGACAGCGGGCCAAAGATTGCCGCGGCAATTCCAGGGCGATCCGCAATCGAGATCAGGGTCATTTTTGCTTCGTCACGCGAATAGGCGATACCGGATACAGGGCGGTTTTCCATGAATTCCTCCTCGTCGCAGACAAGCGTGCCTGCCTCATCTGACGGTTCTTCGAACGAGCTCAGCACCCGTAGTTTGACTTTGAAACGCATCGCCAGCTCAACCGAGCGGGTCTGCAAAACTTTGGCGCCAAGTGACGCCAGCTCAAGCATCTCTTCAAACGAGATCTTATCAAGCTTGCGGGCTTTTTGGCTGATGCGCGGGTCGGTCGTATAGACGCCATCCACATCGGTATAGATGTCGCAACGCTCGGCGTTAAAGGCCGCGGCAAAGGCCACAGCCGTTGTGTCAGACCCGCCACGCCCCAATGTGGTGATGCGCCCTTCGGGGCTGACACCTTGGAAGCCGGCCACAACAGCCACGCGCATACCTTCGCCAAATTTGGCGGTGATATTGGCGGGGTCGATGTCTTCGATCCGGGCGTTGGAATGGGCGTCGGTGGTTTTCACCGGCACTTGCCATCCTTGCCAGCTGCGCGCAGGCACGTCCATTTCTTGCAACGTCAGGGCCATCAACCCTGCCGTCACGTTTTCACCAGAGGACACAACCGCATCATATTCGCGTGCGTCATAGAGTGGCGAGGTTTCATTCACCCAGCCAACCAGCTCATTGGTTTTTCCGGACATCGCCGAGACAATGACGATGACGTCATAGCCTTTGGCAACTTCTAGCCCCACCCGTTTGGCAGCGCGTTTGATCCGGTCCAGTGTGGCCACCGAAGTGCCACCAAATTTCATTACGAGAACGGGCATGATCGTTCCTTGGTCTCTTTGATCGAGGCGGGTTTAGAGAAAGGCCGCGCCAAGAGCAAGAGGCATGGCGATTTAGCGCAGGCAAGCGAGTTGGTGCAAAATGGTTTCGACCGCCTCTGTGGGGGTCAGATGGGCGGTGTCTAACTGCAGATCCGCTTCGGGCCAAGGGTGATAGTGGCGCGATTGCACCGCATCCCAATTTGGCAGGTTGAGACCGGCAATATCTGGATGTCGGTTTTCAACCCGATGCCGATGTTTCTGAGGGTCAGAACAGATCACCTCGATCCGGCACATATTGGCGTCCGCAGTATGCGCCGTGCGATCCCAGAGCGCACGGGTCAGGGGGATGGGATTGACGCTGTCGGCAATGACCGTCAATCCCGCGGTTAAGTTGGCGTGGGCCAAGGCTGCACCAACTTGGTATCCTTCGAGTCCGAGGTCTGTGGTGGCGTTGCGCGCACTGCGCAAGGCCTGTTCGATCGCGTCAATGCGCAGCCAGAAGGCAGGAACTTCGGGCGCCAAATGACGCGCGATGGTGCTTTTCCCGGTGCCCGGCAGCCCTGCAAAGATGACCAGAGAGGCCATTAAAACGGGTGGTCGCGCCCATCCCAAGTGCGAAAACACCCGGTCGAGGCCATGTCCAGTTCGCCAAAGCGTTCTATTAGACCCTGCGCAGATTCGGTTGCATCAATGTCACCGCCGTCACCCCCCATATCGGTGCGCACCCAGCCGGGATGATAAATGCCAACCGAGATGCCCAAGCCCTGCAGATCCACAGCAAGATTGCGACCAAGGTTTAAAACCGCCGCTTTGGAGGAGCGATAGATATAGCTCCCACCCGGGGCGCGGTTCTGCGAGGCCATCTGCGAGGAGATAATGGCGATTTTGCCATTCGGTGACAGTTGCAGATTCGGCAATAGGTTCTGAACCGTTAGAAACACACCGGTGACGTTCGCGGCAAACGCCTCGGCCCACATCTGTGCGGGATACCCATCCGCCAGCGAATGGCCCTTGTCAGGATAGACACCCGCATTGCAGATCAACAGATCCACGGGCTTTTCATCAAGGGATTTTGTCAGCGTGTCAAATTGCGCAGACTGGGTCACATCCAGCGCGACATAGGCGCTGTCGCTGCGGGCTGTGCCGGTCACTTGGTGCCCCTGCGCCTTGTAGCGCTGATACATTTCATGGCCAATGCCGCGATTGGCTCCGGTGATTACGACATGCATACTGGGCTACCTTTGTTGGTTTGGGTCAGTTGGTCTTTCGTCCGGGTGTGAACGGCAGTGGCACCACAGGGACGCCATCATCGATCAGCTTTTTGGCGTCTTCGACTTTGGCTTCGCCATAAATGGCCCGTTCAGGGGCATCGCCATCGTGCATCGCGCGCGCTTCGGTGGCGAATTCGCTGCCCACATATTCCGATGTGTCTTCGATTTTGCGTTTGATCTCTGCCAGGGCCTGTTCGGCTGGGTTGGCAGGTTCACTGAGAGGGGCTGCGACGGGTGGGGCCTCGTCGGTCTCTTTTTCTTTGCCCGATTGAACCCGCGGCGCCATGATCGCTTTTTCGACGTCGCTGCTGCCACAGATCGAGCAGTTGATCAGATTTGCCGCCTTGAGTTTGTCAAAGGCATCAGCCGATTGGAACCAGCTGTCAAAGCGATGGTCGTTGTCGCATTTTATGGCGTACTGGATCATGACGGTATCCAAATTGAAGTTTGCGTGGTTGTGATCCAATCGACCTGCAAGTTCAATGTCAGATTAAGATCACACCTCAGAGAGCGCGCTGTTTAAAGGCATTTTGCCCGAGATCCCCGCAATTTGCGACAAAATTTGCATATGTTGACTTTGGGGAAGCCAGACTTGGGGCGCACATCGCGCTGACTTGGGAAATGAGGCCCGCAATTGGGGGCAGAGGCGCGGTGCTCTCTCAAGAGGTGACACTGGTGGATCCCATTGCGTTTTTCTGCGCCGGGGATCTCGGAGGGGCGGTCGAAAAGCTGGGCAACCTCCGCATTGCCCAGCCCATGGATGTCGCAAGTAGACGATCCCTTAATTCGTTTCTCAGGTTTGAAACGGGTGTCGCAGACAGCATCGCGGGGGAGCTATTCAAATCCTGAGAAGGGCACAGCATCACTTTGGTCATACAGCGTTTCGAAAAACTGTTTGCTTGGCGCGTCTGTGGGGAAAAACAGTTCGACGCGAATTTCGCTCAGGTTGACTTCGGTGGCGTTTTCGAAGCGCATAAGGGTCGCAAACATTGAAACGATCTGATCGCCAACGCGCAGGCGCGGCGAAAAGACAATCGGATTTGCGGCGTCATCTGGGGCAGGGCGCTCAACACCGGCCAATAGCTTTTCAGCGCGGGCCATCAACTTCGCCAGCCGTGGATTGTGGTTGGAAACCAGCTCTGCCTTTTGGCGATCAAGGATGGTCCAAACCAGCTCTTCCCAGTTCACAATCGCTTGGCGTACCGGACCATTGGGATCAAACACCTGTTCGATGGTTTCTTCTGGAGTGCGGGTCAAGGCGTCGGGGGAATAGGCAACAAAGGCTTTGTTGGCCAATAGAATTTGCCCCACGCTGTCCATCGCGCAGGCTGGGAACGGGTTGTGCTTTTCCAAGATCGCTTCGATGGCACCGCGATAGGGGGCGATGGTTTCGCTGGTAAATTTGTATTCGGTATAGGCGGGGGCAAAACCGGCGTGGCTCATCAAAATATTGACGTCACGCACCGGCAATTTCATCGCCGAGGCCAGACGCAATACCAAATCGTGGCCGGGACGAGAGCGGCCGGTTTCAATAAAGGAAATATGGCGGGAGGTGGTCTCGGCGAGGCCGGCCAATTCAAGCTGGCTGAGTTTCCGTTTGTCGCGCCAATAGCGTAGGTGGCGACCAAAATTGCTGATTTCTCTGGGGGGGCGTGTATCCATGGGCCGAACTTATCGCAGCATTGCGGCAATTCAATTCCCTAATCGGGAAGGCGCATGATCTGACGGAGAATTGTTTGACACTGGCGTCAAAGCAGAGGGCGCGATTGAAACGCGCCCTCTGAAGTGTTTAGCGCACGACGTAGACCGAACATTCAGCATGGCGCACAATGCGCGCAGCGTTTGGCCCCAACAGGAAGTCTGTCAGATCTTCTTTGCTGGCCCCAACCACGATCAACGCGGCTTGGGTGGTCTTGGCAAGGCTCAGAACTTCTTCGTAGGCGCGGCCCGTCGCAACCACATGGCGCACCTTGCTGTTCTGGTCAGAGTCCAGAACCTTGGTCACCAAGTCATTGAGATGTGCTTTGGCCTCGGCCACCATTGAATCATGGTGGTCCTTGTTAAAGAAGCTGCCCACTTGGCTGATGCCAAAATCGGGCACCACCGCAATCACGTCCAGCTGAGCATCGTCCATTGCGGCCAAACGCGCCGCGGCTCGGATGGTTTTTGCATCGTCTTCACCATTGCTGATGTCGACAGCGCACAGAACAGAATTGCTCATGCTGGTACTCCTTTGCGGTTGATACGGGCTTGCTGCATCAGCGCCACCAAACCCAGTAGGATCAAAGCTGGGATAAAGACCCATTCTTTGGGGGACTGGACCTGAGGGGCTTTGACGGAGACAACCTGCACTGGATCATCTGCATAGAAATCAAACCCGGACATGGCGTCGCTGACTGGGCTGCCGAACATTGGCTCGTCCAGCTTGATCACCCCGTCCTCGTCCAAGATCAGCAAGCCAAGGGCGTCTGCGCGTTCGTCTGCGCTGCCGGTGGCATCGATGGTCAACAACAAGGTGGTTTGGGTGATATCGCCAGTATCAAAGTCCGGTCCTGACACGTCGACCCGCAGGTTCTGACCAACTTCGGCAGCGCCAAGTGCAGTGGTAAACCCTGCAGGTTCGATCGTTGCAAAGGGCGGCTGGATACGGTCGATCACATAGTCTGGTCTGAACAGCACAAAGGCAATCGCCACCAAAGCAACGCTTTCATAGATCCGGCTTTTGGTCAGGAACCAACCCATGGTGCCTGCGGTAAAGATCAGGATCGCAATCGAGGCTGTGACAAAGACCAATATGCCCTGTGCCCATCCGACATCGATCAACAACAGATCGGTGTTGAAAATGAACACAAACGGCAAGGCCACGGTGCGCAGGCTATAGAAGAAGGCCACGAAACCGGTCTTGATCGCGTCACCGCCAGAAACCGCCGCAGCCGCAAAGCTGGCCAATCCCACCGGAGGTGTCACATCTGCCATGATACCGAAGTAGAAGACAAAGAGGTGCACCGCGATCAAAGGCACAAACAGACCGCCCTGAGCGCCCAGTTCGACCACAACTCCTGCCATCAGCGAGCTGACAACAATATAGTTGGCAGTTGTTGGCAGACCCATGCCCAACACAAGGCTGAGCAAGCCCACCATGATCAACATCAAGATCAGGTTGCCACCAGACAGGAACTCGACCAGTTCGGCCATCACTTGGCCAACACCTGTCAAGCTGACGGTGCCCACAATCACACCGGCCGTCGCTGTTGCCAGACCAATGCCGATCATGTTGCGTGCACCGTCGATCAGGCCCTGCACAAACTCTGCAGCGCCAGCGCGCGCATGGTTGTAGAGGTCAGATTCACCGCGGAAGATCGCTTTGATCGGACGCTGTGTCAGCAAGATCACAAACATCAGGGCTGTGGCCCAGAAGGCAGACAGACCCGGTGATTTCCGTTCGATCATCAAGAAGTAGACCAGAACCACAATCGGCAGCAAATAGTGCAAGCCAGCTTTGTAGATCTCGCTCACAACAGGCAGTTCGATGTCTTTTGCGTTTGGATCATCTACTTCCAGTTCAGGCACCGAAGACGCCAGCTTAAGCAGGCCGACATAGATCGCCATCACGATGAGGAACATCACAAACCCGGCCATGTTTGGCACCCAAGAGGTGACCGCGTCGACAGGGAATTGTGCGCCATAGCACAGGCCAGCAAAGACCGCGAAGAACGACCCCATGCCCAACATTGTGCGCACCAGCTGAACGTCGCGATTGCCCAGCGTTGGCATCTTGTTCTTCACCGCTTCGAGGTGAACGATATAGATCAGCGCGATATAGGAAATAGTGGCTGGCAAGAAGGCGTGTTTGATCACCTCGGTGTAGGGGATCTCGGTAAACTCAACCATCAAGAAGGCCGCAGCCCCCATGACCGGTGGCATGATCTGCCCATTGACCGAAGAGGCCACTTCGACCGCGCCCGCTTTTTCCGAAGAAAAGCCCACGCGCTTCATCAATGGAATGGTGAATGTGCCGGTGGTGACAACGTTGGCAATCGAAGAACCAGAGATCAAGCCAGTTGCCGCAGAGCCGACCACAGCCGCTTTCGCGGGACCACCACGCAGGTGCCCCAAGGCGCCAAAGGCCATTTTGATGAAGTAGTTGCCCGCGCCTGCTTTATCGAGAAGCGCCCCAAACAGAACGAAGAGGAACACAAACTTTGTCGAAACACCCAGAGCGATCCCAAAGACCCCTTCTGAGGTGATCCACATGTGGCTCATGGCTTTCTTCAGGCTGGCACCTTTCCAACGGATGACGTCGGGCACCAATTCGGAGGATCCGAAAAAGACGTAGGCCAAGAAGACACAGGCCAAAATCGCCATGGCCGGTCCCAGCGCGCGGCGCGCAGCTTCGAACAACAGCAACAGGCCAAGCAAGGCGACCCATTTGTCCGTGTCATCAGCCAGACCACCCGCATTGACGATCTTGTCGTAAATAAACAGACCGTAGAGCGCAATAAAGGCCCCAACGAGGCCCATAATCCAGTCTTGGATTGGAATATAATCACGCGGCGAGGACTTGAGCGCTGGATAGGCCATAAAGGCCAAAAACACAGCAAACGCCAGATGGATCTGGCGCGAATTGTTGATTACATCTCCGGGATAAATATAATTTGCAAGCGGTGAGGCAAGCCCCACCTGAAAGAGCGACCACACCACGGCAACAATCGCGAGCATTTTGCCCACGCCGCCGACCGGGTTGCGCGCGCCTGCGTCAGAGGAGGCTACAAGGTCCTGTAGTTCCTCTTCGCTTAAAGCGCGATTTTCTGAATTCCCACTGGCCATCTGACCCCCTGTTAAATCGTCTGAATTTGTTCAGTACTTTTTGTATATTTGGGTGTGGGAGGGGCGCTGGGCGCCCACTCCCGAAGGCATGATTATTCGATCAGGCCAGCTTCTTTGTAGTACTTCGCCGCACCGGGGTGCAGAGGTGCGGACAGACCGGCAGTTGCCATGTCTTTTGGCTCCAGATGTGCAAATGCTGGGTGCAGTTTGCGGAAGGCGTCGATGTTTTCCATGACGGATTTCACAACAGTGTATACCGCTTCTTCGGACACGTCGGTGGAGGTGACGAAGGTTGCGCCAACACCAAAGGTGGTGGTGTCACCGTCGTTGCCACGATACATGCCGCCTGGGATGGTGGCCGAGCGGTAGAATGGGTTGTCGCCGATCAGGCCGTCAACCGCGTCGCCAGTCACTGTTACCAATACGGAATCACAGGCTGTTGTCGCTTCTTGGATCGAACCGGAAGGGTGGCCAACGGTGTAAACCATGGCGTCGATCTGGTTGTCACATAGAGCGGCAGATTGCTCAGCAGCTTTCAACTCGGTTGCCAAAGCAAAGTCGCCAGTTGTCCAGCCTTTGGCTTCCAACAGAACTTCCATTGTGCCGCGCTGACCGGAGCCTGGGTTGCCGATGTTTACGCGCTTGCCTTTGAGATCGTCAAAAGAGGCGATGCCTGCGTCGGCACGGGCCACAACGGTGAAAGGCTCTGGGTGTACAGAGAATACAGCGCGCAGACCTTCAAATGCACCAGCTTCTTCGAACTTGGACGTGCCGTGGAAAGCGTGGTGCTGCCAGTCAGACTGAGCCACACCAAATTCCAGTTCGCCTTCGCGGATGGTGTTGATGTTGTAAACCGATCCACCTGTGGATTCCACAGAGCAGCGGATACCGTGCTCTTTACGGCCTTTGTTCACCAGACGGCAGATCGCGCCACCAGTTGGGTAGTAAACGCCGGTCACGCCGCCGGTCCCGATTGTGATGAATTCTTCTGCGAAGGCCGCTGGGGCCATCATGGCGCCCAGTGCAAGGCTCGCAACGGATAGTTTCAGATTTTTAGACATAAATAGTCTCCCTAGGTTGAAATTGTTGGTTTTGTTTAGCCGTCCCAGACTTCTGATAGACGGCGGGTTCGCTTTTCGACCTCAGCAATCCGGTCGCGGGCGGGGGTACCGGCGCGGCCTGCAAGCATGCCAATCATAATTTCGCACAAAACAAGCGTGGAGGCATAAGACGAAAAGAAATGCTGGCTGTCCGTGGGCACGATAAAGCTGGCAGAGGCAAAAGGCAGTGCCGGGCAAGTGTGCGTGTCGGTCAACACAATGACGAAAGCGCCAGCCGCGCGGGCTTCTTCGGCGGCTTTGATAGATTTGATGGCAAACGGGGGCTTGGTGATGACGATCAAGACGTCTTCTTGGGACAATCCCACCAAACCGCTGGCCAAAGAGGCCCCCATCCGGCTGGCCATGGACCAGTTGTCGGTCAAAAAACTGGCCAGATACGTGAGGTATTCGGCAACCCCTGTGGATCCAAGAGCACCAGTGACCAGCACCTTGCGGGCTTGGTGCAGTCGATCAACGCATTTTTCCAGCAAGGGGGTGTCAATTGTCCCGGCCAAATTGCGCAGGTTGGCAGAACAGTCGGTCAAATGTTGGGTGGAAAACCCCTGATCGCCATCATCATGACGTTGTTGGATCGCTTGGACACGGTGGGACAGCGAAACAGTGCGGTGTTCCATCGACAGGCGCAGCACATTGCGCAAGTCTTCGTAGGTGTCATAACCCAAGGCTGTGGCCAAACGCGAAAACGTCGCCGGAGAGAGGTCGGCATCTTTGGAGATCGATCGCAGACTGCGGGTCGCCACATCGACTGGATTCGCAACAACATAGTCCGCGGCTTCCTTCTGCTTTGCACTCAGCAATGCATACTTGCCTGTAAGCTGTTGTTCGAACGACGGCTGCAAAAACGTATCCCCCCGATTTGCATCTTGGAGCGAACGTTTCATTTGTTTCACAACTTGTCAACTTTAGATTCATATGTTTCATTGCCCGCCGTGTCGCTCATCAGAGGAATGTTAGATGTCACACGTTTTCCCACGCCATACGCGGGCCAACCCGCCCACCGTTTCACGCGGTGAAGGGGTTTATTTATATGATCAGAATGGCAAAGCCTATTTCGATGGATCTGGGGGGGCTGCGGTGTCCTGCCTTGGGCACGCAGACCCGGATGTGACCGCCGCGATCAAGGCCCAACTTGATTCGGTGGCTTTTGCCCACACCAGTTTTTTCACCTCTGAACCGGCTGAACAGCTGGCTGACAAGCTGATCGCCCATGCTCCTAGCAGCATGGAACGGGTCTATTTGGTCTCGGGTGGGTCCGAAGCGATGGAAGCTGCGCTTAAGCTTGCGCGTCAGTATTATGTCGAGATTGGGCAACCCCAGCGTCGCCATGTGATTGCCCGCAAGCAAAGCTATCACGGCAACACGCTTGGGGCATTGGCGACCGGCGGCAACGAATGGCGCCGCGCGCCTTTTGCGCCACTTATGGTCGAAACCTCGCATATCTCACCCTGTTTCGAATATCGCGGCAAAGAGGCGGGCGAGAGCAGTTTCGACTATGGCCAGCGGGTTGCAAATGAGCTGGAAACCGAAATCAAGCGCTTGGGTGAAGATACGGTTTTTGCCTTTGTTGCTGAGCCGGTTGTTGGTGCCACAGCCGGCGCGGTGCCGGCGGTTGAGGGATATTTCAAACGTATCCGCGAGATCTGCGATCGCTATGGCGTCTTGCTGATCTTGGATGAGGTGATGTGCGGCATGGGGCGCACGGGCACTTTGTTTGCCTGTGAACAGGACGATGTCCTGCCCGATATCATCGCCGTCGCCAAAGGGCTTGGGGCGGGGTACCAGCCCGTTGGCGCAATGATGTGTTCGGCCAAGATCTATGATGCAATTGCACAAGGCAGTGGCTTTTTTCAGCATGGACACACCTATATCGGCCACCCAACCGCCAGCGCGGCGGCGCTTGCTGTCCTTACAAAACTTACCGACGGGGGGCTGACCGAGCGGTGCGCCCTGATGGGCGCGCGCCTCCAAGCCGCGCTTCAAGAGGCTTTTGACGCACATCCCCATGTTGGGGATATCCGAGGGCGGGGCCTTTTTCGGGGATTAGAACTGGTGCAAGACCGCGCCAGTAAAACACCGTTTTCTCCGGATCGCGCGATCAACAAAGAGCTTAAGAAGCAGGCCTTTGAAGCGGGTTTGATCTGCTATCCCATGGGGGGAACAATTGACGGTAAACAGGGCGATCATATCCTGCTGGCCCCCCCGTTCATTCTGGATGACAGCCATATCGATGAAATTGTGTCAAAGCTACAGACCGCGATTGGACGGGTCCTATGAGTACATTACCCAGTTTGATGGTTGCGCCCAATGGGGCCCGCAAAGGCAAAGCGGATCATCCCGCCCTGCCGATCACGGTCCCTGAGGTGATTGCTGAGGCCAAAGCCTGTTATGCGGCAGGGGCTGATGGGCTTCACCTGCATCTTCGCGATGCGGATGGCAGGCATTTGCTGGACGCAGGACTTTACCGAGAGGCGCTGGGCGAAATGCAGATCGCTGTGCCTGATATGGCGTGCCAGATCACCACCGAGGCGGTGGGCATGTATTCCCCCGCACAGCAAAGAGCCATCGTTGCCGCGGTGCAGCCACGTTTGGTGTCGGTCTCGCTGGCTGAAATGCTAGAGGGCGGAGATGTGGACGCGGCTGCAGAATTTTACCAAAACTGCGCCGCCACTGATATTTCGGTACAGCATATTCTCTATGGGGCGGAGGATCTGCGTCAGATGGCGACTATGTTGGACAAAGGGCATATCCCAGAAAACGGTTTGCAGCTGTTGTTTGTGCTGGGGCGCTATAGCGACAATCAACAAAGCAGCCCTGAAGATCTTGATCCTTTCACAGCTTGGCACCGCGACAGTGGGGTGCGCGCCGATTGGGGCATCTGCGCCTTTGGTCTTCAGGAAACTCAATGTTTGCAAGCAGCCCATCAACAGGGGGGGAAGCTGCGGGTTGGATTTGAGAACTCTTTCTGGAATGCAGATGGGTCAATGGCCGCATCAAACCACGAACGCGTGGCAGAGGTGAAAGCCTTGGTGCACCGCTAAACCGCGCACATTCCCCCGGCGACAAATCCAAAGGCCCCGTGGAGTTGCGGGGCCTTTCGACGGTCTGACCTTGGGTGTGATGGTTCAGTGCCGGATGCAGCACCTCTTTGAGTGGCGCCCTCAGGGAAAGGCGCGTGTCGCATCACCGGGCTGCCATTTGCTGTATTTATGCATGATCGATTGAAATCGATCTGACACCAAAAACCGCTCTAGCCAGGCTTGCAGATTGGGCCAAGGTTGCGCGTCGAACCAAGGTTTGTCCACAAAGGCAAACTGGCGCACAAACGGCAAAATGGCGTAATCCGCCAAGCTGGGACGCTCAAAAATCCAGTGATCGATTTGCGCATCAAGCTCGGCCAGAAACGCCCCTGCAGCGGCCCGTTCGGCACGGGCGTCTAAATCGGGGTAGCGCGAGGCATATTTTGTGTGATCCAGCGCCTTTTTGAAGGGTCCATCAGCGCGTTCGATCCATGTCCAGCCCTGTTGGGGCATATCCAGCCAACCTTCGGGATCGTGCTGTTTGAGTGCCCAAATCATGATGTCCAAGCTTTCATCAATGACGCTGTCGGGCGTTTTTAGACAGGGCACGGTGCCACTTGGTGAGGTTGCCAGAAAGGCATCCGGCTTATCACGCAACACAATTTCGCGTAGCGCAACCGATGTGCCAGCAGAGGTCAACGCCAAGCGGGCGCGCATCGCATAGGGGCAACGGCGAAAGCTATAGAGAGTGGGCAGGCTTGGGTCGGACATAAGAAAAGCGCTTTGCAAAAGTCATACGGGCATAGGCTGGCCAGCGGCCAAAATTTGGGGGTGATGGCTAGCTGGCAAGGGCGGGTTCGTGGCGCAGTTGATTGAAACGATCTGCCACCCGGCTCAGCAGCAATTCACGCTGAAACGACGAGGCTTCGCGTGCGGGATAGACCGCAAAGACCTCTTTGTCTGGCACGGTGTAATTGGGCAGGACGATCTCAAATTCCTTGCGCTTGATCCCTTCTTTGATCAACAGTTTTGGGACGCGCAACATGCCAGCACCGCTTTTTGCGGCGCTCAGCATCAGGTCGGGATCATCCACGGTGAAACCGGTGCCAATTGGGGCCATGACAGTTTTGCCATTCAGCCTCAGCGGCACGCCAAGCGCATGGACATGATCGTTGTTGCGCACCAATTTCATTCGGGCCAAATCTTCGGGCTTTTCAGGGCGTCCAATGCGATCAAGATAACAGGGCGAGGCAATCAATACGGTTTCGATACTGGAAATTTTGCGCCCCAAGCCGCCGCTTTTGCCAATGCTGCCGCTGCGGATCGCTAGGTCGTAACCTTCTGAAACAACGTCGACAACTTTGTCTTCGAGACGCATAACGATGTCGAGATCGGGGAACTCTTGGTTCAATTCGATCAAAACCGGACCGACAATTTCGCGTCCCATAAACGTCGAGACGCTGATGCGGAACTGCCCCGAGACCGAGCCGCCGTTCCGGCTGAGATCGGCCTGCATTTTTTCGTAGCCAGTCAGCAGGTTTTGTGCGTGATTCAGAACCAGATCTCCGGCCCGAGTTGGTTTCACCCCCCGAGGGGTGCGCAACAAAAGCTGCTGGCCCAACAGGGTTTCCAGCTGAGCGATTTGCTGGCTGACAGCGGATTGACTGATGCCGCGCCGTCGCGCAGCTTTGTTCAAGCTGCCCGTCTCGAGCGTCATCGCAAAGGTTTCAAGCAGTCCAAGCTTATCCATAGGTATAAGTGATCCTTATATCGGGTATAGCGGTAACCCAGCTACCTAAGTTGGGGCAAGTCCCTATTTCTGCAAGTGTCGTTACCTCTCAGCCGAGAGAAATTGGAGAAAACTATGACACTGAACCGCAGAAAATTCCTGACCGCTGCCGCCGCTGCAGCGCCTGCCACACTTGCACTGGGTGGTTTGAGCGCTCAGCCAGCCTTGGCCACATCCGGTGCGCCCACGGGCATTCCCGGTCTCTACCAGTTTCAAATCGGCCAGGCGAAAGTCACCGCTTTGCTGGATGGCCATTTGCCCCTGAGCGCTGATCTGTTCCCCGGACTTGATCAGGGTTGGGCGGAAAAAGTCCTGAACGATGGCCTTTATGGGGGCCTCGACAACATGTCGATTCCGATCAATGGCTACCTGATCGAGCAAGCCGGTTCGGTTGTGTTGGTTGACACTGGTGCTGCCCAAAACATGGGGCCGGGCCTTGGCGCGTTCCATAAGGCTTTGGCTGCGGCAGGCGTCAGCGTTGATCAGGTTGATACGATCTTGCTGAGCCATCTGCACTTGGATCACGTGGGTGGTTTGATCGATGCCAATGGGCAGGCCGTATTTCCAAATGCGGAAATCGTTACCAATCAGGCAGAGTGGAACTTCTGGCACGATGATGCCAACATGGCCGCAGCACCGGATTCAATGAAAAGCTTTTTTGCCATCGCTCGCAACTCGGTTGCCCCCTATGCGAACCGGGTCCGTATGGCCGAAGGCGAAAAAGATCTTGGTCATGGCTTTACCTCAGTTCCAATGGCTGGCCACACCCCGGGTCACACCGGTTATCAGCTCAGCTCGGGCGACGATACTTTGTTGATCTGGGGGGACATGATCCTTTCAACGGCATTTCAGTTCCCGAACCCAAATGTCTCCGTGGTCTTTGACGGAGATTCGCAAAAGGCGGCCGCTACACGTCGTCGTATCCTAGATCGCGCTGCTGCGGATCGCATTTGGGTTGCTGGCATGCATCTTGATTTCCCGGCGCTTGGTCGCGTGCGTCAAGACGGCACAGCCTTTGTCTATGATGCAGCGCCTTGGCAGGCCGCGCTTTAACCGCGCAATCAAAGCCGCATAAAGTCTTAGGGCAGGTCCTTTTGCTTAAGGGCCTGCTCGAACCGTGACACATGGCAGCAACATCCTCATAAAAACCGGCTTGGCCAAGGACATCGGCACCATTTCGCCCGTCATCCCCGTTGCCGCTTGCGTTGGGATGTGACACAACATAAGTCAGGAATCTGAACGAAAGAGTTTAGTAGATGACAGACTTTGCAGCCCGCCGCACCATGATGGTCGATACACAGATCCGTCCTTCGGATGTGACCAAGTTCCCAATCATTGATGCAATGCTATCCGTACCGCGCGAAGAATTCGTGCCAGGTAACAAAGTTGAAACCGCCTATGTCGGTGAAAACATTGAACTTGGCGACGGCCGCGTGGTTCTAGAACCGCGGACCTTGGCCAAGGTTTTGGACGCTTTGGACATCCAGGCGGATGAACTGGTTTTGGATCTGGGCGCGGCGCTGGGGTATTCCTCTGCTGTGATCGCACGCATGGCCGAAGCGGTTGTGGCGCTGGAAGAAGACGAAAGCATGGCCGAAGACGCCCAAGCGACCCTGTCGCGTGTTGGCGCAGACAACGTGATCGTTCACGTTGGTCCTTTGGCCCAAGGTGCCCCCGAGCACGGACCCTATGACGTGATCGTCGTAGAAGGGGCCGCCGAGCAGGTGCCGGACGCTATTCTTGATCAACTGAAAGACGGTGGGCGGATCGGATGTCTGCTGGTCGCGGGCAGCCTTGGCACCGTTAAAATCGGTTATAAAATTGATGGCGACATCAACTGGCGCTTTGCCTTTAACGCTGGCGCCCCGGTGCTGCCCGGTTTCGAAGCTACCCACGCCTTTACTCTCTAAAAGGGGCGCGCCGTGGGCGCGCTCGTTTTGCAACTGAACACGGACGGAGCCTTTGATGGATCGAGTGACAATCAAACAGAAGATTGCTGCAGGATGTGCGGCTCTTGCCCTTGGTGTGTTTAGCCCGGCGATGGCTGCGGCTGACAGTTTGGCTGCGGTTCTGACGGATGCGTATAACAACAGCGGTCTGCTCGAGCAGAACCAAGCGCTGTTGCGTGCCGCTGATGAAGACGTTGCCTCCGCCGTTGCTGCGCTGCGTCCGATCATTTCATGGTCTGGGGATGTGACACATTCTCGTCGCCGGTCATCCAGTGCCGCTCCTTTGTTGTCGCCGTCCTCTTCTTCGGGGACCTCGGCGTCTTTGGGCTTGTCCGCTGATCTGTTGCTGTATGATGGTGGTCGTACACCTTTGCAGGCAGAGATCGCCAAAGAGGTGGTTCTGGCCACCCGTCAAAGCCTTGTTTCGATTGAACAGCGCGTTCTGTTCCAAGCGTTGCAGGCCTATATTGGCATTCGCACCAGCTCCGAAACCGTTGCGTTGCGCCAAAACAACGTCAACGTGATCACCGAAGAGCTGCGCGCTGCTAAAGATCGTTTTGAAGTGGGTGAAGTCACTCGGACCGATGTGGCGCAGGCTGAGGCCCGCTTGGCCCAAGCCCGTGCGGCCTTTGCCTCTGCGCAGGGCGATCTGGCGACCTCTCGTGAAACCTTTATCGCAGCTGTTGGGCGCAAGCCCGGCCGGTTGCAAGCTCCGCCAGCCGCTCCGGCCACGGCCAATAGCATGGATGCCGCAAAAGCAATTGCGCTGCGGTCCCACCCTGACGTTTTGGCCGCACAGCACAATGTGACTGCGACGGACCTTCAGGTGAAGGTTGCGGAACTGGCAGTGAGCCCAACGATCAATCTGCGCGGCAACCTGGGGCTGACCGAAAACTTTAACAGCCCGGATTTTTCCAAAAGTGGCTCTGTGTCACTCAGCGTGTCTGGCCCGATCTACCGCGGGGGTCAGCTTGACTCCGCACGCCGTCGTGCCATTGCGCGGCGGGATGCGCAGCGCTCGAACCTGCATGTGACGGGGTTGACCGTTGCTCAGGATGCTGGCACCGCGTTTGCCAGCTTGCAAGTGGCCAAAGCCGCGCGCGAAGCCAGTGATCGTCAGGTGCGGTTTGCCCGGGTTGCGTTCCGCGGTGTACGCGAAGAGGCAACATTGGGTGCACGCACAACATTGGATGTGTTGAACGCCGAGCAAGAATTGCTTGATGCACAGGCAAACTTGATCTCGACCAGCGGCAATGAATTCTTGGCCTCTTATGTATTGCTGGCCAATATGGGATTGCTGACGGCGGATCATTTGAAACTGCGTGTCACCAAATATGATCCTGCGGCCTATTATAATCTGGTGAAAGATGCGCCAGTGAGCATCAGTAAACAGGGTCAAAAGCTGGATCATATCCTTAAGACTCTGGGAAAAGAGTAAAAATTTCCACATCTGTTGTGAGAATCTTTGCATCGGGTTAATATGACCGCGAGGCAGAAGTGGAATTAATACATGTCAGATCCCGTAACAAACGTGGAAATCGAGGACGTACTGGCCTCGATCAGACGTCTGGTATCAGAAGAAGCACGCCCCGAAGCGCATGAAATCGCAGCACCAAGCAAGTTGGTGCTGACCCCTGCGTTGCGAGTTGAGGTCCCCGAAGAGACCCAGCAAGAGCCTGAAGTGGATGTTGAGGATGATCTGACCACAGATACCTTGCCAAAAGATGACTTTGAGTTTCGCCCTGCTGGGTTGAGCGTCGTTGATCCGACCCCCGCGGAGCCAGACGAGCCGGTTGTAGCCAACGCGGCAAATCCCGTTTTTGTTTCCGAAAAAAACCGTGTCGCTGACGTTGCTCCTGAAGCTTCGGTGAATGAACCCCCCGTGGTCGCAGCACCCGTGGCCGAAGCACCAATGGTTGATGTGCCCTCAGAGGAGGCGGCTTTCGCAGACGTGCCGGCAGAGGAACCGTCTGTGGATGAGGTTGCCGAAGCCATTCAGACACCATTGGAAAAACGTATTGCCGACCTCGAAGCGGCCGTGGGCGATCAGGCGGATCAATGGGAACCAGACGGAGAAGACGAGGCAGACGCCTATTCTGGTAGCGCCGTTGACAGTCTTGCATGGGTTGACCATGTGCCCATCGAGGATCGCCTCGAAGAAACGCGCAGCAGCTTGGCGCAGGAAGAAGATCTCAGCGAGCCGGAATACGAGCCAGAGATTGAAATCCCTGCCGCAATCGTTGAGCAGGAAGAAGAACCCGTTGTTGACCCTGGTTTTGAGGCGGAGGCGATGTCCGCCGTTGACGAAGAGGAATTGGTTGATGATGTGGCGCAAACGCTGGGCGTGTTTGGGGCCGAAGACGAGAGTTTCTTGGACGAAGAAGCGTTACGCGAGCTGATCACCGAAATCGTCCGTCAGGAATTGCAGGGCACGCTGGGCGAACGGATCACCCGTAATGTGCGCAAGTTGGTGCGTCGCGAGATTCAGCGCGCCATGACAGTTCAAGATTTACAATAGGCTGGCGCTTGCGCCAATGACAGAAGCAGGTCGAGATCCATGTGGGTTTCGATGTGCTGGGCCAAAGCGTTGAGAACCTGCTCCTGATCGTCGGAGTAGTGCAGATCAGAGTGGCCGCCAACACTGGCCAAAAACGCCGCGCGAAATGCATCCTGACTGAACAAACCGTGCAAATAGCACCCGCGCACTTTGCCATCTTGGCTGCTGGCGCCTGCATCCTGTCCATCAACTTCTAGCCATGCATTTGCGCAATCGGGGCCCGTGGTCTCGCCAAGGTGGATCTCATAACCCGACAGTGGGTCGCCCGTTGCTTTGTACCGCGCTTCAGTCAAAGCCAGACGTTTTTGCGGTTTCATCACCGTCGACACCTTCAAAAGGCCCAAGCCAGCAACGGTGCTCGGCTGGCCTTCGATGCCATCTGGATCTGCAATCTCTTGACCCAGCATCTGATAGCCACCACAGATTCCCAAAACATGCCCGCCACGACGGACATGGGCCTGAAGATCAATGTCCCAGCCCTGCGCGCGAAAATGCTTGAGGTCGGCGATGGTGGATTTAGATCCCGGAATCAACACAAGATCGGCGTCACCGGGCAGGGGGCGACCGGCTTCGATGATCTCAACAGAGACGTCAGGTTCCGCAGATAGCGGATCAAGGTCGTCAAAATTTGCGATCCG
This sequence comes from Thalassovita sp., assembly GCA_049116315.1. Classification (GTDB taxonomy): domain Bacteria; phylum Pseudomonadota; class Alphaproteobacteria; order Rhodobacterales; family Rhodobacteraceae; genus Thalassobius. Next base: position 43,058 of record JAGDZD010000002.1, read on the forward strand.
GTTTAACCGGGGCACCACAACTTTGAACGTCCCAGAGGTGTGCGAACGAATGTCCATGACATCTTCGGCTGGCAAGCGCCAAGCGTCCTCAAACCAAGGCAACACGCCGAGGGATGGCCAGCCCGTGCGGGATTTGATGACCTCTAACCCGTCGTCAAACAGGCGCACATCGCCGCGAAACTTGTTGATGGCAAATCCTGTGATGCGATTGGCGTCTGACGCTGGTAGCACCGCTTGTGTGCCAACGATCTGAGCAATCACACCGCCACGGTCGATGTCGCCGATCAGTATCACGGGCACGCCTGCGGCCTCGGCAAAACCCATGTTGGCAATGTCGCCCGTGCGCAGGTTGACCTCGGCCGGACTGCCTGCGCCTTCGATGACGACGACGTCACATTGGGCGCTGAGCCTCTCAAAGCTTTGCAGGACGGCTTGCATCAGCTTCGGCTTGGCTTTGGCATAGTCGCGCGCCTTGAGCGTGGCTTGGCGTTGACCGTGTACAATCACTTGGGCGCCAACGTCAGTTTCGGGTTTCAACAGCACCGGGTTCATATCGGTGTGCGGCGCCACCCGGGACGCCATCGCTTGTAGCGCCTGCGCCCGGCCGATTTCACCGCCATCTTCGGTCACAGCGGCGTTGTTGGACATGTTCTGGGGTTTGAAAGGGCGTGTGGTCAGGCCGCGGTTGCTGAGCGCTCTGAGGATGCCCGCCACCAGCATCGATTTGCCAACGTTCGAGCCGGCGCCCTGAATCATGATCGCTTTGGCCATCGTTGCCCCCTTACCTGTGGTCTCTGTTTAGGCTGAAAGAGGGGGCAACAAAAGGCATTAGTCGTCGTCGGGCCCACGCCGTGTCAACGGGCCCATAGAAGAGCCATCCAACTTGCGAAACAGAGTCTCGGCGCTAAAATCAGCCATCATGTCACGCCCGGGAAAATAGGCTTTTTCCTGTGGATTGCGTGATCCGATCTCCAATATCACCACATCTGCATCCGAGTTGTTCTGAATGCAGTGGCCAATTTCCTCACCGGCTTTAAAGCCAACGCAATCTCCGGGGCCCATGTCTTCGGTGTGATCGCCGCTCACCAAAGTTGCCGTGCCAGAGAGAACATAAACCAATTCGTCCTCTGTTGTGTGCCAATGGGGCAGGGCGGACCACGTGCCCGGTGGCAGAACGGTTTGATTGACGCCAAATTGGTCTAGGCCAAAGGCATTGCCCAAGGCCCGCTTGATCCGGCTTTTGCTGTGGGTGTGATGTGGGGGTGGGTAGAGCGTGCCAATTGAGGCGGGCAGGCTATCTGCTTTGATCTTCTTGGGCATGGTGAGGTCTCTTGTTGGGACGGGTGCCCAATTTTAGCTTAAGCAGCTAGCCCCACCAAATTCTGATTTGTGATCAAAGGCTTTAGCGGTCTGAATGAGAAACCTTCGCGCGCCCCCAAAGAAAAACGCGTTCCCCCCCAGGGAAACGCGTTTTGCAAGATTTGGCAGTCTTGATTTTAACGTTAAGCCGCTTCGGCTTGTTGAGCGGCTGTGCGACGCTCACTTTCTTCGCGTGACAATGCCACAGAGGTGCGAACACCTTTGCCAACAAAATCCATCAACCCTTGAACAACGCGTTCGTTTGGGTCAATACCTGCACAAGACAGGACTTCGCGGCCGTCGCGTGAGCGCGCCCAACGAGCAATCTGTTCTGGGCCATTGCCATATTTTTTGTCATCAGCAATCGCGTCATCCAATGCGGCCAAAACAACGGCTGCAAAAAGTTTGCGAGACCGATTGCCTTGTTCGTTATTGAAGGCGGTGCCGTCAACGAAATCCTTCATGTTCCGTACCTTATTATTATTGGTCTTGTCTTTCTGGCGTAGCGAGGCTTATGACCTATTGTAGATGATTCGGATAGGCTAATATTGCATGGCTTCTATGCAGTTTTTGCATAGCTCATCTATTTGATCCTCGACATGTCGTTGTCTTGCCTTGCGCCCCTACGCAATATATAGGTTTGTTCAAATTTCCATCAACCATTTGCCACGGTTTTGTCACATGCCCAAAATTAACGGAAACGAAATTCGCCCCGGTTACATCCTGGAACACGAGGGTGGTCTGTGGATCGCGGTCAAACTTGACTTCGTGAAACCAGGTAAAGGCGGGGCCTTCGCTCAGGTCGAACTTAAGAACCTTCGTAACGGATCAAAGCTTAACGAACGGTTCCGCTCTGCCGACAAAGTGGAAAAAGTTCGTCTTGAACAGAAAGATCAACAGTTCCTTTATGAAAATGACGGAATGCTGGTGTTCATGGACAATGTCACCTTCGATCAGATCGAACTGCCTGCGGATCTGTTGGGCGATCGTCGTCCCTTCTTGCAGGACGGGATGACCGTTGTGATTGAATACTACGAAAGTGAAGCGCTGAGCATGAAGCTGCCTCAGAAAGTCACCTGTTCCATTGTGGAAACAGAGCCGGTCGTAAAAGGTCAGACAGCGGCCAATTCGTTCAAACCAGCGGTTTTGGACAATGGCATTCGCGTCATGGTGCCACCGTTTGTTGGGCAGGACGAAGCGATCATCGTGAACACCGAAACGATGGAATACGTTGAACGCGCCTAAGGCTCGGTCAAAGTGTAAATAAGAAACCGGGCCTCGCGTGCCCGGTTTTTTGTGTCTTGGGGGGCAGTCGGGGCCTGTCAAAGGCGGATGGTGCTCATCAAGCGGCCAACCATCGTGCGATACCGGTCGCCGAAATGTTTGAAATGCATCAGTGCGGGCCACAGCTGATAGACCGGCTGGCGTGTCAAATACCCCAGCTCTGTGTGGCCATACCCTTCCCAAAAGCACTCTGCCGGTTGTCCAAATAGATTGAGCATCGCCAGATCAACTTCGGTGTGGCCGTAATAGCATGCGGGATCGATCATCCAGCCCTGTCCGCCGCTGAACAGAATGTTTTCTTGCCAAAGGTCCCCATGCAAAAGCGCCGGGCGTACCTTGGCCGGGAGCAGATCGGGCGTTGCCTCGATCACCTCTTCCAGCTTGCGCGACAGCCCCTCTGGCAGACAGGACACAAAGGGCGAAAGCCGGTGCTTGGCCCAGAACGTGGCCCAGTCGTCGCACGGGGTGTTCAGGACAGGGACACTCCGAGAGGCAAAGTTTTCCTCCCAGCCATAGTGATCGCCGGTCTGCGCGTGCAGACGGCGCACCGACAGGCCAAAACTGCGCCAATGCGCGGGCGAGCCCGCCTCGACCTCTACAAAGTCACGGATCAAAACACGGTCATCGACGAAACGGGGCTGCGGTGCCAGCGCGAACTGACCGATTTGGCGCATCATACGCGCTTCGGTCTGGGCGAGAGGGGACAGTTTGGCGGTGACAACGGAACCGTCCGCCAATTCGGCTTTGAAAAACTCGGTTGCGTCGCAACCATCGATCCGGGTCAAGTCTGTGACGGCCTGACCTGCAAGGTTTTCGATTTCGTCCTTCGGCGTCATAGCGGGTCAACAAGCACAGTTGCGGCCCCAGCGTTCAGCGGCCCTTTGGCGCGATCAAAACGCAAATAGGCAATCGCCTGAGACCCTGTCGTGGACAGCACTGTGCCCGCTTCTTTGGTGCCGGCGTGGATTGGGGTACCAGTTTCTGCATCGCCATCGATTGAAACGGTGCGCAAACCTTTGCGCAGTTCGGTTTTATGTTTCATCCGTGCGGTGACTTCTTGGCCCACGTAACATCCCTTGCGAAAGTCGACGCCATTGAGGCGTTCAAAACCTGCTTCTAAGATATATGTTTCGGGAGTGAGTTCAATGCCGGTCTGGGGGATGCAGTTCTTAACCTGTAATTCTAACCAATTGGTTGAATCTGAACCACTTTCTGCGCCGTAAAGTCGCCAACCAAGTGCTTCGTGGCGCGGGTCTTTGACGGCGCCATCAGGGGCCGGGCCCGTGCCGCGTTTGACGCCAAGCGTGGTCTCTTGGATCTGCACATTGGCGCGCAGCTTGTACATGGACAGTTTTTGTAACAGCATCGGTGCAAGACTGGTATCCACATCCAGCAAAACATCCTCTTGATCGGCAATCAAAAAGAAATCCGCCAAGAATTTTCCCTGCGCGGTCAGCAGGGCGGTATAGACAATGCCGCTTTCCAGTTTTTTGACATCGTTTGTCACGAGACCCTGCAGAAAGTCTCTGGTGTCGGGTCCTGAGATGCGAAAAATACTGCGTGTCATGTCTAATCTCTTCTGCTGTGTTAGAGTGGTATATAGTACGGAAACAAGCGAGTGACAGGGGGATTGATGCGCGCTGCCCTAACAGTAATTGTACCCACGCTAAATGCTCAATCCGAGTTGCCTTCGTGTTTGAGTGCATTGATGGAAGGTTTGCAGGTCGGTTTGATCCGCGAATTGATCGTCAGTGACGGTGGGTCCAAAGATGAAACGCTGCGAATTGCGGACGAGGTGGGCGCGCGCATAGCGCTTGGTGCGCCATCACGTGGCGGGCAATTGGCGCGCGGTTCTGAATTGGCGCAGGGCGAATGGCTGTTGTTTTTGCACGCTGATACGGTGTTGTCGCCGGGGTGGGCGGAGGTCATGCTGGATCACATCGATAGCGGTGGCGAGAAAGCAGGATACTGTCAGCTTCGCTTTGATCAGCCGGGGCTGGCCGCGCGAATTGTTGCAGGCTGGGCAAATATGCGCGCCAAGCGGTTCGGGGTGCCCTTCGGAGACCAAAGCCTGCTGATCTCACGCGAGCTTTATGATCAAGTGGGCGGCTATCGTGATCAGCCTTTGATGGAGGATGTGGCGATGGCGCGCGCCCTCAAGGGCGCGCTGGTCGAGTTGGCGATCACTGCCCAAACAAGCGGCGCGAAATACGTCCAAGAAGGCTGGATCCGCCGGGGTGCGCGGAACCTTTGGTTACAGATCCGCTATCTGAACGGCGCTGATCCGCACGCTCTTGCGCAAGCTTATCAGCCGTCGGACCGTCCGTCTTGAATTGAAGCTGATAGAGCTCGGCGTAGATGCCGCCACGGGCCAGCAACTCGTCATGGGTGCCTTCGTCGACAACCTGACCCTTGTCCATCACGATAATTTTGTCGGCGTTGCGCACCGTCGACAGCCGGTGAGCGATCACCAAGGTTGTGCGGTTTTGAGACAGCTTATCCAGCGCTTCTTGCACGACCTTTTCAGATTGGGCGTCCAGCGCACTTGTTGCCTCGTCCAACAGCAACACCGGGGTGTTGCGCAGCAATGCCCGCGCAATGGCCACCCTTTGGCGCTGCCCCCCCGAAAGGTTCGAGCCACGGGGCCCAACAGGACTGTCGAGCCCGTCGGCCAGTTTGGGCAAGAAGTCACTGACATGCGCGGCTTGCAGCACGCTTTTCAGCTGTTCATCAGAGACGTCTTTGCGCCCCAATAGAATGTTTTCCCGTAGGGTTTCATCAAAAAGCGCCGCATCTTGGGACACCACACTAAAGAGGCTGCGCAACCCGGGGAGGGACATGGATTTGGCGTCGATGTCGCCGACCAGTACCTGACCTGCCTGTGGGTCAACCAACCGTGTCAGCAAATTAAAGATCGTAGATTTCCCGGCCCCAGAGGCCCCCACCAGCGCTGTTGTTTTTCCTGCCGGCGCAATCAAGCTGGCTTGGTTCAGCACCCGTGTGTCGCCATAAGACAGCTCAACGTTTTTCAACTGAACCTCGGGCATGCCCGCTGGCGCTTGCAAGGGCTGCGCCGGAGAGACCAGACGCGGCTTGATGTCCAGCAATTCTTTGATCCGCTCAATTGCGGCGGCTGCGTTTTGCCATGTGCCCGTGACCGCTCCCAAGCGGCGCAGCGGTTCAAAAGCAAACCCGATCGCCGTGAAAAAGGACATGAATTCGCCAATGGTTTTGTCGCCATTGATGATCTCGGCGCCGCCAAACACCAAAACACCCAAGAACCCAATACCGGCCATCACATCGATCAGACCGGGAATGGTGGCCTCGCCCAGTTTCGCGCGCACCTCGGCGCGCACCAAATTGTTGGTCAGGCTGCGATAACGCTGGGATTGGTAATCCTCTAGCCGGTTCAATTTGACCGGCACGATGCCATGAAACACCTCGTCTAACCGCGTGGCCAGTTTGGCCCCAAGATCCCGCGCTTCGCGGGCGCGACGGCGCACAAAGGTTTGCACCAGCTGCGACGGCAAGACCAAGATGGGCGTGCCAATACAGGCCACCAACGTCCATTGCCAATCGGTTGTCACGGCAACCGACATCAAGATCACCAAGGCCACAAGGTCGCGCCCCGCACCGGTGATAACCGCGTTCCAGACTTGGCCCACGGCCTCGACATCGGCTTGCACCCGCTGGATCAGAAAACCCGGCGGATGGGATTGATGAAAGCTGCTGTCTTGGCGCATCAAATGGTCCAGCATCCCGGTGCGCATATCCGCCGCCGAGCGCTGCGAGATCAGCGACAACAAGGCTTTCTGACCGATGCTGGCCAATGCGCGCACAAGGAAGATCCCCATGATCCCGCCGCCGACCCACCAGATGGCCCCCATGTCGCCACCCACAAATGCGTCGTCGAACATGGGCTGCATCATCAGGCTAAGCGCCCCAAGCATCGACCCTTCGAGCGCCATAAAACCAAGCGCGGCCAGCAACAGCCACTTGTGTTTGTAAAGATAGTTTGACCAAAGCCAGCTCAGCAGTTCACGACTGTTGTTGTTGTCTGCGCTGCTCATGAGGGAATCTTTCGGCCATTTTTGAACCCGTCGGACAGGGCTTGTGGATCATACTCATCCCGCAGCCAGTCTTCAAAAGCTATTTCTGATTTTGCAGTGCGCGCGCCGTAAACGTCCAAGAAATAGCCCAGAATTCCGGTCTTGGTCCATTTCAGATGGATGTATTTCAGGCTCAGCATCTGTTTTGCTTCGGCCACCGGGGCGTTTTCGATCACCAGTTTGTAAACAGCACTGGCCATGCCCGCCCGATCCGCACCAGATTTGCAATGAAACAGAAACGGGCGCTCAAGCTCGCGAAACAGCGTGATCAGTCGCAACAGGTTTTCCCGGTTGGGCGCGCCGCGCGCTTCGAGGGTCAGGTCGATCAGGTCCAACCCCAAACGTGCACAGCTCTCTTGTTCAAACAGATAGCTGGGGCGATCTGGTGACTTGCCACGCAGGTTGATCACCGTTTTCAGACCCGTTTTGGCATAGGTTTCAAACCGCTCATGACTGGGCTGATTAGAGCGAAATACCCCCGGAGCAATTTCAAAGAAGTTGGTCCAAGGTCGCCGCAGAATGGCGTGATCGAACCACGTGTAATGGAGGTGGGCCAACCGGCGGTGCTCGGGATCCGTCAGATCGATGGGATCTGGCAAAAAGGACCCTTTGCTGAGGGCGCGGAATTTTTTCACAGGGTTCATCGAGGATCCGTTGGCTGACGTTCGCGCGTCTTGTAGGGGGCAAGGGGTCTGGTGGCAAGCTTGGCGCGATTTTCAGCGCCTGCAAGCGTGATGAGTGGCATCAGGAAAATTGATGAATTTCTAGATTGACGCCGATGGCATCGTGGCTAACCATCCGTCAGATCATTTCCCCCGGAGTATACGATGTCCCTTTCCAACGGTCGCCACTACCTTGCCATTCCTGGCCCCTCTGTCATGCCGGAAACGGTGCTGCGTGCGATGCACCGTTCGGCCCCTAATATTTACGAAGGTGAGTTGGTTGAGGTGACCCGGTCCTTGATGCCGGATCTGCGCAACGTGGCGCGCACCGCCCACAATGTGGCCATCTACATCTGCAATGGGCATGGCGCATGGGAAGCGTCGTTGTCCAATGTGCTGGCCCCCGGTGACAAGGTCTTGGTGCCAACAACCGGGCGGTTTGGTCATGGGTGGGCCGAGATGGCGCGCGGTCTTGGCATTGAGGCCGAGATTTTGGAATTTGGACGTCAGTCCCCCTTTGCCCCCGATCAGATCGAGGCGGCGCTGCGGGCGGACACGGACCACAAAATCAAAGCGGTTCTGGCCACGCATGTGGACACCTCGACCGGTATTTTGAACGATATTTCTGCGCTGCGCCAAGCCATGGACGCAGCAGGGCATCCCGCATTGCTGATGGCGGATTGCATTGCTTCTTTGGGCTGTGACCAGTTCGAGATGGACGCGTGGGGCGTTGATGTGATGGTGGCGGCAAGCCAGAAAGGCCTGATGACACCGCCGGGCATGGGGCTGGTCTTTTTTAACGACAAAGCCGCAGAGGCGCGCAAAAAGATGACACGGGTCAGCCCTTATTGGGATTGGACACAGCGCGCCAACCCAGAAATGTATTATCAGCATTTCTGTGGCACGGCGCCGACCCACCATCTCTATGGGCTGCGCGCTGCGCTGGATTTGCTAAAAGAAGAAGGCATGGAGGCCGTCTGGCACCGCCATGACACCTTGGCGCGCGCGATTTGGGCGGCAGCGGACGCCTGGAGCACAGAAGGTGTTTTGTCGATGAACGTTGCAGACGCCGCGCATCGTTCGCGCGCTGTGACCTCTTTGCGGGTTGGATTGCCTCATGGGCCCAAACTGCGGGCATGGACCGATCATCAAGCCGGGGTCACGTTAGGGATCGGGCTTGGCATGTCCGAAAAAGGTGATCCGCATGGACTGGGCTATTTCCGCATTGGCCACATGGGGCACGTCAACGCCCATATGGTGTTGGGGGCCTTGGGGGCAATTGAAGCGGCATTTGTGGCCGAAGGCATTCCGCATGGCGCCGGGGGGCTGAGCGCCGCAGCCAAGATCATCGCGGCGGGTTAGATCGGGCAGAGAGGGCGCTGCCCCCTCCGGTGAAATGGGATTTCACCGTTCACCCCCGAGGTATTTGAACCAAGAAAAAGTCAGGGTGTGTTTTGCACCTTGGCCAAGGCAATGGGCAGGGCTGTTTTGAACGCCTTGAGATCTTGGGGGCGACCAGCGCTGACGCGAATGCAGCGGTTTTGCGGGGCGACAAAAGGCATGCGCACAAAGATGCCCTCTTGCACCAGAGCTGTCAGCAAGTCTTTGGCAAATTGAGCATCTTTGCCGCAATCAAGGGTAACAAAATTGGTGGCGGACAGCAGTGCATGCAACCCATATGGGGCGGCAATCTCGGCAAGCTGTTGACGGGCCTCTGCAATGGCCTTGGTGGTTTGGTCGAGCCAGTCCTGATCTTTGAGGGCGGCCAAGGCACCAGCTTGAGCGGCGCGGTTCATGCCAAAGTGGTTGCGAATTTTGTTGAAGGCCGTGATCAGCGGTTCCGCCCCCAGCGCATAGCCGACACGGGCCCCCGCCAATCCATAGGCCTTGGAGAAGGTGCGCATGCGGATGACACGGGGATCCGCAATGTCGATTTCGAGCGCGGTGCCCTCTGGTGCAAGTTCGACATAGGCCTCGTCCAGCACCAAAAGCGTGTCTTGTGGCAAATCGGGCAGGGCGGCCAAGATGGCGTCGCTGGTGTACCAGCTGCCCATTGGGTTGTCGGGATTGGCCAGATAGACCATTTTGGCCTTCACCTCATGGGCCTTGGCAAACAGAGCTTGGATGTCTTCGTGATCATCGCGGTAAGGCACCTGATGTAACACGCCGCCAAAGCCTGAGACATGGTAGTTGAACGTCGGGTAGGCCCCGGCGGAGGTCACCACCGGATCGTTCGGCTCGACCAGCAAACGCGCAAGATAGCCGAGCAGGCCATCAATACCTTCGCCAACGACGATGTTTTCTGGACCAACATTGTGAAACTCCGCCAGCGCATGGCGCAAATCATGGCTTTCTGGATCGCCATACATCCAAAGCTCTGTGCTGGCCTCTTGCAGGGCTGCAAGCGCCAAGGGCGAGGCGCCAAAGACGTTTTCATTGGCACCCAAGCGGGCCGCAAAGCGGCGTCCAGAGGCACGTTCTTGAGTTTCCGGGCCAACAAAGGGCACGGTGGCGGGCAGCGTTTGGCTGAGGGCGGTATAGCGAGGTCCTGTCATTGGCCCAGATAATCGCAAGCAAGGGCCATGGGCAAGAGGAAGACTGCCGCAACGTCTTTGTGGGATTGGCGTGGGATGTGAGGCATCTTTGAGCCAACCCAGAGGAGAGCCGCGATGAGCCGTGTTTCAGTGTCCATTTCCAACCATATTGCCGAGGTAACCTTAACCCGGGGCGACAAAATGAACGCGCTCGATATTGAAATGATCGAAGCACTGGTGGCGGCGGGCGAAAGCCTGCGCGGGCACAATGATGTGCGCGCGGTGGTCTTATCTGCGGAAGGAAAAGCCTTCTGCGCTGGACTTGATGTGGCGAACTTTGCCCGCTTTGCGCAGACGGACCCAGAAGAGTTGATCATGCCGCGCACCCATGGGGCCGCCAATCTGTTTCAGCAGGTCTCTCTGATTTGGCGCGAATTGCCGGTGCCGGTGATTGCTGCGCTGCATGGCGTGTGCTTTGGCGGTGGTCTGCAGATTGCGCTTGGCGCAGACATCCGTATTGCGCACCCCGACACCCAACTTTCGATCATGGAGATGAAATGGGGGCTGATCCCGGATATGGGCGGCATGGTGGTCCTGCCCAAACTGCTGCGCGCCGATCATCTCAGACAGCTGACCTATACCGCCAGCCCCATTGACGCGAGCAAAGCACAAGACATCGGGCTGGTCACCGACCTCTCACAGGACCCACGCCAAGCCGCCCATGATCTGGCCGCTCAAATCGCACTCAAAAGTCCTTCCGCCATTCAGGCCGCCAAACGCCTGATCGATTTGGCCGAAACCACCAACAATGAGGCTGAAATCTTAACGTACGAAAGCCGCTTTCAAACGGATCTGGTCGGCAAGCCGCACCAGATGGAAGCCATCATGGCCAATATGCAAAAACGCCCACCGGTCTTTAAGTAGCGCGAGTCGTCAGGGCCTCCGGCCATGTTTTCATCTTGCTGCAAATACTCATCTTGGGGGGAATGAAATACTCATCTTGGGGGGAATGCACCTTGGTGAAGGGGGGCAACGCCCCCCATCCCGGCCCGCCGCAGGCGAGGCTGATTGAGATCAGCCCAGCTCGGCGAGACGCGCCAATGCTTCTTTCAATTTCCCGTCTTCTTCCTCGCGGGCTGCGAGGTTGCCACGGGCTTCCTCTACAACTTCTGCAGGGGCAGAGGCGACAAATTTAGGATTGTTCAACCGTCCACGCAGGCCGCCCAATTCTTTGGCCAGCTTGCCAATGGATTTCTCCAGACGGGCTTTTTCTTCATCAATATCAATGATATCTGCCAATGGCAGCCCAAACAGCCCCCCTTCGACGGCCACCGTGATACAGCCCTTAGGGAAGCTTTCAACCGCGGTGAGGCTATCCACACGCGCCAAGCGTTTGATCATCACCTCATTGCCGGCCCAAGCAGCTTTGCCCGCGGCGTCAAGCTCGCTCACCAGCATCGGAATTTTCAATCCTGCGGGCACGTGCATCTGCGAGCGCGCAGAGCGCACGCCTTCGATCAATGCAATCACCCAGTTCATTTCACGGTCCGCCTCCGCGTCAACCAAGGCTTCTGCGGTATAGGTCGGCCAATCCGCATGCACCAACATCTTGGCGCGCGTCCCGGTTTCGCCCCACAACTCTTCGGTGATGAACGGCATGATCGGGTGCAGCAAGATCAAACATTGATCCAAGACCCAGCCCATGACCTGCTGGGTTTCCGCTTTGGCGGCGGCGTCATCCCCTTGCAACAAGGGTTTTGACAGTTCCACATACCAGTCACAGACTTTGCCCCAGACAAATCCATAAAGCGTCTGTGCCGCATCATTAAACCGATAGGCTTCCAGAGCTTGATCAACCGTTTCACGGGCTTTGGCGACTTCGCCAATGATCCATTTGTTCACGGTGGCCTTGGCCTCTGGCATCTCAGCCGAGGGCGCGCCTTTGGCGTAAACGTCGTTCATTTCGGCAAAACGTGTGGCGTTCCAAATCTTGGTGCCAAAGTTGCGATACCCAGCGATGCGTTGCATATCCAGCTTCAGCACGCCGCCCAAGGCCGCCATAGCGGCAGAGGAGAACCGCAACGCATCCGCGCCGTATTCGTCAATGATATCCAGCGGATCCATCACGTTGCCGGTGGATTTGGACATTTTCTTGCCCTTGGCATCGCGCACCAACCCATGCAGGTAAACCGTGTCAAACGGTACTTGATCCACCACAGCCAGCTGCATCATCATCATCCGCGCCACCCAGAAGAACAGAATGTCTTGCCCTGTCACCAAAGTCGATGTCGGGAAGTACTTCTGCAACTCAGGAGTTTGTTCGGGCCAGCCAAGCGTGCCAATGGGCCAAAGGCCGGAGGAAAACCACGTGTCGAGCACGTCGGGATCGCGTGTCAGCTCCACGCCTGCGCCCGCTTGCGCCTGTGCCTCCGCTTCAGTGGCGGCACAAAATTGATTGCCGTCGTTGTCGAACCACACTGGAATCTGATGCCCCCACCAAAGCTGGCGCGAAATACACCAAGGCTCGATGTTTTCCAGCCAGTGGAAATACACTTTTTCACCGCTCTCGGGCATGATTTTCACATCCCCATTGCGCACGGCGTCCAAGGCAGGCCCAACAATTTTTGAGGTCTCAACAAACCACTGATCCGTCAGCATCGGCTCGATCACCACTTTGGAGCGATCCCCAAAAGGCTGCATGATGGGCTTGTTTTCCACATAGGGCACCAGCTCAGTGACCTCGGATGTGTTGCCCTCGTCGTCTTTGACGGTTCTGGTCTCGCTGACCATTACTGCAAGGCCTTCGGCGGTGATATCGGCCACAACGCGTTTGCGCGCCTCAAACCGATCCAAACCGCGGTATTCTTCGGGCACCAAATTCATCGCTGAGATGCTGGCCTCGGTGAAGTCCGCCTCGCCATTGGCAATAGCCTGCGCGATGGTGGCTTCTTCGACATAGGACTTGCCGTCGGCCCGCATGTTGGCCTTGGTGTCCATCAAGTTGTACATCGGAATGCCGCCGCGCTTGGCAACCTGATAGTCGTTGAAATCATGGGCTCCGGTGATCTTCACCGCACCCGAGCCAAAGTCTTTGTCCGGATAGTCATCGGTGATGATGGGGATCAATCGACGCTGGGCCTTGGGGCCAACCGGGATCTCACAGAGCATGCCAACAATTGGGGCATAGCGCTCATCGGATGGGTGAACCGCCACAGCGCCGTCACCCAGCATGGTTTCTGGCCGGGTGGTGGCAATCGAGATATAGTCGCGCGTCTCTTCCAGCGTCACATTGCCGTCGTCGTCTTTTTCGACATAGGTATAGGTGGCCCCGCCCGCCAGAGGGTACTTAAAGTGCCACATGTGACCGGCCACTTCGATGTTCTCGACCTCAAGATCGGAAATCGCGGTTTCAAAATGTGGGTCCCAGTTGACCAAGCGCTTGCCGCGATAAATCAGCCCCTTGTTGAACATTTCAACAAACACTTTGATGACCGCATCATGGAAGTTTGGAGAGTTCTCGTGACCCACGCGGGTGTCACCCTGAGCGCCCGCCATGGTGAAAGCTGTGCGGTCAAAATCACAGGAGGCGCCAAGACGCTTCAGCTGGTTGATGATGGTCCCGCCGGATTGCTCTTTCCACTCCCAAACCTTTTCAAGGAACTTCTCACGGCCAAGTTCGGTGCGCTTGGGCTGTTGGGTTTCGGCCAATTGGCGCTCCACCACCATCTGCGTTGCAATGCCCGCATGATCGGTGCCTGGCTGCCAGAGGGTGTCAAACCCCTGCATGCGTTTCCAACGCATCAAAATATCTTGCAACGTGTTGTTAAATGCATGGCCCATGTGCAGCACACCCGTGACATTGGGTGGTGGGATCATGATGCAAAAGCTACTGGCCTCAGGTTTGGCATTGGCACCTGCTTTAAAACAGCCCGCTTGCTCCCAGGCTGCATAAAGCCGGCTTTCGGCTTCTGCCGCATTAAAGGTCTTTTCCATCGCCATGATCCGGATCCCATGTCAAACTTTGTTTGGATCGGGTCTATCGAATTGAGGACCGAAGGAAAAGGCGGTTCTGTTGCGATGCTCGGTGAAATTGAGCGCCCTGCGGGCGCGCTGGATATCTCGTCAGTGGCAGAATGCCACTTCCTCGGATTGGTGCCCGTGATACGCCCATGACCCTTTCTGCCCGCAGCTCTCTTTTTCTTGGTCTGAAATACCTCGGGGGTGAATGGTGAATGTTTTCACCAGAGGGGGCAGCGCCCCCGCCGTCCTATGGGGTTTTCGCGCTCGTAGGCCGGCAGGGGACGGGGATAAAATTCGGCGTGCCGTGGATTGACCCGTCAAACGGCTGCCCTAATTAGCACTGGCAGAAGTTGAATAGATGCCTAGACTGGTCGGGAACGGACGACCGGCTAAGTGTCGCTCTCATCCCCATATTTTTGACGAGGTTATCTGATGGAAAAATTTGGCAAGAGCCAACCTGTGAAGCGGGTTGAAGACGTCCGATTTTTGACTGGTTCGGGGCAATACATGGATGATGTGGCCCCAGAGGGGGCGTTGCGGGCTTTGGTGTTTCGCTCGCCCGTGGCCCATGCCACCGTGACCACATTGGACGTCACGGAGGCGGGCGCCGCTGAGGGCGTGCATTTGGTTCTGACGGGCGCAGATATGATTGCGGCTGGCATCATCAAAGGAATGGCTGGGGCAACATTGAAGAACCGCGATGGCTCTGACGCCATCAACCCTCATCGCCCGGTTCTGGCCGGGGATCGATTGCGGTTTGTCGGAGAGCCGGTGGCTTTGGTCGTGGCTGAGACGCTAGAGCAATGCCGCGATGCGATCGAGTTGATTGAGCTTGATTACGATGAATTGCCTGTAAAACTTGATCTGGCCGTGGGCGGAGAACCTTTGCATGACAACGTGCCTGACAATCGTGGGTTTGATTGGCACCTGGGGGATGAAGCCGCGTTTGAAGCCGCCGAAGCCAAGGCCAGCCGCGTTGTTGAAATGGAGGTTGGTGACAACCGGGTCATTGTGAACTCGATGGAACCTCGGGGGTGTTTCGCAGAGTGGACAGATGGGCGGTTGCATCTGAGCTACAGCGGGCAGGGGGTGTGGGGCGCCAAAAGCGAGTTGGCCCGTTTGCTCAATTTGGAGGAGGCGACAATTCGTGTGACCACGCCGGATGTGGGCGGTGGTTTCGGCATGAAAGCGATGATGTATCCCGAGTATTTCTCGGTGTCGCATGCGGCCATGACGCTTGAACGTCCGGTGCATTGGATCAGTGATCGCAGCGACGCGATGGTCAGTGATCACCATGCACGTGACCTTGTCAGTATCGCTAAACTGGCTTTTGACGATGACAATCGTATTTTGGGGTATCGCGTAGACACCCGCAGCAATCTTGGAAGCTATACCAGCCAGTATGGTCAATTCATGCAGACCGAGTTGTTTTCGCGGGTTTTGATGGGCACTTATGATGTGCAGGCCACCTATATTCGCTGTGAAGGGTTTTACACCAACACCACACAAGTTGATGCCTATCGCGGAGCGGGACGTCCTGAGGCGATCTATCTGCTAGAGCGGATGATGGATGCCGCAGCGCGCGCGCTTGAAGTAGATCCATGGGAATTGCGGCGGATCAACTTTATCAAACCTGATCAGTTTCCTTATAAAACGGCGACGGATGAGCTTTATGATGTTGGCGATTTTGTGCGGGTTTTGGATGCGGCTGAAATCCGGTGTGATCGCGCGGGATTTGCCGCCCGCAAAGCAGAGGCCTTGAGCCGAGGCAAACTGCGCGGCATGGGCTTGTGTTACTATATTGAAAGTATTTTGGGTGATCCTTCGGAAACTGCCAAGGTAGAGTTCAATGCAGATGGCACTGTGTCGATCTACGTTGGCACGCAATCCAACGGGCAGGGGCATGAAACTGCGTACACCACCTTTCTGAGCGATCAGACGGGTATTCCACAGGATCTTATTCAGGTGGTGCAGGGGGACAGTGACAGAATTGCCCATGGGGGCGGAACAGGCGGATCGCGCTCTGTAACAACACAGGCCAATGCGACGCTGGCCACGGTCGAAGTGATGGTCAAAGCCTTTGCGCCCTATCTGGCCGAGAAAATGGGGGTCGATCCCGCGGATGTGACATTTGATGATGAGACGTTTCGCGCGGCAGGGTCTAACCTGACCCCAACCTTTATCGAAGCGGCTGAAATGGCGCGAGAGGACGCGCGTGACGATTTGCTCAGCCACACAGCCACGGCTCAATTGCCCGCGCGCTCTTATCCCAATGGGGCGCATATCGCCGAGGTGGAAATTGACCCGGAAACCGGGGAAACATCGGTTGTTGCCTATACGGTTGTTGATGATTTTGGCAACCTTATCAATCCGGTACTGGCCGAGGGGCAGGTTCATGGTGGTGTGGTGCAGGGTTTGGGACAGGCATTGATGGAACATACGGTGTATGATTCTGAAGGGCAGCTGCTGAGCGCGAGCTTCATGGATTATCAAATGCCGCGCGCGGATGAATTTCCGATGTTTGGCTTCACAACCGAGGCGGTGCCGTCAACCGCAAATGTGATGGGAATGAAGGGATGCGGCGAAGCTGGCACGGTTGGTGCAATGTCTGCAGGTACCAATGCCGTTCTAGATGCCTTGTGGGATCGCGGTGTGCGGCAGGTCGATATGCCCACCACACCACTCAGAGTTTGGGAATATTTGAAGGATGCGACTGAACAGACTAGCTAAGCACTTTCTTGATTGGGTGAAGCCCGGCTTTTTGTCGGGCCACTCCCCGGTGACGGTGCAACGCGGTTCGGTGGTTCATGTCATCATTCTGGATGGGACGATGTCCTCGCTGGAACGGGGGGCGGAAACCAACGCGGGTCTTACCTATCGCTTGATGTCCCAGATTGGGGCACCCGTGTCGGTCTTTTACGAAGCGGGCGTGCAATGGGGGGCGTGGCGCAATGCGCCGGATGTTTTGATGGGGCGCGGGATCAATCGACAGATCCGGCGGGCCTATGGCTATCTCTGTAGTCGGTATCGGCCGGGTGACAAGGTTTACCTGTTTGGATATTCCCGTGGGGCATTTGCTGTGCGCTCTTTGGCCGGTGTTGTCGATCAGGTTGGGCTGTTGCGGGCTGAACATGCAACCGAACGCAATATTCGTCAGGCCTATCGCCATTATCAAGCCGCCCCGGGCAGCCAGGCCGCAGAGGCGTTTCGCATGGCCCACTGCCATGACGCAGCAACGATCGAAATGATCGGGGTGTGGGACACAGTTAAAGCGCTTGGACTTCGGTTGCCAATCCTGTGGAAATGGGCCGAAGAGAAGCATAGCTTCCATTCGCACAATCTGGGCGCTTCGGTCAAAAATGGCTTCCATGCGCTGGCATTGGATGAAACCCGTGAGGCGTTTGAGCCGGTTTTGTGGGATAGCGCCCATAGCACGGGCTCGCATATCGAACAGATGTGGTTTCGCGGCACCCATGGGGACATCGGCGGGCAAGTCGGTCGCTATCAACAAGCGCGCCCCTTGGCCAATGTGCCGCTCACGTGGATGCTTGGACAGGCGGAACGCTGCGGTTTGCCGCTGCCTGACAATTGGCAGGCTGCCTTTCCCACCAACTCAAGCGCGCCCTCGGTAGGCACATGGCGGGGCTGGGGCATTGTGTTTTTGCTGCGCAAGCGACGTATTGTGGGGGAGGATCCCTCGGAAACCCTGCACTGCACAGCCCTAGACGATATCCCACCAGAAGATTATCAAACCGCCGTCTAAACCCACGCGGGTCGGAATTTGACAAATTCCGGATCGGAAAATCGCATTTTCCGCGTCACCGCCTGTGGCCGGCCGCGTTACCTGATTTTCATGACAATGCAGGTGGTCGAGCCCGTTGCATAGAGACGATCATCATCGCGGCCTCTGATTTCACCATTGGCGATGCCCGTAGAGCGTCCAACGTGCTGGGTTTTGCCCACGGCGCGCACTTTGGTGCCAACCGGGGTAGGGCGCAGAATGTTAATTTTGTATTCAAGCGTGGTGTAGACGCTGCCTTTGGGCACTTGGGTCATCACGGCGCAGGCCATGCAGCTGTCCAGCACCGTGCCGTACCACCCGCCATGCACCGTGCCCATTGGGTTTGAGGCTTCGAAGGGGGGCTCCCCTTCGAATGCGACCAGCCCATCTTCAACTTTGCTCAGGCGAAAGTTCAATAGGGCAGCTATCGGAGGGCCCGAGGCGTCGCCCTGCAACATCTGCGTCATGGCGTCAAAGCCCGACTGGCTCAAGAGATCCTCTTGGCTGAACAGCTGATCAGGCGATGTGGCGACTTTTTGCATAAACGGTCCTCCTCGCGAAAAGGTGGACCGAATTTGCTGTGTCTACAACCTATTGGACGTGACGTCAGGCCACGTTTTCCAGATTTGTTTTAGGGCTGATGCCGAGGGCGTGGCACACATCGCGGGTCAATTCCGGACGGTTCAGCGTGTAAAAGTGCAACGAGTCCACGCCGCCTTCGATCAGATCGGTGCATAATTCGGTGCACATTGCAGTGGCCAGCAAATCAGTGCGCCCATCGCGATCGGCTTTTTCGAAGGACTCGATGACCCAATCAGGCACCGAGGTGCCACAACGTTCGGCAAACTTGCGTGTGCCTTTGAAGTTTTCGATTGGCAAAATGCCCGGGATAATCGGCTTGTCGATGCCAGCTTTGACGCAGGCATCACGGAACCGGAAAAACGTGTCTGCTTCGAAGAAGAACTGGGTCAGCGCTTCGTCTGCACCGGCGTCAAACTTGCGTTTCAACCAGTCGATGTCCGCCTGATGGTTCGGGCTTTCGGGGTGCTTTTCGGGATAGGCCCCAACGCGGATGGTGAATTTTCCGGTCGCCGCCAGCGCTTCGATCAGCTCTACCGAGCTGCCAAATCCAGAATTATGCGCTTTGAACGCGCTGTCCCCTTTTGGCGGATCGCCGCGCAGCGCCACCAATTCGGTCACGCCAGCTGCGGCAAAGCTTTCAGCGATTTCCAGTGTCTCGTCGCGGGTTGCTTCGACACAGGTCAGATGAGCGGCAACATTCAGACCCGAGTTTTTGTGAATGGTCGCAACCGCGTCCCGTGTCAGATCACGCGTTGTGCCGCCCGCACCGTAGGTCACGGACACAAAGCGAGGGTTAAGCGGGGCCAGAGCCTGCACCGTGTCCCAGAGGCGGAACGAACCTTCAAGGTTCTTGGGCGGGAAAAATTCTAGCGAAATCGAAGGTACATTCATCACACTGGTCCATCATATCTTGGTTGGCCCCTTGTCGCCCGAATCGGTTTGTGAGACAACTTCATAATTCTCAAGGTGAACATGAGGTTCATTCATAATGCATATCGAGCTACGTCATCTGCGCACCATCAAGGCCATTCATGAGGCCGGTGGCCTCGCCCGTGCTGCGGACCGTTTGAACATAACACAGTCGGCCCTTAGCCACCAAATCAAGCATCTCGAGGACCAAACAGGTGTCGAGTTGTTTGTGCGGCGCTCCAAGCCTATGACCTTAACGGCGGCGGGGATGCGGTTGTTAGATGCAGCGGGCAAAATCCTACCCGAAATGGCGGCGCTTGAAGAGCAATTCAAAGGTCTGCTGTCAGGAAAATCGGGCCGCCTGCATATCGCAATCGAATGCCATGCGTGCTTTGAATGGCTGTTTCCCGTGCTGGAACAGTTTCGAAAAGCGTGGCCCGAGGTGGATGTCGATATTCGCCCGGGGCTGGCCTTTGACGCCCTCCCAGCGCTGCAAAAAGAAGAAGTTGATTTGGTGGTCTCCTCAGATCCAGAAGATATCCCTGGGGTCGAGTTCTTGCCGTTGTTTGACTATTCGCCTGTTTTTGTTGCCTCTAGCCAGCATCGGCTTGCAAAAAAGCCCTATGTCGAGGCCGAAGATTTTGAAGGTGAGACCCTGATCACCTATCCGGTGGATCGCAGTCGTCTGGATGTCTTTACTGAATTGCTGACCCCTGCGGGGATTGAACCCGCGCACCAACGCCCCGTTGAACTGACCGCGGTGATCTTGTTGCTGGTGGCGTCTAATCGTGGTGTTTCGGTCTTGCCTGATTGGGTGGTGCGCGAGGTGAAGTATTCCTCGGATTACGTGACCCGCCCGATCACCAAACAGGGGTTAACCAAGCGGCTTTATGCAGCTGTGCGCACCGATGGTTTGGCGCGCCCGTTTCAGTCACATTTTGTGCGCTTGGCGCGCACTGAGCCGCTGAAACTTCAGCGGCAATAAGACGATTGCGGAAATTGCCAAAGCCCATTTGCGATTAACGGCCTTTCCTCTTGGCAAAGATCGGGACAGCGCGTATACGCGCGGCTTGGACAAGCAGGAGCCCAATCGATGCAAGGCAGCGCAAATCTCAACATCATGATCAAAGCCGCACGTAGAGCGGGTCGCTCATTGGTGAAAGACTTTCGTGAAGTAGAGAACCTGCAGGTCTCGATGAAAGGGGCCGGCGATTTTGTGACCAAAGCGGACATCGCGGCCGAAGCCATCTTGAAAGAAGATTTGATGGGCGCACGCCCCACCTATGGCTGGCTGGCCGAAGAAGGGGGCGAGCAAGAGGGCCAAGACCCGACTCGTCGCTGGATTGTTGATCCTTTGGATGGCACCACCAACTTTTTGCACGGCTTGCCCCATTGGGCGATCTCGATCGCGCTAGAACACAAGGGACAGATTGTGTCTGCTGTGGTCTTTGACGCGGCGAAAGATGAAATGTTCTACGCTGAAAAAGGCTCTGGCGCGTGGATGAACGATTCAACACGTTTGCGGGTTTCTGGCCGTCATCGGATGGTGGAATCGATTTTCTCCACAGGTGTCCCGCACGCTGGCAAACGCACGCTGCCCGCCACATTGCAAGATTTGGCGCGTATCATGCCTGAATGTGCAGGGGTGCGTCAGTGGGGGGCCGCAGCGCTCGACCTCAGCTATGTCGCCGCCGGGCGCACCGAGGGTCACTGGGAACGCGAATTGAACATCTGGGATGTTGCAGCTGGCAGCCTAATTGTGACCGAAGCAGGTGGCATGCTTGGCGCCATTCGCGAAGAGCAAGACCCGCTGAACGATGGCAACATCGTTGCAGGTAACGGCAATATTTTTGAAAAGTTTTCTGGCCTGGTGCGGTCTCGCGCGGTCTAAGCGGAATTTGAAAAATTCCGACCCGGAAAATGTACATTTTCCGAACCGTTTTCTGCAAGAAAACGCGCCCTTGCCTTAGCGATCCGACGGGTGGTTCACGCCATCTGTCCAAGGAATAGGACCCAGCTCACTTGGGTTGATCCCTTCGATGGCGGCGGCGTTCACTCCAAATTGGTTTGGGTTTGAGCGCCTTTGGTGGTGGGTATAAATTCCACAGATACTGCAAAAATAGTGTTTTGCCGTTCCTGTGCCCCATTGATAGAGCGTCAGCGCCTCGGCGCCTTTGACAATCTTGATCCCGTCAAGCGGGGCAGAGACGGCGATAGCACCGCGCCGCCGGCAATAGGAACAGTCGCAGCGTCGCGCGGTTTCAAGCCCGTCTGATAGGGTCACTTGCAACTCAACTGCGCCACAGTGGCAGGTTAGTTTGACAGGCGTATTCATCTCTACCTCCTGCGCACACGGGGAATGCGGCTTTTGGTCAGCTCATATTTCGCATCGGGATGCGGGGGGCGGCCTTTGTTGGCTTGCCAAAATGTACGCGCCCCCTCTTTCAGCCAGAACGGCAGCGTAAAGATCATACCGGCAACAAAGCCGCCTGCATGGGCCCAATACGCCACACCGGCACCACTCGCGCCCGCACTGGAGCCAGAAAACACCTGAATACCAAACCAAATTCCCAGCATCACCCAAGCCGGCACTGAAAAAATGCGGAAGAACACGACAAAAATGAACAGGATATCGATGCGGGCTTTGGGATAGAGCAGAAGATAGCCCCCCATCACCCCAGCGATTGCCCCCGATGCGCCGACCGTGGGCACGCCGGAATAGGGGGCTGAGATCACATGGGCCAATGCCGCCGCAAGGCCTGCGCCGAGATAGAAAATCAAAAAGCCCAGATGGCCCATCTCATCTTCGAGGTTGTCGCCAAAAATCCAAAGGAACAGCATATTGCCGGCCAAATGCATAAAGCCGCCGTGCAAAAACATCGTTGTGAACAAGGAATAGTAATCTCGCCCCTCTGAAATCCTGTCCGGAAACAGCGCCCAGGCATCATAAAACGCCCCCAATTGGTTGGGGTCCGCAAACAGTGACACATAACTTAGAAAAATCAGCGTATTAGCTGCGATTAACCCATAGGTGACATAGGGCGTGCGGTTGGACGGATTGTGATCGCGAATTGGAAACATGTCTGAGAGGATTGGAGGATTAGCGGGTCAGGTCAAGCGCATCTGGCATAGTTTTTTGACCCCAGGCCTTGATTGATGGTCTTTTTGCGCCACCATTTGCCCCATGCGACAGATATTGATCCCGATTGTCCTAAGTTTATATGCATCGTCGGTGAGCGCCGAGGACTGTCCGGCGGCGCCGGATCACGATGCTGAACTCACCGCTTTGTTGACCGAGGTGCGCGACGCGCATAATGAATTGGCAGGGCGTCTTGTGACAAACAAGATGTGGGCGCTTTGGGCGCAAGCGCCGAATGAGGTGGCCCAAGAGGTCTTGGACCGCGGGATGCGCAAACGCCGCTCTTATGATTTTCTTGGCGCGATCCAAGATTTTGACCGTTTGATTGCGTACTGTCCTCACTATGCCGAAGGCTATAACCAGCGTGGTTTTGTCTTGTTCATTCAACAGGACTATGCCGCTGCCCTAGCGGATCTAGAACAAGCTTTGGCGCTGTCGCCAAACCATGTGGCCGCACTTGCAGGGAAAGCGCTAACCCTAATGGGACTGGGGCGTATGGACGAAGGCCAAGAGGTGCTGCGCATGGCGTTGGAGTTAAACCCTTGGCTGCCTGAACGGCGGTTGGCGCAGACACCACCCGGACTAGAGCTTTAGTGCAGATTTCCGCCTTTGGCGCGCAAGGCGTCGAGCGGTGTTTGGATCGTTTGAACTGCTCAGCTCAGTGACGGTAAGTACACAAAGAGGCTTGCTTCGTGTATCTATCTTATCTAAATCCCAGAGCTATTGCAGTGGTTGTGCTGCATCGTCTGTTGCGGGCGTGGTGGAATGGTAGACACACCAGACTTAAAATCTGTTGGGCGTATGCCCGTGGGGGTTCGAGTCCCCCCGCCCGCACCATCCAATTTAGCGAATTAGACAAATTTGCCTGATTTTATTGGCATTTTTCTTGTTTGAGGCGGGTGTATCGTGCTTTTGACCGGCTTGGTCGCAATTTTGAACACGTGTTTTATGCAATTGTTTCGCAAGGTGCGTCAAACGACCCAAATAGAGATTTATGTGTCAGGGTATGGCCAAAATACCCGTCACATCGATGCTCGATAGATTTGGCGTATATCGTTCAATGTCAGTTCCCTGGGGTTGTTCACCAGCAGCCGGGATTGGTTCATGGCGTGCTCTGCCAATTTGTCGATATCCGCAGGTGTGATGCCGACTTCGCTCAGCCCTTTTTCCAGCCCAAGGTTTTGGTTCAGCGCACTCAATCGTTCGATGAAATCCGTGCAGATTTGATCTGCGGGGCGCTGGGCATCGATGTCGGGGAACACATGTGGGGCCAGTTCGGCGTAGGCGGCGCCACAGGCTGGGGCGTTGAACCGCATCACCTCGGCCAGCACCAAGGCATTCGACAGCCCATGCGGCACATGAAACAAGCTGCCGATGGGATAGGCCAAAGCGTGCACCGCCGCCACGGGGGAATTTGCAAAGGCTTGCCCGGCCAAGGTCGCGCCCAAGAGCATGTTGCTGCGGGCCTCCACATTGGTTCCATTGTGAACAGCCTCTTGGATATTGGCTCCCAACAAATCCAAAGCTCGAACGGCCAACATCTTTGACAGCGGATTGTTGTTGGCGTTGGCCGAGGTATAGGCCTCGATCGCATGCACCATCGCATCCACGCCGGTTGCGGCGGTGATATGAGGGGGCAACCCAATCGTCAAAGCGGCGTCCAACAGCGCCACATCCGGTAGGATGATGGGCGAAACGATGCCCTTCTTTTCGTCGGTTTCCGTGGTCAGGATCGATACTGCGGTCACCTCGGAGCCGGTGCCGGCCGTTGTGGGGACAAGCACCAAGGGCAATCGCTGGCCCGTGGCTTGATCGACGCCAAAGGCCTGTTCCAGTGGTTGATCTGACGCAGCCATCAGGGCTGTGACCTTGGCCACATCCATGGAACTGCCGCCACCAAAGCCGATCACACAGGCGCATTGGCTTTCTTGTGCCAGTGCCACGGCGGCCAGTACGGTTGTGGTTTTGGGATCGGGTTCGACGGCGTCAAACACGGTGACGTCGAAGCCAGCCTCATTAAGGCTTTGTAAGGCGGGATCACAAAGACCCAATGATCGCAGGCCTTTGTCGGTCACAAACAGCACGTTGCGACCCGCAGCCTGCAAAGTCAATCGGTGTACGATCTTGCCGAGTTGGGCCGCGCCACCAAAGATTTGCTGAATTGAACCGGTGGTATTGAATGTGAAATCGCTCATCTGTCCCTCGCCCAAGATCGAAACTCAATCCTGACGCTAGTTCGGACAGATCCAGAAGAACAGAGTAAGGGCGCTTGACGCACGGCAAAAACCACGCCGCACGTTCTGCGCCTACAATTGGGCGGGGTGAAATATACCCCGCCCAATGCTGCGTCCACCAAGATTGCGCTAGTGGACGACTTATAGCTGCGGAGCGCTGGCCAATGACAGTTGCCCGCCTGATGCTTTTGCCTTTGGATCGACCCGCAAGCGCAACGATGTTGGGGCCGTGGAGCCCAGATCGCGGATGTCGACCCACCAGTCAGCGTGCTCTCCGGCTGCGCCCATGACCTTTTTGCGGCGCAGTTGTACGGTCTTTGTTTTGCCCTTTGCAAAAGCCAGATCCACCTTCAGCCAACGGGCTTTGGGGCTGTCTAGGCGCACTCGCAGCAGCGTGGCGTTGGGATCCGCTTGGGGCAGGGGCATCGACACGCGATCACCTTTCAGGCTGAAGTCCGATCCCGCTGGGGCATGGGCTTGGTGGGCCTGCAAAGCGCCTAGGATCTGACGCAGTGCGCTGGTGTTGGGGATATTTGTATAGGGAAACTCCCAGATGATCAGTTTTGGCGGGGTGTCTGCAAGCGCGCCAGACAAAGCCAGCGCTTCAAGCGGGCCAATCGAGCCGCCCCCCGAAACGGAATGGTTCATCAAGTCGGTTTTAAGCGCCGAGGCCAATGCATCCGCCGCTTGGTATTGGTCCCGTTTGTAGCGGTTGGAAAAACTGGTCCCCAACAATAGGGTGGTGGGGGTGGCTGTGCTTGGGGCCAACAAATCCGCAGCGTCCCGCGCTGATACCGATGTGTAATCAAATTGCTGGGCCGCCTCTGGCTGAGGTTTTTGCCCGCAGGTTGCAGCCACAATGTCGTTCAAAGAGCCGCGCTCTTCGAATGTGCCCGCTGGAGCAACCTCACTCAGTTGAAAGGCGGCGTCATGGCCTAGCTCGGTCGCCAGTGCCAACGCACTTTGACCTGCGCCCGCGTTTGTCCAATGGGTGTCGCCCCGGAAATAGAACGGATGGGCCCCCGGTTGCTGCGCAATGTCCAACAGATTGGGCACGGTGGCCCCGGTTTGACGCAGTTGCGCCAATAGCGCCTCAAACGAAGCTTCGGCCTTGGCCACATCAAAGGCGCCGTTGGATCCAAGCGTCGCATCCACCACTTGTTGGCCCGCGATGACGGGGCGCGGCGGGGCCACCATGATGGCCAGATCGATGCCCTGATCCAAGAAGCTGGACACAACCGCCTGCATCAAGTCCAACCGTTGTTGGGGCATCTCATAATCGGTTTTCAATTGATCCGAGGTGAATATCCAGCCCGAGGTGGCATCACTGTGGATCGGGGCGAGTCGCTGGTACCGTTTTTCCAACTTGTCGGCATCTAGCAATGCTTCGCAATAGGGGGCGGCATGCGCCGTGAGCGGCAGCAGTGCGGTGAGTGTGGCAAAAAATGTTGTCCGTTTCATGAGTGATCCTCCAATGAGATATAGCGTTCTGGAATTTCCCAGATGACGAGTTTGAGGTCGGGGTTTTGGGCGTGTTCGCTGGCCAGAAAGCGATCCATTGGCACAAACGGGCCGTCCCCTTCGGTGGCAAAGTTGAGCAAATCCGCGCCGAGCGCCTGACGTAGAAATCCCGCAAAATTAAGGTCTGCGCGGGCGGAATAACTGGTGCCAACCAAGGCGACAGGCACAGCGATGTCGCCAAATAGGGGGCCCGAAGCTTCACTTGTTTGGGTTTGGGCGGGTGTGATTTGATCCAGCGCAGGCCCGACCCAGGACCGCCAGATTCCGGTGTCGAGAAAGGTCAATAGATCGCCGTCAAAGGGCTGGCTGGGTCCAAAACGGGTTTCAAAACGGGTGTCCCCAAGGGCGGGCAGAGAAGCGGCGATTGCTTTGGCGCTTGCCTCGGCGCCACGGGGGCTCCAATGGGTGTCACTGCGCAAAAAGCTATCGTGCTGCGTTCTGAGGGCGCTGAGCGTCGCCTGCAAATTGATAGGTTCGTGACCGCGTTTGGTCAGAATGTTTTGCAATTCTGCATAGCGCTGTTCCAAGTTTGATCCGCGTGCATGAGGTAATTTATCCTCATATATCCGTGCTTTATCCGGAATGATCACCGGCAGCAGCTGCACCCCGCTTAGCGCCAGCTGTTCGCTGGCCACTGTTAACTCGGCAACGAATGATGGCCCTTTTGGCGTTTCGAACTCTTCAGTGGTAAACAGCCAGTCATCAGCCCCCGCCACAACAGAGGTGCCGGTTTGGTTTAAAGCGCCCAGCTTAAGCGCCGTCCAAAGTTGGATGCTGGCGTCGCGCAAAGGCAAGTTGGTGACAAAGCGGTCTTCGATGGTGCGTTGATAGTGCCCCTGCCAAGGACCAAGACCCTGAGCGGAGCCTTCGGTGCGCATCAAGCCAACAGCCCCCATTGCGCAGACACCAGTGGCCAGAGCGATAGGCGCGGCAGCAGGAAGAAGATGTTTCAACATGGCCTGTCTCCTTAAAACTGAAAGTACAAGAACGGAGAGTCTGTGCGGGCCATCAGCACGATGGTGCACAGGGCAAACAGCGCAACCGGGCTGCTCTGCAGCAGAAATTGCGGTGTCCGAAAGCTTGGGCGTGGCAAGCTGTGTGGCACACACAATGCGCAGGCCAGCGCCAGAACAGCCCACTCCAGCGGTTGATTGAAATAGATCGTGGCCGGGCTGATCGCGATGCCGTTGATCCCCAACATGCCAGCAAACATCGCCATGGCGTCGGAAACGGTTGGCGCGCGAAACATCACCCACCCAATCAGCACAAGGATCATGGTCAGCGGCCACCCGACAAACTTGGGCCAGACGGTGGCGCGGTCTTTGCTACCCAAAGCACGCTCAATGGCAAGCGCTACACCGTGCCACAGCCCCCACAGGATAAAGGTCCAGTTGGCACCATGCCACAATCCGCCCAGCACCATCGTCAGCATCAAGTTGCGATAGGTCTTAAGCGCACCGTGACGGTTGCCCCCCAACGGCAGATACAGGTAATCGCGCAGCCAATTGGACAGGCTGATGTGCCAGCGTCGCCAGAATTCGGTGATCGATTGGCTGGTGTAGGGTGCGTTGAAATTCTCAACAAACCGAAAGCCGATCATCAACCCGAGGCCAATCGCCATCGCAGAATAACCCGCAAAGTCGAAGAACAATTGCATGCTATAGGCCAAAGCGCCTAGCCATGCCTCGGCCAGCGTTGGAGATTGCAGGGCGAACATGCGATCTGACAAAGGCGCGATGCTGTCGGCGATCAGCAGTTTCATCGCCAAACCGGTGACAAAGCGGCGCAGACCAGCGGTGAACTGCGCAAGACTGTGGCAACGGCTGGTGAATTGATCTGCAAGATCTTTGTAGCGCAGCACTGGCCCGGCGATCAGCTGCGGAAACAAGGCCGTAAAGGCCAGAAAGTCGATCAGATTGCGGGCGGGCTCTGCGTCTTTGCGGGCCACATCGATGATGTAGCTGATCGATTGAAACGTGAGAAACGAGATGCCGATGGGCAGGATGATCTGCACTGCTGGCGCGCTCTCAATGCCAAGTTTCGCCAGCATTGTGCTCATGTTGTCGAGCACAAAATAGGTGTATTTGAAGTAGCCCAACACCAAAAGATCAAGCGTCAC
Organism: Thalassovita sp.; assembly: GCA_049116315.1. Classification (GTDB taxonomy): domain Bacteria; phylum Pseudomonadota; class Alphaproteobacteria; order Rhodobacterales; family Rhodobacteraceae; genus Thalassobius. The sequence goes on from JAGDZD010000002.1 coordinate 71,311, forward strand.
CCCAAGCCCCACCGCCCAAGACCGTGCGCGTTGAGTTGTGCAGCGCAGAGCGGCTGAAGCGGCCACATAGCTGATCAACGAAATACCAATCACCACCGACAGGTAAGCCAGTTTCCACCAGCCATAAAAAGCATAGCTCGCGATCAGGATCAGCGCCGAGCGCGCCCGCACGGGCACCACATAATAGGCCAGCAGAAACAGCGGCAAAAAGGCGAAGAGAAATATGGCAGACGAAAAGACCATCACCCGTTACTCCAGCTCTAGGACTGGTCCAAAGGTGTTTGGGACCATCACAATGTCGTTCTCGAGCACAAAGAAGCTGACGTTTTGGCCTCGGCGAAGCGACACGTCGAACTGGGCACTCCGGGAGGCGGCATTGACCTTCAAAGGCACGGCGACGGGGTTCACGGCACGAGACTTGGCGGCCATTGGGTCGGTCAGATCGATGACCTGTGTCTTGCCGTCCGGTAAGTCCAAGCTGGCCGGGTGATCCGTAGCGTTCAACAACAGCAAGTGGACCTTAGAGATGTCGTCGCGGCTGGGTTCTGTGATGATGGTTGGCGTGTCACCCTTGGTGGGCACCACACTGTAATAGGTGCCGGGTTCTGCGCCGTTTAACGCGGATGCTGAAATGGCAACATAGGTTGCACTTGGCAAATCCTGCGCTCTGAGATCACGCCCCCAAACCGGTTGCGACCAAGGGGCGGCATCCCCGATCCAGCGGACAAACACCGCATCTTCTGGCGGCGGGGTGCCATATAGGCCTGTGTCACTTTGCGCGGCTGTTGCCGTTAGCGCCGTCAGCGCGAGCACCGTTGAACGGAAAAAATTGTGTTTCATGATAGTAGACCTCCTGCCTTTAGGATTATCCAAGCGACAGGGGGCACGGTTGGGGTCAACGGGTTAGCACACCTGACCAGAAGGTTAGGCGCGCATACCGATGCTCAGGATTTAGAGCAGTGCGGGCTTAGAAGGGAAACGACATCTGCAAATTGCTGGTGCGGCGTGTCATTTGCTCAAAGGTCTTCTTCAGCGTGGTTTCGGCCTGCAATATCACCTGTGCAGCGGCCCGCGCATCTTCGCCAGCGTCATGGTGCTTGAACTCAAGGTTCAACACCTTCTTGAGGTTGCCCAGCCCATGGCCTCCGTTGCCCTTCAGCTCGGGCCAGGCGGTGCGCGCAAGGGTGACACTGTTGTACCAGCTTAATCCGGGACGGCGCAGATTGTGTCTTTCACACGCGGCATCGATGGCACGCTCATCAAAGCGACTGTGTTGCACCAATGGGTGGCGCGTCAGCAAAGGCGCCATCACAGACCAAATTTCAGGAAAAGTAGGGGCCCCGGCCACCGTGGCGCGATCGATGCCATGCAGTTGGACGTTGAACGCGGCAAAGGGCATCTGCGGGTCCACAAAGGTGGCATAGGTTTCGATCTTATTTTGCGCTGTGACACAGGCCAAACCGATCTGGCAAATGCTGGCGCTGTCCCCACAGGAGGTTTCCACATCAAGGGCGATAAAGCGATACTGATCTTGGGGCAGCGTCTGGGTCAATGGGATCAAGCCTGTCCTAAAAATCGCTCATCTGCGCGAGCATCTGTATCAATATAACGAGTTCGCCCCTGCGGCGCCATGGGGCAGGGCGCAGCCCAAAACGACCGGATACGGGCCCAAGAACCGCGAGGTCACGCGGGGCGAACCGCTGCGTTTTCAACCTGAATGACCCGAACCGCGCCTTTAAGTTTAACTCTGCCTCAAACGCGGTAAGATCATTTTATCCTACTAAATCAGCGGGCTTGCCGGTGGAACACTTTCCACGAGAAACAGACATTCTGGGTGCATGTTCAAACTGCAACTTGGGTGCGCAATTCAAGCGGGTGTTGACCAGAATCGATTTCACTCGCATGCTATACTTATGAATAAGAAGAGTTTTGATCGCGATGGCTTGGCACTTTGCACCTTTGGAGGTGTAACAATCAAGCGTACGTTTATCGAAACTGCTGTGCGGTAGTTTGCGCATGGCAACTGGAAATATGACCCCAAAAATGGGGCATTGACTGTTGGGTTGATTGTTCTCCGGCATGGGCCGGGGCGTGCTGTCTGCGACATGTCTTGGGGACTGCCATCTGCCAAGGCTTGTTGGGGCCGAACCTCGGATTACGCGGGGCAGCGGTAGAGGGACGTGTTCGACTTTGAACAAATCCGTCTAGGCTGACAGTTGACCATAGGACCGCTGAGTGCGTATCGCGGGATTGAGACCGTAGAAGCTGTGCACAGACACAGTAGACGGATCTTACACTGAACTTGGGTTCAGTCTCGGTACAGCCCAGCAACTGGGGAGGATCGAATGAAGTTTCTGACCGCCGCTGCGATGAGCTGTGTTTTGGTGGGGCCTGCATGGGCCGAATTTCCCGAGCGCGACATCACTTTGATCGTCCCTTGGGCCGAAGGTGGTGGTACGGATGTCATTGCCCGCGCCTTATTTGCCGATGCTGAAACCTGTATGGGCGCCCCGGTCAATGTGGTGAACCGGACAGGCGCGACCGGGGGCACTGGCATGACCGTTACAGCCTCGGCCGCCCCAGATGGCTATACAATCGGCTTTGTCACCTATCAGCTTTCGGCGTTTAAGATGATGGGGATGTTGGATCTCTCTGCAGATGACTTTGATCTCTTGCAGCTGATCAATCGCAGCCCGGGGGCTATTTCTGTCCCTATCGATAGCAAATGGGAAACCTTAGACGATCTGATGGCCGACGCCATAGAGAACCCCGGTGCCTTGACGGTGGGGCATTCTGGCCTTGGGGGCTCTTGGCATCTTGCGATGGCCACATTGGGGCAGGCGCATAAAACCGATTTTAGCTATGTGCCCTTTAATGGATCCTCGCAGATCCAAACGGCGATGCTGGTCCGTGAAGTTGATGTCGCCACAACCGGCGCAGACGAGGTAAAGCGGCTTGCCGACGAGAACCACGTGCGTGTGTTGGCTGTGATTGCCAACGAACGTGTTGAGGCTCTTCCGAACACTCCGACCGTTGGCGAAGCAGGCTTTCCGCTTGAATCACCGATCTATGATTGGCGCGGCATTGCGGCACCCAAAGGGTTGGACCCCTTGGTGAAAGACAAGTTGAAAGCGGGCATTATGGCCTGTTTTGAGCGGGAGCAATTTCAACAGATGGCGGCCGAAAACGCGATCCCTCTGTCCTATGCGGATGAGGCTGGGTTTAAGGCGTTTCTCGAAGGCATGGATGTGGCGCTGCGCCCAGTCATAGAGGCGATTGGCCTGCTGGTCGACTGATCCAAAGGCGCGACAGATTTCAAATGTCACAAGCGTGCGGACAGTGCGCTGGGCAACACAGCGTCGAAATTGCGGGCGCGCGAGCGCTTTATGTGATCGCTTTCTTATCCCATCTCTCTTCAGCTTGTGCGACATTGTTGGCCGCCCCATATGTTACAGCAACAAAGTGCGAGGTTTAGTGTGCGAACATTTTCAAGACGTTCCTTGTTGGTTGCTGCTGGCGGTCTGGCCGGCTGGGGGCTTAGCAACAAGTTCGAAGTACAGCTGCCGTCTTTGGATGGCACCCGCACATCCGACGTGATGGCGGAGGAGGGCGCCCTGAATGACGCCAGTGGTTTGTCCCATACGCCCATTCATAAACACATCACCCTTACCCAAGATCCCGGTGATCGTCTGGTGCAAAACCTGCGCGCAGAAATCAAAGCCGCCAGCGCCGAGGGGCGGGCCTTTAACATCGGGGCTGCGCGCCATTCCATGGGGGGGCAGGCGATCCCGCGTGACGGAATTGCGGTGACCTATGACAACGGATTTGTTGCGCCTGATACGCAGGCGGGAACTTTTCGCGCCCACGCGGGTGCGCGCTGGTCGCAGGTGATTTCAACGCTGGATCCATTGGGGTTTTCGCCCAAGGTTATGCAATCCAACAATGATTTCGGTGTGGCTGCGACCTATAGCGTGAATGCGCATGGGTGGCCTGTGCCCTTTGGGCCGATGGGGGCGACGGTGCGCTCTGTGCGGATGGTGCTGCCATCGCTGGAACTGGTGACCTGTTCGCGGGAAGAAAATGCCGATCTCTTTCAGCTTGCGATGGGGGGCTATGGCTTGATCGGGGCCATCGTCGACATGGAGGTGGAGATGGTGCGCAACAGCCGTCTGCACCCCCGGTTTGATACTATGCCTGCCAGTGAGTTTGGCGCCGCGTTTAAGGCGGCCGTACAAGACCCGGAGGTGAGCATGGCCTATGGGCGCCTCAACGTTGAGCGTGCCTCATTTTTCCAAAACGCGCTATTAGTCAGCTACCGAGAGACCGAGGATCAATCTGATCTGCTCGCCGCATCTGGGTCTGGATGGATGTCCCATGTCGCCAGCCGCATTTACCGCGCACAGCTTGGCAATGAGGCGATGAAGGGGTTTCGCTGGTGGAATGAAACGGCCTTGGGGCCACAGCTCGCCTCTGGTCCCACCACGCGCAACAGTTTGATCAACGAACCCGTTCACACCTTGGATGACCGCAACCCACAGCGTACAGATATCCTGCACGAATACTTTGTTGGGTTTGATCAGTTCGACGCCTTTCTAAGCGCCTGCCGAGATGTCATTCCTGCCTCTTACCAAGAGTTTCTGAATGTCACTCTGCGCTATGTAAAGGCGGACAGTGAAAGCACCTTGTCCTATGCCCCCGTGGATCGCATTGCCGCTGTCATGTCCTTTAGCCAAGAGCTGACACAGCGCGGCGAGGCCGATATGGCCCGCATGACCCAAGCGCTGATTGATCGGATTGTTGCGATTGAGGGGGCCTATTACTTGCCCTATCGTCCCCACGCGCGCCAAGATCAGTTGAGCGCTTGCTATGCGGGGGCGCCCCAGTTTGCCGCTGCAAAACGAGCGATTGATCCCAATCTGACGTTCCGCAATGCATTGTGGGACACCTACCTTAAGGATCTATGATGATGTTCAGAGCCCTTTGTATTGGCTACTTCTTTGCGCTGATGATCGCCGCTTCGATCAACTATATTCCGGGACTGACGGATGAGGCGGGCTTGGCCTTTGGGATCTTTGCCTTGGACATCTATGATGACGCTCTGCACGTCGCCTCGGCTTTGTGGGCCTTGGGAGCGGGGCTGTGGTCACGGTCCGCAGCGCGCAGCTTTTTGATCCTATTTGGTGCGGCTTATCTGGTGGATGGTGTCTTTGGCATATTCACTGCCTATGGCTTTCTGGATCTTGGGATATTCACCAACAGCTCGCTTGGGTTTGAGTTGTCGTTGCGTCGGGTCTTGGCCAATCTGCCGCATCTGGGGCTTGGTGGCTTTGCGCTGTATTCAGGATTGATGTTGGGACGCCGCGCATGAGGTTTCTTTGGCGGTGGTTGCGGCGGGCTGTGCTGGCCCTTTGCGCCGTGGCTGTGCTGTTGTTGATGCCGATTGCCTATGTCGAAACGGCGTGCCGGGGTGAGGCCCTGCAACAAGAGCCCTACCGCGCGCTGTTGCCCACGGATCAGCACCGGGCCGAAGCGCGCACCCTGATGACCTATCCCGAATGGCATATCGTGCATGCCTATGATGATTATGCGCGTGTGATCAAAGAGGGTGACCCCCACCAATTTGCCTATCTGCGTGCGATCACCGGGTTTTGGTCGTCGCTTTGTGCCCTAAATCAGGCCGCAGCTGGCATGGGTGGGGTCGATGGCGGCACCAAGCAGATGGTCTATGTCATTGGGGTCAGCTTCACCGCTGAGTTGCTTTTGAAAGCTGGATATGAAGAAACGCTGGGGCGCATAGCGACGCTAGCACGCGGAGCTGAGCGGACACAGGCCGACGAGGTGTCTGCGCGCCAAGCAGCAGAATACGCTGCGTTTTTACAGCAGGTGCCATGGTACAAATGGGATTTTCAGCGCGATGCCACAGAGATTGCGGCGATCACAGAAACCGGATTTCGCAATCGCGAACGTCGTTTTGCGTTGGGCACAGAATACCGCAGCAAATCCGCCTATGCCGGGGTGATCGCCAATGCGGTAGCCAATGTCGGAGCTGACGCGTTGCAACTGCGGTTGGTGGTTCAGGGACTGGATCTTACAACGCTGGCGCTTTTTGATGAGGTCAGCGTGATTGAGGACACGGCCAATGGCGTGGTGATTGAAACACCGCGCTATCGCAAGTTGACCTATCTGCTGGCTGAAATGGCGCAACTTGGCGGCACCTTTGTCGAGATTGCAGGCAATGATGATATCCTGCTCACCACCTTGGCGGATGCGGATACAGTGCCCTCGGCGATGTTCAGCTTTGCGCGACAGGGATATGGGGATCATCGCCATCTGTTGCTGATCAAAGTTTCGGATTTGGCCTCCACACTGCGTGCCTTGCCCAAGATGGGGCTTCGGCTGGAGCATATCCATGATTATTAGGCTGGTGATGGCATTGCCTTTGGTGGGGCTTGGTTGGCTGGCCACTTTGGCCAGCGTGGCGGTTTTCACAGATGAGGCACCTGGGTATGTGGCGATGTTTCCCTCTGAGCGCATGATGGAAAATTTGGATGGCTCAATTGCGATTCTGGCAGCCAATCGATTCAGCGTGACGCTAAGTGCCAAAGGCCCATCGGCGGCCGCACAGCTCTATCGGGCGGGCGCGCGTCTGGTTTTACCGGCAGGGTTGCCGGGATGTTTGCCATTGCCATTGCCATTGCCATCGCGCTAGGGCCGGCACCGCCGCGTCTTGGCGATGCTCAACCGTTGGCCGGTATCAGAGGGGTTGGTCGGTAGGTCCGAGGCCGAGATCAGGTCGCCAGATCAAAGCCTGCATAGGCGGCGTCAAAGAAGTCTTTTTCGCATTGGGTCGCGCGTTGAAACAGGCTGGTTGCTTCGGCCTGCTCTGCGGATGACAACCCGTCCCATGCCTTGTCCAGCTGGCTGCGAAAATGTTCCACCACGGCTTCAAACCCCGCGCCGCAATGCAGATCGATCCATTCTGAGAACCAAAACGGCAGGTCGTCAGAATAGCGCTCATAGCGTTGTGCCCAGCTGAGATACGACCACTCTGCCACAACCAGAACCGCCAGCATCGAGGCATAGTTGCCAGAAACCCGGGCCTCTTGCATGACCTCTTGAAAGGCGAGGGTGGCTGGGCTGGCGGGGGCATCCTGGGCGTCCTGTGACACCTCTAGGGCTGCAAAACTGCGCAGGAAGTAGGTGTTTTCGGTGCTGGTGATCAGCCCCAAGAACTGCGCCGAGGGCACCCCATCTTTCAGGGTGGGGGCGGCCGCGATGGCGCTGGCCAGCAAACGCACAAATTGATCAATGAACTTATAGTCCTGCACCAAATATCCACGCATTTTGTCCAACGGCAGGGTGCCAGCCGCAAGGGCCTTGCAAAAGGCGTGGTCGGTGGCTTTGTCCCATGTGTCTTGCACAGAGAGGCGTAGGTGATCGGTGGGGCGCATAAATCGTGTCCTAAGTAAGTTAAGAGTGGCCAGCGGCATAGCGCGTCAGGCGTTTGGCAATCAGCCCCACACCCAGATGCAACAAAACGGTGAGGCAGGCCAATACGATCAAGCTGGCAAACATCAGATCGATCTTGGCGCGTCCATTGGCCAGTAGCATCAGATAGCCAAGCCCTTTAGAGGCCCCAACCCATTCCCCAATCACCGCCCCAATTGGGGCATATACGGCCGCCAGTTTAAGCCCGGTGCCCAAACTCGGCAGGGCGTGGGGAATACGCAGATATCGCAGCACATGAAGCTTACTGGCCCCCATTGAGGTGCCCAAATCCAGATAGCCCTTGTCCAAGCGGTTCAGCCCGTCATGAAACGCCGAAGTCACCGGGAAATAGATGATCAGAACCGCCATCACAATTTTCGACCCCATGCCATAGCCAAACCAAAGTGTCAGCACAGGGGCCAAGGCAAAGACCGGCACGGCTTGGGTAAAGACCAACAACGGTAGCATCAGGCGTTCAGCGGTTTTGGACAGGGCCAGTTGGATTGCCGTCGCCACACCGAGGAGAGTGCCAAACACCAGACCCAGCAGAACTTCGGCGATGGTGATCCACGCGTTTTCGGCAATGATCACGCGACTTTTGTAGGCGGCTTGTGCCACCCGCCAAGGCGAGGGCAAAATAAAGTGCGGCGCGCCGGTGATCCAGACCACCGCTTGCCACAGGCTCAGGCCCAGTAAGACCGCCCACAGGATGTCACGCCGTCTCATGCTGTCACCTCGCGCAGGTGGGTCAAAAGATCCGCTTGGCACCGAAGGGTTTGCGGGTCGTTGATATCGCGGATCGGGGCTGTCTCGGGGGTGGGCCAAGTTTCGGCTGAACGCGCAGACATCACAATGATTTGGTCGCCTAGGCGGGCAGCCTCGGCTGGATCATGGGTCACCAGCAAGACCGTGCGCTCTTGCAAAAGGTCGGCGGCCAGTTCCTGCATGTCTGCCCGTGTTCCCGCATCCAGTGCCGAAAACGGTTCATCAAGAAAGACCGCGGGGCGGTCTTCCATCAGGGTGCGGGCCAAAGCGGCGCGCTGACGCATGCCTCCGGATAAAGCGGCGGGTTTCTTATTTTGATGGGCCGACAGGCCAACGCGATCCAAAAGCCTGACCGCGCGCGCATGATCCGGTGTTTCACCCCGCAAACGGGCCCCGATCAGCGTGTTCTCGAGCACAGTTAACCACGGCAGCAATAGGTCTGATTGCGCCATATAACTGATGCAATCTTTGAGAGGCGCACCATCGCTGGCGGTGATTTCGCCCTCAAACGCGCCGCCCGTCTCTAATCCAAGGATCAGGCGCAGAACGGTGGACTTGCCAACGCCCGAGGGGCCCAAAAGACAGGTCCAACCGCCTGCAAACAAAGAGATTTGGGCCTGAAACAAATCGGCACCGTCGATGCGGTGGCGACCGCTCAGTGTTATGCCCAAAGCGGCGCTCACTTTGCGTCCAGTCCCATTTGCCAAAAGCCAACTTCCAATTCGGTGGCTTTGGTGAAATGCGCCTGCAGACTGGCGGCGCGCGGGGTGCTGGCCAAATCGCCAAGGCGATGTGCCACAGCATTGTCAATCATGGTGCCAACAGCGCTACAGATCGCTTGGTATTCGGGGTCCGCATAGGTGGCAATCCAATCGCCATAGGGGGTATCGTCGGCTTTGCTCTTTGCAAGGCGCAGGCCGATTTCGCCGTATCCCATAACACAGGGGGCCAACGCGGCCATCAGATCCAAAAAGTCACCGCGCAGCCCGGCGTCCATCACATAGCGCGTATAGGCAAGATTTTCGACCGCTTCAGAGGCGGCAAATAAGGTGGCTTCGTCGATGCCTTCGGCGGCGCAGGTTTTGACGTGCAGCGCCATCTCGTGATTGACGAGCGCATCCACCGTTCCGGCGCAGACTTTCATCTCTTCGAGCGTTTCGGATTTGACCACAGCCAGTGACCACGCGCGCGAAAAGTGGATCAGAAAGACATAGTCTTGGATCAGATAGTGCAGAAAAGCGGCGCGCGGCAATGTACCGTCGCGCAACCCTTCGACAAACCCGTGGTGGGTATAGGCCCGCCACGGATCTGCGGCCCCTTCGCGCCAAGACGCGAAGGTTTTTCCATATTGTGGCGCGCTCATTTCGCAGTCACATCAATGGCGATCGCCGACACTGGGTTCTGGCTGGGGATCAGACCCGCTTCGAACAGGAACGCTTCGAAGGCGGCATAGCGGCCGTGATCCATCGCTGTTGGGCGCAGCGCAAAGCGGGGCAGGGTGTCGACCCAAGCTTTGGCATTCAACTCGTCCTGCAATTCAGCCGAGGTGCCAGCAAAGATTTCCCAGCTGTCTTCGGGGTGGTTGACGATGTATTGCGTGGCTTTTTCGGTCGCTGCCAAGAAACGCGCGATCATGTCCTGATCCATTGTGTCGGTGTTGGCGACGTAGATCAGCTCGTCATAGGGTGGCAGGCCTTCTTCTTCGACAAAGAAGCAGTTGCCCTCAACGCCTTCGATTTCCATCTGGTTCAGTTCAAAGTTGCGGTAGGCCCCAATCACGGCGTCCACTTGGCCAGACATCAGGGACGGGGACAAAGACCAGTTCACATTGACCAGTTCCACATCATCAAGATCCAGCCCGTGGTGACGCAGGATCGAGCCCAAAACCGCCTCTTCAACGCCGCCAACAGAAAAGCCGACCTTTTTACCAGCCAGATCGGCCGGGCTGGTGATTGGACCATCCGCCAGCGTCAACAAACAGTTCAATGGGGTGGCGACCAAAGTACCAACGCGCTGCAATGGCAGGCCTTCGTGGATTTGCAGGTGCAGTTGTGGCTGATAGGAAACCGCAAGATCCGCCTTGCCAGCGGCAACCAGCTTGGGTGGGTCCGAAGGGTCCGCTGGGGCAATCACTTCAACTTCGAGGTTTTGATCTTTGAAATAGCCTTTTTCCTGAGCCACAATGATTGGGCCGTGGTCGGGGTTTACAAACCAGTCCAACAAAAGGGTCATTTGATCCGCGGCCATCAACGGTGTGGTCGCCAGCGAAAAGGCAGTGGTCAGAGAGAGAAGTTTCATGAGGTTGGTCTTTCGATTGGTGGCGTATCGCCCATGGAAATCAATGTGATGGTACCGCTCCAGTAAGAGCGTAAGTGATTGGCAGCCTGCCAGGAACGCAATCCCGAACGGCAGACCAGAACAGCGCGCTGATCGGCGCTGGGCTGTGGTTTTTGGTGCGCAAGTTCCGCGACGCTTAGGCGTATCGCTTCTGGTGTCACCGGGGTCGGGGCCTCGTCGATGCCGCGCAGTTCGACGACAAAGTCATCGGGTTCAATACTGGCGGCAGCGATGAATGTGGGGCCGAGTTCAGGTTCGGGCGCGCGGTCAAACCGAAAGCCGCTGGTGCGGAAGTTGCGTAGATCAAAGCGCATCAATTGCCCCAAGGGCGACGGGGCTTGACCCAGCAAAGCAGCCAGCGCCATCTGCGCTTGGGCTGCGCCAATCATCCCTACAACAGGGCCCATTACGCCGGCAGTGGCGCAAGTTGCGGCGCGATCCGGCAAATCTGGGAACAGGGCGCGCAAAGAGGGGGCCGTGCCGCAGAAACCGCCGACATACCCTTCGTGCCCCAAAACCGAGGCGGAAATCAGCGGGATGTTTTGTGCCAAACATGTGTCAGACAGGATATAGCTGGCGGCAAAACTATCCGCGCAATCCAGCACCAAATCACAAGAGGCAACCAAAGACGCGGCGTTGATGGGATCCAAAGGCTCTGCATGGGTGTCGATATGACATTCGTCGTTTAAGGCGCGCAGCGAGGCCGCCGCCGCCTCGACCTTGAGGTGGCCAATATCAGTCTCACGAAATAGCACTTGGCGGTGCAAGTTGGATTGGCTGACAACATCGCCATCCACCAAGATCAATCGCCCAACCCCTGCGCCCACAAGATAGGGCAACACAGGGGCGCCCAATCCCCCGCAGCCAACCACCAAGACGCGGGCCGCTGCCAAAGCGCCCTGCCCCGACGGACCCACCTCAGGGAGCAACGTTTGGCGCGCATAGCGGCTCATCTTGTGGCCGCCAGCCAGGCGCGGACGCGCCCCTCTGGGTCTTGGTTCAAGGTGATGTCGGTCACCGCAGCCACGCTATCAGCGCCGGCTTCAAACGCGCCAGCCGCGCGCTCGATCGACATGCCGCCAATGGCGATCAGCGGCGTGTCCCCAATCAACTCTCGCCATGTGCTCAGCTTGGCTGTGCCCTGTTGATGCCACTTCATCTTTTTCAAAATGGTGGGATAGATCGGGCCAAGCGCGATATAGTCGGGGGTCAGCGCCGTTGCGCGCGCCAGTTCAGCTTTGTCATGGGTGCTAAGGCCCAGTTTCAGCCCTGCCGCCCGGATGGCCGCGATATCGGCATCGTCCAGATCCTCTTGACCAAGGTGCAAATACTCACAGCCTTCGTCGATGGCGATTTGCCAATAATCATTGATCACCAGCGTGCAGTTGTGATGTGCGCAGAGAGTTTTGGCGCGACGGACCTGTGCTTTGATACTGGCCGTGTCGGCGTCCTTAATGCGCAATTGCACCAATTTGATCCCAAGAGGCACCAAACGTTCAAGCCACTCAACGCTGTCAAAGATGGGATAAAAACGATCCAGCGTGCTCATTCCAAAAATCCTTTGCCGATCACAGGGGTAGAGGGAACAGCCATGTCCCGAGGTTCCATCGGATCAGCCAGAGCGGCCATTTGGCCCGCTTGAATCGCGGTGGCAAAGGCCTGTGCCATCGCGGCGGGATCGCCGGCATTGGCAACCGCAGTGTTCAGCAGCACCGCGTCATAGCCCAATTCCATGGCGTGCGCCGCCTGAGAGGGCAATCCAAGACCGGCATCGATCACCAAAGGTACATCCGGGAAATGGGCCCGCATCGCGCGCAGGCCAAACAGGTTGTTCAATCCCAAGCCGGATCCAATCGGCGCGCCCCAAGGCATCAGCACTTCACACCCCGCATGCAGCAGCTTGTCCGCCACCACCAGATCTTCGGTGGTGTAGGGGAACACTTGAAAGCCATCTTCGCTCAGAATGCGCGCCGCTTCGACCAAACCAAAGACATCGGGTTGCAAAGTGTCTTCTTCGCCAATGACCTCGAGCTTAATCCATTTGGTGTCAAAGACCTCGCGCGCCATATGCGCGGTGGTGACCGCCTCTTTGACGCTGTGGCATCCCGCAGTGTTGGGCAGGATATGCACATCCAAATCGCGGATCAGTTGCCAGAAATCTTGACCGGCCCGGGTTTGCCCGCTTTCGCGGCGCAGAGAGACCGTTGCCACCGCAGCCCCCGAACGTTCAAAAGCCTGGGCCAGAATGGCAGGGGATGGATATTGAGCGGTGCCCAACATAAAGCCGTTGGCGAGGCGCGTGCCGTAAAAATCCCGCATCGTTCAGCCCCCCTGCATCGGTGCAAGCACTTCGATGACATCGCCAGCGGACAGGAGGTGTTGGGCGCGCAAACCAGCAGGCACAAAGTCACCGTTCACTGCGGTGGCAACTTTGGCGCCACCAAATCCTTGATCTTCGAGCAAGTCCGCCAATGTGCGCACCTCTGCCTCAAGGCTTTCTCCGTTAAGCTGCAGTTTCATCCATCACCTCCGGTGTGGTTTGGTCAAAAATCAACGCGCCCACCATACGCGCAAGGGCAGGGGCCAATAAGAACCCATGTCGATACAACCCGTTGGCGCGGATCAAATTGCCGTCCCGACGAATGCGCGGCATGTTGTCGGCAAAGGCGGGGCGGCTATCCACACCGATTTCAAGCACTTCGGCTTCGCCAAAGGCTGGAGTCAGCGCATAGGCGGCACTCAACAATTCCAGCAAGGCGCGCGCTGTCACATGTTGACCGGCACTGCCTTCGATCATGGTGGCGCCCAACATAAAGATCCCATCGCCACGCGGCACAATATAAAGCGGAATGCGCGGATGTAGCAGGCGGACAGGGCGGCTGAGCGTGACCTCAGGGCAAGACAGCACCAGCATCTCTCCTTTGACGCCGCGCAGGTCGCTGATGTCGTTTCGCGCCTGATACCCGCGGCAATCTATGGTGAGCCCGTGTTTGGCGTATTGGTTAGGATCGGCGTCGCCCTGTTCAAAGTTGACACCATCCGCAACAAGGCCATCCCACAGCGTTTGCAGCGCAAGACGTGGGGACAAATGGGCTTCGGAAGGGAAAAACAGCCCTTTTGCAAAGCGATCCGCCAGATCTGGCTCGAGCTTTGATATTTCGGCGCTATCAACCTCTTGGAACCCTTCGGTGCGGCGGGCAAATCGGGTCAAATCGGCTTTGTCACGGGCGGGTGAAACAACCAAAGAGCCGCAATGATGAACGGCATTGGTTTGCCTTGTCCACCACCCGGCGGCCTCTTGGCCCAAACGGACAACTGGTTCTTCGGCGCTTTCACCCTCGCAAAACGGGGCCAACATGCCGCCTGCCCACCAAGAACAGGCATGCGGTCCAACCTTGGCATGGCGATCCACCACGGTGACGTTTGCGCCGCGATCCTTCAGCGTGCGCGCCACACATAGTCCGGCAACGCCCGCGCCAATGATGGTGACGTCGCTCATGTCCAAAGCCCGTGAAAATGATGCACAGGCCCGTGGCCCGCACCAATGGCCAGATCATCCGCCGCTGCAATTGCGGCCTGCAGGTAGGTATGGGCGTTTTCAACCGCCGCGCCCAACTCTTGGCCCTGCGCCAGTGCTGCGGCGATTGAGGAAGAGTAGGTGCAGCCGGTGCCGTGTGTGTTGCGGGTTTGAACGCGCTCGGCGGACAACTCTGTCACAACGCCACTGTGATCCACCAGCACATCGACGCAGGTTTCGCCACTTGCATGGCCGCCCTTCATCAAGACGGCTTTGGGCCCCAGCGCCAACAAGGCTTGACCCTGTGCCGCCATGTCAGCTGGGGTTTGCGCTTCGGCTTGGTTCAGCAGGCGGGCCGCCTCGGGCAGGTTTGGCGTCAGCAACGTTGCCAGTGGCAGGATCTTTTGGATCATCGCCTCGACCGCAGCGTCTTGTAACAAAGCGTCGCCTGATTTGGCGATCATCACCGGATCAACAACAATTGGCCCAGCGTATGCAGACAGACCGGCCTGCACCACATCGATGATTTGCGGGGAAAACAACATCCCCAGCTTGATGGCCGTGACGTCCAAATCTGACAGCACCGCGCTGATCTGAGCGGCAACGACATCTGCGGGGATTTCATGCACGGCGGTGACCGCAACTGTGTTTTGTGCCGTGATGGCGGTCAATACGCTGGCCCCATAGGCCCCATTGGCACTAAAGGCTTTCAAGTCTGCCTGCACACCGGCGCCGCCACCGCTGTCAGAACCTGCAATCGTCAGGGCAATTGGGGTCGTTTTTGTCACCGGCACATCTCCTATAGGTGGGGTGCTGGCGCTCGGGGGAGAGTTCTCGCGATGTATTCGCGAAGTACCCGTTCCCTACGCCGGCATGACCCGGATCAGGTTCGACGGGTCAGTGCGCGCACCTCTCAGCCTCAATGAGGCCCCCCGACGGATAAATATCGTCTGTCCATTCTGGAAGGAATGAACGTGTTGCACAGTGCTCTACAGTGCATTTTTGAGTTTCGCAACTGCCGCTGATCAGATGGAGCCTCGTCAATGGGCGCAAATTGCATCCCTTGGCGCATGTCACAAGGGCAAACGCGGACGTTGCCCCTGTGTCTTCGGATCTGGAAACGTGACCAAAAGGCCGCGCTGCAAATCAGAGAGTGTTGAGCACAACGGTGCTCGGCGCTTGGGCCAGCATCTGTTCCAAATTGGCCCAATCGCCCGCAGCAACCAATCGGTCGATATGGGCGCTGTGCAGATCGGCGCTGGTCCAATCTTCGATCAGAATAAATGTGTCAGGACTGTCCTGCTGGGTCAGGATGCGCACGTCAATGCAGCCTTCGACCGAAGGGAGGTCCTTTTGGACCGCGTGCATAACGTCTGCGAAGGCAGAGCGGTGTTTGGGCTGAGGTTGAAGTGTCACCATGACGGTGTGATGTTGGGTCATTCTTGACCTCCGATTTGGTTGGTTTGGGAATGCATGCTCAAGATAGCTTGTGATTTTGTTTGTTTGTCATCTTGAGAATTTCCATATTTAGTGGGCGAACACCCTTCGATAGAGGGATCCCTGTGTAGTCTCGACGGAAGTTTCCCAAATATGTCTTTCAAAAATGAAACACCAAATTGGGATGATCTGCGTCTGTTCCTGTCCGTGGCCGACGAGGGCGGGTTGATTGGCGCTGCCACTGTAACCGGGGTCAGTTCCCCGACGCTGAGTCGGCGGATGCGCCATCTTGAGGATCAGCTGGGTGTGCGTTTGTTTGAGCGTTCACAGGCCGGATATGAGGTGACTTCGCATGGGCGGGAACTTCTCAGCCGGGTGCGGGAAATGGCCGGGCAATCGCAATCGATCCATGCTTGGCTGTCGCATTTAGATCAAAGACCTGTTGTCCGGGTGACCAGCGGGTTTTGGACCAGTGTGTTTCTGGCCCAAAACCTGCGAGAGATCGCCCCCGCTGCAACCGATCCCCGCATTGAATTGCGCAGCGGGGCGGCGTTTTTGAATTTGTCGCGACGCGAAGCCGATATTGCGGTGCGCAATAAGCGCCCAGAGCAACCCGAATTGACCTGCAAACGGATCGGGCAAGTTCGTTTTGCGATCTATGGGGCCGCAGCTTACGTCGCCGCGCATCCAGAGGCGCAGAGCGAGGCGCGGTATGACCGATGTGACTGGGTGGTGCCATCGGTTGCGGGGGGCACAGGCAGTTCTTCGTTTTGGCTGCGCCAACGGATTGGCGACACCGCTGCGCTGACGTGTGACTCCCCGCATGCCATGCTTGAGGCGGTGGGGGCTGCACATGGGCTATGTGTGTTGCCGTGTTTTATCGGGGCGCGGGACCCGCGCTTGGTGCCCTGCTCAGAACCGTTGGGGGGAATCGAACACACCCAATGGCTGGTGCGCCATTCCGAAGATGACGGTCTGCCGCATGTGCGCAAAACCTATCGCCAGATCGCGCGCCTGTTTGAGAAACACCGCGCGGCCTTCTAGTGGAGTTCCCGTCTCAGCAGAAAAATTTGCAAAAATAACTTTGACCACAAGAAACGGATATTTTGGCGCCCCCGACATCGCCATTTTGACTTCAGAAATCAAAAACTGGAGTTAAGATTTTGCAACTAAAAGATAAAACCGTCATCATCACCGGGGCCAGCAGCGGTATTGGTGCCGCCGCCGCCTTCCTCTTTGCCAAAGAGGGCGCCAAATTGGTTCTGGGCGCGCGCCGTGAAAAAGAGCTGATGACGATCATGGATCAAATCAACCAAGCCAATGGGCAAGCGGTGTGCCTTTGGGGCGATGTCACCGACGAAGGCTATGCCAAAGCGTTGGTCGAGACCGCTGAAAACACCTATGGCGGCCTGCATGCCACGTTGAACAACGCGGGCATGATGGGAGACGCGGTGCCCGTTCCCGATATGTCGTTGGACAACTGGGATACAGTCCTTAGCACCAACTTGAGCAGTGCGTTTTATGCCGCCAAGCACCAAATTCCCGCGCTCAAGCGCAGCGGCGGGGGCTCGATCACTTTCACTTCGAGCTTTGTGGGGTATACGGCGGCCTTTCCCGGCATGGGGGCCTATGCGGCCAGCAAATCCGGTTTGATCGGTTTGGCGCAGGTTCTGGCAACCGAGCACGGCGCAGACGGCATTCGGGCCAACACATTGCTGCCCGGCGGGACCAAAACCGCGATGGCAGGGGATTGGGATACCAACGCTGACCTGAAAGGGTTTTACGAGTCGATCCACGCGCTAAAGCGGATGGCGGAACCACAGGAAATTGCGCAAGCCGCGCTGTTCTTGGCCTCGGATCAATCCAGCTTTGTCACCGGCAGTGCCATGGTTGTGGATGGCGGCAACTCGATCAACAAAGTTTAAGGTCTGACGAAACCGCAAGAAACGGGCTGCCATGTGGCCCGTTTTCCCTTACGCTTAAGGCAGACGAGAATAGGAGCGGGCCATGCAAAGTGATCTTTTTGGCGGCCAAGATGACGGCCATCATTTACCCCAAGGGGCGAAGGTTCTGCGCGGCTTTGCCCTGCCGTTTTATGCGGATATTGCTGTGGCCTTGGACGCGGTGACGCGACAGGCCCCGTTTCGCAACATGACCACGCCGGGTGGACACCGTATGTCCGTCGCCATGACCAATTGCGGGGCGTTGGGCTGGGTCAGCGGCCCGTCGGGCTATAGCTATAGCGCCCGCGACCCGGACACCGGATTGGCCTGGCCAGAGATGCCACAGGTGTTTTGGGCCCTTGCCTTATCGGCGGCTAGCGATGCGGGCTATCCGTTCTTTACGCCTGACGCCTGTTTGATCAATCAATATCTGCCGGGCACCAAATTGTCACTGCACCAAGACAAAGACGAAGCCGATTTTGATCATCCGATTGTGTCTGTGTCTCTGGGCCTTTCCGGCGTGTTTCAATTTGGTGGCAAGGCCCGCCGGGACCCGTTGCAATTGATTGAAATGGTTCACGGCGATGTCTTGGTATGGGGCGGGCCGTCGCGGTTGTTTTATCACGGTGTCAAACCGATCAAAGAGGGGCACCACCCGGCGCTTGGGGCTCAACGGATCAATCTGACGTTCCGCAAAGCAAACTAGACCAATCCCCTGAACTGAAACGCAACATCTGGCCCGACCCTGTCGCGGCCGGGGCCAAAGATATGGGA
This sequence comes from Thalassovita sp., assembly GCA_049116315.1. GTDB lineage: Bacteria > Pseudomonadota > Alphaproteobacteria > Rhodobacterales > Rhodobacteraceae > Thalassobius. Next base: position 89,572 of record JAGDZD010000002.1, read on the forward strand.
GCAACACATGCTAGATCTGGACCTTGACCAAATGTGGACCTCGGTATTGGCGCGGGATCAAAATCCCGAACCGCGCTTTTTGTATGCCGTGAAATCAACGGGCATTTATTGTCGTCCCAGCTGTCCGTCGCGCCGCCCATTGCGCAAGAATGTTGAGTTTTTTCCAAGCGGGCAGCTTGCCGAACAGAATGGGTATCGCGCCTGCCTGCGCTGCCACCCCGATGCTATCCCCCCTGAAGCGCAGTTGGCTGAACGCGTGGCACAAGCCTGCCAAGAGATCGATCAAAGCGAGCGCGAGCCGACATTGGCGGACCTTGCAGCGCTGACAGATCTGAGCCCGTTTCATTTGCAACGCACGTTCAAACAGGTGCTTGGGGTGACGCCCAAAGCCTATGCGCGGGCCAACCGGCGGCGCAAAGTGCGTCAGCTGATTGCGCAAACCGATGGCTCGATCACGGCTGCGGTCTATGATGCAGGCTATAATTCCAGCAGCCGGTTTTATGAAACCGCCACGCAGGCGTTGGGCATGTCCCCCTCTCAGTTGCGCCGTGGTGGCGCTGGGGTTCGGATCCTATTTGCGATTGGTGATTGCCGCCTTGGTGTGGTGTTGATTGCCAGCACAGACAAAGGTGTTTGTGCCCTGCTGCTTGGGGACACGCCCGAGGCGGTGCTGGAGGACTTGCAAAGCCGCTTTCCCAACGCCGAGTTGATCGGCGATGATCCACATTATCAGGCTTTGATCGGTCATATCCTGCCGTTTGTGGAGGCGCCGAAATTGGGATTTGATCTGCCATTGGACATCCAAGGCACCGCTTTTCAAACCCGCGTGTGGGCCGCTTTGCGTGACATCCCAGTTGGCGACACGGCCAGCTATAGCGAGATTGCCAACCAGATTGGGGCCCCCAAATCGTCGCGCGCGGTGGCGCAGGCCTGCGGCGCCAATCCTTTGGCAATTGTCGTGCCGTGTCATCGGGTGGTGCGCGCCGATGGCGGCCTGTCTGGCTATCGCTGGGGCGTGGATCGCAAAGCACAAATTCTGGAATTGGAAAAGGACGCTGGATGATGTTGGACACAGCAGAGACAAAGACCCTGAAGGACCGTCTTGGCGCGGTTGATCGCGAGGTGCTGGCAGAGGAGCTGAACCAATTTGGCTGTGCCACATTGCCCAACCTGCTGAGTGCACAGGCCTGCGCCAGCTGTGCAAAGCTGTATCCCGACGACACCCGCTTTCGCAGCCATATCCGAATGGCGCGTCATGGATTTGGGCGGGGCGAGTATAAGTATTTCTCTTATCCCCTGCCTGCGGTTGTCGCCACCTTGCGGGATGGCTTGTATCCAATGTTTGTGCCAGTGGCCAATGCATGGAATGCCCGCATGGGTCTTGAAACCAGATTTCCCCTTGATCATGCCGCCTATTTGGCGGCCTGTCACCAAGCTGGTCAGACCCGCCCTACGCCTTTGTTGCTGCAATATGAAAAGGATGATTTCAATTGTCTGCATCAGGATGTTTACGGCGATTTGCTGTTTCCACTGCAGGTGGCGGTTTTGCTGTCGGCGCCGCAGCGCGATTTCACCGGCGGTGATTTCGTCATGACAGAACAGCGCCCCCGCATGCAAAGCCGCGCCGAGGTTGTGCCGCTTGCGCAGGGGGATGCGGTGGTCTTTGCTGTGCGTCACCGCCCCGTGCAGGGGACAAAACGGGATTACCGGGTGAACATGCGCCATGGTGTCAGCCGTCTCAGGGGCGGGCAACGCCACACCTTGGGGATCATTTTTCACGACGCCACCTAGGCCGCGCCTGCGTTGATCAATGGGCGCGCAAGGGCAATCGGAACTGGACAAGCCCTCTGAGGCTGAGGATAAGCCACCAAAGCAACTCAGAGGGGCCCCATGGCTGAAACTTGTGTATTTTGCGCCGCTGCGGCGCCCCTTCCGTTCGGCGTTGCACCCCGCGATGTTCAAGTCTCTTTGTGTGACACGTGCCACGCTGGGGTCAGCCAAGGCGCGGCGGACGCCCCCCATTGGAAATGTCTCAACGACGCCATCTGGAGCACCGAGCCCGCCGTTCAGGTCTTGGCTTGGCGGATGCTGCACCGCCTAGAGGCGGCTTGGGCGCGTGATTTGTTGGATATCGCCTATCTCGAACCTGACACGCTCAGCTGGGCTGAGGCCGGGCTGGTCGAGGATGAACCCGCCGTGGTGCACAAAGACAGCAATGGCGTGGTGCTCAGCGCCGGGGACAGCGTGGTGTTGATCAAAGATCTGCCCGTCAAAGGGGCGGGTTTTACCGCCAAGCGCGGCACGGCTGTGCGCAACATCTCTTTGGTCGCTGACAACGACGGCCATATCGAAGGCCGCGTCGAAGGTCAGCGCATCGTGATCCTGACCCAGTTTGTAAAGAAGAGCTAAGCATTGGTCCGGGCCTGATCAGGCCCGGACCCTTGGTGCCCCCCCCCTGAACACCTGTCAGGGGGCAGGTATTTTAGCTGCGCACGCCGGCAAATTTTTCTTGCCAGTCTTCGCGCTGCTCATCGGTGATTTTCCCAAACAGAACGTCAGGCACGCTAAAGGCGTGGCCCGGCTGCAAGCTGCTCAGCGCGGCGGCGACATCATCGGGCCAGCTGTCATCGCTGGTCTGCATCGCCTCCATCATCTTGCTTGAGGTGCTGGGGATGAACGGCGCAGACAAAACCGCGTAAAGGCGGATCAGGTTCAACCCCATACGCACCTGTACGGCGGCCTGCTCTGGATCGCTCTTGAAGGTCGACCATGGGGCTGCGGCTTGCAAATACTCATTGCCAGCCACCCAAATTGCCCGCAGCTCTTGTGCGGCTTTGCGCACCTCTTTGTCTTCCATAAAACCTTCAAAGGCCCGGATTTTGGTGCTGAGGTCCGCGATCAAGGCTTGCTCTTGCGCGCCATAGGCACCGCCCTCAGGGACCGCCTCACTAAACTTGGATCGGCAGAATTTGGTGATGCGGCTGACAAAATTGCCCAACACGTCTGCAAGATCTTTGTTCACAGAGCTTTGGAAGTTTTCCCAAGTGAATTCAGCATCCGAGCTTTCTGGCGCATGGCTTAGCAACCACCACCGCCAGTAATCGGCAGGCAGAATTTCCAGCGCCTGATCCATGAACACACCGCGCCCGCGCGAGGTGCTGAACTGACCGCCATCATAGTTCAGATAGTTGAACGACTTGATATAATCGACCAGCTTCCAAGGCTCTCCGGATCCCAGAATTGTCGCCGGGAAGGACAGCGTGTGAAACGGCACGTTGTCTTTGCCCATGAACTGCGTATAGGTCACATCCTCGGCCCCTTTGTCGGTGCGCCACCAGCGCTCCCAATCGGTGCCTTTGCCTGCATTCACCCATTCCTGGGCGCAGGCGATGTATTCGATCGGGGCGTCGAACCAGACATAAAAGACCTTGCCGTCCATGCCGGGCCAGTCCGCGCCGCCCTTTTTGACCGGAACACCCCAATCCAAATCCCGGGTGATGCCACGATCTTGCAACCCATCCCCATCATTAAGCCACTTCTTGGCAATCGACGTGGTCAGAATGGGCCAGTCTGCTTTGCTGTCGATCCACGCCTCCAACTGATCCTTCATCTGGCTTTGGCGCAGATACAGATGCTTGGTGTCGCGCATTTCCAAATCAGTAGATCCCGAAATGGTGGAATGGGCGTCGATCAAGTCCACTGGATCCAGTTGCTTGGTGCAATTGTCACATTGATCACCGCGCGCGCTGTCAAACCCACAATTGGGGCAGGTGCCTTCGATATAGCGATCCGGCAAAAAGCGCCCATCCGCGTTGGAAAACATCTGCGTGTCCGTGCGCTCTTGAATGAGATCCTGATCGGCCAAAACCCCGGCAAAATGCTGGGTCAAAGCCTGATTTTCCGCACTAGAAGAGCGGCCAAAATGATCAAAACTCAAACCGAACCCTTCGGCAATGCGGGCCTGAACCTCATGCATCTCTGCACAATATTCGGCCACAGGTTGCCCTGCTTTGGCTGCGGCCAGCTCTGCAGGCGTGCCATGTTCATCCGTGGCACATAGGAACATGACCTCGTTGCCCCGGCAGCGCTGATAGCGGGCAAACAGATCCGCTGGCAGCTGACTGCCCACCAGATTGCCCAAATGTTTGATCCCGTTGATATAAGGAATTGCCGAAGTGATCAGATGACGCGCCATAAATCTATGCCCTAACTGTGTTCCTTCCCCTTTATCGCATGCGGGCGATGGGGGCCAGCGTTCAAAACCTCTGGCAGCCAGGAAGGCCGCTCCTTTTTCTTGGTCTTAAATACCTCGGGGGTGAATTGGCTTTGCCAAGAGGGGGCAGCGCCCCCACCTTCAAGAAAAAATCGATTTTCTGGCTGGATTTTTTGCGCTCAGCCCCTATTTTTGCCGCAACACTTGCAAGCTTTCTAAGGAACTCACCAATGAAAATGAACCCGCTGGGCCGCACCGGCCTGATGGTCAGTGACCTGTGTCTGGGCACGATGACCTTTGGCACGCAAACCACCGCAGCCGAGGGCCATGCGCAGATCGAATTGGCGCTGGAGCGTGGCATCAACTTTATCGACACGGCCGAAATGTATCCGGTGAACCCGGTGCGGGCCGAAACGGTGGGGCGCACCGAAGAAATTATTGGGGCGTGGATCGCGGCCAATCCGGCACGGCGTGACTCTTATATTCTGGCCACCAAACAGTCCGGCAATGGCTCGATGGCCCGTGGCGGCGAGCCGATCACCGCGGCGACCATTCCCGGCGCGATCGAGGCATCATTGCGCCGTCTCAAGACCGATGTGATCGACCTTTATCAGTTTCACTGGCCCAACCGCGGGTCTTATAGCTTCCGCCAAAACTGGACCTATGACCCCTCCAAGCAGGATCGCGCGGCAAATCTGGCCAATATGCAAGAGTGTCTGGCCACGCTGCAGGATCAGATCGACAAGGGCAACATTCGCCATTTTGGCCTCTCCAACGAGACCGCGTGGGGCACAACAAAATGGTGCGACACAGCCGAGGCCTCTGGGGGCCCACGCGTGGCCAGCATTCAGAACGAATACTCTTTGCTGTCCCGGATGTATGACACAGATCTGGCCGAGGTGAGCGCCAATGAAGACGTGGGTTTGCTGAGCTATTCTCCCTTGGCCACAGGGCTGCTGAGCGGCAAGTACAAAGGGCGCGTTGTGCCCGAAGGGTCACGCATGTCGATCAATGAAACCTTGGGGGGGCGTGTCACGGATCGGGTGTTTGACGCGGTTGAGGGCTATCTTTTGGTGGCAGAGAAACACGATCTGGATCCGGTGCATATGGCGATTGCATGGGCGCGCGAACGTCCGTTCATGACGTCGGTTATTTTTGGGGCGACCACACTCGCGCAGTTGACCCATATCTTGGATGGCGCAACACTTTCGTTGACACCGGAGCAGCTTGCGGATCTGGATGGTTTCCACCGCGCCTATCCCATGCCCTACTAAGGCCGATTGCCAACCCACAGGAGAGACCCGATGCTGAATACACTCCAATATGCTTTGTTTGGACTTATGTTTGGGACGGGGACCAGCGCCGCTGAGGTGCCTTTGTGGGAAGGCTATTGGACCACCAACGCCAATTGGTGTGTCAATGCGGGTGAAGCTGGCGATGAAACCCCCACATGGATCGGGCGGGATGGTCTTTATGGGATCGAGTGGAGCTGTGAGATCACATCGGTTGAACCCACAGGGTTTCCGCAAAGCTGGACCCTAAAGACCACCTGTTTGGACGCAGGGTTAGAATACACCGATGAATATATCATGTTGGTGGATATGGATGACCGGCTTTTGCAGATCAATCAAACTGGGCAGTTTGCCAATCTGGTGCGCTGCCCAGCTCCGAAGTAATGCCGTTTGCCCCCCCCAATATTGCCATTTTGGGGGATGGGTTTCCGGTTCAGGCTTGGCGTGAAGCGCTGGCGGTTCATTCCGCCGTTCTAACCATGTTTGATCCCGATCATACTGCCCAAGACCATTTTGTGGCCCATCCGGCCCATGTGGCTCTGGCAAAAATATGCGCGACAATTTCATCGGCAGTCGAGGATGCGGACCTGATTGTCGATTGTTTTCCAGATCGTCTGGCGCTTAAGCGCAAAGCCTTACAACGGATCCAAGCGCATTGTCCGCAAGGGGCCGTTATCCTTTCGGTCAGTGCGGAATTTGATTTGGGGGCGTTGCAGGGCTGTGCCACCCGGCCCGAACAGATCCTGCATTTGCCACGGGTTGAGGCTGGGGTGCTCAGCAATTCGCGCAATGCCCCTGAGGTGGTGCAAAAGGCTTTGTACTGGCATCAACAATTGCTGCACACGACGTCCACCGGCAGCAAACTCACGCGTCCTTGATAGATAATTCAGCGCTTGGCTAAATTTTGTCTGGCGATTGGCCTGCGGGCCAGAGCATAAGGGCGCATGGAATGGATATTGATCTCTGTCGCGGCTGCCGCGTTTCAAACGCTACGGTTCATGTTGCAAAAGTCACTGAGCATGAATGGCCTGTCCGCAGGAGGCGCCACTTTGGCGCGGTTCCTGTTTTCTGCGCCATTTGTGATGGTCTTGGCTGTGGTCTATGTGACGCAAACCGCGCCCCAGATGCCCACATTGGGCAATGGGTTCGTTGCCTATGCGCTGGTAGGGGCCTTGGCCCAAATCTTGGCCACATGGTGCGTTGTGGCCCTGTTTGCCGAGCGCAGTTTCGCGGTGGGGATCACGTTCAAAAAGACCGAAGTGATCCAAACGGCGCTTGTTGGCTTTTTGGTGCTGGGGGATCGGATCTCAACCGGCGGGTTTCTAGCAATTTTGTTGGGTCTGGTCGGGGTGGTGATCCTGTCCAAGCGGCCTGACGGCGCGGTTGGCTGGCGGGGATTGATCAATCGGGCCTCTGGGCTGGGGCTGTTATCGGGGGCGTTTTTTGCGGTCTCTGCTGTGGGATATCGCGGGGCCACGCTAGAAGTGGGCAGTGATGATCCACTGGTGCGGTCTTTGGTCTCTTTGGCATTTGTTACGGCGTCGCAATCAGTTGGATTGGGATTGTGGCTGCGCTGGCGCGAACCCGGCGAATTCACGCGTGTGGCAGGGTCGTGGCGCCAAAGCCTCTGGATGGGCTTGGCCAGCTTAGGGGGCAGCTTGGGCTGGTTTACGGCCTTCACTTTGCAAAACGCAGCCTATGTCTTTGCTGTGGGACAGGTCGAAGTGATCTTCTCAATCGCAATTTCGGCTTTGGTCTTTAAAGAGGTCACCACCCGGCGGGAATTCGCGGGCATTGCCCTGATCACCGCCAGCGTACTGATTATGGTGCTGTTCCTTTAAGGCGCAAAAACAGGTTCTGTTCATCGTCGTTCTTGAAATAGGGCACTTCGCTGGGCGGTGTGCGATCATGGAGCCGCGCGGCGACCTCTGCCAAAACCACCTCGGTGATGAAAGGCAGATCAAAGTTGCGGACATCTTCAAAGGGCACCCATTGCAGGTGAGACAGCTCATCACAGGCGGCGCTGAAATCATCCAGATCCGTCGCAATCTCTTCGGCGTCGATCAGAAAAAAGCGGGCGTCAAACCGACGGGGACGTCCCGGCGGGGTGATGGCGCGAAACACAAATTGCAAAGCCTGCGCGGCGGGGCGATAGCCCTGTTTGGCAAAGCCTTGCCAATCGGTGGGGGCGTCGGGCCAGTCGGCTTTGTGGCCCAGTACCAGACCAGTTTCTTCCCAAAGTTCGCGGATGGCCGCCACAGCCAAGGCTGGCGCGGGGTCGCCTTGTGTGTCCTCTGTGAGGCGCTCCGCGCACAACGGCAGCAGTTTGTTGATCAGGGGAATGTCCCAATCTTCGGCATCAACAGCCCCACCGGGAAAGACGAACTTATTGGGCATGAACGCCGCCTTAGCGCCGCGCTGACCCATCAAGATTTTGGGGGCAGTTTCGCGATCACGGATAACCATCACAGTGGCGGCATCGCGGATCGCGGTTTTGTCTATGGTCATTTCAGTCCCCACACGTGGGTCAGCCTGTTTTGCCAAACCCATAAAGTTGTCGCGCCCATTGATAGCTGATGATGACGCCCTTTAGTCGCGGCAGAAGGTAGAGCGACAATCCAACAGAACCAACCGAAAAGATCGACAACAACACCCAAGGTTCAGGACGCCAGGTTTCAAACACCGTCAGCAACAGCGGTCCCATCAAATGTCCAACAAACAAAATGGTCAAATAGGCCGGGCCATCATCTGCGCGGTGATGGTGCAACTCTTGGCGACAGACCGGACATGATTTGCGCACCTTAAGATAGCCACTCAACATGGGGCCAGTGCCACAGTTGGGACATTTGCGGCGCCACCCACGGCGAATTGCGGGCCATGTTTCTCTGTCTTCCACTGCGGTCATTGTGTGTTCCACGACGCTGTCCTTGCATAGTCATCTAACGCATCAACTGGGGGATTTGTTTAGGAATATAAAGGGGACGGAGTGTCCTTGCGTCCCCATGTCGCAAACATGCGCCCGAAAGGGATCTTTCAGGCGCATGTATCACGCTGCTGTGATCGTTTGAAATAATTCGACGGAAGTTTTCGCCCCCCCCGTATTACCCAACAGAAAGCAGGAGATGAGCCTGATTTCAAAACGAGCAACGAACTGAATAATCGGAGTATACACTATGAAACGTGCATTTGTCATTACCGCCCTGACTGCCATTGTTGTCGCAGGCACTGCCATCACAGCAACGGCCAAAGGTGGAATGGATCGCCGTGGTGGAGCGCCTCACGTAGAATTTTCTGAACTCGATATGAATGGCGACGGCGTGCTGTCCCAAGACGAACTGGCCGCACACTTCAAGTCTCGCTTTGTGGCGATCGACACGGACTCTAGCGGCACCCTGAGCGAAGAAGAGCTGAAAGCCGCAGCTGAGGCACAAATGGCCGAACGCAAAGCCCGCAACGAAGAGCGTCAGGCCAAACGATTCGCCAAATTGATCGAACACCGCGACGCCAATGGCGATGGTGTGCTGAGCCTGGATGAGATGGAACATGAGAAGGCGGACAAACTGTTCAGCCGTCTGGACAAAGACAGCGACGGGACCATCACACAGGAAGAATTTGACGCAGCCGCAAAAATGCGCCCCGGTCACGGGAAGCGTGGCAACAAAAACGGCCGTGGCCCAGCCACTGAATAAGTCGTTGCCGTCCGTTGGGGGGGGCTTGCCCCTCCCCAGTTGACACTGGTTGCTTCAATTCTCTGAACAGGGTACGCCAACGGGACTATGACTATGGCCTTGGATACGATGAGCGAAGTATCGGACGACGCATTGCTCGTCCTGTTTGCCAACGGGGATGCAGATGCGGCTCGGTCTTTGAACCTGCGTCTGACCCCGCGGGTATTCGCTCAGGCTATGCGGGTGTTGAACAACCGCGCCGAGGCCGAAGACGTGGCGCAAGAAGCCATGATGCGTCTGTGGAAAATTGCTCCTGATTGGCGTCAAGGCGAAGCGAAAGTCACCACATGGCTGTACCGGGTTGTTTCCAACCTGTGCACAGATCGGCTGCGGCGTCAGAAAAATGTGGACATTGATGCAATCCCTGAACCCGAAGACGGCGCGGCCAGTGCGGCTGAGGGCATGCAAGATCAGGCGCGCATGACGGCGCTCTACGCCGCGCTGAAAAAGCTGCCAGACCGGCAATCGCAGGCGGTGCAGCTGCGCCATATCGAAGGTCTGAGCAATCCCGAGATTGCTGAGATCATGGACATCACGACAGAAGCGGTCGAAAGTTTGACCGCACGCGGCAAACGGGCCCTGTCAGCTCTCTTGGCTGAACGGCGCTCAGAATTGGGATATTCCGATGACTGAACGGATGGAACAAGATCTGGAATTAGAGGCGTTGTTTGACACCGCCGCTCAGGCAAAACCTGCCGAGCCCTCGGCGGATTTTATGCAGCGTGTTTTGGATGATGCTTTGGCGGAACAACTGCGACAGGCCACCGCGCTTGCCCCTGACCCGGTGCAAACGGGCCCATCAAGGGGGATCTGGGCGTCATTGGTTGGGGCCATTGGTGGATGGCCGGCGGTTGCAGGGCTGGCCACAGCAGGGGTCGCGGGACTGTGGATTGGGGTCAATCCTCCTACGGCGCTCAGCGAAACGGCCGAGGCCTATTTGAATATCAGCACCGATCTATATCTGGTAGATGCGATGCCGCAGCTGCAATTTGACGTGAGCGAAGGGTAAAGACATGACCGAACAAACCCCATCTTCGACACCCCCGTCCAAAGGGCGGCGCTGGATGAAAGTTGCGCTGTTTGCTTCGCTTGCTGTGAATGTTGCTGTGATTGGAATTGTGGTTGGCACGGTGGCGCGCGTTGGGTCTGACGACAATCGCCGCCCGCCCCGCATGGACGAGGTGTCGGGCCCTTACACGCGGGCGCTGACCGGCGAAGATCGCCGCCGTATCAGCCAACGTCTTAAGAAAGAACAGGGCGAATTGGTCCCAAATCGGGCTCAGTTGCGCTCCGAGTTCACGGCGATGGTCGCCGCCCTGCGCAGCACGCCATTCGAACCTGAGGCTGTGAGTGTTGTTTTGGAAAGACAACGCCAAATCGGGGCAAAACGCGGCGAGTTGGGGCATCAGCTGTTGTTGGAGCATCTGACCGAGATGTCAGATGACGAGCGCGCGGCCTTTGCCACCCGTCTCGAAGAGGGATTGAAACGGCACCGCGCCGGTGGACGCGAGGGCGGCAAGCCCTTGCGTGCCAAACCGCAAAACTGATCAGGCGGCTGGTTGACACAACGAAACTTGATTGCGCCCCTCTGCTTTTGAACTGTAAAGCGCGGTGTCAGCCTGTTTCATCAGCTCTGCAGCTGTCACATGCGCGTGGGTTTTGGGGCAGGGGGTCAGCGCCAGACCTATGCTGATGGTGGTGGTGATCGGATCCGGGAGGCCCGCCACGGTTAACGGACGAGTGCCAATCGCGCTGCACAGACGTTTGGCAGCCAGTCGCGCCTGATCCACCGAAAGCCCGGGCAGGGCAATCAGAAACTCTTCTCCGCCGATACGGGCCAGCAAATCTTGCGGGCGCATCATTGCTGACATCCGGGATGCAATTTGGCGCAAAACGGCGTCCCCAATGGCGTGACCAAAGGAATCGTTGATCTGTTTGAAATGGTCGATGTCCGCCATCAAGACCGCAACCGGGCGTTTTGAAACTTGCGATTGGGTCAGGAGGTTGGTCAGCTCTGGCATTGCAAACCGCCTGTTGTGCAGACCCGTCAGCGCATCCGTCATGGCCGCGCGCAGCCCATCGCGCACCGAATGGTGCAATCGATCTGCCAGATGTTTGTTACGCGCAAGTTTTGACAGGCGCAGCGTGGCTTCTTGGGCGTCAAACCCGTTGAACAACAAATCGTTGGCCCCCAGATCCAGAGCGTCCGCGGCCAAGTAATTGGAGTGTTCGTCCAAAACCACCATAAACTGGGTCCGGCGCAGATCAGGTTGCGCATGTAAACCCGCCAACAACGTCAATCCGTTGTCTTTGGTGCCGGCGGGCAAGTGCAAAACCAAAATGTCCGGCACCCCAGTCAGCGCAAATTCCTGCATCAAGTTACGGGGGGTGTAGGTGACCAACTGGTGCCTAGGATGCAGGTTCATCGCCTGTCTCCATAACACACCCTTTGCCACCTGCGTGGTGACCAGCCCGATGCGCAGGGGCGGAAGATAGGGCGTCATTGGTTCTGCCAGCCCATATCCCGGATCATGGGTTTCGCTGAGCCCCAGATCATCCAAACTGTTGCGGCTGCGGATCAGGGCGCGCAATCTTGCATAGAGCAATTCATCGCTGAACGGGTGGCACATCACCTCGTCCGCGCCAGCGCGGAGGCCCGAAATCAACGCATCCCGATTGGATTCGGGCAGGGTCAACACCACAGGACGATCCCGCCCGCCGTCGACCCGCTTTACCCGTTTGCAAAACATTTCGCCTGTCATATCGGGCAAAACCGCGCTGACCATGATCAGATCGGGTTTTTCATGGGCAAGCATGGCCAAGGCTTCGGTTCCGTTTGACGCCTGAAGGACCGTGAAAAAGGCCGACGACAGCTTGACCCGCAACACTATGCGGTTGGTCGAAATGCCATCAATGACTAAGACTTTTCCAGGCATGAGAACCCATCAACTTTGTAAGCGGCGCAGCGGACTTTGCCTTGTTCCCTTCGATTTTTCGTGAAATTGGTTAAAAAAAAGTTCCCAACAGTTAAGAAAGCGCGTGGTCATGTCCAATTCGAAAGATGCAGCCGAGACTCTGGCCCTTAAGGCACTGGCTTGGTTGGTTGGAAACGAAGAGCTTTTGCCGGTCTTTTTGGGGGCTTCTGGGGCCTCAGCTGAGGGGCTGCGCGACAGTGCGAATGCCCCTGAGTTTTTGGGCGCGGTTTTGGACTTCTTGTTGATGGATGATGCTTGGGTCACGCAGTGCTGTGATGCATTGGCGGTGCCCTACGAAAGTCTGATGCAGGCACGCGGCCATCTGGCGGGCGGTGCCCAGATGCATTGGACCTAACGCGAGTGCCCAAATTTCGGGCGATATCGCTTTGGTTTGCAACGGTTATATGACAACTTACCTTTCCCGCTTGATGGCGTCTGCACGGGCTTGTCCTGCCTGAATTTGCAAGGCAAAGACGGGGCAAATTAGGACGCGGAGGATGCGATGCACATCAAAGGACTGTTGTTTGACAAGGACGGAACCCTGTTTGATTTTCGCGCGACTTGGGATGTCTGGGCGGGGCGTTTGCTGCGGGATTTGTCCCAAGGGGATTTGCCGCTAGAACAGGCGCTGGCTGAGGCCATTTCTTATGATCACGCGGCGCAGAAATTCTTGGCCGACAGCCCGGTCATTGCGGGAACAAATCGCGAAGCGGCGGAGCTTTTGGTGCAGAAATTGCCCGATCATGATGTTGACGCGTTGGATTTGTTTTTGGCGCAAAGCGCTGCAACGGCACCTTTGGCCCCGGCTGTGCCTTTGGCGCCGTTCCTCACAGCGCTGCGGGCGCAGGGGCTGTCGTTGGGGGTGATGACCAATGACACCGAACACGGTGCACTGGCGCATTTGAAAACGGCGGGTGTTGTCGAACTATTTGACTTTATCGCCGGTGCAGACAGTGGTTTTGGCGCAAAGCCAGACCCTGACCCGCTGTTGGCTTTTGCCTCAAAGCAGGGCCTGTCACCTGAAACCGTGGCGATGGTTGGGGACAGCACCCATGATCTGTTGGCGGGGCGCCGGGCAGGGATGCGCACGATTGGTGTGCTGACCGGCATCGCCAAACGCGCGGATTTGACCGATTTGGCCGATGTGGTTTTGCCTGATATTGGCCATATCCCTGCGTGGTTGGATCAAAAGCAGGCGCTAGTCCCAAACTGATCAAGGCTGAGATACGGCTTTGCCCCAACGAGTCTCAGGAACAAATTCCTACAATTGTATCTGTTCGCTAAATCTTAACTGACCTGCCGCACATTGACCCAAGTATGTTGGGGAATAGCGGATGCATGGGCTGATCAACAGAGCGATTCAATGTTTTGTTCGCGACACTTATGGCAACTCTGTCTGGCTGGACGTGGCCCGGCAGGCCGATGTGGATCCGCCGCGCTTTGAGGCGATGCTCAGCTATGACGACGCGGTGACCACGGATGTGCTTGAGGCCCTGTGCGCGCGGTTGAACAAATCCAAGGCAGATGTGCTCGAAGATATTGGCACCTATCTTGTGTCACATCCCAATGTCGAACCTTTGCGGCGATTGTTGCGCTTTGGCGGGGTGACCTTTGTCGAGTTTTTGCATTCGTTGGATGACCTTCCAGCGCGGGCGCGTCTTGCGGTCCCCGATCTTTGGCTGCCAACGTTAGAGTTGCATGACAAAGACGGTATCCAGTTTGAGTTGGATTGCCGCGGGCGCTATCCCGGCTTTGGACATGTGTTGCTTGGCGTGTTGCGCACGATGGCGGACGATTATGGGGCCTTGGTGTTCTTGGATTTCTGTCCCGTCGCCCCGGGGGCTGATCGGATTGCGGTAACTCTGGTTGAAAGCGCTTTTAGCGAAGGGCGCGACTTTGATCTTGGTGCGGGGGTCGGGGGATGACACCAACCTCGGATCTGCATGTGGCCCTGAATGACCTGATGCCGATGTATTTGCATCTGGACGGCGAGGCCCAAATATTGAACGCGGGTCAAACTTTGGCGAAATTGCTACCGGCTGACCTGCACGGTGGTGAGCCGGGGGCTCGGCCTAGTTTCTTTGACGTGTTTGACGTGCAACGGCCCCGAAACGTGGCGACGTTTCAAGGGTTGATCGCGCAGCGCGGGCTAAAACTACATCTGCGGGTGCGCAATGGGGCAAAAACCGAATTGAAGGGGGCGTTTTCCCCCTTTCACGGGGGGGCCATCGTCAACCTGTCTTTTGGTATTTCTGTGCTGGATGCCGTGCGAGATTACACGCTGACAGCGCGCGACTTTGCCCCCACGGATCTGGCCATTGAAATGCTGTATCTGATCGAAGCGAAATCCGCCGCGATGGAGGCCAGCCGACGATTGAACACCCGGTTGCAGGGCGCGATGGTTGCCGCCGAAGAACAAGCCTTTACCGACACGCTAACCGGTCTAAAAAACCGCCGCGCTTTGGATCATGTCATGGGGCGGATCGCAGCGGCCCGCGTGCCCTATTCGGTGATGCATTTGGATTTAGACTACTTCAAAGCGGTGAACGACAGTTTGGGCCATGCGGCGGGGGACCACGTGTTGCAATGTGTGGCGCGAATTCTTGTCGAAGAAACCCGTGATGACGATACAGTGGCGCGCTTTGGTGGTGATGAATTTGTCCTGTTATTCAGAGGCCAGATCGACAAAACGATTTTGAACCGCGTCGCGCAGCGCCTGATCCAGCGCCTGGAAAAACCCATCTGGTTCGAAGGTCAGCAATGTCGGATCTCGGCCAGCATCGGAACGGCGCGATCCGTTGATTATGACACTCCGGACGCGACAACCCTGTTAAGTGATGCCGATGCGGCGCTTTACCAATCCAAACGAGCGGGGCGCGCGCAACATCGGTTTCATCGTGCCTAAAGGCGCTTTGAAACCACAAAGCCCCAAAACGCAAAAGGCCGCCCGGTTCATTGGAACGGGGCGGCCTTTGAGAATTGATGGAATTTAGCCTGCGGCGCGTTCCGCGGGTTTGAACCCAATTTGATCCGAAACGGTAAAGCGGCCGCCTTTCAGCTTTTCGATTTTACCTTGGCGCAGCAGCTGCCCAAAAGAGCGCAGACCGTCTTCACGGCTAAAGTCAACTTCGTCGATTTGGCGCGCTTTGTTCATCAGCTGAGGCCGCGAGAATTGATCGTGGCCTTCGACATAAGACAGATAGGCTGCGGCGGCTTCCAAGAGATCAGGCAGCTCTTCTGCGCCAACCGATTCTGCAAAATCGGCAAAGCTTTCAAACGTCTCATGCGCAACAGGGGCTGACTGTTCTTGCGGGGCTGGGGTTGGTTTGACCGAAACGCGGCGCGGACGTACCGGCGCCACAGGCTGGGCCGGTGCTTCGGCCGCCGCTGGGGTGTCGATGCGCTGTTCTGCGACCAGTTTCAACGGCGACGCCGGGGTTTGGTCTGGGCGCTGCGTGTCAGATTGAGCCGCTTGGGGGCGCTGTGGGCGCACAACACTGTTGAGATCTTCGCGATAGGCACCCGAGGTGTCTTTGGTGTTGCCCAATGCGCCACCAGCGGTGTTTTCGGCGCGTGTGGCGCGCACCGCGGCGCGCAGATGCGCAATCGCATTGCGGCGGTGTGTGCCTTCGGGATTGTTCATTTGCGACTGCGTTTCATCCATCAAACGCGACACATCCGGTTCGTTCAACGCGGCGGCGGCTTCGGCTTTGGTCGCGACATCCTGCTCTTCTGCAAAGATCGAACGAACCTCGTCTGTTTCTGGCGCATCATCATCGGCGATTTCAGCTTCGACTTCGGCCAACTCGCGCAGCAGTTCAGCTTCGTCCTCGGGGCTCAAAGAGCTGTCTTGCTGATCTTCTTCAGGTTCCGCTTCGAGGTCCCCGTTGGCCAGTGCTGCTTCAAAGTCGGTGCGCTTCATCTTCACAACCCGAACCGGGCGCACAGGCTTGGCGTCGCTGCCCGCAATGGGGGCTTCATCTTCAGCTTCGGGTGCTTCAGGCTCTGGGCTTTCCTCGCTCACAGGCTCAAAAGAGGCTTCGGGAATGATCTCAGGCTGAACCGGTGCGTTGTCCTGTTCGTCTTCGTATTCTTCTTCGAAAGTGTCCTGAGGAGCCGGCTGAGCTTCCGCTTCGATGGCTGGGGCCTCGGCTTGGTATTCTTCGGTGTGCTCGTCTTCGAGATACTCAGGCGTTTCGGTCGGCTCGACGTTGCGCGACACCACGGCACGAATGCGTTGAAGTTTTTCCGCAACGCTTTCTTCTTTGCTTGCGTTGGCGGCGGCTGGTGCCTCTTCGACTTTGGCGGCTGGCGCTTGTGGTTTTGGCGCGGCCTCTAGAACGGCGTCGAGTACAGATTCTTCTTGAATGCCGTCTTGGCTTGGCGTGTTTTCAGCTTCAACAGCTTCAACAGCTTCAACAGCTTCAACAGCTTCAACAGCTTCAACAGCTTCAACAGCTTCAACAGCTTCAACAGCTTCAACAGCTGGGGCGTCTTGAATAGGCTCTGGGATGACCTCAGGTTCAGGCGCGGGCTTGGGCTCGATGATCTGTTCCGCCACCTCAGGTTCAGGCGTTGGCGCTGGTTCTGTGGGGGCAACAGGGGCAGCAGGGGCAACAACGGGTTGAACGACAGCGGCGGGCACAGGGGGCTGAGCAGGTTGCGCTGCAGCGGGGGCCTCTTCGGTATCGGTGGCCCGCAATACAATTGCGCCACGTTCTTCGCGTGCATCTACGCGACGTGCGATTTCTTTTTCGGCGATCCGGGCCAGCATCTCTGCGTCCGGTGACGGAGGCTCCGCCCCAAAGTATCGATCATCTGCCGCCAAGTCGCGGAAATACTCTGCGATGGCTTTCATTGTGTCGAATGACTCTTCAAACCCTTCGAGGGTGCACGAAAAAGTTCCGTAGGAAACTGTTAAAACTTTACTATTTGCAACCATTGCTACTCGCCCTTTTCTTGCCTTTGACTAGGATGTTTACCATGTGTATCCCGACCAAAGCCGACCGAATCTAAGATTTTTACTGTATCATTTTGTGTTCTAATTGTGTCCTGTTTCCTCAGAAGGCGGTAATTGCCCCATGAAAACCCCAATTGTTCACGCTGAGGCACCAATCTTGCTGCTGGGTGGGGGAAATGTGTCCAAACCGAGTTTTGAGAGGTTGTTGCCCCGATTCCAAACCGTTGTTTGTGCAGATGGGGGGGCAGATACGGCACAAGCCCTTGGCGTGACCCCTGCTGCTGTCATCGGGGACATGGACAGCGTGTCCGACACGACGCGCGCCGCCACGCCACCCGACCGCTGGTTTCAAATTCCAGAGCAAGACAGCACCGACTTTGACAAGTGCCTGCGCCATATAGAGGCGCCCTTGGTGTTGGGCCTAGGATTCGAAGGCAGCCGTTTGGATCATCAATTGGCGGCGTTGAACACGCTCAGCCGGCACCCCGATCGGCGGTGCATCTTGATTGGGGCCGATCAGATTGTGTTTCTGGCGCCCCCAGCGATGGACATAGAGCTGCCGCACGGCTGTTTGTTTTCTTTGTTCCCATTGGCCCCGGTTCAGGGCGGCTCGCAAGGGCTGCGCTGGCCGATCGATGAGATTGCCTTTGCACCGGATACGGTGGTGGGCACGTCAAACGAGGTTGTGGGACCTGTCTCTGTGACAGTGACGGCGCCCAAGATGCTGGTGATTTTGCCGCTGCGGGCGCTCGATGCGGTTATTGAGATGTTTCTTGAGGCGAACGCATGTTGGCCTGCTCGCGATAGATGACATAAAGCCCTGCCGCCAGCGTGACCAATATCCCAACGCCGACCAATCCGTTTGGCAGATCGGAAAACACCAGCCAGCCAATGGTGGTGGCAAAGGGGATTTCCAAATACTGCATCGGGGCCAGCGTGGTAGAGGGGGCGTATTTCAGCGCCCACGTCATAAACAAATGCGCGAATGTGCCAAGCAACCCTAATGCCAGCAACAGTATCCATTCGGACCCGGAGGGTGAGGGCAATGAAAACGCCTGAATTCCATAGGCTGTGCCGATCAAGGTGGCGGGCAAAAGAATGACCGTGGCCATGAAGCCGGAGACGGCTTGCAACGTAATGGGGTCAATTTCTTTGGCGATCTGACGGGTCACCAACATAAAGAGCGCAAAAATCAAAGCGACGCTGAGCGGCAACAGGGCCGGCCATCCCACAGAGACAAAGCTGGGCTGGATCACCATTAAAGTGCCAATGAACCCAACAACGCAGGCCAACAAACGCCTCAGGCCCACATCTTCGTTCAAAACGTATTTGCCCAACAGCAACATGATGAACGGCATAACAAAGGCGATGGCAATGGCGTCGGCAAGTGGCAGATACTGCAGCGATTTAAACATCAACCCCACACCTGCAATATGCAACACAGTGCGCCAAAGAGTTAAGCGCAAGGGGCGGCCGCTCAGCCGCCAAGGACGCCGGGTGGCGATCACAGCCGGGGCAAGTAACAAGAATTGGAACACAAAGCGACACAGCAGAATGGCCACAATCGGCAGGCTTTGCCCTAGAATTTTTGCAATTGCATCGGCCGAGGGGGCCAGAAGGCAAAAGCACAACATAAAGAGGATGCCTACGAGTGGGCGGTCATTTGACATGGGGTGGCCTAATTCAGCGCAAAGATACGAGCGGCGCGTGGGCGTTTTCTATCAGAAAACGGATCGGAAAATCGCATTTTCCGGGGCGAAGGCGGTTAGGGGGTTAACAACTGGGAACATTCACAGCCAAGCCGCCAAGTGAGGTCTCTTTATAATGGCTGTGCATATCTCGGCCGGTTTGCCGCATTGTTTCAATGGCGGCGTCCAAAGGCACAAAGTGATCGCCGGTGCCGCGAAGCGCCAGTGATGCGGCGCTGACCGCTTTGATCGCCCCCAGACCGTTGCGCTCGATGCAGGGCACTTGCACCAGACCTTTGACCGGATCGCATGTCATTCCGAGGTGATGCTCCAGGGCAATCTCTGCGGCGTTTTCGATCTGTTCGGGGCTGCCGCCGAGCACAGCGCAGAACCCAGCGGCGGCCATCGCTGCGGCTGAGCCGACCTCGGCTTGGCATCCCGCTTCGGCCCCAGAGATCGAGGCATTGTGTTTGATCAACCCGCCAACGGCTGCCGCTGTCAGCAAAAATTCGGGAATGCGAGAGGGCGCGGCCCCGGGCACGTGATCAAGCCAATAGCGGATCACCGCAGGGACAACCCCGGCTGCCCCGTTGGTTGGTGAGGTTACAACCTGCCCGCCAGTGGCGTTTTCTTCGTTGACGGCCATCGCATAGGTGCTGATCCAGTCGTTGATCGTATGGGGCGCGGAAAGGTTCCTCCCCCGTTCTGCCAGCAATGCTTCGTGGATGTCCTTGGCGCGGCGTTTAACCTGAAGCCCACCGGGCAATTCACCATCCTGAGACAATCCGCGCTCGATGCAGCTGGCCATCGTCGCCCAGATCTGTTCGATTCCTTTGGTCAAACGGTGATCTGTGCCGCGCGAGCGTTCGTTGGCGATTTTCATTTCGGCAATTGTCTTGCCAGAGGCTTTGGCCATCTCCAGCATTTCTTGCGCTGTTTTGAATGGGTAGGGGACAGGGGCCCCTTCGTCGGTGTTCTTACCCGACGCCAGTTCGGCTTCGGTCATCACAAAGCCACCCCCGATAGAGTAGTAGGTCTGCTGTAAGATGACGTCACCCTGCGCATCCAGCCCCTTGAGGATCATACCATTGGCGTGTCCGGGCAAGGTGGTGTCATAGTCAAAAATCAGATCGGTTTTGGGATCAAACCGCAGGGGGGGCAAATCTTTAGGTGTGACGAGCCCGGTTTGTTCAATGTCACTCAGCGTTCTAATTGCCTCTTCTTGGTCATAGGTTTCAGGCACGAAGCCCGCCAATCCAAGGATCGTGGCACGGTCTGTTGCATGACCGACGCCGGTAAAGGCCAGCGATCCGTGCAGGCTTGCAGAGAGGCCGTGAAATTCAAACGGCGCGGCACGCATCTGTTCTAGGAACCGGGCTGCGGCCACCATGGGGCCCATGGTGTGTGAAGAACTGGGGCCGATTCCCACTTTGAACATATCGAATATGGACAGAAACATCAGGTCGCAGCTCCTTCGGGGGGCGTGGCATATTGGGGGGCGGTGAACGGCGTTGGGCCCAAACCTTCGGCCGCTTGGGCGCGTTGCACCGCGGGGCGGGTTTCAAGGGCTAGCGCAAGGGCCTTTAGCGCGGGGTAGCGGGACAGCAAAAACCAATCGGAGTTGTCACGCGGGTAGAGCGCAGACCAGCGCAGGCAAACCGCAATGTAGTAGTCGAGCAAAGAGGGCGGGCGATCGTTTGGCATTTGGGTTGCCCAGTCATCAAGCCGCTGCAGATGGTGATGCAGACGTTGACCCAGACGGTGGCGCATGTCCGGCAGGGCTTCTGCGGGACCGTGACGTTCTAAATAGAATTGCGTCTGCAAATCCGGATGCAATGTATTCACCACAAAGAAGAACCATTTCAAAAACACCAAACGCTCGGGGCTGTTTGGGGGCGGGGCGATGCGGTGCGCGCCCGCGGCGCTTGGGGCTGTCTGCGGCAGCTCGCTCAGCATCAACAAGATGGCGCCTGTTTCCGAGATCACACCGTTTGGGGTTTCTAGCGCGGGAATCTTGCCTGTTGGGTTCAGTTTCAGATAGGCCGCGCTGTTTTGAGCCTGCGCGCTGCGATCAACCAGAACGGTTTCATAGGGCAAGCCCATTTCCTCAAGGACCAAGCGAATGATCAAAGAGGCATTGTCGGGCGCATAGTGAAGTCGGTAAGGCAGTGTCATGCCGCAACTTTGCAGCCCTGTTCCAAAAGAGCCAGTTCGTTTTCGCCACATCAGGTCCCAAAAACGGATTTTGTGCCACGCTGAGGTGCCAAGCCGGGCGCTGTGGTGCGCCAAGGAACGCGCAAATAGGCGGCAAAATCCGCTCAACCCACCTAGAAAGTCGCGTCGTGACGTCAAATTGCGCTGGGCTTAGCTTTGTTGGGAATTGGCGCTCGCACCTTGGGGCTAACTTTCCTATAAGCAGGCAAATCTAACAGGGAGTCGCTGCCATGTCCGGAGAGCTGTCGCCAATCGACAAAGCCAAATTTGTAGCCGCCAAGAAGGCGGTTGAGTTTGTAGAAGACGGCATGCGTGTCGGGTTGGGCACCGGCTCAACTGCGGCGTGGATGGTGCGCTGTCTTGGGGAAATGGTGCGAGAGGACGGTCTAAAGATCCGTGGCGTGCCAACGTCGACACGCACCGCAGCCCTTGCGCGTGACGTCGGCATTGAGGTGATCAGTCTGGACGAGGCCCGTTGGTTGGACCTGACGATTGATGGCGCGGACGAGTTTGACGGCGAGTTCAACTTGATCAAAGGCGGCGGCGGTGCGCTGTTGCAAGAAAAGATTGTGGCCACCGCGTCTGATCGGATGATCGTGATTTCAGACATCAGCAAAGAAGTCGAAGCGCTGGGCGCTTTTCCTTTGCCTGTCGAAGTGATCCCCTTTGGGTGGCAAACCTCCAAGGCGCTGGTCGAAGAGATGCTCGACAGCATGGATGTGCTGGGCCAGACGACCTCGCTGCGCATGAACGGGGATCATCCCTATGTCACCGACGAGGGCAACCATATCATCGATCTGCATCTGAATCGCATTGGCAACCCGCGCCAATTGGCCATGGTATTGAACCAGATTCCGGGTGTTGTTGAAAATGGGCTGTTTGTCGATATCTGTGACACGGTTGTTGTCGGATATGGCGATGGCCGCGTGCAGCTGCGCGACCTGAACGAAAACTCGGTCACCGAAGATCGCTTGGAATTTGTCGAAAGCGACAATCTGTTCTCGGATCTTGGTGACTGATAGTTGCAAGTCTGCTTATCAAGTGGACTGACCGGCGCTGGCGGGGCGGGCTTGCGCCCAGACCAACGGATCGATGAAACGGGGATCCGCTGTGGTTGAGGCGTCCTGCGCTGAACGCTTGGATTTTCCGACGAAAACCCATTGGCCCCAAGGGAGGGCGTCATTGGCGGGTTTGATTGGTGAGGAAACGGACCGTTTTAGCCCCAATTGGTCGAAAAATCGCTACACCAAATGGTGATGGTGGGCGGCTTGGACTTGGACTTTGCTCTTAAGATGCATAGATCAGAGAGCAACGGATAGAATTTGAACGAAAGTTGAGACCCGATGAGCTTTGATTATGACCTCTTCGTTATTGGTGGCGGTTCCGGCGGTGTACGTGCAGCACGCGTTGCTGCGGGGGACACTGGTGCCAAAGTCGCGCTGGCTGAAGAAGACCGCTATGGCGGGACCTGTGTGATCCGAGGCTGTGTTCCCAAAAAGCTGATGGTTTTTGCAAGCGAATTCCCCGGCATGGCCGAAGAGGCCCGCGCCTATGGCTGGGATATGCCGACGGGTGATTTCAGCTGGGGTGATTTCCGCACCACGCTGCACGCTGAATTGGATCGCCTCGAAGGGATCTATCGTCGGTTGCTGGCCAACTCTGGTGTCGAAACCTTTGACGCCCGTGCCAAAGTGGTTGATGCGCACACTGTCGAATTGTCGACTGGCGAACGTAAAACGGCCAAGCATATCCTGTTGGCTATGGGGGGGCGTCCGGTCAAGCCGGGCATTCCGGGCGAAGAGCTGGGCATCACCTCTAACGACATCTTCCTGATGGATGAGCTGCCAAAATCGATCCTGATTTTGGGCGGCGGATATATTGCGAGCGAGTTTGCCGGGGTGTTGAACGGTCTGGGTGTCGACGTGACACAATACTACCGTGGGGCCCAAATTCTGCGTGGCTTTGACGACGAAGCCCGCGGCTTGGTGGCCGAAGAGATGATCCGGTCAGGCATCGATCTGCACTTGGGCACCAACATCTTGTCGATGGAAAAAGACGCCTCCGGCGGGATCCGCGTTAAGGCCTCGAATGGGGATGAAAAAGTCTTTGATCAGGTGATGTTCGCCACAGGGCGCGCGCCAAACACGGACGATATGGGATTGGAAGAGGTCGGCGTTAAGCTGGGCCGCAAAGGTCAGATTGATGTGGACCAATACAGCCAGACTGCTGTGCCCTCGATCTATGCGATTGGCGATGTGACAGACCGGGTGAACCTGACCCCTGTTGCGATCCGCGAAGGCATGGCTTTTGTGGAAACCGTGTTCAAAGGCAACCCAACCCCCGTCGACCATGAGCTGATCCCAACCGCGATCTTTACCCAGCCAGAAATGGGCACCATCGGCATGGGTGAAGAAGAAGCCCGCGATATAGGCCCGATCGAGGTCTACTGCACATCGTTCCGCCCTATGCGGTCAATGTTTGCAGGCAGCGATGCACGCGTTATGATGAAATTGGTCGTGGATGCTAACACGCGGGTTGTATTGGGCGTTCATATCGTAGCCCCCGGTGCTGGAGAGATGATCCAGTTGGCGGGCATTGCGGTTAAAATGGGCGCAACAAAAGAAGATTTTGACCGGACGGTTGCGGTACACCCAACCATGTCGGAAGAGATTGTGACGATGAAAGCGCCCGTTCGGACCGCTTAACACTTGAATTATTTCCCTGTTTGGTGACGTTTGTTACCTGACAATTGACTGGGAACACCTAGAGAGGATCAAAAGCCAATGGCAGGCAATTCGGGCGGCCCATGGGGCGGCGGCGGAAATCAAGGCGGCAACGACAATGGTGGCCGCAACAATGGGGGCGGAAAGCGTCCCGGTGATGACGGGCCGCAAATCCCCGAAATCGATGAGTTGATGAAGAAAGGGCAGGAACAACTGCGCGTTCTTATGGGTGGTCGCGGCGGCGGTACCGGAAACGGTGGCTCTGCGGGTGGGTCCGGTGGGCCTGGCCTGTCCAAAGGCATTGTTGGCCTTGGCTTCGTTGTCGCGATTGCGGCATGGCTCGGCGCCAGCTTCTATACGGTTAAGCCCGAAGAACGCGGTGTGGAACTGTTCCTTGGCTCGTACTATCGCACCACGGACGATGGTCCTCACATGGCGTGGTGGCCGTTTGTCACCGCAGAGGTGATCTCAACCTCGACAGAACGCACCGAAAACGTCGGCGTGTCGCGCACCGGTGGTGATGCGGGTCTGATGCTGACCACTGATGCCAACATCGTAGACATCGATTTCCAAGTGGTTTGGAACATCAACGATCCTGCGAAATTGCTGTTTAACCTGCGTGATCCACGTTTGACCGTTCAGGCCGTGTCTGAATCGGTGATGCGCGAGATTATCGCAGCCAGCAACCTTGCCCCGATTTTGAACAGAGATCGTGGTCTGGTTGCCAATACCGCCAAAGCCAACATTCAAGCCAGCTTGGATGAATACGAAAGCGGGATCACAATTGTCCGGGTGAACCTTGAGAAAGCCGATCCCCCACGTGAAGTGATTGACAGCTTCCGCGAAGTTCAAGCCGCAGAGCAAGAACGTGACCGGTTGCAACGTCAAGCGGATGCCTATGCAAACCGTGTATTGGCAGAAGCCCGCGGTGAAGCCGCGCAGCGCTTGGAAGAGGCCGAAGCCTATCGTGCGCAAGTTGTGAACGATGCGTTGGGTGAAGCAAGCCGCTTTACTTCGGTTTTGCAAGAGTATCAGAAAGCCGAAGAAGTGACACGCAAGCGTCTTTACATCGAAACGATGGAAAAAGTGCTGGGCAACGTCGACAAAACCATTCTGGACAGCGCCCTGACTGGGGCTGACGGCGGCCAAGGTGTAGTGCCTTATCTGCCATTGAATGAGTTGCGCGGCAGCAAGGCAGGGAACTAAACAATGCGTAAATCTACATTTATCTTGCCCGCCGTCGTCGTTGCGCTGATTGCGCTGTTGTCGTCGGTCTTTGTGGTCGACGAACGTGAAAAAGCCCTGGTCCTGCAGTTTGGCCAAATTCGGGATGTGAAAGAAGAGCCTGGCTTGTATTTCAAAGTGCCAATCTTTCAGGAAGTGGTCACCTATGACGACCGCATTCTGTCGCTGGACACTGAAACCATCGAAGTCACCCCATCGGATGACCGTCGTCTGGTTGTGGACGCCTTTGCGCGCTATCGCATCAGCGATGTGGTTCAGTTCCGTCAAGCGGTTGGCGTTGGTGGCACCCGCTTGGCCGAAGAGCGCCTGAGCTCGATCCTGGAATCGCAAATCCGCGAAGTTCTGGGTGCGGATCAGGTGACCTCGGACACCATCCTGTCAGAAGATCGTCGCGCCCTGATGTCGCGGATTCGTGACCAAGCCCGTGAAAGCGCCAACTCTTTGGGCATTGACGTGGTCGACGTGCGGTTGAAGCAAACCAACCTGCCAGAGCAAAACTTGAACGCGACCTTTGCACGGATGCGGGCTGAGCGGGAACGGGAAGCGGCCGATGAGATCGCCCGCGGTAACGAAGCTGCCCAGCGGGTACGCGCGCTGGCCGATCGTACCGTGGTTGAAACCCTGTCCGAAGCTGAGCGCGAAGCACAGGTTTCGCGCGGTGAAGCGGATGCGGAACGCAACAACATCTTTGCCCAAGCCTTTGGTGCGGATCCAGAGTTCTTTGCCTTCTACCGTTCGATGCAGGCTTACGAAAACGCTTTGCGTGGATCGAACTCGTCGATGGTGATGACGCCAGACAGCGAGTTCTTTAACTACCTGAAGTCTGACAAAGGCGCGGCTGAGTGATCGCCACGCTGATACTGGCCCTTGGGCTGGTGCTGATTGTAGAGGGGCTGGCGTACGCGCTGGCCCCTTTGCTTGTGGAGCGGGTGCTGGAGGCGTTGCGCGAAATTCCACTGTCTCAGCGGCGCGCCATCGGGCTGGGTGCTCTGGCCATCGGTGTGATGTTGGGCTGGGGCGTCAAGACATGGTCGGCTTGATATGATAGAGTGCCCTTGCGGGCACGCAGGATCACTCAGCTTCGGCCTTTGGCCTGTGCTTCGGGTTTGGACCTTTGGCGGGTGTTGAGGCGCAAAAATCACGGCTTGGGCTTGGCGAATGCCTGTGTCACACTTATCTGATATCGAGCTATCAGGCGGGAAACGTTTGGAAAATGACGTGTTCACCGGCGTTTCACGGCCTGTTGAGCCACCGCGACAGAGATTGAGTTGCACAAATGATCTGGGCGGTGAATTGTAAAGGTGTGCTTTGACCCTCAAGGCGCAGCAGCGTAATGGCAAAAGGAGTATTGGGAGTGAACAGTTTGGCAGTTCCAACCCCGCAACAGAAACCAGCATCCCTGCGGATGTTTTGGTTTGGTCTCTTGGCAACAGCTTTGGTTTTGATGCAGACGGTGCAAGCCGCAGCGCGACCTGACAGTTTTGCCGATCTGGCCGAACAGATTAGCGATTCAGTGGTGAACATCACGACATCGACCGTTGTGGCAGGCAGCACTGGACCCAATCCAATTGTTCCCGAAGGCAGCCCCTTTGAAGATTTTTTCCGCGAGTTTCAGGACCGCAACAATGGGGAACGTCAGCGACGTTCGTCCGCGCTAGGGTCCGGATTTGTGATCTCAGAAGATGGCTATATCGTCACCAATAACCACGTGATCGAAAGTGCCGACGAAATTCTGATCGAGTTTTTCTCTGGTGAAGAGCTGGAAGCCAAGTTGATCGGCACAGATCCCAACACCGATATCGCCTTGCTGAAAGTCGACGCGGACAAACCGCTGCCCTATGTCTCGTTTGGGGACAGTGACGTGGCGCGCGTGGGCGACTGGGTTGTGGCGATGGGGAACCCACTGGGGCAGGGGTTCTCTGTTTCTGCAGGGATCATTTCGGCGCGCAACCGGGCTTTGTCAGGGAATTATGACGACTATATTCAAACCGATGCCGCCATCAACCGAGGCAACTCGGGTGGGCCATTGTTCAACATGGATGGGGATGTGATCGGTGTGAACACCGCCATTCTAAGCCCCAACGGCGGATCGATCGGGATCGGCTTTTCGATGGCGTCCAACGTGGTGACCCAAGTGGTCGATCAGCTGAAGGAATTTGGGGAAACCCGCCGGGGTTGGTTGGGCGTGCGTATTCAGGACGTGACCGACGATGTTGCCGAAGCGATGGGGCTTGAGAGCGCCAGCGGTGCTTTGGTCACCGATGTGCCTGATGGCCCCGCCAAAGCTGCGGGAATGATCCAAGGTGATGTGATCTTGAATTTTGACGGTGTGGGGGTTGAGGACACCCGTGGTCTGGTGCGCAAAGTTGGGCAAACCGACGTGGGCAAAGCGGTGCGCGTTGTGGTGTTCCGCGATGGCAAGACCGTCACATTGAAGGTCACATTGGGCCGCCGTGAAGACGCCGAAGCCATTCCAGCTGCGCAGCCGGTTCCCGAAGAGGATCCCGCAGAGCCAAAGCAGATGTTGGGCATGACGCTGAGCATTGTCACGCCCCAGTTGGCCAAAGAGTTGGAGCTGAAGTCTGACACCGCTGGTTTGATCGTTTTGGATGTGGCCGAAGATACCGAAGCGTTTGAAAAAGGCCTGCGCGCCGGGGATTTGATCACCGAAGCGGGCCAGCAAAAGCTTGTGGCGATCACAGATCTGGAAGAGCGCCTCGGCGAAGCGCGTGAGGCTGGACGCAAGTCGTTGCTGCTGCTGGTGCGCCGCGCTGGCGAACCACGGTTCGTCGCCCTGACGGTTCCCGCCGAAGAAGAAGAGCAAGCCGACTAATTCGGCTGCGCGCGAACAAAAAGACATCAGGCTGCCCTCGGGCAGCCTGTTTTCGTTTGAGGGCGTTCCCTTTTCAGGAGACCGCCCCAAAGTCCAGATCTAGACGGAGGTTCTAAAGCGACGAGCGCGAGACGGCGATGAGGCCAAGCTTGCGCGCGGCAGCCACGGACAACAAATTGGCATCCAACCCTTCGGACTTTTGATAGCGCCGGATCGCCTCGCGGGTTTTGGCGTTCATCCCGGCGGTCACCGTCCCACGGTAATGGCCACGCGCTTTCAGGGCGCGCTGCAGAGAGGCGACGAAGTCGACGCTCATATGATCATCACAGACAATCTCGAACAAGGTTTCTTTGCGCTCACGGACAACAGCCTGACGGGTTTCTGTTTTGTAAATCGCCGGGCGCAAAACGGTGCCGTCGGCCAGTACTTCAGTGGGTTGCAAAATGATTTGCTCGGTCACCGTTTCATACACGCCGGGAACGGTTTGCGTTGCCCAACAGCTGTTGGGATCCGCGCCGGGTGGTGGCGCAGAGGCGCGCCGTGACACTTCTTCTGGGGCCGCAAACCGAGGTAAAGGCAGCGCCGTGTCACAGGCCGCCAAGGTCAACATCATGCTGGCTGCCAAAAAGGGCAAAAGACTTAGACGCATAGGTTCGCAACCTCAAAGCGGGAATTGAGGCCACTCTAGCGCTTTTGTTGACATAGTGAAAGTATCCCCCGCCGTTGCGGTCAAGCGGTCAAGCGTTCACATCTTTGCATCGCACAGCGGAGCGGCGCAAAAGGTGCTGGAGTTGCCTTCCCAGCTTGGCTAGGAATAGTGCGCAACATCGAAATAGAATTCCGGAGAATTGCCAAATGGCAAAAATTACCTACGTCGAGCATAACGGCACGCAACATGTGGTCGAAGTTTCCAATGGGCTGACTGTTATGGAAGGTGCACGTGACAACAACATTCCCGGCATCGAAGCCGATTGCGGCGGCGCCTGCGCCTGCTCGACGTGTCATGTCTATGTCGATCCAGCCTGGGTCGAAAAACTGCCGGCCAAAGACGACATGGAAGAAGATATGCTGGACTTTGCCTATCAGCCAGACGCCGCGCGCTCCCGCCTGACCTGTCAGCTGAAGGTGAGCGATGACCTGGACGGTTTGGTTGTGCAAATGCCAGAGAAACAGATCTGATGCTCTACAAGGCGCGGCGTGATCTGTCTCGCTCTTTGCAAGCGGGCGCCCGCCGCGCGCGGTTGATGGTCGGCGTGTGGCTGATCGGCGCGACCTCTGCTGTGACGGTTGGCGCTCAGGACCTCACCGAAAACCGTGGCTCTGGGCGGGGCTGTGTTTCCCCAGACATCCCGCCTCACAGTGCAAAGGTCACCTCCCCCAATGGCCCTGTTACAGCGGCCTGGTTTGCCGGGCCCACACAGGCCTATCAGCATGGGGTGCTGGGCGATGCTATTGAGGCAGACCACCTCTATGTCCGCCACGCTGATGGCGCTTTTTGCGACAGCGTTGCCGCAGGTCCGCAACGGGTGTTCGAAGACACCAGCCCGCGATTGATCGATCTTGATCATGATGGTGTGAACGAGGTGATTGTTGTCGCAAGTCACGCGCACCAAGGCGCACGCCTAGAGGTTTACGGCTATCCCAAACCCGGCCAAGATTTTGGGCTCCTCGCCCATACCCCCTATATCGGCCGCGCGCATCGCTGGCTCGCACCGATTGGGGCGGCAGACCTTGATCAAGACGGCTTTGTGGAAATCGCCTATATCGACCGGCCTCATTTGGCCAAAACCCTGCGCATCTGGCGCTACGAACGCGGCGCCCTTACCCCCGTGGCAGAGCTTGCCGGGTTGACCAACCACAAAATTGGCCAGCCCTATATCTCTGGTGGCATCCGCCAGTGTGGCGACACCCCCGAAATCGTGACCGTAGACGCGCGCTGGCGCACCATTCTTTACACGGTCTTGGATAATTCGGGCGATCTGCACACAAAACGCGGCGCGCGCTTTTCGGGCCCAGATAGCCTCAAAGCGGCCCTGCGCTGTCCTTGATATTCATCTTGCCCAAAATACTCTGGGGGTGAATGCAGCTGAGCTGCAGAGGGGGCAACGCCCCCAGCCATCGCAACTCACAATCCCCATCCCCGTTTAGCTGTCGTTAACAACGTGATCCCCGCCAATTGCGCCCAAGGATTGAAACAGACCGGCGGTATTGGACACTTGGAACTTCTTGAGCAGACGTGAGCGATGCACTTCAACCGTGCGATGGGACATGCCCAGTTTCAGCGCGATTTCCTTGCTGGTTTTGCCTTCGCCCATCAAGCTGAACACTTCGCGCTCACGCCGGGTTAAGGGCTGATAGGGCCGCGTGTCTGACAAATCGGCAAAACTCCAGACCGCACGCGCCAAGGGATCTTCCTGCGTAAAGCTGTGCCCGCGCACACGGGTCCAGAACAAATCACCGGATTTGCGCATCATCACCCGCTCATCCCAATAGCTGTTTGTTTCGCGCAGCTCTTTGACGCCGCGATTGCGGATGTTCACAAACTCTTCTTGGGTGGGGTAAAGGCGGGCAAAAACCTGATCAATCAGCTCTTCTGTGTCATAGCCAAACATCCGCGCAAAGGCCGGGTTGCAGGCCCGGATCACCCGATTTTCAGTGACCACCAGCCCGATCGGCGCAAAGTCGAAAACAAGTTTGGTGAAATCGCCACGCTCAAACGCGTCAGAGATCTGATCGGCCATAAAAACAATGTCACCTCGTGCTCAAAATCGGGCTGTGCGAACCACCTGCACCCGCATGTGATGCGCACGATAGGACGCCCTAGCGGATGTGGCAATCCGCTAGGAAATCGAGGCTCTGGTGGTGGGGCAGAGTTCAGAGCGCGCGCCAGCCAATGTCGCGGCGACAAAACCCATCAGGCCAGTTGATTTGATCGATCATGGCATAGGCGCGCTCGGCGGCTTGTTGCAATGTGTCTCCGCGCGCGGTGATGTTGAGAACCCGCCCACCAGTGGCGACAATCTGATCGCCGTTCAGGCTGGTGCCCGCATGAAAACACATCTCAGAGCTGGTTTCCGGCAGGGAGTCTAAGCCGTGAATGGCGCTGCCTTTTTCATAGGAACCAGGATACCCGTTTGCGGCCATCACCACGGTCATGGCATGATCGTCGGCCCAATTGACCTTGGCCTTAGCCAAAGTGCCATCGGCGCAGGCCAGCATCAGGTCAAGCGCCTGGCCGCCCAGACGCATCATGATGGCCTGACACTCAGGATCCCCAAAGCGGGCGTTGTATTCCACCAGACGCGGTTGGCCGTCTTTGATCATTAATCCGACATAAAGGACCCCTTGATAGGGGCTGCCGCGCTCAACCATGGCTTTCATGGTGGGTTGAACGATTTCATCCATTGCCTTTTGGGCGATGACATCGGTCAGAACCGGGGCAGGGGAATAGGCCCCCATCCCACCCGTGTTTGGCCCGGTGTCGCCTTCGCCCACACGTTTGTGGTCTTGGGCGGTGCCGATAGGCAGACAGGTCTCACCATCCACCAACACAAAATACGAAGCTTCTTCGCCGTCCATGAACTCTTCGATGACAACCTCAGCGCCCGCAGCGCCAAATTCACCCCCAAACATGTCATCAATAGCCGCCAAGGCCGTGTCGACATCCATCGCCACAATCACGCCTTTGCCCGCTGCCAATCCGTCGGCTTTGACCACAATCGGGGCGCCCTCAGCGCGGATATAGGCTTTGGCAGCCTGAGCATCGGTGAAATGCGCATAGCCTGCTGTGGGCGCATTGGCAGCGTCACAGATTTCCTTGGTAAAGGCCTTTGATGCCTCCAGCCGTGCCGCCTCTTCCGAGGGTCCAAACACCCGGAACCCAGCCTCGCGCAGCCGATCCGCAACCCCAACGGCCAGCGGGGCTTCTGGGCCAACAATCACAAAATCGATGTTGTGGGTTTCGGCAAAGGTGATGACCGCCGCGCTGTCCAAAATATCAAGATCCGCGCAATCGGCGATGGCCGCGATCCCCGCATTGCCGGGCGCAACAATCAATTTGTCGCATTTTGGATTCTGCATGACGGCCCAAGCCAACGCATGTTCGCGTCCGCCGCTGCCTAAGATCAGGATATTCATTGGGCTGTCTCCGCTTGGCCTTCCGTTGGCGGCGTTCTAAAGTGCACGGGCGCAGGAAACAAGGCAGGCAAGATGTCCGATCTCATCGATGACCCCCGTGAGGGGGAAAATGCTCCAGAATTTTCGGTAACTGAGCTTTCGGGGGCGGTGAAACGCATGATCGAAGGCGAGTTTTCCCATGTGCGCATTCGCGGCGAGGTTGGTCGGGTGTCGCTGCCACGCTCCGGGCATATCTACATGGATCTCAAAGATGACCGATCTGTGATCGCCGGGGTGATCTGGAAAGGTGTGGCCAACCGCCTGAGCACCCGCCCCGAAGAGGGCATGGAAGTGGTCGCAACCGGCCGTTTAACCACCTTTCCCGGTCAGTCCAAATATCAATTGGTGATCGAAGATCTGAAACCCGCCGGGGTTGGCGCGCTGATGGCGATGCTTGAAAAGCGCAAACAGATGCTGGCCGCAGAAGGGCTGTTTGCCCCAGAGCGCAAAAAGCCCTTGCCCTATCTGCCTGAAATCATCGGGGTTGTGACTTCGCCGTCTGGGGCGGTTATCCGCGATATCTTGCATCGGCTGCGGGATCGCTTCCCGCGCAAAGTTCTGATCTGGCCAGTTGCGGTCCAAGGCGCCAAATGTGCCCCTGATGTCGCGCAGGCGATCAAAGGGTTTAATCAATTGACCCCAGGCGGTGCCTTGCCACGCCCCGATCTGTTGATTGTCGCGCGGGGTGGCGGCTCCCTCGAAGATCTGTGGGGCTTTAACGAAGAAGTTGTGGCCCGCGCTGCGGCGGCGTCCGATATTCCGCTGATCTCAGCGGTTGGGCATGAAACCGACACCACTTTGATCGATTTCACCTCAGATATGCGTGCGCCCACCCCAACTGCTGCGGCAGAACTGGCGGTGCCGGTGCGTTTGGAACTGCTCAATTGGATTGATCAGCAAAACGCCCGCCTGACCCGCGCACTGATACAAGGGGTAACCCAGCGCGGCCAGCGGTTACGTGACCTGTCACGGGCGTTGCCGCGCGTCGACATGTTGCTTGAAAGCCCGCGCCAACGGCTCGACAGCCTGTCAGAACGATTGCCGCAGGCGTTGACCCGCTCGGTGCAGCAGCGCCAAATCCGCCTGTCCGACGTCAAAGGCGGTCTGCGCCCGATCAATCTGTCGCGCCGCATTCAGACCGAAACCAATCGCCTCACCAGCCTCTCCCCGCGCTTGGCCACCGGGCTTGAGCGCAATATCGTCAGCAAACGCGAAGCGCTTGGCCGACGCACGGACCGCTTGAACCTCTCTGCGCTCGACACCGATATTGCCAGCAAGCGCGATAAATTTGCGCAGCTCTCAAAACGCCTGTCCGACGCGGGGCGCACTCAGACCAAAGATTGGGCCACCAAGATCGACGCGTTGGATCGGTTGCGCGAAACTCTGGGGTACAAAGCAACACTGCACCGTGGATATGCGGTTGTGCGCAGCCAAGGCACCGTGCTCACCAGTCGCGCAGATGCCAGCAAGGCCGCAGCGATCGAAATCGAATTTGGGGATGGCACCATAGATTTTGGCGCCAGCACAAGCGCCCTCCAAGCCCCCAAGCCGAAACCCAAATCACACGCCAAGCCCAAAGCCAAACCCGCGCCGCCTGAACAAGGCGATCTCTTCTGATTTTCCTGGCCTAAATACCTCGGGGTGAACGGAGGGGTCCACCCTCCGAGAGGGGGCAGCGCCCCCTATGGCCCGCTCCCCGCAGGGGACAGCGCCGCCAGGCGCGGGTGCATCACCCGCCGCCACAGCTTAGGCCACAAGGCAATCACCGCCATCACCGGCAAGGAATGCGGCAAGATCGGCATGGTCTGTTCCAGCCGCAGACCGGGGTAGGGGCGCATTGGGTTGAGATGGTGATCAGAATGGCGCGGCGCGTTCAGCATCATGGCGCTGGAATACCAATGCGGTGTGTTCCAACTGTGTTGCGGGCCCACGGGTTCTGCCTTGCCCGAGGCCAGTATTTTGCGCCGCAAGCCAAAGTGTTGGACATAATCAGACAGCAACATTTGCATCTGCGCATAGCTGGCCAATGCCACCAAGGCGACCAGCCCTGTCACGCCCCAAAGGGCCCAAGCCACCAGCATGGTCACCGTTGCGCCACCACAATAAAGCACATAGGGGTGCAGTCCCTTTTTGCCTGCCTTGTGTCGGCGCGCGCTTTCGGCATGTAGTCCGGCTCTAAAGGCCCCAAGCCAGCCCCGCGGGGCAAAGCGCCAGAAACTCTCATTGGCCAATGCCGAGCTGGGATCCGCGTCGGTGGCCACATGGATGTGGTGCACCAAGCGATGGGCGGACACGTGATGGCCGATCAACAACGTGATATAGATCATTTGGCCCAAGGCGCGCAGGGCGCGCGGGGAGCGATGGATCAACTCATGTGCGTTGGGATGCGCCACCTGCCCAAAGAACAACCCATATCCGATCACCAGGCCGATCCGCTCGGGCAGGGTGTGGAGGCTCTCGCCTCCAATGGACCAGCAGGCCAACACCAGCATCGGCAAGTGCAACAGTGCCAAGCCAACGGACAGCGCATCGCCAGACGGAAACTCTGCTTCGGGTTGGTGTACTTGGGCGGCGCGCCCAAGGCGATCCATGGCAAAGGTCAACAGCGTGATGGCGCCGACAGCTGCCAAAATCCAGATCCCCCCCCAGAGCGCGCCGCCAATCAGCAAACCCGCCGGGCTTAATGTCGCAATCATAAATCGGCCCATACCATCTCCGCAGGTCAGCACGTTGCTTTGGGGGGTGAGCCGCCAGACTATGCGGGTGGGGCGCCGGGTTCAATCCGTGCTTCAAACGCCGACATCTGGTCCCAGGCAGAGCATGGGCTTGGTTGAAGGGGCCGCAGAAAACACCTCGCTAGGATTGGGGTCGCCTTTCAGGTGCGCACTCAGGCCATCCCCGCTGTCAAAGAACAGCCAACATTCGGGTTCAAAATCGGTGTCGTAGACAAAACAAAGATATTCGTCTTCGGGGTACCAGATGCCCTCTCGGCATTTGCCGTCAAGGAAAGACCAGCGCACGCGCCTGTCTTTGAGGTACATTTCTGCGCCATATGTTTCATCTTTGTGGGTGTAATAGAGCGTTTTGCCCTGCGTATAGGTGTCAAACTCATCCGCGCTCATCGGTGATTGTGCACCGAGCGGAGAGGCCAGCAGGAAAAGGGCGAGAAGCTGTTTCATGGCATCATCTTGCGGGAACAAGGGCCTCAGGCCAAGTCACAAATTGGTTTGGTTGTTCAAGAGGGCTGAGTGGGGGCAAGATCCTTTGGCCGGGGGGCACCTAGCGGTGGTCCCGAGAGCGAATCCCTTGTGGCACTGTTGGATTTTGACCCAAGACAACCGTGGAAAACCGCTGTTTTACCCTGTGATTGGCAGATTTGGGCCTGTGCGAGGCGCACGAGGGTGTAGGTGGATTTGGATCGTCATGTAAGTTTATGAAAATGCGCAATTATCACCCCAAAGATACATCGTATCCCACAGGCTTTTCCACAGGGAAATCCCCAGCGAATTTGGGGGCAGGGCTTTCCTTGGCGGGACAGAGTGGCTACGTCAAATCAAACATTTGACGGAATCCCCCCATGTCCTTTTTTGGCAAACTCAAACAACGGTTGGTTAAATCCTCTTCCCGGATCGAAGAAGGTTTGGATTCAATTGTCGAAGAGGCCAGCGAAGAGCAGGTCAGTGCATCTGACGCGAAAGCCGTTGAAGCCCCTGCTGTCGATGTGACGCCAGACCCTGTTGAAACCCCAGAGGCGGCGCCTTCAAAGCCCGGTCTTCTGGGACGGTTGATGGGGCGCAGCGAAGAGGCGCAACCCATTGCCCGTCGGGTCTTGGATGACGACATGCTTGAGCAGCTGGAAGAGTTGCTGATCACCTCGGATATGGGGGTTAACACCGCCAGCCGTGTCACCGCGAACATCGCGGAGGGTCGGTTCGGGCGCAAACTGTCGGTGGCTGAAATCAAGGATCTATTGGCGGGTGAGGTCACACGGATCATGGAGCCGGTGGCCAAACCTTTGCCTCTCTATCCACGCAAGCCACAGGTGGTGTTGGTTGTTGGGGTCAATGGCTCGGGCAAGACCACCACCATTGGTAAGCTGGCCAGCCAGTTTCGCGCGGCCGGTAAGTCGGTGGTGATTGCGGCTGGGGATACTTTTCGCGCGGCAGCGGTGGAGCAGTTGCAAGTTTGGGGGGATCGCGCTGGCGTTCCTGTTTTGACCGCGCCTGAGGGTTCGGATCCTGCAAGCCTAGCGTTTGATGCGATGACCAAAGCCGAAGCGGATGGCGCAGATCTACTGTTGATCGACACCGCTGGACGGTTGCAGAACCGCGCAGATTTGATGGAAGAGCTGTCAAAGATTGTGCGTGTGATCCGCAAGAAAGATGAGACAGCGCCACATAACACCTTGTTGGTCCTTGATGCGACCACAGGTCAGAATGCGCTGAACCAAGCCGAGACATTTGGCCAATTGGCCGATGTGACTGGTTTGGTGATGACGAAACTAGATGGGACGGCCAAAGGCGGCGTTCTGGTGGCCTTGGCTGACCGGTTCGGCTTGCCAATTCATGCGATTGGCGTCGGCGAGCAGATTGATGATCTGCAAGCCTTTGATCCTGAAGAATTTGCAAAGGCGCTGACGGGTCTCGATGATTGAAATTCATGAAACTTTGCGCGGCGATCACGGTTGGGACATCGTGGCGTTGCATCAGGCAATGGATGATCTGATGGATGGGGCGCGGTTGAGCTATCCCTATCTGGGGGATGATAATTGGTCTGAGGGGCGTATCCTATATTCCGAGTGTATCGTCACCGATGAGGATGAGATTGTCGGCACCGGTCGCTTGATCTGGGATGCGCACCGCCCCGATGCCTTGCCCCGGATCCAAGATCTGAGCCTTTTGCGCGCTTATCGCAGCCGCTTTATGATCGAGACCATGGTGTCGGTTCTGATCGACGGCTATGCCCAAGACGCCGAAGGTGGTTTCTTGGTTCTGGCCCATGACGGGCGCGAACTTGATATTTCAGAACGCGTGGAGCGTCTGCGCCATATTGCATCGGGTGCCTTTGAGCCCCGCGTGATATGACCGCCTGGCTGACAGGGCTGGAAGGCACGGAAGCTGGGCATCAAGTTGCACTATATTTGGCGGTTTTGGCGGCGTTTTTGCATGCGGTATTTGGCGCGATGCAAAAGGGGCGGCATGATCCGTGGCTGTCACGCGGCGCGATTGATTTCAGCTATACAATCATTGCTGCACCATTTGCTTTTTTTGTTGTGCCTTGGCCAGAACCTCACATGTGGGTCATCTTTGCGTTCGCGTGGCTGATCCACGTGTTTTACAAAGTGTTTCAAGCCTTTGCCTATACCAAAGGGGCCTATACGGTGGTCTATCCGGTGGTGCGAGGCACCGGGCCTTTGTTCGCTGTGATTGGCGCGTATCTGTTGTTTGGTGAGACGTTCACTCTGTGGCAGTGGGCGGGGGTCGCGGTGCTTTTGTCAGGTATTTTTGGCTTGGCGATCTACAACCTGCTTTACCTTGAGACCAGTCGGGACACCTTGGGGGTTGCGCTGCTCTTGGCGCTGATCACTGGGCTGTTTGTCGCGCTTTACACCACTTATGATGCCTATGGGATCCGCGCGACGGCTGATCCATTTACCTTTTTGGCGTGGTTCTTCTTCTTTGATGGCATGGTGATGCCGATCATTGCGGCGCTGCGCTATCGATCGATGCCAAATCCGCCGGTGCTTGGTCCTTTGATGCTGCGGGGGGTGATCGGGGCCATCGTGGCTTTCATGAGTTTTGGCTCGATTATGCTGGCGACACGCATCGGAAAAGTTGGCGAGGCCGCCGTGTTGCGCGAAACCTCGACGGTGTTTGCAGCACTTATTGGTTGGATTGTGTTGAAAGAAACCGTAGGACCACGAAGAATTGCGTTGATGACCTTGATCGCTGTGGGGGCGGTCATAGTTGAGATGGGTGGCTAAGGGGACCGTTATGACTGAAAAGACCGTAAATCCGATGTTGAAGTCGGCGCTGGAATTTGGACCAATTTTGGTTTTCTTCGCTGCCTACCTGCTGTTGAAAGACAAAAGCTTTGAGATTGGTGGCAACAGCTATGACGGCTTTATCCTGGTCACCGCCGGCTTCATCCCATTGCTGACTGCATCGACGCTGGTTTTGTGGCGCCTAACGGGGCATCTGTCCAAGATGCAAATCGTGACGCTGGTTTTGGTTGTGGTCTTTGGGGGCATGTCTGTCTGGCTGAATGATGACCGGTTCTTCAAAATGAAGCCAACTCTGATCTACCTGCTGTTTGGTGGGGCTCTTGGGTTTGGATTGCTGCGCGGCCAAAGCTATCTTGAAGCGGTGATGGATACGGCGCTGGCCCTTACCAAAGAAGGCTGGATGGTGCTGACCAAACGCCTTGCAGGCTTCTTCTTTCTGTTGGCCTTTTTGAACGAGGTGATCTGGCGGACCCAGTCCACCGACACTTGGGTCTATTTCAAAACCTTTGGCCTGACAGCGGCAATCTTCGTGTTTTTCATGACCCAAGGGGCGCTGTTCAAAAAATACAGCCTAGAAGACGACGCCGAAACGGATTGAGTGCTGCCGCGCATCAAAGGCGCGGATTTTGTACAAAATCCGGTTCGGAAAATCGCATTTTCCGCGCCCTTGGCTGGGATCATTTCTTGCCAAATAGCGTGCTCAAGGCTTGTTTGTTCTCTTGCATATTGGTGCGTTGCTCTTCGGCCAGCGCGCGGCCCCGTTTTAGCGCGGGGCGTTCACCAAGTGTGGTGAGCCAGCGTTTGAAGTGGGGCATGTCGTCAAGCACTTGTTGCTGACCCTCCCACAGGCAGGCCCATGGCCAGATCGCCATATCAGCAATCGACATAAAATCCCCTGCCACAAAGGCGTTTTGTGACAGGCGTTTGTCCAGCACGCCGTAAAGCCGAGTGACTTCGTTTTTGTAGCGTTCCTTGGCATAGGGCAGATCGTTGGGTGGATCCATCGCGGGCGCGTATTTCCAAAAGTGGTGCGCTTGCCCGGCCATCGGCCCCACGCCGCCCATTTGCCACATCAGCCACTCGTCCACGGCAATTCTTTCTCGTTCGCTTTCGCCGTAGAACTGCCCGGTTTTGCGCGCGAGATATTGTAAGATCGCGCCGGATTCAAAGATCGAGATTGGGGCACCGTTTGGCCCATCTGGGTCGATGATGGCGGGCATCCGGTTGTTGGGCGACAGGGCCAGAAACGCGGGTTTGAACTGATCTCCGGCCCGGATATCCACCAGGTTCAGATTATAGGGCAGGCCCATCTCTTCGAGGGCGATGGAAATTTTCCAACCGTTGGGGGTGGGCCAATAATAGAGCTCAATAGGGTGGGTCATGTGCGTCTCCGGTGCGTGCAGGCGCCAATGTTGTAACTTTTTGTCTGGGGCGCAAGGGCGAAGGCGACGGGCGGTGCACTTGGGGCGCGGGCTAGCGGAGGTTTCGGGACGTCGCGCTGACGACCAAGGGCACTGGGCTGTGAGGCGCGTCGCGCGCTCAATCAAGTGCAGCCCCATTGTCGCGCAAGTGTGATGGGGTCTGAAGGGCATCTCTTTTGGAGTGGTTGACCTACTCGCGGCGCAAAGTTATCACGTCAAAACGTGGAGATTTGTTGCCGGATTGCGGGCCACGTTAAATATTCCGCTAAAGAGGTCAGGATGAAAGAGCCCCTTTCGCTTGACCGCGATGGGGCTTTTTTATTTGGCGCAAGGACGCCGGAGGATAAGATATGAGTGATACTTGGAACAAACGCACCAAGCTGGTGCATGGCGGAACACGCCGCTCTCAATACAACGAAGTCAGCGAATCAATTTTCCTGACCCAAGGGTTTGTCTATGACACAGCCGAGCAGGCTGAAGCCCGTTTTATTGAGACTGGCGAAGACGAATTTATCTATGCCCGCTATGGCAACCCAACGGTTGCGATGTTCGAAGAGCGTATTGCGATGCTGGAAGGCACCGAAGATGCCTTTGCCACTGCCAGCGGGATGGCCGCAGTGAATGCGGCGCTTTGTGCCTCGCTGAAAGCGGGGGATCATGTGGTTGCAGCGCGCGCGCTGTTCGGGTCCTGCCTCTATATCCTCGAAGACATTTTGGTGCGCTACGGCGTCGAAGTGACCTTGGTGGATGGTGTGGATCTGGCCGCATGGGAAGCCGCATTGCGCCCCGATACCAAACTGGTCTTCTTTGAATCGCTGTCCAACCCAACCCTCGAAGTCATCGACATCGGGGCTGTGGCCAAGCTGGCCCATGCTGTTGGTGCGCTGGTGGTTGTCGACAACGTGTTCTCAACCCCCGTCTATAGTCGTGCGGTTGAGCTGGGCGCAGATGTCATTGTCTACTCTGCAACCAAACATATCGACGGTCAGGGCCGGGCCTTGGGTGGCGTTGTTTTGGGCAGCAAAGAGTTCATTCGCGGCACGCTGGAACCCTATTTGAAACACACTGGCGCTGCGATGAGCCCGTTCACTGCGTGGATCATGCTGAAAAGCCTTGAGACCATCGATCTGCGCGTGCGTGCACAGGCGGACAATGCCCTGAAGCTGGCACAAGCCTTGGAGGGACACCCCAAGCTGGATCGTGTGATCTTCCCCGGGTTGACGGGGCATGCGCAGCACGCGCTGGCCATCGAGCAGATGGAGCAAGGCGGCACCGTGTTGTCGATCGACGTGAAGGGTGGTCAGGCGGCAGCGTTCAAAGTGCTGAACGCCATGAAAATTGCCGTGATTTCGAACAATCTGGGTGACGCCAAATCGATTGCGACCCATCCGGCGACCACAACTCACCAGCGCCTGCCTGCTGAGCAAAAAGAATTGCTGGGCATCACACCGGGCCTGATCCGCTTTAGTGTCGGCCTCGAAGATGCGCAGGATTTGATCGCGGATTTGACCAACGCTTTGGATCAACTCTGAATTCGATCTCATTGGGATTGATGAGATGTGTCGGGCTGCCGCTTTGTGGTGGCCCGAACTGTTTTTGGGGCCGTTTGTGGCGCCTTTGTTTCTGCGAAATGAACCAGAGAATTGGCATTTGATGCCGGGCACATTAAGTTACAGCTTCTAGGCGGACGCGGGGGCGAGAACCATGAACCTTCATACAGCTGAAATCGACCAGTTGAACGGACCAAAGGAAGCCGCTGAGGCTTTGCGCCGTTTGCGCCTGTGGGCCTCTTCTGCTTCTGCAGAAGAGATTGCCGCCCTAGATCCGGCTCTGGCGGCGCTTGTGCCGGGGGGGCCTTCGGATGCGTTTCCCGCCTTGTCACGGGCCTATCCCGAAGAGTTTTTGGTCGACGCCGACTACAAAGCTGGTCTGCCGGATTTACAAAATGGCCCGTCGAGCCTGATCCGGGGGGCCAAACGGGTGATCCAGCATGTGGGAATTTCCAATTTCCGTCTGCCCATTCGATTTCACACCCGTGATGCAGGTGATTTGACGTTGGAAACCAGCGTCACCGGCACCGTCAGTCTGGAAGCCGAGAAAAAGGGCATCAACATGTCCCGGATCATGCGCTCCTTCTACAAACACGCGGACAAGACCTTTAGTTTTGAGGTGATCGAAGCGGCGCTAGAAGACTATAAGGCCGATCTTGAAAGCTTTGATGCGCGCATTCAGATGCGTTTCTCTTACCCGATGAAATTACCGTCTTTGCGCTCTGGGCTTGAGGGCTATCAGTATTATGACATCTGTTTGGAACTGATTGAAAGCGCCGGGCAGTGCAAAAAGATCATGCATCTGGACTATGTGTATTCCTCGACCTGCCCCTGTTCGCTGGAGTTGGCCGAGCACGCGCGCCGCACCCGGGGTCAGTTGGCGACACCACATTCACAGCGCTCGGTCGCGCGGATCTCGGTTGAGGTCACCGGCGAGCAATGCCTGTGGTTCGAAGATTTGATCGACATGGCACGCACAGCGGTGCCGACGGAGACACAAGTCATGGTGAAGCGAGAAGATGAACAGGCTTTTGCCGAGTTGAACGCCGCCAACCCGATCTTTGTAGAAGACGCTGCGCGGCTCTTTGCGCAGGCGCTTGAAGCGACGCCGCTTGTGGGTGACTTTAGAATTGTTGCCAGCCACCAAGAAAGTCTGCACAGCCATGACGCCGTGAGCGTTTTGACCGAGGGTGAGACCTTTACAGCAGAAAGCCTTGATCCCAAGCTGTTCAATTCAATGTTCCACGTTGGCTAGGGTTGGCAGGGGTTGGCTTGGGGCAGGGACGGTGAGTTTGCGCGCCGCACTGCCTGCGTTTTGCCCATTTGGATGATTTTTTCTGCGCTGCGGCATTTTGGGTCTAGGCGAATCTTTGATGGGCTTGCACTCTGACGTTGGCTGAATGAGGCGGGGCCGGGAAATTGCGCTGTTGCGCCTGTTGGAACGTACCGCTTCGCTGAGAAAAGGACGTCCAAGATGCTCACAATGAATCCCTATCTCCTGACAACGGCAATGTTTCGTCTCGCGAGTTACTCGTTCGAGACCCAGTTGCGGCTGGCACAGGCGATGACCAAGATGTCGACATCGCCTTTCCAAACGGCCCAGATCGAAGGCAAATACCGCGAAATCTCTGAAAAATTGGACCCTGCGCCCAGCACGCCAGCCCCCAAAGCCCCTGTGCCCAAGGTTAAGCCCGCACCAGCCGCAGAAGCCCCAGTGGCCGCCCCAAAAGCCAAGCCCAAGGCGGCGC
This sequence comes from Thalassovita sp., assembly GCA_049116315.1. GTDB lineage: Bacteria > Pseudomonadota > Alphaproteobacteria > Rhodobacterales > Rhodobacteraceae > Thalassobius. Next base: position 132,342 of record JAGDZD010000002.1, read on the forward strand.
CCACCGCAGTTTCCGCACCGACCCCCAAAGCTGCGCCTCCTGCAAGCGCCTCTGTGACACCGCCCAAAGCCGCTGCGCCCGCCCCGGCAAAGCGTGCCCCGGCCCAAGCCCGCAAACGCCCCCGCAAACCTGCGGCCGCGCGCACCGCACCCCCCGGCAAAACCTCGTAACCGGCAAAATGTTGCGTTGCAGCAAACGCAACGCTGATATACGGAATTGTCTGTAGTTAAGTCTGCAAAGCTGACCTACCCTTAGTGCAAGGGAAGAAACACAGCTTAAATGAGGTTACCAATGGTTTCTCAAACAGAACAGTTTTCATTCGACAAATCCGGTTTTCGCACACGTTTGAATGCACTGGCTACGCGCTGTCTGTCCGGCCTGAACACCTATATGGATCATCAGTCGCGCCGCGGTGCCATCGAAACGATGCAGGCGAAATCTGATGACGAACTGGCCGCCATGGGCGTGCGTCGGGACGATATCGTACGCTATGTATTCCGCGACGTGATTTTTCTGTAAGTCGGCACCGGCTTAGAGACATACAAACTTAAGACCCCGCGCCAGACTGGCGAGGGGTTTTTTCACTTTTGGGGCCCTTGGATGTTCCGATCCGCGAGTGCAAAGCGCCTTGACAGCGCACGTAGCTCGGGCCATCGCTTCGTATATGTTTGATCTTCGTCCCGTAGGATATGTGATTGGCCTGTTGGTCGCGGTGCTTGGCTTGACCATGATTCCGCCCATGCTGGTTGATATCGCCGCAGGTGGCGATCATTGGCGCAGTTTTGCCATCAGCGCTGTTGTGACCTTTCTGACCGGCGGCTTGACCTCTTTGGCGTGCCAGAACGGAATCCGGGACGGGTTGAACATTCAGCAGACCTTTATTCTGACTACCGGCGTCTGGGTGGCTTTGCCGATGTTTGGTGCCCTGCCATTTATGCTGGGCGAAACACAGGCCAGCTCGGTGGATGCGTTCTTTGAGGCGATGTCAGGCTTGACCACCACCGGCGCAACCGTGTTTTCGGGGCTGGATGAGATGGCCAAGGGGCTGTTGTTGTGGCGCGGTATTTTGCAGTGGCTGGGCGGCATTGGCATCATTGTTGTGGCGATGGTGTTCCTGCCAGAGCTGCGCGTGGGTGGCATGCAGATTTTCCGCTCTGAAAGCTTTGACACCATGGGCAAAATTTTGCCCCGCGCAACCGAGATCGCCTCGCAAATTTCTGTTATTTATGTGGCGCTGACGATGGTGTGCATGCTGGCCTATCTTGGGCTGGGCATGGGAACGTTTGATGCCACCGTTCACGCGCTGACCACGGTTTCAACCGGTGGCTTTTCGACCAGAGATGCCTCTTTTGGGGCCTTCTCTGGTCCGCTTGAATATGTCGCGTCGGTCTTTATGATTTTGGCGGCCTTGCCGTTTGTGCGCTATGTGCAATTGATCAACGGCCATCAAACAGCGCTGTTTCGCGATCGTCAGGTGATCGGCTTTGTGCTGACCATTGTCGTTCTGATCGTGTTCACCTTTTCTGTGTTGTGGGCCTTGGGCAGCCAAGAAACGGAAACCTCGTTCCGCCAAGCGGTGTTCAACGTGACCTCCATCCTCACGGGCACAGGCTATGCCAGCGCGGATTATATGAAGTGGGGCGGGCTGTTGGTGTCGATGTTCTTCTTTATTGGGTTGATTGGCGGCTGCGCGGGGTCAACGTCGTGTTCAATCAAGATCTTCCGTTATCAGATCCTTCTGGCCTCGATCCGCTCGCAGTTGAAAAAGACCCAATCGCCCAATGGCGTGTTTATTCCACGTTATGAAGGGCGCAAGATTGACGACGACGTTTTGAATTCTGTCATGTCGTTCTTTGTTTTCTTCCTTGTGACGATGGGGCTGTTGTCTGTGGCCTTGGGGATGACAGGGCTGGACTTTGTCACCTCGATTTCCGGTGCGGCATCCGCTTTGGCCAATATTGGTCCGGGCCTTGGCGATGTGATTGGTCCAGCGGGTAATTTTGCGGCGTTGAACGACACCGCCAAGTGGCTGTTGGCGATTGCGATGTTGATCGGTCGCCTTGAGCTGTTGGCGGTCTATGCCATGCTCACCGTGGCGTTCTGGCGCGGCTAAAGCGCGCGTTGCCTTGGCCGTATCGCTGGCGTCACGCGCCCGGCCTGCACAGACATCAGGAAAATTCGGGCAGATCTTGCGGTCACAAAAAAGCCGGCACTGTGGAGCGCCGGCTTTGATTCTTTAGCGAGCAGAGGTCTGAGCAGGGTTATTCCCAGCAGCTGACCAGGACAGTCAGGGTCTCGGCCAGTTCTGTCAGATCCTCAGGGGCCATCTGTGCCAGCGTTTCTGTGGCCGTTGGGGTCACACCTGTCTCTTGCAGGAAACGCCCGATTGGGGCGGCATCCAAAGCAAACTGAACGTCGTCAGGCAGTTTGCGTGCGCCGGCTTCGCGTGGCAGCAACATGCCCATCACCGCGCCGCCTGCGTCAAAGACCGGGCCGCCAACGTCGCCGGGCAGGCTGGCCATAGCCAGACGCGACAGCTCTTCTTCGCCACTCAGACCTGTCATATCGGCCAAGGCCCCAAAGGTCAGTGTCGGGGCACCCAGAACGCCACCATAGGAATATCCTGCCACAGCAACGTCTGACTGCAGGCGCGGTGTGGCCAGTTGCAGATCGGCAATTGCCGAAGGTGCCAGTGCTTCTGCCGGGCGCAGAACCGCGATGCCATAGGTCGGGTCTTGACCGAGGATCTCTGCGGTGATGTCGCCTTCGAGTGTGACGCGCGTGCAGGATTGCAGCACATCAGTTGTGGTCACCACAGTGCCGTTGCGATCAACATAGAACCCCGAGCGGTTGAGTTTGGGCTTGCGAATTTCAAGGCCCGAAATCAGATCAATCCGTTGGTTTTCATTGTTGCCAGCCGCCGGGCTAAGAACGCCGTCCAGACGGGCAAAGCTTTCTTGCATCAGGCCCAACAAACGCGCGCGACGCTCTTCGTCTCCGGCAGGCCAGATCAACGTAAAGCCTTTGATCTCCCCGTCTTTGAGCCATGCTTGGGTGTGAGAGACCATCTGGGCGTTTTCACCAACCAAGACAAAGTTGTCTTTGCCGCGTTCACGTGGGCCGTCCAATGGGACAATTTCCAGAGTCTGCAGAATGTCATACAGACCAAACAAGGTTTTGTGGTCACCCGCTTGGCTGATCAACAGAACCTGAGCGTCCAGATTGCCGGTGGCATTGTACTGGGCAAATGGGGCTTCGTAGCTGTCAAAGCCAACAACACCTGTTGGAATGTTGATTTCGATCCCTGCGTCAAAGTCTTGGATCAGCTGAATGTCGAGCCCTTCAAGAACGGCGTTGAACTGTGTTTTCAACGCGGCCCGCTGCAGGGTTGTTAGAACACCAGTGGTTTCAAACCCGTTGGCGGCTTGCCAATCTGACATCGAACGGCGGGTGCCGCGACCAAAGGCGCCATCAATTGCCGAGGTATAAAACCCAGCCCATTGCAGCATCGATTGCAGCTCTTTGCGCTCATCCCGGGTCAGGGCCGATTCCGAACGACGGGCCTGTGCCGGTGTTTCGTCAGGCTCGACAATCTCAACAGGGGCCACAACCGCAACTTCGGGATCTGGTGTGACCGAAGGCGTGACCGTTGTGCTTGGCTCAACCGTTGCGGTGAGGCCGTTGACGCCGACAGGCCAGAATTGACGCTGATAGGCGCTGGCAAAGGCGATATAGCTGTCGCGCGGGATTTTGCCTTCTGAGCGCAAGACCTGCATCACCTGCTCGCCATCGACCCGCGAATAGGGCCCCAGCGCGATGGCATACCATCCCCCTGCCATAGCAAAGCCGTTCACGTCCTCGAGGGCGACAGAATAGTCGCGAATCCGATCCTGAGCGGTGTTTAGGTTGGGCTGCGCTTCAATTTGAACCCAGACCTGTTCTTGAGCTTGAGCCGCGCCAACCAGAACGGTCAACGCAACAAATATAGAAACCAATCGTTTCAACATATTCAATACTATCCTTGCCTTTTGGGCGGTGCCTTTACGGCCTACACTTAACCCATGTCCTGCCGGGAATACTCCCACTTGGCCGGAGTTTTATCAAATTCCGGCTCTCATGCACTTAAATAATGCGCTTTCGTCCAATTGACCCCGGACAAGAGGGGCCGTAGGTAAGACCAGCAAATTCAGCAAGGCCGGATGAGGCACCTAGATCATGGCAGAAACCATCAGCAAACCGCGCAGTTTTCAGGAGATCATTCTGAGACTTCAGGCCTATTGGGCCTCAAAAGGCTGTGCGATCATGCAACCCTATGACATGGAAGTGGGCGCCGGGACATTTCACCCGGCCACAACACTGCGCTCGCTTGGCTCTCGGCCATGGGCTGCGGCATATGTGCAACCGTCTCGTCGGCCAACCGATGGTCGTTATGGGGAAAACCCCAACCGGTTGCAGCACTACTATCAGTACCAAGTGGTGATCAAACCCAGTCCGCCAGATTTGCAAGAGCTCTACCTGGGCTCGCTCGAAGCCATCGGCATCGACATGGAAATGCACGACATTCGCTTTGTTGAGGATGACTGGGAAAGCCCCACGCTTGGCGCTTGGGGTCTGGGTTGGGAAGTGTGGTGTGATGGCATGGAAGTGTCTCAGTTCACCTATTTCCAACAGGTGGGCGGTCACGACTGTCACCCGGTGTCTGGTGAGCTGACCTATGGTTTGGAACGTCTGGCGATGTATGTCTTGGGTGTGGATCATGTCATGGACATGCCGTTCAACGATCCTGAGACCCCTATCGCGCTGACCTATGGCGACGTGTTCAAGCAAACCGAAGAAGAATATGCGCGCTGGAACTTTGATGTGGCCAACACCGACGTGTTGCTGCGCCACTTTGAAGAGGCCGAAGCGGAATGCCAGACGATTCTGGACCAAGAGCATGTGGACCCAAAAACCGGCAAACGCATCATCATGGTGCACCCGGCCTATGACCAATGCATCAAGGCCAGTCATTTGTTTAACCTGTTGGATGCGCGCGGCGTGATCTCGGTCACGGAACGTCAGGCCTATATCGGTCGGGTGCGTGCCCTGTCCAAAGCCTGCGCGGATGCGTTTGTTCTGACAACAGCCGGGGGCTTTGAGGCCCCATGATTGGCAAGCTTATTGCGGGGTTCATCGTGGTAACGGCAGTGGTGGCCGGTCTGGCCATGTATTATTTGCAGGTCTACGCCTATTACGAAGAGGTCCCGGCCTCGGGCGTAGAGGATGTCCAGCTGACCTCCTTAACAAGCGGTCAGCCTGAAGGTGTGCTTTATGACAGCTTCAAGGCCATTGATTCAGAAAGCTCTCCGATCCGGTATCGTGCGTGTTTCACCACCACAATGTCGCAAGCGATGCTCAGCGAAACCTACGAAGCTTATGAGGACGCCGTGCCTTTGACAGCGCCGCAATGGTTTGACTGCTTTGATGCCCGCGAAGTGGGCGCAGCATTGGAAAGCGGACGTGCGCTGGCCTTTATGGGGCAGCAGAATATTCAATACGGTGTCGACCGCGTTGTGGCTGTGATGCCAGACGGACGCGGCTTTGTTTGGCACCAAATTAACGCCTGTGGCGAAGTTGTCTTTGATGGCAAACGTGCCCCAGCTCATTGCCCAACACCCCCGGAAGGTGACTGACCATGTCCGATTTGCTGATCGAACTTTTCTCGGAAGAAATCCCCGCCCGCATGCAAGCGCGCGCTGCGGAAGACCTGAAAAAGCTGGTGGCCAACGGTTTGGTTGATGCCGGTTTGACCTATGCGGCAGCGGCGGCCTTTTCAACGCCGCGCCGTTTGACCCTGACCCTTGAGGGCCTGCTGGACAAAAGCCCAACCGTGCGCGAAGAGCGCAAGGGCCCGAAAGTTGATGCCCCAGAAAAAGCCATCGAAGGCTTTTTGCGCGGTGCTGGGCTGACGCGGGACCAACTGGAAGAACGCGAAACCAAGAAGGGCAACGTGTTCTTTGCTGTGATCGAAAAGCCGGGTCGTCCAGCTGCAGAGATCATCGCCGAAGTTTTGGAGGCGTCGATTCGCAACTTCCCATGGCCAAAATCCATGCGTTGGGGCGCAGGCTCTTTGCGCTGGGTGCGTCCATTGCATTCGATCCTTTGTGTTGTCACCGACGATGCTGGCGAAGCGACCGTGGTGCCACTGGAAATCGACGGGCTCCAAGCGGGCAACACCACCGAAGGGCATCGCTTTATGGGCAATGGCCGTTTCGCGGTCTCCAGCTTCGAAGACTATCAGGTCAAGCTCAAGCGCGATCATGTTGTGATCGACCCGCAGGAGCGCGCGGATCACATCTGGCAAGACGCCACCAACATGGCCTTTGCCAGCGGTTTGGAAGTGGTCGAAGACCAAGGCCTGCTGAAAGAAGTGGCCGGGCTGGTTGAATGGCCCGTGGTTTTGATGGGCAAAATCGATGACGACTTTTTGGAGCTGCCGGCCGAGGTGCTGCAAACCTCGATGAAAGAGCATCAGAAGTTCTTTAGTGTGCGCAATCCCAAAACGGGTCGGATTGAACGGTTCATCACCGTCGCCAACCGCGAAACCAAGGATCAAGGTGCCACCATCTTGGCGGGGAACCAAAAGGTTCTGGCCGCGCGTTTGGCGGATGCCAAGTTTTTCTGGGAAAACGATCTGCGTGTGGCCAAGCAGGGGATGGAAACCTGGACGGATCAACTGTCCAATGTGACGTTCCACAACAAATTGGGCACTCAGACGGCCCGGATTGATCGCATTGCTGCTTTGGCGCGCCAAATTGCGCCCGTCTTGAACGTCGAACCCGATCTGGCAGAGCAAGCGGCACGGGTTGCCAAAGCGGACCTCAGCTCGGAAATGGTCTATGAGTTCCCTGAGCTGCAGGGCCTGATGGGGCGCTATTATGCTCAGGCTGCGGGACTGCCGGATGCCGTGGCTGCGGCCTGTGAAGAGCACTATTCCCCGTTGGGGCCATCGGATGACGTGCCCGCAGGGGCGGTGTCCAAAGTGGTGGCGCTGGCAGATAAGCTGGACACATTGACCGGTTTCTGGGCGATTGATGAAAAGCCAACAGGGTCGAAAGACCCCTTTGCGCTTCGTCGCTCTGCATTGGGTGTGATCCGCATCATTTTGTCCGAGGACCTGCGCGCCAATCTGGGACAGTTCGTCGACAGCCAGCTGTTGAAGCATAAGATCAACTTGAACTCTGACGCCAGCGGCTCCGAAGTTGCGGCACTGAGTGAAATGCTGGATGAGATCGCGGATCACGGTGTCTTTGGGGCGGCGTTCCGCACTGTATTGGATCGTCTTGATGGCAATGATGACGCCCCAGATACAAGCGAAGGCTCCGTATTGCAGACCGTCGGGACGGCGTTGCCGGATCTTTCGGTGGATCTGTTGTCGTTCATGCATGATCGCCTGAAGGTTCACCTGCGCGACGAAGGTCTGCGCCATGACGTGATCGACGCTTGTTTGGGCATGCCGGGCAGCGATGATCTGACCTTGTTGGTCAAACGCGCGCATGCTTTGGGCGCCTTCTTGAAATCGGATGATGGGGAAAATCTGTTGCAAGGCTTTAAACGGGCCAACAACATCCTGACCCAAGCCGAAGAAAAAGATGGGGTTGAGTATTCCTACGGAGCGGATGTGAAATTCGCCGAGATGGATGAAGAGAAAGCGTTGTTTGCAGTGCTGGATCAATCCGAAGGGGCCATTGCCGCTGCGATGAAGTCCGAAGATTTTGGCGAAGCGATGCGCGCAATGGCCGCGCTGCGGGCCCCGATTGACGCGTTCTTCGAAGCAGTGCAAGTGAACAGCGACAACGATGTGGTGCGCCGCAACCGTTTGAACCTGCTCAGCAAAATTCGCGTTACCTGTCTTGCGGTGGCCGATCTGAACAAGGTCGAGGGCTAAGCCGCTCTCTAAGAAATCACCTGTCCCTGACGTATGATCATGCGTTTTGGGGGCAGGTCGGGCTTGTCTTGTGTGATTTGCAGCGTATTCTGCCTCCAGCAGAAGGAATGCCGCAGTGCAGCAAGACCCAAACATCACCTTGATTACGCCGACCGCACCGATGTCGATCACCAGTCATGGGGGACGGGCAAAGTGCCTGCAACGCTTGGTCAGACTGGACCTGCCGGTGCCCAAAACGGTCGCGCTCAGTTTTGATGGGGTGCATGACATTGCTTGTGGCAAACTGCCGGATCTGAGCCGGGTGCTGTCGCCGTTCAGCGAGTCTGCGTTGCTGTGCGTGCGTCCGTCCTCCGAAGACCCTGATTGGGGTGGTCCGGGTGCGGTTTTGAATATTGGTATGAACGATGCGCGCTATGTGGACCTGTGTGATCAGGTTGGGCGCGAAGCAGCGACTTCGGTCTATCTGCGGTTTGTGCAGGCCTATGCCATCCATGTTGCACGGCTTGATCCGGATATGTTTGACCATATCTCGCAGGATGACCCTGAATGCCTTGGCCAAACCCTGCGCGCCTACGAAGACGAAACCGAAGAGAAATTTCCCCAAGATCGCGAAGTTCAACTTGGCGAGGTGCTGCGCTCGATGGCGCGGGCATGGGAAGGCACCACTGCGCGTTTGCTGCGACAGGCCAAGGGCGCTCCGGCGGATGCAGGGCTTGGCCTTGTTGTGCAGGAAATGGCGCTGGGGCTTGGGCATGGGGAATGCGGCTCTGGTGTGATCCAGCTGGTGAACTCGAAAACGGGCGCGGCGCGGATCACTGGGCGCTATCTGTCTCAGTCCCAAGGGCGCGATGCCCTGCTGGCGCGATCCGCGGCGATGTTTTTGGCCAAGGATACCCGTGGCCCCTCGCTCGAAGAGCTGGCGCCAGATATCTATGCGCAGCTGATCGAGCACACGCAGTTGATGCGCGTGCGTCTGCGCGAAGAGATGCAGGCAGAATTCACCTTGGAGAACGGCAAAGTCTATGTGCTGGATGGTGTCCGTGTGGCGCGTTCAGCCCGCGCGGCGGTGCAGATCGCTGTGGCATTGGCTGAGGATGGCATCATTGATCGCAGTGAAGCCCTGATGCGGGTGGACCCGCGGGCCATCAACGAATTTCTTCACCGGCAAGTGGACCCCGAGGCCGAGCGGGATCGGGTTGCGCGCGGCATTGCCGCCAGCCCTGGTGCCGCCAGCGGGCGCATTGTGTTCTCGGCTGCCGAAGCTCAGGCCAGTGCCTCTCGCAATGAACCCTGCGTGTTGGTGCGACGTGAAACCAGTCCCGAAGATATTCGCGGCATGCACGCCGCCGTGGCGGTTTTGACCGAACGCGGGGGCATGACCAGCCATGCGGCGGTGATTGGGCGCGGGATCGGTTTGCCCTGTGTCGTGGGCGCCAGTGACATCAAGTTCAGGCTGCGCCGCAAAACATTGTTGGCCCCAGATGGGCGCGAATTCAAAGCCGGCGATATCATCACGGTTGATGGCACCAATGGCGATATTTTGGCCGGGGAACCCGCCTTGCTGGAGGCGGCGCAGGATGATGCCTTTCGCACATTGATGGGGTGGGCGGATGACGTGCGCGACATCGGCGTGCGCGCCAACGCGGACACACCAGCGGATGCCATGACCGCCAGCAACTTTGCCGCCGAAGGCATTGGGCTGTGTCGCACGGAGCATATGTTCTTTGAAGCGGACCGTTTGACGGCGATGCGCGAGATGATTTTCGCGGATACCTCCGAAGATCGCGCCGCTGCGTTGGAACGTATTTTGCCAATGCAACGTGCTGATTTTATTGATCTGTTCAAAATTATGCAGGGCAAGCCGGTGTGCATACGCCTGTTTGATCCGCCTTTGCATGAATTCTTGCCTTCGGATCGCGATGGCCATCGTGACTTGGCCGAGGCGCTGGATCTGCCATTGTCGGATGTGACCCATCGGGTTGAGGCGCTCAGTGAATATAACCCAATGCTGGGGATGCGGGGGGTTCGCTTGGGCGTCACCGTGCCCGAGATCTATGAGATGCAAGCGCGCGCCATTTTTGAAGCCGCAATCGAGGCGGGACGGAACGGAGAAGCCGTTGTGCCCGAAATCATGATCCCACTGGTTTCAGCCAAGCGCGAAGTCGAATTGGTGAAAACCCGCGTCGATGCGGTGGCCGCTGCGGTGATGATGGAACAAAGCCAGAGCTTTACCTATCGCCTTGGGGTGATGGTTGAGACACCACGTGCAGCGTTGCGCGCTGGTGAGATTGCTCTGCACACGGCCTTCTTGTCCTTCGGGACCAATGATTTGACGCAGATGACCTATGGCTTGTCACGCGATGATGCGGGGCGCTTTATGTCGGACTATGTTCAGCAGGGCGTGTTCCCCGAAGATCCATTCCATGAGCTGGACACCGAAGGTGTGGGTGAGCTGCTGGAGATTGGTGCAATGCGGGGGCGCACGGCGCGACCGGATTTGGTGCTCTCGATCTGTGGTGAACACGGTGGTAGCCCCGAATCAATCGCCTTCTGTCGTGCGGCTGGCTTCGACTATGTGTCGTGCTCTCCGTTCCGCGTGCCCGTTGCGCGTTTAGCCGCAGCTCAATTGGCTGTGCATGATGCGAAACGCCGAGAAACAGCGTAAATTGCTCTAAAATTTACACAAACTTCATAAAACTCGCGCCTGATCTCGGGCGGCGCCGATTTTTCGAGTGCCAGTTTTTTTGGCATGGGGTGGACGGTCGCGATTTTTCTGGGTAAAGCGCCGTCTGCTTGGCTTGACTCTTGCGAGTTGGCTTCGAAAGCAGATCGACTAGGAGACGGACACGATGCGTAGGATCGCAGCAGTATTGTTGGCTATGGCCTTGGTGGCACCAACAGCTCAGGTTTCTGCAGAAACACCTGTTCATGAGGTGGTGAAGCAGGAAAAGCGCGGCCTGTTTGGTCTTCGCAAAGGTCAGCTCGACTCGTTGTTTGCCCCCACCAAGGGGCACAGCAAAATCGAATACAGCAAAGCGTTCTTGGCCACCTTGCCAGAGGCCAAAGGCGACGAGGAATGGCAGTGTCTGACAGAAGCGCTGTATTTCGAAGCCCGTGGTGAAAGCGTGCGCGGTCAATTTGCCGTTGCCGAGGTGATTTTGAATCGGGTCGACAGCGTACGGTTCCCCAATTCTGCTTGTGCAGTGATCAATCAGGGCACCGGTCGCAAATACCAGTGCCAGTTCACCTATACATGTGATGGCCACAAAGAAGTGGTGGCCGAGCACAACGCCTATCGTCAGGTGGCCAAAGTGGCCCAATTGATGGTGAATGGCGCGGCCCGCGAACTGACAAGCGGTGCCACCTATTATCACACCAAAGCGGTGCGCCCCAGCTGGTCTCGTAAATTCGACCGCACGGCCACGATTGGTGTGCATCACTTCTATCGTCACCCAACGGAAATCTCTCGGAACTAAGCCGCTTAGGGTCTGTTTCGCTTGGTCTTGTGTCGCATTGCGGATTTGTCTAGGGGAGGTTCGTGCCTATATAGGTGCGCACCAAGCTGAGCTGAGGCCAACATGAGTAATGAGACCACTTGGGCGTTTGCCCACCCCTCGGAACGTTCTGAAGGGACAGCGGCATCCGGCCCCTTGGATCGCATTTCCGTCCGCAACCATATTGTGGACGTCGAGATTGGTGCCTTCCAAGCAGAACGGGGCGTGACCCAACGCATCAGTTTTAATGTGGTCGTCGAAGTGCGCCCGCTAGAAGGCCCCGTTGATGACGATGTGGATCGCATTCTGTCATATGACAAGGTCACCGATGCCATCACCTTTGAATTGGCGGCGGAACGGCTGAATTTGCTGGAAACGCTGGCGGATCGTATTGCAGCGCGGATTTTGATCGAACCTCAGGCGGAACGGGTCTTTGTGCGGATCGAAAAGCTGGATCGGGGGCCGGGGGCCCTTGGGGTTGAAATCGTGCGGGCACAAGTGCCGCAAAGCGCGGTGCTCACCGAAGAAGAAAAACAGCAGCCAAAGGTCGTGTATCTGTCGAACGAAGCGATCCGCTCTGATCTTTTGCTGGGTTGGCTGGATCAATTGCAGGACGATCCCCGCCCAACCATTCTATGTGTCGGGGCCCCGGAGCAAGCAGCGCCTCAAGCCTGTCACCCTTTGGCGCAGCGTCGGATCGATTTGCTGGCCGCAGAGCAAAATGCATGGGTCTTGGCGGCCCGCGATGCCCGCTGTGTGGTGGTCAACACCCGCACCGAACTGGATTGGGCGATGAAAAACGACCAGATCAGCGTCTGGGCCCCATCCAAGATTGTTCTGGATGCGGTCGAAGAGCTGTCATCCTTGCCCACTGGCTCGGTAGAGTTGGCGATGTGGTTTGCCAAAGAGCTTGAAGCGGGCGACATATGGGTGGTGGGGGCACCGTTGCCACAAGGTGCTTCTGCCTCTGCGCGCAGCGTTGACGTCACAACTGCAACGCTCTGAGGCTTGAACCCCTTTTCCGGACCCAGCATCTTAGGCCTATGATGTATTATCGCCCACTTGTCCAAACCGATTTGTCCCGTCCTGCAACGGCGCTGACCCTCGCCGGTGGCTGGGGGTGGTTTCATTCACTTGAGCGCTTGTCGCGGGATGCTGCGCCCGAGATTGTCAGCGTTGATCAAGTGCCCGAAGCCGTCTTAGCCAGATTGACCGCGCCGCGCGCCCCCTTGGCCGGGCTTGATATGGCCGCGCCTAAGGTGATGGGCATCCTCAACGTGACGCCGGATAGCTTTTCAGATGGCGGCCAGCATAACGCGCCAAAGGCCGCGTTGGATCACGCGCTAAAGATGGTGGCGGATGGGGCCGATATTTTGGACATCGGCGGAGAATCCACCCGCCCCGGGGCAGCGATTGTCCCGATCGACCAAGAAGTCGCCCGCACGGCCCCTGTGATCGGTGAAATCCGCCAGCATCTTGCCACGCCTGTGTCGATTGACACGCGCAAAGCACCGGTTGCGCAGGCGGCGATTGAGGCGGGGGCCTCGTTGGTCAATGACGTAGCTGGCTTTACCTATGATCCGGCATTGGCTCCTCTTTGTGCGCAAATGGCGCTTCCTGTTTGTGTGATGCATGCGCAGGGCGATCCGCAAACCATGCAGGACGATCCGCGCTATGACGATGTGCTGTTGGATGTGTATGATTTTCTAGACGCGCGGATCAGCGCGTTGGTCGAAGCCGGAGTTGCGCACGACCAAATCATGGTGGACCCGGGTATCGGGTTTGGCAAAACACCGGTGCATAACCTGACCTTAATACGCAACATCAGCCTGTTTCATGCTTTGGGCTGTCCGGTTTTGCTGGGGGCCTCGCGCAAGCGCTTTATTGGCACGCTTGGCCAAGCGCCAGATCCCAAAGACCGCATGTCTGGGTCAGTGGCTTTGGCTTTGGCCGCTGTGGCGCAAGGGGTGCAAATGGTGCGGGTGCATGATGTGTTCGAAACACGCTCGGCTCTTACCCTTTGGCAGGCGGTGTCCGTGTAAACAGGGTCTTCAAGGTGGCGTATTGGCTAAGCCCCATCCCGCTTAGAATAAGCAGTAGCGCCCAAATCAACTGACCGGGCAGGGGTTCGTGCAAGATCACCGCCCCCAATACGACCGAGTTGACCGGGACGATGTAGTTGGTGAGGCTCATGAAGGTGGATCCAGCTGAACGGATCACCAATACCCGCAGCAGATTTGCCGCCGCCGTCGGCACCAACCCCAAGAACGCCAGAATGGTCAGGGTCTTGCCATCGGGCATGGGTGGTGGTCCTTCGACCACCCAAGCCACCGGAATAACAATGATCGCCCCAATTGAGATCAGCACAGTGGCCAAGCCCACAGGATCAATGGCGGGAAGGCGGCGGGTCAGGATCGAGCTGCAGGCATAGCATGCGGCGGCCGAAAGGCAGGCCAAGCGCCCCCAGATCTCCATTGCATTGCCGTTGGATTCAAGGGCCTGCGTGCCGATCAAGATCATCACACCAACAAACCCAATCGCAAACCCAAGCAGCTTTTGCAGGTTCAGGCGTTCACCCACCGCAAAGAAATGCGCCAATGGCAGCACCATCAAGGGAATGCAGGCCATTGCAATGCCGGCAAATCCCGATGTGACATGTTGTTGACCCCAGCTAAGCGCCATAAACGGAATGGCGCTGCTGAGCGCGCCGACGATGATCATTGGGCCCCATGCCCGTTCTGAGGTTTGCCAAAGCTGGCCACCGCGGATCTGCCAAGTTAGGGCCAGTAGAACGGCGGCAAAGCTAATCCGTGCCGCGGCCAGCCAAAACGGGGTGATGCCCTCAAGTGCCAATTCAATGAATAGAAACGTGCCGCCCCAGACGATCCCGAGGATGACAACCATTAACCAGCTTTTTGATGTGATATTCGGTGACATAGCACCCCCTAGACCCTATGGGCGCAAATGACCCCGGCACGTGGCCGGGGTCAAGCAGGAAGGCCGCCGCGGTCGACAATCGCGCGACCTATCCCCGCAATTTGTGATGCAGAATAATCGGCACGGCCAGATCTTCTTCATCGGTGAGGTGGCGATCCAAAAACCGGTTCAATCCCTCGGCGACATCGCGCAATGGCTTGGCTTCTTCTTCCATCTGTTTTGGCTCTAATCGGGCCAATTGCACAACGCGGTTTGCGGTGTGGACAAAGGTCTCCAACAGGACGTCCATTTCATGATGGTCGTTTTCAAGCATCTCAAGCCCAGCCACAAAACGCGGGTCTGCGGCGGCCAGTTCTGGGAAATAGCTGCGGTCTTCCCATGTGTGATGGCCGTGCAGATTGCGCACCAGCAAATTGCCAAAGTGAGACAAGCGCCCCGCATAGTGCTCACCTTCAATTTTGGCGTCCAAAAAGGCTTCGGTGTCCTGTTGCGTGATCGCGCCCAACTGGCGGAACCCTTGATGGGCCCCCATCCAGTTGCGGGTGGCGCGGGCGAAGTTCGGGTGATCTGACCAGCTATCGCGTGGCAGGTCCCGCAGGAGGGTCTTCATTTCTGTTGGCAGGCCCTCGCGTGTATGGATGTCATAAGTCATGGCATTCATGTGTTTGTTGTACGACAATCTTACAATGCGCATAGGTGCACATCAGGGATGCGCAAATGAGCGTTCTGGCGCTTCCCACAAAAAAGGCCCCTCCGAAAATCGGAGAGGCCCCAAAACAAACTCTGAAAGAGATGCTTAGTTCTTTTCTTTGTCGACCATTTTGCCGGCAGAGATCCAAGGCATCATGCCGCGCAGCTTGGCGCCAGTTTCTTCGATGCCATGCTCGTCGTTGGCACGACGTGACGCTTTCAATGTTGGCTGACCAACCGCGTTTTCCAGCATGAAGTCACGTACGAATTTTCCTTGCTGGATGTCTTCCAGAACGGCTTTCATGCGTGCTTTGGTTTCGTCGTATGGCAGGATGCGTGGGCCGGTGACGTACTGACCGTATTCTGCAGTGTTGGAGATCGAGTAGTCCATGTTGGCGATGCCGCCTTCATAGATCAGGTCAACGATCAGTTTCACTTCGTGCAGACATTCGAAGTAAGCCATTTCTGGCGCGTAGCCTGCTTCAACCAGAGTTTCAAAGCCACAACGGATCAGTTCAACCAGACCGCCACACAGAACAGCTTGTTCGCCGAACAGGTCGGTTTCACACTCTTCGCGGAAGTTGGTTTCGATGATGCCGGAACGACCGCCACCGATGGCCGAGCAGTAAGACAGACCGATTTCCAGCGCTTTGCCGGTTGCGTCGTTGTCTACGGCAACCAAGCATGGCACGCCGCCGCCTTTGGTGTATTCGCCGCGAACAGTGTGACCCGGGCCTTTTGGCGCCATCATGATCACGTCTACGCCTTCTTTAGGCTCGATCAGGCCAAAGTGTACGTTCAGGCCGTGGGCGAATGCGATCGCAGAACCCGGCTTGATGTTGTCGTGTACGTATTTCTTGTAGGTTTCTGCCTGCAGTTCGTCGGGCATGGTGAACATGATCACGTCACACCAAGCAGCCGCTTCGGCGATGCCCATAACTTTCAGGCCTTCGCCTTCGGCTTTCTTCGCAGAAGGAGAGCCTTCGCGCAGCGCAACAACAAGGTTTTTGGCGCCGGAGTCACGCAGGTTCAAGGCGTGGGCGTGGCCCTGAGAACCGTAGCCCAAGATGGCCACTTTCAGGTCTTTGATGAGGTTGATGTCGCAATCACGATCATAATAAACGCGCATGTTGGCAGTCCTTCATTTGTGTTTGGCAATTTTGTCTCTGGCAGCGATCATAGAGGGCAACCCCCGATTTACGAGCGCGTTTGCTGCGATTTTACCGTTCGTTTTGCCATTTTCATTCGTCATTTTGTTTGATAATGACTTTTTCATGCTAGATGATCTTGACCGACGCATACTTCGCAATATGCAAAATTCCCCCGACCTGTCGGTTCCCGATCTGGCAGACCAAGTGGATCTGACGGTCTCGCGCTTAAACCGTCGTTTGGACAAGCTGCGTGAAAACGGCATTTTAAAGGGGCAACGCGCGATTGTTGACTGGCGTGCGCTTGGCTATGCGGTTGAAGTGTCACTGCGGATCACTTTGGACAAAACCCAAGCCCGCGCTTTTGACGAATTTATCGACGCTGCGCGCAAAGTTCGCGAAGTGATCGAGATCCAGACCTTCTTGGGGCGGGTGGATGTGCGTTTGTCTGTTATCGCGCGCGATATGGCGCATTACCAGCAGGTCTATCGCAGCGAAATCCTGATCCTCCCTCATATCAGCGACATCGAAGCTTTGATGCATGTCTCGCGGATCAAGTCGGATGAAACGCTACCGATATGACGCCACATTTGTCAAAACTCAGCGCGTTGAAGGGGCGGGGCCATTTCCGGAACAGGGACACTCAGGGTGCCCGTTTCTGGCGCGCGTCAATTTCACCACAGACGAAGGGCGGGAGGCCTGTTGGCTTGGCCCAATTGGGCGCAGGTGTTTTGCGCTCGGTGATGGGGGCGATGATGGAGACGGAGGCGTTGACCTCTTGTCTAGGGCCCCAGAGTCAGGCCCCTCTGAATGCTGCCATCACAACCGGAAACCGTAGCCTGCGGGTGAATGATGATTGATCTTGATGACATAGACCGCGAAATCCTAATGGCCCTCGCGCAGGATGCCACCCAGAACGCAGGCGCCTTGGGGCGACGTTTTGGGCTCAGCCAACCCGCGACATGGCGGCGGATCAAGCGCTTGCAATCGGCAGGCGTCATCGCTGGACGTCGTTTGGATCTGGATCGTGAAAAGCTGGGATTTGGGGTCACGGTCTTTTTGGGGGTGAAGCTGGCCACCAAAGGCAGGGTGAGCCTTGAAGATTTTGAACGCGCTGTTGCCGCCATCCCCGAGGTCCAGACGGTGGAACACGTGCTGGGGCTATATGACTACCGCCTACGGGTCACAGCCCGCGATATTGCGGATTTTGAACGGGTGTTGCGCCGTCGGATTATGACGTTGCCCGGTGTCGGCAATGTCGAAGCCAACGTGTTGCTCTCCGAAGAACGTCTGTCCGGGCCGCTCTGACACTGGATGGCAATCCGCTCTTGGCCAAGCCTCAAGGGCAGGGTAACGATAGGGTCCAACAAGGAGACAGTCATGACCGCATTGCTAGATACTGTAGACCCAGATGGGCTGCTGGAATTTTCCGTTGTGTTTACGGATCGCTCGCTGAACCACATGTCCGCCAGTTTTCAAACGGTGATGCGGGATGTCTCTGGCCTGTTGAAAGAGGTCTATAACGCCGACGCGGTGGCAGTGGTGCCCGGTGGCGGAACCTATGCAATGGAGGCGGTTGCCCGCCAATTTGGCCACGATGCGCATGCGCTGATCGTGCGCAACGGCTGGTTCTCCTATCGCTGGAGCCAAATTTTTGATGCCGGTGCTTTTGCGGCCAAAACCACGGTCTTTAAGGCACGCCAAACCGGCAACGGTCTGCAAGCCCCCTTTGCCCCCGCCCCCCTCACCGAGGTGGTGGCAATGATCCACGAAGCCAAACCCGATGTGGTGTTTGCTCCGCATGTGGAAACCTCTGCCGGCTTGATCTTGCCCGATGACTATATCTCCGAGCTGGCCAAAGCCGCCCATGAGGTTGGCGCTTTGATGGTGCTGGATTGCATCGCCTCTGGCTGTGCTTGGATCGATATGAAGGCCACAGGTGTGGATGTGTTGATCTCGGCCCCGCAAAAAGGGTGGTCCGCGTCACCCTCCGCGGGCTTGGTGATGATGTCTGAAAGGGCGCTGGCGCGTCTGGATCAAACCACATCTGACAGTTTTGCGCTGGATCTCAAGAAATGGCACGCCATCATGGGGGCCTATGAAAACGGCGGCCACGCCTATCACGCCACCATGCCGACAGATGCACTGCGGGCGTTCCGGGACACGATGCTGGAAACCCAACGCTATGGCTTTGAAAAACTGCGTCTGGCGCAATGGGACCTCGGGGAGGGGGTGCGCACCCTTCTGGCTGACAAAGGAATCAAATCCGTGGCTGAAACCGGTTTTGGGGCGCCCGGTGTTGTGGTCAGCTACACAACAGATCCAGAGGTGCAGAACGGCAAAAAATTCGCCGCGCAAGGCATGCAGATTGCAGCTGGAGTGCCATTGGCCTGTGATGAGCCAGACGGCTTTCAGACCTTCCGCCTCGGGCTCTTCGGTCTGGACAAGCTCTATGATGTGCCCGCGACCTTGGATCGCCTGAAAACCGTGCTGGATAAGGTGCTCTAAACCTTCATCTTGCCAAAAATACTCCGGGGGTGAACGGTGGCCATTGGCCACCGGAGGGGGCAGCGCCCCCCCCGTCACCCCTGATCCCGACTCTCGACAGCAGCCCACCTAGTGCGGGCTTTCAAAGACCACGCATCTGATGCGCATCGCCTCACAGGACTTAGGGTTCAAAGGCGCGGCGTTCCGGCCGCGGTCAACAGTCTCCAGCTTAGCGCACGCCAAGGCCCATTTGCATCATGGTCTTGCGCACAGGGCCCAAGGAATAGATCGCGTTCAACCCCATAGCGCGCAGATCGCGCATCGGCTGCGCACTGACCATCGACGCGCGGTTGAGCAGGTCGATCCCGGCCACACGCACCCGCATCTCGCCGTGGCGGCGCTGGTGATAGCTGTCCAGCATCTCAAGGCTGCCCAAGGTCTCCGGAGCGGCTTGCGCCAGCTCCAGCAACACCCGCAGATCGCCAAGGCTCATATTCAGTCCCTGCGCCCCAATTGGCGGCACCACATGCGCGGCCTCTGCCATCAAGGCCACGCGCTGTGCCGACAGGCGCTCAGCGGCTTGCGAAATGATTGGCCACAGCGTGCGCCCAGAGGCCAGCTTTAGGGGGCCCAGCACCCCACATGACCGTTCCATCATCGCCTCTTCAAACGCTGTGTCGGGCAGGGCGGCAAGCCGTGCGGCCTCGGCCCCTGTTTCCATCCAAACGATCGCCGAAGACGGGCGTCCTTGATCGTCTGGCAGAGGCACCAGTGTGAAGGGGCCACCAGAGCGGTGAATTTCGGTCGAAACATTTTCATGCGGCACCGTATGGGTCACCGCAAAGGCCAGAGCCTTTTGGCCATATCGGGTGGTCTTGACCGGGATGCCCATCGCTTCGCGAACGGGCGAATTGCGCCCATCAGCGGCGATGATCAATTTGCAATGCACCCGGCTGTTGTCGCTGAGTGTGACGCGGGCCGAGGCGTCACGGGTAAAGACCGATTTTGTGCCAATGCCGGGGCGAAACGTGACATTGGGCAATTCTTCGAGCCGAGCCAGAATTTCACGTCGCAGCAGCCAGTTGGGCAGGTTCCATCCAAAGGGCTGATCAGAGATATCGCTGGCGTCAAAGTTCTTGATCACGCGGGGGCTTGGATCTGCTCCGCCGGCGTCAACGATGCGCATAATCTGCAACGGGGCAGCGTTCTCTGCCAGCCGCGACCACAGGCCAGCCTGCTCCAACAATGTTTTGGCCGGTTGCAAAAAGGCGGTGGTGCGCAGATCTGACCCTTTGGCTTCGCGCGAGGTCACCGGCGCGGTGGGATCCACGCAGAGCACCGTAAAACCCGCCGCCCCAAAGGTCGCAGCCGCAGTCAAGCCGGCAACGCCGCCGCCTGAAACCAGAATGTCAACGTGAGTGTCCTGCATGGGTGTGCCTTTGATCAAAGGGTGTTTGGGCTATCCTAGCCGCGTGAGTTCAAGGGGCAAAGCGGCACGCTGTCGCGACGCGCGCGCTGTTGCTTGGGATTGGGTCACAGCAGTTTGGACAAAAAGCCGGTGAGATCGTCGGTGTGGTGATGGATGTGCTCTGCGTTTTCGGCCTCTGGGGCCACATGAACGGTGCGCATGCCAAGTTGATGTGGCACCGCCAGATTGCGCGGGTCATCCTCAAACATCGCGGCGCGATCAGGGGTGATGCCATCTTTGGCAAAAATCATCTGAAACGCTTCGAGTTCTGGTTTGGGACGGAAGGCGGCATTTTCAACGCCATATACCGCATCAAACAGCCCCTCCAACCCGCGGGCGGCAAGCACGCGCTCGGCATAGGGGGCCGACCCATTGGTATAGACAATTTTGCGCCCCGGCAGGTTGCGGATGTGGCTGGCCAATGCCGTATCGGGCTCTAGGTGATCCAGCGAAATTTCGTGAACCTGTTCCAGATAGGGGCCGGGATCCACATCATGTTCGCGCATCAATCCCGCCAATGTGGTGCCATAGGTCGCCCAATAGTGTTGGCGCAAGTGATCCGCCCGTGTTTTGTCGACGCCCAGTTCGGCCATCACATAATGCGTCATCTTTTGCTCGATCTGGTCAAACAGTCGGGCGCGAGGCGGGTAAAGTGTGTTGTCCAGGTCAAAGACCCACTGACTCACATGAGAGAAACTAGATTTGGGCATAGAGGTTCAGTACGCCGATGGCTGGAACAGCGCAACATCGAACACTTGATCCCGCTGATCAGCGGGCTAATGTGGCGACAGCGACAAGACCACTTCGACAAAGGATGACAGGCCTGTGCAAAAAGACGCTTACACTTTGATCTTGGAAGCGATCGACACAGGGACATACCGCCCCGGTGATCGATTGGTCGAAAGCGAATTGGCTGAACGTTTTGGTGTCTCTCGCACCCCCATTCGCGAAGCGCTGCAGCGCTTGGAAACGCAATCTTTGCTGGCGCGGGATGGGCGCAGCCTGATTGTGGCCTCTTTGGATCACAACCAGCTTAGCGAGCTTTACGTGGTGCGCGCCGAACTCGAGGGGCTTGCTGCGCGTCTTGCAGCCCGTCACGCCACCGCAGAAGAGATCAAACTGCTGCGCGAAATGGTCAACGAGGACCGGGCGTTGGTCAACGATCCCGCCGCCTTGGCGCGGGCCAACCGCCGGTTCCACAAACAGATCCATCTGGCGTCACACAACCGCTATTTGGTGCAGCAGCTGGATTTGGTGCATCGCACAATGGCGTTGATGGCCACCACCTCGCTTGCGGCGGAGGGTCGAGGAGAGGGCGCTTTGGCGGAACACACGGCGATCGTCGAAGCGTTGGAAAAACGCGATGGTGACAAAGCTTATGACGCGCTGCGCAACCACATTTCAAAGGCATTTATTACCCGGCTTAAGCTGGATTCGGCGGGCAACGGCGCTTTGGGATAACCGATTGGTGCCAAGGGTATGCCCGTGTTGGGTTTTGTCCCAATAAAACGGTTGGGTGATCAATTCAAACAGCGCCTTATACGCCGCAAAAGCGTTGAGCATGAAATAGAGGTGAAGCGTTGGCACCCATGCGATGAGGTGTCGATGCGCTTTGCCTGACACAGCAATCATGCCGGTGACGATGTTCACCACTTCGGCCAGAATAAAGGCGGAAAACAGCACGGCCAAAGTGTCCGCGCCCAGCAGCTCACGAGCAGGGTGCTGCCCGCCAAAGGGGATGATCCAAAAACTCCAAAGCGCCGGGGCCAACAACGCCTGAGACAATGAGCCTGCAAAATGCACCTGAAAGCCCAGAAACTTCCACCAGCCCAGATCACGTCGCAATTGGCGCGGGGCGCGCATATGCACCAGATAGGTGACCAAATAGCCCTTGAGCCAACGTGAGCGTTGCTTGATCCAAGCCAATGGATAGCTGTTGGCCTCTTCTTGGGTGGTGCTTTCAAGCATTTCAGTGCGATAGCCGTGCCGGGCCAGCCGGATGCCCAGATCAGCATCTTCGGTCACGTTATGCGCATCCCACCCCCCCAACTGTTCCAAAGCATGGCGGCGAAAAAACAGCGTGGTGCCGCCCAAGGGGATGGTGAATCCCAATCGCACCATGCCGGGCAACATGACGCGAAACCATGTGGCGTATTCCACAGTAAAACAGCGCGCCATCCAGTTTTGATCGGGATTGTAATAATCCAGCGCGCCCTGCAGACAGACGAGATCGGGCGGCGCATTCTGGAAGGTTTCGACCACCGTTTCGATTTGATCAGGATCCGGCAGATCTTCGGCGTCATAGATCCCGATGTAATCCCCACGGCAGAAATCCAACGCATAGTTCATCGCGCGGGGTTTGGTCCTTGGCTGGCCATCCGGCACGACAATTGCGCGGATCCAGCTGGGCAGCGCGCTGCTGCGGATCGCGTTGCGGGTCAGCGTGTCATTTTCTTCGAGCACCAAGACCACATCCAGCAGAGAACGAGGGTAGGTCAGGCGGGACAGCCTGTTCACCAATTCGCCGGATATTTCCGGCTCTTTGAAGAGCGGCACCAGAATCGAAACCTTGGGGCGCTTGCGCCCTGCAATGCTGGTCTGTGGTGGGGCGTGGCGTGGCCAAAGCGCGGCAACCAACGCGACAAGCTTCAAGGCGCAGAGGCACATCAAGGTCAACACTGCCCACCCCAGCAAGGCCACCAGCACCGCATTGGGGGCAAACACGGTCGTGAGGATCAATAGGGCCCCGCCAAGTACAGAGAGCCGTTTGCGTTTTGTCCCAGATTTCACCCAGCCCCGGCAACTTTGGGTTTCAGTGACGCGGGTTGAGGCCAGTCGGGTCAGGTCGGTTTTAAAATGCGCCAATAGGGCGTTATGAATAGCGCTCTCTTCGGCCAGAACAATCTCAAAATTTGGGGCGAGCGCCGCGAGCCCTGCCGCCTGCGGATCAAACGTCTGGGGGCGGGAGGTTGCGATATGCGCGACATGTCCCACAATCCGCAATGGCACCACGGAATGGCGCAAACACAGATGCGGATCGATTTTTGCCAGCACATCTGGGTCAGGGCGTAGGGCATTGGTTGGGCTATGTGCCACGTCCAGCCATAGCGCATGCAGCCTGAGGCATTCATCAGAGCTGAGCACACCTTGGGAAACCAACACTTCGGCGAGAGTGGCGTCGGCGCTGGCCAATTCACCGTTGGCCTGCATCAAATGTGACGCTTTAACGATCCCTTGATCCAATAAGAACTGGCCGAAGGTCAAATGTGGCGCAGGATGACTGCGCTGTGCTGCGATCCCCGCCATGCAAAACCCACCCGATTGTGTGGGGCCAAGCATTGCGAAAGGGGATTAACACGACGTTAATCCCCTTTCGGTTTAGGCACAGTAATCTGGGTGCTTAGGCGTTGGTTTTGGCTGCCATCGAGGCTGCAAACCGCTCAAACAGATAGAAGCTGTCTTGTGGGCCGGGGCTGGCTTCGGGGTGATATTGCACCGAAAACACAGGGCGATCCGCAACGCGGATCCCACAGTTTGATCCGTCAAACAGCGACACGTGGGTTTCGACAACACCGTCCGGCAGGCTTTGGCTATCTACGGCAAACCCGTGGTTCATCGAGGTGATCTCCACTTTGCCTGTGTCGAGATCTTTGACCGGGTGGTTGGCCCCGTGGTGGCCGTGGTTCATTTTGATGGTGGAGGCCCCAAGCGCCAGCGCCAGCATCTGGTGACCCAAACAAATCCCAAAGACCGGGATGTCGGTGGCCAGAATGTCTTTGATCATCGGCACGGCATAGACGCCCGTCGCCGCGGGATCGCCCGGACCATTTGACAGGAAGACGCCGTCAGGTTTGTGGGCAAGAATTTCGGCCGAGGTCGCGCTTGCGGGCAAGACAGTCACATCACATCCCGCAGAGGCCAAGCACCGCAAGATGTTGCGCTTTGCCCCAAAGTCAACGGCAACCACTTTGAACTTGGCGTCCGTCTGAGGCGCATAGCCTTCGGGCCAAGCCCACCGCATTTCGTTCCAGTTGTAAGACTGGGCACAGGTGACGTCCTTGGCCAGATCCATGCCTTCGAGGCCAGCAAAGGCGCGCGCTTTGGCAACCAAAGCTTCGATATCAAAATTGCCGTCTGGCGCGTGCTGTAGGGCAACATGCGGCGCGCCTTGCTGGCGAATAGCGCGGGTCAAACGACGGGTGTCGATGCCGCCAATCGCAACACGGCCGCGCCGTTCCAGCCAGCTTGCCAACTCTTCTGCAGAGCGCCAGTTGCTGGGTGTGGTTGGATCCCATTTCACAACCATGCCACTGGCGACAGGGTCACCTGTTTCATCGTCGTCAGGGTTCACACCGACATTCCCGATATGAGGGAAGGTGAAAGTCACGATCTGCCCGGCATAAGAAGGGTCCGTCATGATTTCTTGATACCCGGTCATGGCAGTGTTGAAGCACAATTCTGCTTCGACGGTCCCGGTGGAGCCGAACCCTTTGCCATAAAAGAGCGTTCCATCAGCAAGTGCGAGGCACGCGGTCGGGCGGAATTCGGGCGTTTGGGCCATTGGGCAGATCTCCGGTGTGGGCAAATTGGCGGGGTAATACGGCTGGCAGCGCGCAGGGTCAAGGCCCGTTATTTGTAAGGCCGCTTCAATGTTAGGCGAACCAATGCCTCGGGGGCAACCTATGGCCGCTAACGGTTGTCAGGGATCGTGGGATTATATACTGTGGGTCGCTATCGGAAACCCTTGGGGATGGGACCAAATGGAATTGCGCGACCGGGTACTAGCTGCCCTTAAACAAGCGATGAAGGACAAAGCGGCCACCCGTTTGGCCACGCTTCGTCTGATCAATGCGGCGATTAAAGATCGCGATATCGCACTGCGAGCTGAGGGAAACGAGGCGGGTGTCGATGAAAACGGCATCCTCGCGATCTTGGGCAAAATGCTGAAACAAAGGCAAGAAAGTGCGCGTCAGTACGAAGAGGCGGGTCGCTTTGACCTCGCTGAACGTGAAGACGCCGAGATCAAAGTGATCGAAGATTTCCTGCCGCGCAAACTGAGTGATGACGAAGTCAGCACCGCCATCGAAAGCGCGATCTCTTCGGTGGGGGCCAATTCGATTCGCGACATGGGAAAAGTCATGGGCGTGTTGAAGTCTCAATACACCGGTCAGATGGATTTCGGGGCGGTTGGCCCGCAAATCAAGAATCACCTTAGCGGATGATTCGTTATGAAATTTGACTAAGTGATGAGGCCCGCCCAACAGGACGGGCCTTTTTATTTGGGATCGTTAAGCTCGGCTGATCAGGTCGGATAGCGGCGTTGCGCAGCTGCCTTACCTAGCCTACCGCCCCTCTTTTGCTGCGTGCGGTCGCAGTCCAGACATGGGTGCGCGTGCAGGATGGCGGGCAGGGGCGTTTGTATTTGAACGCGCCCGGTGTGATTTCCAAGCCGTCAGAATAGGCAACGGGCCATCGCCACAGTTGTCGTTAAACGCGTCACGGTCCTTAAGCTTGAAGGCGAAAGCCTTGGGCCCCTTTGGGACATTTCTCAGACCAGGTTTTGATGTCGCCCCCCTAAATCTCAGGGGAGTGTGGCCGCTGCGCCTGCTGCACAGCCTTTTCAACTTCGGACCAAAGCACTTTGCGTTCGTCTTCGGACAAAAACCGCCCCAATTCCACCGGGCGCGCGTTTCCGGTCAGAGTTAGGTAATTGGGCACAGGTCCTTGGTGCGGGTGCAATTCAACACGGACCCAATGCACATTGCAGCGCCAGACCAAATCCTGCCCCTTCAAGGGAGAATGGGTCAGCACGACGTTGTGTCCATCAAAGGCCAGCTCTTCTGAAACTTTGGCACTTTGGTAGGAGCGATCCAGCGCCCACCACAGAGCCGCCAGCATGATCAAGATGAACGGCAACATCACCCAAAGAAGGACCGATCCCAGCAGCGCCAGCAAAGGCAAAATGGCAAGGCAGAAAGCCATCAAGATGATGGCGGCGAATCCTTTGCGGGGCAACGATCGATGGGGCCATAGCTGCAATGTCTGGCCGGTGGGGGTGTTGGACCAAGTGTAAGGCATAACGGGGGTATATCCTGCCCGAGACAATTGTCGACGGGCAGGATGTCACGGTGCGTGGCGTTTAGGCGGCGCAGGCCTGCGCAAAATGCTCTTCGAACAACAAGCCCCAACTGCTGCCATAGCCGTTCAACATCATCTCAGCCATGTCGCCATAGCCTTCCCAATTGCTGTGGATCAACTCCACCTTGGTGGTCGTCGCACTCAGCGGAACAAAGCGAACGTCCACTTGGCCGGTTTTATCCGCAGGCAGTCCCATATGAAAATCAAACTGCACATGGGCGTGCGGATCAAACACCCGAAAGGTGCCCCAAAGCCAAGTTTCATCATCCAGAGCGGTTTCGGTGATTTTGCCGCCTTCGCGGGCCTCAACCTCTAGCTTTTTGGCGGGACCGCCAGCTCGCATCAGCGACATTGAGCGTTTTTCAAGGGGCCACCAGCTGGGCATATCCACGAATATCTCAAAGGCGCTTTTCTGGTCGCAGGGCACTTCGATTGATTTGATGACAGGGTCTAACATTGGGTCTCCTTATTGCTTTTTCATGCGTCTTTGTACTTCGGCGCCAAACGCTCCCAGCGCGTCATCCCAGAACTGATCGAGATAGTTGCGCATGGCCTCTAGGCCCGTTTTGTCGAGCGTATAGATACGCCGGTTGCCCTGCGGTGTGGCGCGCACCAAATGGGCTTGCTCCAACACTTTGAGGTGCTGTGACACCGCAGGGCGGCTGATGGGGTGCCCTTTGGCCAAATCACCAACGGATTTCTCTTGGGCGGCGATGTCCTCAAAGAGGGCGCGCCGGGTTGGGTCTGCGAGGGCTGCGAAGGCTTGTGTGTAAGTCATGGCTTACCGTAAGTTGATGCTTACCAAAGAGTCAATCGTCTATTTGATGCTTTGAGATTTTACTTGCGTTACAAAAGTGTTTTTCGTATCTCCGGAATACTTGCAAAACGAAAGCAATATGGAGAGAGCAATTGTTACTGAAACACGGATTGTCCATCGCGGGCTTTATGGTTGTCAGCTTTATGGTGCAGGGATTGTCGCATTTTGTGATCAACGCTGACCACTTTGCCCAGATCAGCTTTATGCGAACGGACCCCATTCTGCCGATGGGGATCTCGGTGATGCTGCTGCAAGGCGCGCTAGCTTCGATTGCGCTACAGGCGTGGCGCGGCGAGCAGGCGCAGCTGATGGATGGGGTTAAACTGAGCGCGGTTCTGGGCGCCTATCTGGTCAGCTACATCGCCATCGTCGAACCGTCAAAATATACCGCACCATCTATTAGCAGCTGGGTCACAGTCGAACTGAGTGCTGGGGTGGTTCAATTCGCGCTGTATGGCCTGTTGTTGGGCACAATCCACGCGCGGTTTGGACGGGTGATGAAGGCGGCCTAAGCATCCTCTCACGGATCAGATAAGGGCAGGGGCCGGGAATGGCCTCTGTCAGTTTTCGCTCAAAGGTTCCCAAAAGCGCAGCAGATACCCATCAGGATCGGCGACAACAAATTGCCGCTGCCCCTGCTGTTCGCCATGGACACGGTACCATGCCACTTCGGGGGCGAGGTAGAGCGCCACTTTGGCCGCGGCCAATCGCTTTAGAATTGGATCCACAGCCGCACAACGGATTTGCAGGTTTACCCCACGCCCCGCTGGATAGCTGGTAGGGATATGCCCGTCATCAAAGGTCCGACCGAGCCCAATTTCATCCAACATCAGCTCTGCTGTGCCAAGGGTGAAATAGCCAAAACCTTCTTCGGGGCGTTCATAGCAGAGCGAAAACCCAAGCAGGTCTAAATAGAAGGCCCGGGACGCGGCATAGTCTTTGACGGCCATTTCTGGAACGAGTGCATTTGGGCTCATCTTGGCTGCAGCGCGTCTGGGTGACAGGCCTTCTGATTGAAGTCCTCTAAACAGGTCTCTACCGCGTCTAGGTAAAGGCCTAGGGCCTCTGGCGTCGCCGGATCTTGGCGCAGCTGCGCCAGTTTGGCTTTGGCGGCGTCGATACGACCGCTGTGGCCCAAGGCATAGGCGAGGATCGCTTGGATATAGGGCCGGGTTTGCACATTGACCTGTTCCAACTCGCGTTCCGCCTCAAACAGCAAGTTGTCCAAGGCTTTGGCGGATTGGACGAAGGACTTGGTTTCGTACCAAAAGGCCCCCAGCATCAGTGAAAAACTGTCCGGTGTGTTTGTTGCCCCTAGAAACTCTTGGATCGCATAGGCGCGTTGATGCGCTGGCAGCGCCCTGATTTCGGTGTAGCTGTCGCTTGCGATCAGGCCTTTCAATTTGGACAGGTCTTGCTCCGAGAACGTTTTGTAGAGCGGAAGACCATTGCTGGGGCATATGGGAATGCGGGTTACAAAATCGCACGACGTGACGGGGCGAAACGACATCGTGCGGCCCATGGTGCTGCAGCTTGCGGTCTGTGTGATTTCAAAAACTTCACCACCGATTGGGCAGGTGCGTTCTGCTGGCTGGGGGATGCCTGCAACTGCGGGAAGCGCGGTGCAGATCAATCCAATCGTTGCAAGGAGGCGTTTCATGACCTTCCCCTTTCGCAAATCTCCGATGTGTCCCCAGAGTAGAAGCCGCAGCTTCAAAAGAAAAGGCCCCGCAGATGCGAGGCCTTCCCGTTAGATATCGATGCCAGATCAATGGCCCGGAGCTTTGTCCCACTCTTCCTGCTTTGGCAGGATTTCAAAGGTGTGCTCTGGGGGTGGGCACGGCAGTGTCCATTCCAGCGTATCTGCATACTCATTCCAGTAGTTGTTCTCTTCGACCTTTTTGCCTTTCAGCAAAGCGTGGATCATGATGCCAAAGAACAGAACGAATGAGGCAAACGAGAGCAGCGCGCCAAAGGAGCTGATCTTGTTGAAGTATGCGAATGCTTCAGGATAGTCGATGTAGCGACGTGGCATGCCCTGACGACCCAAGAAGTGCTGTGGGAAGAAGGTCACGTTGACGCCGATGAAGAACATCCAGAAGTGAATTTTCGCTGCAAATTCGTTGTAGTGACGGCCCGACATTTTGCCAAAGTAGAAGTAGATACCGGCAAAGATGGTGAACGCAGCACCCATCGACATGGTGTAGTGGAAGTGTGCAACAACATAGTAGGTGTCGTGATACGCGCGATCGACGCCCGCTTGGGACAGTACGATACCGGTGACGCCGCCGATGGTGAACAGAACCAAGAAGCCCAGTGCGAACAACATTGGCGCTTTGAATTCCAACGAGCCGCCCCACATAGTGGCGATCCAGCTGAAGATCTTAACACCGGTCGGTACCGCAATAACCATGGTTGCCAGCATGAAGTAGCTTTGCTGCTGCAAAGACATACCCACGGTGTACATGTGGTGCGCCCAAACAACAAAGCCCAAGGCCCCAATTGCGATCAGCGCCCAAACCATTGGCATGTAGCCAAAGACGGGCTTGCGCGCGAAGGTCGCGAACACGTGGCTGACAAGGCCAAAGCCGGGCAGAACAACGATGTATACTTCTGGGTGCCCAAAGAACCATAGAATGTGCTGGTACAGGATCGGATCGCCGCCGCCAGCAGGGTCAAAGAAGGTGGTGCCAAAGTTTCGGTCGGTCAGCAACATGGTGATCGCGCCAGCCAGAACTGGCAGCGCCAGAAGGATCAACCATGCGGTCACAAAGATCGACCAGCTGAACAGAGGAACCTTGAACAGGGTCATGCCAGGGGCACGCATGTTCAGGAATGTGGTGATCATGTTGATCGCGCCCAGGATCGAGCTTGCACCCGAAACGTGGACCGCAAAGATCGCCAGATCCATCGACATGCCCGACTCAGATGTGGACAAAGGCGGGTAGAGAACCCAGCCAACGCCAGACCCAGGTTGGACCGACCCATCTGCATAGGTTCCCCCCCCCGGCGCAAGCATCGAGGCCACACCCAGCGCGGTACCAGCAAAATACAGCCAGAACGACAGGTTATTCATACGCGGGAACGCCATGTCCGGTGCGCCAATTTGCAACGGCATGAAGTAGTTCCCAAAGCCGCCAAACAGGGCAGGGATAACCACGAAGAACATCATCAGGACGCCGTGATAAGTGATCATCACGTTCCAGAGGTGGCCGTTCGGGGTACATGGGTCGGACAGCAGGCCTTCGAGGCACATGTACTGTACGCCTGGATCCATCAACTCCAACCGCATGAATACGGTGAAGCAAACTGAGATCAAACCGACGAAAGCCGAAACGATCAGATAAAGGATGCCGATGTCTTTGTGATTGGTCGACATGAACCAGCGGGTAAAGAATCCGCGCTCATCTTCATGGTCGTGGCCGTGGATGGCTGCGTCTGCCATGCTCTTGCCTCCTGTTGGTGTATTGAAAGGCGCAAGAACAGAGTCCAAACGCCGCGGTCACAACAGGTAATAGATGGCCAAGCCACCAGCGGCAATTGCCGAATTTGATGCAAGTCAAAGAATTTTGTCGCACCCCCTTGTCTGGAGAGACGAAAAACCGGTCAATTGGGCGCATTTAGGGGCTTTTTCGCCAAAATCTGACTTAGCGGTGATTCTAGGCAAGGACTTAGCCAAGAATCGCCTTTCTCCGAGTCTGTGAGGAAACCCCTGACGGCGCCGCGCGGTCATGGAGCTGATTGACGCGCAAGAACAGCAAATGGGATCAACGGGTGACATAGTGGAACCGCGTAGCAAAGCTGAACAGACGCTTTTTGAAGTCACAGCCCGCTGGCTCTGCGCTGATATGACCTCAAGCCTGCGTCACACCTCGCCGAAACCAGATCTTTTGCATGATTTGGTCCAAAGCAATTTTGAACTTGGCTGCGCGGCATAAAATAAAGCCCCCTCGCAGCGACGTGCGAGGGGGCTTGGGTCTTCTAAAGAGCTATAGGCCGGATCCTTCGAGCAAAGGATCAAAAAAATGCCTTAAGCGTCGTTTCTGAGTGGCCTTATTCAGCCGGAACAACACTGGCCAGGTAGGCGGCAACATCTTCGCCACCTTTCTTCAGCTTATAGGTCATCTTGGTTTTGGCTTTGGCGCTGCCGGTCGCGTCTTTGATGAACCCTTTGGGGTCCAAGGTGAATGCGGCCAAGGATTGTTCATCCCACACCAATCCAGCTTCTCCGGCGGCGATCATGTCTTTGCTGTATTTAAAGCCCTCATCGGTGCCCGCTGTGCGGCCAATCACGCCGTAGAGGTTCGGGCCGGTTTTGCCGCCCTTTTTGAGGATTGTGCCATCGTCAGCTTCGAGACGGTGACAAGCTTTACACTTGCTGAATGTCTTGTTGCCTTTGTCTGCGTCACCTTCGGCAAATGCAGGAGCGGACAGGGCCATCAATGTGGCGGTTGCGATAAGCAATGATTTCATGAGCGTGCCTCGTTTACGTATGAGTTGGGTTCGCGTCTGCCTCTTTAGATACCTCGGAGGCGGCTCGGTGCAAGCTTTGGACCCCCGGTGAATTGTCGCAGCCCGCGCAACAGGCCGTGAGCGCTTAGCTTTCTGCGAGATGTTTCATAGATTTGACCGGATTGGGCGCTTTTTTACTTCAGATTCGGTGGCAAGCAGAGTATGCCGAGCAAATGCGCTCAGGCGCCTCACAACCAGATTAAAGAGGACAATCATGACCACCAAGGTATTCATCGACGGCGAAGCGGGAACAACGGGGCTGCAAATTCGCGACCGTTTGCTGCGCCGAGGGGATATCGAGCTGGTGCAGATTGATCCTGAATTGCGCAAAGATGCCGCCGCCCGGAAAGCCGCTTTTGCGGCTGCGGATGTGGCCATCCTCTGTCTGCCTGACGCGGCGGCCAAAGAGGCCGTGGCCCTGTCGGCGGATCTTGACGTGCGCATCATTGACGCCTCGACGGCGCATCGGGTGAACCCTGACTGGGCGTTTGGATTTCCAGAGCTGTCGCAAGCTCAGGACGCGCGGATCAAAACCGCGCGCTATGTGTCCAATCCGGGATGCTATTCCACCGGTGCGATCGCGTTGTTGGCCCCCGTGGTGGAGGCCGGTTTGATTCCTGCCGATCTGCCAATTTCGATCAATGCTCTCAGCGGGTTTACCGGTGGTGGCAAAGGGTTGATTGCTGAGTTTGACGGTGACGATGCGCCCGCGGGGTTTGTCTATGCCACCGGTCAAAATCACAAGCATTTGCCAGAGATCGTTGAATACGTTGGTCTGCAAACCAAGCCTATCTTTGTGCCCTCTGTGGGCAACTTTGATCAGGGCATGGTTGTTCAGGTGCCGCTGCATCTGTCGCAGTTGAACGGGGTCACCATGACCCAACTGCACGCAGCATTGGCCAAGCATTATAATGGGTCGACCCACGTGCGGGTGGCGGACCTTGGGGATCAAGACGGTCGTATCGATCCCACCAGCTTGAATGGCACCAATGATATGGTGCTCTATGTGCGTGGTGACGAAGACAGTGGCCGTGTTGTACTGATTGCGCTTCTGGATAATTTGGGCAAAGGCGCGTCGGGCGCGGCTGTTCAAAATCTGGATCTGATGATCGGCGCAACCGAAGAACAGGCTGCAGCTTAAACAGGGCGCCCCGTCTTGGCGGGGCGTTTCTTTTTGCTGACCAAATGGGGGCAATGAGGCCCCTATATCCCTGACATAGCGACCCTTAGGACATCGTTTTGCCTGTGGCCCAGCAAAGGCAAAACGTTCTGCGCAGCCTTGTGACTGGGGCGGCAAGGGCCCGCACTTGTGTTGGCTGCCCCCGATCTGAGTGAGGATTTTGACTTAGCCCTGTGGCAGGGCGCCAAACACGACGTCAAACTGTCGGCGCAGGGCCACATCCAGATCATCCATCGACACCGGCAGACCAAGGTCGACCAAGCTGGTGACACCATGTTCGGTGATGCCGCAGGGCACGATGCCGCCAAAATGATCCAACTCGGGTTCGACGTTGATCGAAATCCCGTGAAAGCTGACCCATTTGCGCAGGCGGATGCCGATGGCAGCGATCTTATCCTCTTGCGAGGCCCCCGAGAGGGTCAGGGGTTTATCTGGGCGCTCTACCCAAACCCCAACCCTGCCGTCGCGGATTTCCCCTTTGACGTTGAATTGATCCAAAGTGGCGATCACCCACTCTTCGAGTTCCTGCACAAACCGGCGTACGTCATGGCCGCGTTTGCCGACGTTCAGCATCACATAGGCCACCCGCTGTCCGGGACCGTGATAGGTGTACTGCCCGCCGCGTTTGCTTTCATAAACTGGAAAGCGATCGGGATCTGTCAAATCTTCGACCTTGGCCGAGGTGCCAGCGGTATAAAGGGGGGGATGTTCGACCAACCACACACATTCCTCAGCCTCGCCGGCGGCAATGCGGGTGGCGCGATCTTCCATAAAGGCAACTGCGGTGTCGTAATCCACCAGACCTTCGGACGTTTTCCACTCTACCATCTTGATTGCCTATTCTGTCATGCGCTGTGCGCGGGGTGTTTGGGGATCAACACGGTGGCAGCATCGATTCCGTCTTGGCTTCTATATAGGGAAAGGCGGTTTGATTTTCCAATTGGTTTCAACAGGGCACCAGCCACGCGTGGAAAATCTTGCGATGGGGTCGACGGGTCAAGATCCGCGCTTTAGGTAGGAGCCTAGCACCCGAGGCACCAATTGAGAAAATGGAGTGAGTGATGAGCGAGCAGCAGCTATTTGACCAGCTATGCGACCAAGAAGACCGGTTGGTGTTTGATCACTTCTCAAACCAAATGGCCTTTGATCTGGGGCAAAAGCTGCTCTCTGTCGGGCTTGAGCGCAAACTTGCGATTGCGATTGATATCACGCGCTCTGGGCAATGTTTGTTTCACGCCGCTTTGGACGGCGCCACCCCTGACAATGCGGAATGGATCCAGCGCAAAATGCGGGTGGTTCAGCGCTTTCAGCACAGCTCGCTTTATATGGGAGTGCTCTGTCGCTTGCAGGGGACAACGCTGGAAGAGAAGTTCTTGGTGCCTGAACATACCTATGCGGCCCATGGGGGCGCGTTTCCCATCAGATTGCGCAACACCGGGGTTGTCGGGTCCGTGACGGTATCGGGCCTGCCGCAGCTTGAAGATCACGCCTTGGTGGTCGAGGTTTTGGAAAGCCTGCTTTGATCTGAATTGCGCGCAAGACCCCACAGCCCTTGGACAAATGGGGCCGGTGCCTTCTGGTTGACCTTGGTGGGCAATCCGCGACACACTAATAAGACTTCAAAAGATGTGGCCTGATATCGCCCCCCCCCGATGTCACAAGACGAAATTCAGCGGAGACAGTATGACAAAATCAATTGCCTTGGTGGCCCATGATCAACGCAAAGGCGCGCTGGTTGAATGGATTAAGACCCATGAATCGTATTTGGCAGGGCACACACTGTTTGCAACCGGAACCACAGGCGGGCGTATCAACGAAGAGACCGGTCTGACGGTGACACCCCTCAAA
The DNA here is from genome assembly GCA_049116315.1 of Thalassovita sp. GTDB lineage: Bacteria > Pseudomonadota > Alphaproteobacteria > Rhodobacterales > Rhodobacteraceae > Thalassobius. The sequence goes on from JAGDZD010000002.1 coordinate 166,988, forward strand.
AGTGGCCCCCTAGGTGGGGATGCGCAGATCGGGGCGATGATTGCAGAGGGCAAACTGGATGGGTTAATCTTCTTTACCGATCCGATGTCGGCTTTGCCCCATGATGTGGATGTAAAATCTTTGCTGCGCTTGGCAACCTATTACGACACCTTGCTGGCCGTGAACGAAAGCTCAGCCACGGCCATTTTTGGGCCCGGCGCGCCAGATTGATACGCTGCACGGCCTAAAGGATCTGTGGCCCAAGTCATCGCATGGGCCACAGCCGGTTAGGCAGACATTACCGCAGTAGGTTCTTTTGAACTTTGCCCATTGTGTTGCGGGGCAACTCGGTCAGGAACTGATAGCGGTAAGGATGTTTGAACCGAGCGAGGTTTTCAGACACGGCCACTTTGATGCCGTCGACATCCATCGGTTCGCCACTGTCGGTCACGATGGCCGCGACAACGCTTTCGCCAAAATCTGGATGTGCCACGCCAAAGACTGCACTTTCTGTGATGCCGTCGATATCGTTCAGCACATCTTCGATTTCTTTGGGGTAGATGTTGAACCCCCCAGAAATAATCAGATCCTTCTGACGCCCCACAATCTGAAGATAGCCCTCTTCGTCAAAGCGCCCCAAATCCCCTGTGATAAAGAAGCCGTCTTCGCGCAGCTCTTCGGCAGTCTTTTCGGGCATGTTCCAATAGCCGCCGAACACGTTGTCGCCGCGCACCTCAACCATGCCAATTTCACCATGAGGCAATTCAGCCGAGGTTTTGGGATCGGTGATACGCACCTCAGTGCCCGGAAGCGAAAAGCCCACCGTGCCAGCACGGCGCTCCCCCTCATAGGGATTCGAGGTGTTCATGTTGGTTTCCGTCATGCCGTAGCGCTCCAGAATGCGCTGACCGGTAACTTGTTCGAATTCTTCGTGGGTTTCAGCCAACAAAGGCGCGCTGCCCGAAATGAACAGACGCATGGAGCGCACCAGTTCGGCGTTCAAGCGGCCATCGTTCAACAGGCGGGTGTAAAAGGTTGGCACCCCCATCAGCATGGTCGATTGGGGCAGTTCGTCGATGATCACGTCGAGATCAAACTTGCTCATCAAGCGCACTTTGGCCCCGGCAATCAGCGAGGTGTTCAAGGCCACGAACAATCCATGTGTGTGGAATACCGGCAGGGCATGGATCAAACGGTCGGTGTCTGTGATGTGCCACAGCTTGGTCAATGTTTTGGCGTTAGACGCCAAATTGTTGTGGGTCAACATAGCGCCTTTGCTGCGCCCGGTTGTGCCGGAGGTGTAAAGCAAAGCCGCCAGATCGTTCGGCCCACGCGCCACGGTCTTGTATTGCGTGGGTTGATTCGCAGCAGAGCTTGGCAGTGAGCCACTGCCATCCGCATCCAGTGTCAGTATGCAGGCCCCAACCCTATCTGCTGTTGCTTGCAGTTTGGGAACCGACGCAGAATCACAAATCAAAACCGTCGGGGCCGCATCTGTGATGAAATAGTCCAGCTCTTGCGGCGTATAGGCCGTGTTCAAAGGCAGGTAGACGCCCCCCGCCTGAACCGCACCGGCATAAAGAAACAGAGTTTCGGCCAGTTTGGGCGCATAGACCACCACACGATCGCCCGCATTCAAACCCGCGTGGGTTAGGGAATGCGCATATTGCGCCGCCGATTGGGCAAATTGGGCAAAGCTGATGCGGGCTCCTTGGTCAGTTTCCAAAAAAATTGCATCATTGTTGGTGTGCTGACCAACGAGCGCGTCATAGAGAAAGTTGGACATTGTCAGCTCTCTGGTTGTGTCTTCTTTATTTGTAGCTGAGCCATTCTTGCCTTGGCGCGAATAGATTTAGAAGACGCAATGGTGTGATTTAGGACAAAGTTTTCATGGTTCCGCTCTGTCTGGGACAGGTCGTAGTGATAGTTCACCATGACACCGTTGGATTGAGCGCGTCCTTTATCGGTTATGTCAGCCTGTTCATGCACGGCGTAAATGGCAGCCCCATTGCCCAAATGAAACCGCGCCACGGGATCGATGGGCATGCCATCTGGGCGTTTGGCTTCGGCAAGGTAATAGGCGGCCAAATCAGACTCTGACAAGTTGGCGATTGTTTCGGGATCTTGTTTGCTGTGCCAACGGCCATAGCCGGGCAGGGGCGACAGCGTCACAAATGTTGTCAGCTGCGGGGCCTCATGTGACAGTTCAGACGCCACCTGTTTGATCAGCAAGTTGCCAAAGCTGATCCCGGCCAGCCCTTTTTGACAATTCGAAATCGAATAAAACACCGCTGTACGGGCGTCTTCGACAGCAACAGGTTCACGGTCTTCTGCCAAGACGGCTTGGATTGAGCCGGGCACCTCTTTGGTCAATGCCACTTCGACAAAGATCAGCGGCTCATCCGGCATCGCTGGATGAAAGAACGCAAAACAACGTCGATCTGAGGGATGCAACCGGCGACGCAAGTCGTCCCAATCCTGAATCTCATGCACGGCCTCATAGGCCACGATTTTTTCAAGGATACTGGCCGGCGTGTTCCAGTTGATCTGTTTGAGCACCAGAAATCCGCGATTGAACCAGCTGCGCAAGAGATGCGTCAGATCAAAATCAGTCCGTTTCAGTTCGGGATGCGCTTTCAGCAAGCGCAGCAGATCCGCACGCATATTGACCAGGCCGTGAGTGGCGGCATTTGCTTGGTTCAATCGTCGAAAGAGTTCTTGGCGTTTGGGTTCTGCTGCGCGCGACAAAGCTTCAAAGTCTTCGGGGGCAGAGGTTTCGGCATAGGCTTGAGCATAGCTGGAGATCGCGTCAGCATCCACGTCCAACGTTGCATTGAGATACCGAAAAAAACCAAGTTTCCCATCTTCATCTAGGTCTTGATACTTGGCCAAGATAGTCGTGGCGATTTTGCGCCCCGACACCTGACCTTCGGCAGAAAACAATGCATCGCATAACTCGTCTAAAGGACGATCAAATTCTGGCGCGCCGATCCAACGGCGATCCAGAATTGTCGTCAGGAACTCAGAAACCAAATTTGAACGGGGCATCAAGTAACTCACTTTAAGTTCACAGCTTTTGTAGACAGCCCAACAGACAGCTGAATTGAGCCTTCGTTCACCAGCCAGCGACGCAGTGTATATGTGCGCGCACCTGTCTTGTGCATGGGGTCATTGGCGGCCAAAGTTTGGGCCTCTTCCAAAGAATTTGCGCGATAAACGATTAGTCCTGTACCCTCCATCATCTCGCCGGTTGAATTGGACAGCGGCCCCGCCAAAACGAGGTTTCCACTGATTTCCAACTCTCTTTGATAGGCCAAATGGTCCGGCAAAACGTCAGGAACAGGTGGTCCGTCGCTAGAAGGTGTTGATTCAGCGGCATAAAGTTCAAGAGCAAGTGCGCCGCGCTCTTTTGCATGGCTCTTATAGTCTTCCCATTTTGGCATTATTGGCCTCCAAAATAAAATCGATATTTATTGACAGTAGCACAAATAATCGGCAAAGGTAGAAAAAAATGGGGGAACCTATCAATGAGATTTATTGTCGGAAGTACGCCTGAAGGCACGCGTACCTATATGGTGAAAGGCGAAGCAGCTAAGATGGTTTCGCACTCAGCCACTGACATTTTGTCCCTGATTCAGTCAGGTGATTCTGTTTCATTGAATTACGACGCGCTGACCTCTGCTGAAGTGAGCGTCGACAGCATCGTGCCGGCATTGCCGGTCGATCAGCCCCCCAAAACGATCTGCCTGGGCTTGAACTATGCCGACCACATCAAAGAGGGCGGATACGCAGTGCCTGAATATCCCGCCTTGTTCATGCGCAGCCGCCGATCGCTTGTGCCAGCTGGGGCGCCGATTGTGCGTCCAACCTGCTCTGAACGTTTGGACTATGAAGTTGAGCTGATGTTGATCATTGGCAAAGGTGGGCGCCACATCAAACAAGAAGACGCTTTGGATCATGTCTTTGGCTATACAGTGTTTAATGACGGGTCCGTGCGCGACTATCAGCGCAAAACTCACCAGTGGACACCGGGCAAAAACTTTGACGACACAGGGGCAATTGGCCCGTTTGTCGTGACCCCTGATGAATTGCCTGCAGGCGCGGTTGGCTTGAAAATCGAAAGCCGTGTCGGCGATGAGATCCTGCAAAGCGCCAGCACATCGGACATGTTATGGTCGGTGGCGCGGGCGATCTCCATTATCTCTGAATACACCACTCTCGAAGAGGGTGACTATATCGCGATGGGCACACCTCCGGGTGTTGGCCACGCAAAAACGCCACCACGTTGGTTGGTACCAGGTGAAACAGTCGAAGTTGAAGTCGAAGGCATTGGCATTCTGGCCAATCCAATTGTCGACGAAGCAGATTACAAGAAGGATGCAGCATAATGGCGGGACTAACAGGAGAGGCACTGGCGCAAGCCCGCGCAGAAGCCCAAGCGGCGGTGCGAGATTTGCGCAGCCGGACCTCGGGGTTGGACGACGATGCATTGCAGTTGATCCTGACCAATGCGCGCTCGCACTATGATTGGCAGGATAAGCCGGTTCCAACAGAGTTGATCCATCAGCTGTATCAAATCACAGCAGATGGCCCAACCAGCATGAACACCAGCCCGGCGCGGTTCATCTTTGTGACCTCGCCCGAAGGCAAAGAGCGGCTTGCTAAGTCCTTGAAAGCCAAAAACATTGACAAAATGATGGCGGCCCCAGTGACGGCGATCATTGCGCATGACTTGGATTTCTGGACTGAGCTGCCCTATCTGTTCCCACACGAAGACCGCCGGCCTCATTTCGAAGGCAAGCCTGAGCATTCTGAAGTGACTGCATTTCGCAATGGCACCCTTCAGGGCGCCTACTTCATGATCGCGGCGCGGGCCCTTGGTCTGGACGTTGGCGCTATGAGCGGTTTTTCCAATGAAATCGTGGATGAAGAATTTTTTGCAGGAACGACCCTCAAGTCGAATTTTCTGTGTAATCTAGGTTATGCCGACGAAAGTGCGCTGTTCCAAAAGCTGCCGCGCCTTCCGTTCGACAAAGCCTGTTCTTTCCTGTGAGGGCACTATGGCTGGAATACGAATGAAAACCTCTGTGAAGCTGCGCTCGCATGGCGAGTGCTTGTCCCATTCACGTGTGGATATCTCCACACGCGATGTGAGCTTCACAATTGACGAGCCGTTGGAACGCAACGGGACCAACCTTGGCCCCACGCCAACGGACACAGCTTTGGCAGCCTTGATCGGCTGCACAAACACTATCGGCAACAAATGCGCCAAGGCGCTGGGTGTTGATATTGGGACTCTGACGATTGATGCAACTTGCGATTTTGATCGACGGGGCGTCACCTTGGAGGAGGAAATCGAGATTCCCTTTACGGCGATTACTTTGAACGTCGTTTCAAACGGCACTGCGGATCAAGCTGATTTGGACCGTGTTGCGACCGAGACCGAAAAATTCTGCCCGCTATCGAAGATTTTCAAGGCGGCTGGAACTGAGCTGGAAGTCACGTGGAGTAAATCCTGAGGCATCCAAAACACAAACCATCAAGGGAGGAAATGATGGCTGTTTTTTCAAAAGGACTAGCGCTTGCGGCGCTTATGGCGAGTGTCACTGCAGTGCCTGCAATGGCAACAGAGACCATCAAAGCCGTGGTTATCGACGGATACCCAGCGCGCGCGCTTTGGGTCAAAGAATTCACCAACTTCTTTATTCCCGAAGTTGACAAAAAGCTTGCTGAAACTGGCAACTACCAAATGGACTGGCAAGAAAGCTATGGCGGGTCCATCGTTAAGCCCAAAGGCGTTCTGGAAGGCATCAAATGGGGCTTGGGTGACATCGGTATCGTCACGACCATTTTCCACTCATCCAAGCTGCCAAGCCAAGCTTTGTCGGCTGTGACTCCATTTGTGGCGGCGGATTCAGTTGCGGTTGCCAAAGCGGTTGACGAAATCGCTCGTGAATTCCCAACAATGCAAAAAGAGTTTGCTGAGCAAAACCAAGTTTATCTGGCAACTGGCGTTGTCTTGGACACCTATCAGGTGTTTTCAAAGCAGCCGATCACCTCACCAGATGATCTGAAAGGTGCCCGCGTTGCCGGTGCCGGGATGAACCTGCGGTATCTCGAAGGTATCGATGGGGCGGCTGGCGTTCGTGGTGGTCTGACTGACTTCTACAACATGCTGCAGACCGGTCTGGTTGGCCAAGCTATGCTGTGGCCAGAAGCGGCCAAAACCTTCAAGATCGCCGAGGTTGCGCCACACATGCTGAGCGTTGATCTGGGTGCTGTGAACTCCAAAACCGTGACTGTGAACGCGGACTATTGGGAGTCACTGCCTGACGAAGTGAAAGAGGCTCTGCAAGAAGTGTCGGTTATGTATCGTGACCACATTGCGCAAATCGCAATGGAGCGCGCCACAGAAAGCCGTGACGCCTATGTCGCCGCCGGTGGCACAATCACCGAAGCCAGTGTCGAAGGCCGCAAAGCCTGGGCCGACGCGATGCCAAACATTGCTGCCGAGTGGGCCGCGAATTTGGATGGCAAAGGTGAGCCAGGGTCCGAGATGCTTTCTGCATACTTGGCCAAACTGGAAGCCGCTGGATACGTCGGTGTTCGTGACTGGACTGCTGAATAATCCTGCGTTGACTTGATCTCGGAAAGGGCCAAAATCTTGGTAAAATCTTCCTATATTCAAACGGTTTTGGGCCTTTCCAAACTGGGCAACGGGGTGGCAATCGGTCTGAATGCCTTTGGCACCCTTGTTGTCTTGTTGCTGGTCGCAATCGTGAATTTTGATGTGGTTGCGCGTGGGGTGTTTAATGCCCCCTTCTTGGGCGCAGTCGAAGTAGTTCAATTCTCGATGGTGTTGATCGTTTTCCTACAGTTGCCGGATGTTGTGCGTGTCAGTCGTCTGACCCGCTCTGACGGATTTCTGGTGGTGTTGGGACACAAATACCCCCGCTTTGGCGCCGCTGTGCGCCATGTCATCGAAGCTATCTCTGCCATTTTCATGGCGCTGATCCTGGTCGCCGTTTGGCCAGAGTTCCTCGATATGTGGGAAACCAAAGACTTCTTTGGTGTGCCCGGCGTCTTCACGGCCCCTTGGTGGCCAATCAAACTCACGATCTGCGTAAGCGCAGCACTCTGTGTGGCGATCTTCGTCCTCAAAGTTCTGGCGCCTGCAGTTGAGCCCGCCAATGTGCGCGCTCCCGAACATGAGGACAAATCATGAGTCCCATCGAAATTGGCATGATTTCCGTCGCTGCCATCGTCTTTCTTATCTACATGGGGGTCTATATCCCCGTCACCCTAGGTGTGGTGTCATTTGTCTCAATCTGGCTGATGCGCGACAACTTTGATCTGGCTATGAACCTGCTCAAAGTCGCTGTCAGTGACAGTGTAATGGAATACACCTTTGCCACTGTGCCGCTGTTTACCTTTATGGGGTTGGTCGTGTCCAAAGCTGGGCTGGGCAGTGATGTCTACGAAGTGATGAGCACAGGCTTTCGCCGTGTAAAAGGTGGCATCGGCATGGCCACAGTTGGCGCCAACACGGTGTTTTCTGCGGTGACCGGCTCCTCAATTGCTTCGGCCTCGGTCTTTTCCAAGATTTCGGTGCCACAGATGCTGAACTATGACTACAATCCTCGCTTTGCTGTGGGTGTTGTGGCTGGGTCTTCGGTTCTTGGCATGATCATTCCGCCGTCGGCGATGTTGATCATCTATAGCTTTGTGGCCGAGCAATCGGTTGGTGAAATGTTCCTTGCTGGCGTTGTGCCTGGCATCATGCTGGCCATCGCCTATGTGGTGGCAATCTGGTTCATGGGGCGGTTCTTCCCCAAGTTTGTGGGCGGTCGTCCTGCCTCTGACTATGAGCGTTTGCCCTGGTCCGAGATTGCGTCCAAGACCCTGCCGACGCTCGGCCTGATTGTTGTGGTTCTGGGTGGGATCTATACCGGTTGGTTGACCCCCGTAGAAGCGGGCGCAACAGGGTCCTTGGTGGCCTTGGCGATTGCCCTTGTGCGTCGTCAGATCACCCTCAGAGGGTTCTGGGATGCTTTGCTGGAAACGGGTCACATCACCGCGTCGATCCTGTTCCTGATCACAGCCGCTTCGATCTATAGCCGGATGTTGGGCCTTGCGGGCCTGCCAAACGAGCTGGGAGACCTGCTGGCCAATAGCAACGTGACCTTCTTCCACCTGATGGTGCTGTATGTGATCATGATGCTGTTCTTGGGCACCTTGCTGGATACGGCGTCTATCATCTTGATCGTTGTGCCGCTGTTCCTGCCGCTGATCGAACCAATGGGCCTAAGCCTTGTATGGTTTGGCATTGTGACGGTTGTGGGGGCTGAGATTGGCCTGCTGACACCGCCGCTTGGGATCTCGTGCTTTGTGATCAAGGCCTCACTTAATGATGATCGTATCAAGCTGAAGGACGTGTTCCTTGGGGCGCTGCCTTTTGCCGGTGTGATGCTGATCGTCCTTATCTTGCTGATCCGTTTCCCGGCGCTCAGCACTGCAATTTTGAACTAGGAGGCGCCGATGCGCTCAGTAACTAAAGACAATATCACCGAAGTGTTTGCAGGCTATTTCGGCGATGACACCGACCCGCGTACCCGCGAGGTGTTGACCGCTCTGGCCCGTCACATTCATGATTTCACCCGTGAAACAAACTTGACCCATGATGAATGGCGCAAGGGGCTGGAATTCCTAGAGTGGGCTGGTCGGATCACAACACCAGAGCGCAATGAATTTGTGCTGCTGTCCGATGTGTTGGGGCTGTCGTCCTTGGTGGATATGCAAAACTCGATCCCCGAGGCCACAAGCTCTTCGGTGCTTGGACCGTTCCACGTTTCAAATCCTCCGGCCTTGGCCATCGGCGGGGACATGAAGCGCGACTTTGAAGGTGAGGTGCTGTTGGTCGAAGGCACCGTGCGGGATCTGGACGGCAATCCAATTCCAAACGCTGAAATCGATATCTGGCAAACCGCGCCAAATGGCCTCTATTCCAGTCAGGATCCTGATCAGAACATTCACTCGTTCCACGGGTTGATGACTACGGATGAGAACGGGCGCTATGCCTTCACCACTGTTCGTCCTGTCAGCTATACCGTGCCAGATGATGGCCCGGTCGGCGAGATCCTCAACGCGGCTGGTCGCCATCCGTGGCGCCCGTCGCACCTGCACTATATCGTCTCGGCACCGGGTTTCCGGTCGCTGGTGACCGAAGTGTTCCCTGACGACGATCCTTATCTGGACCAAGACACTGTGTTTGGTGTGCGTTCGGATTTGGTGATGACCTATGTCGCACAGCCCGCAGGCAGCTTCCCAGAGGGTTTTGCCCTGTCAGGCAGCGTGAACGACGCCTATTCACGGGTCGACTTCGACCTGATTTTGGCACCGTCCTCCTAAGGGAAATCAATAGATCGGCCTGCCGCGTGTTTGTGGGCCGATCCCCCCCCTCTCCGTCAAGTAAGACGGATTGAGCACTCAACCTGACATCTCATCTGTTTGACCTGCAGTTCTTGCAGCGAAACCACCCGAACGCACAGGGTTTACAAGTGGACGGTCCTCTCAGGAATGTGCCCTCAAAAGAGTGTTGGTTGTGCCGAGTTCTTCATGTTTTTATAAAAATCAACGGGTTATCGCATCCTAGTGTCAGGGCGAGGCCGGATTTTCGAGCCAGATTGATGACCAATTCACAGGTGTGAAATCAATCGATCGGTCTGCCGTTTTTATCCAGAAGATCGGTCAAAAATGCACCAGTCTGGCGATAGTGGCTCAGCAGGCAGTCAGACGCTTTATCAGCATCAGAAGAGGTCGCTGCGGCCAAAATATCCAAGTGCTCTTTGCTGATGTCCCGCTTTTTATATCCCAATGCGCGCCCTGCCAAATAACGGTAGCGAATGTTGAGATCATAAAGCTGGTTGCAGAACTTCAGCAAAATAGGAGAGCCACAGTTTGACAGCAACGCGATGTGAAACGCTTTGTGGAGCTCTTCGAAGGCTTCGACGTTGTCACGACCTTCTTTGACCATGCGGTGATGGGCGAGAACCAGTTGTTCTTCCCACTCGTCACCGCCATTTGCGATGCTCTGGCGCAGCGCCATATCTTCGAGATAACACCGAAGGTTCAGGATCTCTTCGAAGTTGGCTTTGCTGGTGGGGGCGGTGCGAAATCCGCGTTGATCAATCCGCTCGACCAATTGGTCAGAGGTCAGCAGGCTGAGCGCCTCTCGCACTGGCGAGGCCCCGGTATCCAGAACCTTGCGCAGCGTGTCGATTTTCAATTTTTCATTCGGCGCAAGCTCGCCCACAAGGATCATTCGGCGCAACGCTGTATAAGCTTTGTGCGTGGCTGAAGAGGCCGGAGCGTCCTGTTGAAAAATCGGGGCGTTTACGGAATTGTTCATAAAAGAAAAATATCGAGTTTTTCGCAAGTTTCAATAAAATATATTGAATATTGCGTATTGTTGAACGTTTTGTGCGCCTAAAGGCACAGGCGGTTTCTAGCGTCTTTTTCCAGATAAGCACTGAAATTCTCGCCTTGGGGTCGGGTTTATAACCTTTGGGTCATAAGTCCTATCCCAATCCCCTTAGCCTGCGCCAAACGAACCCGCAAGACCCAGACACCGAGAACTATGATCAGGGCAACGTGTTTCAACTTAGAGGGTCCTTTGCGAGTAGAACACACATCCCCAAGTCCTGACCTTGATCTGAAGGTGAGCGCGGCGCTTTGTTTAGAAACGCCACAGGGTGACATCGTTCGTGTTGAGCGGTGGTCCCTTGCAGCGCTGGTCTGGCCCGAGGACGGACCCGAGTGCCCCGCAACCGGGACGCTGTCGGTGCCTTTTCAAGGTGTCGATGTGCGCTTTCCTGTGCGCCTGGAGCGGATCGAAGACAGCAATGACATTGCCTTTAAGGGGCTGAGCGGTCGCCAACGTGAAACTTTGGCGTTGTTCTATCGCTCTTTGCTGTCGGGGCGGATGGTTGCGTCTGAGGATGTGATCAAAAGCTTGGATACGCCGTTGGATCTGGTGCCAATGGGCGAAACGGAAAGCGAAAAATCAGCCGCAACAGCCGGGCGGTGGCGGCACGCAAAGGTGCTTCGGGCGGTGATCCATGTGGCGACCTATGTGGCGTGCATGGCCTTGGTCGTTGGGGTTGTTGGCAGCAATATCCTGACCAATCTGGACCGTATTGATATCCGTCACGGCCGCGTACAGGCGCCGATCCAAACCTTGGTGTCATTGCGTGACAGCTATGTGGGCAAGATCCTTGTTGCCCCCGGCGATCGGGTCAAAGCTGGGGATGTGCTGATCAGCATGAGTGATCCAGCAGTGACAGCCAAATTGTCCGAAGCGCGGTCGCGGTTAAGTGACGCCACACGTCATCGCAACACATTGACCCGGGCCTTGACCGAGTTGGAGAAGCTGCGCCACGAGCCTGCGGATGAAATTCGCATGGCAGGGGCCGGGCGGATCTACGAAGCCCATGTGGCGCGCCGTGGATTCGGCGATCTGCTGTGGCAGTGGGATGAGCTAAAGCAACAGGATCTGGTGGCAGCCAATGAATATGACCCAGTCGAAGTGACCTATCGTCTGGTACAAGCTCAGCTGAGCGAGAAGCAGCTCTTGGTCAAAACACTGCGCGCCCGTCGGGATGGGCAAAAAGGTTTGGCCGCCGCTACGGATGTGGTGGCAGACACCGATGGCGTGGTGGGCGATGTGTTGGTGCGCCAAGGTCAGTTTCTGGCCCAAGGCGTTCCGGTGGTCACGCTTGAACAAGACGCGATGCGCGATGTCGTCGGCTGGGCGTCTGAACGGTATGCACAGACCATTCATGTTGGCATGCCTGCCCGGATCGGGGTCAATTCTCGGGGGGAAAAGCAGGTGCTGCGCGCCGTGGTCACCGATGTCGCGGCTGGTGGCATTCCAGAGCGGCCCGGCGAATACGGCATTGTTGTCACGGTTCAACCCATCTCGCTTAGCGTGGCGGACAGCCGCCAGATTTTGGCGCAGGGTGCGCCGGTCAAGCTTGAAGCAGAGCGCCGCATTCTGGATCGGATGAAAGCCTCTGCTCTGACGTGGCTCCCGTGGTCAACCCCCCCGGAGGATGGCGATGTATAGTCCCGAGGATGAATATGAATTCGACAAAGACTTGGCCAAGCGTTTGCGTGGGTTTGAAACGCCAAATCCGTCATATTTTGCCAAGTGGAGCCTGCCGCATTTCACCTTTCTGGTTGTGGTGTTCATGGTGCTGTTGTGGCTGATGGCCAGCGTGCCCAATCGGTTCTTCAATCCCGAAGTCATGCATATCACGGTGGTGCTGGGATCATTGGGCATGTGGCGGTTTGGGTGGTGGTTCACCCATGCGGTGCGCGCGCAAATCTATGCTCGCCTGATTTGGCCGGGCAAGCGGCGGCGCGCTGATGCGCTGTGGGATCAGGGCTGGCGGCCAAAACGGCTGAACATCCAGATGACGACTTATTACGAAGAGCCCTCGATCACCAAGCGTGTCATTGGGTCGATCCTGGGGCAAATTCGCGCCGAACAAATCCCAACCACGCTCTATATCGGTACCGGCAGCTCTTATGACGAATTGATCATCCGGTCCTTTATTGAAACCTATGCCCAAGACATTCCTGATGATCTGGCCAAGGTCGTTTTTGTGCGCCAGAACCAACCGGGCAAGCGGATGGCCATTGGCCTGATCCTGCGCGCCATGTCTCGTGATCAAGTGGATCCGGATGATCTGGTGATCTTTATGGATGGGGATGCGCTTTATGGGGCGGATGTGCTGCGCAAGACATTGTCGATGTTTGGCGCCGACCGAGAGTTGCAGGCCCTGACCACCGATGAAGAGGTGATTTGCTATGGGCCGGGGTGGATTGCGCGCTGGCTGGACATGCGATTTGCGCAGCGCCGTTTGGCCATGCAAAGCCACGCGGTGTCCAATCGGGTACTGACGCTGACCGGCCGTATGAGCGTGTTTCGGGCACGTCATATCCTTACCTCTGAATTCATTCGCAATATCGAAGCCGATCACTTGGATCACTGGCTTTGGGGGCGGTTCCGGTTTCTGTCGGGCGACGATAAATCCAGCTGGTATCGCCTGCTGAGCTTGGGCGCCAAAATGACCTATGTGCCAGATGCGACGGTCTATACGATTGAGGTGATCAAAGAGAACGGCCTACAGCGCATGGTGCAAAACTTCCGCCGCTGGTCGGGCAATATGCTGCGCAACGGATCTCGTGCGATTGCATTGGGGCCAACGGCGATGCCCTTCTTTATTTGGTGGTGCATTGTCGATCAGCGCCTTGCGATGTGGACGATGATGGTCAGCCCGATTATGGCGGTATTTGGATCGGTGATTGCACCGGGATATGCGTGGAACTGTTTGATCTGGGTGATTTTTTCGCGACTGGTTCTGTCGTTGTTTTTGATCGGCTATGCGCGGCGCGCAGACATGAGCTGGCCGTTTATTCTGTACCTCAATCAGGTGATCAATGCCTCGGTTAAGATCTTTATGATCTTTCATCTGTCTAAACAGAAATGGTCCAACCGTGGCAACCAATCCTCAGGAGAAGGGGCAGGCCTGCTTGAGCGCGTAAAGAACGGGTTCGCCAAGTTTCAGCTGCTGACCGCAGTGGGTGTGTTTGTCACGGCACTGATGATCTACGTCGGTCTGTTGGACAATCCGTTCATTTGAACCGCACCTATCCTTTCGCGCGAAATTCTGACCTTCTGGCGCCCCACATTGCGGCGCAGGCATCGTAAAAAAGAGACAGACGCAAGACAGCGCAGCCCGAAATGAAAAGGAAGCAATTTCAAAAAACGACCTGGCGACAGACTGCAATCTTTAGCTCAGGCACTTAACCCAGAGAATTTTCCCACCTCGTCCAAGACGTCTTAACCCGCGCCTTTGACGACCGGAACACCCCTGAACGGCTCATTGTTCGGCGGGTTCCAAGCGGGAAACACTGTTCGACAGAGGCGGTTTCGGACCCCTATCGCACCTGTCGTTGAACGGCCTGCATGGTTTCCCATGCGGGCCGTTTTTTTGTTTGAATGTATGGGTTTATCGAAAGGATAGGAGGTTTATTCCTTCGGTCTCAAACCTAACCCACCGCACGTCACACGGTCTGGTCTGTTCCGCCTAGGTTGGATGCAAGACATCTGGAGGGTGATATGGAACTTGTTAAACTAGACGTAAACTTCGCCGAGGCCGTGGCCCCGGTTTCTGTTGAAAAACCTGCCATCAGCGTTGTTGGCCTTGGCTATGTCGGCGCGGTCTCTGTGGCCTGCCTGTCGGGTCTGGGACACCGGATGGTTGGCGTTGATGTGGACGCGACAAAGATCGCTCAGATTTCCGCCGGTCAAAGCCCAATTCACGAGAAAGACCTTGGCGAAACGTTGATGCAGGGGGTCACGGACAATCTGATCACGGCCACGGATGATCTGGCTCAGGCGGTGCGCGACACCACGGTCTCTTTCATCTCGGTGGGCACGCCCACATCGGCCGATGGCGGGTGTGACTATAGTTATATCAAAGCCGCGGCGCGCTCGATGGCGGAAGGTCTGCGCGACAAAAGCGATTTTCATGTTTTTGCCATGCGGTGTTCGATTCCACCGGGTACGACACTGAAAATTATGGTGCCGATCCTGGAAGAGCATTCCGGCAAGAAGGTCGGTCGCGATTTTGGTGTGTGCTTTAACCCAGAGTTCCTGCGCGAAGGCGTGGCGATTGATGACTTTCACAATCCGCCAAAGACGGTGATTGGCACAACGGATCTGCGCAGCGCCGAAATCATGCGCAACATCTATCTGCCCGTGGATCCAAACCCAATCGTCACCACCGTCGAGGCCGCCGAAATGGTCAAATATGTCGACAACGTCTGGCATGCGACCAAGGTGTGCTTTGCCAACGAGGTCGGGCGCCTGTGCAAATCCGGTGGCATTGATAGCCGCGAGGTCATGGACATCTTTGTGCAAGATACCAAGCTGAACCTGTCCCCATACTACCTAAAGCCAGGGTTTGCCTATGGCGGGTCCTGCCTTCCAAAAGAGGTGCGAGCGGTGGCGCATATGGCAAAAGATGCGGGCATTGAACTGCCGATGATTGAAAATCTGGATGCCTCCAACCGGGCGCATATCCAAGAGGCAATCGACATGGTGCGCGCCACCGGTGCCAAGCGCGTTGGTATCTTGGGACTGGCATTCAAACCGGGGACAGATGACCTGCGCGAAAGCCCAATCCTAGAGGTGATGGCGGCCTTGCGCGATGAAGGTGTCGAATTGCGGGTGCATGATCAGGCGATCACACCAGACACGCCGCTGCAGGGGCAGTTGAACTATGTGCGCCACGGATCAGAAGGCCTACAGCGCTTGGCGGGGGACCTGCCAGAGATGCTCTGTGCGGACCTTGGCGAGGTGACAAGTCACTCTGACGTGTTGGTCGTCACCCACAACAGCGCGGCATATCGGATGGCTGCACGCCAGGCCAGCGCCCGGGCCGTGATCGATCTGGTTGGTTTGTTCCGCGGCGCAGAAACCCAAGTTGAACCGGCCGTGAACGGCATCGGTTGGTAATCGCACACTCAGATAACGGAGGGCAAAGTATGCCACTTGCAAATGAACTACTTGGCACCGGACTGTCCGACACGATCGAGGGCACACGGGACACCGATCAAATCCAAGGCCTGTCAGGCAATGACACGCTTGAGGGGCGCGCGGGTGCAGATCACCTGTTTGGTGATTACGCTGATGAAAACCTGCTGAGCGCGGGAAGCGCCGGAATGACCCTGACAGAGTTTGGCAACTCGGGTCACTGGCAGGTGACCAACTTGGACAACGGCCATCAACAGATGGTGCAAAGCGTCAGCACCGAAGCTGGCGGGGTGTATCAGTTGAACTTGGATCTGGCGGCGAATTTTGCCGCTGGGATCACCTCGGGCGGGATTGAAATCCGCGTTGATGGGGTGCTTGTCAGCACGTTGGAAACCCAAAGCGGGGCTTTTGCCGAACAGATGGTGCAATTCACCGCCACTGGCGCCAACTCTGAGATTTCGATCCGTTCGATCGCAGGGCCGCAGTCTGGTCCAGAAATCGATACGTCTGGCGCTGTGTATTCTTATCAATCAGAGGTACAGATCGATGGCGCGCCGGTCACGGTTTCGGCCTTCGCTGACGGGCAATCCAACCTGTATCAGGTGCTGAATGGCACGATGCATGTCTTTGACACGGAAACAGAAACCTATGCCCAGGTGGGTGTCGATGGCGCGGTGAACGTCAATGCCATCGGGTTCAACCAGCAAGACAACCTGATCTATGGCACAGCGGTCGGAGAGGGCACAGACGCGCTTGGCGTGCAGGTCAGCCGCTCGGATCTGGTGATGTTTGACGCAACTGGCGCGGTGTATCGCATTGGCGAAGCGCCGTTTCGGTCGTGGACCGGGGACTTTGACGATCAGGGCAACTTATGGAGCTTTCATTCTAGCCTTGATCGGGTCGCCGTTGTTGATGTGGACACGCTGGATGCAAATGGCAATCCGGTTTCGACCGAGTTCCAACTGCCTGCAGGGGCGTTTCCGGGCAACGTTTATGATCTGTCCTATGATGCGGCAACGCAAAGCTTCACAGGCGTTGAACGTCCGTCGCAGGAAGGAGCGCCCGCGACTTTGGTGCGAGTAGATATTTCGAGCGGCGCACCAGAGGTGAGCACGCTTCAGGTGGTGTCGACGCAAATCGGTGACACCATCATGGATGGTGTGCCGCGCATGACCTTTGGGGCGGCGATCTATGACGGTGATGGCAATCTCTTCGTGGGTGGCAACAATGGTGACCACGATATGAACGATGCCACCGGCAATTCTGGTGGGATCTACCGGGTGGAAATCGATGCCCAAAGCAACACGGCTCGGCTTGTTCTCATCACAGCCGCGCCGGGATCCTATTCCAACGACGGTGCGGCGGATCCACGGGCCCTAAGCCCCTTTGCACAGGTCGATTTACAAGCTGATGTCTTGTTGCGCGACTTGCGACTGGTGGCCACGGTCGAAGGGGAGCTGAGCTATGACGACCATCTTGTTGGCGGTGGTGGCACCGACACCCTAGAGGGCGGCATTGGCGAAGACATGGCCATTGGCGGAAGCCGGGGCGACAGTCTGATGGGCGGGGATGGCAACGACCAACTCTATGGTGGGTCGGGGCCCGATGCGATTTCGGATGGCCGATATTCGGTCTATGATCTGGATGGCACGCGGTACGATCAATTTGGCAATCTTTTGATGGAGGATGACGACATCCTCTATGGCGGCGATGGCACCGATATGATCGATGGCGGCGCAGGTCACGATACCCTTGATGGCGGGGCAGGGGCCGACACGTTGCAAGGCGGAAGCGGCTTTGATGTCTTGTTTGGTGGGGATGCGGATGACGTCCTGTCGGGGGGCGGGCAACGCGACACGCTGGATGGCGGCAACGGCGCAGATGTCTTGCAAGGCGCCACCGGTGACGATCTGTTGCGGGGCGGGGCTGGCAATGACGATCTGCAGGGGGGATCGGACACGGACACGCTGCTTGGTCAAGAAGGCGACGATCTGCTGAACGGGGGATCTGGTTCGGATCGTCTGTCTGGCGGGCAAGGCGCCGATTCCATGATTGGCGGGTCTGGGGATGATGTCATGTCCGGGGACGGCGACAACGACACGCTGTTGGGCGGGTCAGGTCAGGATCTGCTTGAAGGCGGCACCGGGGCGGATCAGCTGCGCGGTGGCACCGGCAATGACACCCTTGAGGGAGGAGAGGGGCGCGACCGTTTGAACGGCGGCTCTGGCGATGACGTCGTGAACGGTGGCGATGGGCGCGACAATATCAGCGGGGCCGGGGGCAATGATGTGCTCAATGGCGGCGCGGGGCGCGACTCGATCTACCTTGGGGCGGGCAGCGATATCGCCTCGGGTGGGGCTGATGCGGATCGGTTTGTGTTTCGCACCGATGACCTCAGCGGTGGGACGGATGTGATCCTGGACTACTCTGTTACAGAGCGGGATCGCTTTGATCTGCGCCAGCTTGACTTGCAGGACGTAGCCCAATGGTTTGCCAACAATGTCACGTTGGACGCTGCAGGCGATACGCATGTGACCCTTGGCGACACAACGGTCACGCTGGAACAAACCGGCGCGACCTTGGATCAACTCTATGATTCATTCCTGTTCTAATATCGAAAGGCAAGCCAGAGGCGGGTCAATTAAAGCCCGCCTCTTTGGCAATCACCGCCGCGTGGGTCCGGTTTTTGGCGTTCAGCTTTTTGCACAATGTGCGCACATGCAATTTGATCGTCACCTCTTGAAGGCCCAGATCGCGCGCAATCTCTTTGTTGGAAAGCCCCTCGCACAGACCTTTCAGAACTTCGGTCTCGCGTTGGCTGAGTTGTTCACTAAAGGGCGACGCGGCGTCGTCCCCGGCATTTTGCATAATGTCGGCCGGGATATAGGTTTCACCCAGAGCCATAAACTTGATCGCGTTCACCAAGGACTTGGCGCCGATCGATTTGGGCAGAAACCCTTTGGCTCCGGCTTCGACGGCTTCTTGGGCAACGTGATTGGGGGCTGTGCCGCTCAGGATCGCAAACCCTTGATCGGGAAAGGTATCGATGGCCTGCTTCAAACCCTGCAACCCATTCATGCCGGGCATTTTGTAATCCAAAAGCACCAAATCAAAGGGGCCTTTTGCAGTGACCGCTTTCAGCGCCTCATCCAGATCCGCCGCTGGAACAACTTGGATCCGGCCTTCGGTGGCCAGAAAGGACGCAAGCGTGTCGCGCACCATTTCATGATCATCTGCTATCAATATGCGCATGGTCTCTCCTCAACAATGAACCCAAACAATGTAAACTTGCTGATACAACAATCAGACCGTCACCCGGGACTACCCTAATAAGTGTATCCTAACGCCAGTTTTCGTCTTGGCTATGAAGAATATGGGGTTGGGGGGCTTGGATCGAAGCGCGTCTGACTAGAATGCCGTCCGCCAGTATAGCGGTCCTAACCCAAAGGTTAGTTTCCTATCCTGTTGAACCTCCCCGCACAGGGCGTGCGTATGGGAGAAAAGATCATGTTCAAGCCAATTAGAGGATGAAGATGATGTGGATCCAAACGCTCACCTGTGCTGCGGCACTCTCGGTTACTATGATCGGTTCGGCCATGGCGGATAGCGCTGCGTCGGCAGTGCTAAGCGTCAGTGGGGCGTTGACAGGGGCCAACGCGGGGCAAACCGTTGCCTATGATCTTGATATGCTGCGCGCCATGCCGGTGGTGGAAATCAAAACGGAAACCATTTGGACCGAGGGTGAGAACACGTTCACCGGTGTTTCCATGCACAGTTTGATGGATCAGTTGGGGGTCACCGCAGGCACGCTGGAGATGATTGCCTTGAACGATTACGCGGTGGAGATGCCGTTAACGGACGCCGTGCCGGGGGGCGCGGTGCTGGTTTATGAAATGAACGGCGAAGAGATGTCGGTGCGCGACAAGGGGCCTCTTTGGGTGCTGTACCCGTTTGACAGCAATCCAGAATTTCAAGCCGAGGAGTATTATTCTCGTAGCATATGGCAGCTGGACCGTATTAACGTCAAAGGCGAAGGTTAAATTGGCAAACAGGTGATCAATTTGCGCACAATGACGACGTTTGGTTGGGCTCGCGCCAGTGTTTTGGTCGCATTGTTGCTGTTTTTGTTGGGGCAAACCGCGCTTTTGACCCGCGAGGTGTCCATTGATTTGCGCGATTTGGCCACCGCGCCGACGGACAATGTGCAATGGACGTTGTCTCAACTCGAGGTGGAGTTGGCCCGCGCAGCTGCGGCCATGACCCAAGCGCAATCGGGCACGCCGGACGGTTTGGCCGATGTGCGTAAACGGTTTGACATTTTTTACAGCCGCGTCGTGACCCTAGAGCGGGGTGCCAATTTTGCAGAACTGCGCGATATTGCCGTCAATCAAAGCCATCTCAAGGATCTACGGGCTTATCTGGATCGCTCGGCCACCGTCATAGACGGCCCCGAGGTCGAGCTGATCGCCTACCTGCCACAGCTGATAGAGGACACCCGCGCGCAAGAGGGTGGGGTGCGGGCATTGACCCTAAGCGGTGTGGCGATTTTTGCCCGTCAATCCGATCAGGCCCGATCGCATGTTCATGGCACTATGACCAAAATGGCCTTTTCCGGTGTCGGTCTAATTCTTGCGCTGGGCGGTTTGATCTTGGTCTTGCTGCAGCTTTTGCGCAAAGGCGACCGCGCGGCCACTGAAAAGGCTTTGGCGCAATCTCGGCTCGAAGCGATGGTGGCCTCCTCTTTGGATGCAATTTTGGTGCTTGATACCGATGGGCATATCCTTGAATTCAACGGCGCCGCCGAAGAGGTGTTCGGCTATGCCCGCGAAGAAGCATTGGGACAAGAGATGTCCCAGCTTATCGTGCCAGACCATCTTAGAGAGGCGCATCGCGCTGGAATGAAGCGCTATCTTGAGACCAAAGAAAAGCGGGTGATCGACGCGGGCCGACTGCATCTCGAAGCGGTTCGAAAATCGGGGGAACATTTCCCCGTTGAGGTGTCTATCACCACCGCCATTGCCGATGGCAAAACGGTGTTCGTCTCGTTTTTGCGCGACATTGCCCAACAGGTCGAGGCTGAGGCCGCCCTGAAACGCGCCCGTGACGAAGCCCGCGCCGGAGAAAAAGCCAAATCAGATCTTTTGACCGTTATGAGCCATGAGATGCGCACGCCTTTGAACGGGATTTTGGGTTCTGTTGAATTGATCAAACGCGATCCATTGACACCGCGCCAGACCCGCAACTTAGAGGCCGCGCGCACCTCGGGCAATCTGCTGCTGAGCCACGTGAACGACGTGTTGGACCTGTCGCGCATCGATGCGGATGCAGTTCAGCCCAAATTCGCCCCCTTTGATTTGTTGGCCATGCTCCAAGAGCTCCAAGAGGCGCAATACGCCCCTGCCAAGGCGCTGGGCAACACCATCACATTGGAGGTTCTTTCACCCGATTTGAACGATGTGATTGGCGACGCGGTGCATTTGCATCGGTGTCTGGTGAATTTGGTTGGCAATGCGGTGAAATTCACTCAAAACGGGGAGATCGCAATCGAAGTAGAGCGGCTGGCCGGAGATATGGTTGAGTTTCGGGTCGCTGACACCGGCGTGGGCATCCCCGAAGCCAAGCTGGCTTCGATCTTTGATGAGTTTGTCACGCTGGATACCTCATATGGGCGTCGCAACGCGGGCACGGGCCTTGGGTTGGCGATCACCAAACGATTGGTCGGCATGATGATGGGAGAGATCGACGTCGATTCCATCGAGGGCGAAGGCAGCCTGTTTCGCATCACTCTGCCATTGCCCCCCATCGGTGCGGATATGCCCCGATCACAGAGCGATGCGCCGCAACGGATGGCGAAAATTTCCAGCAAGTCGCTGTTGGTGGTCGAGGACAACGACATCAACCGTGAAATCATTGTCGATATGCTGCACGAACTTGGCCACACAGTCGAAGATCGCAACGGCGGCGTGCCGGGGCTTGAACGCGCCAATGAGCACCTCTTTGATGCGATCATCATGGATATTAGCATGCCCGATATGGATGGTATCGAGGTGCTTCACCATATCAAGACGGGCGTTGGGGCCTGTAAAGACGTGCCAGTCATTGCCGCCACCGCCCATGCTGCCGCCGAAGATCATGCGCGGATTTCAGAGGCAGGGTTTGTCGGCATTGTCACCAAGCCCATCAGCGTCGAGCAGTTGGAAATTGCACTGGCGCAAATTTTTGGCTCGGCGACGCTGGATCACACCGCTCAGAGCAAGCCAATTCTGGCCCGGTCCACCCATACGCCGTGGGACGATTTGGTAAAGCGCATGGGCAAAGAGCGCGCCACCAAAACCCTGCATCAATTTCAACATGATGTGGGGGTGCTGTGCCAATCACTGCACCAAGCCGGAGAATTGGCGCAACCCCATCGGGACACCGCGCATGATTTGGCCGGCATGGCAGGTCTGGTTGGGTGGCCCGACCTTCAGGTTGCGATCAAGCGGGTCGAGGAATGCGACGCCGCGGACTGGGGCAAGCATCGCAAAACATGGATCCAAGACATCGAGCAGGGGGCGCAGAGATTAAGTGAGAACGCCAATCTCACGTGATCAACGCAAACCCGTTGGTTGGACACCGTTGTCCTTGACTGCCTCCATCACAACATAGGTGGAGCTTGACGCGATATGGGGCAGGGACGAAATCTGTTCACTTAGCACGCGGCGATAATCACGGATGTCGCGGCTTCGGATTTTCAACAGATAGTCAAACCCTCCCGCGATCATGTGGCATTCCTCAACTTCGGGGATTGTGGCCACCGCTTTGTTGAATGCGCTCAAGGCCTCTTCGCGAGTGTCTGCAAGTTTGAGTTCGATAAAGGCGATATGGTCGAGCCCGAGTTTGACGGCCGACAGTTGGGCCCGGTATCCGGTGATATAGCCTTCAGCTTCTAATCGGCGCACCCGTGCCAGAACGGGTGTTTTTGACAGGCCAACGCGCTGCGCGAGATCGGTCATGGTCAGACGCCCGTTGGCGCTCAACTCTGCGAGGATGGATTTGTCGAATGTATCGAGTTCAAACCCAGAGGTGGTCACTTGGTCCATCGAGGTGCCCAATTTTGGTGATTTTGGCTATACTATCAGCAAAAACAGACAAAAGGCAGCCAAAATATCCGCTAAGATTCGAACAAAGACCCGCACCCAAGGAGCCATCACATGCCCGATATTTCAGGATTTCCCCCTATGGACAAACGACGGGATGAAACCGTGGTTTTGCATGAGCTGGTGGCTTTGGCGGATCTGTCTGCGACCCGACGCGCCGCCATCGTGACCCAAGGCAGCGAACTTGTGCGCCAATTGCGCGACGAGGCGGAGCCGGGAATGATGGAGGTCTTTCTGGCCGAATATGGTTTGTCGACCGAAGAGGGCGTGGCGCTGATGTGTTTGGCCGAGGCGCTTTTGCGGGTGCCGGACACCGAAACGATTGATGCGTTGATCGAGGATAAGATTGCCCCGTCGGATTGGAGTGAACACCTTGGCCAATCGGCTTCACCGCTGGTCAATGCCTCGACGTGGGGGTTGTTGCTGACGGGGCAGGTTTTGCAAGCCGATGCGACAGGTTTGGTGGGCACGTTAAAGCGGGTGGTGAAGCGTATGGGCGAACCGGTGATCCGCACAGCCGTGGTGCGCGCCATGCGTGAAATGGGGCGGCAATTTGTGTTGGGCCAAGACATTCAGGCGGCGATGCAGCGGGCACAGGGCCAAGAGGCCAAAGGGTATAGCTATTCCTATGACATGCTGGGCGAGGCAGCGATGACCAGCGACGATGCGGATCGTTATGCGGCGGCTTATGGGGCGGCGATCGATGCCATCGCCACGGCGTGCCAAGGGACGGATGTGCGCCGCAACCCGGGGATCTCGGTTAAACTCTCGGCGCTGCACCCACGCTATGAAGAGGCGCAATCTGAACGCGTGATGGCCGAGCTGGTGCCTGTGGTGGCGGCTTTGGCGCGCCGCGCAGCACGGGCAGGCATGGGGTTCAACATCGATGCCGAAGAGGCAGATCGGCTTGCTCTGTCGTTGCAGGTGATCGAAGCCGTTCTCGCCGATCCTGCTTTGGCAGAGTGGCACGGGTTTGGTGTTGTGGTCCAAGCCTATGGACGTCGTGCAGTACCGGTTTTGGATGGCCTTTATCAGCTGGCCAGCCGCCTTGATCGTCGCATTATGGTGCGTTTGGTCAAGGGCGCGTATTGGGACACGGAAATCAAACACGCCCAAGTGCAAGGTTTAGAAGCATTTCCGGTCTTTACCCATAAGGCGGCCACGGATGTCAGCTATATCGCCTGCGCGCGCAAATTGCTTGGCATGACGGATCGAATCTATCCGCAATTTGCCACTCACAACGCCCATACGGTGGCGGCTGTGTTGGACATGGGGCGCGATCTGGCAGCGGAAAGTTTTGAATTTCAACGGCTGCATGGCATGGGGGAAGCCCTGCATGATTTAGTGCTTAAGGCGCATGGCACTGGGTGCCGGATCTATGCTCCCGTGGGGGCACATCGCGATCTGTTGGCCTATCTCGTGCGCCGATTGTTGGAAAACGGGGCGAACTCCTCTTTTGTGAACCAAATATTGGACACTGATTTGCCGCCCGAGGTGGTTGCGGCCTGTCCATTTGAGGCTTTGCAAGCCCATGACGGGCACCGCATTGCGACAGGGACCGAATTGTTCAACCCTGATCGGCGCAACTCGATTGGGTTTGATTTGAATGATCGCGCAGATCTGGAGCGGATTGCCCAAGCCATGCCGGTGCAAAACCTGTATCACGCCGCACCGTTGATCCACGGTCAGTCCGAAACGGCAGAGCGAATTGACGTCATCAATCCAGTCACCGGTGCTTTGATCGGCCATGTCCGCGAAGCATCAGCGCAAGATGCACAGACCGCTTTGGCGGCGGCCAAACCGTGGATGGTTTCTGGGGAAGAGCGCGCGGCGATCCTGCACAGGGCCGCCGATCTATATGAACAAGAGTTTGGGATGCTGTTTCAGCTTTTGACGGCTGAGGCGGGTAAGACCTTGGCGGATGCGGTGGGAGAGCTGCGCGAAGCGGTTGATTTTCTACGCTACTACGCCGTTCAAAGCGCCACGCTTCAGGCTCCGGCGCGTGGTGTGTTCACCTGTATCAGCCCTTGGAATTTCCCTTTGGCTATCTTTAGCGGTCAAGTTGCGGCGGCTTTGGCGGCTGGCAACGGGGTTTTGGCCAAACCTGCCGAAGCAACCTCTTTGATCGCGCATGTGGCCGTTCAATTGCTCCATAAAGCGGGGGTGCCAACAGAGGTATTGCAACTCTTGCCGGGGCAGGGCCGGGTGATTGGCCAAGCCTTGGCGGCTGATCCGCGTGTGTCGGGCGTGGCCTTTACTGGCTCAACCGCCACCGCAAAGCTGCTTCAAGCCAGCATGGCCCAGTCTTCAGAACCGGGGGCGCCATTGATCGCGGAAACGGGGGGGCTGAACGCGATGATCGTGGACAGCACCGCGCTGCCAGAGCAGGCCGTGCGCGACATTGTCGTCTCGGCGTTTCAATCCGCAGGGCAACGGTGCTCGGCGCTGCGCTGCCTCTATGTCCAAGAGGATATCGCCCCCTCCTTAGAGCAGATGTTGATTGGCGCGATGGAGGAGCTGCAGATCGGTGATCCCGCGCTTTTGTCTACGGATGTTGGCCCGGTGATCAACGCTCAGGCCCGGGCTGGCATTGATCAACATATTGCACGGGCGCGGGTGGAAGGGCGTTTGGTGCACCAATTGGCAGCCCCCACCACCGGCCATTTTGTGGGCCCTGCCTTGATCCGCTTGCAAAGTATCGCCGATCTAAAGGCCGAAGTTTTTGGGCCGGTGCTGCATATCGTGACCTTTGCAGCGGATGAAATCGACAAGGTGATTACCGCAGTGAACGCAACTGGTTATGGTCTGACATTTGGATTGCACAGCCGCATTGACGGGCGCGTTCAGCATGTTGCCGATCGCGTTGCAGCGGGCAATATCTATGTGAACCGCAACCAGATCGGGGCGATTGTGGGCAGCCAACCATTTGGCGGCGAAGGTCTGTCCGGCACCGGACCCAAAGCAGGAGGTCCATTGTACCTGCCTCGGTTCAGCAAGACACCGGCGGCTCGTTTTGACGACAGCGATCCGCAGGTGCACTGCAGCCTGATGCAGCTTGAGCAGATGATGTTGAACGCCCCGGCAGCAGCGGTTTTGCCGTCCGAGGTTTTGCCCGGCCCGACCGGCGAATTGAACCGGCTTAGCCGCCATGCGCGCCCACCTTTGCTGTGCCTTGGCCCAGGCCCAGAGGCGCGACGCCAACAGGTGAGCGAGGTGCAGGCGCTCGGCGGGGTGGCCGTTGCGGTCGAAGGCGCGCTTGGCCCGGATGTGTTGCGGGTGGTCTCTGATATAGCTGGGGTTGTTTGGTGGGGCGATCGAGAGACGGCGCGCCGATTGGCGACAGCGCTTTGCGCGCGCGACCGCGCCTTGGTGCCGGTGATCACCGATCATTTGGATCGCGCCCATGCAGTGCATGAACGCCATCTGTGTGTGGATACAACGGCGGCGGGGGGCAACGCGGGATTGCTGGCCGGACAGGCCTAGCGCAAGGCAACACCTGAGTGCCCCGTTTGCGCGGGGCATTGGATCCGCTCTCTGGGATCGAGGCGTTTAGGCCGCTGTTGCGGTGCTGGCTTCTTGTTCGCAGAACATATCATAAACCAGTTCTAGCATCCGGCGTGGCCGTTCATCTGCCAGTCGATAGTAAATCGCTTTGCCATCCCGGCGTGGAATCACCAGACCTTCGAGACGCAGGCGGGAGAGCTGCTGGGACACGGCCGCTTGACGGGCGCTCAGCAATTCTTCGAGCTCGGTCACGGTTTTTTCGCCCGATACCAAGTGGCACAGGATCATCAAACGGCCTTCATGGCTGACCGCCTTCAGAAAATTGGACGCAGTCGCCGCATTATGAACCATGCGGTTCATCTTTTCGTCAGATGTGTCAGCGGTGAATACGGAAGGTCCCATTTTGTGCCTCGGGGGTTTTGATCAATTACAATTGGCTTAGACCAAACTGAACCGGGTAGTCCAGCCGGTGGCGATGAAAATGAAGTGATCGGCGGCGCTCCGCGTACAATTTCACAAATTTGATACATTTCGCCCAAAGCGTTGGCAGATTTCGAACCCTAAGAGAGGGACATTTTGCGCCGATTTCGCATTGCTTAACTGGTTTCGGCAGCCCCAGCGGGTGGAAAATGTGGGCAATCGACGCCTCTCTCAACCCGTTTAGACCTCACACAGGCTCGTCGTCGCGCCTCAGAATACGAAAAATCGAAAAAAATATTCCAGAGCATTCTAGGAGGTGGCGGCTTGGGGAAATGTGCGACCTGCCGCTCTGCTCATTGACCGATGCGATCCGTTTTGCTGCTAGAAATCGCCGATTCACCGTTGAAATGACCGAAATTGGCGCAAAAGCGTTAAGTATCTATGTATGCGATTTTGTGGTTATGTTCGAGGTCTGTGCAAAGCGATCTACACGTTTTGCGCGTTCCATCCCGAAGAAGGTGACAAATCGCGCGACTGCCCTTGCAGCTAATTGGGTGCAGCACTAAGATTCTGGAAGGAACTGGTCGATATAGATCAAGACAGCAAGCAACAGGCAGGCGATTATGCAAGATCCACATGACGTATATATGAACACATTGGTCCCTATGGTGGTTGAGCAAACCAGCCGCGGGGAACGCGCCTATGATATCTTTTCGCGACTGCTGAAAGAACGGATTATCTTTCTGAACGGTCCGGTTCATGATGGCATGTCCAGCTTGATCGTTGCGCAGCTGCTGCACCTTGAAGCGGAAAACCCGTCCAAAGAAATCAGCATGTACATCAACTCGCCCGGTGGCGTGGTGACCAGCGGCCTGTCGATCTATGACACCATGCAATACATCCGCCCCAAAGTTTCGACTTTGGTGATCGGCCAAGCGGCGTCGATGGGCTCTTTGCTGCTGACCGCAGGCGAAGCTGGCATGCGCTTCTCGCTGCCCAACAGCCGCGTGATGGTGCACCAGCCTTCTGGTGGTTACCAAGGTCAAGCGACTGACATCATGATCCACGCACAAGAAACTCAGAAGCTGAAAACACGCTTGAACGAGATCTATGTGAAACACACCGGCCAGACATTGGAAAATGTCGAAGCTGCGCTGGAACGTGATAACTTTATGTCACCTGAAGAAGCCAAAGAATTTGGTCTGATCGACGAGATCGTTTCAAACCGGGCCAAAACAGACGACGAAAGCGAAAGCTAATCAAACACCACACGACGGTTAACGCTGTCGTGTGGTTTTTTACGTTGTAGCGGCCCGAGGGCTGTCTTAAGCTAACTGACCAAGAGAATACGGGACGAACCAGTTTCGAACCGTCCGACACCAGGCCTGAAAGGGACGACATGGCGACTACTACCGGCAGCGACAGCAAGAACACACTTTACTGCTCCTTTTGCGGCAAAAGCCAACATGAGGTACGCAAGCTGATTGCCGGTCCGACTGTGTTCATCTGTGATGAATGCGTGGAACTCTGCATGGATATCATCCGAGAAGAGACCAAAAGCGCGGGCCTGAAATCCTCTGAAGGGGTGCCGACACCCCAAGATATCTGCAACGTGCTGGATGATTACGTCATTGGCCAAGCGATGGCCAAACGCGTTCTTTCGGTGGCGGTGCACAACCACTACAAACGTTTGAACCACGCGCAAAAGTCCGGTGATATCGAACTGGCGAAATCCAACATTCTTTTGCTGGGGCCAACGGGCTGCGGTAAAACCTTGCTGGCCCAGACCCTTGCGCGGATTTTGGACGTGCCGTTCACCATGGCAGATGCCACCACTTTGACCGAAGCGGGCTATGTCGGTGAAGACGTTGAAAACATCATTCTGAAACTGTTGCAGGCGTCAGAATACAACGTCGAGCGTGCGCAGCGCGGCATCGTTTATATTGACGAAGTTGATAAGATTACCCGCAAGTCTGAAAACCCATCGATCACCCGCGACGTGTCGGGCGAAGGTGTGCAGCAGGCTTTGTTGAAACTGATGGAAGGCACTGTGGCCTCGGTTCCGCCACAGGGCGGTCGTAAGCACCCGCAGCAAGAATTCCTGCAGGTCGACACCACAAATATCTTGTTCATCTGTGGTGGTGCCTTTGCTGGTCTGGACAAAATCATTGCACAACGTGGCAAAGGCTCGGCGATGGGCTTTGGCGCGGATGTGAAAGATCCCGATGCCCGCCGCGTTGGTGAACTGTTCCAAGAGTTGGAACCAGAAGATCTGTTGAAATTTGGCCTGATTCCAGAATTTGTCGGTCGTTTGCCTGTCATCGCAACCTTGGAAGATCTGGATGAGGACGCTTTGGTCACCATTCTGACAGAACCCAAGAACGCTTTGGTCAAGCAGTACCAGCGTCTGTTTGAACTGGAAGAGGTCGAACTGACCTTTACCGAAGATGCGCTGCATTCGATTGCGCGCCGCGCCATTGAACGCAAGACCGGTGCACGTGGTTTGCGCTCGATCCTCGAAGACATTCTGCTGAACACCATGTTTGAATTGCCTGGCAAAGAGAACGTGGACGAAGTTGTGGTCAACGAAGAGGCGGTTGTCTCGGACGCGCAGCCTTTGGTGATTTTTGCTGATAGCAAAAAAGAAGGCAAAAGCGCCAGCTAACACAGCTTACAATTTTTGAAAAAGGGTCGGCTTGCGCCGGCCCTTTTTTGATGGCACCTAAGGGCCCGAATTCAGGAGCAAACGTAGGAAGGGTTCCAAATGAGCATCAAACGCATTCATTCCGGTGGCGAATTTGAAGGCAAGATTGGCTATTGCCGTGCGGTCGTTGCCGGGGGTTTTGTGCATGTTGCAGGCACCGTCGGGCAGGGCGAAGGCGTTGTTGCCCAGTGTGAAAGCGCATTGGCAACCATCGAAAAAGCGTTGAAAGAGGCTGGCAGTGGATTCGAACATGCGGTTCGGGTGAACTACTATTTGCCAGATGCTGCGGAATTTGAACCTTGCTGGCCTGCGCTGGCGGCGGCCTTTGGCGACAATCCCCCCGCCGCGACGATGATCGAATGTGGGTTGATTGATCCAAAATACCGTATCGAGATTGAGCTGACGGCCCTGTTGCCGTAAATTCGGCGCCCCATCAGCGGCGGGCTGCCGCAGGGGTGGGGCGTAAGCTCTTGCGCACTGGACCTTTCCTGTCATTTGGTCCATATCAAGCATACCAACATGCGGAGAGACTCATGGGCCTTCTGAACACAATCCTACGCGCCGTTACCTGGTGGGACGGGCAGACACTTGGAACACAGCTTTATACGTCCCGTAAGGGCGTGAAAGTTGGCGAAGATAGCCAAGGCAATGTGTTCTATGAGACCCGTGATGGCAAACGTCGTTGGGTGATCTTTAACGGTGAAATCGAAGCAAGCCGCGTTGACCCAGATTGGCACGGTTGGCTGCATCACACCTTCAAAGAATCCCCCACGGATCGTCCTATGGAACACAAGACCTGGGAAAAGCCGCATATGGAAAACCAAACTGGCACCACGCAAGCCTATGCGCCGATCGGATCGATCCGCCGCGCAGAACCGGCTGACCGTCGTGACTATGAGGCCTGGACTCCAGAATAAGGGGCTTTGCCCATGTCTGAGAACAAGACAGAAGTTGCCGTTGGTGGCGCTGTGATGGCTGTGGCCATCGGGTTTATTGTCTATGCAGGTCAGGTCACTGGATTTACCTCTGGCTCTCAGGGTTATCCGCTGACCGCATCGTTCCGCTCGATCGAAGGGATCACGGTTGGATCTGACGTCCGTTTGGCTGGCGTTAAGATCGGCACTGTGAACACGATTGAACTCAACGCTCAGACGTTTCGCGCAGACACAACCTTTGTCATGAAAGATGGCGTGGACATCCCCGATGACAGCGCTGTGGTGATCAGCTCCGAAGGGCTGCTGGGCGGGAACTTTGTGGAAATTGTGCCCGGCGGATCGCCGTTTAACTATGATGCGGGTGCCGAGATTGTCGACACGCAGGGCTCTGTTTCACTGATCTCTTTGCTGATGAAATTTGTTTCTGGGGGCGGTGAATGATCCGCCGCCTTGCGATGTGCTTGGCCGTTCTTGCCGCGCCCAGCGTGGCCGAGGAGGTGTCTTTGGGCACCGGCGCTGTGCTACGCGGCCTTGACCGCGTGAACGGGCTAAGCACCGATCTTGAGATTCCAAATGGCGGTACAGCTGTTTTTGAATCCCTGACTGTGGATCTTGGGGAATGTCGCTATCCCATCGAGAACGTGGCGGGCAACGCCTATGCTTTTCTGACCATTCGGGACCAAGACACCCCAGAGCCGGTCTTTCAGGGATGGATGATGGCCTCTGCGCCAGCCCTAAACGCGCTAGATCATCCGCGCTATGATGTCTGGGTTCTGCGCTGTAGCATCTCTGAGGCGGACTGAGGCAGGGGCAGGGCGTCAAAGACGGCGTCATCCCCCTCTAAGGCTTGGCGCAGTTGACCGCGGTAATTGGCGCGTGTGATTTCAATCGCCCCTAAGGACGCCAGATGCGGCGTAATAAACTGCGTATCAAACAGGGTGAACCCGGTTTGACGCAAGCGATCTACCAAATAGGCCAGCGCAATTTTGGACGCATCGGTGCGCCGGGAAAACATGCTTTCACCAAAGAAGGCATGGCCCAGTGTCACGCCGTAAACGCCGCCCACCAAGACGTCATCCATCCAGACCTCTAACGAGTGCGCGTGCCCCAAGGCGTGCAATTGCCCGTACAGGTCATAGATCTGGGCGTTGATCCAAGTTTCCTCACGATCCGCACAGCCCATGACCACCCCTTCGAAATCGGTGTTCACACGGATGGTGTAATCTTCGCGCCGTAGCCGTTTGACCAGCGATCGGGAAATGTGGAATTGGTCGAGTGGAAAGACGCCGCGCATACGAGGATCGACCCAGAAAATCTCGGTGTCATCGCGGCTTTCGGCCATGGGGAACACGCCCGAAGCATACCCAGCCATCAAAAGCTGAGGAGTCATTTCCAATTCGTCTTCAGTCACAAGCAAGTGTCCGGCGGCACGCACGTGGCGCTGCAAAGGATACGGGCCCAAGCGGGCCCGTATCTGTAAGCGTTAGTTCAGGTTTGTTTCCAGCCATTTTTCCAGCCAGTGGATGTTGTAGTCCCCTGTATGGATGTCGTCTTCTTGTAGAAGCGCCATGAACAGCGGCAACGTGGTGTCGATGCCATCCACGATCAACTCGCCCAAGGCGCGGTGCAAACGCGCCAGTGCTTCGGGGCGATCGCGACCATGCACAATCAACTTACCGATCAAGCTGTCATAGTAGGGCGGGATCGAATAGCCATCATACAAAGCAGAATCCATCCGCACACCCAAGCCGCCAGGGGCATGGAAGGCGGTGATTTTGCCCGGACAAGGGGCAAAGTTTGGCAGCTTTTCAGCGTTGATGCGCACTTCGATCGAGTGACCGTTGATTTCCAGATCATCCTGACCAAAGGTCATTGGCTGACCGTCTGCGACCAAAATCTGCTCGCGCACCAAATCAACACCATAGATGCTTTCGGTGACGGGATGCTCAACCTGCAAGCGGGTGTTCATTTCGATGAAATAAAACTCGCCGTTTTCATAGAGGAATTCAACGGTGCCCGCACCGCGATAGCCCATCTTGCCAATCGCATCGGCACAGATCTTACCGATCCGCGCCCGCTCTTCGGGGGTGATCGAGGGGCCGGGGGCCTCTTCGAAGACCTTCTGGTGACGGCGCTGCAACGAGCAATCACGCTCGCCAAGGTGCACACCTTTGCCTTTGCCATCGCCAAAGACCTGAATTTCAATGTGGCGCGGCGTGGTCAGATATTTCTCAATATAGACTTCGTCGTTGCCAAAGGCGGCTTTGGATTCAGACCGCGCGGTTGAAAAGGCGGTTTCCATCTCGTCTTCGGTCCGCGCCACTTTCATGCCGCGTCCGCCACCACCTGCTGTGGCTTTGATGATCACCGGATAGCCAAATTCACGGCCAATCTTCTTGGCGTCTTCGACGGTGGGTACACCCCCAGCCGAGCCAGGAACAACGGGAATACCCAGTTCTTTGGCGGTTTCTTTGGCGGTGATTTTGTCACCCATAATGCTGATGTGATGTGCGGTTGGCCCGATAAAGGCGATGCCGTGATCTTCGAGGATCTGCACAAAATTAGCATTTTCTGACAAAAAGCCATAGCCGGGGTGGATGGCCTGCGCCCCGGTGATTTCACACGCAGCGATGATGGCCGGAACCGACAAGTAGCTGTGGGTGCCAGAAGGGGGGCCGATACAAACGGCTTCGTCCGCCATGCGCACATGCATCGCATCTGCGTCTGCGGTTGAATGCACGGCGACGGAATGGATGCCCATTTCGCGACAGGCACGGATCACCCGCAGGGCGATCTCACCTCGGTTGGCAATGAGAATTTTTTCGAACATCGCCTGCGCCTTATTCGATGATCATCAAGGGGGCGCCGAACTCTACGGCTGCGCCATCTTCGACCAGAATGCGTTTTACTGTGCCCGATTTCGGAGCAGGGATTTGGTTCATTGTTTTCATCGCTTCGATGATCAGAACCGTTTGGCCTTCGCTGACTTGTGCCCCAACGGTCACAAATGCAGGGGCGCCGGGCTCGGGCTGCACATAGGCCGTGCCGACCATAGGCGATGTCACAGCGCCGGGGTGGCTGGCTGGATCGTCGCTTGGTGCTGCGGCAGGCGCCGCAGCTGCCGCTGGTGCAGCGGCCGGTGCGGCGGCAACAGGTGCAGGCGCAGCAGCGGGTGCGGCAACTTGGGCTACAACTTGGCTTGCGCGGCTGACACGGACGTTCAGGCTATCGGCTTCGCCGTATTCGCGCATGACTTCCAATTCAGTCAGTTCGTTTGCCCGCAGCAGTTCTGCAAGTGCCTGGATAAAGTCCACGTCGGAGTCATGGTTTTTCTTTGTCATCTTTTCCTCGACCGATTTTGGTTGGGCATTTTCTGACATGCCCTGTCCCCATCAGGCCGCCTTATAGGCTATCATTGACGATGCGGAAAGCGCTGTTGTGCAACGATAGTGGGCGTTTGGGGGCAAAAATGGCGGGCAAAGCCGGAAATGCCGGGAATTCGTACATGGTTACATCGGCATACCGGCCAGTTTTGCAACCAGCTCTGCCAATTTTCGCGCTTGAAATTTTTCCAGCAAACGGGCCCGGTACACTTCTACTGTGCGGTAGGACAAGTTCAGTTCCAGCCCAATTTCCTTGCTGGTCATGCCTCGGCAGGTCAGAATCGCCACTTCCCGTTCGCGCTGGGTCAGCTCGACAACGGGGCGTTCGTCTGACAGATCTGTAAACGACCAGATGCCGCGCTGAAACGGATCTTCTGGCGTCAACGAGCGTCCGCGCACGCGACACCAAAACAACCCGCCAGAGCGCCGCTGCATGATGCGTTCGTCCGCATAGCGCCCGGTTTCGCGCATGGCGGCCAAGCTGCGAACGCCAATCGATTCGTAATCGGCCTGAGAGGCGTAAAACTCTGCGAGGGGCACATCGGTGAAGCTGTCGATGCTGCCTTCGAAGGTTTCGGCAAATTGTTGATTGCAGCCGCGAATGATGCGGTTTTCCAGCATACACAGCCCAAGCGGGGCGAATTCAAAACCGAGCTCTGCCAAATCCATGCGAAAGATATGCAAGGTATTGAGCAGGTTGGAAAGAGGCAATTCCAGAAGGGCGCTGTTGCCCGCTGGGGCGGCCCAGCCGGACGTGACCAAAAATGTATATACAATGTCGTTGCTTGTGATGTAACTTATTTTGACCAAGTTAAGAACAGGGACGGGAACACATGGCGCAAATCACCGATGTAAAAGGGGTTGGCCCCGCAATTGCGCAACAGCTTGCAGGGGTTGGCATTAAATCGGCTGCGGATCTTGCGCAGGCTGTTCCGGCCACCTTGACGGCCATTCCCCGGGTTGGGGTTGCACGGGCGATGATGTTGATTGCGGCCGCCAAAGAAGCCAATGCCCCTGAACCAGTGAACACAGCCCCCGCGGCCCAGCCCAAACCCGAGGTTGAGACCCCTCAACCCTCAGCCGTCAAAGCGAAGAAAGCCGCCAAAGGGAAGAAGACCAAGAAACTCAAATCGACCAAGAAGCCCGCCAAAAAGGCCAATAAGGCGAAGAAAGACGCGGCAAAAACGTCGAAGACCAAGAAAGACGATAAGCCCAAGAAGGCTAAGAAGGGTAAGGCCGACAGCAAGGGCAAGTCGAGCAAAGGTAAGGCGGCAAAAACCTCTGCTGGGAAGGTTAAGAAATCCGCCTCCGTCGACAAGCCGTCAGCCAAGAAATCAAACAAAAAGCCCGGTAAGAAATCCGGTAAGAAAACCAGTAAAGCCACCGGGAAATCAAAAGGCAAAAAAGCCAAGACGGCATAAAAAATCCCCGCTCTGAAATCAAAGCGGGGATCTTGATGTCACGCGGCTGTTGACGCGCGTGTTAGGACTGCTTGTTCATCCGGTTTTCGATCAATTCGTCAACAACCGATGGATCAGCCAAAGTTGAGGTATCCCCCAGAGCCCCAAAATCATCTTCGGCAATCTTGCGCAGGATACGGCGCATGATTTTGCCCGAACGTGTCTTGGGAAGGCCCGGGGCCCACTGGATCAAGTCTGGCTTGGCAATCGGGCCAATCTCTGCACGGACCCATTTTTCCAACTCTTTGCGCAGCTCATCGCTGGGCTCTTCGCCATTCATCAACGTGACATAGGCATAGATGCCCTGACCTTTGATGTCATGGGGATAGCCAACCACGGCGGCCTCGGCCACTTTGGCATGGGCGACAAGGGCGGATTCGACCTCGGCGGTGCCCATACGGTGTCCAGAGACGTTGATCACGTCATCTACACGGCCAGTGATCCAATAGTCACCATCTTCGTCACGACGGCAGCCATCTCCGGCAAAGTAGTAGCCTTTGTAATCCGAGAAATAGGTCTTCTCGAACCGCTCATGATCGCCCCAGACGGTGCGCATCTGGCCCGGCCAACTTTCTTTGATCGCCAGCACACCTTCGGCGGCTGTTGCGTCGATTTCTTCGCCCGATGTGGGTTCCAACACGACAGGCACAACGCCAAAGAAGGGTTTGGTTGCCGATCCCGGTTTCAGCGCTGTGGCACCGGGCAGAGGGGTCAGCATGTGGCCACCGGTTTCAGTTTGCCACCACGTATCCACAATGGGACATTTCCCTTTGCCGACGACGTCGTTGTACCAATTCCACGCTTCGGGGTTGATGGGTTCCCCAACGGTGCCCAACAGTTTGATGCTGGACAGGTCATATTTCTCGACGAACTCAGACCCTTGGCCCATCAACGCGCGAATGGCGGTGGGTGCGGTGTAGAACTGGTTCACTTTGTGCTTTTCGCACACCGCCCAGAAGCGACCTGCATCAGGATATGTCGGTACACCTTCGAACATCAAAGTTGTGCCACCATTGGCCAATGGGCCATAGACGATATAGCTGTGACCCGTGACCCAGCCGACATCGGCCGTACACCAATAGATGTCCCCTTCGTGATAATCGAAGGTGTATTGGTGGGTCATCGCCGCATAGACCAGATAGCCAGCAGAGCTGTGTACAACCCCTTTGGGTTTTCCGGTCGAGCCTGAAGTGTACAGAATGAACAGCGGATCTTCGGCGTTCATTGGGCGCGCCGGACAGTCAGGGCTGGCGGTTTCCATCAGCGCCAGCACGTCAACGTCACGTCCATCGATCCAAGTGGTTTGGTCGCCGGTGTGTTTCACCACCAAGCAACGCACTTTGTCCGAACAATGCAGCAAAGCCGCATCGGTGTTGGCCTTCAATGCTGTTTTGCGTCCGCCACGGGGGGCGTGGTCCGCTGTGATCACCAGTTTGGCGCCACAATCATTGATCCGGTTGGCCAGCGCGTCTGGGCTGAAGCCAGCAAATACGATCGAATGGATCGCGCCAATGCGGGCGCAGGCCAACATGGCATAGGCGGCCTCGGGGATCATTGGCATATAGATGATGACCCGGTCACCGCGCATCACACCCTGTGACAGCATCACATTGGCCATGCGGTTCACTTTGTCCGACAGCATGGCATAGGTGATATGCTGGGCCTCGGTGTTGGGATCGTCGGGTTCAAAGATGATGGCCGTTTGATCGGCGCGCGCGGGCAGGTGACGATCGATGCAGTTCTCGGCGACGTTGATCACGCCATCTTCGAACCATTTGATGTCCACTTTGCCATATTCAAAAGTTGCGTTTTTAACCTTGGTGAAAGGTTCGATCCAATCAAGACGCTGACCGTGCTCACGCCAAAAAGCCTCGGGGTCTGAAACCGAGGCTGCGTACATTTCTTCGTATTTGGCGGCGTCCGCGTGGGCCGTTTTGGCAAAGGCTTCGGGGACCGGATAAACGTTGGTAGACATGAGGCTCCTCCCTCAATTTGATATTCTTGCTGCAAGCTTGCCCGGGCTGGTCGGCCCGGACAAGCAAGAAGTGTCTCTTGGGCGGTTAAATCGCCAAGTACTCTTCGCGCAGTTCTTTGTTTTGCAGCACTTCGGCTGCGGATCCGTCATAGACAACGGTCCCGGTGTCCAGAATGACCGAGCGATCAGCCAGTTCCAGCGCCCGTACCGCGTTCTGTTCCACGATAACGGTTGTGATGCCCTGTTCTTTAATCTTGCGCAGCGTGCGCTCGATCTCATCCACAATCACAGGGGCCAGACCTTCGTACGGCTCATCCAGCAGCAACACTTTGATGTCGCGGGCCAACGCCCGAGCGATGGCCAGCATCTGCTGTTCACCACCCGACAGGGTCACACCTTCTTGCATCCGGCGTTCGCCCAAGCGTGGGAAAAGCTCATAAAGACGCTCAATCGACCAGCCGAGGGGCGGGGCAATCTGAGCAAGCTTTAGGTTCTCTTCGACGGTCAGGCCTTGGATGATGCGCCGATCTTCTGGCACCAAGGCGATGCCAGCTTGGCTGGCCTGATAGCTGGACATTGTGTGCAAAGGCTGGTGATCCAACCACACCTCACCGTGGGTGATCACAGGATCATCCAGACGGGCGATGGCCCGCAGTGTTGAGGTTTTGCCAGCGCCGTTCCGGCCCAAAAGGGCCAGAATTTCGCCTTCGTGAACATTGAATTCAATGCCCTGCACAATATAGCTCTCACCATAGTAGGCATGCATATCCCACACCGACAGGAAAGCCGGGGCGGTTTCGGCCAGATTGCGGCCTTTGGAGAAGTCAGGTTTTACATTCATAGTCTTTCTCCTTACGCGGTTTCGCCAAGGTAGGCTTCGCGGACTTTCGGATTGCCCTTGATGTTCTCAGGGTCATCCTCAACCAGCGGCATCCCTTGGGCCAGCACGGTGATACGATTGGCCAGACTGAACACAACGTGCATGTCGTGCTCAATGATGGCGATGGTGATGTCACGCTCATCGCTGATCTGTTTCAGCAGATCGATGGTGTTGTTGGTGTCAGCCCGCGCCATACCGGCGGTGGGTTCATCCAACAGCAGCAAACGAGGTTCCTGCGCCAGACACATGCCAATTTCCAAACGACGTTTGTCACCGCGTGACAGCGAGGCTGCATTCATATGCCACTTCTCTGCCATGTTCATCTCGACGAGCATTTTTTCACCCTGCTCGACGATGTCGGTTTCTTTCATCATGTTTTGGATGGCGTGCATACGGAATGCGCCGTCACGTTTGGCAAAGATCGGGATCATCATATTTTCCTGAACCGTCAAGTCACCAAAGATTTCTGGCGTTTGGAACACGCGCGAAATGCCCATCTGATTGATCTCGTAGGGTTTGCGCCCCAGCACAGACTGGCCATTAAACATGACCGAGCCGGTGTCCGGGATCAATTTGCCCACAAGACAGTTCAGTAGGGTGGATTTACCGGCCCCGTTTGGGCCGATAATTGCGTGTACGGAATTTTCCTTCACGCTGAGGTTTACGTCTCCAAGGGCCTGCAGACCGCCGAAGCGCTTGTTGACGCCTTTGACTTCAAGGATACCCATTGTTGTTTCCTTATTCTGCAGGTTCGGCGTTGGCCGAGCCTTTGTTGTCGGTTTCTTTGGATTTGCGGAACAAACCGGCGATACGTTGTCCACCTTCAACCAGACCACCTGGCAGGAAGATAACGATCAGCATGAACAGCAAGCCCAATGTCAGGTGCCAACCGGCGCCCACAAAGTGTTCCAAGATCCAGACCATTGCCCCTTCGAGGCCATCAGGCAGGAATGAGAACCAGCTGTGCAGCGTTGCTTCGTTGATCTTTGAGAAGATGTTCTCAAAGTATTTGATGAAGCCTGCGCCCAATACGGGACCAATCAAGGTGCCCACACCGCCGAGGATCGACATCAGAACAACTTCGCCTGACGCAGTCCATTGCATCCGCTCAGCGCCTGCAAGTGGATCCATAGAAGCCATCAGACCGCCAGCCAGACCCGCATACATGCCCGAAATCACAAAGGCAGCCAATGTGTAAGGACGTGCATTCAAGCCTGTGTAGTTCACACGTTGTTGGTTGGATTTAACCGCGCGCAGCATCATGCCAAAGGGAGAGCGGAAAATGCGTACTGACAGGTAGAACGCCAGCAACATGAAGAAGGCACAGAGGTAGTAGCCAGCGTTGAACTGGAACAACCATGGGCCCATCTCCAGCTGGAAGGTCGAGCGCATTTCAATGCCAAACAGGCTGGTGACCGGGATCGAACCGTCCGCTGTTTGAGATACACCAAGGACCCGAGGATCGCTCAGCGTCAGCTGCAGGCCGGTTTCACCATTGGTGATCGGGGTCAGAACCGAATACGCCAGGTTAAAGCTCATCTGAGCAAAAGCCAGTGTCAGGATCGAGAAGTAGATGCCTGAGCGACGCAAACTGATAAAGCCGATCAGCAACGAGAACAGACCCGCGATGATCACCGACAGGAAGATAGCTGGCAGCACGTTCATGCTGAGCAGTTTGAACATCCAAACGGCAGAGTAGGAACCGACACCCAGAAAGGCTGCGTGACCAAACGAGAGATAGCCGGTCAAGCCAAACAGGATGTTAAATCCAATGGCAAAGATGCCGAAGATCACAAAGCGTTGCATCAAATCGGGGTAACCCGCGTTGAATTGCGCCATGGCAGAGCCTTCAGGGAAGGGGTTCAAGATGAATGGTGCGAAGAGCGTCAGAACGATGACGACCAACAGCAGGGTGGAGTCGTGTTTGTTGAGACCCAGCATGGTTATTCCTCCATCACGCCTTTGCGGCCCATCAGGCCTCGGGGACGCGTCAACAGAATGATGATAGCGACAAGATAGATGATGATTTGGTCAATGCCCGGAAGCAGTGATTTGATCTGATTCATCGAAGCGATACTTTCCAGAACTCCCAAAAGGAAACCTGCGGCCACAGCACCGGGCAAAGAGCCCATGCCGCCGACAACAACCACAACAAAGCTCAGAACCAAGAAGTCCATGCCCATGTGGTAGTTGGGAGAGTTAATGGGGACATACATCACACCCGCAAGGCCTGCGACCGCAGCCGCGACGCCGAACATGATGGTGAAGCGTTTGTCGATGTTGATGCCCAGCAATCCAACGGTTTCACGGTCGGCCATGCCGGCCCGCACAACCATCCCGAAGGTGGTGAACTGCAAGAAAGAGAACACACCGCCAATGATCACCGCAGCAAAGCCAAAGTAGACCAAGCGCCAGTAGGGATAGATGATGGTGTTTGCGTCAAAGCCCAGCAACAAGCCAAAATCGAACGACCCGCGGAACGCCTCTGGGGCAGGGGTCGGAATTGGGTTTGCACCATAGTAATGCTTAATCAGCTCTTGCATCACGATGGCCAGGCCAAAGGTTACAAGGATCTGGTCCGCATGGGCGCGCTTGTAGAAGTGTTTGATCAGACCGCGTTCCATGATGAAACCAACAGTGATCATGATTGGAATGGCAAACAAGATTGCCAGAGGTACCGCCCAATCGATCACCGCAGCGCCGGCGTCAGGGCCGAACCAATCCATCACATAAGGTGTTTTCACCTTCAGGGGATTGCCCAGGAAGTCGGTTTTTGAAGCGTCAACTGTCTCGTAGCTCAGCGTAAGAAGCTTTGACAGTGACACGGCACAGAAGGCGCCGATCATGAACAGCGCACCATGTGCAAAGTTCACGACGCCTAGCGTGCCAAAAATGAGAGTTAGACCCAGCGCGATTAGCGCGTAGGCAGAGCCTTTATCCAGCCCGTTTAGGATTTGCAGGATGATTACGTCCATAGTCCCCACCTTGGATGATTGCCGCCCGGAGTTGGGCACACCGACAGAAAGCGCCAAATGGCGCATCCTCTAAATAGGCCGCGCGCGCATGTGCGCGCGCGGCCCGTCGTATCGATGTTTAGATTATGCGCCTGGGTTACAGGACCCCAGAGCACCGCCCGCGAACATTGGGTGATCTGGTTCGTAAGTCACTTGAGACGCAGGGGTCACTTCAACAACTTCCAGAAGGTCGAATTCGGAAGTTGGGTTTTCTTTACCCTTCACAACCAGCACGTCTTTGAAGCACTGGTGATCTTCGGCACGGTACAGTGTTTTACCATTGCCCAGACCGTCGAACTCAAAGCCTTCCAGAGCTTCGGCGATGCCACATGGGTTAAAGGTACCCGCACGCTGCGCAGCATCTGCATAAAGCAGAGTCTGACAGTATGTTGTGTGAGCAGCCTGGCTGGGTGGGAAGCCGTACTTAACACCAAACGAGCGAACGAATGCTTTAGAGCCTTCGTCTTGCAGCGACCAGTGCCAGTTGGTGGAGCCAACGATGCCTTTGATGTTTTCACCAGCACCACGAGCCATCAGGCGCGAGAACAGTGGAACAACAATTTCAAAGTTCTTGCCGTTTACTTCTTTGGCGCGCAGGCCGAACTGAACAGCGTTGGTCAACGAGTTAACCATGTTCCCGCCGTAGTGGTTCAGAACCAGAACGTCAGCACCAGAGTTCAGAACAGGCGCGATGTAAGACGAGAAGTCTGTGGACGCCAGTGGTGTCAGAACGTTGTTTACAGTTTCCCAAC
The DNA here is from genome assembly GCA_049116315.1 of Thalassovita sp. GTDB lineage: Bacteria > Pseudomonadota > Alphaproteobacteria > Rhodobacterales > Rhodobacteraceae > Thalassobius. The sequence goes on from JAGDZD010000002.1 coordinate 208,737, forward strand.
CAACAGCTTCGGTGGCTGCCGCGATGGATTCCTGCTGTGTCCAGCCCCATGTGTAGTCTGCTGTCAGGTGATAGGCCTTACGGTCATCGCCATACAGAGACTTAAGAACAGGCGCCAGAGCCGCACCAGACATGTAACCGTTAAAGAAGTGACGGAAGCCGTTGGCTTTCTTATCTTTACCAGTTGTGTCGTTGGAGTGGGTCAAGCCAGCCATGAAGATCACGCCAGCTTCTTGGCACAGGCCTTGAACCGCGATCGCAACACCCGAAGATGAACCGCCGGAAATCATCACAGCGCCGTCTTTTTCGATCATCGACTTGGCCGATGCGCGGGCTGCGTCAGATTTGGTCTGAGTATCGCCAGTTACGTACTCAACCTTCTTACCCAAGATGCCGTTACCTTGCAGCTCTTTGGATGAGAATGTGTTCAGCATGCCACCGTCGCCGCCACCGTTCAGGTGCTCAACAGCCAGCTCATAAGCGCGCAGTTCGTCTGCGCCCTCGTCAGCATACGCACCTGTTTGGGGTACGTTGAAGCCAAGTGTTACGGAGCTACCGGTTGGTTCGTTGGTATAAGCAGCCGCGGAAGACGCGGTGAAAATTGTCGGCAGCGCAACGCCGGCACCGGCAACGGCACCAGACTTCAGCACGCCACGACGCGTCAGATCTGTTTTGGACATATAATCCTCCCATTTCGTGAATTGCAGAGAGGCCTCCTCTTGCGCTCTCTGCGCGCACATATGTGCAAATTCATATCAACAGGAGTAAGAAAATTTCGCAACAATGGCTTTACGTGAAAGGATTTTTTTGTAAATTATTCCACAATGCCAATGTGTATCTTGTAAAGAAATTTTTCGGCGCTGCAGAAACGCGTTGATTTTGATGGGAAAAGCCAATGCCGCAGGTGCAGTTAACCGGAAGCCGCATTCGAGAACGGCGTATTTTGAAGGGGATGCGGCAGGCTGATCTGGCCCGACAGGCCGGTATCTCTGCATCTTATTTAAATCTTATCGAGCATAATCGCCGAAGAATCGGCGGAAAACTCTTACTAAACCTCGCTCAGGTTCTGGGGGTTGAGCCGTCTTTGCTGTCTGAAGGCGCCGAAGCGGCCATTATTGCCACGCTGGGCGAGGCCCATGCTGCAGATCCCGAGGCGGTGGTCGGTCAGGATACGTCACAGGATTTTGCGGGGCGTTTTCCGGGCTGGGCCGAATTGTTGGCGCGTCGCCACCGGCGTGTTCTGGAATTGGAACACACCGTTGAAACGCTCAGTGACCGGCTGACCCACGATCCTCATTTGGCGGCCGCGCTGCACGAGGTTCTTTCGACGGTTACAGCGATCCGCTCCACTGCGGGGATTTTGGCGGACACACCCGAATTGGAGCCTGAATGGCGTGACCGGTTCCACCGCAATATCAACGAGGATTCAGCGCGTTTGACCGACAGTGCGCAGGCGTTGGTGTCTTATCTTGACGCAGGCGCCGAAGAGGATGCCGGTCTGACCTCGCCTCAGGAAGAGCTTGAAGCCTTCTTGGGCAGTTCGTCGTTTCATTTTGGGGCGTTAGAGACCGGGCATAGCCCCGAAGATTTGCCGCCAATATCGCAAAGCGACATCTTGCAAAGTGGCGCGGGGCAGGCGCTGGCGCACAGCTATTTGGAAACCTATCAACAAGACGCGCAAGCCATGCCCTTGGCCGACGTGCTGACACAGGTGAAAGAGTCAGGCCCAGATCCGGCAAAGCTTGCGCAGCGTTTTGGGGTGTCTGTGGCCCGGGCGATGCGCCGGTTGGCAACCTTGCCCGAGGGCGAGGGTTTGCCGGACATTGGGTTGGTCAGCAGCGATGCTTCGGGGACGTTGATATTTCGCAAGGCCATCGAAGGTTTTGCCCTACCACGCTATGGCGCGGCCTGTCCCAAGTGGCCGTTGTTCCAAGCGCTGAGCCGTCCCATGGTGCCCTTGCGGCGGGTGATTGAACAAGACAGTCGCAGTGGCCTGCAGTTTGAGGCCTATGCCATTGCCGAACCATCGACCGAACCAACCTTTGATCAAGCGCCGCTGTTTCAGGCCCACATGATGGTTGTTGCGCTGCCCGCAGGCAGCCGACGTGACGAGACGCCTGCGTTTTTGGGGGTTGGATGTCGCATTTGCCCGCGCGAAAGCTGCAACGGGCGGCGCGAACCGTCAATTCTGACGGACGGGCTTTGATACATCGCTTGAGTTTCCGGACAAATGATGAAACGCTAATGTGAAATGAGCTCAGGGGAGGGGGCGCTGTATGGGCAAACATGTGCTCGTGATCGAAGATGAGCCAAATATCATCGAAGCGATCAGTTTCATTCTATCTCGTGACGGGTGGTCTGTGGACACACATTCAAATGGCCATGACGCCGTGGATGTGGTGCGCGGCAAAAACCCAGATCTGGTGATTTTGGATGTCATGTTGCCGGGCAAAAGCGGCTATGACATCCTCAGCGAGCTGCGCGAGAGCGAGGCGACGCAGGATTTGCCTGTGCTGATGCTGACGGCACGCGGTCAAACCAAAGACCGCGAATTGGCGCAACGTATCGGCGTGAGCCGGTTTATGACCAAACCGTTTTCGAATGCCGAAATTCTGGAGGCCCTACGCGAATTGGTGCCCCAATGAGCAAGCGGACAAACCCCATATTCCTAGAACGGCGCGGCTATCGTCTGCGCCGGGTGATGGATGCGGCCAAGCTGCTGCCGATCCTTGGCGGTGCGCTTTGGGCTGTGCCAATCCTGTGGTCCAGCGAGCCGGGGCAGACCGTCACAACATCGCGCGCTATGCTGTATATCTTTGTGGTCTGGATCGTGCTGGCCGGGCTGGGAATGATCTTGTCCTTTTGGCTGGATGACAGCGCCGAGACCGAGCGCAAAGAGGCGCCGTAGTGGGGACGTTAAACCTACTGATCGCGGTCTGTCTGACCTATGTGGCCATCCTGTTTGTAGTGGCCTTTTTGGCAGAGCGCGCCGCACATCGTGGCCGGGCCAAATGGCTGCGCTCTCCTCTGGTTTATACCCTGTCTTTGTCAATCTATTGCACCGCGTGGACGTTTTATGGCGCGGTTGGCTATGCGGCCCGTTCGGGTTTGGAGTTTATCACCATCTACATAGGCCCCACTTTGGTGATGGTCGGTTGGTGGTGGGGGCTGCGCAAACTGGTGCGGGTGGGGCGGACCCATCGCATCACCTCGATTGCGGATTTGATTTCGTCGCGCTATGGCAAGTCACCTTTGCTGGCGGTCTTTGTCACATTGATCGCTGTTATCGGCTCTACCCCCTATATCGCGTTGCAATTACAATCGGTTACTCTGTCCTTTGCCTCGTTCTCGCAAACGGATCCTGATGCATTGGAACTGGCGCAAAGCGACAGCACCGCTCTGTGGGTGGCCGCAGGCTTGGCCCTGTTTACCGTGCTGTTTGGGACCCGCAATCTGGATGCCAACGAGCGCCACCACGGCGTTGTTATGGCCATCGCACTGGAAGCTGTGGTCAAGCTGTTTGCCTTGGTTGCTGTGGGTGTCTTTGTGGTCTGGGGCTTGGGGGGCGGCGTCAGCGAAACTTTGGCGCGGATTGACGCCTCGCCCATTGGGACATGGCAGGTGGACAACGGGCGTTGGTCGGCCTTGATCCTGCTGTCAGCGGCAGCGTTTTTGACCTTGCCGCGCATGTTCCAGGTTCTGGTGGTTGAGAACGAAAGCGAGAACCACCTGCGCACTGCCAGTTGGGCATTTCCCACCTATTTGATGCTGATGAGCCTGTTTGTGGTGCCCATCGCAGTGGTTGGCCTTGAGTTGATGCCCAAAGGCGCAAACCCGGACCAATTCGTTTTGACCCTGCCGCTAAGCCAAGGGCGCGAAGGACTGGCGATGTTGGCCTTCTTGGGCGGGTTTTCTTCGGCGACATCGATGGTGATTGTGGCGGCCATTGCGCTGTCGACGATGGTGTCGAACCATATTGTAATGCCCATTTGGTTGCGCTTGGCGCAGGGGGGCGCTGTGATCTCTGGCGATGTGCGGCACGTGGTCTTGCTGGCGCGTCGTCTTTCGATTGGGGGCGTGTTGGCGCTAGGCTATCTCTATTACCGGTTCTCAGGCGGCGGCACCGCATTGGCCACAATCGGGTTGATCAGCTTTGCCGGCGTGGCGCAATTTTTGCCCGCTTTGATGGGCGCCATCTTTTGGCGAGGCTCCAATCGGATTGGCGCATTGGCCGGCCTTTTGACGGGCTTTGTGATTTGGGTTTATTCTCTGTTGTTGCCCAGTTTTGGCCCGGGTGTGTTTTTGTCCGCTGACGCCTTGGCGCATGGGCCGTTTGGCATTGGCTGGCTGCGCTCTCAGGCGCTGTTTGGGATCGAAGGCATTGATCCCATTGTGCACACCGTTTTGTGGTCTTTGTCATTGAACACCATGGTGTTTATCGTTGCCTCGCTGGTCAGTTTCCCGCGTCCCCTTGAGCGCTTGCAGGGCGCGCAGTTTGTGAATGTGTTTCAACACAGTGGCAATCCGCAGGGCTGGTCTGGTGGTGTGGCGCAATCCGAAGACCTGATGGTTATGGCACAGCGCATTTTGGGACCAAACGAGGCGCAGGCCCTGTTCCAAAAAGCCGCCACAGGGCAGGGGCTTGATGGGTATCTTCCTGAACCCACACCGGAATTCCTGCTGGTGCTTGAACGCGAACTGTCAGGTTCGGTGGGGGCGGCCACGGCGCATGCGATGGTCAGCCAGATCATGGGGCATGCAACGGTTTCGGTCGAAGACTTGTTGGCCGTGGCGGATGAGACCGCACAGATCATGGAGTATTCCAGCCAGCTGGAAGCCAAATCTGCCGAACTCAGCCGCACGGCGCGACAGCTGCGCACCGCCAACGACAAGTTGACCAAGCTGTCGGTGCAAAAGGATGCCTTCCTCAGTCAAATCAGCCACGAATTGCGCACCCCGATGACCTCGATCCGTTCGTTCTCGGAAATCTTGCGCGATGCCGAAGGGCTGAGTGAAGGGGAACTAATCAAATACGCATCGATCATCCACCAAGAGGCGATCCGCCTGACACGCCTGCTGGATGATTTGCTGGATCTCAGCGTGCTGGAAAATGGTCAGGTGAATTTGAACATCCGCCGCGGGTCGTTGAACGATTTGCTGGATCACGCCATTGCCTCCAGTGGCACCGGGGTTGATCTGTCGATTGTGCGCAAAGGCATTGGCAGCGACATGGAGTTGGAGACCGATTTGGACCGGCTTAGTCAGGTGTTCATCAATTTGGTGGCCAATGCGCGCAAATACTGTGATGCCGCTGATCCGGAGTTGAAAATCCGGGTGATGGTGCGCGACAATTACCTGATTGTCGATTTTGTCGACAATGGTTCTGGGGTGCCGCAGGAATCTCAGGATTTGATCTTTGAAAAGTTCAGCCGCGTCAGTGATCAAAAGGCGGGGGGGGCTGGGCTTGGCTTGGCAATTTGCCGCGAGGTCATGTCACGCCTTGGCGGGGCCATTGCCTATTTGCCGGGGCAAGGGGGCGCTGCATTTCGCGTCAGCTTGCCGATGAAGCTGAAAATGGCGGCGCAATAGGGTGTTGTAAATCCTCTGGTAAGAGCTTGGCGATAACGTGCTTTACGAACACTGCAGAAAGCAGCGGGTAAGGTGACGGTGGAACCAGTGTCTAACTCAATATTGCGGCGCAAAGCTGCGGCAACACGTGAAGGCCAGGAAGCACGGCAAATGTCGCCGCGGCGTGCCTTGCGGTTGGCGCTTGGACAGACGGCGGAAACCGATCTTGGCTTCCCGGTGATGGTGTCGTCGATTGAACGGCTGCGCACTGATCATGGGTCGTTGATGGCCTTGGTGGACCCAAGTGGGTTGATGATCTGCATCGAAGCACCTGATGGGTCGCGCGGTGCGGTGTTGCTGGATTTGCAACTGATCACCGCTTTGGTGGAATGCCAAACCATTGGTATGGTCCTGTCGCGCCCGGCCAGCGCCCGAAAAACAACCCGTACGGATGCGGCGGTGTCGATGCCGCTGATTGATGGCACGTTGACCCGGTTCGAAACCGCGTTGCAGCAGGCGGGCGGGTTTGATTGGACCTCTGGTTTTCGGTTTTCGCAATGGATCGGCGAAAAGCGTGGGCTTGGCGTGGCATTGAATGCGGTGACCTATGATCTGTTCAACATGGTCTTGGATATCGGCGAAGATGGCCGCGTCGGGGATGTGGTGATTGCTTTGCCTGTTGTGGCCAAACACGATGCGCCCAAACCCGCGCCAAAAGCCCCCAAAGGTGAAAGCCTGCGGGACAGGGTGATGCGCGCTCAAACCAATCTGACGGCTGTGTTGTGCCATAAACATATGCCGTTACAGCAGATCACATCCCTGAAACCGGGGGATGTTCTGACGATCCCTGCAACCGCGCTGTCGGATGTGTCGCTGGTTGCGGGCACAGATCGCACCCGCGTGGTGGCCAATGGGGCCCTGGGTCAGCTGAGCGGGCAGCGGGCCTTTCGCATGCGTGCCTCGCAGAAGACCGCAGTGTCTGCTGGCGGACCGGGGCTTGCGGCTAGGGCTGTGGATATGGCTGACGCAGGCTTGGTGTCTGATCCGGTCAAAGCGCCCAACCCAATGGCATCGGCTGGCACACCGGTAGTGGCCCCACCGGCGGACACAGCGGTCTTGGCAAAACAAACGCCTCAGGTCGCGATGGACACTGAGGCGCTGTTGTCTGAGTTGGGTGTTGAGCTAGAGGACAAAACGGCGCAGGATCCTGCGCCACTTTCCTCTGTCAGCTCTGCTTAGCCCTCAAGCTGGGGGCGCAGCTGTTCCAATTGGTACCCAGCTTTGGCCGCGGTGCCGAGGATCTCATCCGCGCTGAGTTGGCCAGCCTGACCAAGCGCCCAGATAACGGTGCAACGGGTGCCCGAGGCGCAATAGGCCAGAACAGGACCATCGGCGTCTTGGATATAGCCCATTTGTTTGGCGATATTGTCCGGGGTCATTGTCTGGTGGGTCAGCGGCAGGATGAAAAATTCCAGCCCCAACTCTTTGGCAGCCGCTTCGATTACGGCCCCGTGATGAGAGGGGGGGATTTCAGCATCCGGACGGTTACAGACCACCCGGACAAAACCGGCGTCTTTGATGGCGGCCAGATCCTCGAGGTCAATCTGAGGCGTGACGGAATAGCGGGGGGTGATCTGTCTAATATCCATGTGCAAGGCTTATTGTGCGGGGATCATTCTGTCCAGTCTCTCGCGCAGAGACGGGGTTGCAAACATGCCAGCGGCCATTGCGATGACAAAAATCCAGTGGTTCGACCCGCCATAGCCCAGCGAGGCGATCGATGGTCCCGGACATAGGCCCGACAAGCCCCAGCCCATGCCAAACATCACCGACCCCACAACCAAATTACGACCCAGTTTAGGGTCAGATGGCTTTGGAAACACGCCGCCAACCAAAGGTTTGCGCCCCGGAACAAACCGCCACGCGATGGCCATTGGGACGATGGCGCCCCCCATCACAAAGGCCAAGGTCGGATCCCATGCGCCAAAGATATCCAGCCAGCCCTGCACCTTTGTGGTGTCAGTCATACCAGAGGTGAACAATCCGGCGCCAAACAGGCCTCCGGCAAGCAATGCCAACAGATTTCGCATCAGATCACTCCTAAGATGTGGCGAAAGACAATGACGGTCAGGCCGCCAGCGAGGATGTAAAACACGGTCGCAACGAGGCCTCGCAGCGATAGACGCGAGATGCCGCAAACGCCGTGACCAGACGTGCACCCATTGGCCAACCGGGTGCCCACACCGACCAACAGGCCGGCTGCGAACAGAACAATCGGATTGCTCGTTAGGTGACTGTCTGCGGAGCCAATAAACGGCAACAGCAGCAAGGGCATGAGGAAAACACCGGCCAAAAAGAGCAGCCTCTCTGTGCCTGTCGACCAGCCAGAGCGATCAACCAAGCCACCGATGATGCCACTGGCGCCCATGATGCGCCCATTGCCTAACAGATATACCGCGCCGCCGGTTCCAATCAGCACGCCGCCGCCAAGGCCCCAAAGCCAATCGGCTGGGATCGATGATAACATCAAATGTCCTTTCCTAAGTTGTTCGCTGTTGAGGGGCCCGCGTTCAAAGCTTGTTGACGGGCACTTTCAAAAACACATCGCCCTGTTCGTCAGCTTCGGGCATTTGTCCGGCGCGCATGTTGACCTGCAACGACGGGATGATCAGTTTTGGCATCGCCAATTGGGCATCACGGTTGTCGCGCATCGACACAAAATCTTCGATCGATTTTCCTGCGCCAACATGCACGTTCAACGCTTTTTGCTCACCCACTGTGGTTTCCCAGCTATAGGTTTCACGCCCAGGGGCTTTGTAGTCATGGCCAACAAAAATGCGGGTTTCATCTGGCAATGCGAGGATTTTCTGGATCGATTTGAACAGTGTTTCGGATGATCCACCGGGGAAATCGCATCGTGCGGTCCCAAAATCCGGCATGAACAAAGTGTCGCCCACAAAGGCCGTTGCGCCGATCACATAGGTCAAGCAAGCGGGCGTATGGCCGGGGGTATGCATCACGTCGCAGCTGAGCTGACCAATTTGAAATTGATCGCCCTCGACGAACAGGCTGTCGAATTGGCTGCCGTCCCTTTGGAATTCACTGCCTTCGTTGAAGACTTTGCCGAACGTGTCTTGCACCACTTTGATCTTGTCACCGATCCCAATTTTGCCACCCAATTGCTCTTGGATGTAGGGCGCGGCCGATAGGTGATCTGCATGCACATGAGTTTCAAGAAGCCACTCAACGGTTAGGTTGTTCTCTTTAACAAAGGCTATGACTTGATCCGCTGATCGGGTGTCTGTTCGGCCCGAGGAATAGTCAAAGTCTAAGACGGAATCGATCACAGCAACAGCAGCGCTATTTGGATCCTGAACAACATAAGAAATGGTGTTGGTGGCGTCGTCAAAAAAGGCGGTTACGATAGGTGTCACGGGTCTGTCCTTTGTGTTACGAAAAAACATATAGTAACTATGGCATGTGTTTCAAGGGGAGAATTTTCCCCGACATGAGCGCCCGGTTGGGATTGACTTGTATCAAGGCACCAAGGCGTCAGTTGGGGCACAATTTGCCCAACCAAACTGCTGAGGGGACTCACCCATGCAACACACATTAGATCACTATCGTAGCGCACTTATGGCGCGATTGGCAGAACTTGACGGGCGGTTGCACGCAATTGAGGCAGAGCTGGACTCTGAACACTCAAAAGACTGGGAAGACGCCGCAATCGAAAAAGAAGGCGAAGAAGTTCTGGAGCAATTGGGCAATGCAGGGCAAACTGAGATTCGGCGGATCCAAGCAGCACTGCAACGGATTCGCGAAGGTGGCTTTGGCTATTGTGCGCAATGCGGGGACGAGGTCTCGCAGGATCGTTTAAGCGCGGTGCCAGACACACCTTTTTGTCAAGGTTGTGCTGCAAAACACAGCGCGTAAGGGACGCGCCGACAGGGGAGGAAATTGTTATGGCTGAACAGAAATTTCTGGAACTGATTGGAAAGCTGGAGGCAGAGATTGAAAGTGCGGACGCATCAGCGCGTCTGGATATGCAAGATCGCCTGCAGACCGTATTGACCCAGATGCAGGATCAGGGATTTTCGATCCCGCGCCGATTGCGGCCGATCGATACGGAAATGACCGACGAAGCGGTCGAGTCGATGTTCGACAACATGCCTGTCTGAGCCGCGTTAGGGCGCAAGTCTTAGGAAAAGCTTGATTTTTGCTTGTTTTCGATAGCACACTGCCGGAAAACTTTCGGCAGTGTTGCTGTGTTTCTGGCAACAAGGAGAGCACGTGTCCAAATTCATTTCGATCGAAACTCGCGACAATATCGCGGTCTTGCAAATCAACAACGGCACGGTCAACAACCTCACGCAGGATCTGCGATCTGATCTGGTTGACGCCCTGCGCTCCCTTGAGGCTCAAGACGGTATTGATGGCATTGTGTTGACCGGCCAGGGGGCGGGATTTTCTGCCGGATTGAAATTGGCAGACCTCGAAAGTGAACAGGCCTCCCCGACGGTGATGGAGGTCTGCAATTGCATCGAGACCTTGAGCACACCAGTTATTGCTGCATTGCATGGCCCCGTCCTTGGCGCGGGTTTTGAAATGGCGCTTGCGGCGCGCGCGCGGATTGCGGCCAAAGGTACCAAAGCGGGCTTTCCCGCGCTGGCCATGGGCTTGATGCCCTCGGGGGGGGCGACACAGCGGTTGCCACGTCTGATTGGCGCCAAAGACGCGCTGCGTGTTTTGCAAAACTCAAACCCTTATACCATCGCCGGCGAAGTGCTAAAGCCAGTGGTCGATTTGGTGGTGGCTGATGATCCCGTCGCCGCGGCCGTGGGCTTTCTAAAAGTTGAGCTGGATCATCCAGACAGTTTGGTGCCCACATCAGAGCGCACAGAGGGTCTGACAGATCCTGCAGGCTTTGCCGCTGCGATCACCGAGGCGCGCAAAGCGCTTGAGGGACAGACCTCTCCGACAGAGATGAGCATTATCGAAAGTGTCGAAGTCTGTCAGCTTTTGCCTTTTGGAAACGGTTTGGAATTCGAAGAGGCTTTGAGCGAAGAGTGTCGTTTGTCGAGCTATTCGATTGGATTGCGTCATGCTCAGGCTGCGCAGCGTCGGGCGGTGAATTTTCCCGATTTGATTGGGCAAGAGCCAGAAGAGATCAAACATGTCGGGGTCATCGGCGGTGGCCCAAGCGGCGCAGCAATTGCGGCTTTGTTGATTTCGAAGCGGTATCCGGTGGTACTGTTTGAGCGGGATCAAGAAAAGATCGAAGCCGCGCTCCACCGTGTGACCCTTTCGCTGGAGCGCTTGCAACCGGGCAGGGACGCGGGCGAAGCGATGGCGCGTCTTCAGGCCACCACCGAGTTGGCGGCCCTATCGAATGTCGAACTGGCGATTGAATCCGTTGCCGAAAATTTGCAAACCAAGACGCAAATCTTTGCCGCACTCGACCACATTTTGCCTGACACGGCGTTGCGGGCAACCAATGCGGCGTTGCTGCCGATTGATCCACTGGCCGAAGCCTCGGCGCAGCCAGAGCGCGTGCTGGGGCTGCACTTCCACCTGCCCATCGCCTATAGCCCGGTGGTCGAAGTGATCCCCGGCAGCCAGACCACGCCTCAGTCTATTGCGACGGCCTCTGCGTTTGTGAGCAAGCTTGGGCGTGTCTCGGTGCGGTGTGGTGCCGGTGGGGGCACCCTAGGGGAGCCGATGGTTGCAGCGCTGCGCGATGCGGCGTGGCATTTGATGCAACAGGGCGGCAACCCATTTGAAATCGACCGCGCGCTTGCGGGCTTTGGCCTCAGGGGCGGTGTCTTTCGGGGCATGGACATCACCGGCTATGACGCCGGGTTGAAACGGTTAAGTTTGCTCCACAACGGGGCGGCCTATCCACATGCCCATCAAGAACTGCTGGAACGCATGGTGGCGGCTGGCCGTTTGGGGCGGCGTGCAAAACTGGGGTTTTATGTGTGGGATGAAACGGGCGTTCCCCGCCCTGATCCCGAAATCGAAGACATCTTTCCCGAAGTGCAATGGGGGCGCCGGGCTGCGCCTTCGGATCAGATCGTCACCCATTGTATCGCTGCCATGGCAAACCAAGGGGCGCGACTGTTGCGCAGTGATGTGGCGGTCCGCCCATCCGATATCGATGCGGTGATGATTTTGGCACTAGGCTTTCCGCGCCACCAAGGGGGCCCGATGCATGCCGCGGATCAGATCGGATTGTTCAAAATCCTTCAAACGCTTAAGCGAAACATCGAAGTTGACGCGGATCTGTACTCCCCAGACCCAGGAATCGCGACATTGGTCAAAAACGGTGAAAACTTTAGCGTCCTCAACCGGATTGGCCGGCTACGGCGCAAAATCCCCGCCTGATCTTAGGCCAGGAACACACCCATAATCACGGTCATCAGGCCGATGACGGACAGTGCCAGCGAGCCAAGATTAAGCGGCATCACTTTTTGAACCGCTGTGCGCAGCTCTTCGTCACTCAGGCCTGCCTTTTTGGCGCGGGCCACTTTGACAATAGACAAGACCAGACCACCCAGACCTGCAACCGAGATCGCAGCGCCAATCCAAACCAACCATTCCATCGTCGTTTCCTTTATGCCGACATTCCAGCGCAGGGCCTAATGGATCTGCGCAGCAAAGGCAACGCGGCGCAATTTCGCATCATATGCCAAACCTCCGTAGGAAAGCCTTGCGGGGGCAGGGCAGGGCGGATAGGAAATCACGACAAAATTAATGGAGCAGCGCCATGGAAGAAAATGCGACCGATGCCAGCTATCGCGTAACCGCAGACGAGCTGCGGCAGTTCGTCGAGCGGTACGAACGGCTGGAGATGGAAAAGAAAGACATCGCCGAGCAGCAAAAAGAAGTGATGGCCGAAGCCAAAGGGCGCGGCTATGACACCAAAGTGCTGCGCAAGATAGTGGCGCTGCGCAAGCGTGACCAAGATGACATCGCCGAAGAAGAAGCGGTTCTTGAGATGTATAAAGAAGCGCTTGGCATGTCCTAAGCGACACCAAGATCATAAAAAGGCCCGGCCGAAACGCCGGGCCCTTTTTGTTTTGGACCATAGGTTTTTCTTAGAGCGCAGCGGCGCACTCAAAGCCCGATGACATTGACCCCGGGGATGCGGCCGATTTCAAAGACATCTTCGTCATAGATTTCGGTGAGCTGATCCAAGAGATCATCCGACCAGCCCGGCAAATCCACTTCCTCTTCCAGCTCATCTTCCAGCGCGTATTTGTCCAAGAACGCGGCGATGACGCGGCGTTTTTGGATTTCGTTCATCACCGGGTGCTCTTTAAGGTAGGCGCGAAAACGTTTCATACCTTCTTTGCTCATGATGTCCGTCAGCAGATCAAACCCACCGGTGATCTTTTCGTTATGCTCTAGCCCGGCAAGGTCGCGGACGATTTGGGCCCACAGCAACGGCGTGTCTTCGTTGCACCAGACGGTGATCTGCACATCGGGCACATTGTCGCGCAGGCGCTTGATCAATTCGCTCCACAAAATGTGGCGCGGATCAGAGCCGCTCATGAAATCGAGAAAGTTGTCGGTTGGTGACTGGGCAAACATCGCAGGCAAGAAAGTTGCCGGGTCCCGAATGGCGATAAACAGCTCAATCCGGTCGGGGGCAAACAGCCGGCTAAAGTTGGCCAGCTTTTCTTCTGCGCCGGGATAAATCACCCCGTTGTTGATCGCAACTTTGGGCACGGAAAAGAAATTTTCGTTAGAAAGCAACATTCTATCGGGGTGATCCCCCTGAATGATGTCATCCAACAGCACATCGCGCGCATCGTCTGCCAAAGTCCCTTTGTCCATGGCATGCAGCACATCGCGGATCAGGCGACGGTAGGACGAAGGGCGCGGCACAGCGATGCCTTTTTGGGTAAAGTTTTCAGCGTTCTTAAGCAGGCATTTGATTAGCCTGTCATCGTCTGTGTTGTGTGCGCCGGCGTGGAGGACAACTTGCATGGACGGTCCGTGTCTTAGAACTCACTTGTTATCAGCAGTATAAGGTGTTTTCTGGACAGTTAAACCGGTTTCAGGCATTGGAACGCCATGAACGAACGAACCATCACCCACCGCAAGCTCTTGGGCCGTAAGATCCGTGTCAATCTTTGGTCCCTTGGGGCCTTAGCGATTGCCCTTTTGGTGCTTGCCCCGATTGGTGCGGTTATTTGGATTGCCTTCCATCCTAGTGAAAATATCTGGCCGCATTTGTTGTCGACAACGCTGCCGCGCTATGTGCGCACAACATTGGTTTTGATGCTGTCGGTGGGGATCTTTGCAGGGGCGATGGGCACAGGGGCGGCCTGGTTGGTGGCGCGCTATCGTTTTGTGTTTTCGTCGTGGCTGGAATGGCTGTTGCTTTTGCCGTTGGCAATTCCGGCCTATGTGGGCGCCTATGCTTTGGTTGATTTGCTGGAATATGCCGGGCCGGTTCAAACCGGGTTGCGCGCTCTGACGGGGTGGCAAAGTGCCCGCGACTATTGGTTCCCTGAAATTCGCTCGCTTGGGGCGGCGGTGATCGTGTTGTCCGCAGCGCTCTATCCTTACGTTTATTTGCTGGCGCGCGCTGCCTTTAAAGAGCAATCAGGCGCCACCGAAGAGGTGGCCCGTTCGCTGGGCGCAGGCCCGTGGCAGCGCTTCTTTCGGGTTGGCCTGCCCTTGGCGCGCCCCGCCATTGCGGCCGGCATGGCCATTGCGATGATGGAAACGGTCAATGATTTTGGCACCGTGGATTATTTTGCGGTGCAAACGCTGACCACGGGGATCTTTACGGTTTGGCTGGAAAGCAACAACGCTGGCGGGGCGGCGCAACTGTCCAGCGTGGTGCTGATCCTTGTGGTGTTCTTGGTGTCGATGGAGAAGGTGAGCCGACGCAAGATCCGGTTCTTTTCGATGTCCAATCGCCATCGCTCAGCAGATCAGGTGCGCGTCACAGGCTGGGTCAGTCTGGTGATGATGCTGGTCTGTGCCATTCCGGTGGCTTTGGGCTTTGTGTTGCCGGCGGGGGTGATTTTGTCCCACGCGGTGCGCAATGCAGAATTGTGGTCTGACCGCGCGCTGCTGGAGGCCACATGGAACACGATTTCTGTCGGGGGGATGGCGGCGATTGTCACCGTTCTGGCGGGGGTGTTTATGGTGTACGGCGTACGTTTGTCGGGGCGGGCCTTGCCCCGCATCGTCTTGCCGTTGACCACCATTGGCTATGCCGCCCCGGGGGCAGTTTTGGGTGTTGGTATATTGATCCCGCTTGCCGTTCTGGACAATGGGATCGCAGATTTTGTTGAAAACATAACGGGTTATGACATTGGCTTGGTGCTGACTGGAACCTCTGTTGCACTGGTTTTGGCCTATAGCGTGCGGTTCTTTGCCATTGCCCAAGGCGCTGCAGATGCTGGAATGGGGCGCATTTCGCCCAGCCTGCCAATGGCGGCGCGCTCGCTGGGGCGCACCCAAGGCCAGGTCTTGGGGCAGGTCTATGCGCCCTTGATCCGTGGCTCGGTTGGATCTGCCTTGCTATTGGTGTTTGTGGATTGCGTCAAAGAGCTGCCAGCGACGCTTTTGCTGCGGCCTTTCAACTTTGACACATTGGCCACCCGCGTGCACGAGCAGGCCTCGCTTGAAAACCTTGGCGATGCTGCCCCGGCTGCAGTTTTGGTCATTCTGGTTGGCTTGGTTGCCGTGGCCATGTTGGCGCGGGCAAACCGGTAAACCAAACACTCATCATTTCTTTGTATCAAAGTCGCGAAACAAAGCTTTGCGAACAGATTTTGCCGGGCTAGGGTTCGCATGTCAGCTGGCTTTGCGAACGGGAGGGCGCGGCCGTTGATACATGACCTATAAGTGCCAACCTATTGAGATGGCCCCGGAATTGCAGTGCCTCCCGTAAGGTCCGTCGACCCGATTGACAAAGGAGTTTCATGATGGGGCGCTATTTCATCTTCTCGCTGGTCCTGTTCTTGGCCCTGCTATCGCTTGTTGGGATGATCTTTTCATCCTGGTTTCTGGTCCCCTATATCCTGTTCTCTGGGTTTGTGGTGTTGGGCATTCGCGATATGGTGCAGCCAAGGCATGCGATTTTGCGCAACTACCCGGTGATCGGGCATATGCGGTTCCTGTTCGAGGGCATCCGCCCCGAAATCCGCCAGTATCTGATTGAAAGCGATCAGGACGAAGAGCCTTTCTCACGCGATGAGCGCTCGTTGATTTACCAACGCGCCAAGGGCGTCGAGGACAAGCGGCCGTTTGGCACCAAACAGCGGGTGTATGATTCCGGCTTTCAATGGTTGACCCATTCGGTCATGCCCAAACACATCAAAGATTACGACTTTCGTGTCCGTGTTGGGGGCACTGAATGTAAGCAACCCTATGATTTGTCGCTCTATAATATCTCAGCGATGAGTTATGGCGCTTTGTCGTCGAATGCCATTCTGGCGCTGAATTCCGGGGCGAAGAAGGGCGGCTTTGCCCATGACACCGGTGAAGGCGGGATCAGCAAATACCATCGTCAAGGTGGTGGGGATCTGATTTATCAAGTCGGATCCGGGTATTTTGGGTGTCGCACCGCAGAAGGCCGTTTTGATCCTGAAAAATTTGCCGAGCAATCGAGCAACCCTCAGGTCAAGATGATCGAGCTGAAACTGAGCCAAGGGGCCAAGCCGGGCCATGGTGGCGTTTTGCCCGCCTCAAAGATCACCCCAGAAATTGCAGAGGCGCGCGGCGTTCCGATGGATGTCGATTGCGTTTCCCCGGCCAGTCACCCAGAGTTTTCGACCCCGATTGAAATGTGCAACTTTATTGGCCGCCTGCGCGAATTGTCCGGCGGCAAGCCGGTGGGCATCAAGATGTGCATCGGGCACCGGCGCGAATTTATGTGCATGGTCAAAGCGATGTTGGAAACCAACATTGTGCCCGACTTCCTTGTCGTTGATGGCAAAGAGGGTGGCACAGGGGCGGCGCCAGTCGAATTTGCCGACCGTCTGGGCATGCCCTTGGTTGAAGGGCTGACATTTGCCCACAACACATTTAGGGGCGTCGGGCTGCGTGATCGGATCAAGATTGGCGCCTCTGCCAAAATGGTCTCTGCGTTCGATGTGGCGCGCATCCTTGCCATGGGGGCGGATTGGGCCAACTCCGCGCGCGGGTTTATGTTCTCGATCGGCTGTATTCAGGCACAGGCCTGTCACACCAACCATTGTCCGGTTGGGGTCGCAACCCAAGATAAGCTGCGCCAAAAAGCGTTGCATGTGCCGACCAAAACCGATCGGGTGTACCATTTCCACCAAAACACCCTCAAAGCTTTGGCCGAGATGACTGGCGCTGCGGGGCTGGACCATCCTAGCCATTTCCAGCCCTATCACCTGATGATGCGCGAAAAATCCCGCGACATGGTCACCGGCGACGAGGTGTACCCCTATCTGCCAACCGGCTTTTTGCTGCGGGGCGAAGACGTGGGCTTTGGCTATATGAAACGTTGGGAACGGGCGCGCGCCGAAAGCTTTGAGCCCGTTGATTATGTGCCTTAAACGCGCGGTTCAGTTTTTCTGAACTTCAATCTCTTGCAGCAGATCGCCGTCTTCGCGGTCAAAAATCAGGATGCGGTTGTCCATTGTGACAATCGCATACCAGTCTTTTGTCTGCGTAAAGGCCTGCGCGTCGGTGCCCGCAGGTAGGGTGATTTCCTCTGGGAAACTTGTGCTGGTTTTGTTGAAGCGGATGACAATCAGTGTGATGAGCACTAGAACGCCCAGAATCATTGTGCCAGTAAGCACTGTCACCAGCACACGCAGGAATTTCAGGTTGGCAGGTTCTGCCGGCTCCGAGGGGTCTTCTATGTCCATCACAGTCTTATCCGTTACGATCCAGATGGATCCACCTGCGCGCCTTGATAAGGCGCTTTCGCGCGATGTGCCAGCAGAAGCCTCTCTGTCACGCACCCGGCTGTCGCGCTTGATCAGCGAAGGGCAAGTCACCTGCAATGGCACACCGATCACCGATCCCAAGGCCAAAGTGGCCGAAGGGGATGTGATGGAAATCCACATTCCCGTGGCCGAAGACAGTCACATCGGCCCCGAAGACATCCCGCTGGACATCATCTTTGAAGATGAGCATTTGATTGTGATCAACAAGCCCGTGGGCATGGTTGTTCATCCGGCTCCGGGCACGCCAACGGGCACCTTGGTGAATGCGCTGTTGCATCATTGTGGGGACACCTTGTCGGGGGTTGGCGGCTCAAAACGCCCCGGTGTCGTGCATCGCATCGACAAAGACACCAGCGGTTTGCTGGTGGTCGCCAAGTCTGACAAAGCTCACCACGGCCTTGCGGCGCAATTTGAAAAGCACACGGTTGAACGGTATTATCAGGCGCTGTGTTATGGCGTGCCGGATGCCTATGATCCGCGGGTGCGCGGTGTACGTGGCATCAAGTTTGAGTCCGGCAACATCATGAAGATTATGACGCAATTGGCGCGTCACAAGCATGATCGCCAACGCCAAGCCGTGACCTTTGATGGGGGCCGTCATGCGGTGACGCGGGTGCGGATCGTTGAAAGCCTTGGCACGCCGGAATCCGCGGCTTTGGTCGAATGCTGGTTGGAAACCGGACGAACTCATCAGATCCGGGTTCACATGGCCCATGCCGGTCACTCACTGATCGGGGATCAAACCTACGGCGGGCGGCGCAAGCTGTCTGAAAAGGCGGTGGGAGTTGCCGGAGCACAGGCCGCGCGCAACTTCCCGCGTCAGGCCCTCCATGCGGCGGTGTTGGGATTTGTTCATCCCGTGACCAAAGAAGATATGCGATTTGAGGCCCCGATGCCCAAAGATATGGCGGCGTTGATGATGGCCTTGGGTGGGCAGACCGGTCAATCGTCCTGAGATCAGCCGATAAGCGCTGTTCGCGGTCTCGTGCTTTGTAATGCGTCGTGCAATTTAAACGATTGTGCGGCGCAATTTTTTCTCTCAAAAATTATTCAAATTTCAAGCGGCTCGCGATGTCCCTTTGCGCGGCTGCTTTGGGACGTTTGGATTTTGGCAGAGGCCGGATCAATGGCGGGGGCTTGAGGGGCGCCGCCTTGAGTTGGTTTGAATTACTTAACCAGTTGAAATATATCATAAAAACTTAGTCTATGTTCAAAATTTGGATGTCCGTTATGCAAAAATGTATGACGACGGCGCGAAATTTTCAGGTATTGAGCTGTCACAAACAGCACATGCGCGTGAGCGCAGAGTAACAGTCCTTTCCATTTTGGACGTCACGCACAATATCTACTTCAACAGCTGGCACGCCCCTTGAAAGACGTTCAGCGCATCCCTAGATGGATGTTAAGCAAATAAACATTGAGAAAGTTGGAACAGGGATCATGAGTAATTACGCTAATCTGCCCGCCCCGACCCCAGAAGGGGGACTGAACCGCTATATGCAGGAAATTCGCAAGTTTCCTATGCTGGAGCCTGAACAAGAATACATGCTGGCCAAACGTTGGGTCGAAGAGCAAGACACAGCCTCGGCGCATAAGATGGTCACGAGCCACCTGCGCTTGGCTGCGAAAATTGCCATGGGGTACCGTGGTTATGGCTTGCCACAGGCAGAAGTCATTTCCGAAGCCAACGTCGGCTTGATGCAGGCGGTGAAGCGCTTTGATCCGGAAAAAGGGTTCCGATTGGCGACATATGCGATGTGGTGGATCCGGGCGTCGATCCAGGAATATATCCTGCGCTCTTGGTCCTTGGTGAAACTGGGCACAACCTCTGCTCAGAAAAAGCTGTTCTTTAACCTGCGCAAAGCCAAAGCCCGTATTGGTGCCTTGGAAGAAGGTGATCTGCGTCCTGAAAACGTTCAGCGCATCGCCAACGATTTGGGTGTGACCGAAGCCGAAGTGGTGAGCATGAACCGCCGTATGTCCGGTGGCGACGCCTCTTTGAATGCGACCGTTGGTGCGGATTCCGAAGGCACGATGGAATGGCAGGACTGGCTCGAAGATGAAGACGCGGACCAAGCGGGCGATTACGCCGAGCGTGATGAGCTTGAAGCTCGCCGTGAACTGCTGGCCGAAGCTATGGAAGTTCTGAACGAGCGTGAGCGCGATATTCTGGTGCAGCGTCGTTTGTCGGATGAGGTTGTCACGCTGGAAGATTTGAGCGGGCAATACGATGTCAGCCGCGAACGGATCCGTCAGATCGAAGTGCGCGCCTTTGAAAAGTTACAAAAACGGATGCGGGATCTCGCGTCTGGTAAGGGTATGCTGGCCTCGGCGTAAGGGCTTGCATGATCTTTGAAAGGGCCTGCTCTTGATATGAGAGCAGGCCCTTTTTGTTGGGTGGCCAATTAGGCGACCGATTTTTGCGGATATTTCGGCGCATGCAACCCAAGTTTACGGGCTTCAGCGACGAGGGACAGCAAATCACGCTCTGCGGCCTCAAACAGCACATCCAAATCATCGATGACAAAATACACCGGTTGGTGGATGTCGATCCGATAGGGGGTGCGCAGAATATCCAAGATGTCGAATGGGCGCTGTTCGGGCGTTTGTGACACGCTATAGGGCAATTCCGTGACCGAGCTGGCCAGCCCAGAGCCAAGCGCCTTGATGGTGCCCTTCTCGCGCATCAATCCAAATTCAATGGTGAACCAGTAGAGCCGGATCAACCAGGCGTAATCCTCTTTTTGCGCTTGGGTGCCCGCCGCGCCAATGGCCTGCGAAAACTTGGCAAAACGTGGATCGGTCAACAAAGGTGTATGGCCAAAAATTTCGTGGAAAATGTCGGGTTCTTCGATGTAGTCAAAATCCGCGCGCGAGCGGATGAAGCTGGCGGCGGGGAATGTGCGTTTGGCCAACATGCCAAAAAAGGTCTTAAAGCCTATCAATGCGGCCACTGGTTCCACCTGCCAACCGGTCATATCACGCAATTTGTCCGAGATTTCCGGGCATTGCGGCACGCGGGTTGTTGGCAGATCGATCTTGGCCAGACCATCAAGGTAAGGCGTGGCGCTATGGGCCGCGACATTTGGCGCTTGCTGAGCATAAAGATCCTGCCAGACGTGATCTTCTTCGGCACTGTAGGCAATAAACCCATCGGCATCTGGGGTTTTGGCGACATAGGATGTTGATTTGGGCATGGGCACCTCCTGACGGTAGGATGATGCAGAAATGTGGGGATTTCTTGCCTGAATTGCTTCGATTTCCTATGATATGGGGCATAACATGCCTGCCTTGGTGCTAGTGGAGGAAAAATGACCCTGACTTTGGACGAAACCGATCGAAAGCTGCTTGCGCTGTTGCAACAAGATGGCAAAGCCAGCGTGCAGCAACTGGCCGAAACTGCGGGCCTGTCGACTTCCCCGTGTTGGCGTCGCATCAAACGCATGGAAGAGGCGGGGTTGATCAAGGGCTACGTGGCGCGGTTGGATCCAAAACAACTGGGCCTAAATGCATTGGCCTATGTCTTTGTCTCTTTGATTGACCACCACGAGAAGACGATCAGCCGATTTAGCCAGTTGATCAGCGCCGAAATGCGTATCGTTGAATGTTCCTCGGTCACGGGGGACAGCGATTATATTCTCAAGATTGCGGCGCGAGATCCCGAAGACCTGGAAGGCTTCTTGATGAAAGGGCTTTTGGCCTCGGGCTTGGTGCGCGAAAGCAAAACCCATTTTATCCTGCGACAAACCAAAAACCGCAGTCCCTGGCCCCTGCTATAGCAGTGCTTGCCGGGGGGGACACAAAACCCTAAGTTGGCCGCAAATGGGGGGAAATCTAATGACAACTAAGCCAGTACGCTGGGGCATTTTGGGTGCGGCCAACTTTGCCAAACAACATATGGCGCCAGCCATTCATGCCGCCGTGGGGGCAGAATTGGTGGCTGTGGCCTCTTCGAGCGCCGAAAAGGTTGAGGCGTTCCAAGCCTTTGCACCCGGTGTCAAACACCATGAAAGCTATGACGCCTTGCTGGCGGACCCTGACATTGACGCCGTCTATGTGCCCTTGCCGAACCATCTGCATGTGGAATGGGCGATCAAAGCCCTTGAGGCAGGCAAGCCTGTGTTGTGCGAAAAGCCGGTGGGGATGACGGCGCAACAGGTTGATGAGTTGATCGCGGCGCGCGACAAGGCCGGGCTGCTGGCCGCCGAAGCCTTTATGATTGTGCATCATCCTCAGTGGCAGCGGGCCAAGGCCTTGCTGAGCGTCGGGGCTGTGGGCAAGTTGATGCACGTCAACGCGGCGTTCAGCTTTCGCAACGAAGATCTCAGCAACATTCGCAATCAGGCCCAATTCGGCGGCGGTGGCCTGCGCGACATCGGCGTCTATACGATGGGCAGCGTGCGGTATGCCACCGGCCAAGACCCCAGCGATATGGCCTATGCGCGTATCAAGGTGGAAAATGGGGTCGATATCTTTGCAGATGTTGGGTTCGATTTCCCGGATTTCACCTATCAGGGATTCACTGGCATTCGCATGGCCAACCGCCAAGAGGTGCATTTCCACGGGGACGAAGCCGTTCTGACCCTGAGTTGCCCGTTCAATGCCAATGTCTTTGATCAGGCTGAGGTCAAACTGTCTTACCCTGATGGGCGGGTCAAAACCGAACGGTTTGCCGGGGTGAACCACTATGTGCTTCAGGTGCAGAACTTTGGGGACAGCCTGCGCAATGGCACCGAATATCCTTGGTCACTGGAACAGGCGCGTGGCACCCAAGAAATGCTGGATCGCGTGTTGGCTGAGATCGCCTAAACGCGTCAATCGCCTGTAACAGCTGCGCCCGCCATGTTGACCTTGGCGGGCGTTGTGCTGTCTAGCGCAGGGTTTCTTGCAGCACCCGCACCATGTTTTCCCCCATGACTTTGCGAATTTGACCTTCGGACAGGCCCTGCGCCAAGAGAGCATGCGTCAACGCGGCCAGCTCGGAGGTGTCAAATGCCGTCTCAACGGAGCCGTCAAAATCGCTGCCCAATGAAATGTGATCTTCGCCAACCTCTTGGATCGCGGCGCTGATCATCTTGGAAATGCCATTTGGGGTGATGTCGTTGCATGCAACCTCAGCCCAATAGCCAATGCCAATCACCCCGCCTGTGGCGGCAATATCGCGCATCAGCGGGTCAGAGAGATTGCGCTTTACCGGGCAATGACCGTGGATGCCCGAGTGGCTGAGCACAATGGGTTGGTTGGTCATGTCCAAGACATCGCGGACAACCGCGGGGCTGGAATGCGCCACATCGATGATCAACTGGCGTCTCTCCAGCTCGGCCACAACACTGCGGCCAAAGTCCGTTAATCCGTGATTGCCGGTGCCGTGCAGTGATCCGCCCAATTCATTGTCAAAGAAGTGCTGCAACCCAAAGAGCACATATCCGGCGTCCACCAGCGCGTCGAGGTTTGCCAGATCCCCTTCCAACGGATGAGAGCCTTCGATCCCCAATATGCCCGCCGTGACTTTGGAGCCGGCGGCGCGCGCTGCCAGCACAGCGGCCAGATCCGCTTTGGATGTGATGACCTTCAAATGCTCCGGGGCTTTGGCTTCGAACTTATGCAACTTGTCGGCCTGATAAAGCGCACGCTGTAGTAGGCTATCCCAGGTGCGGATGGGCCAAAGTTGCCCCATGGCCAGCAAGGTGATGTTGTCGGCCGCATCGGCTGAGTTTTCATCATAGTTTTGTCCGGCGGGGCTTTTGGTGACTGCGGTGAACACCTGCATGGCCACATTGCCTGCGCGCAGACGCGGCAAGTCGACTTGGCCATAGGTCGAGCGCTTGGTCAGGTCACGGTTCCACAACAGCGGGTCAGCATGCCAGTCACCAACCACCAGTGTGTCATGCAAAGACTGCGCAGCGTCCGAAACAGGGTAGGGCGCATGGGCGACCACGCTGTTGCGGCCTTTCTCGACGATTGCTGGCGCAAATTTCAAAAAGGCGGCGATGCCGATGATGGCCAGCACCACCACAAGCAGCACCAATCGTCGGACCCATTTCAATAGGTTTCGCATGTCGTCCCTCCCTCGTTTTCCTGCGAGGCTAAGCAGCAGCGTTGATTCCTGAAAGGATAACGTTGGGGCGGTTTGGTCTGCGGCACAGAATATATCTGTGCCGCCACGCGGTTATGACGTGACGCTTAAGGTGTCGTACCGGATGCATTCAATGCGACCATCTTCAAAGAAATGCAATTGGTTTGGTCCCGGAAAAGACAGCTCGGCAATGGATCCGTTGTCTTTCATAAGTGCACCGCGCAATGCTTTGGCTTCAGGGGATTTTGTTGCGTCCACGCCATCAACGGTCATGGAAAGCATGCGCACCCGCTTGGGGCGGTCAACAAAGCTGTTGCCGTCGATTTTGTAGCGAGATCGGTAGGTCGCGTGCGCCTGGATTGATTTGCCCGACAGGGATATGTCGAGCCATATGTCAGCCGTAAACTTGCCTTTGGGTGTCAGTTCGATTTCAGATCTGACTGTGCCGCTTTCAAGGCGGTCGTCGACACAGGTCCACTTGCCCAATGCCTGATCAGCCGGAGCGGAGAAAGCCGTTGTTGCCACACAGCCCAACAGGGCCGCCAAAATCAGTTTGCACATAATTCACCTCCACAAAATTTGTGAGGACAATAGGCAGTGAAGGTGGTGTGTCAAGACGATATTCGCGCAGTGGTGGTGGGCGAGAAGTGCCGCCCACCCACAGTCAATTTCAATCTTCCATCGCTTCCAACTCGTCGATCATGCCAGAAATCATCGACAGGCCTTTGTCCCAGAATTTGGGGTCAGACGCGTCCAGACCAAAGGGGGCCAGCAGCTCTTTGTGATGTTTGGATCCGCCGGCTTTGAGCAGATCGAAGTATTTGTCTTGGAACCCATCCGGGTTTTCTTCGTAAACGGCATAGAGCGCGTTCACCAAGCCATCGCCAAACGCATAGGCGTAGACATAGAAGGGCGAGTGGACGAAGTGCGGGATATAGGCCCAGAAGGTTTCATAGCCGTCCATGAAATCAAAGGCGTCACCAAGGCTTTCAGCCTGCACAGACATCCACAGGGCGTTGATATCGTCTGGCGTCAGCTCCCCTTCGCGGCGCGCAGCGTGCAATTTGCATTCAAAGTCATAGAAGGCAATTTGGCGCACAACCGTGTTGATCATGTCTTCGACTTTACCTGCCAACAGGATTTTGCGTTCTTCCTGCGTGGAGGCCTTTTCCAACATCTTGCGGAACGTCAGCATTTCACCAAAGACCGACGCGGTTTCGGCCAAAGTCAAAGGTGTGGACGACAACATCTCCCCCTGATCCGCTGCCAAGACCTGATGCACGCCGTGCCCAAGTTCATGTGCCAAGGTCATCACGTCCCGCGGTTTGCCGAGATAGTTTAGCATCACATAGGGGTGCACCTCGGTCACGGTGGGATGGGCAAAGGCACCGGGGGCTTTGCCCGGCTTAACGCCCGCATCGATCCAGCCTTTGGTGAAGAACGGTTCGGCGATTTCTCCCATGCGGGGATCAAAGGCGTTATAGGCCTCCATCACGATGCTTTCTGCGGCGTCCCAATCCACAATTTTGGTGCTTTCCATCGGCAGCGGCGCGTTGCGATCCCACACTTGCATGCGATCCAGTCCCAACCATTTGCGCTTAAGCTCATAATAGCGGTGGCTGAGCTTCGGATAGGCTTCGACCACCGCGTTGCGCAGCGCTTCGACCACCTCGGGTTCTACTTGGTTGGACAGGTGGCGCGATGCCTGCGCAGAAGGCATTTTGCGCCAACGGTCGCCAACTTCCTTTTCCTTGGCCAAAGTGTTGTGAACACGGGCAAATGTTTTGATGTTTTCCCCAAAAACCTCGGCCAATTCACGCGAAGCGGCTTCGCGCTGGCTGCGGTCTTGTTCGGTCAAAAGGTTCAGCGTGCCTTCGATGTTCAACACATCTCCGTTCACATTGAATTCCAAACCAGCAATGGTTTCATCAAACAGCTTTTCCCACGCATCACCCGTCACGCTAAGGTCGTGGAGAAATTTTTCGAGCTCATCGCTCAGTTGATGCGGCTTCATTGCGCGGATCTTGTCAAATACGGGCTTATAGCGTGCCAGATCGGCGTTTTCAGCCAACATGGCGTCAAGCGCGCTGTCTTCGATCCGGTTAAGCTCAAGCGTGAAGAACACCAAAGGCGTGGTAAAGGTGGTGATGGCCTCTTGGCAATCAGACATGAACTTGGCGCGGTCTGCATCAACGGTCAGCTGGTAGTAGCGCAGCCCCGCAAAGGACATCACGCGTCCCGCCTTGGTCGAGATCTTTTCGTTACGCTGGACGCAGTTCAACAGACCGGCGGCATCCAATGTGTCCAGATTGCCTTCGTAGTCGGCGGCAAAGGCGGCGCATTCGGTTTCCAGCCAATCCAGATCCGCCTGCAATTCAGGCGCTTCAGGCGAGGTATAAAGATCGCTCAGGTCCCACACGGGCAGCGGCCCCAGATCGTTGGTTCCGGAACCGGCATTGATATCACGGAAGGGGAAGGGCAGTTCAAACATCTGGGTCACCTTTTGAATTGTGTTGTCCCAGACATAAGCCGCACCGAGGCGCGGCTCAAGTGCTGGGAGCAGCCAATTCGAAAAGGCGCGCGGCGTCAGGCGCTTTCGGGCAATGTTTGGGGGGCAGCATCCACGTCAGACAGGGGGCTGGCCTGTTGGAAAAAGCGGATGATTTCTGACGTGGCAGGCTCGCGCAGGTCCGCCCGTTCCATCAGGACTTCGTGCTCGGCGTCCGGCACCACAATCAAGCGGCCGTTGTCCCAGCTTTCCATGCGATCTTGGATGCGGTGCGCTTCGACAATCCGCTCGTTGGTGCCCAAAAAGGTCAGGCTGGGCACAGAAGGCGCCGGCATTTTGGACATCTTACGGGTTTCCACGAGTGCACCGAACAACCAGTTCAAGCTGGGCCCTGAAAGGGACAATTCGGGATGCCGTTCCAGTTGAACCCGCATCAGGTCGAACATTTCGGGGTCTGTGGTCAGGGTGTTGTCCTCAAAGGGCGCAACGCTGACATAGGGATCCGCTGAGGTGCCTGGTGCCATCACATGGCCCAAACCGATCTTGCGACACAATGCGCTGATGCCCCAAGCAAAAGGACGCTGAATGTTGGGCATCTGAATGCCAAACATCGGGCCAGTGAACACGGCGGATGCGACTGGCAGCTTTTCATAGAGCGCGCGCAGGCCAATGGCCCCGCCCATCGAATGCGCCAACAGGAACAAAGGCTGCGGCAGCTTTAACGCGCCCACCGCCCCCAGCACCGCTTGCACATCTAGCTGATAGTCGTGAAAGGCGCCGACATGACCTACCAAGGGATCGGGCAGCAGCCGATCGGCCAAGCCTTGGCCCCGCCAATCAATCGCAACCGTGGCAAATCCGGCTTTAGCCAGATCCGCCGCGGTGTGTGCGTATTTTTCAATGAACTCTGTGCGCCCCGGGAACAACAGAACGGTGCCCCTTGTCCCTGTTTCATTCCACAATCCAATGCGGATTTTCACATCATCAGATGTCGTCAGCCAGAGCGCCCGTCCTGCGGGGGCGTCGGCAATGATATCGTTAAAGAAAGGCGCGTTGTTCATAAGGTCCTGCGTTTAGCTGATGACCGAGCCAAGCTTCATTGCTGTGCCCATGTCGCCGTCCAAGGCCAGTTTCCCGGTCATGAAGGCTGAAGTTGGATCCAGATCGCCTGCCATCATCGCTTCGAAGGTTTCTTCGTCAGCGGTCAGTGTCACGTCTGTTTCTTCGTCGCTGGCGCGAGCGCCATCGGCGTCGACAACGATAGCGCCTTCACCTTCGATGACAAATTTTGCGGAGCCATCAAAATCGGCGCCGTTCAGTTTTTCGTTCAGCGCGGATACGGCTGCTGCAATCTTGTCGCTCATCGGGTTTCTTCCTTATCTGAGGTGCGGGGTCTGTTCTTTTTCCCGCAACGACCTAAACTAATTATCATTATGAGCGCATATTCAAAGTTTCCAAGGACTATCGTTGCGGCACTTGTGCTGTCAATTGGTGCCTCTCCTCACGTCAAGGCTGAGGGTGCGAACCCAGAGGTGTCAAAACTTCTGGGGCAACTTGAGTCGGCAGACCGAGTCGAGGCGCTTAAATTGGAGCGTGAAATTCAGCTGAAGTGGTCCCAATCGGGATCTGCAGCGATGAATTTGCTGCTGAAACGGGGCAAGGACGCGCTTGAACGCGGCGAAACCAGCCTCGCAATTGAACATTTCAGTGCATTGATTGATCACGCGCCAGAATTTTCCGAAGGGTGGTATCAGCGCGCTCAGGCATGGCATCAACTCGACAAATTGGGTTTGTCGCTGTCGGATATCGAAACCACGCTTAGGTTGAACCCGAATCACTTTGAGGCGATCTTTGGCTTTGGCGTGGTGTTAGAGCAACTGGGTCACCTAGATCTGGCCTATCGTGCCTATGGTCTTGTACAGGACATTCACCCGCATTACGACGAAGCTGCAGATGCGATAGAGCGCCTCGGACCACAGGTTCAGGGACGCGAACTTTAACAGGATATGGCCGATGGCCCTACGTTCCCGGATTACGGCGGTCCTTGGGCCGACCAACACCGGTAAAACTCACTACGCAATCGAACGAATGTTGGCGCACCGTACCGGTGTTATTGGCCTGCCATTGCGGCTGCTTGCACGCGAAGTTTATGACAAGATCGTCGCCATTCGGGGGCCTTCGGTCGTGGCGCTGCTGACGGGCGAAGAACGCATTGTGCCGCCGCGCGCCAAATATTGGGTCTGTACCGTTGAAGCGATGCCCGAAGGCATGGGCATGGATTTTCTGGCCATTGACGAGGTTCAGCTTTGTGCAGATCCCGAACGGGGCCATGTGTTCACTGATCGATTGCTGCGGGCGCGTGGATTGCTGGAAACGGCTTTTTTGGGGTCGGATTCGATGCGCGGCACCATCAATGCCTTAGTGGATGGCGTTGAATATATTCGCCGCGAGCGGATGTCACAGCTGACGTATACTGGATCGCGCAAAACCAGCAGAATGAAGCCACGCAGTGCAATTGTTGGCTTTTCGGTGGATGATGTCTATGCGATTGCCGAGTTGTTGCGCCGTCAAAAAGGCGGAGCTGCGGTGGTTATGGGGGCATTGTCGCCCCGCACGCGCAATGCGCAGGTTGAACTCTATCAAAACGGCGATGTTGACTATCTGGTGGCCACAGATGCCATTGGGATGGGGCTGAATCTCGATATCAACCACGTTGCCTTTTCGTCGGTCACCAAGTTTGACGGCCGGCGCATGCGCATGCTGATGCCAAACGAGTTGGGCCAGATTGCCGGGCGGGCAGGGCGCGGCATGTCGGATGGCACCTTTGGTGTCACCGGTGAAGCAGAGCCTTTGGATGAAGGGGTGGCCAATGCCATCATGGATCATCGCTTTGCCCCGGTGCGCAAATTGAACTGGCGCAATTCGGCGCTACAATTTGGCACAGCAGAAGCCTTGATCCGATCCCTCGAAGTGGCCCCAGAGGACGAATTGTTGGTCAAGGCGCGTCCCGCCGACGACCTTTTGGCCCTCAAAACTCTCAGCCAAGTGGCAGAGGTGCAGGCCCGCACAAACAACGGCCCCTCGGTTAAGCTTTTGTGGGATGTCTGCCGAATTCCGGATTTCCGTGGTATAAGTCACGCAGAACACGCTAGTTTACTAGAAAATATATTTTGCTACTTGCACGAGAAGGGGCAGGTACCAAATGATTGGTTGGCTGGACATGTTCAGCGGATTGATCGGACAGATGGCGACATTGACACATTGTCGAAACGTCTCTCATTTATCCGGACGTGGACATATGTCGCGCAACGTTCTGGCTGGGTTGATGACGAAAGTCATTGGCGTAGCGAAACGCGCGCTGTAGAAGACCGATTGTCAGATGCGCTGCACGAGCGTTTGACACAGAGATTTGTGGACCGGCGCACATCCGTGCTTTTGCGCCGGCTCAAACAGAAGGAGGCCCTTTTGGCCGAAGTGAATGATAAGGGTGAAGTGACCGTCGAAGGCGAATTCGTTGGTCGTTTAGAAGGGTTCCGATTCCGTCAAGATAAAGACGCGACCGGACAAGAGGCCAAGACATTGCGTCAGGCCAGTCTGCAAGCGCTTGCGCCGCATTTCCATTTGCGCGCTGATCGGTTCTACAACGCGCCCGATACCGAGATCGACTTTACCGAGCAAGGTGGCCTGATGTGGGGCACCGAAGCTGTTGGTAAGTTGGTGGCTGGCCCAGATCCGCTGAAACCGCAGATCGCGGCCTTCACCGATGACGAAGCTGGAGAAGAGGTCGCACAGAAAGTGCAGCGCCGTCTGCAGCATTTCATCGATCGCAAAATCGCCGCCTTGTTTGAGCCTCTGCTGGCGCTGGGCCGTGACGAAGCATTGAACGGTTTGGCACGTGGCTTTGCCTTTCAGATGGTGGAAAACTTTGGTGTGATCCCCCGCTCTGCTGTGGCGGATGAAGTCAAAGCTTTGGATCAAGAAGCCCGCGGTGCCTTGCGCAAACATGGGATCCGGTTTGGTCAATTCACAATCTTTATGCCTTTGCTGCTGAAGCCTGCACCAACGCGCTTGCGTTTGGTTCTGTGGGGGCTGGCAAAGAATTTGGATGTCTTCCCCGAAGCGCCGCCTCCGGGTTTGGTGACTGTGCCGACAGACAAGGACGCCGAGCGTGGCTTTGACACAATGTCTGGCTACCGCGCCGCTGGTGAGCGTTCGATCCGCATCGATATGCTCGAACGTCTGGCCGATATGCTGCGCAGTGAAGACAGCCGTGGCGGTTTCGAAGCCAAAGCGGACATGCTGTCCATCACCGGTATGACGTTGGAACAATTTGCTGATCTGATGCACGGCCTTGGCTATCAAGCCGAAAAAGGTGAACGTGAGAAGGTCAAGCACGTGGCCCCTGCACCTGAGGCCGCTGAAGCCCCTGCCGCAGACAGCTCTGCTTCAGTCGCAGCGCCAGCAGATGCTGCCGCTGATGCAAGCGAAGCAGATGCAAGTGAAGCAGATGCTACACCTGTTGAAGCAAGCCCTGTAGACGCCGTCGCCGAGGCCGCGCCAGCGGATGCCGCACCGGAGATGGAAGTGTTCTATACCTTCACATGGGGACGTCGTGCGCAGCAAAACAACCGAGGCCGTGGTGGTCAACGTGGACGTCAGGCACAGGGTGAAAACTCTGGTGAAGGACGTGCCCGTGGCCGTGATGGCAAAGGTGGCGCGCCGCGTGGCAAAGGTAAACCACGCTCTGAAGGGGGCAAAGGTCGCGGAGGCAAGGGCGGTAAGTCCTTTGAATCTCGTCCGCCTCGTAAAGAAAAAGCCATTGATCCCGATAATCCATTCGCCGCAGCGCTGATGGGTTTGAAAGACAAAACCTAACCGGCCAAAGGAGCAATGGTGGAGACGCCAAAACCCAAGCTGAGACTGGACAAGTGGTTGTGGTTCGCGCGGTTTTTCAAATCGCGCGGACTGGCCGCTAAGAATGTCACAGCCGGGCATGTGCGTGTGAACTCTGTCAAAGCTTCTAAGGCGTCCCACACCGTGTCCCCTGGGGATGTGTTGACGTTCCCGCAAGGTGATCACATTCGCGTTGTGCGGATCGAAGCGCTGGGGGAACGTCGTGGCCCCGCCCCAGAGGCCCAAACACTTTATACGGATCTCAGTGAGCCCAAGAACGATGTCCCGCGTGGACCCAAGTTTGAGGGCAAAGGACGTCCAACCAAGCGCGACAGGCGAATGATTGATCTTGATCGTGCCAGAGAGCTTGATTGATCCGGATCTCTGATTTAGCTAGTGCCGCAACGATCGAAGTTGAGAGACAACCATGACCTATGTCGTAATGGACAACTGTATCGCCTGCAAATACACCGACTGCGTAGAAGTCTGTCCGGTGGATTGCTTCTATGAAGGCGAAAACATGCTGGTGATTCACCCAGACGAATGCATTGACTGCGGCGTCTGCGAGCCTGAATGCCCTGCGGACGCAATCCGCCCCGATACCGAGCCTGAGTCGGAAAAATGGGTCGAGTTCAATCGCAAGTATTCTGAGATGTGGCCAGTGATCATCGAGAAGAAAGACCCGCTCCCAGGCTATGAGGCGCGCGATGGCGAACCTGATAAGCTGAAGACGCTGTTCTCGGAAAAACCGGGCGAAGGCAGCTGAGTCTCTGATTCGCCGATTCGGCAATAATCGAGAGAAACTAAGAAAGAAGCATGAATCTGGGCTATTATTTGCCCGGATTCCGGTGCGTTGTCTGTCAGGACGCTTTCGAAAACCCCAAAATTGTGGTATATGAAACCCACATGACGAAGACTGCCTGACGTTGCTATCCGCACCGGTTCCCGCGTGCGGAGGCTTATTTTTGTGCCACTTTTTGACAGACGAGCGTATCTTGATACCTCGCCCGTCTTTTTGTCGGTTCAAGGTCTGGCGGTCCTTGCGAGGAAGGATTGCATGAGCAAAACGAAAAAAGCAGAGTTCAGCCCAAACGAATTTGTGGTCTACCCGGCCCATGGCGTTGGACAAATCATTTCGATTGAAGAGCAAGAGATCG
Organism: Thalassovita sp.; assembly: GCA_049116315.1. GTDB lineage: Bacteria > Pseudomonadota > Alphaproteobacteria > Rhodobacterales > Rhodobacteraceae > Thalassobius. The sequence goes on from JAGDZD010000002.1 coordinate 240,887, forward strand.
CCGGCATCGCGCTGGAACTCTTTGTGATTTCCTTCGAGAAAGACAAAATGACATTGCGTGTGCCAACACACAAAGCCACAGAAATCGGAATGCGGTCGCTGTCGACTCCCGATGTGGTGTCTCAAGCCATGAAAACCCTGCGTGGCAAAGCCAAAGTGAAGCGGGCCATGTGGTCGCGTCGCGCTCAGGAATACGAACAAAAAATCAACTCGGGTGATTTGATCGCGATTGCCGAAGTGGTGCGCGACCTGCACCGCACCGACGATCAGCGCGAGCAAAGCTATTCTGAGCGTCAGCTCTATGAAGCGGCGCTGGAAAGGTTGACCCGCGAAGTTGCAGCTGTTTCTGGCGGCGACGAAGTGGCTGCGGCCAAAAAAGTTGACGAGGTTTTGGTGTCACGCGCCGCGTAACCCATCCCAGTCTGACAGAAGAAAGCCGCGTCCCCTTGGGGCGCGGTTTTTTTGTGGCCGCTCAGGAGGCAAGCACCAGCAACAAGGCAACTTCGGTGATCTTTTGCGTCGCCCCAAGAATATCGCCCGTCTGCCCGCCGATCTTGCGATGCGCCAGCATGGCCATCGCTGCGGTGATCCCAGCCGCCACACAGATCAGTGTCACGCCCATTCCTCCAGCGCCAATGACAGCAATCCCCGCTGCAATCAGGCATCCAATGGCCGTAACACCCCACGAAGGGCGCCCCTGTGCGTGGGACAGGCCGGTACTGCGCGCGTGATCCAAGGCACTCATCATCACCGGCATCGCAGCGCGGGAGAGCGTTGCCGCGGCCAGCAAGGGCCAGAAAGCGCTCTTGGCCTCCAGCAGGGCAGACAAGGCCCACCACTGCGCGCCAAGAGTTAAAACCAGGGCGATAACGCCGTAACTGCCGATATGGCTGTCCTTCATGATCTCAAGACGCCGGTCGCGATCCCAGCCTCCCCAAAGCCCGTCGGCGCTATCGGCCAGCCCGTCTTCGTGCAAACCACCCGTCATCATCACCGAAAGCCCCAGCGCAATCACCGCCGCGGCCTCAGGCGCAAAACCCAACCAAAGCGCAAGACCCGCGCAGGCCGACACCGCCCCCGCCAGCACCAGCCCAACCACCGGAAAGGCCCATGCCGCCTGTGCGCCACGCTGATAGGCAGACTGCGGCAATTTCACCGGCAATCGTGTCAGCAACCCAATTGCAACAGCAATGTCACGGGGTTGAAAGGCAGAAGTGTCGTTTTCACGCATTGGCATGGCTCATTCTTTGGCTTGTTCCCCGATAGCATTGGGATAAACACACAGGCAAGGAAGAGAAGAGGAATGATCATGGCACACGCCTTCGAAACACTGGACCAATTTCGCGCTCTGCTGGCCAAAGCGCCCGAAACGGATCACAGGGCCCAGAGCGAAGCTGTTGCACGCAATGGTCAACTGACCAAGCCCCCCGGCGCATTGGGGCGTCTCGAAGATCTGGCAATCTGGTATGCGGGGTGGCGTGGCACGGATCGCCCCAGCTTGCAGGCGCCACAGGTGGTGATTTTTGCCGGCAACCATGGCGTCACCGCGCAAGGGGTTTCCGCGTTCCCCGCCGAAGTGACCGAACAAATGGTGCTGAACTTTCAGCACGGCGGCGCGGCGATCAACCAATTGTCCAAGGCCTTTGGGGCCACCTTGACCGTGCATGCGCTGTCTCTGGACACACCAACGGCGGACTTCACCCAAGCCCCAGCATTGACCCCAGAGCAAATGCTCAGCGCGCTTCAGGCGGGATGGGATGCGGTGGATCCCAAAGCGGATCTTCTGGTGACTGGTGAAATGGGGATTGGCAACACAACCTCTGCAGCGGCCATTTCTCATGCGCTCTTTGGCGGCAATGCCGCAGATTGGACCGGGCGGGGCACAGGCGTTGATGATGCGGGTCTGGCCCTCAAAACCCGCGTGGTCCAAGAGGCTGTTGATCTGCATGGCCCGCTGTCTGATGGCATCGAGACGCTGCGCTGCCTTGGCGGATATGAATTGGCGGCGATGGCGGGCGCCATTGCACGCGCCGGTCAGCTGAAAATACCGGTTCTGTTGGATGGGTTCATCTGTTGCGCCGCGGCGGCCTGCCTGCAACGCACGCAGCCTCAGGCCCTTGATCACTGTGTCGCCGCCCATGTCAGCGCCGAAGCCGCCCATGGCGCGCTGCTCGCCCATCTCGACAAATCCCCCTTGCTCTCCCTTGGTCTTCGCCTCGGAGAGGGCTCAGGCGCGGCTTTGGCCATTGCTGTGGTGCAAGGGGCAATTGCCTGTCACTCTGGCATGGCCACCTTCGCCGAAGCTGGGGTGGCAGAGGGCTGATCTTTTTCTTGGTCTAAATACCTGGGGGAGGATGGCGGCCTTGGCGGCCATCCGGGGGCAAAGCCCCCGAAGCCTGCGCTGTTTACCCTTCTTCTTCGCTGCGCTTTTCAAGCTGTGCAGACAGGGCCGCCTCGAGGTCTTTTTCCAGCTCTTTGGCGCGTTTGATATAGGCAGGGTTGTTGCCGGTCTTCACCTCTGGATCCCAGACCTGCGCCAGTTCCCGCACTGCATCGCGGTCATGATGGTAGAACACTTTTTCGGCCTCGGCGGCTTCGTATTCCGTCAGGCCAATGTTCTCGAGCACATAGCGCCCCGCCCGCAGCGAGCTGTCAAACATCTCGCGCACAATGTCATTGGCGCCTGCCTGATACAGCTGAAAGACATGGGTGCGATCGCGCGCGCGGGCAATGATGTGCAAGTCTGGGCGCTCGCGGCGCGCCAGTTGCACCAGCAAGGTGGCCGATTTACGATCATCCAGCGCCACCACCAAAACCTGAGCCTCTTTCAATCCAGCCGCGTGCAGCAGCTCTGGCCGGGTGGGGTCACCAAAAAATCCCTTAAAGCCAAAGCGACGCATCAATTGAATGGTCTCCATGTCGTGATCCAGAACCACGGTCTTAAAGCCACTTGATTGCACCAATCGGTTGACGATCTGACCAAAGCGACCAACGCCAGCAATGATCACCGGACCACGCTCGTTGATTTCATCCGGGTCAGGTTTGTCGCCTTCTTTCAACGATTTGGACAGTAGATCATAGAAGATGAACAACAGAGGCGTGACCAGCATCGACAGGGCCACCACCAAGGCCAGCGTGTCGGCCAGTTGTGGCGGTAAAACCTGCTGCTGACGCGAAAAGGACAGCAGAACAAAGCCAAATTCCCCGGCCTGGGCCAGCGAGAGGGTGAACAACCATTTATTGCGGGTGTTCAGCTTGAACAGCAGGCCTAGCCCGTAAAGGATCGCGCCTTTGATCAGCAGCACCGTAAGCGTCAGGCCCAGAATATCCCCCGGCGAGGCAAAGAAGATCTCAAAATCGATCCCAGCTCCCACGGTGATAAAGAACAGCCCCAACAACAGCCCCTTGAAGGGTTCGATGTCGCTTTCCAGTTCATGACGAAACTCACTGTTGGCCAAAACAACACCCGCAAGAAAGGTGCCCAACGCCGGGGACAGGCCAACCGATGTCATGATCAATGCAATGCCCATCACAATCAGCAACGCCAAAGCGGTGTACATCTCGCGCAGGCGCGCCTGATGGATAAAGGCAAACAGAGGACGTGTCAGAAAGATCCCGGCCAGAACAACACCGGCCACCGCACCCAATGTCACAAGGGTGACGCCCCATCCGGGCAGCCCTTCGAGCAACGACATTGTTGCATGGCCGCTGTCGGCGTGGCTGTCGTGGTCACTCTCTGCGTGGCTGCCCGGCATCATCGCCAACAACGGCAAAATAGCGAGCATAGGAATAACGGCAACGTCCTGCGTCAACAGCACCGAAAAGGCCGACCGGCCTCCGTTGGTTTGCGTCAGGCCTTTTTCCGACAGGGTTTGCAACACGATCGCGGTGGATGAGAGCGCAAAGATCATCCCAACGGCAAGCGCGGGTTTCCAACTCAGTCCCAGTCCCATCGACAGGCCCATCATGGCCAACGTGGTGAGGCTGACTTGCAATCCACCAAGCCCAATCAGCTTGTGACGCATGTCCCACAGGGTGCGCGGTTCCAGTTCGAGCCCAATCAAGAACAACATCATCACCACGCCATATTCAGCGAAATGCTGCAAATCTTGGGTTTCTGAGCCGACCAGCCCCAACACGGGGCCAATCATGATGCCGGCTGTCAGATAGCCCAAGACCGAGCCCAATCCGAGGCGGGAGGCAATCGGCACCGCAATCACTGCGGCGATGAGATAGATGGAGATCGAAAAGAGAATATCCTGCATTGCGGCTTTCGTCTTAAGTTGGAAGTGGGGCGTCTTGTTTGAACTGGTCCATGACGATCTGGCTTTGAACGCGCGACACGGCGGGGTGGGGCAATAAAACTTCGTGGATCAGTTGATTAAGCGCCGTAAGGTTCTCGCAGTAAACCCGTAAAAGATAGTCAGCTTCTCCGGTGAGGGTCCAGGCGCTGGTGATTTCGGGGCGCAATCCAACCAGACGTGCAAAGCCTTGGGATTGGTCCGGTCCATGCGTGCCCAGTTGCACCTGCACAAAGGCCTGTACGCTTAATCCCAGACGGTTTGGATCCAAGCGCGCGGCATACCCTGTGACATAACCCTCTGCCTCAAGCCGTTGACGCCGCCGCCCCGCTTGGCTGGGCGATAGGTTCAACAGATCCGACAGCTCTTGCGCTGTCAGATGAGCATTCTTTTGTAGAGCGGCCAAAAGGCGTTTGTCGGTTTCATCAAGCATGTGCGGGATTTTATCACTTTTTCTAACGCTTGTGTAAAATTACCGCATTATCAGGTCAATCGGCCGCATAAAACGCGCAAAATTTCCACCAGTTTGCAGATATTTTGTCGTCAGACACGCGAATACAGGAGGAAACGCACATGGGTCCTTTCCCACACGAGGCGCCACAGGCGAAAATCACCCCGGAAAATCCAGCTGGCACAGACGGGTTTGAGTTTGTTGAGTTTGCGCACCCCGATGCGGACGAACTGCGCGTGCTGTTTGCCAAAATGGGTTATGCCAAGACCGCCAAGCACAAGACCAAGGACATCGAACTTTGGCAGCAGGGGGATATCACCTATGTGATCAATGACGAACCCAACAGCTTTGCCAGCAATTTTGTGGCCGAGCATGGCCCCTGCGCCCCGTCGATGGGTTGGCGTGTGGTGGATGCGCAAGCGGCCTTTGAACATGCCGTGAAAATGGGCGCCGAACCCTATGAGGGCGATGACAAAACCTTAGACTGGCCTGCAATCAAAGGCATTGGCGGTTCGCTGATCTATTTCACCGATCAGTATCATGACACATCCCCCTATAACGAAGAGTTTGACTGGCTGTGCCAATCCAAGCCGGACGGTGTTGGGTTCTATTACCTCGACCACCTGACGCACAACGTGTTCAAGGGCAACATGGACAAATGGTTTGCCTTTTACAGCAAGCTGTTCAATTTCCGTGAAATTCGCTTCTTTGATATCGAAGGCAAGTTTACTGGGTTGTTCAGCCGCGCGCTGACCTCTCCTTGTGGGCGCATTCGTATTCCGATCAACGAAGACCGCGGAGAGACTGGTCAGATCGTGGCCTATCTCAAAAAGTACAATGGTGAGGGCATTCAACACATCGCTGTTGGCTCGAAGGACATCTACGAGGCGACCGACACCATTCATGAAAACGGCATTCGGTTCATGCCTAGCCCGCCAGACGCCTACTACGGATTGTCCAAGACGCGGGTGGTGGGTCACGAAGAGCCACTGGAGCGGATGAAAAAGCACGGCATTTTGATTGATGGCGAAGGCGTGGTGGATGGCGGTGAAACAAAGATCTTGCTGCAAATCTTCTCAAAGACTGTGATTGGCCCGATCTTTTTTGAGTTCATTCAGCGCAAAGGGGATGACGGATTTGGAGAGGGCAACTTCAAAGCTCTGTTTGAATCCATCGAACAAGAACAGATCGACAATGGCGAAATTCAAGCGGCTGAATAACAGCGCGAACACCACTTGATTGAGCATCGATTTGCCCCTCGTCCATGTTGCATGGGCGGGGGGTTTGTCTGTGTCGGCAACAGATGCGGAAAAGCAAAGTTTGACGGCAAAAAGTTGAAAGTTGTGCTGGTTTTAACCAATTAGCGCAATTTAAGTGGCCAAATAGGTTGATTATGTGATGGTCGGTTGTGGTGGGAATTGAGGAAATTGGCGTTAACAGAGCACGGCCTGAACCTCAAACGGCGTGTTAGCCGCGCGGCATTTTCAGTACAACCGAGCGGCCGCTTTTCACATAGCGCAACTCCCCTTCGCCGATGGCAGCAATCCTGCCGCCGTCGATCCGGTCGCCGATTTTCACCTTCTTGTAGGACCCGTTTTTCAGGCGCACCAAGGCTTCGCGGCTGCTGGGCTGACCATAGACGCCAATCAGGTTCACCTTGCGCAGGTTCAGCTGATTTTTGATCGTCGCTTGCCGTGCAACCGAGGCTGAGCTGGGAATAGACGGTCCGGTGTTGGTCGCGCGGGCTGACGTTGAAGGTGTCTCACGGGCGCGCTGAACCGCGCTGCCAAAGTTCTCGGGCCGACTTCTAGGCGTTAGCGATGTCAGCGTCGTGGTGCTGCCATTGGCGCTGTTTGGGGTGCTGTTGCCGTTCAGGTCAATCAACGGACCGTTCGACGTTTGCAGCAGCGCTTGCTGGATGCCGTTTTGAATGCCAGTTTGCAGGCTGGCCGGGCTGGTTTCTATTGCGACCCGCTCTGGACGCGCTTTGGGGCGCAAAAGCGCCAGTTCGCTGCGGGTACGACCGCCCAGTTGAAGACGTTCGGTTTTCTCAATCAGATCACTCGGGCGGGCCCGGGGACGGATCTTAGACAGCTTCTCGCGCTCCGCCTCTGATAGGCCATCAGGGGCCACAATCGGCGCGGCACGTTCAGGCCAGCGCGGCGGCAAAGTATCAGGACGACCCAACCGCACAAGAATGCCATCAGGGGTGACAGCACCTTCTGGCGTGGCCTCAACCAAACCGCGTCGGTCCAAATTGAACAGGGTGTTGGGATCCACAGGGTTGTTTTGCGCCCCCGGCAACTGATCTGACAGCGTATCCTTGAGGGTCGGCAAGGCGATTGCGTCGGTTTGCGGCACAATGTGATCGATGGAGGCAATGTAGAGGTCGTCCAAACGGGTGGTTTCCACCTCAAGCGGCGGCACCGGAGCCTGTTGCCAGATCCCGGTGGCGGCATAGCGCTCTTCGGTGGTCATCGGCACCGGAGGCGCCAGTGCTTCGTCTGGAATGTCAGGTTCAGCCTGCAATTCGGGATCGTTTGCAGCAAGATCAGTGTCAATCAGCGCGGCACTGCCTTGATCCGGCACCGCGGGCAGAGCTTGAGGCGCTTCGCCGGGTTCTGGCGCCGCTTGGGCCACGGGCTGTTGAATGGGCTCTGCGATGTCTGACAGCACCGACGGCAGGGCGGATATCTCGCTTTGGGTGGCCAAAGCAACAATTTGATCCGAGACGTCGTCGCTGCCGATCGGTGCGTTTGGCTCGGCTTCGATGAGGGCGGCAAGCGGCGTAGGCTCGACAGCCGGGGTCTCGGCGGCGGTTTCTTCGCCCAACAGTTCGGCGCGGGCTTTGGCCAAACCATCGGCGATCTCTTGTGCTGTCGGTTCGGTTGAGGTCGCAACCACAACGGCGTCGTCACGCTGGAACAGCCCTGCAAGGCCGTCTTCGTTGAACGAGGCAAGCGCCGCCATGGCCACCAAAAACACCAGCAGTAGCGCCGTCAATATCAGCCCAAGAAACTTGGGTTTGCCCCCAACAACAGTGGCGCTGGCCTCTGGAGTGCCAAAGATGGCCAGGCGCTGGCGTTCGCTTTGCGCTTTGGCCTTGCGCGCGGCGCGCTTGCTTTTGGGCGGGGCGACATCGGCGCTTTGGTCGGATTCACGGGCGGCGTGGCGCGAAAACAGGCCTTCGCCTTGGGCTGCAAAGCTGTCTGCGGCAGGCATTTCGGGGCGCAAGCTGTTGGCTTGGGCCAGCATGGCGGCTTCGGGATCGCTGTCTGCGGTCTCGGCCACGGGGAAGATGGCCGGTGCAGACCCATCATTGACCCGCACCGGGGCAGGGGCCTCTTCTGCAGCGGCGGTTTTGTTGCGCATCCAATCCGCAGAGCTTGGCGCATCGGAACGGCTGGCGCCATTCAGCGCAGGCCCACCCGTTGCATCCGCGTCGCGGCGCGCGCGGACCGTGGAAAACGCTGGGAAAGGCGGCAGTTCGACATCATCGCGCTTAGGCGCATGGGGCGCGGCCTGCGTTAAAGGTGGTTCCTCGACGCTTGGGGCCGGGGCCTTGGGCGCAGGCGGGATGGGATCTCGCGCTTCAACCGGGGCAGGGGGCGTATCAACTGCCTTCGCGATTTCCAGCTCTTGTGCGTTCAAGGGCACCGCGGGCCCAAGTTCCGCTTCGGCTTGGCGCGCGGCTTCGTCGTAATCTACCGCTTCGTTGACAACCTCGATCTCAGGCACGGTCACCGGTTCGATCAACGGGGCATCAACAGCGGGGTCCGTTGCGTCTGATTGGTCAGCCTCTGCCGCAGGCGTATCTTCGACGGGCGCTGCGGTTTCCTTTTCCACCGAAGCGGGCGGAGGTGTCGCATCAGGCCCAGCTGTTGCATCGGCCGGAGCGTCAATGTCAGTGAGGAAATCCAGTTGCGGCGGTGTCACCGGGGTGATCGTGGCGGTGCCTTCGACCGGTGTCGGGGCCGGGGCGTCAGGGGTTTCTGGCTCAGGGGCGGTCTCAACCACTGCCTCAACCGCTGGCTCAGCTTCTGGATCAACCTCAGTTGGGGTGTCCTCGGGCGCCTCTTCTACAACAGGCGGGGGCGCAATGATCGTGATCTTTTCGATTTCGGGGGTGACCGGTCCGCCAAACAATTCCGTCGCCGCATGGGTGCCGCCAAAGAAGGGTTCTATTGCGAAATCGTCATCGCTTGGGTTGGCAACAAAACTGACGGGATTGAATTCATGCTCGTGGGCAAAAGCTTCGGCTTCGGACAGGGTGTCGCGCGCCACGGCCGCAACTTGCAGCACATCACCGTCAACGTGCCAAGTCACTGCCAGATCCGCCAGCTCATAAGGCGTTTCACCAATCAGCGCCTGCTTGGCCATCGAGTCGTGAAAGCTTGGATCGCGATCATCCAACGGTACGCTCAAATATTTGATCTGGTCATCAGGCAAAACAAGCTTGGTGGACAGGCCGTCAGGCGCCAGTTCAGCCGCTTTGGTTCGCAGCGTCGTCAAAGACGCAGCGAGGTCTGGATTGTCAAAGGCGACCGATCCGATCTCATGCCAGCCATCGGGCACTTGATGCAGAAGGGTAATGCCTTCGAACGAAAGCGTTAAAGCGAAATTTGGCTTCATGGCCGTGCTTTACCATCCCATACCACTTAACGGGAGTCCCGTTGTCGACGGCGGCCACAATAAAGCAGCTTTTTGCCGAGGGGAAGGCTTGTGCCATTTTGCCCTCCGTTTTGGGCTGTGTCAGGCCATGTTGGCACGGCGAAGCCACATTTTCACGCCGAAGTGGCCCTCTGACTTGAGAGATCGGGATGGTTTTGTCCGTGCCGGGCTCTGATTATGGTCCGCGGAATGGCCCATTTGGGCCCGCCAACAGTGATCCCAAGGGGCGCGCAGCCACGCTCTTCGATCAGATTAACGCATCCATAGGCCGTTTTTCTTCAGACGCTGACGGATCGCTTGTTCCCGTCTGGGCAGGTCCTCTTGGTCAAACAGCGCGCGGGCGTCTTGACCTTTTTGCTGGTACACAAACCGTTTGATCGGATCGTACTGCTTGAGCACTTTCTTGATCTTATTGGGGGCTGTGACGTGTTCCAAAATCTCAATCGCCTTGTCGCTTTCGCGTGCATAGAGCATGGACAAGAACCGGTAGTGACAGGAAGTGCTTCCATCCAAATACCCCGGCGCAAGACTGTCGCGCGCACCTCCAAAGCTGTGAATGACCAAGGGCAGCACCACTTGATCCAGCCACGGCTTGAGCGATTGGCACACCAATTCAGGCGGGGTGTTGTCGCGGACCTCTAGGGCGTATTGTGCAAAGCGTTGGCCAAACTCAACCGGGCATTTGTAGTAGAAATAGCCTGCGTTGAAATAGAGGTAGCGACGCCAATACTCATCCGGATGGGACAGGTCGAGCGAGCTGTCGAAATCCAACTCAAACCGATCATAAAGAGAGCGCCAGATCTCTGTGTAACCGGGGCCATATAGCTCTAGCTTTGGCCAAGTGCCCTCTACCCGGTTTGAGGCCGAAGGGCGGTCAAAATCAAACGGCACCTGCATCAGGTCGTCCAAAATCAGCGTGTCGGTGTCAAAGAAGACAAACGGTTCCCCCTCGGGCATCGACATCAGCGCTTCGATCTTGTTGCCATAGGGATAGGACTGACCGAAGTGGACCGAGTTAAAGGGCAAAAACTCGCATCCCAACTCATAAAGCAGCTGCAAAACATTGGCATTGTGCAGGCTGGGGTCGTCCGCCCAAAGCGGGCCCGGTTCGGGGATGGCGACAATAAGTTTGCCGGGAAAATCGGGGTTCGTATGGCGGAAGGACGCCGCAAAAAGCAGGGCTTCATACTGCAAGCGATTGGCCTGCGCGATGATCACCACGTTGAAAGGTTGGATTTCTTGTGCCCGATTGACCATACTGAACCTGCCCCGACATATTTTTTGGCACTATATGAATTAGGTACGCCATTAAGAAGGGGTGTGTGTGTAGTTTTTCATATTAAGGGGAACACGATGCTTGAATTGTTAATATTAGGAATTGGTTTGGCGGTTGGCGGCGGGGCGGAACCCGTTGGAAAGACAGACCAATCGGTTGGATTGTCCACCGAAATGGTCAAAGAAGCGCCACAGGTGGCTGCCAAGGGAAATGCCCTCGGATTTGAGGCGGAACCGCAGACCCCAAGCGGTAAATTCACCACCGCGACCGAGGTGAAACCCATTCTCCAAATGACCAAAGCCAATTGGGTGGCTGTGCGGGAATACGACGGCCATGATATTGTTTACTTCACCCATCTGCTCAGTTGGCGCTGTGGGTTGAAGCAGGTCAAATACGCTCTGAATGACGCTCCGATGCAAGTTTATGACCTCCCGCCTTGCCACGAGGACTCGCCCACACCCAACGCCATCTTGGAAAACGAAGGCATGCCGATCATGGGGTTGACTTTGAAATCCGTTCAATCGGTGACGGTTGAACTTCTTTATGACGACCTGAGTGTCGAGACCGCTCAATTTGAGCGCGCAGCTGTTCTAATCCCGTAAGCCCAACGTCTTTGCAGGCCATCCGCGTCACGAGGAAACTTGGGCGCGGAGGTCACACACCGTTGACCAGACGGAGCTGGCATGGCGCATTTGCGCACGCCTCGCCCGGCCCGCCGTAGGGCGCCAAACGGTTAGATCACAGAGGGGTTTTGTTGGCTTCAATGCGGGCGCCGCCCAGCTGGGCAGGCATATCGGTTGCTGGACAAAATTAGCGGTGGACAAGCAGATCGAATTTCGAGATAAGCCGCGCAGAGCAATCAAACGCCGGGCTTGTCCTATCGCGTTTGCAGGCCTCGACCCAAGATCGGCTGACAGTCTGATCTTACACCACGGTGGCGAGTTGGCGGAGTGGTGACGCAGCGGATTGCAAATCCGTGTACACGAGTTCGATTCTCGTACTCGCCTCCAAACAAAATCAATAGGTTGGCCAGTTTTCGGTGCGCTTTGAATGTAAAATGGCGTGTAAAATGCTGGCTACATCAGATGGACCGCACCCAAAACCTGCGTTTTTCTCGAAAGCCTCCACTCGGTTGCGGGGGAATTCTCCTGCCAGTAAGTATGGTAAAACCGCTCAGCGCAGAAAGAGAAAATAGGGATGTGGAAGAGACTCTCCAAAGACTTTAAGAAAGCAGGGCGGAAGGGTTTACTGGCGATACTGTGTCTTGTGCTAGCCTGCACTGCATTTGGCTCAGTTTTCGTCTACGGGCTGGATTGGGCCGGTTCGGCTGCAGGTGCTTGCGCACTCTTGGCTGTCATTAGTTCGTGGCGTTCATATTTCTGGCCGCCCGCCACGGGGGGCATAATAGTGGCACCGAATCTCATTGTCACCATACCAACGGGGTTATCGCTTTTGCTATCTTCAATCCTTTGGATCGCTGATGGTTTAAATTAACTCCTTTTTCGTTCAGGTAATGGGTCAAAGCAACCGCGTTACCCTCACTACATTCGTCAGAATTGTTACTTTCAGCCAGAACGCGCAAGCTGCTGTCAAATTCTTTGCCGAGAAACAAAGAGAAACCCAGAGCGAGTTCCTCGTCGCTTGGGAGCCTTTCTTACCGTTTTACATTCAACTGCTATCCCACTGATATTCCACAGGTGTCCCACGGGTCGTTTTGCAAAAAAACTCAATGAAATCAGATTATTAAATAGGATTGCAAATCCGTGTGCACGAGTTCGATTTTCGTACTCGCCTCCACTTTTCCCAATCTTGCGCTCTGCTTCGCCAATGCACTTGGTTTGAGCGGCGTTGAGCAAAGTGATCATTGACTGTGCGAACAAAGGATCGTGCAAATGATGGGCTTGGGGACCTTGCGCTAGACCGCGCGGCTTTGGTGCCAAATAGAAATTGGTTTGTGTTGGTCTGTGGCCTATTGGATAGCTGCATTTGCTATTGAGGTCGCGTTTCCCAACTTCGATGCCCCCCTTGAATAGGGGAGCATCCTGCGCTTTCAGGCAACGAGCGTTGCAAAGCCCGTTGGCCTATTTCCAGCTGCCACGCGCCTGAGCGTCAGCCGCAAATTGCGCAAAGGTTCGTGGGGGCCGCGACAGGGCGTTTTGCAATCCATCAGCGGTGGATGCGTTTTTGCCATCAAGGATTTCGGAAACCAACGTCGCCACAAATTCGGCATCCTCGGACGGGAAACCATCGGCAATCAGGGTGCTTTCAAACTCCTGCGCGGTGATCGTGCGATAGGCAAGCGGGCGCCCGGTGACTGCAGAAATCTGCTCAACCACGTCCTGCCAGCTGAGCAACTCAGGGCCGGTGATTTCGTAAATCTGCCCGGAGTGGCCTGCCTCGATCATCGCTGCGACGGCCACATCGGCCACATCGTCAAGATCAACCCAAGGCTCTGGCGCGCCGGAATCTGGGGCAGACACCTCGCCGGCGAGAACGCTTTCCAGAAATCCGCCTTCGTCGAAGTTTTGCATGAACCAACTTGGGCGCAGAATTGTCCATTCCAGTGCCGAGTCCATCACATGCTTTTCACACGCCTGCGCACGCGCCTCATTGCGTTGCGACAACAAGACGATGCGCTGCAGTCCCGCGTCCTCTGCGGCGTTCACAAAATCAGCGATCACATCCTGCGCCGAAGGTACAGCAAGGTCGGGAGAGTAGACCACATAGGCGGTTTTGATGCCGTTCAGAGCGGCCGCCCAAGTGTCGGGTTTTTCCCAATCAAAGGGAATGGCGCTGTGGCGAGTGGCAGGACGCACGGGCAGGCCGCGCGCCTTGAGACGTTTGACAACGCGGGCGCCGGTTTTGCCCGTCGCACCGATAACAAGTAGGTCTGATTGCATGGGTATATCCTTGAATTCTAGAGAGTTATGAGAGATCACTGAAGAACGACAGCGAGGTTCCAATTGTCAGAAACCGATGTGATCAACCCGTCTTCAGACAGGGTGATGATCGAGGTTGTGGTCACCTCATAGGGGTGATCTTTCAGGCCCATTTCAGCGACAGTGGCGTTGCCTGACTGTGTCCATTTGGTGGTGACAAAACCGACACCCTCGTAGACGTCAAAGATGTCCATTTTGAAGTTTGGAACCGAGGTGAAGGTGTAGTCCAAGATGGCCCGCATCTCGTCTTTGTTCGAGGCAGTCAGGCCAAGCGGCACATCTTCAAAAAGGAACTCGTCGGCAAAAAACGCCAAGATACCGTCGGTGTCCTGCGTGGACCAAGCCGATTGAAAGTCGGTCAGCATGGCGTTGGCGCGTGGCGTGCTCGATTGTGAAAACGCCGGCGCTGCAAGGAAGAGAGCGCCGGACAAGGCGGCGATGGTCAATTTAGGAAGTGACATTTGGTGTCCTCGTTAGGGGGATGAGTTGAAAGCCGGGTCGATCGATTGATTGTGCGAAACACGCGCTGTCTCAGTCGAGATTGAAGGCATTGGCTTTGCGCGTTGCACCAAGCAGTAGGTTCAACAGTCTGAAGAGAGGGGCAGGGCGCGTCCCTGCGGCAAGGGAACGGTCCCGGGGGCAAGGGTCTCAATTGAGTTGGATGAGAGTGCAGGAGGCGTTGCGCTTTTTGCGCCATCAAAGATCATCGTACTGGCTTTCAATTTAGGTCAAGTGACCCATAAATAGGTCGAATGACCTAAGCCATCAAGTCCGAACGGAAAGAATTGTGAATTTGCCGCCAAAGCGGGCTTGGGGGCTGTTCGGAGTCGCGCATATTACGCCTTGAAGCTGACGTCGACAGAGGGCGATATAATGTTGTTTTTAAGGTGAAATGATCGCTTGTGGCGCGAGATAGGCCCCAATAGGCCCCCAAGAAAGCCACCATCAAGTCAATCAAATTGAATGCGGGCGTGACGCGACGAAAGCGCAGGGCGTTTGCGAAATCTGCCGGAACACCGCGTCAAAACTGTTCGACGTCGCCAGATACCCGAGTCGATCCAATAAAAAGCCCCGCTCTTTTGAGCGAGGCTGAATTGTACGAAAGTACGCGACCACCGCCGCGCCATTTTTGGTGTGCGTCAGCCCTTTGGCGGCGACAGCAGTGCCACGCCAGTTGCGATGAACCAAGCTATGGCTCCAAGGCCAAAGACCGCCCCTGCGATGTCACCGATTGCGGGCACAAGTGTGGCAAGCCCCCCCAAGCCGGTAAGCAAACCAAGAGCGATTGCAATCTTTCCAAGACTGCGCCCTTTAAGGCCCGCGATGCTCACGAGACCGATCCAAATGCCTCCCGCGATTTCATTGCCGCCCCCAAGGCCCAGCTCGACGGCATGCAGGATCTCCCACAGGGCCGCCGCGGCGTCTGGGTCCGTGGCCCCAATCCGCGCTGTGTGCTCGGTTGCGACATTGGCAATCATCCCCGCCCCAAGCACCAATGTTGCCCAGATGATCCCCAAAGCCTGTGTCACCTGTGCCAAGCTTGGGGTGTGCAGAGACAGCCGAGCATGCAAGGCCACAACCAAAACCGCCAATGCCAGTGCATTCACGATATAGATGACGGTGTTCCAAAGAAGCATAAAACCCGTCTGATCAACGCTAAATTGGACCACAGCGGGGACGTCGATTTCTGACGACCCGAACCCCAGCGGCGCAAGTACCGTGACCAGAAAAGCAAAACCAAAGAGATAGGTTGCAGCGCAGCCAAAGCTTGCAAAGGCACCAATGCGTTGAAGGGTCATGAGCGTCTCCAGTTCTATGAATTTGGGTCTAATTTGGGTTTGGTCAAAAATACGTGGTGAGCTTGCCCCAGACGGGGCTTTGTGTGGGATCGGGTCAAGGGGCGCCCATTACCGTCGCGTCCCGGAATGCATGGGAAGGGTGGCAATAAAGGGCAGAAAACGCCAATGTACTAAGCACTGGCGTCGCAACGATCAAGACCCGTCTCACTTGTTTTGCGCTGGGATGACATGGCATTTGCCGATTTTGGGGCACCTTTGCGATCGCCTAGGCGCGAAGCGGACTGTAGCCCTTTCACCACGGGTCGGTGCCCCTTGGTCGCACCACGCCAGCCGCTTGTGTGGCGGAAATCGCACCTGTCAAAGGTTATGCCGCGCGACAAATCGGCGTGTCCGCGTGCCTTCGGGTCATGGCCGGGCCGGGGTCAATGCGGTCTAGTGCGGGGGGCTGGTCCAATTTGCAGGACCGTTGATGCAGGAAAAAGGGCTGCTTCTTGAGGTGTGAGCCGGGGAATTCCCCCGACTTTTGCACCCCCAGCAGCCCCATCACATGGGCTTACGCCAGTGTCGCCAGATAGCTTCGCCAGCTTTTCATTTCAGTGATGTCCGTGGCCGTTTCGGTAGCAACACTTTCACACAGGAACCCTTGCACAAGGGTGCCATCGCTTAGCTCGATAGATCCAATGCCAAGAGGGGCTGGAATACCTGCCAAAAAGCTGCCCACTTCTGCAAAAGGCAATGACCAGATTTCCAACTCAATCTCGGCGCCTGAACCGGCTTGGCCTCGTGTCAAACCCGGGCGCGCGGGCGGTCCACCAGCCAGCGCATAAAAGCGGTAAGCATCACTGGTGCGGGGTGTGTCTAGCAAAACGGCCCCGCGGTCGGTCAGCTGGTGGTTCAGCGGCAAACCCGACAAATGCGCGCCGCACACGGCAATTTTAAACCCTGAAGGTTCTGGGGTTTCGAGCGGCGCAGGGGCCACAAACGGCCAATTGGTGGCGCCAAGATTGCGTTGGCCAGCCGCCTCGAGTGTCAAAGCAACCTCTGCCACGTCGCCATCTTTGCCAGCTTGCGCCAATAAGGTGACGCTGCCGGGGCGTCCATCGCTGCGGGCAGGAACCGGCACGGCGATGCCGCACATATCCAACAAGTTCACGAAGTTCGTGTAGGTGCCAAAGTTCGAATTCGGTGTCACCGGGTCCGCCTCCAGCTCGGCAACGGTGTGAAACGTCGGGATCGTTGGCACGCAGAGCATATCAACATCCGCTAACGATGGCTCGGCCACACGCGCGAGTTCTTTCAATCGGTAAATACCCCGGAATGCATCCGCCGCAGACAGCTCTTCGGCTTTGCCGATGATCAGCCGGGTGACCGGCAAAATAGCGTCGGGGTCCGATTTCAAAAGCTCTTCGATCACGGTATAGCGCTCAGCAACCCAAGCCCCTTCGTAAAGCATCTGCGCCACGTCATAGAGTGGGGTGAAGTCGATCTCGCGGATCTCTGCGCCATCGCTGCGCAGCAGGTCCACCGCCGCTAGGAACGACGCTTTTTGCACGTCATCCCCCAAGAACTTAATGCTGTCGGGGCTGGGAATGCCGATGACGGGCGCTGTGGCGCGTGCCGCAAGCGCGGGGGCTTTGATGGGGCGGGCAAAGGCGTCTTCGGGATCATAGGCGCAGCAGACCTGATAGGCCGCATAGGCATCTGACACTGTCATTGCAAAGATTGAAATTGTTTCAATGGATCGGCAAGCGGGCACAACCCCCGTGGCGGACAATGCGCCAAGGGTAGGCTTAAGACCGACAATATTGTTCAGGGCTGCTGGCACCCGGCCCGATCCCGCTGTGTCTGTGCCCAGTGACAGGGGAACAATGCCATGCCCCACGGACACGCCTGACCCACCAGAGGATCCACCGGGCACAATCTCAGGATCAATTGCGTTCAGCGGGGCGCCATAAGGGGTGCGCACGCCGACAAGGCCGGTTGCGAATTGATCCAGATTGGTTTTCCCAATGAAAATTGCCCCCGCGGCGCGCAGTTGGGCGACAACAAACGCGTCCTCTGTGGGGGTATAGGCATAGGCAGGGCAGGCGGCTGTTGTTTCATAACCGGCCACGTCGATGTTGTCTTTCACAACAAAAGGCACCCCCCAAAGCGGCAGAGAGGGGTCATAGGAACCAAGGGCATTTGCGGCTTTGGTCACCTCTTCGAGTGATGGCAGCGTCAGAAAGATGCCAGGGTCATTCACCTCGGCAATGCGGGCAAAGACCTGCGCGACGACGTCGGCAGCCGTGACCCCGCGTGCATAGGCGTCTTGCAGATCGGGGATGGTCATTTTGATATCAGACATAGGGCTACCTTCATAAGTCGTATTACGGCCGTCTGACAGTGGTCTCTTCTTGTAACGTCAAATACAAATGCTAAGAATTCACAAAAGCGATGCAAAAATTGCACCGCTTGACACTTGTGGCCGTGGAGCACCGGATGAAACACCTTCAAACCTTTCGCTATATCGAAGGCGTGGCACGCGCCGGTTCGATCCGCAAAGCCGCAGACGATATGAACATCACCGCCTCGGCGCTGAACCGGCGTGTTCAACGCTTCGAAGAAGAATTTGGATCAGAGATCTTTGAGCGGTTGCCACGCGGGGTGCGGTTGAACCCGGCCGGTGAATTGCTGATGCAGCATTTTCGCACGCAGGACTCGGATTTGCGTCGGGTGCAAAGTCAGGTGGCTGATTTGTCCGGAGAGCGTCGCGGGCATGTGGCTGTGGCCTGTTCACAGGCGCTGATCCCCTATTTTTTACCCGATCAGATTGCTGCCTATCGGCGGGACCATCCGGGGGTAACCTTTTCCGTCAATGTGCGGGACCGAGAGGCCGCCGAGCATGATCTGGCCACGTATAGCAGTGATATCGCCTTGGTCTTTGAGCCGGTGCATTTTGTGGATTTCGAAATCCTGATGCAAATTCCGCAGGTCATTCATGTGTTGATGCGGCGCGACCATCCTTTGGCCTCCCACAGTGAATTGCGGCTCAGAGATTGTCTTGAGCACCCCCATGTTCTGCCAACCTCTCAATACGGGGTGCGCTCGTTGTTGAACCTGTCTTCGTCGCGCGGCACGCATCCCTTGCGTCCGATTGTCGAGAGCGACAGCTTTGATTTTATGCGCCACTACGTGCGCGATGAAAATGCATTGGCGTTTCAAATCCCGATTGGGCTGCGCCATGGCCCAGATGACGCGTTGGTCTCTCGTCGCCTGTCAACGCGTGACGTTCCGGCGGGCAACTTGTTCTTGGGTCAGATGCGGGGGCGTACGTTACCGGTTGCCTCGGCACGGTTTTCCCAAAGCCTGGCCAAGGCGCTTGAGGCGATTTCCAACACCTAAATTCTCATCATGGATGTTTTGTGTAGAGTGATGCATTTTTTGCATCGCTTTGGCGAAATTATAGCAGACGTCAACAGCGCTCAAACTCTCTAACGTCTGAGTCGATGAAACTGTGGGCCTACCAAAATCGGTATGCCGACTGCTGTTGGAGCGAAACCATGACCACTTTCAAATCCCTTAATCGTCGAAGCTTTCTGGGCACTTCTGCTGCGGCCCTTGGGACCGCGGCACTGGGCGGCTTTGCGCGTCCTGCCATGGCCGCGGGCGACCTGACCGTTGGCTTCATCTATGTCGGCCCCAAAGATGACTTTGGCTACAACCAGTCCCACGCCGAAGGCGCGGCGGCGGTGAAAGCGATGGCGGGTGTCACGGTTCTGGAAGAAGAAAACGTGCCCGAAAGCCAGGACGTGCAAAACACGATGGAGTCGATGATCAACTTTGACGGCGCTTCATTGTTGTTCCCCACGTCGTTTGGCTATTTCAACCCACATATCCTTGAACTGGCCCCCAAATACGCGGACGTACGGTTCGAGCATTGCGGCGGTTTGTGGACCGAAGGCAACCCAAGCAACGCCGGTTCTTATTTTGGCTATATCGGCATGGGCCAGTACCTGAATGGGGTTGCCGCCGGACACGCCAGCAAATCCAAGAAAATCGGATTTGTAGCGGCCAAGCCGATCCCACAGGTTCTTAACAACATCAACTCTTTCTTGCTAGGCGCACGGTCTGTGGATCCCACAATCACCTGTCAGGTCATTTTCACCGGTGAATGGTCCTTGGCTGTGAAAGAAGCAGAAGCAACAAACGCTTTGGCTGACCAAGGCTGTGACGTGATCACCTGTCACGTTGATGGGCCCAAAGTGGTTTGTGAAACAGCCGTTGCACGCGGGGCGTATGTCTGTGGCTATCACGCTGATCAAACACCATTGGCGGGCGATATGTATCTGACCGGCGCGGAATGGAACTGGGCCAGCGTCTATACGGACATGGTGTCCAAAACCATGGCCGGTGAGCCGATCAACAACTTTGTGCGAGGTGGTCTTGCGGATGGCTTCATCAAAATGAGCCCGCTTGGCCCGGCCGTGTCTGACGCTGGGCGCGCTCAATTCGAAGCGACCAAAGCAGAGATCATTGCCGGTGGCTTTGCCGCCATCAAAGGCCCGCTGAAAGACAATAAGGGCAATGTGATTGCTGCTGCGGGCGAGTCCTTTGTTGAAACCGACGTCGCGCTGGAAAGCATGAACTATTTGGTCGAAGGCGTTCTGGGATCGACCAGCTAAATGACCAGCATTGAACAGCGCTCAACACCGCAACGATCTGTCGTGTCCCAAGCCCTGTCGGGCGTGATGCCACGGGCCGAGGCCCTGTTGATCCCTCTAGGCGCTTTGGCCGCTGGATTTGTGGTGTTCAGCCTGTTCTTGTTGCTGATCGGAAAATCACCAGTCGAGTTTTTCGCTCTGGTATGGAAGGCCGGGTTCTCCTCGGCCTTCTCTTGGAAGAACACGCTGTCGCGCGTGGCGCCGCTGATCCTTGCGGCCCTCTGCGTGGCACTGCCGGCGCGATTGGGGCTCGTGGTGATCGGCGGTGAAGGCGCGATTGTCCTTGGTGGACTGGCAGCCGCTGTGATGGGGACAGCGGTTGTTGGTCTGCCGGTGGGGCTTGGCATGGTTCTGATGGCGCTGGCAGGCATGGCGCTTGGCGGGCTGTGGATTGGGGCCATTGGGGCGCTGCGCATTAAACGCGGGGTCAATGAAACCATCGCGTCGCTGTTGATGGCCTATATCGCCATCGCCCTGTTGAACCATTTTGTTGAAGGTCCGTTTCGCGATCCTGCGAGTTTGAACAAACCCTCTACTGCCCCGCTTGTTGACGGGTTGCGCGTGGGCGATATGCCGTTTGTGGCCGCTCACTGGGGGGTCTTGGTTGGTATTCTGGCCTGTGTCTTGTGCTGGGTCTTGATCGAAAAAACCACGCTGGGGTTTGCCGCGCGCATCGCAGGCGACAATGTGCGCGCCGCGCAGGTGCAAGGCCTGCCGGTCAGCCGTTTGGTTATAGGCTTTACCGCGCTTGGCGGGGCTTTTGCCGGGCTGGCGGGCTATTTCGAAGTGGCGGCGGTGCATGGATCTGCCAATGCGTCTTTGATCGCAGGTTATGGCTATACCGGCATTTTGATTGCCTTTCTGGCGCGCCACAATCCGCTGGCAATCATTCCTGTCGCAATCCTTTTGGGCGGCTTTGAGGCCTCAAGCGGGTTGATCCAGCGGCGCATGGATCTGCCAGACGCCACTATCCTCGTGTTTGAAGGTCTGGTCTTTATCATCATCCTGCTGAGCGAAGCGCTTTATGGCCGGATGCGCATCTTTTCCGCATCATTCTGGGAGGCCCGCTGATGGAGCCCGTTGATATCGGCCTATGGGGCGTGCCCCTTGCGATTGTCGGGGGGGCGATCCGTGTCTCTACCCCGTTTATTTTTGTCTCCTTAGGGGAATGTCTGACGGAACGATCGGGGCGGATCAATCTGGGCCTAGAGGGCACATTGGTTTTTGGCGCAATGAGCGGCTATGCCATCGCCTATGAAACCGGCAACCCGTTCATCGGTGTTTTGGCGGCGGCACTTGCGGGGGCCTGTTTTGGCCTGCTGCACGGCTGGATTTGCAAGTTCAAGGGCGTCAATGACATCGCCGTTGGCATCGCAATGATGCTCTTTGGCATGGGGTTGGCGTTCTTCTTTGGCAAACCCTACATCCAACCGCAGGCTCCGGATTTGCCGGCGATTGGCTTTGGCTGGTGGTCAAACATTCCACAGGTGCAGGCGGCCTTGCAGGTCAACGTCTTGTTTATCGCGGGGGCGATATTGGCGGTCGCGATGGCGTGGATGTTCAAGTCTACGCGTGTCGGATTAACGCTGCGCGTTGTGGGCGACAGCACAGATGCGGCGCGTGCCATGGGGCTCAGCCCGGATCGGGTCCGTTTGCTGGCCACGGGGGCCGGGGGCGCATTGGCGGGGGTCGGTGGCGCATATCTGTCGCTGTATTACCCCGGCAGCTGGACCGAAGGCGTGTCGTCTGGACAGGGGCTGATGGCCATCGCTTTGGTGATTTTTGCGCGCTGGAATCCAATCAATTGCTTCTGGGCGGCTTTGTTGTTTGGCGGCGCGGGCGCACTGGGGCCTGCGTTGCAATCGGTGGGCGTCTCTGAGGGATACTATCTGTTTTTCGCCGCCCCCTATGTGCTGACCTTGGGTCTATTGATCCTGACCAGTTCGCCGGACCGCGCCATGCAGGGTGCGCCGCTTGAACTGAGCCTGACAAAGTAAAGGAACCAGAGAAATGAACGGTCTTGGTGGATTGAACAAATCAGAAAACGGCGTGGTCATCGGACTTGTGCAATTGCAGTTGCCGGTGGTGGAAACCAAGTCTGATCTGAGCGCGCAAACGGCCCGCGTGGTTGAGTTGGTTGCCAAAGCCCGTCGCAATCTGGGCACCATGGATCTGGTCGTCTTTCCCGAATACATGCTGCACGGATTGTCGATGGACACAAACCCCGAGATCATGTGCACCATGGATGGTCCCGAAGTGGCGGCGTTGAAACAAGCCTGTGTCGACAATGCGATCTGGGGCTGCTTTTCCATCATGGAACTGAACCCCGGTGGCTTTCCCTATAACACCGGGTTGATCATTGATGATCAAGGAGAGGTGCAGCTCTATTATCGTAAAATGCACCCTTGGGTGCCGGTCGAACCGTGGGAGCCGGGCGACAGGGGCATTTCGGTCTGTACTGGCCCAAAGGGCGCCAAATTGGGGTTGATCATCTGCCACGACGGGATGTTCCCTGAAATGGCCCGCGAGGCAGCCTATCAAGGGGCTGAGATCATGATCCGCACGGCGGGCTATACTGCCTCCATCCGCGAGGCTTGGCGCTTCACCAATCAATCCAACAGCTTTTGCAATCTGATGGTCACTGCCAATGTGTGTATGTGCGGGTCGGATGGCTCTTTTGACAGCATGGGCGAGGGCATGATTGTCAACTTTGACGGTCGCGTGTTGGCCCATGGGCAAACCGGACGGGCAGATGAAATCATCACAGCCGAAGTGCGCCCCGATCTTGTGCGCGAAGCACGGATCGGTTGGGGCGTAGAAAACAACCCCTATCAATTTGGCCACCGGGGATATGTCGCCGTTGATGGCGGTGCTCAGGACTGCCCATACACCTATATGACCGACCTAGCGGCGGGCCGATACGCTCTGCCATGGGAACAGGATGTGAAGGTCACCGATGGCACAGAGTTTGGCTTTCCAAAGCCAACACGACGATTTGGCGAAAAGGAGCCAACCCTATGACAACGATCAAAAGCACCCCCTATGCCTGGCCTTATAACGGCGATTTACGCCCCGACAACACAGCCTTGATCGTGATTGATATGCAGACAGATTTCTGCGGCAAAGGGGGCTATGTGGATCACATGGGGTATGATTTGTCGCTGACCCAAGCGCCAATTGAGCCAATCAAAGCCTTGATGGCTGACATGCGCGCCAAAGGGTACCACATCATCCATACCCGCGAAGGCCACCGGCCCGATTTGGCGGATTTGCCTGCGAACAAGCGGTGGCGCAGTCAGCAAATTGGGGCGGGCATTGGGGACGCGGGGCCGTGCGGCAAGATCCTGATCCGG
The DNA here is from genome assembly GCA_049116315.1 of Thalassovita sp. Lineage (GTDB taxonomy): Bacteria > Pseudomonadota > Alphaproteobacteria > Rhodobacterales > Rhodobacteraceae > Thalassobius. The sequence goes on from JAGDZD010000002.1 coordinate 264,379, forward strand.
GGTGAGCCGGGCTGGGACATCATTCCTGAACTATACCCCGCCGACGGCGAAGTGATCATCGATAAGCCGGGCAAAGGCAGTTTTTGCGCCACGGATCTGGAACTGATCTTGCGCACCAAAGGTATTACAAACCTGATCCTGACTGGGATCACGACGGATGTCTGTGTTTCGACAACCATGCGCGAGGCCAATGACCGCGGGTTTGAATGCGTGATCGTCGAAGATTGCTGTGGGGCAACCGATCCCAACAACCATCAAGCCGCGATCAATATGGTCACGATGCAGGGCGGTGTTTTTGGGGCTGTCAGTGACAGTGCCAGTCTAATTGCCGAGCTGCCTGCATGACGCATATCTATCAAACCGAGGCAGGCGCAATCAGTGTGGAAGCTCTGAATATGACCATGCGTTTTGGTGACTTTACGGCCCTTGATCAGGTGTCGATCAACATTCCTGCAGGCTCGTTTCATGCGCTCTTGGGGGAAAACGGGGCCGGAAAATCAACCTTGGTGAAATGCATCATGGGGTTCTATCGCGCCACCGAAGGGGAGCTGTTGGTCGCCGGTCATGAAGCCCGGCTGAGTGATCCAAAGATGGCGCAGAAACTCAAGCTGGGGATGGTGTATCAACATTTTACGCTGGTGCCTTCGCTGACGGCCGCCGAAAATCTGGTGATCAGTCGGGCAGACACGCCTGCGGTGATCGATTGGCGCAGCGAGCGGCGCAGGCTTGACGCCTTCATGGCCGATATGCCGTTTTCGGTGCCACTGGATCAGCCTGTCAGCCGCTTGGCCGCAGGTGAAAAACAAAAGCTGGAAATTCTCAAGCAGCTCTATCTGGGCAACCGGTTCTTGATCTTGGATGAGCCCACATCGGTGCTGACGCCGGGCGAAGCCGAAGAGGTTCTCAGCCATGTGCGTGCCTTGACGGATGCCGGTGAAATCACGGTGTTGATGATCACGCACAAATTTCGCGAGGTGAAAGCCTTTGCTGACGATGTGTCCATCCTGCGGCGCGGCCAATACGTGGGCGGGGGCAAAGTGGCCTCGATGAGCATTGAAGAGATGAGCCACGCCATGATGGGCGAAGCCCCTGTGGTGAACGAACGCTTGCGTGCGGAGACCAATCAGACGCCGCTTTTGACCCTGCGCGGCATCAAGGCACAGGATCGCACAGGTCTGAAACAGATCGAGATCGAAGATGTCACGCTGAACTCTGGGGAGATTTTGGGCATCGCCGGGATTTCTGGAAATGGCCAAATGGAGCTGATGGAGATCCTGACCGGGCAGCGGCGCATCGACAGCGGGGAAATCGCCGTGAACGGCACGCCTTATGGCGCCACCCGCAGCGAAGCCCGCACCCATGCGCTGCGCTATCTGCCCGAAGAGCCACTGCGCAATGCCTGCGCACCCAAAATGAGCGTGGCTGAAAACCTTGCATTTCGTATGTTTGATGAGGGGCGAACGGGTCAATCCAAGTTTTGGAAGGATGCCAAAAGCATCACCAAAAATGCGCAAGAGTTGATCAAAGCGTTCAATGTCAAAACCACTTCACCCTCAGCGCGCATATCCGATCTGTCAGGGGGCAATGTCCAACGCGCGGTTTTGGGGCGTGAATTGACGGGTGAGGTCAAAGCGCTGATCGTGTCAAACCCCTGTTTTGGATTGGACTTTGCCGCAGTGTCCAGCATTCGCGACCGGTTGATCGAGGCCCGCAACGCCGGGACAGCCATTTTGTTGATCAGCGAAGATCTGGACGAAATCATGGAGTTGTCGGACCGCATACTGGTGATGTCCGAAGGGCGCATTGCCTTTGAAACCGCCATCGCCTCGGCGGATGTGGCAGAGATTGGACAACATATGGCGGGACACGGATCATGAGCCTGATTGCAGCGCACCCCTTTGATTTTGAACTAAAACGCAACGAGGTGGCCTTGGTTGTCATCGACATGCAACGTGATTTTATTGAGCCGGGGGGCTTTGGCGCCAGCTTGGGCAATGACGTCAGTTTGCTTCAATCGATTGTGCCAACTGTTGGACGTCTAATGGCTGGGTTTCGCGCCGCGGGGCTGCCGGTCCTCCACACCCGCGAATGCCACAAGGCCGATCTGTCGGATTGCCCCCCCGCCAAGCGGCTGCGCGGGGCCCCGTCCCTGCGTATCGGGGATCAAGGGCCGATGGGGCGGGTGTTGATCGCCGGAGAGCCGGGGGCGGACATCATTCCGGATCTGGCCCCGTTGCCCGAAGAAATCGTGATCGACAAGCCGGGGAAGGGGGCGTTCTATGCCACCGATCTGGCAGAGCATCTGGCCGCGCTGGGCCTCACGCAATTGGTGTTTGCCGGCGTCACAACCGAGGTCTGCGTGCAAACCAGCATGCGTGAAGCCAATGACCGTGGCTATGACTGCCTTTTGGCGACAGATGCCACCGAAAGCTATTTCCCTGCCTTCAAAGCCGCCGCCATTGAGATGATCACCGCACAGGGTGGCATTGTGGGTTGGGCGGCGTCAACGGACACAATTCTCGAGGCTCTTCATGATTGACCCCAAGCATATCGACGCGTTGTTGCCCAGCGGCTGGGCCACTATGCCCTTTGAGCCGTTTCACGAGGGGGTTGAGATTTGTCGTCTTTGGCAAGGTGGGCCGGATGCGGCGCTGTTGCGCTATGCGCCGGGCGCCTCTGTGCCGCGCCATCGCCACACGGGCTTGGAAACCATTCTTGTGCTAGAGGGCAGCCAAAGCGACGAAAACGGCCGCTATTTCGCAGGCTCTTTGGTGTTCAACCCCGCCGACACGGAACACAGCGTTTGGTCCGAAGATGGCTGCACCATCCTCATCCAATGGGAAAAACCGGTCGCTTTTGTTGAGTAGTTTGTTTGATTGAGTGGGCCACCGGTGACGGGATCAAGGTGGAATGGCCGCGACAACAAATCGAGACACAGCTGCTAATGTCGATGCGACCAAAGTGAACGCAAGGAGCGTGACCCTAGTTGTTCAAAGAAGCAGATGGCAGCGCTTGCGTTTCTCTTGTGTTGCCTCTGAACACATCAAGAAGCTGCGGCAAGGAACGCACCAGATGGTCGCTGAGAACGCGCACCCTTGTGTTGTTGCGCAGCTCGGCATGGCGCAACAACCATAAATCCTGACGCGGCACAAATTCAGGCTCAGTGATGCGCACCAAGCAGGGGTCGGGATCACACAGCACGCACGGCAACAGCGCCAAACCCACACCGGCGCGACAGGCCATTTGCTGAGTGCGCATATCGCTGACACGCATCACGGTTGGGCGTTTGGAAAACGGGGTGCTTTTCTTCCACGTTTCTGAGGCACCTCTGGGGCTGAAGCTGATCCAACCAAGCGGTGGCGTCGGAGATGTGCGTTGTGCGGCGTCAAATTGCCCCTTTGAAATATAGATGGCGCGCGCAGTTTCGGTCAGCTTGCGCCCAACCAAATGATCGTCTGGGCTTTGGCCAAACCGTAGGGCCAGGTCAGCGTCGCGCCGGTCGAGGTCGGTCAAAGAGGCGCTGGTGATCAGCCGCAGGTCAATGCCGGGGTGAGCCAGTCTGAAGGCATCCAATATTTCCAACACAGGTGGAACAGCAAGCACATCGCCCATCGAAAGCGTGAGGGCACCAGAGATTTCTTGGCTGGTGCCAAAGGTGCGCCGATCCAATGTGACGATTTCATCTTCGATGGTGCTGGCGGTGGCCAGCACTTCTTGGCCTACGCGCGAGAGGTCGATTTTGCCGCCGCGGCGCTGATACAATGGCGCGCCTACCATGGCGCTCATCGCGTCTAATTTGCGCGCAACCGTTGAATGGCTGATTCCTAAGGCTTCGCCGGCTGCGCGGGTCGATCCACTGCGCACAAACAGCAAAAACAGCTTTAGATCGCTCCAATCCATTTGTCTCATTCATGCACCAAACTGTCTCATTTCGGATAATTGAGTCACTCAGATGAGACTACTAGGTTTGGCTCATCCGGGCAACACAGCCCGTGTAGACGACCTCAGAACCGACTTGGGGTTGAACCTTGAACCCACTTAGGAGAGCTGAAATGAGCTATATTCTTGTCGATATTCTGCCGTTCAAAGACGGCAAAACAATGGATGACGCACTGGCCTACTTTGAGAAAGTACGCCCTGCAATGGAGCGCAACGGGTTGCGCCGCGTAGATGCCGCACTTGAAGCGCATAAAATTCTGCGCGGTACTCAGGGCGCCAATATGGTGAACCTTTTTGCCACGGATGATCCGGAAACCTCGATGAAGGGGATGGCGAGCGATGAGGAATATCAATCCAACATTGCCCTGCGCGACTCGATTTTTGATCTGGAAAACGCTTCGATCATCCTGACCACTTCAACCGCGTAACTCTAATGACGTGTCCCCGCCCCACTCTGGCGCTGCCGGCGGGCGGGGGCTATCTGATCTAAGGAAAAATCATGACACTTAAAACGAACCTTCTGGCTTTCGCCGGAACGATGATGCTTGCCACAGCCCCAGTCGCGGCCACTGCCCAAGAGGCTCAATTGCCTGCACCGGTCGTGTCCGAAGAGTTGACACTGGCCGCACAAAGCATCGACGTCTTGTCCTCTACAATGTCCTACCTCGAGGTTGGCTCGGGCGATCCCGTGCTCTTTGTGCACGGCAACCCGACATCAAGCTATCTGTGGCGCAACGTGATGCCACATGTGGCGGACACGCATCGCGCCATCGCCGTCGATCTGATCGGCATGGGGGGCTCTGGCAAACCTGATATCGCGTATACCTTTGCGGATCACGCGCGCTTTCTGGATGCCTTTGTTGCTGAAATGGGGCTGACCAATGTGACGCTTGTGGGCCATGACTGGGGGGCTGCATTGGCGTGGGATTTTGCGCGTCGCAATCCAGATGTGGTCACCCGTTTGGCCTTTATGGAAGGGGTTCTGCCACCCGCCATGCCACAGCCCAGCTATGAGGCGATGGGCGAAGAAATGGGCGGCATGTTCCGGGCTCTTCAAGATCAAGAGCAGGGGTATCAGATGGTCATGGAAGGTAACTTCTTTGTCGAAGGTATCCTGCCCATGATGATCAATCGCCCGTTGGGGGATGAGGCCAAAGCCGCCTATGGTGCCCCCTATGCGACTGTCGAAAGCCGTCTGCCAACATGGATGTGGCCACGTGAAGTGCCAATTGGCGGCGCCCCCGCGTCGAATGTTCAACTGATGGAAGATATTCAGGCGTTCATGGGGCAAACTGACATGCCTGTTTTGCTGACCTACGCAGAGCCGGGTGTCTTGGTTCCTCCGCAAGCGGTGCCGTTTTACAGCAATCTGATTGGTGACCTCGAAGCGGTGTTTATCGGCCAAGGGCTGCACTTCATTCAAGAAGATCAGCCTGTTGCCATTGGTCGCGCCATCGCTGACTGGATTCGCCGTCACTAAGACGTCGACTTGCGACGAGTAAAAAGGCAAAGAGCGGACCTTGTGTTCGCTCTTTTCCGTTGAAAAAGCGCGGGATTGTCGCGTGATCAGGTGGATCATTTAGGAGCCTTTGGGGGCCATTTGATCCCGGACGAGAAAGCCTTTTGCCCGCCGTCCTATTCCTGAAACGGACCTCAGCCGCTGTGGCGATGTGGTCAGGTGTGAGCAGGCTTCGGTTGTGTGGACGCATGATTTCAGGGCGGGACAGTGCTGTGCTCAGAGCCAGTGGCGAGGAGCGTTTCCGTGGGCGCATAATTCCCGGCTGGCCCGTGCATTTATTGTTACTACACAGTAATAGTCATTTTCCTTTTGGGGTTATTAAAATCCAACCAGCAAAGGTCTACCTCTGGCTCAATGCTAAAAGGAGACTAATTGAAATGACCTCTACACTGTTCGATCCAATCAAACTTGGCGACTATGAGCTGTCCAACCGCGTGTTTATGGCGCCAATGACCCGAGGACGCTCTGGCGCGACCGGTGTGCCGACTGCAACAGTTGCTGAATACTATGCTCAGCGTGCCAGCGCTGGCTTGATCATTACCGAAGCCACTGCCGTGAATGCCCGTGGCGATGGCTGGCCCGGAGCTCCGGGCAATTATACCGATGAACAGCAAGCGGGTTGGAAACGTGTTGCCGACGCGGTTCATGACAAAGGCGGCCGTGTGTTCATGCAAATCTGGCACATGGGGCGCACTGTTCTAAGCGAACACATCGGCGGGCAACAGCCATTGGCACCTTCTGCGGTAAAGGCCGAAGGCCAAATTCCCAACAGCAAAGGTGAACCAACTGATTTTGCCGAGCCTGTTGAAATGACCAAGGCAGATATCGACGAGGCGATCGCCGCCTTTGTGGATGCGTCAAAGCGGGCGATTGCAGCAGGCATTGATGGTGTGGAAATCCACGCGGCGAACAACTTTCTGATCGATGCCTTCTTGCGCGATGGCACCAACAAGCGCAGCGACGCCTACGGTGGCTCCATCGAAAATCGCACACGGTTCCTGCTGGAAGTTGTGGATGCGGTTGTTGCGGCGATTGGCGCGGGCAAAGTTGGCGTTCGGTTCTCGCCAACCAATGGTGTGTTTGGGATTTCTGATAGCGATCCTGGGGCCTTGTTCAGCTATGCAGCGGCGCAGTTGTCATCGCGCAATCTGGCCTATTTGCACCTGCTAGAGCCGTTGACTGACGGGGACCACTTCATGAAGGGCGAACTGCCAACTGTCAGCCATTTGATCCGCAAGGCCTATGATGGATTGATCATTCAGAACGGCGGCCAAACACTTGAATCCGCGACCAAATTGCTGGCCGAAGGTGGGGCCGAAGCGGTTGCGATTGGGGCGCTGTTCATCTCGAACCCGGATTTGGTGGAGCGTCTGAAATCGGGCGCAGAGCTGGCCATGCCTGATCAGGCCACGTTCTATACCGCAGGCAAAGAAGGGTACACCGACTACCCAGCGCTTGCTTTCGCCTAAATCTCCAAACGTTGGACAGCCTTTGATGGGGCTGTCCAACCGTCCGGCCGGTGGCTGGGCAGCACAATAGGAGCCTGTAATGGCTATTGCTGATCAAGTTCCCGTTCTGTCGGGGTTTACCAAGGGTTCAACCGCCGCCGACGTGATGAAAGGTCACGATCTGGCAGGCAAAGTTGCCGTCGTCACCGGCGGGTATAGTGGCTTAGGTCTGGAGACTGTACGTGCGCTTGTGGCGGCTGGGGCAGAGGTGTGGGTGCCTGTGATCCTCCCACTCTGATTTGGTCCACCTGAATAGTTAGGAGACGGAAGTTCAAATATGGGAAGCAAGCGACACAAGCCATAGAGATCACCACGCAGTTACAGCAGGTTGAGGGGCTGGGCAGTCAGTGAATGCCCTGCGTTGATTCAGTCGGGCAAGTGCAGATTACACAAAAGATCCTTTTTCGCTGACGTACGCGAAACGGTGCTATTGTGACGGACCAAATGGTGGGGCTTAGATGGCTGCAGCAGGAGAATGAGCGGCTGAGAAGAACCGCGTCTGAAAGGGCACTGGACAAGCTCTCACTGTCAAAAGCTTCACAAGGAAACGGCTGAGCCCTGAACACCCCCGTACCTATCTTGAGCCAGTTCCGCCTGCGTGGCGTCCCTGCTTTTATTCGCTCTGATACTGGGTCAGAGTTTATCTCTTGGGATGTCCGGGGCTGGATTGCGCCTGTCAGAGCCAACGCCGCTTACCGCGAGCCGGGATCAGCTTGGGAAACGGCAGCCTGTGAAAGCTTTAATGCCCGCTCTGCGATGAGTTGCTAAATGGTGAAGTTTTCTAATGCCGACGGGAGGCGCAAATCCTGATTGGACGGTACAGCAAGCACGACAATACCAATTGACCAGATAGTGCCTTGTGCCCTTGGCCGCGGAAACAATCATCCCTTGGAAACCAAAGGCAATCATGTACTGGCGTTCAAACCGGGCCGTTTTGGTGTGGCTGATCAAGCCAAGTTACCTCACCATATAGCGGATAACGGACTTGGCGCTTTTGAACCGAAATCTTTTGAGCACCGAGCAAGTAACGTCGTGGTAAGCTTCGCCATCTATCTTATATTTTGCGGTGTTGTGAGATCTAACAGCGACAAATTAGAGGTAGGGCATCCCAAATAGGCAATCGCCCAGCGGTGGGACCGCTGAGCGTTTTAAGTTCGGTTTCCTTGCCTGACACCACTTTCAAAAAGGTTGCCAATTGACATCTAAGTGACATCAAACGCGCTTAGGGTGCTGGGTTTCATCTGGATGGAAAACCCCGGTGCGATTGGCGCCTGATAGGCCCCATTTGCCACCACACAAGGATCTTGGAAGTGTTCATGCAGGTGATCGACATATTCAACGCGCTTGCTGTCCTTTTCCCCGGTGATCGCCACATAGTCGATCATCGAAAGGTGCTGGACATATTCACACAGGCCAACACCGCCAGCATGGGGCCAGACAGGTAGGTTGAATTTGGCCGCCATCAGCTGAACCGCCAAGACCTCGTTGAGGCCTCCCAGTCGACAGCTGTCAATTTGCACAATGTCGATGGCGCCATTGGCAATCAACTGCTTGAACATGATCCGGTTCTGGCACATTTCGCCAGTGGCCACCTTGATGGGGGCCACGTTTTCGCGAATTTTGCGGTGGCCAAAGATGTCATCCGGGCTGGTGGGCTCTTCGATGAACAAGGGGCGCGCAAAGGCCAATGTCTTGACCCAATCCACCGCCTGATCCACTTCCCAGACTTGGTTGGCGTCGATCATGATGTTCATCTCGTCGCCAAGCACTTCGCGTGCAATGGTGAGACGACGGATGTCATCTTCGAGGTTTTGCCCCACTTTGAATTTGGTGTGGGTGAACCCGGCGTCCGCAGCCTCGCGGCACAGGCGGCGCAACTTGTCATCCGAATAGCCCAGCCACCCCGCAGAGGTGGTGTAGCAGGGGTAGCCTTCGGCCCGAAGTGTGGCGATCCGCTCGGCTTTGCCGGGGGCGGCGGCGCGCAAGATCTCAAGCGCCTCCGCTTCGGTTAAAACATCGCTGAGATAGCGAAAATCCACCAGTTTAACGATTTCTTCGGGGGACATTTCCGCAACCAGCAACCAGACGGGTTTGTCGGCCTCTTTGGCCAAAAGATCCCACATGGCGTTGACCACCGCGCCGGTTGCCAGATGGATGGCCCCTTTGTCGGGGCCAATCCAGCGCAGTTGACTGTCACCGGTGACGTGCGCCCAAAACCGGCCCATGTCTTCGCGCACCCAGTCCAGATCCAGACCAACAACCAAATGGCGCATCGCCTGAATGGCGGCGATGCAAATCTCGTTGCCGCGCCCAATGGTAAACGTCAGGCCGTGACCTTGGTTGGGGCCATCGGTTTCCAGCATCACATAGGCGGCAGAATAATCCGGGTCCGGGTTCATCGCGTCGGACCCATCCAAAGACTGCGACGTGGGAAAGCGCAGATCAAACGTCTTTAAACCGGTGATCTGCGTCATCAGCCCGCCACCACGTTTTGGGTCTGCACACCCAGCCCTGCAATCCCCAGCTCGATTTTGTCTCCGGGTTTTAGATAGGTTTGTGGTGACTGCCCCATGCCCACACCCGGAGGGGTGCCGGTCGAAATCACATCACCGGGCTGCAGGCTCATGAATTGAGACAGGTGAGAGATGACGGTGGCGACGCCAAAATGCATCGTGCGCGTCGAGCCGTTTTGATAGCGATGACCGTTCACCTCAAGATGCATCGCAAGGTCTTGCGGATCTGCCACCTCGTCACGTGTCACCAACCAAGGACCAATGGGGCCAAATGTGTCGCAGGATTTGCCTTTGACCCACTGCCCAGACCGGTGCAGCTGAAAATCGCGTTCGGACAGGTCGTTGACAACGCAATAGCCCGCAACATGATCCAACGCCTCTGCTTCAGAGACATATTTTGCGGTCTTGCCGATCACCACACCCAGCTCGACCTCCCAGTCGGTTTTGACAGAGGTGCGTGGGATCTCCACATCGTCGTTGGGGCCGCAAATCGCCGAAGTGGCCTTGAAGAAGATGACAGGTTCTTCGGGCAGGGCCATGCCGCTTTCGGCGGCGTGATCGGCATAGTTCAGACCAATACAGATAAATTTACCAACCTGGCCAACACAGGCCCCAAGACGCGGGTTGCCATCGACGCGCGGCAGGCTTGAAGCGTCAAGCGCACGCACTTTGGCCAGCGTCGCGTCGTCAAGCGCCGCACCGGTTACATCGGAGATGACACCAGACAAATCGCGCAGCGTTCCATCGTCGTGCAAAAGACCGGGTTTTTCAGCGCCAACAGGCCCAAAGCGTAGTAGTTTCATAGTTTTATTCCTAAGAGTTTAGACGGACCAGCCGCCGTCAATTGCATGTGTTTGTCCGGTGGTGAAGGCGCTGTCGTCACTGGCGAGATAGAGCGCCAGCGCTGCAATCTCTGCCGTGGTGCCAATGCGCCCCATAGGTTGGCGAGCGATGAAATCTTCTAAGGCTTGCTCGTAATCGCCCGTCGCGCGCAGCCGGTCGTGCATTGACGGGCTGTCGATGGTGCCGGGGCAGATGGCGTTACAGCGGATGCGATTGGAAACAAAGTCAGCGGCCACAGATTTGGTCAGCCCAATCACCGCCGCCTTTGAGGCGCCATAGGCAAATCGATTGGGCACCCCAATCACCGAAGACGCCACCGAAGACATGTTGATGATTGATCCCGAATTGCGCGCGATCATGGAGGGCAGCGCCAGTTTGATCAGCCGGTACATCGGCTTCACATTCAGCTCAAAGCTAAAGTCCCAATCCTTTTCATCACAGTCCAAAATGGTGCCATTGGCCACATATCCGGCGCAGTTGAACAACACGTCCAACGGCCCAATATCTGCCATGGCGGCTTCGACGGCCTGTGCATCTGTCACATCCAATTTCAGCGCCGTGATGCCGTCAATTTGATCCAGTTCAGCCAGCGCCTCTTCGTTGATATCGCTGGCGATGACCTCGCCGCCATTGGCCGCAAAGACTTCGGCGGTGGTGCGCCCGATGCCCTGTCCCGCAGCGGTGGCAAGGATTTTTTTACCGGCCAATCGGCCTTGTTGCTGTGTCATCGTTTCAATCCGTATGAAAAACTTCTTCGAGGGGAGACCAGTGTTCGCCGGTGGTCCGGCTGCTCAGCGGGGATTGGCAGGGGTCTGTCAAACGCCACCAGGCCTGCGTGCGAGGATCTTTGGCCATTTCTGCCAAATCAGCCTCCAGATCGGTGCCGTGATATTCCCAATAGCCAAACAACAGGTTCTCTGGCTCGCGCAGAAAAATACTGTAGTTGCGGATATTGCTGCCTTTGATTTGGGCCAAAACCTCTGGCCAGACGTCAGCGTGCAGTCGTTTATACTCAGCCAGCTTTTCGGGTTTGACGCCGATCATCATTGCCATGCGTTGCATCAGCCGCTCCCCGTGATGGAATGGGACACCACTGTGGCTGCTGCGATTGCGTTTTCGTCCCACTGGATGCCGAGGCCCGGCTTATCAGAGGGAATGCCATAGCCGTTTTCGATGGCCATAGGGGCAGAGGTCACACTGTCGAGCTGGGGGATGTATTCCAACCATTTGGCATTGGGCACTGCACAGACCAGCGGCAGGTGCAATTCCATCAAGAAGTGCGGACAGACCATCACGTTATAGGCCTCGGCCAAATGCGCCACCTTAAGCCATGGGGTGATGCCCCCAATGCGCGCGACATCAACCTGCACAATCGAGGTGGCATCTTGCTTTAGGTAGTCTTTGAACTGGCTGAGGGAATAGAGACTTTCCCCGACCGCAATCGGCACAGAGGTCCGTTTGGCCAGGGCCGCGTGCCCGCCCACGTCATCCGCTGGCAAAGGCTCTTCGAACCACGCGATGCCGTGTTCTTCCAACATGGTGGCGCGGCGGATTGCTTCGGAAAGGGAAAATCCCTGATTGGCATCCGTCATGATTTCATAGCCGTCGCCGACTGCGGCGCGCACCGCGGACAGCCGCTTGGCATCCTGACTGATGTGTTCGCTGCCAATCTTAATCTTGGAGCCGCGAAACCCTTTGGCCTGCATGGCAAGGGCATCCTCAACCAAGGCCTGCGGTTCAAGATGCAGCCACCCGCCCTCGGTGGTGTACAGCGGGATCCGGTCCCGCGTGCCTCCGGCGGCTTTCCATAGCGGTTGATTGGCCTTCTTGCACTTTAGATCCCACAGCGCCGTGTCGATGGCCGCCAGCGCCAACGAGGTGATCGCCCCAACCGCGGTGGCATGGGTCAAAAACAGCAGGTCACGCCAGATGCCGTCAATCCGGTCGGGATCGCGTCCAATCAGGGCAGGGGCCAGCGTGTGGCGCAGCAAGGCAATCACCGACGGCCCACCGGTGCCGATGGTGTAAGAGTACCCCATGCCGCTGGCCCCATCGCTGTCATAGATAGTGATCAGCGGGGTTTCCTGACTGACAAAGGATTGAATGGCGTCGACCCGTTTCACTTTGGGGATCAGGTCAACCATTTGAATTTCTACGCGGGTGATATGCGCCATGGGTTAACCTCGGATCGCATTGGTGCTGGTGGCGTCAAAGACGTGACATTTGTCCAGCATCAGGTGGAAATTCAGCGACTCTCCGGGGGTAACCGGGCGGGGGTTCAGCATCTTGGCTTGCACCTCACAACCCGCCAGTTCAGTGAACAGCACGGTTTCTGTGCCCAAGGGTTCGCTGAGCGCCACGGTCAGGTTCAGCTCTGCGCGATCCCCGTCTTCGTGAACCGCGTGCCCTTCGGGCATCAAGTTGTCGGCGCGAAACCCAAATTTAACCTTTTGGCCGTCGGATACATGGCCGCGGGCGCTCGCGGGAATGGGCACGCTCAGTGTACCCCCCAATTCGATCGAGGCAGTGCCTTTGACCACCCCATCGATCAAATTCATCGGCGGGGAGCCAATGAAGGTGGCCACAAAGGTGTTCACGGGGGCGTTGAACAATTCAAGTGGGGTGCCGACCTGTACGATATGCCCGTCCTGCATCAGAACAATCCGATCCGCCAAGGTCATGGCCTCAACTTGGTCATGGGTGACATAGATGATCGTGTTGCCCACTTTTTGGTGCAGCTTTTTGATTTCAACCCGCATCTGCGTGCGCAGCTTTGCGTCCAGATTGGACAGAGGTTCATCAAAGAGAAACACATCCGGATGGCGCACAATCGCGCGCCCCATGGCCACCCGCTGACGCTGGCCACCTGACAGGGCGGCGGGCTTGCGATCCATCAGCGCCTCAAGGCCCAGAATGGCGCCCGCGTCTTCGACCGCTTTGGTGATCTCTGCGTCTGGGGCTTTGGCAATTTTCAACGAAAACCCAAGGTTTTCACGCACTGTCATATGCGGATAAAGCGCGTAGTTTTGAAACACCATCGAGATGTTGCGTTCACGCGGTGGCAGATCGTTGACGACGCGACCACCGATCTCAACGGTGCCGCCCGAGATATCTTCGAGGCCCGCGATCATGCGCAGGGTCGTGGATTTGCCGCAGCCCGACGGCCCCACCAGCACCACAAACTCACCATCTTGGATGTCGAGATCAATGCCATGGACAGCGCGGCTTTTGCCGTAGTCTTTGACAACATTTGAAAGAGTTACTTCGGTCATGGTCTTATCCTTTGACGCCGCCGAACGTGAGGCCGGCAATCAGGTGTTTCTGTACAAGGAAGGTCAGGATCAGCGCGGGCACGATCATCAAAACAGCCAAGGCGCACATGCCGCCCCAGTTGATTGTGAACTCGGCCGTGAAATCCAACAGGCCAACGGGCATGGTCTTGGAACCAACTGAACGGGTCAGCTGCGAGGCAAGCGCAAATTCGTTCCACGAGGTGAGGAAGGCAAAGATCGCTGCCGAAGCCACGCCGGAACGCGCCACCGGGAATTCTACCCGCCAAAAGGCCTGCCAGCGGGTGCAGCCGTCGATTTCGGCCGCCTCATGCAACTCTTTGGGGATCTGGCGAAAGAAGCCATCGGTCAGCCAGATCGTGAAAGGCACATTCATCGCCACATAGGCCAGGATCAGGCCGAAATGGGTGTCGATGATACCCACGCGGGCAAACACGATGAACAGTGGCAAGGACAGGGCGACGCCGGGCACTGCGCGAAACAGCATCAGACCCACAAAGTAGCCCGCTTTGCCTTTGAAGCGGTAGCGGGCAAAGGCATAGCCCCCTGACATCCCAATCAGAATGGCAATCAACGTCGAGGTCACAGAGACAATCAACGAGTTGCGGAAATAGGCAAAGACGGGGACGCCACCTTCTCCGGCGCCGCCAAACATGGCGCGATAATGTTCCAAGGTGAACGAGGGCACCCAGACCGGTGGTTTTGCCATGATTTCGACCGTTGGCCGGAACGAGTTCAGTACAATCCAAAGGCCGGGAATGCAGATGATCGACATGGTGATGAACAGGGCAAACAGGTGCAACGCTTTGAGCAGATGTTTGCGGTTGCGGTGTGTGGTGTTGCGATCCATTGGAATTACCCCGCCATTCCGATTTCAGCGCGCGCGGCGCTGAGTTTGCGGAAGAAGTAGATGGTGAAAAGGATGGACAACAAAATAGAGACATAGCCCATCGCATTGGCCAGCCCCATGCGGGCATCGACATACCCGGTGCGGCTCATCAAGGTCCAAAGCAGCTCGGTGCGGCGCGCTGGCCCCCCCCCGGTCATCACCTGCACGATGTCATAGGCACGGGCCACATCCAGCGACCGAATTGTCATGGCGATATAGATAAAGGGCATCAAGAAGGGCAGGGTGATATGGCGAAAGGTTTGCCATGGGGTGCAGCCGTCGACCTTGGCGGCCTCTAGCGGATCACGCGGCATCGCAAACAGACCAGCAAGGATCAAAATTGCAAAGACTGAGGTGCTCATCCAGACTTCGGCGAACATGATCGAGAACATCGCCAGTTTGCCATCCACCAACCAGGGCAGGGCGCTGTTGATGCCAATGGATTGCAGGACGTTGTTCACCAAGCCGATGTTGTCGTTAAAAATGAACTTGAACTGAAACCCCACAAGAATGGGGGAGAACATCATCGGGAACATCAAAATAGTGCGCAGGGTGCGCTGGCCCCATGTGACTTTGTTCATCATCAAGGCGATGCCCAGACCCAGCACCAATTCAAGGTTCAACACGATTGTCAGGAACAGAACGGTGCGGCCAAAGGCGGCCCAAAATTTGGCGTCTGTTAGGATTTTTTCATAGTTATAGGTTCCCACCCACTTCCACAGCGTCGAAGGCCGCGTCAGCTTGTATGGCGTAAAGCTCGAATAGAGCGAGAATATCAGCGGTATCAGCACAACTGCGGCAATCACGATGATCGCAGGCAACAGAAGGACAAACCACTCGGGGAAGCGGCGGCGGAGCATTGTTCTACCTATCTGGATTGGGCGTTAAGGGGGCGAAGGCTGTCATGCAGCCTTCGCCTGATGTCAAAGCTTAGTAGTAGCCGGATTCACGCATCAACTCGTCCACCGCTTCGGCGGCATCGTTCAAGGCGTCTTCGACAGATTTGTCGCCCACAATCGCAGCCTGCAATTCAGGGAAGACGATGTTGGTTGTTTCGCCCCACTCTGGGATTGGTGGCACGGCAAAGGCGTATTCAGCACCCTGTGCAAATGCAGCCAATGCTTCGGCGCGGAACGCATCATCTCCGGCTTTGGCCGCGGCGACATTGGCTTCCCAAACCGCCGAGCGGGTGGGCAATGACCCACCAGCAGATTCAGCCAACTGGCTTTCTTCGCTGGTCAGGAAGCGCACCAAAGAGGCTGCTGCCTCTTTGTTTTCGCATTTTCTGGTCACCGAAAACCCGTGGTGTCCAGACCAGCCAGTGCGTGTCACCGAGCCCATGGGCTGCACTGCGACGCCAACATTGCCAGCCGCCTTTGAGGATTCTGGATCGTTAAAGAAGCCGGCCCAGCCTGGCCAATCCAAGTTCAAAGCAACGGTGCCCGACGCAAAGCCCTGACCCAAGTCATCCCAAACGTAAGAGGTTGTGCCTGCAGGCACAGCCTTGGCTTCGTATAGGTCCACAAACCATTGCAAAGCGCGCTGTCCAGCATCGGAATTGAAAATGGGGGCGTTGTTTTCGTCTAGGTAGTTGCCACCTTCGGCGACAACCATTTCATAGAAACGACCTACAATCGCTTCGTCCTTGCCTGCATATTGCGTGCCATAAAAGTTTGGCGCATCCGCAAAGAAGATGGCTTGGTCTTTCACTTGGGTCCATGTGTCTGGCACGGCCAAATCATAGCCATACTCGGCTTTGAAAGCGGCCGCTTTGTCAGCGTCTTCGTAGTTGGACTTCAGATAATAAAGTACAGAGACGTCAAACTGCGCCCGTGGCAGCATCAAAAGCTCGCCGCCTACGGTCGAGGCGTTGATATTGCCTTGCACAAACTCGGCCACGACGTCGGCGGAGACAAGATCGTTCAGATCGACATAGAGACCTTCATACTGTGGCGCAAAGGATGAGTGGTTTGACCCAACGCACCAATCGGTGGTGCCAGCGGCCATGTCCGATTTGATTTCTTTGTCGATTTCAAAGTGGCTTTTCTTTGAAATGATGCTCACTGACGCTCCCGTTGCAGCCTCCCAGTCTGCAATGCGGCCATAGAGACCTTCATACTGCTGGCCCCCGATCAATTTCGCTTCAACGGTGACACCTTCGTAGCTGCCCCAATCTGCGGCGCTTGCTGATTCTGCGAGTGCGACAATCGCCGACGTCGCCATCAAGACCTTCAAAGTGCTGAATTTTTTCATCGTTCCCTCCCTAGGTGTGAAAAACTTCAAGCTACATTTCTGTAGCGGTATTTGTATATGAAACATTTATTCACAAATAAATCAAGATTGACATTTCGGGGGGATTTGGTGATTTTCTCCAAAACAGGGAATGAACAGACCAATGGACGATACGAGTGATAAGTACCGGGCGCCGGCTTTGGAAAAGGGGTTGGACATCATCGAGCTTTTGGCGAGTCACGGCGAAGGCCTGACCCAAGGTGAGGTGGCCAAATCTCTGGACCGGTCACAGAGCGAGATTTACCGGATGCTGTCCACATTGGTGCGCCGCGGCTATGTCGTGCGTTCCTTGGCAGGGGATCGCTATTCACTCAGTCTTAAGATGTTTTCAATCAGCCAGCGTCACCCCCCGATTGGACGGGTGATCGAAGCGGCTTTGCCACGGATGCGGTCGGTGACGCGCAAGGCATGGCAATCGTGTCACCTGGGCATGGAAAGCAACGGCGACATTGTGATTGTGGCTTCTGTGGAATCGCCGGGAAATTGGGGATTGGCACTGAAGAACGGCACGGTTGTGGGCTTGGGCAATACGGGAACGGGGCGTGTGTTGGCGGCGTTCAGATCTGCCGCCGAAGTGGATGAGTTGATTGAAATGCACCGCCCTGCGCTGGGCGAGCCTAAGTTGATCCGATCAGAACTCGATGGGCATTTGGAAAGGATCCGCAAAGTCGGATATGAGAACATGCCCTCTGCCACCACAATTGGTGTCACCAATATTTCGTTTCCAATTTTTGGGCCGTCGGGCGACGTCGTTGCCGCACTCAGCTGTCCCTATCTGAAACGCGTTGATGACCTCAAAGTGCCGTCATTAGAGGAGGTGGTCGAACTCTATGGGGATTTGGCCAATGAGTTGACCGAAACTTACGGCGGCAAAAACCCCTATAGGGCGGCATAAACCCATGACTTTTTCGACCCGACAGATTGGCAAAACAAATCTCTCAATTCCCACTTTGGGCTTTGGCGGCGCACCGCTTGGGGGCTTGTTGGACGCTGTGGATGCTGTGGATTCGATGGCCACGCTGCGGGCCGCCACACAGGCAGGCATGCGCTATGTCGACACTGCGCCTTTCTACGGGTTCGGGCTTTCTGAGCGCCGGGTGGGGGATGTGATCCGTGGCGGGTCTTATGTGTTGTCTACAAAGGTTGGGCGCTTGCTGGTGCCGGGCGCGGCTGAGAATCCCGCCGCGATGGGCTGGCCCGAGGCGTTGCCGTTTCATCCGGTCTATGACTACAGCTATGATGGCATCATGCGTTCTTTCGAACAGTCCTTGCAGCGCTTGGGCCTTGATCGGATTGATATCCTTTATGTGCACGACATCGGCGAAGTGACCCACGGCGCGCAGAACGCGCCGCATTTCAAAGCGTTGGCCGAAAGCGGTTATCGCGCCTTGGACAGTCTGCGCCAGTCGGGGCAAATCTCGGCCATTGGCTTGGGGGTTAATGAAACCGCTGTTTGCATGGAGGCGCTAGAGATCGGCGACTGGGACGCCTTTTTGCTGGCCGGCCGCTATACGTTGTTAGAGCAACATGCGCTCACCGATCTGTTGCCAGCCTGCGCTGCTCGGGATGTCTCGATTGTGGTGGGCGGGCCTTATAACTCGGGCATCCTCGTCGGCGGGGACACTTGGAACTATGGCGCTGCTCCGCAAGAGGTTGTTGAGCGCGTCCAACAGCTAAAGGCGACATGCCGCGATTTTGATGTGGCGCTGCCTGCTGCGGCTCTGCAATTCCCGATGGGCCATCCCAGTGTGGCGTCCGTTATTCCGGGATTGCGCACGCCCGAAGAGTTGCGTCAGACGTTGGATTGGGCCAATGCCGTCATTCCCGCCGCATTTT
Source organism: Thalassovita sp. (assembly GCA_049116315.1). Taxonomy (GTDB): domain Bacteria; phylum Pseudomonadota; class Alphaproteobacteria; order Rhodobacterales; family Rhodobacteraceae; genus Thalassobius. The sequence continues at coordinate 283,008 of JAGDZD010000002.1, forward strand.
GGGATCAGCTCAAGGATCAAGACCTGTTGCACCCCGAAGCGCCGGTGCCCGCAGCAAGGCCGTTTTCGGTGGCGTGACCCGCCCAAGGGGCCCAGAGGCCAATGCACGTCCTGACATTGATCAGCCACAAAGCGCCGCCTGTGAGGTCGTATACTGGACTGAATAGCATAGGTGAGGGCTGGGCAATTTAGCTCAACGTGACACTCTGCCTCCCGAGGTCCCAACGTCCTGCTGCAGTCTTTGCAAGACCTCTGATCCATGTGCGGTTGTGGTCGATGCAAAGGAGTTGGGAAGGCTTCCCACCCGTTTTTGAGCGCCTAATATTTAGGCAATTGAGCGTTTCGACGTGGCGCACAGCGGCAAACATCCCCGGTGATGTTGCAGTGCAGCGTAGCGGCGCGCAAGGTTCCTGCATGGATTCTATCGCTTCCATTCTTGTTTTTACTGACCTCGATGGCACTTTGATCGAGCACGAGACATACAGCTTTCAACCGGCTGTTCCTGCCTTGACCAAATTACGTGATATCGGCGCGGGTGTTGTCCTTGCCAGCAGTAAAACAGCCTCTGAAATCATTGCATTACGTCACGAACTTGGCCTAGAGGCTTGGCCTGCGATTGTGGAAAACGGTGCTGGGCTGTTGCCGGCCTATACCCGCAGCGTTCCCCCCAGTAACGCCTATATCGCGTTGCGTGTGGCTTTGACGCGTCTCCCCTCGGAACTGCGGCAATTGTTTCGCGGTTTTGGGGATATGTCTGCCGCTGAGGTATGTGAGGTCACTGGACTGCCTGAAGATCAGGCAGAACTGGCCAAACAGCGCGCCTATTCCGAGCCGGGACTGTGGCTCGGCACGGAGGATGAGCGCAGCCTGTTTTTGGAAAAGCTGACTGAAATCGGCGTGTTCGCGCGCGAAGGGGGACGGTTTTTGACCCTGTCTTTTGGCGCCACCAAAGCCGATCAGATGGCTCAGATCACGCAGCAGTTTCAGCCTCAAACCACCGTGGCTCTGGGCGATGCTCCTAATGATGTGGAAATGCTGGAAACCGCCAATCATGGCATCATCGTTGCCAATCCACACCGACCTGCCTTGCCCGTTCTGCGTGGCGAAACCTGCGGCAGGATCACCAGAACTGACCTTGCAGGGCCTCATGGCTGGAACGCTGCAATGCTCCGCTTGATCGAGCGGCTTAATTTTGAATAAGGAAGACCCCAATGGCTGATTTTCATCAGAACGGTAATATTGCGACGCTGCACAATTTGCGCACCCGCTCTCTGGATGAAATGACCTACGAGCTGGAGACATTCGCCCAAAGCCGCAAGATGTCCTTAATCCTGCCGTGTCTGTATTCCGAACTCGAAACCGAGGCGATGCCCAATATCTTGGCCGAGTTGTCCAAAGTCACCTATCTGCATCGGATTATCATTGGTTTAGACCGTGCCGATGAGGCGCAGTACCGCCATGCCAAAACCTTCTTCAAAGGCTTGAACCAAAACCACATTGTGATCTGGAATGACAGTCCGCGCATGTTGGAACTGGGGGCGCGTCTGGAAAAATTGGGTCTGGCCCCCGCAGAGCAGGGCAAAGGCAAAAACGTCTGGTCGGCGCTTGGCTATCTGATGGCCTGCGAAGACAGTTCGGTGATGGCGATTCACGATTGTGACATTGTGACATACACCAATGAATTGCTGGCCCGCCTGATCTATCCAGTGGCGAACCCAAATTTCCCCTATCAAGTGGCCAAAGGTTTTTATGCGCGCATTGGTCAGGACAAGTTGAACGGCCGGGTCACCCGCCTGCTGGTCAGCCCGCTGCTGATCGCGCTGAAGCGGGTGATTGGGGATCGCGATTACATCGATTACCTGCGCAGCTTCCGCTACCCTTTGTCCGGTGAATTTGCCATGCGCACCGGAATTTTGCCCGATCTGCGCATTCCATCTGACTGGGGATTGGAAATTGGTGTCCTATCCGAAGCTTGGCGCAATTTGGCCCCCAAAGCGGTGTGCCAGGTGGAAATCTCGGATGCCTATGATCACAAGCACCAAGAGCTGAGCACTGAAGACAGCAATGCCGGGCTGAGCCGGATGTCGACCGACATCTGCAAAGCGGTCTTTCGCAAATTGGCCGCTGATGGCACCATCTTTACCCCAAACGTGTTCCGCACCCTGAAGGCGACCTACTATCGCAGCGCTTTGGATCTGCTTGAGGCCTATTATAACGATGCGCAGATGAACGGGCTCAGCATTGATCGCCACAAAGAAGAACGCGCCATCGAATTGTTTGCAGAAAACATCATGCGCGCTGGACAGTTCTTTTTGGACAACCCGCATGAAACGCCATTCATCCCAACATGGAATCGGGTCCACTCTGCCGACCCAGAGTTTTTGTCAGCCCTGCACCGCGCTGCGGCTGAAGATGAGGCTGAATTCGTCTGAGCCTAAAGAGGTTCGGATCGAGACACCTACAAGGCTTTTGGGGCAAGTCAAAATTTGGCGGCAACAGGGACTTTGGCACAAAAAGTGAAAATCGAAAAATTGGATCGCGTGGCAGTCAAAGGCGCCAAATCTTTCATTCAATACCTGAACAACACTTTGGACTTAACCGCGCTCTCGCCAAAGGTGAGCCCGAAGGCTCGGGCCGAACAAATTGGAGTGCCTCGTATCCTGAATCCCCTCAGTATTTTGTGTTGGCAGTCAAATTGGCAATCTCCGATGTCGGGGTCATCGTCGCCGCTTGCGCCAGCCGCGCCGCATCGCGGGCGGAGGCAATCAAGCCCGTCGGAGGGGGTGCCTCAACATAAAGCCTGTTTCGCCAAAGCAACGGCCCTCGGCGCTCTTGAACACATCCTCTTCAACGGCCGCCGTAAGACGCGGGCCGTTGTCTTGGCCCATGAACGTGCGAACTGAGAGCCAGATCAGATTTTGGTCCCACGTTAAGCCGACGGTTTCTGGGCCAACTTGTATAGTATCGAAGTGTTTGCCTAAGGCCGCCGCACGGCGATGTTGGACAGATAGCGCAACATGGGAAAGGCCAATGCGCCGCAAAATCTGTGCAAAGTCGTGGCAAATACGTTTTCGGCTTGGCGCGAGGACATGCATGCGGAGTTGAAGAAGTATTTATTGACCGTGACGGAATCACGGTAATCGTTCGATCTTGCTGCGCTAGACCCGTGGATCAAGGCCAAGCCTGCTGCGCAGAGGGTTTTGACTAAGGATCGGCGGCTCGATTGGTGAGGCGGGCGGGGAATTGTGTTTGGGATGATGCATATTGGAGACCCTCGAGTTATCGGGCGGCTTGATCAAATCTTTAATGAGAAGGCACGGATGTGCCCCTAGCCCAATTGCAATTCCTTCCGTTCGTGAAATAGGGATCAGATGGTTTGTTTTAGATGAGCTCGAGGCAGTGCTTATTGATTACATGGGCGGTTGTCTCTTTCTGCTTGGATTAGGATTTGCGACGTGTGAAATCGCGGGCACAAGGAGGTACGCTCTGTTCTTTGCTCCAGCTGCGCAAGTGTGTGTTGGTCTAAGGGAGCTTTGCAGAAAGGCTGGCACATTCTACATCTGTATTGCGAGCACCAAACATATCCGCCAACAAGCTGCGGCCTGGGTTGATAACAAACCCGGTCTCGGCCGAAAGGCCTTTCTCCAGATACAGGTCCGCAGTTTTATCCGCGGAATTGGATGTGACACGCACCATGTCGCTGACAAGGTCCTTTCCGGCCAGCAGGTCACGGATAACATCTGAGGATGTCGTGACTACTCGGATCGCTGTTGCGCGGCCCAAATCAACGCTTTGGCCGGAAAAGTCGCCCGCGACAAAGCGCACCGGCATTGATCGACATGCACCGTTGACGCGAAACGAGGCGGTGCCATTGCCAACAAGCCCACGCAGCATAAGAAGGTTGCCTTCCTTTGGATGCGGTATGTCGATGACGGCTATGTCCCCGTCTTGGCGCCTGTCAGGTTCAGCCTTTGCGGATTGGACCATGGCCACAGCGACGAATATCACGCTGATCGTCCATCCAATGGCGGCCTGCTGATGCTTTGGGTGTTTGAAATTCATGGTGTTTCCTATCTTGATTGCAGCCCTCAACGTCTGGGCTCTTGGATCAAGAAAGGTGAAACGCACGAGACTTGCGCCCGAATTTACGTTTCCGAACGTTTCAAATCGCGATTTCCGACGTCGCCTTCAAAAGCCCCATTTAGTCGATAGCCAGAGGGGGTTTGACCGATCACGCGGCGAAATTCGGTGTTGAAGCTAGACTTACTTTGGAAGCCTGCTTCCAACATGATGTCGGTCACAGGGCGGTCAGTCGTTTCCAACAGCATCGCTGCATAGCGCACCCGAAAACCGTTGATATAGCGCGAAACGTTTTCTTTGTGGATGAGGTTGACCGCTTTTGAAACACTCCGCGCCGGGCAGTGCAGCCGCCGCCCCAGCCGCGCCAGCGTCAAGTCCGGGTCCGTAAAGACGTGATGGTCACTCATCAGCTGATCAAGTTTGTGCAACAGCTCCTGATCTTCATCTGACGCGGCCTGCGCAGCGGTGTCTGGTGAAGCTTCTTGTGATTGTGTGCCAAGAAATAGTGGCGTCCCGATCAGCGCACCGAGCAAAACAACTGCAACGATCACCCCAGACACGCCTGTCAGAAGGTGTATCGCCCCTACATTGCCGGCAGAAAGCATCGCAAGAAGGATCGTAACATCCGCAGCAGCAATCAAGGCTATAAAGAAGAGCGCAAAGAGCAACGCAAATCTGATTAAGCGAAATTTATTCGGAGCGACTTGAACAAAAGTGTCCTGTGGCTGGCGCAGCATGGCCGCAAGTAGAACAACATAGACAGAATTTGCTGCAATCACGACCACATCGGCAGACCAAGCTGTTGGCACAAAAAGCGCAAGTTCAGCAGCCACAATACCACTGGCAACGCGCAAGGATTTTGAACGTGCGGGCGTCCCCGTCGAAGACGCCAACGACTGAAACCCAAGCCACAGCATTGGGGCCATCAAGACTGCCAGGTGAGGCTGCATCCTGCTCAGGGCCTCAAATCCATATTCCGATCTCAAGCCCACAAACCCCGTGACCACCGCAATAAGGGCAAGGCCAAGGCCAAAGAAAACCCGTGTAGCAACAGGCAGTTGAGGTTTGCTTACGACGGCCGCCGCGATGAACATCGCGAGAATCGAAATGAGCCAAGAGGTTGGAACTGTGCTCAATATGGCAATCCTCAAATCAGGTTCTTAGGTGCATTGGCTGGGATGCCTCGCAGCACGTCATGCGCTGTTCATCAATGCTGTTTGCCGCGCAAGGCCACACTGCCATCAAATTTTACATCACACGCATCCAAACTTACTAGTGTTCACCAGTACAAGATCGCGTTTTAGAACGCAGGTCTAACCGCAGAACGTTGGGATTTGTGACGCTTCGGTGATTCCGCAACCAGCTTACACTCGACCGATTGTTCATGCTGCTTTGGCTCAGCTATTCGAAACCGCTCCATCAGCCGTGACCGCTGGCCAAATGGCCAGTTCGACTGTCAACTCGCGCGGCATCTCATAAGCGACACAACCCGGGCAAAGCATTTGAATGACGTCGGTGACAACGACTTCCCCCCTTGCAAACCAGCACGGTGAGGCGCGCTGCTAGTCTCTCAGCGAAATAGCGGCGCGAAAACGGGGGCCGCAAGAACACGGCCCCACGTCGCTTAATTCAACTCTCCGGGCAAGCTGAGATCACCTGATGCAACATCAAAGACATCCACCACACACAGTAGCGGAGCGTGAACATTCCCGTTCACCCGTAAGGCAGAGGTGACGCCATCGTAGCTAACCTTCTGCAAGTTTACGTCAGTGTCGAATGCGACATTGATCGTAATTTCAGGGCCGTCGAATAGCGGTGTGAACCCGGGACTGTCCAAAAATATAGGAAATCCTGGCCACGTTGCGGGCAACTGTGGCGTTGCGCCCTCGGCAATATCACGAACCGCCAATGCGCCGGGGCCACAGGCTTCGGTTGGTGTCAAAACGACCCAATGGCTGTGCAAAACAATGCCGTCGTTTGCCGGATCACCGTCAAGGTTCTCGTCATAAAGCGGCGTGTCATCAAAATCTGGGTGGCTTGTCGCCACGAGTGCGAGAATGCCTGTATCGGCTTCAAAACCAACCGAAGACGGGTCAAGCGATGTAGGCCAGACATAGGAAAGCACCTCTGCGCCCCCCACCGCGCCGGTTGCTTCGGGGACAACGGCACCTGCAATGCCATTTGTTGTCATGTGGAAAGTAACGGTGTTGCCCACACGATGCGCATGAGCCGCGAGGATATCGAAAGAGGCCGCCTTTGCGGTATCCGCCGCAGACAGGATTGCGTCCTTTTGGTGCAACGCGTGGGCGTAATCGCCTGCTGCGAAGACTGCGCCGTTGGTAAGTGTCAGTGCCGTCAGCAACGGCAAGAAGTAGCGAGACATGTGAAATCCTTTCAATGATGTCGACTCACATTTAGTAGCGAGTCGACATCATTGCAGTAATTGTTTTGAGTCGCTACTACTGTCCGTATGAAGCAAGACCTACACATCCGCGAACTGATCAACCGCCTTGCGCGTCTTGATGCTGCAACCGCTTGGGGCGGCGATCTAAACCCAACGCAACGTGCCGTGCTGGAATATTTGGGACAAGCCAATCGCTTCTCGCGCAGCCCGTCGCATGTGGCCGAATATCTGGGAACCACGCGCGGAACTGTGTCGCAATCATTCAAGTCGTTGGTGCAAAAAGGCTATGTCTCCGAACACAGATCCGAATTTGATAAACGCGCCATCAGCTTTGAATTGACCGAATCTGGAAAGGAGATTTCGAACGCGAACAACAGGTTTGCGGATGCACTGACCAACATCGCCGACAACGAAAAGGATGCCTTATTGGGCTCTCTTCAAAACGTGCTGATTGGGATGTTGCGAAAAAACGAAGGGCGTCCGTTTGGGGTTTGCAAAACTTGTACCCATCATCAAGCCACGCCCGACGGCGGATTTTGCCAGCTGCTGTCTGAACCGCTTCTCCCCCATGAGACCCAACAAATTTGTTTGGAGCAGAAAGCCAAGTGACCAATCCAAATTAGGCAATGCACTTCGCCGCGCCTCTTCATCCGTAAAGTGGCACAAAGACGAACTGGCAAATCGAACAACACTGTGCGACCGGCACCACATCGATTGGGGAACTGACGGTGATATTTTGCCGGTGAACTCCCAGCGACCGCTGGTGACGCAATGCTATCTTTGGCATGGCCAGCCAACAACTAGGCGCTACAATCCTTGAGCGCGAAAACAGCCGCTTCAAGGATGGGGAAATTTCCACGTCCAAAGCTTGTCACCCAAGTCTAAAAGGCACCGAAGTAAATGTCGGCGCCCCTAACTTTTATCTACTAATTACAATCACTTTGCGCTCAGCAATCAATTTGATTTGCACCAAGCGCAAAGTGGAAACATCACCGAATTTTCAACTCAAGAATACTTATTGGATGTAATAAATTGGCGAATTACTGCCATCTCTACGCTTGAACACGACGGTATTGCCGTCGATCGTCGGAACGCTACAAAATTCTTTTCCAGCAAGAGCTTGAGGCTTTGAGTAGGTACTACAGATTTCACGCGCGTTCGCGTCATAGGTTCCGACAATTGGATCACCACGAAGCAATCCACCTACAGTGCCATCACCACTCAGAATGAACGTTGATCCGTTCTCAGTTTTTAAGGTTTTTCCAATCAACGTATCAACGACCGTAGCTTGGCTAGAGCCTTCTGTTGTGGTCTGACAAGCCGTCAGACCCAAGCTCGCTACAAGTGCCAGTGTAAAGTACTTCATTCTACCCCTCCTAGATTTAGAATTAATAAAATTTTTAGAACCTCACTATGAACAACAATAATCATATATCAATATTTATACCAAAATACTATAGGACGCCGTTTGTGTCATTCTAATTCCATTCCACTTTTTCAACGACACATGCTCTCCATTCTCAATATATCTATTTAGAATGTTTGTTCACAAATATTGAATTTCCACCTGACCTGCACTCCTTTCCCTCGCTAGAAATACAGACCTATGTGAGTATGATCTGAAAATTTCAATTCTATTGATCACCATCCCATCGGAATAGATCAACTTGTTAATTTTGGATCCTAATTCGCGGACACACTCCCATTCCCGGCGGTCACAATGCGGCTCTCCGAAACCCTCCGGGAATAACCCACGATAATCTTCTCCAAGCGACGGTCGTGTCTAGCGCAAGCCCTGTGTGTCTACGATGCGGCCAAGCAGGGAGCGCTGTGTCATGGTAACGTTCTGCACCAATGTCCGCGAAGCGCTGGACGGGAGCTCTGCATAGTGGTGCGTCTTGGGGCAGGTTTCTCTCACAGATGGGCTTTAACGGCCGTTGGATCGTCAGCTAAGGTGCCATAGCGTGGCCCGTCGAAACGGGCATGCGCTGCGACTGGTCAAATCTGGAATCCAGTGGCCACCGCGGTTCGGGAAACGCGGATCTCTCCTAAGGGGTAAAACGCTTTTTGCTATATTAGCCTATCAAACGATGAACATCGCATTGTCGAATTGATCCAGCCCAACATTTTGAAACGTCACTTCTGTTCCTTGATCCGCAAAAACCACAGCGTTTGCTGAGACAGTCAAATGCGCGCGCGCGTCGTCAGCGGTCGCGTAGCCGAAGCCTTCAAATGACAGATAGTCCCAGGGTTCGAGATCAAGCACTGTATTTGTGCCCGCATCGGTTTGCGCAAATACGAAAGTGTCGGTCATTTCGCCACCGGCGAGAACGTTTTGCCCACCGCCGCCCTCAATCATGTCATCCACGCCCTGCGCACGGACCCAATCCTTGAGAGCTCCAGCGGTCATTTGGGTGAACTCTGGCGATTGAACAAATCCCACGACCTCGGCTTCGCGGGAGCCACCGCTGTCCAGACGTGCGACTTTTTCGGCCAGGCCGGCGGCGTCTGGGGTGCGCCCCAGTATATTGGTGTAGAGCAAAGTGACGAAATCGGTATTGTCCAACCCGCCGTAGTCCGTCTGAAACGCCGGCGAAGCGACAAAACCTCTGACCACATCCAAGTAACTTGTTCCGGTCGAAAGCTGTTGTAAGTGGTTGGCAAATTCTGCAGCGTCAGGCGCGCGGTCCAACACGCCGCTGTAAAGGCGATAGACATCGTCAGTCCAGGCCGCCGGATCAGCGTTTAATGCAAACCGGTTGGCTTCCATTGTGGTATTGGCGATGAATT
>JAGDZD010000003.1:0-181687 GCA_049116315.1 Thalassovita sp.
TGCGGGGGGTTTTGCGTTTGAAATACGAGAAATGGAGAAGCAGACGATGGGGAACGCCATCACGCCTCCCAAAACTCGCCGCGCAGGGCGACAAGAGTTGTAAAGTTGGAAGTCGGAGACACCAACTTAGATTGCTGAAACGGCCCAAATTGGCCAATGCACCTTTAGATCTGCAGATGGTTCAGTCGCTTAGGTTGATTTGTCGATCCGCCAAGACAGCCGCAGAGGTTCTATTGTCGACGCCCATCTTTTGAAACACCTGTTCTAGGTGCTTGTTCACAGTTCTGGCACTTAGCGATAGAATGGTGCTGATATCGCGGTTTGTTTTGCCAAGCGTCAACCAATAGAGAACCTCTGCCTCGCGGGCTGTCAGCCCAAAGGCCGCTTGCAGCAATGCTTCGTTACGCCCCTCTTTTTGATGTACCAGCTTCACAAGGATTTCCTGAGCATCTGAAAACCCGATGAACTGGCATCCGATGTCGGGACCATTGAAGGGCTCAACCGCGGATATGGGGCGTTTGGTACAGGTCAAAAGCCAACCTCTAAAGGCTTCCTCCGTCACATCAAAACCGCATTGTTGCAGGGCTTTCATGGCTTTTTCAGATCCCCAAGCCAAGCCAAAGTCGGCGCCAAAGGCCAAGACCAACCGGTCGGAGGCGTCGATCGCTTGGCGTGCGCTTTGCAACAAGCGCGAGTTCAAGACATGGGTGGTCAAACGGGCCAGCAATTCTTCGATCGCAACGGGCTTGGTGATATAGTCCACCCCCCCGGCACGCAGGCCCTTCACGACATGTTCCTGATCCGTCAGCCCTGTCATGAAGATGATCGGGGCCAGTGTTGGATTGGGACCGGCCTTCAGAATGCGACAGGTTTCAAAACCATCTAAGTCTGGCATGACAGCGTCCATCAAAATGACGTCGGGTTGCACGCGTTGGGTCAACTGGATGGCGGCATTGCCATCTCTGGCGACCAACACCGTCAACCCTTGGTTCTCAAGCGCCGCAGAGACCATGCCCAAGGATTCGGGGTTGTCATCCACAACCAGCGCGATGCTTTGGCTTCCAAAATCAATCATGGCTTTTGTGCTCCGTTAGCAGCTCGATCAAACCATTCATGTCAAAGGTGGTCAGCTTGCTTTCAATGGCCTGCAACAGGTCAGGGGGACCTGTTCGGTTAATTTTGAGTTCGAGAAGTGACGTTCGAACCGCGCTGGCGTGTCCAATCTGGGCGAAATCGATAAGTCGGTCGGCCTCTTCGTTGGACAGAATGCAATGAATTGCGGCGGGTTGCGTTTCCTTCAACGTCAGCTTGATCTTAAGCAGATCCGCTATCTGCAACAGCAGATCATCAAGGTTGTAAGGTTTGGCCAGAAACGCATCGTGCAGGCCAATTTCGGTTCGATGTTGCCCGTCTTCGTGGGCGTGCCCGGAAATCATGGCGATAGGCGTATTGGCATATTTGCTCTCTCTGAGTTGGCGCGCAAAGCTCCAGCCATCCCGTTCCGGCATATCAATGTCGAGCAAAATGATGTCGGCATTGGCATCTTCCAGCATGCTTTCCGCCATATCGACGGAGGAGGCACAGAGCACGACAAAGCCCAGGCCACTCAGAAAGTTTTCGGCAAGGTTAAGGTGGTTGAGGTCGTCATCTACCACCAAAATGGTCTTGCGCGGCCCCGCATAGCCGGTGAAGGGCAACGACCCATCGCCGGTGTCCTTTGCTTGTCTTTTGAACGCGCTGGGGGTCACCGAGGGCAGCATGAGCCGGACCTTGAAGGTGCTGCCCTTGCCAAGGGTGCTGTCCAGATCAATGTCCCCGCCCAATACCTCGACGAGCAGCTTGGTGATGGTTAGGCCCAATCCAGAGCCTTGGCCGCCATGGCGCTCACCACGTTCAAAGGGGCGCCAAATGCTATCAAATTGATCCGGCGCAATCCCGACCCCGGTATCCACCACTTCGACATGCGCAACCTCGTTGCGGTAGGTGAAGATCAGGTTAACGGACCCGCTATTTGTGTAGCGAATGGCGTTGGACAGCAAATTGATAATGATCTGGCGCAACCGCTTCTCGTCTGATTTGACAAAGGCAGGAAGGCTGCCTTTTGTGGTCAGCTGGAACTTGATGCCCTTTAGCCGTGCCTCTTCTTCAAAGATTGACGCAACTTGGTTGAGGAACACCAGCAAGTTGATCCGATCGTTCATGATCTCAAGACGGCCCGCTTCGATACGCGAGATATCAAGGAGCCCATCAATCAGCCCGGCCAAATGCTCGCTTGAGCGACGAATGCTGGACAGAGAAGAACGCCAAGGGGAGAGATTTCCGTCTTTCTCTAGCAGTTGGGCAAAGCCATAAATCGCGTTCAAGGGGGTGCGCAGCTCGTGGCTGAGCCCGGACATATAGCGGGTTTTGGCGTTGTTGGCGGCTTCGGCCTTTTCTTTGGCTTGTTGCAAGGCGCGATCGGTGCGTTCGTGGGCCCTGATCTCCTTTAGAAGGCGGTCTGTCTGTCTCTCGGCTTCTTCGGTGGCTTTGCGACGACTTTCCCCAATCAGGAGAAACATCCAAACACTGATGCCGATCACAATCACTGCGGTGCCATAGAGAATGGTCAGGATGGCGTCGAAATTGTCATTGCCAGCGAAGTTTCGAATGACAATTAGCAAAATGCCCACCGCAATGGACAAGGCCAGCGTCGCGAACAGAAATTGAGACAAGCGAGTCAGCAACAATCCCGCAATTTGATCAGGCAGGTAGGCGAACAGCCACCTACGAAGATTATGGCGCAGGTTTGCATGCGACCTACAAGCATCGTGGCAAGAGGTTTCAAGCGTGCAGCACAGGGAACAGATCGGGCCGGCATGAAACGGGCAATTTGTCATGTCTTCGGCGTCAAAGTGATATTCGCACACATTGCATGTCTGTGTGCCTTTCAGACCGGTTTCAACCGGCCGGGCAAGGTAATATTTGCCCCCCGTCGCAAGGGCGATAAGCGGCGCCAACAGAAAGGACGCCCCCAACGCCACAAAAGAGGAAAACGCCTCAAGCAGGGGACCAAAGAGCCCACCATAGGCCATGAATGCAATCAGGCACGCGGCAAACATCGAACCGATCCCAACCGGGTTGATGTCGTAAAGGTGGGCGCGACGAAACTCGATCCCCTTGGGGCTTAGTCCGAGGGGTTTGTTGATGACCAGATCCGCGACCAAAGCCCCGATCCACGCCACGGCGACATGTGAATACACGCTCAGAACATGCTCAAGCCCCGTGAACACGCCCAGTTCCATCAACATCAGCGCGATACAGACATTGAAGACCAGCCACACCACCCGGCCTGGATGGGTCTTGGTCAGCCGAGAAAAGAAATTCGACCAAGCGATGGAACCGGCATAGGCGTTTGTGACGTTGATTTTAAGCTGAGACAAAATCACAAAAACGCCGGTCAAACCCAAGATGACACTTGGAGACTCAATAAGCTGCTCAAACGCAATGTAATACATCCGGGTTGGATCGCCCGCGACCTCGATTGCGACGCCTTCCCGAATGGCAAGCGTCACCAGATAGGAACCCGCCACCATTTTGAGCACCCCCAAAACCGACCAGCCGGGGCCAGCGGCAACGAGGGCTATCCACCATTTTTTGCGTTCCGCAGGGGTTTCGGGTTCGGGAAGAAATCTTAGGAAATCAACCTGTTCGCCAATTTGTGCCACCAGCGAAAAGACCACCCCTGATGCCGCCCCCAGCATCAAGAGCTTAGAGCTATCAGGGGCAACGCCCACCCCTTGAAACCCAGTCCACATGTCGAGGTCATATCCAACAAAAGCCAGAAAAACGAAGGGCAACAGGTGCAGCAAAACCCAGATGGGTTGGGTCCATGTTTGAAAGGTTGAGATTTTGGAAAACCCGTGGACCACCAAGGGAATGACCACAAGCGAGCTGACAATATAGCCAAAGAACAACGGAATTCTGAGGCAAAACTCCAGAGCAAGGGCCAAGATTGCGGCTTCGAGGGCGAAGAAGATAAAAGTGAAAGAGGCATAGATCAGCGAGGTGATCGTCGAGCCAATATAGCCAAAGCCCGCACCCCGCGTCAGCAGATCAATATCCAAGCCAAAGCGCGCCGCATAATAACAAATTGGCAGGCCAGACAGGAACAAGATCAAACCGACAACCATGATCGCAACAATTGCGATGTCGAACCCGTAGGTCAGCGTGATGGCGGCCCCGATGGCCTCGAGGGCTAAGAAAGAGATCGAACCAATGGCGGTATTGGCAACCCGGCCATAGCTCCAGCGTCGCGCGCGCCGGGCTGTAAACCGCAGGGCAAAATCTTCCATCGTTTCGTTGGCCACCCAACGATTGTAGGTGCGCTTTTCACGCGTCGCGCCAAATACGGATCCCATTTTGTGTTCCAGTTCCCCAATCTGACAAGACAGAGCTAGGGGTCTTGGGGCTGCAAAATTGCGACCAAAATGCCGGAGCCTGACTGTCTAGAGTTAGGATACTGGTCAAAACGCGCAGCGGTATACGTCATTTGACGTATACTGCGCTGCAGCGAACCCAAACATCATCAATGTCAGCGGGGCGACAAAGAATCGCCCGTTTCTTAAGCGCACTGAAAAGGAAGCGATATGTCTGACAAGGGTAACCCAACTGAAAAAGGTGGCGTAAGCCGCCGCGCAATGCTGGCTGGAAGCGCGGCACTGACCGCCTCTCTGTTTCTGCCAAAGGGATTGAAAGCGGCCAATTTCCCAACCGCAGAGGTCAACACCACAGGGCTGGCTGTCACCGATGACACGGTGACCATCGGCATCTTGCACTCGGTGACCGGCACAATGGCGATTTCTGAAACGGGGTCCGTTCAGGCAGAAAAGCTGGCGATCGAACAGATCAACGCGCAGGGCGGCGTTTTGGGTCGCAAGATTGAATATGTCCAAGAAGATGGCGCATCAGATTGGCCAACTTTTGCAGAGAAAGCCAAGAAACTGTTGGTGAACGACAAAGTGGCCAGCGTCATGGGGTGCTGGACGTCCGCCAGTCGCAAAGCCGTTTTGCCTGTCTTTGAGCAATACAACGGCTTTTTATACTACCCCACCTTCTATGAAGGTTTGGAAGAAAGCCCGAACGTTATCTACACAGGCCAAGAAGCCACACAGCAGATCATCGCTGGTCTGGACTGGGTGAACAAAACCAAAGGCGCAAAATCCTTCTATCTGCTTGGCTCTGATTATATCTGGCCACGGACATCGAACAAAATTGCCCGCAAACACATCGAAAACTTCATGGATGACTGTAAGGTCGTGGGCGAGGATTATTATCCGCTTGGCCACACGCAGTTTAACTCAGTCATCAACAAGATCCGTCTGCGCAAACCAGATGTCATCTATGCGATTGTTGTCGGTGGCTCCAACGTTGCCTTCTACAAACAGCTGAAAGCTGCGGGCATCGACATGACAAAAGAAAGCCCAATCGTTCTGACCATCTCGGTGACCGAAGACGAAATTCGCGGCATCGGCGGAGAGAACATCGAAGGCGCCTATGCCTGCATGAAATACTTCCAGTCCCTCACCAACGACAACAACATGGAATTCGTCAAATCCTTCAAAGAAATGTGGGGCGAGGACATGGTGATTGGCGATGTGACCCAAGCGGCATACCTGGGTCCGTGGCTGTGGAAAGCGGCTGTTGAAAAAGCAGGCAGCTTTGACGTGGACAAGGTGCGCGAAGCACAGATCGGCATCGAACTGCCCTCTGCGCCCGAAGGCTATGTCAAAGTGCACGAGAACCACCACCTTTGGTCCAAAACACGCGTTGGCCGCGCACAGTTGGATGGTCAATACGAGGTCGTTTACGAAACGGCCGACCTCGTCGAGCCTGATCCGTTTCCAGAAGGCTACCAATAAGCCCTCTTCGGACCGATTTATGTCAGCTCGGGGATCTTCCCCGGGCTGACTCCCTCTCAAATATTGACCGGAGGTAGGCATGTTTGCTGATTACTCTATGTCCGAGCTTGGCGCGATTTTCGCCATGCAGGGCTTTGCGGGCCTTATACTCTTTTCCGTCTTTGTCCTAATGGCGCTTGGCCTCGCAATTATCTTTGGACAGATGGGTGTGATCAACATGGCCCATGGCGAGTTCATGATCCTTGGGGCCTATATCACCTATATCGTCTCGAACATCTTTGCCGCTTATCTGCCGGGACTGTTCAGCGCCTATTTCTTTGTCGCGATGTTCCTCGCCTTTATCGCCTCAGGGGCACTGGGTCTGTTTGTCGAATGGGCGATGATCCGGCACCTCTATAAACGGCCTTTGGATACGTTGCTGGCAACATGGGGTCTTAGCCTGATCCTTCAACAACTCTATCGCAGTATCTTTGGAGCGCGCGAAGTTGGCGTGAGTATTCCAGATTGGATGATGGGCTCTTTGCCGGTGACCGATCTGATTGAAATCCCGATTAACGGAATTTTCGTGATGGTTCTCGCCATCAGCATTTCCATCGGCGTCTGGGCGCTGATGTTCCGCTCGACTTGGGGGCGCCAAGTGCGAGCCATCAACCAAAACCGCATTATGGCGGGGGCCGTGGGGATCAACACCGAATGGACCGATCGGTTGACGTTTGGCATTGGCTGCGGCGTTGCAGGCGTTGCGGGATCGGCCTTTACGATGATCGGCTCTACAGGGCCGACCGCAGGTCAGCTCTATATCGTTGATACTTTCTTGGTTGTTGTCTTTGGCGGCGCGGCGTCGCTTTTGGGGACCATCGCAAGTGCCTTTTCGATCTCTCAGGCGCAATCCATCATGGAGTTCTTCCTGTCGGGATCCATGGCCAAAGTCATCACGCTTCTTGTGGTTGTCGGGATCCTCATGATCCGCCCGCAAGGTCTCTTTGCTCTGAAGCTGCGCAAATAAGGAACCCTTGCATGACACTTTCTAACTATATGAACCGCAAAGAACTGGTTGGGTTTCTAATCCTAGCGGCGGTGATCTTTCTGGTCCTGCCAATGGCCTTGGACACCTTTCGACTGAACCTGTTTGGCAAGTATCTGACCTACGCCTTTGTCGCTATTGGTTTGGCATTGTGCTGGGGCGCGGGTGGCATTCTGAGCCTGGGGCAGGGGATCTTCTTTGGCCTTGGCGGCTATTGCATGGCGATGTTTCTAAAGCTCGAAGCCTCGACACCGGAAAACACGGCGATCCAATCCACACCCGGCATTCCCGATTTCATGGATTGGAACCAGCTCACTGAAATCCCGATCTGGTGGCAACCGTTTTACAGTCTGCCCTTGGCCTTGATTGCAGTGGTCTTTGTGCCTGTCGTCTTTGCCTTTTTTATTGGGTTTGCCATGTTCACCCGGCGCGTGGGTGGGGTCTATTTTGCCATCATCACACAAGCTTTCGCCGCCATTCTGACAATCTTAATCGTTGGCCAACAGGGCTATACCGGAGGGGTGAACGGGATCACGGATCTGCGCACCCTGCTGGGCTGGGATATCCGCACGGACGAGGCCAAGAACATCCTCTACTTTGTGAACGGAGCGCTGCTTTTTGTGGTGCTGCTGATCGCGCAGTTTGTCCGCAAATCCAAGCTGGGTCGCTTGCTGATTGCGATGCGGGACCAAGAAGATCGCGTGCGGTTCTCTGGCTATAATGTCGCCAATTTTAAGATCTTTATCTTCTGTTTGGGGGCTGCATTTGCCGGTATCGGCGGGGCCATGTTCACGCTGCAGGTCGGCTTTATGTCGCCCACGCTTGTGGGGATTGTGCCCTCAATCGAGATGGTCATTTTCTGCGCTGTGGGCGGGCGTCTGTCTATCATTGGGGCCGTCTATGGGGCGCTCTTGGTCAACCTTGCCAAAACCACATTTTCCGAAGGGTTTCCCGAGCTTTGGCTGCTTGGGCTCGGCGGGTTGTTCATCGCGGTTGTGATGGCCTTTCCCAATGGTTTGGCGGGTCTCTGGAGCGAGAAGATCGAACCCAAACTGGCCCAGTTTCTGAGCAAATCCAAACGTATCGACGCGCCTAGCGCAACCAAAGCACCTGCGGAATAGGAGGCGACCATGTCAGAACGTTTCATACTTAGCGTCGAAGACCTGACCGTGTCATTTGATGGTTTCAAAGCGGTCGACGCCCTTAGCCTTTATGTTGAACCGAACGAGTGTCGGGTGATTATTGGCCCAAACGGGGCAGGCAAAACGACCGTCTTGGATTTGATTTGTGGCCGCACCAAAGCAACAGGCGGATCGGTCAAATTCAAAGACATGGAGCTGCTGGACATGCGCGAAGACCAAATCGTGCATGCAGGTGTTGGGCGCAAATTTCAAACGCCCAGCGTCTACGAAGACCTCTCGGTCTTTGAAAATCTCGAGTTGAGCTATCCCAAGGGGCATGGCGTTTTTGGGGCGATCTTCTTTCGGCAAGACCAAGCGGTGAAAGATCGGATCCGCGAAATTGCCGAGACGATTTTCCTAGAGAACTTGCTAGACGAGAAAGCAGCCTACCTCAGCCATGGTCAAAAACAGTGGCTCGAAATTGGAATGCTCCTCATCCAAGACCCAGAGCTTTTGATGCTGGATGAGCCAGTGGCAGGGATGTCTGTTGCCGAGCGCAAGAAGACGGCCGAGCTTTTGAACCGCATCATCCAAGACCGATCCGTGATCGTGATCGAGCATGACATGGGGTTTGTCGCGGACATTGCGACGCGTGTCACGGTTCTGCATCGCGGAGAGCTGCTGAGCGAGGGATCGATGGAGCACGTCCAGAGCGATCCCAAAGTTATCGAAGTTTATCTGGGCCACTAAGAAAGGGCTGATCCTATGTTGAACGTAGAATCCCTACGCGCCTCTTATGGCGAAAGTGAAGTCCTGCACGGGCTCGATCTCAAAGTCGAACCTGGTGAAATCGTCGCGATTATGGGTCGCAACGGCATGGGCAAAACCACATTGATGAAGACGCTGATGGGCATCGTGCCCGAAAAAGGCGGGGACATCGCCGTCGCCAATACATCGGTCACCGGGCTGAAATCCCACCAGCGTGTGGCCAACGGCATCGCCTATGTCCCTCAGGGCCGGATGATTTTTTCGTCCATGACCGTGCAAGAAAACGTCGAAACAGGTCTGACGGTGACAGGACAGAAACAGGTGCCTGATGACATCTATGAGCTGTTCCCTGTTCTGTTGGAAATGAAGGATCGCCGTGGCGGCAACCTGTCGGGGGGGCAACAGCAACAGCTGGCCATCGCACGCGCGCTGGCCTCCAACCCTAAGGTTTTGCTGCTGGATGAGCCGACAGAAGGCATTCAGCCGTCAATCATTCGGGAAATGGCCCGCACCCTGCGTAAAATCCGCGACCAAAAGGGCCTGACAATCATCGTCTCTGAACAAGTGTTGAGTTTTGCCTTGGATGTCGCGGACCGGGTGATGGTGATCGAAAACGGCACCTTTGTGCACGACAGCCCCCGCGCAGGGGTCGACGAGGCAAAAGTCTCAAAATTTCTCTCAGTATAAACCGGAAGACCAAGAAAGGATTGCGTTATGGCCGATACGCTTATCGCTGTAGATTTGAAGGAAAGCCCCCACACCAACGAGAATATTCACAATCGTTGGCACCCAGATATTCCGATCAACGTTTGGGTTGAACCGGGGGATGACTTCAAGATTGAGACCTATGATTGGACGGGTGGTCAGATCAAGAATAACGACGACGCCAGTGATGTGCGTGACGTCGAGCTTGAGCAGGTGCATTACCTCTCTGGGCCCATTGGGGTGAAAGGCGCCGAGCCGGGCGACTTGTTGGTGGTCGAGATTTTGGACATTGGCGCCAAAGAAGACATGCTTTGGGGCTTTAACGGCTTCTTTTCCAAGCAAAATGGCGGTGGTTTCCTAACCGAGCACTTCCCAGAGGCGCAAAAGTCCATCTGGGACATTGATGGCATGTTCACCAAATCGCGGCATGTTCCCGGTGTGAAATATGCCGGTTTGATCCATCCCGGCCTGATCGGCTGTTTGCCGGATCGCAAAATGTTGGATTTGTGGAACGAACGCGAAACCGGCCTGTTCAACACAGATCCCAATCGAACACCGCCTCTTGCGGCCCTGCCGAACACACAAAGCGCGCATATGGGGGCAATGAAAGGCGAGGCACGTGACGCCGCCGCCGCCGAAGCCGCCCGTACAGTGCCGCCGCGCGAACACGGCGGTAACTGTGATATCAAAGATCTGAGCCGTGGCTCAAAGATCTATTTCCCGGTCTATGTTGACGGGGCAGGCCTGTCGATGGGGGATTTACACTTCAGTCAGGGTGACGGTGAAATCACCTTCTGTGGCGCGATTGAGATGGCCGGTTGGCTCCACATCAAAGTGTCGCTGATCAAAGAGGGAATTTCAAAATACGGGGTGAAAAACCCGATCTTTAAACCCTCTCCAATCACCCCGTCCTACAACGACTATCTGATCTTCGAAGGGATCAGTGTCGATGAATACGGCGAGCAGCACTATTTGGATGTCCACGTTGCCTATCGGCAAGCCTGTCTCAATGCGATCGAGTATCTTAAGAAATTTGGCTACACAGGGGCACAGGCCTATGCGATCTTAGGAACCGCACCGGTGCAAGGCCACATTTCTGGCGTGGTGGATATCCCCAACGCCTGCGCCACGCTCTGGCTTCCCAATGACATCTTCGAATGGGACATGATGCCCAATGCGGATGGGCCCACCAAATATCTGGATGGGTCTGTGGATGTGCCTTTGGCCCCTGATCTTTAACTCCACTCGGCCCAAAGCGTTGGTGCTTTGGGCCAACCCTTTTGGTGAAAAGGATTGCAAATGCCTATCTATGAATACCAGTGCGCCGACTGTGGCGTGTTCGAACAGGTCATCCCGATGGACCGGTTCAAAGAGCCCTGCGACTGCCCCATGTGCGGCCATTCCGCCCCGCGCGTCATGATCACTGTGCCAAGACTGTCCGCCGTTTCAAAAGCTGTGCGGCGCGCTCATGAGACCAACGAACGCTCTGCGGATAGCCCCAAACGCAGTGCACACGGGCCTGATTGCGGATGCTGTGGCGGTGGGTCTGCCAAGCCAAGCAAAACGCTTCATCATCCAAATGGTGCCAAAAGTTTTCCAACAAAACGCCCTTGGATGATCTCGCACTAAGCACTCAAACGAACCGGCGGCTTGTCAACGCATGAATGCCGGTTCATGTGGAAGGTTTTGGCAAGGCAAGCGAGACGGCCAAGATCTTGAAATCATCCAATTTAAAGCCATACAACTCATCGACTGAAGGTTCGTTGATGTTTGAGATTATTAGGCCTGCAAATGATTCTATGTCATGACGCCCTTTGGGGGCGAAGACGCATTGGAACCATCAGAATTTCGCCAATCTGCAAAAGAAACGCCATGAGTTCGTCTAAGACGTCATTGCTGTTTCCTTGGGCAGCCACTTGGGGATCATCCGTCAGGTCAAATTCGTGATTGCGGCGTTTCATGCCTGCGCTCAATCGGATCGATTGCGGCCCAGCGGCCCCTTACCCGGCCCTTAGATCAAGCACCCACCTGTAAACCTTGTGCAAGTGGCTGGTTTGAGCGTTTCACATCGTCTCAAAGACAGAAGTGTAGGGGGCGAAACAACAAAGCCGCCTCGAAGAGGCGGCCTTTGAAGTCGTTGATACTTGACCAATAAATTGGTTGCGGGAGTAGGATTTGAACCTACGACCTTCAGGTTATGAGCCTGACGAGCTACCGGGCTGCTCCATCCCGCGCCAAGTAGGGTGCTTCTAGTGGGGTTCATCGGGGGGTGCAAGGGGAAAGTCGAACAAAATGGAGAAAAGGAGAGGACTTCTTTGGAATTGATAAAAGGATGCGAAATCATCACCTGATCCGCGTTGAACCGGGTGGCCCGTGCCAGTGCTGAAACAGGGACATTGCGGCAGAGAGCGTGGTCCCGGTTGTCTTGACCGCAGCCGGTTGGGCGCGGCCCTTGCCTGTGCGTTTGCAACGGGTTCAGATCCGGCGGGGTGCCGAAAACAGCCGCTGGCAAAGGGGACAGCCCTTCACCGTCTACTTGGGCTCTAGGTGATGTTCGATGGCTGTTAGTAGGTCTGACTTTTTGACAGGTTTCATCAGCAGCTGGCCGCGCTTTTTGACGTTCTTGCCCAATTCTGCAAACTCTTGCGAATACCCAGACATAAAGATCACGGGCAGGTCTGGGGTCAACGCCCTGAGCTCTTCGGCGAGCATGGTGCCCTGCAAGATCCCCGGCATCACGATATCGCTTAGCAACAGATCAAAGCGGCTGTCGGATTGGAACAGCTCAAGCGCCGCGTCCCCTGAGGCCGCTGTAACAACTTCATATCCAGCGCGTGTCAGCGTTCTGTTCAAAACAGACAGCAGCTTGGGTTCATCCTCAACCACCAACAGCCGCGCGCCCTGCGTCACCGATTGCTCGACTTGTCCGGTCGCGGCGGTTGGCGGTGCAGCGCGCTCGGCGATAGCGGGAAAGTACATTTTGAACTCAGTGCCTTGACCCACTTTGGAATGCACGATCACCGTGCCGCCAGATTGTTTCATAAAGCCATGCACCATCGGCAGGCCCAGCCCAGTACCCGCGCCAACCTCTTTGGTGGTGAAGAACGGCTCAAAGACGCGGGCCAGGATTTCGGGCGGCATGCCGGCACCGGTGTCTTTTACGGTGATCAGCGCATAGCGACCGGGAGTAACATCGTTCCCACCGGTGGCAGCTTGATCTGCCGTCACCGTGACATTTGACGTTGAAATGGTCACTGTGCCGCCGTCGGGCATGGCATCGCGCGCGTTCACCACCAGATTTAGCAATGCGCTCACTGTGGAGCTTTCGTCGGCCATAACAGGCCAGACTTGGTCTTCGAGCGCGGTGGTCACGATGACGTTCGCAGGGATCGTGCGGCCAATCCAAGAATGAGTTGCCTCGATGACGGTGTTCAAGTCCAGCGTCTTGGGGGCCAGCGGGGCTTGGCGGGAAAACGCCAGCATATTCCGCGTCAGATCAATCCCTTGTCGTGTGGCCTCCATCGCGTTTTCGATCAGCTCATCACAGTCTTCGGCTGTTGGATCTTCGCGCACCAATTCCAGCGTGCTGACCACGACGGCCAGCAGGTTGTTAAAGTCATGCGCCACACCGCCGGTGAGTTGACCGATACTTTTCTGACGTTGGACCTGTTGAGCCAGCTCCGTCTGTTTGATCGCTTCGTTTTCTGCTTCGACTTCGCGGGTGATGTCCAATGCAACACAGTGCCAGCGGGTGATTTTATTTTCTTCGGGTCGCGGACGGCCTGTCATTTGCACCCATTTGACCACACCTTGGTTCACTTCGGATTGAAAGCGAATGCTAAAGGCCGACATGTTCTTACGTGATTGCAAAACCGTGCGCCGAATGCGAGCGATATGTTCTTTGGGGACGGTCGCCAAGATGACTGCAGGGTCTGCATAGATTTCATCAGCTTCGACCCCCCAGATCTCTTTGCACCCGTTGCTGATGTTCTCAAAGGTGAAGGTGTCGTTGTCATGATGGATATAGTCAAACAGCACGCCGGGGATGTTTTCAGCGGCTGACTGCCATAGGGTTTTGGCCTCGCTGCGCTGACGCTCGCTTTCCAAGCGGCGTTCATTCTCAAGCTTGAGCTCTTTGAGCGAGGCAATCCAGAAATTACGTTGCAGATTGACCAGCAAGATACACCAAGCGGCGTTCAAAGAGATCGCGACCAGAAAGATCGCCCAATTGGTGGGATCTGTCAGGTAGGCGGTCGCATCAAAGGCGATCTCGGTGTCCCAATAGACAAATTTATACGCCAGTCCAAACAGCACCACATTGACAAGCGCCAAGCTCGCCAGACCGGGGCCCAAGCCCCAGATCACCGCCGAAGCGATGGGCAGGGAAATGAACAGATAGAGCGCCGGTTCAATCAGGCCAAACCGATAGGCGCCCAGCACAACAAACACCAAAATGCACAGGTAGATCGAGCCGATGACCAAAAAACCGGGCAGCCGTTTGCGCCCAACCAGAACGCTCCACAACAGGGCCGCCAATCCAAGTTGGGTCAGCAATATGCGATCCCAGCCCATTTGGACCGTTCGCACCAGTATAACCACCAACCCGACAGAGATCATGGCCACAAGCACGTTGAGATAGCGATCCACCAGTCGCGTGTAGCGGCCACTTGGGGAGTCGGGGAGCACTTCTTGTTGTTCGTTTTGGGCTGACTTCATCTCAGTTTCTTCCTGCCGACGGGGGCATGATGCCGGCATCGGGCTAGAGTAATTCAAATATCACAAAAGTTGAATTTTCTGTGAGTTTCAAGCGCTTGGTGCCAATCAGCGTCGTGTTCAGCCACTTACTTTGGGGTTTTCTACCGAAGCGTCAGTTGCCTTCGATGCATCATTCGCCGCAGTTGCAATCCCAGATCCAAAGCACGTCTTTTAGATAAGATACGCCTGCCACTGGTGATCCAGGGCAGGCGCGGCGCAGGGAAACTGCTCATCTAACAATTTCTGATCCGGTGTGAACCGTAGCGGGCAGACCCGCTACAGCCTGAGTTTACAACGTGCGTACGCGATCAACAAAGGTCGACAGGGCGGCCTCCATTTCAGATGCTGCGACTTCAACGTTTTGGACACCACCCAACACGTCTCCGGCTGCTTTCGCGACGTCGTTGGACGCCACTTGGACCTGTGTCAGACTGATATCATCAGTCGACACGCGCTGCGCGGTCATGTTCATGCGCTCCGAGATACCGCTGGTCACTTGACCCTGTTGTTCTGCGGATTCCGAAATGGTCTGCGCTTGTTCGTTCATTTGCCCAATCAGCTCGGACACCGAACGCACTGCTTCAGAGTTACGCTCAACGGTTTCAAACACGTTGCGTACTTCTTCCGAGATTTCTTCGGTTGAAAGCGTTGTGCGATCCGCCAGCTTGCGGATTTCCGCGGCAACCACGGCAAACCCTTGCCCCGCAGCCCCAGCCCGAGAGGCCTCGATGGCTGCGTTCAGCGACAACAGGTCGGTCTGCTTGGCGATGTCTTCGATCAGCGTCACGATGCCGGTGATACGGTTGGCAGCAACCTCTAGCTCAGACAGCAGCTCAGAGGCTTTTTCTGTCCGCGTCGAGGCATCCCCAACCAAGTTGGATGTGTCACGGACACCGCGCACAACCTGTTGAATGGACACTGACAAGTCATCCATCGCCGTGGCAACATCGCTGACATCCGAAGAAGTCTGACGCGAGCTGGATTGGATTTCACCGGTTTGGCGATTTGTTTCATCCGCTGCCGCTGCCATCGTTTCCGAAGACACCCGCGCCTGTTCGCCAGTTTCCAGCAGCATCGCCACCGCAACATCGGCCTGTTCTTGCAACTCAGAGCCAAGCTTACGCACCGGTGCGATCAACCAACGTGAGAGAAAAATACCCAACACAATCAGGGCCAACGCCACACCACCGATGATTTGGATCGCTTGGCCCCGTGCCGCATCGGCCAGTGCCATTGCTTCATCACGACCAATTTCCGAAACCAATCGCCAATCCAAACCGTCGATCTTGATCGGTTTCCAGGCCGCAAAGACTTCGTTGCCCAAGTGGTTGTCACCCTCAAACTTGCCGGTTTTGTTCTCTTCGATATGGGTGACCATCTCGCCATAGCCTAGGCTAACACCAACAGAGAGGTTTTCGCCAAAGCGCGAGCTGGACCGTAGGCGGTGATCTTCGCCAACCAAATAGGCATCGATTGTTTCGGACCCATCAGCCGAGCTGTGGAGGATCTTATCTGCAAAATCCAAGGGGAACTGGATCGCAAAGATGCCAATCAGCTTGCCGTCTTTCATAATCGGGTTCAGCGCAAAGGCGGCCTGCGCATCATAAGAAGGCGCGTAGGGTTCAAAATCGACCAGCGTGTAGCCGGTGGACCCGTTGGAATCGATCATGTCTTTGGTTGCCAAGCCAAATGCAGATTGAGAATAGGGGCCTGACAGCAAGGATGTGCCAAAATCCATCTCTTTGAACACTGAATAGATGATGTTGCCGCTTTGAGGTTCGATCAAGAACACATCATAGAGGCTGTAGCGATCCAAGAACCCGCGCAGTTCAGGATGATATTTTGCATGCGCTTGCGCGTATGGGCCACCGTCACTGGCGCTATCAAGCAGGTGCTTTTCGCCAATTGGATGCGGGTTCGTGGCGACGTACAAAGACTGTAGCGCCAACCCGCGTGCGTCCAATTTTCCAGTCCATGTAGGAAGTTCAAGGCCCTCTAAGCTGGGCGTGTTTTCAACCTGATAGTCAAAGCGCTCTGATAGGGCGGCCATGTCTGGCACCAGTGTGGTTTCCAAATACTGCTGAGACGTTTCATCAAGTGACTGCATCGCCTCGGTGACATAGGCGCCACCAGCACGGTCTTCGACGACCTGCTGAACAGACTTGAGGTAGTTTTCGATCAGCTTTGCTTTTAGGTCCAGCCGGTCTTGGACCTCATGCACGTTGGTGTCATGGGCGTATGTGGTCATACGATCCAAGTCCACCTTTGATATTGCTAATACTGGGAGAAGGCCGCCGACAGCTAACGCCAAGGCCACTTTGTATTTAAACCGCATTCACACCATCCTTAAAGCGAGGACAAATTAGTTACAAACTCAGAACTCCCTAAATAAAACGGATGGGGCGTTTGATGTTTTATGGCGATTCGCGTCGATGGCTTAGCCTCTGGAAATATGTAAGATTTTCTGACCTATGCCACCTTTGGTTGGCGCCTAATCTTTGGGCCAGACCTTGGTGAGACGAAGGGGGTGTTGATGTAAAACACCTTTAGGGTGTGCAGGCGTAGCAAATGGCCCTGAAAAATATAGTGATCTGGTGTTGGGAAAATCATCAAATACAATAATAGATTTAATTTTTCACTTGATTTGGTACGACTAAAACGGGGTTTTGGGGGGGTGAAAATGTCAATATTAGGGGCTCTGAAGGGGCATCGCCTGCCCACAGTGAGGTAAAAATTTTTTTAACATTTTTTTTGAGCGAATTTTCGAGCAATACATTTCTAGTACAAAATCGTAATTGGCATGTACTTTTTCCACAAATCCGATTGTCAGAAGTGGCGGTTCTGACGGGCTGTTCGGGTCGCTTTTGACGATGATCTGGTCTGTTTTGCCCCAAAATCCTGCGGTTTCCTTTGGGGAACGCCTACTGGATATGGCCAAATGCTTTGCGAAATTGAGAGGGCGCTTGGCCACGCAATCGACGAAATTCACGTCGAAAACTTTCGAGGCTGCCAAAGCCGCAAGAGGCGGCGATATCCGCCAACGGGACCTCGGAATCTTCTAGCAGGGTCGCCGCATGGGCCACGCGCGCTGTCACCAGCCAGCGCAATGGGGTTTCTCCGGTGGCATCGCGAAACCGCCGTGCCAAGGTGCGCGCGGACAGCCCTGCCTCGGTCGCCATACGTGCTACAGGCCAGTCTTGGTCTAGATGGGCGCGGATCTGATCAAGCAATGGTCCGATCCGGCCCCCACGATCCAGCGGTACAGGGGCGGTCACAAATTGCCGCTGGCCACCGTCCCGCTGTGCCGGCAAGACCAAGCGCCGTGCAACGCTGTTGGCATGGGCCGCGCCCCAATCTTTGCGCACGATATGCAGGCATAGGTCCAACCCGGCCGCAGATCCGGCTGAGGTCAAAACATCCCCGTCATCAACATAAAGCACGTCACCATCGACATCGATCTCGGGGTGTCGGGCCTGCAGGGTCTCGACATAGCGCCAATGTGTGGTCGCGCGCCGCCCATCCAACAGGCCCGCTGCGGCCAATACAAAAACACCCGAACAGATCGACGCCACGCGCGCGCCATTCGCATGCGCTTTCTGAAGTGTCTCGATCAGGTCGGCTGGCACAGGCACATCGATACCGCTCCAACCCGGGACGAGGATCAAATCCGCTTCAAGCAGCGCGTCAAGCGGGTGGTCTGCGTTGAACATCAACCCGCCAAATGCGCGCAGTGGACCAGCCTCGGCAGCGACTGTTTTGAACTGATACCATTGCTCAAACTCGGGACGAGACAGGCCAAACACTTCGACGCCGATGCCAAATTCAAACGTACACAAGCCGTCATAGGCCAGCACACAAACCAATGGCGTGCGCTCAGAGGTGTCGAGCAGGGCTGTTTGTGTCATTTGGCAAAATCCGACCGTTAGTTGTCATTTCGGCCACTATGCGTTGGATCCGCTTTTGGGGCAAGATCACGCAACACCAACTGAAAGGACTTTAAATGCCTGCTCCCTCTGCCGTTGCCCAAACCCCTGTTGCCGCCAGCCTGTCTGCCCAACGGCATTTCGCCGACAAGTTGGCGTTTGAAACCGATTGTTGGGATACTCATGACGCGCTGTCCAAGTCGGCTGACGATTTTGTATTACTCGATGTGCGCGGACCGGCGTTGTACGAAGGGGGGCATGTCCCCGGTGCCCTGAACTTACCGCATGGTAAGATGACCGAACGGCGGATGGCCGAATGGTCAGACGACACCTTGTTTGTGGTCTATTGCGCGGGTCCACATTGCAATGGGGCGGACAAAGCGGCGTTGCGTCTTGCTTTGCAAGGCCGCCCGGTCAAGATCATGATTGGTGGGATCACGGGTTGGATTGACGAAGGGTTCGCACTTGCTGAGGGGAGCGATCCGCAAACTGTGTCAGCTGTCGAAGGTCGCTGACTAGGCCAAGGGTGGAGGGGCAGCCTTCACCCAATTTCAAACATGTGGTTCAATCCGGGATCGCCCAGTGTGGTTCCAAGTGTTTGACCTCACGGGCAAGGTGATCCAGAAATCTTTGGGTGCGGGCCACACGCAACATGCGCGGGCTGGTCAAGGCGATGATATCCGCGCTTGGAAGGTCAAAGCCCGGCAGCACCTGACATAGCCTTCCTGACTGCAGCTCTGCAGCGACATCCCATTGTGACCGCTCGATCACGCCCAAACCCTGCCGCGCCCAATTGACGACCACATCGCCATCGTTGCTGGCAAATGCTGGATCAATGCGCTGTGTCACCACCGTTTTGTTCCCAGAGTTGTCCAAGGTGGAAAACGACCAAAGCGTCACGTCTTCGTGGTTTTCACGAATGACTCCACAGGCGTGGGCCTTCAAATCCGATGGCTGCTCTAAGCGAGGGGCCCGCTGGAGGTAAGACGGTGCGGCGCAAAGGATCCGACGGTTCGAGGCCAGTTTGCGTTGAATGATCGAAGAGGTCGGCAATGCCCCGATCGAAATCATGATGTCCCAAGGTTCGGACTGGCCGGTGATGCTTGGCGCCTCTGAAAGACGCAAAGACAGGGTGATGTCGGGATGTTGCGCCTGAAAGGATGCCATGATGCCAGCCACATGTTTGCGACCAAACCCAAACGAAGCGATGATCCGCAATGGTCCACTGACATGGTCCCGGCGCAGGGAAAACACATCCTCTAAATCTTCTAGATCGCCAAGAATGCCTTGGGCTTTTTCCAACAGCAGTGCCCCCTCTGACGTCAGGCAAATTGCACCGCGGACCCGTTCAAGCAGTTTCACGGCCAGCTTCTCTTCCAGCAGCTTTAACCGCTGAGAGACCGCCGGTGGCGTGACATTCAACGCCCGCGCCGCCGCTGCCAAAGAGGGGGCGCGGGCTATTTCGGCAAAAAAATGAAGGTCGTGAGAGGATATCATTAAGGTGCATCTTAATCTAACAATCAATATTTGTAAATTTTGAACCGAGGTATCGGGTGCTACACAAAGCGCAACCACAGCAAAGAGGTGCCAAATGTCGATTTCGCAACCCGTGTTAGACCATCTTGAAACTCCCTGCCTTTTGGTGGACCTGCCCCGGATGGAGTGCAATATTCACCGATTGCGACGCCGGGCAGCAGAGCTAAAGGTCGATCTGCGCCCGCACCTCAAAACCGTCAAATCCGTCGATATGGCGCGGCTGGTTCTGGAGGGTGCAGCGGCCAAGGCCACAGTATCGACCCTGAGCGAGGCAGAGGCCTTTGCTGAGGCTGGCGTGCAAGACATCCTATATGCGGTGGGGATCAGCCCGCAAAAGCTTGATCGGGTTTTGGCCATCCGCCAAAAAGGATGCGATGTCTCTATTCTGCTTGATTCCGTCGCGCAGGCGCGGGCGGTGGCTGCCAAATGTGCGGCAACTGGGCACAGCCTTCCGGTTTTCATCGAAATCGACTGTGACGGGCATCGCAGTGGTCTGGCACCGACAGACCTGGCGCTGAAAACGATCGCGGAAATCTTAGAAGGTGGCGGCGCAGAGGTGCGCGGTGTTCTGACCCACGCAGGTGAAAGCTATGGCGCCGTGGGGACAGCGGCGCATGCCGATTTTGCTGAGAAAGAGCGCGCCGCGACCGTGCAGGCCGCGACTTCGTTGCGCCAAGCCGGGTTTGCCTGCCCAGAGGTTAGCGTTGGTTCGACGCCAACCGCACATGCCGCCACAGACCTGACGGGCGTGACCGAGCTCAGAGCAGGTGTCTATACGTTTTTCGATTTGGTGATGGCGGGTATCGGGGTTTGCAGCACCGATGATATCGCCCTGTCGGTTTTGACAACGGTGATTGGCCATCAGCACGACAAGGGGTGGATACTGGTTGATGCGGGATGGATGGCGATGTCACGAGATCGGGGAACCGCAACGCAACAAGTCGATCAGGGGTATGGTCTGGTGTGTGATCTGGATGGCGCGCCGATTGCCGATTTGATTGTTGAGGCCTGCAATCAGGAACATGGCACAGTGACAGTGCGATCCGGCAGCCAAAGCCCCTTGCCAGATCTCCCGTTGGGCACGCGTTTACGCATTCTGCCCAATCACGCCTGTGCCACCGCCGCACAGCACAACGGATACCATTTGTTGTCACCTGATCCTGCGTTGCACGGTCAGTTTTGGCCACGCATTTCAGGCTGGTAAGCCGAACAGAAAGGGACCTTATGGACATCATTTCAACACCTCTCGCTCCGCAGCCTCAGGGTCATTATGCGCAAGCCGTGTGTCACGGGGGGCTGTGCTATGTCTCGGGCATATTACCAGTATGTGTGGACGCGCCGCATATTCGGCATCTGGATTTCGCCCAACAATCAGAGCTGGTTCTGAGCCACGCCGGGGAAATTTTGGCGGCGGCAGGACTTGGACCGCAGGATGTGATTTCTGCCCGTGTTTACGTCACGAGCGTTCAGAACTGGGGCATTTTTAACGAAAAATACGCCGCCTTCATGGGGCAGCACAGGCCGGCGCGCGCCGTGGTGCCTGTGCCCGAACTGCATCACGGATTTGATGTCGAGATTGAGATGATCGCTCGACACGTCTAGCGAGGACGCCCTTCGGCTGGGTCGGCAAAATTTTTTCTGAGTGTTTTTATCGGAATTGACAATCCCGATTCTTTTAGTCAGGTTGCGCGAAATTGCGGCCGATCCTTGCTCTGACTCGGGTTGGCATTGATTTACGAACATTGACACCGAGGGACACAATGAAACGCATTCTAACCACCACAGCGCTTAGCCTGCTGGCCACGTCTACACTGGCGGACACCCAAAATAACGTCTTGAACACCTATGCGGACATCGCCGCGGCGACGTATGGCGACAGCCTGTCCACCGCTTTGGTGTTGCAAGATGCTGTTCAGACTTTGATCGACACCCCATCCGCAGAAGCCCTGCAAAGCGCCAAAGCGGCGTGGCTTGCGGCGCGCGTGCCGTATCAGCAATCAGAGGCGTTCCGCTTTGGCAACGCCATCGTGGATGACTGGGAAGGCAAAGTGAACGCATGGCCGTTGGACGAAGGTCTGATCGACTATGTTGACACCGGCTATGGTGGTCCAACCGATGAGAACGAATTTGCAGCGTTGAACGTTGTTGCCAACCCTGTGTTTACCCTGTCTGGCGTTGAAATTGACGCCACCGATATCACACCAGAGCTGTTGTCAGGTGCCCTGCACGAAGCAGACGGTGTCGAGGCCAACGTGGCCACGGGCTACCACGCAATTGAATTCCTGCTGTGGGGACAAGATCTGAACGGCACCGAAGCAGGCGCTGGGCAGCGGTCATGGACTGACTATGCAACCGGCGCAGACTGCACCAATGACAACTGTGATCGTCGGGGCGCCTATCTGGCAGCAGCCACACAGCTATTGGTTTCTGACCTTGAGTGGATCACAGCGCAGTGGGTTGACGGTGGTGCTGCACGCGCGACTTTGCTCGATGATGAAACCGCTGGTATTTCTGCGATGCTAACCGGTATGGGCAGCCTGTCCTATGGTGAGCAAGCTGGCGAGCGGATGCGTCTTGGCCTGATGTTGAACGATCCAGAAGAAGAGCACGACTGTTTCTCCGACAACACCCACAACAGCCACTATTATGATGGTTTGGGTGTTCAGAACGTCTATCTGGGCAGCTACACGCGGGTTGATGGCACAACTGTTTCGGGGGCGTCCTTGGCGGATCTGGTCGCGGCAAGCAACCCTGCTTTGGATCTGGAAATGCGCAGCAAACTGTCCACCACCATGCGTGAGCTGGGTGAAATTAAGACAGCAGCCGAAGCTGGGTTTGCCTATGACCAAATGCTGGCCGCTGGCAATGTTGCAGGCGAAGATTTGGTGATGGGTGGCGTGAATGCTTTGATTGACCAAACGCGCAGCATCGAGCGCATCGTGGCCAGCTTGAATGTCGGCAATATTGAATTTGAAGGGTCTGACAGCCTGGACGATCCAGAGGCCGTCTTCCAGTAAGCGACCTAAATAGCTGATCAGATTTGCGCGGCGTTTTTGTCGCGCAAATCGCCATTTTAGAGATCGAGATCAAAGATGAACCGCTTCGTGCTTTCTATGCTGTGTGGGATATTACCCTTTACCGCAGCCGCCGCAGACCCGTCACGCTACGCCGCAATTTCCGATGATCCCCATCTGAACGTTGTGCCGCGAACAGCACAAGAAGCCGCGCGAATTGCAGCCATTCTCGCACCGCCCCCTGACTATGGGCAATTTCAAAAATTCGAAGACAAACCGGCGGGGGCGGCGACGGTTCGCCTGACCCAAGACACCAATGCTTTTTCATTTCCATCCGGGAACATCAGCTTTGAAAACGAGCTGACCTTTAAGGTTGGCAATGGCCTGTTTCGCAAGATTTGGGTCTCGTCCCCTTCGTCGACATTGGCCTCTGACGGGTTGGGACCATTGTTCAACGCGCGATCTTGCCAGCGATGCCACATCAAAGATGGGCGTGGGCATCCCCCCGAAAACGCCGAGGACACTTCGATTTCGATGTTCCTTCGCATTTCAATACCAGACCCCGAGGCCGAGATTGCGGGCATCAAAGAGTATCTGGGCACCGCCCCCGACCCCAACTATGGCACCCAGATGCAAGATTTTGCCTTGCCGGGTCACAACGCCGAATACCGTTTGCAAATTGAGTACCAAGAGCATCCTGTCACATTGGCGGATGGCACCGTGGTTCAATTGCGTGACCCAACCTACACGGCCGCTGATCTGGGATATGGTCCACTGCATCCGCAAGCGATGCTGTCACCCCGGATCGCGCCGCAGATGATTGGGCTTGGCCTGCTTGAGGCGATCCCAGCGGCGGATATTTTGGCGCTTGCTGATCCGGATGATCAGAACGCAGACGGCGTTTCTGGTCGTCCGAGCATTGTTTGGTCTGGCCAGCTGCAGCGCCCCATGTTGGGACGGTTTGGCCTTAAAGCGGGCAAACCTTCGGTGCTGGAGCAATCCGCCGGAGCCTTTGCTGGCGATATTGGTATTTCAAACCCCTTGCATCCATCGCCTGCCGGCGAGTGCACAGAGCAACAAGAGCTCTGCCAAAACGCCCCGCACGGTGATGGCGACATCCGGGATTTCGAAATTGACCAAGCCTCTTTGGATTTGGTGACGTTTTACAGTCAAAACTTAGGGGTTCCAGCCCGGCGCGACCCGGCGGATGCCCAAGTGTTGCAGGGTAAGAAGGTGTTTCATGAAACGGGATGTGCCGCTTGCCACACCCCGGCCTTTGTGACCAACCGTCTGGAGGCGCAGCCTGAACAAAGCTTTCAGTTGATCTGGCCCTATTCAGACCTGTTGCTACATGACATGGGGCCGGGCCTTGCTGACAACCGCCCTGAAAACGTGGCCACTGGAACGGAATGGCGCACGCCTCCGCTATGGGGTATTGGCTTGACCGAACAGGTTTCGGGGCACAGCTACTTCTTGCATGATGGTCGCGCACGATCGTTGCTGGAGGCCATCCTGTGGCACGGCGGCGAAGCGCAAAGCGCAAAAGATGCTGTCATCGAATTGTCGACAGAGGACCGGAACGCGCTGTTGAAATTTGTAGGATCTCTTTGATGCGTCTTAGCCTTATACTCGCTTTTGTTCCCTCGCTGGTGATGGCCGATCCACGGGTCGACGCCGCGCTTGATGATCATATCCTGCCCGCGTTTGAGACACTCAGCAGCGCCACAGAGGCCTTGGCCGAAGCGCAGAGCTGCGCAGTGGAGCCGCAATGGCATGCTGCGACCGCCGCTTGGATTGCGGCGTCGCACCTCCGGTTTGGGCCCAGCGAAGTGGACAACCGCGCGTTTGCTCTGGCGTTTTGGCCCGATCCGCGCGGCAACACCCGAAAGACCGTTGCCAGACTGTTGACGCAGGACACCCCGGATCTATCAACCGCCTCGGTTGCTGGGCGTGGGTTTTACGCGCTGGAATACCTCTTGTTTGACGCCGAATTTCAAGACAACCCCAACCGCTGTGCCTTGATTGACGTGTTGACGTCAGATGTGCAGGCAACCGTTCAAGATATCCAAAGTGATTGGCAAGAACGTTACGCCGATCTGTTGCGCAATGCTGGGGGCAACGACACTTATCAAAACCCAACCGAAGCTCTGCAAGAGCTTTACAAAGTGTTGCTGGGTGGGTTGCAGTTTGACACAGATATGCGCCTTGCTCGTCCTTTGGGGACGTTTGATCGCCCACGGCCAAATCGCGCGGAAATGCGACGCTCTGAGCGGTCGCTGGAAAATGTCTCGGTGTCGCTGCGCAGTCTAGAGTCTTTGGCGGTGATCCTTTCGGCCCAAACGCCCGAAGTACAGACCAAGCTGGTGGCGGCGTTCCAACGGGCACAGGCGCGTGCCGCAGAGCTGTCCCACCTTAAGGGGGCCAGCGATTTTTCCTTGGTTTCCGATGTGTCATCGCGGTTGAAGGTCGAAATCCTGCAACAGGAAATCGTCCAGATCCACCTGCTTGCCACGCAGGAGCTTGGGCCTGCGCTGGGCGTTGGGGCTGGCTTTAACGCGTTGGATGGCGACTGATGACTTCGCGACGTGGTTTCATGGCGGGCCTATTGGCCGTCGGTCTCAGCCCGGCCCCCAGTTGGGCGGATGCGGGCAATCCAAAGTTTCTGTCTGGGGCAAAGACCACCGCCGGCACATTTGTGTTGGCTGGCCTGAACGCTGAAGGCGCGATCCGTTTTCAGATCCCATTGCCCGATCGCGGCCACGCGGCCACTGCTCATCCCTTTTTACCCCACGCCGTGGCCTTTGCCCGG
This sequence comes from Thalassovita sp., assembly GCA_049116315.1. Classification (GTDB taxonomy): domain Bacteria; phylum Pseudomonadota; class Alphaproteobacteria; order Rhodobacterales; family Rhodobacteraceae; genus Thalassobius. The sequence continues at coordinate 25,553 of JAGDZD010000003.1, forward strand.
CGACCCGGGCGGTTCGCCATGGTGATCGATTGCCGTGACGGTGCCGTTCTGGCCGAGTTGGACAGCCCGCAAGGGCGCCACTTTTATGGCCACGGGACCTATGATCACACCGGTGATTGGTTGTTCACCACCGAGAATGATTATGACAACGGGCAGGGGCGTATTGGCGTTTGGGATGCCCGCAACGGGTACCGTCGTATCGGTGAATTTGCGTCCCACGGCGTCGGGCCGCACGATCTTAAGCGCCTGCCCGACGGTAACTTGGTTGTGGCCAATGGCGGTATTGATACACACCCAGACACAGGGCGGCGCAAGTTGAACCTGCCCACCATGCAGCCCAATTTGAGCTATCTCGACGCCAACGGCACGCTGTTGGACAGCGTTCGCCCGAACCAGTCCGCCGCTTCGGTGCGCCACTTGGCGGTGGGCGCGGATGGCACAGTTGCCATTGGCATGCAGTGGCAAAATGATGTGAGCCAATCGCCGGCTTTGGTGGCGTTGCACCGCCGAGGTGAGGCGTTGAGAACGCTGGGCACGGGTGCGGGGTTGAATGGCTATGTCGGCAGCATAGCGATCTCAGCGGACGGGCAGAACGTTGCCGTCACCTCGCCGCGCAGTGGCCAGCTGCAGGTGTTTTCGACGCAATCGGGCGCGCAGCACCAAACAGTGTTGGCCGCCGATGTGGCAGGGGTCGCGCCGCTGGCGCATGGATTTGTCGCCACCACCGGGCAGGGCCGTTTTGTTCAAACGGGCGCATCCGACCAAATGGTCACTGCACCGGGTTTGGCGTGGGACAACCATCTGGTTGAGCTGTAACTCAGCCTCTTAGATCACGTAGGCCTTATTCGTACTGACCTAAACTTCGCTGAGGCCTAGAGGCTGGAATGCTGAACACCCCGGGCAGGGGAGTTCAGCGGGATCCTATTGGCCGTGGGCTGTTCATACGGTTTCAAGTCAACTCTGCGATGGCGCGCGTCACAAAGGCGGGCCGGTAAAGGTCTGACCATAGGCCGACGCAATCTCGGCCATACGTTCTTCGGTCAACTCTGCGGTGTCTTGCGCGGCGTGTAAGGCGCGAAACATCTCTTCCATCTGCAATGCAGGGGAAAAGATATAGCGCAAGCGTCCCTTGGTTTTGCCGACGTTTTTGAATGCGTGTTCCGTTCCTCGGGGCACAAAGCCAACGTCCCCCGGCGCCATGTGATAGATTGTGCCATCAATTTCGACGTCAAATTCCCCTTCGAGGAACAAGAACGTCTCGTCTTGGCCGTGGTGAATGTGGCGACCGGGGCCGATTCCGGGTTCAACGATGTCTTCAAACACCGCTTGGGTGCCATTGGTAGCGGATCCAGACAGGAGAACCCGCAACGTGACGGCCCCCGGAAAATCGAGTGTCTCTAGCGTGCTATATTGGGTCTTAACCGGTGTCATCTCTCAGACCTCTACTTTGGGGCTGGTGCCTTGTGAATGGTGCACCGCTTTTACGGCAGGATCCGCTGCAAGTTGGCGAACCACCCGATCGATGTTGGGGTAGTGCGAGGTTGGCTTGTCAAAGCCATAGGCCCAATTCGCCATTGGATACAAAAAGGCGTCTGCGACGGATTTCTGATCCCCTAACATCCAGGTCTTGCCCTCTAAATTGGCCTCAATGACATCCAGTGCGCCGGCCACGCGACCCTGTGCGGCGGTTTTGATGTCATCAAACTGTGCGCTATCGGGGTGGTAGTTGCGCGGCATGAAATAGGGCCAGAAGAACGGGTGTAGCGTGGCGGAAATGAACGCCAGCCAGCGATAGAGTTGATTGCGATCCGCTGTCCCAACGGCAGGGCCGATGTTGGCGTCTGGGTTTTCATCGACAAGCTTTAACAGGATAGCCAAACCTTCAGACAGAGGGCCTTGCTCATCGACCAAACTTGGCACCACCCCTGCCGGGTTGATGGCGAGATAAGCGGGGGATTTCATTTTGGCAAAGCTGATGTGTTCAACCTCATAGGGCTTACCGATCCATTCCAAAACGATGTGCATTGCGGTGCCGCAGGTGCCGGGGGCTGAGTAGAGTTTCATGTTAGGTCCTTTGAAACGCGCAGGCGGCGTGCGGGGGCTCGCCGCCATGTTGGTGTGATCTGCTGCAAACCGGACGCGCCTTAGGCGCCACGCTCTTGCACATGTTTGTCGATGAGGCTGGCCGCTGACGGGCCGGGGCCAATCAGTTCAAAAACGTTGCGATCCGGGTCACGGACAAAGATTGTTTTGGTGCCCTGAAAATCACGCCGACCCGTGATGGTGATGCCGTTTTGGGTGACAAAGGCTTCGGTCGCTTCGGCGTCTTTGACCTTGAGGGCTAGATGCGTGATCCCGGTGTATTTTGGCTTTTCATCCATCAGGATGTTGGTGCCTTGCTTGGCGGTGGCTGGGCCCAGCAGGTTAATGTTGATCCCCGAAGGGTGCACCATCACCAAAGGATGGCCCTGATCGTAGCCGCCGTCGACGATCAGCTTGAACCCTAAGAGTTCGTAAAATGCGATTGATTGAGTGCGGTCGCTGATGCGAATGCCGATGTGGTCGAAGTTTGTGATATCAAGCATTGAATTGGCCTTTCTAATCTGTTGATCAATAGATACGCTTGCTACATCACAGCAGCTAGATCCGGAAAAATCACAGTGCCTGACCATTCAGATCACATGCCAAGCACCGACCGCATGCGGGAGTTTCTGACCGTTATGCAATCGGGCAGCATCTCAGAAGCTGCGCGCATAATGGGCGTGCCACGGGCCACATTGAGCCGACGCATGGCGGGGCTAGAGGCTGATTTGGGGGTGCGTCTGATCTTGAGGCGCACAACAAAACTGGCCCTGACCCATGCGGGAGAAGAGTTGTTGCGACGTGCCCAGCGGATCGTGGCGGACGCCGACGAAGCGTGGGATGCTGTACGGCGTTTGGATGACACGCCGCGCGGGTTGTTGCGGGTGTCGTTGACAGGATCGCACTTTGCCAAACTCTTCACAGAGTTTCTAAGTGATTTCCCCGAAGTGCGACTTGAGGTTCAGTCCACAACCCAGCACGTGGATTTATTGTCCGAAGGTGTCGACGTTGCGATGCGCATTGGGCCGGTTCAAGACCAAAACCTGATTGCGCGCCGATTGCACACGGATCGTTTGGTTGTGGTGGCTTCACCTGAATACCTTGCGCAGTGTGGAACCCCGAAACGGGCTGCGGATTTGTCCAAGCACACCTGCATTATGGGGTTCTCGGGCGGCTGGACACCCAATACCACGTGGCCATTGTGGAAAGGTGGCACTGTATCGGTTTCTGGACGGTTGTCCGGGAATGATATTGGGTTGATCCGCACGGCTGCCATCGATGGGCTGGGCTGTGCGCTGATCGCCTCTGCCATCGTGGCCGAGGACATTGAAGCCGGGCGTTTGGTGCCGGTGCTGCTGGATCAGGTCGGAGCAGAGTTGCCAATCAGCTTGGTGTTCGCCGATCGTGAGTTTATTGATCCCAAGGTCCGAGAATTTGTAGATCGCGCCGTTCAGGTGATTGCTGCGCAAATGCCGAAACCCCTTGCGGGGATTTCACACATCGGCCCCAGATCTTCCTAAATTTATCGACCAACGCCTTCTTAGCGCACTCTGTTGGCCTGCGCCCCAAAGCGTTGGTCTGGTGCCACCTTCGCGGCAACCAGACAGGTGTTGTTGCTGTCGCCCGTTCCTTTCGGGCTTAGGATTTTGGTGCAATCGGAGTGGCCAATTCGACCAAGCATCCATTGAGATCACGAACATAGGCCACGGTTTGCCCCCATGGTTTTTTATCAGGTTGACTGACCGGGGCGCAGCCCTGTGCCACCGCGTGTTCAAAGGCTTGCTCAACAGTGTCCGTGACAAAACACACTTCCCAACCCGCAGGAATATTGGCGGGGTCATTGGGTTGCAGTGCCAAGCCGTTCATCTCTGCGGCTTCGTTGCCAGCAAAAGCCAAGGCGGTGTCGCCGGTTTCCATTTCTGCATAGAGATTGCTTTCGTGTAAAAACCGGCACGTTAGGCCAAAAGCAGTTTCATAGAACGTGACCGTTTCGGGCACGTTTGCGACGTAAATGATTGTATATCCAAGTTTCATGCCCTTGGTTTAACGGCCTCATTGGGTGTGGTCTTGAACAAATCGGCCAAGATCAGGCAAAGAGCTGAGGCGCAGACAGATCCTGCGGGATCTTGCTTGGGAGCAGCCCGGCATATTTTCGAAACGCGCGGGTCAGATGGGCGTGATCGGCAAACCCGGCCTCAAAGGCCGCCGGGGCAAGCGCCAATCGCCCTTTTTGGATCAAATGCAGGCCGCGGTGGAATTGAACCAGCTGCGCATAGGGTTTGGGGGCCAAGCCGATGTTGGCGCGAAACAGGCGAGTTAAGTTGCGGGAACTGCAACCAACCTGATGGGCTAATGCGTCAACACGCACGCGACCGCCAGTGATATGGATGATGTCGACGGCACGCAGCAGGCGTTGATCTTGGCGTTGCGCCTCTTGGGCGCCGGTCAGAATATCGATTGCCAGCGTCAGTGCTGACATCGAAAACCCGGCCTGCACGACTTTGCTCAGGGCGGGAAACAGGTCCAGCGCAGCATCGGCACGTGCCACGGTATTTGTCACCTCACCAATGCGGTGCGCCCACAAGAGTTTACCGTTTTCCGGGCGCATGCGGGCTCCGATCCAGCGATCACCTTTCTCAAATGTCACGGTATAGGCCTGTGTCGCCGGGCCCGTGATCACCGGCACCGGAGGCTGATGGGTTTCCGAATTGCCGCGCAAAATGACGTCGCAACGCCCATCTGGTAGCACCAGACTTTGCCCCGAAGATTGGGCCGTGAAGCTCCAGAAGGCCTCGATCTTACGCGAGGCCTTGGGCGTGATGATTGTTTCGTGATAGCCGGCTGGAATAGGGATGGCGTCACCGCTTTGTGAAATGCCCTTTAGGAGTATCCGCACAAACCGCCAGAGTAAAACACCGCGTTTTAGCGCGGGCCATTTGTGGTCTTGTGGTTGGTTTTGCGGGGCTGAAAGGCAATTCGGGGCTGGACTTCGCGGCCAAGGTCGCTTTGAGTGCGGTTGAGAATAAAAGGGGAACACGGTGAAGCCTTTGCGGATCGATAATGTAACAGCGCGCAAGCTTTGGCTGTCGTCTCAGGGGCTTGCCTCTGCGCCGACTGGGGCGCTTGATGTGTTGGGGATGATTAAGGACCTTGGGTTTGTGCAGCTTGACACCATTCAGGTGGTCAGTCGCGCGCATCATCATATTTTGTGGAGCCGCAATCAAAATTACCGTGAGCCGATGCTGGACCAACTGTTGGGTCAAGATCGCGCGATCTTTGAACATTTCACTCATGATGCGTCGGTTTTGCCGATGGCGTTCTTGCCAATGTGGCAACGTCAGTTTCGCCGCAAAAAGGCGCAGCTTGATCAAGCCAATTGGTACAAAGGTCTGCCGGATGCGGCGGAACGTGAAAAGATCAAAGCACGTATTCGCACCGAAGGGCCTTTATCCACCCACGCCTTTGACACCAAGACCAAAGGTCCCAAAAAAATGTGGTCGCGTCCGCCGCATAAGTTGGCTTTGGATTACATGTGGTATGCAGGGGAATTGGCGACCAGTCACCGGGTGAACTTTACCAAATTCTATGATTTGGCCGAACGTGTTTTTCCGCCCACCCCCTCTGTGTCACCGCTTGATGATCAAGGTCAGATTGATTGGCTGTGTCACGCTGCGATGGATCGCATGGGGTTTGGAGCACCGGGGGATGTTCAGCGGTTTTGGGCCGCAACGAGCAGCGCCGAAGTGCGTGATTGGGTGAAACGTGCCCAAGCTGCGCTGTGTACTGTAGAGGTTGAAACCGCGCAGGGACAATGGGTCAGCTATCTTGCACCGGCTGATATCGAAGAGCGGCTTGAGGGGTTGAAAAATCCCACCAGTCGCCTGCGTATCCTAAATCCCTTTGACCCGGTAATTCGTGATCGCAACCGGCTGGAGCGCCTGTTTGGGTTTGAATACCGGGTGGAAATGTTTGTGCCCGAGGCCAAGCGGATCTGGGGCTATTACGTCTTTCCTATTCTTGAAGGACACCGATTTGTTGGTCGCATCGAGGTGAAGGCTGATCGGAAAAACTCGGTTCTGAACGTTCTTAAGTTTTGGCCACAAGACGGGATCGATTGGCCCGCAAGTCGGCACAAAAAACTGTCCGCCGAACTGGACCGGATGCAAAAATTTGTCGGCCTAGAGCGGTTGGAATGGCAGTGCCCTCAGCACGTTAGTTGAGTTCGGCCGCCTGCTCACAGGCGGTTTCAATGGCCTGAGCCAATTCGGCCCGGCCGATGGGTTTTTGCAACAAGGCATGGGGCCCGATTTTGTCGCTGGCTTCGGCCATATTGATGGAGGCATAGCCCGTCATCACAATGATCGGCAGATTGGGGGCCAGGCGCCGTGCCTCGGCGGCCAGATCCTCCCCCTGTAGTTTGCTTGGCATGTCGCGATCCGTCAGCAACAGGCCAAAGTCACCTCCGCTTTGAAGCCGGTCAAACGCTTGGTCGCCGTCTGGGACAGCCAAGACGCGATGCCCCAACCTCTGCAGCATCAGCGCCACGATCTTGGAAACTTCTGGTTCGTCTTCTGCCAACAAGATTTTCAAGCCAGTAAATGACTCTTCTTCGGTGGCGTCTGGCGTTGTCTCAGCATCTGAAGCTGCATCGCTGGTTTGGAAATAAAGCGTGAACTTGGTGCCTTGTCCCTCTGTCGATTGGACCTGAATGGCTCCGCCGGATTGGCGCATAAAGCCATCAACCATCGCCAACCCCATGCCGCGCCCTTGTCGGGCTGGCATTGATTTGGTGGAAAAGAACGGTTCAAAAATCTTTGCGATGTTTTCGTCCGAAATCCCGGAGCCGTTGTCTTCTAAGGCAAAGGTCACATAGTGACCTGGCTCAAGGTTCAGCGTGCGCACATCCTCGGCCGAGAGCGTGCACATCCCAGTGGTTGCGATGATTTCACCGCCTTCTGGCATCGCGTCACAGGCGTTCACAACAAGGTTCAGAAACGCATTTTCCAAGAAGGTTCTGTCGATGCAAATCGGTGGAATATCACGGTTCAGGCGGTGCTTTAGCTTGATATTGGCTGGCATGGTGCGTTGCACCCATTTGGACGAGGCTTGCACCACCTCGTTCAGTTCGGTCTTGTTGACGTCCAGCTTGGCTTTGCGGGCAAAGCTTAGCATCTTGCCCACAAGCTCAGTGCCTGTTCGTGAGGCCGAAATCGCGGGATTAACCATGTCCAGCAGATCTGCGTCTTGGATGTCCTCTTGCAGCATCTCCAAATTCCCAACGATGACCGCCAAGAGGTTGTTGAAATCATGGGCAATGCCGCCGCTCAATTTTCCGATGGCTTCGAACTTCTGCGCCTGTGCCAACAGGCCTTGGCTGATCCGCAGTTCCTCTTCGGTTTGTTTGAGTTGGGTGATGTCGCTGATGACGCTGTCAAATACGATCACGCCGTCCTGACGCAACCAAGGTTTCCCACGTCCATGCAGCCACTTGATCGCGCCGGATTTGGTGCGAAGCCGAAAGGTCTGTTCCCAGTGCTTCAAATCTCGGGCGGCGGCTTCGACAGAGGCAGCAGTCTCCGCCACATCATCTTCGTGCATGATTTGCCAAAGCTTGGTGCTGTCGGCGGCAATGTCTTCTGGCGTCAGTTCGGTGATGTCGTAAAATCCGGGGCTGACATAATCCAGCGTCTGAGAGCCGTCTTGCTGAATAATATAGCGGTTTAGGGCGCCGGGCACATTCTCCGCCAAGTTCTCAAACTGGGCGTTCTGGGTCGCAATCGCGATCGAAGCGGATTCTGAGCTGGAAATGTCAAACAGCAGTCCCGTTGCAAAGTGCGGCGCGCCGTGAGCATCGCGTTTGATGCAGCCACGCAGTTTGAACCATTTGGTGCCGCTGTGGGCATGATCTAGGCGGCATTTGATATTAAAGGTGTCTTGCGCAGGCTCGGCCGATAGCGCCGTGTCAAAGCCGGGGCGGTCGTCTGGATGGACCAACGCGCGAAACGTGTCCCAGCTAAGAGCCGCGCCACCACCCTCCAGCCCCAGTAGGCTTAACATCGTATCAGAGCAGGTCAGTTGGTTGCTTTGAATGTCCCATTCCCAAAGCCCGTCACTTGAGGCGGAAATTGCGTCGGCGAGGCGTTCGGCATTAAAAGTGGCGGGAGAAGGCATATCGGAATGGGTCACATTGACACTTCTTTTTGGGATATCTTCATTCGAATTAGAGCAGCGAATTCGCGTTTTGTCGAATGTGTTGTTGAATGTTTCAAAAGTTCGAACGCGCAGAGGCTATGATCACCTCAACGTCAGTTTCGCAATAGTTGTTAATGGCTGTTGGTACTCTCCTAACAGGGGTAGAGCATCGCCAGAGTGTTTCAGCGCGGTTGAAACCCTGCCCCGGTGCAGGGATGTTTGGGTTCAACGTTTGGTGGCTGGGTAAACGTTTTGTTATTCAATAAGTTGCGCGGTGTCGCCTGAGGTGGCCCTCTCGGACGTGAGGCCAGACCTGAGTGCTCCGATGGTCTGGAAACCTCCATAACACCGAGTAGAGAACTCAAGAGTTGTCGCTACGTAATGCGATGCAACCAATGAGCAACACTTTGGTGTCTATTGATGCATTCCGGTGGCTGAAATTGCCCCAGACTCATTGATTCGACGACCAATGCGGGCAAGCAAAGGGCAGTACAGGCCATGCGCAGGACCTAAAACAGCGCCGGCATTACCCGTCAGTTGGCACTGGCTATTTCGTTAGACCAATCAGGTATTTGCCATAGTCGGTCTTTTTGAAGGTCTCGGCCAATTCCAAAAGCTCTGCCTCGGTGATCCACCCTTGAACAAAGGCGATTTCTTCTGGGCAACCTGATTGCATGCCTTGTCGTTCAGACAGGGTCCGCACAAAGTTTCCAGCATCCAACAACGAGGCGTGGGTGCCTGTGTCCAGCCATGCATATCCCCGCCCCATGCGCTCAACGGAAAGCGTGCCATCCGCCAGATAGCTTTCCAGTAGGGTCACGATTTCCAACTCGCCTCGGGCCGAAGGTTTAACCTGCTTGGCGCGCCGCGGGGCGTCGCCATCCAAAAAGTAGAGTCCAGTCACCGCATAGTTGCTTGGGGCCACTTCGGGTTTTTCGATGATCTGTTCGACCGTGCCATCGGTGTCGAATTTGACCACGCCGTAACGCTCTGGGTCTGCAACGTGATAGCCAAACACCGTGCCGCCCGCCTCTTTGGCGTTTGCTGCTTCCAGCATTTCCGGCAAGCCATGGCCAAAGAAGATGTTGTCACCAAGCACCATCGCAGAAGGGGCACCATCCAAGAATTCCTCGGCCAAAATATAGGCCTGAGCGAGGCCATCCGGCGAGGCCTGAGTGATATAGCTGATCGACAGGCCCCACTGGGCACCGTCCCCCAACAAGCGCTGAAATTGGGCTTGGTCTTGCGGAGTCGTGATCATCGCAATCTCGCGAATGCCAGATAGCATCAGGACCGATAACGGATAATAGATCATCGGCTTGTCGTAGATGGGCATCAGCTGCTTTGAAACGGCCATCGTCAACGGGTACAGCCGGGTGCCAGAGCCACCCGCCAAGATTATGCCTTTGCGTTGGGTCATGGTTGGGGGTCCAACTCTGTTAAAGTTTCGGATAGGGCCTCAGCCCAACTTGGGCGTGGCAGGTCAAAGGTGGCCAGGGTTGTTTCGCAAGACAGCCGACTGTTGGCAGGGCGCGCCGCAGGCGTCGGATAGGCTGAGGTGGGGATATCCTGCACCGCACAGTCAATCGCGGCTGTTTGGAAAATGGCGCGGGCGAAATCGGCCCAGCTGACGTCTGGCGCCCCAGTATAATGATAAGTTCCAGACTTGTTTGGCTCTGAGATCAGCTGCGTGGCAATCGCAAGGCAGGCCTGAGCCACGGCCCGTGCGGGGGTCGGACCACCTATTTGATCGGCCACGATGCTGAGCTGGTCGCGAGTCGCACCAAGGCGCAGCATGGTCTTTACAAAATTAGCCCCATGCGCGGAAAATACCCAAGATGTGCGCACAATCGCATGAACCCCACCCGCAGCGATGACGCCCTGTTCGCCCAATAGTTTTGACCGCCCATACGCCCCAAGTGGGGCTGTTACTTGATCAGGCGAGAACGGGTCGGGCCCTTGCCCATCAAACACGTAATCCGTTGATATCTGCACGAATGGGATGCCCAGTTCGGCGCAGGCTTTGGCCATCGCACTGGGGGCTTGTCCATTGACCAAGGTTGCGGTGATTTCGTCCTCTTCGGCGCGATCCACCGCTGTATAGGCAGCCGCATTGATAACGGCGGTGGGCTTGGCCGTGAGGATCGCGGCGTGGCAGGCTGCGGGATCTGTGAGGTCGGCTTCGGCACGTCCAAGAAACACAGCCTCTGGCAAAAGTGCGGCAAGCTCGCTGGCGACCTGACCGGTCTTTCCAAAGACCAAGATCATGCCTTTACCCCCAGCCGGGTGCCCACACCCTGACGGTTCTGCAATGCACGCCACCAATCTTCGTTGGCCAAATACCAGTCGACCGTCTTCTCCAGACCTTGTTCGACCGTTACCGACGGTCGCCAGCCCAGTTCCGTGCGAATACGGCTTGGATCAATCGCATAGCGGGCGTCATGTCCCGGCCGATCTGCGACGAAGGTGATCTGATCGGCATAATTGCCTTCGGCTTTGGGCCGTTTTTGGTCAAGGATCGCACAGATGGATTGGACAAGGTCCAAGTTGGTGCGTTCGTTTTCGCCACCGATGTTATAGCTGCGCCCAATATCCCCCTTTTCGGCGACAAGCAGCAGCGCGTCGGCATGGTCTTCGACAAACAGCCAATCGCGGATATTTGCGCCACTGCCATAAATGGGCAGTTCTTTGCCCGCCAAGGCATTCAAAATCACAACCGGCACCAGCTTTTCAGGGAAATGATAGGGGCCATAGTTGTTCGAGCAGTTGGTCAACACAACCGGCAAACCATAGGTTTCATGCCACGCCCGCACCAAGTGATCCGAACTGGCCTTAGACGCAGAATACGGGGAGCGGGGGTCATAGGGGGTGTCTTCGGTGAATTGCACCGCGGGATCGTCTGGCAGAGAACCAAACACCTCGTCGGTGGAGATGTGATGAAATCTGAACCCATCCGGTTTGCCCTGTTCCACCCAATATTTGCGAGCGGCTTCGAGCATGTTGAATGTGCCGGTGATATTGGTTTCTACAAAGTCACCCGGCCCATCGATCGAACGATCGACATGGCTTTCGGCGGCCAGATGCATCACCACATCTGGTTTATGGGTGTTGAACACGCGATCCAGGGTCTGGCGATCCCGAATGTCGACATGTTCAAACGCATATAGCGGGCTGTCCGCCACAGAGGCGACATTATCCAAACACGCCGCATAGGTCAGCGCGTCGAGGTTGATCACCTCGTGTCCCCGCTCGATTGCGAGACGAACAACCGCGGATCCGATAAAGCCTGCGCCACCCGTTACCAAAAGCTTCATGGGTTAATCCTTGATAACAAAGGGAGAGTTGAAAGCGGAAAACGGGTCGGCCTGCGCATCTTTTTCGGAAATAATCGGGGTGGCTTGCGCGCTGGGCCAGTCGATGCCGCAGCTGTCCCATTTGACCGCGCCATCACACTCGGGCGCGTAATGGTCGGTGCATTTGTAGATGATTTCGCTGTCTGGTTCGAGCGTCATGAACCCATGCAAAAACCCTGCTGGAATCCAGAGTTGTTTCGCATTGTCGAATGACAACTCTTTCCCAAACCAATCGCCATAGGTCGCTGACCCAACCCGAATATCAACAGCCACATCAAAGATGCGGCCTCGACCACATCGCACCAGCTTGCCCTGTGCATGGGGCGGCGCTTGAAAGTGGAGCCCGCGCACGGTGCCCACTTCGGTTGAAAGCGAATGATTGTCTTGGACAAACTCGGGCAGGTGGATGCCCTGAGTTTCCAGCGAAGCGCGGTTCCAACTTTCGGAAAAGAACCCACGATGATCCCCAAAACGGCGTGGTGTGATCACCAACAGGTCAGGGATGGGGGTTGTTTCGACTTGCATCTATCGGCTCCACAGAGATCGCATTCAGTTTGTGATCAGAGTTTAAAACCGCAAACGGTCGAAAGAGGCGATGGTACCGGCTCATCTGATTGTTTTGATTATGCGAAGCGCGGTCAGTGATGCAAGCATCGCGTTTAAAAACCGTCGTTTTTGTTACGCTCAATCTCCGCACGAGTGATCAAGATGGTAGCGGTTCCAAAAACCTATGGCAAAACGTTTTGGGATTTGGAAGATTTTTGTCGTGATAGGGCATGATCATCGGATATGCTCGCGTTTCAACCACAGACAAAAATCTTGACGCTCAGACTGACGCGCTAACGACAGCGGGCGCAAAGCGTTTGTTCTCTGAGAGAGTAAGCGGAGCCAAGGCGGAACGTCCAGAGCAGGATGAGATGGTGGATCAGCTTCCCAATGCTTGCAGCTGAGGATCGCTTCGACTCCTGCTATTTCCAGGGGTCCGCGAAAAAAGTATCTCGATTATATGCAACGCCTGTTTCATTTGGATATGCGTATCTAGTCCTATCGCCATGGTTTTTGTTCGGGAAAGTCTCAAAGCCTTCGGACGAGTGGAAGGTATGGCCCAATCCGCTATCTAGAAGCTCGCCTGAATGTGGCATCCCTCCGACACGCCCAAGGCTGGAATACAGAGGATAGAGATCAGTTCCTCCTCCAACAAGAACCGAGAACCTTGGGAAAGTAACATGCTCGTTGTCGCCATGTTCATTTTGAATAAGTACCGGTCCACTGGGTACGTGAAACAATAGGGTTCGTGTGGCCCCGTCTTTTCGCTCCGGAGGCACCCCGGAGAGCGAGTTTTCAATTTCTGATGGCCATTGTACCTGAATAAATCGGTCACTGCCGGGAACGCCGGTGGTGTAATTGGTGCGACAATGAACGGCCTAGTTTCAACGGGCGAAACCAAACTCGGTGGCAATTCGCAGGCGGCGGCGTTTTGGGTGAACGCGGGGTTGCTGGTACGGATAATGCCGAAAGCATTGCCGCACCTCTTATTATATATTCATCTATTTCTTAAGCCGACAAAGAAAACGGTCATTTGAAACATGAACAAGACATCACACAAACGGTGATCTAGTGTCGCCAATTATCGCGTCTACCACGTTTGAAATCTCACTTTTTGGGCAGTACTTTTCTAACCAGATTTGTGCAAGCGGATCATCTAGATCCGAGTACTCTCCTTCTACACATATTCGTAGCAAGACTATTGCCGTACTCAACTTCCCGTAGTCAGGTCCAAACTTTTTCCTATAGTCTTGACGATAGTTTTCCAAAAAATTGAAAATGGTCCGAGATTCTTCCGGAGAGAAGTCCCTGCCCCCCCTTGGCTGCTTCGAAGATTGCGAAAATATCCGGCGTGTTCATCAAGGTTTGCGCCAAAAGAGCACTTCACTTGGAGAAACATATTTGAAGTCGCCTGCAATCGCCTCAAAATCCTTCGGTACTGTTTCGTGTCGCGTTATCATTATCCATCTTGCTGTCTGCCAACCTAGAGTTGGTTGCGTAATTGCAAATGAACAGCTCAGAAATTTCCTGGGCCGCTTCTCATAAAATTTGAGGCCCATCCGACGGTTCTAATGTCCGTGACTTTATGTTTGGGATCAATGCCCTTTGACTTCAGATAGTTGTAAACAAAAATGTCGATTATTGCAGTTTGGAACTCTACGTCATCATCGGACATGTCACGGAAATCAAAGGTGTTCTCGAGAACTGCTGAGACTTCCGCGGTGGCGTACGCTTGCCGAACTATGTCTTTCATGACAACGTCCGGTAAGCCAACTCTCTGCGCCCACTCGTCTTAAGCGATACTAAGCATTGGTTTGCTTCCATCTTATCAAGCAGTTCCATCATTTTTCAAAAGTGTAAATAAAATTGGTCATATATTGGTGTTGCGCCGATCTTGATCACCGCCAAAAGCAGAGGTCAGTCGGCATGAATGCGACCTTGAGTTCTTCGCTTCAATCATCTCCCTCAGAAACCGAGCCCAGAGGTCGAGCCAAGGGGGCAAAACTCACAAGTGTAATGTTTCAAATTGTTCGTTTAGAGGTTAACACAACTTGTCACCCACGCTGCCAACATAGAGCTGGCTGCTGAGCCACCACGCACAAGCCAGCTTGCTGCACAGACCAAACAAGGAATTCGACACATGAGCACCAGTGAAATCGGCCTGATTGGCCTAGGGACTATGGGATCTGCCCTAGCGCTGAATATCGCCGAAAAAGGCTTTGATATTGCCGTGTGGAACCGCACAAGTTCCGTCACTCAGGCCTTCGCGGCCAATGCCGGAGACTTGGCCTCCAAGATCACGCCAACCGAAACACTCGAGGCGTTTGTGAATGCTCTGGCCAAACCGCGTGCCATCATTTTGATGGTGCCCGCCGGTCAGCCCGTGGACGATCAAATCGAAGCGCTCCGCAGCTTGCTTGATCCCGAAGACCTGATCATTGATGCCGGCAACGCCAATTTCCACGACACCAACCGCCGGATGCGGAGTTTGACCACACCGTTTCTTGGGATTGGTGTTTCGGGCGGCGAAGAAGGCGCCCGGTTTGGCCCGGCCATCATGGGGGGTGGCCCCAAAGAGCATTGGGATCGTGTGGCCCATATCCTGACAGCCATCTCGGCCAAATTTGGCGACAGCGCCTGTGCGGATTGGATGGGCGAAGAAGGATCGGGACATTTCGTCAAAGCGGTTCACAATGGCATCGAATATGCTGACATGCAGCTGATTGCAGAAACCTATGGGTTGCTGCGCGACGGTCTGGGCATGACTGCGGCAGACATCGGCGCCGTGTTTGATCGTTGGAACGAAGGCCCGTTGCAGTCTTATCTGGTTGAGATTTCCGGGGCCGTGGCCGGGACAACCGATGCGGCAACAAATGGCCCGCTTTTGGATGTGATTGCTGATGCGGCGGGGCAAAAAGGCACCGGGCGCTGGACCGCCATCGAAGCGCAACATCTTGCCGCGCCGATCCCAGTGATCGAAGCGGCGGTTGTGGCACGCAACATTTCATCTCGTCGTGAAGAACGCGCGGCACTGGAAGATCTTTACGGAGCCGCCCCTGAAGCGATTGCGGCCGAAGATTTGCCGCAGGATGTGTTGGAGCAGGCGCTGATCTGCGGAAAAATCCTCTGTTACGACCAAGGGTTCCGGATGATGACGGCGGCGTCTGAAAGCTTTGGCTGGGCGCTGCGTGGCCCGGATATTGCGCGGGTTTGGCGCGAGGGCTGTATTATCCGCTCGGCAATGCTGGATGATATGGCTGGGGCTTTGGCCGAAGATGAAAAGCGCAGCTTGATGGCCGCGCCGTATTTCTCGGATCGGATCAAGGAAACCCACCAAGCGCTGCGCAAAGTGGTGGCGATTGCCGCAACACACGGCATCGCCGTACCGGCTCATGCCTCGGCGCTGGCTTATTTTGATGCGATGCGCACCGGCCGCGGCACTGCCAATATGATCCAAGGACAGCGCGACTATTTTGGTCGCCATGGCTTTGTGCGCTTGGATGATGAAACCTCAGATCAACATGGTCCTTGGGCTGACGAAGCTTAAGTCGATTCTGTGTTCCCGCACCAAGGCCGCCGCAAGATCGGCCTTGGTGTAAAGCGGCGCGCTTGGTTTTAACCAAGTTGAAACGGCCACACTATTTGATGACTTTTCCTGTCATCTTTTCTTCAAATTGAACGTATAAGTTGCTGTGCTAAGGGTGTGACCTTGCGCTAGGGTTGCGCGATGTTTTGCGCATTTTTGGGGGCCGGTTTGCAAATCGGACAATTTTCCCTATATTCATTCTAAATTAGAAACGAGCAGCTAAGAATGACCGAATTGCTAACGACGTTGTGGGGCAACATCGTTGAACCTTTGTTTCAACGGCCCAAGAAATTGCAAGTGGCGGCCCTGTGCCACCGCGGGCATGGTGATGACGTCGAAATTTTGCTGATTACCAGCCGAGACACCGGGCGTTGGATTATCCCCAAAGGATGGCCCATTCGTGGAATGGAGCTGTCGCAGGCTGCCTTGCAAGAAGCCTGGGAAGAAGCGGGGGTTCACAATAGCGTCGCTCTGTCCGATCCGATTGGCATCTATGGGTATGACAAACGATTGAACCCAGAGTTTGCGGTTCCGGTCGAAACCCATGTTTTTGCGATCCAAGTGTCGGAACTGGCGGATGACTACCCCGAAGTGGATCAACGCAAGCGGATGTGGATTGCCCCAAGTAAAGCCGCTGATTTGGTTGATGAAGACGAGCTAAAACAGCTTTTGCGTGATTTCTCTGTGAATACGGTTCGGGTCAACGCGCACGGTTGATGTTTTGGCCCGATATGTCTAGCTTCCGGCAATCTTAATGTCGGGGGGAACGACAGTTGGCTAAATCTAAAAATGGCGATCAGCGTCACCTAGAGACCCTTGATCGGGATCTGGCACGATATTCAAACCTTGAACTGGCAACGGCCTATGTCGGGCGCCCCATGGTGGGGCCGGGCATTGCATTGGTCTTTGTTGTGTTTGCAGCGCTTGCTGCTGCGATGCTGTTTGACCAAGCAAACAACGTTGTGATTGTGGTTATTGCCGCCGGCCTTGGCGCGTATATGGCGCTGAACATCGGTGCAAATGACGTGGCAAACAATATGGGCCCCGCAGTTGGGGCCAAAGCCCTAACCATGGGGGGCGCCATTGCGATTGCGGTCATCTTTGAAAGCGCAGGCGCATTGATTGCAGGCGGGGACGTTGTCTCAACCATCGCCAAAGGCATCATTGCCCCTGAAAGCATGGGCACTTCGACCACCTTTATCTGGGCCATGATGGCCGCGCTGTTTGCTGCGGCCTTGTGGGTCAACATGGCAACTTGGATTGGCGCTCCGGTATCCACAACCCATTCGGTTGTTGGCGGTGTGATGGGGGCAGGTATCGCTGCGGTCGGCTTTACGGCGGTCAATTGGCCAACGATGGGTAAGATTGCTGCCAGCTGGGTGATTTCACCGATGCTGGGCGGTGTGATCGCAGCGGCGTTCCTGTGGCTGATCAAGTCGCGGATCATCTATCGCGATGACAAGATCAAAGCCGCGCGCACTTGGGTGCCTATTCTGGTGGGTATCATGGCTGGGGCTTTTGCAAGCTACTTGGCGCTGAAGGGGCTGAAAAAGATCATCAAGATCGACATTACCAGCGCACTGAGCATCGGTTTGGCCGTGGGCATTGCGGTGTGGTTGATCACTATTCCTGTGATCCGCAAGCAATCCGAGGGCATGGAAAACCGCAACAAATCGTTGAAGGTTTTGTTTGGGATCCCATTGGTTGTTTCCGCGGCCATGCTCAGCTTTGCGCATGGGGCAAACGATGTGGCCAACGCGGTTGGCCCGTTGGCGGCTATTGTGCAGGCCTCCAAATCCGGCAACTTTGTTGATGCAATCAGCATTCCCTTCTGGGTGATGGTGATCGGGGCTTTGGGCATTTCGTTTGGCCTGTTCCTGTTTGGCCCCAAATTGATCCGCATGGTCGGTGGCCAGATCACCAAACTGAACCCGATGCGTGCCTATTGCGTGGCCTTGTCTGCTGCGATCACTGTGATCGTTGCCAGCTGGCTGGGGCTTCCGGTGAGTTCGACGCATATTGCGGTTGGTGGTGTCTTTGGAGTTGGTTTCTTCCGTGAGTGGGACGCAGAGCGACGCATCAAGAAAGCGCGCCAAAGCCTACCCAATCGTCAAACCTATGCCGTTGAAGAGCGTCGCCGTCGCAAGCTTGTGCGCCGCTCGCACTTCCTGACAATCATTGCCGCCTGGGTCATCACCGTCCCTGCCGCTGCGATTTTGTCAGCGTTGATCTTTTTCGGGATCAGCGCGTTTCTGGCGTAACGCGATCCAGAAATAGGGCCATTGGCCCGATGGCGAAGACCCCGCAGATCCCCTGCGGGGTCTTTTGTATTAGGGATCGCCTTTATTGGCCTGATCTGGCCACCGCGCGGTCGGCTTGATCCATGAGGTGGCGAATGTGGCGGGCAAAGGCATAGGTCGCTGGAATCGCAATCAGTGCACCGATCACGATGGACACCGTGGTTGAGGCCACAGGCGCCCCGACATAGCTGCCCAGCAACGAGGCAAAAAACACGTTTACAGCCATCGCACCCACCCCAAAGGGATAGAGCGCAATCGCAATCAGCCACGCGGGCCAGCGCCCACCAGTCATCGCGCCTTCACAATGCGATACACGCCGTACAGGGCTACGAACAACGCAATGCTGGCAAGGGCGAACCAAATCTCCGCGGTTGCGGACTGGGCTTGGGGGATGGGGCGATCATAGCTTGAGGCTGACAGAGGAGAGGCCAAAACTCCGAATATAAGGCAAAGACAACGCATTTAGCTCTCCTGTGTGAGGGTTCGATAGATATCAGGTAAAGCGCGGTTCAAGCGCTCGGGATTGGGCAACAGGGTAAATCCCCCACGGCCAAAGATCCGGGCAAACCAATCTTGCCCATCTTCGTCAATGATAACCCCATGCAGGCTGATGCCTGCGCGGCGGGTTTCACGCACGGCCATATGGCTGTCTTCGATGCCATGTTGACCTTCGTAGTGATCAAGGTCGTTTGGCTTGCCATCGGTCAGCACAATCAACAATTTTCGACTGGCTTTTTGTGCATTCAACTGGGCGCTGACATGACGGATTGCGGTACCTAGGCGCGTGTAATGCCCGGGTTTGAGGGCTGCAATGTTCTGACCGATCTGAGCGCCCATCGGGTCTGAAAAGGCTTTGACCTTGCTTAGAAACACCCGGTCACGTCGCAGCGAAGAAAACCCCCAAATCCCCAATTGATCCCCAGCCGCATCAATGCCAAAGGCCAAGGCGCTCATGGCTTGTTGCGCCACTTCGATGACTGATGTGTCCCCGATTGCAGCTTCGGTTGAGCGTGAGGTATCGATCAAAAAGGCGACGGCCAGATCGCGCTCCACTTGGCGGGTGTCCTGCCAAATCCGATCGGTGCTGCGCCCCGTGGCCTGCAAATCCGCCTGCGCGCAAATCACCGCATCCAGATCCAGCTCTGTGCCGTCAATCTGTCTGGGCCGCAAAATACGCCGGGGGCGCAGCGCTTCGAACTGGCGTTTGACCGCGCGGATATGACGTTGATTGGCGCGAAACAGCTCTGCGCCTTCGGGGCGGGTGGGTGTCTCCAGCACGCGGCAATGATCGGCCATATAGCTGCGCGATCTGTGATTCCATTCAGGGTAAGTGAAGGCGCCTGCCAGTTTCTCGTGTTCTGCATCCGCAGGGGATAGATCCAGATGCAAGCGCAAACGAGTTGCGGCCTTGCGGTGATGTTTACTCAGCGTGATTTTGTCTTGATCATCCGCGGCTTTCTGGGCGTGTTCATCGTCGTCATCATCGACTGATCGATTGATGTTCATCGATTCCACCCATGACAGGATCGATTCAAAGCGGTGAATGATAAAGCTGTCGCTGCGGCGGGTTTGCTCCAGATCTCTGCGCTCACCCAGCTTTTTGTTTGTGGTGGCGAGCGCTGCTGGGGCTTGGCTGAGGTCGGATGTGTCATCCTCTTGGGCGGCTGGACCTGATTGTGGCGTTTCGAAATGCAACCAGATGGGCACGGGCTTAAACGGCATATAACCGGTTGCATCTGCGTTGGCCGACGGATGTGGATCTGAGGCCTGCGGAGCTAAGCCGGATAGATGATCCTGAATGAGCGCTTCCATCTGGCGCTCTGCTTTGGTGCCCGTTAAGGACGCGCGCCGGGCGACAACAATCTGGGCCATTGTGCGAAAGGCGGGCCGCAGACCGGGACAGTGCTGCATCGCCAGTTCGCAGGCCTGTGTGTTGGTAAAAATCTGGGCCAGATCCGCGTTGAATGCATTTCTCGGCGCTTGTGCTATATCCTTGGTGTGCAAGGCCGCAAGGGCGGTAAGCCAGAAATACGCAGCCCTATTTAGCTCTTTTGCGGGGAAAAAGTCGATCACTGGGGGCAGGCGCAGGCGCTCCCCGTCAAAACGCGCCACCGCTTCGCGATCCTGTCCAGAGCCCAATTTTCGACTGGTGGGTTGGCGATGACGGACCACCGTTTCAGGGGCTGCGCCGATTTCGACACCCTGTGCGCCACCAAGTGCGCGAAACAGCACGGCCAGGCTAGACCGTAGCGCGGCCAGATCCACAGCTTCCTGTGCAAAACGGGCATCCGTGGCGATGTCTTGCGCCATATCATGCCAGAGGTTGCCGACGGTTTCCTCTGGCTCCATCAGGTCCATCAAACGCATGACATCACCCGTACACAGTTGCGATCAAATCGCGCAGGGCGACTTGGACATCTGGTTCGTCGGTCAAAGGTTCAACCACCGCGACCTCTAGTGCGTGATCTACGCCCATACCGCCGGCGATCAGCGTGGCGGCGTAGGTCAGCAGCCGGGTCGATATGCCCTCTTCGAGGTCCATTCCCGAAAGGGCACGAATATGCCCGGCCAGACGCACCAGTGGCGCAACCCGGTCGGCCTGCAATCCGCTTTCCTGAGCGACAACGGCGATTTCAATATCAGGCGCGGGGAAGTCAAAAGACATCGACAAAAACCGCTGGCGTGTAGAGGGTTTCAAGCGCTTCAACACGTTTTGATACCCGGGGTTATACGACGCAATCAGCATAAATCCCGCTGGGGCGGTCAACTCTTCGCCGGTGCGGTCAATCATCAAACTGCGCCGGGTGTCGGTCAGCGGGTGCAGCACAACGGTGACATCTTTGCGCGCCTCCACCACCTCATCGAGATAGCAAATGGCCCCTTCGCGCACGGCGCGGGTCAGCGGCCCATCAACCCACACGGTCTGACCACCTTTCAACAAATAGCGGCCAATCAGATCCGCCGCTGACAGGTCGTCGTGACAGGCCACGGTGTAAAGTGGCTTGCCCAGCTTTGCAGCCATGTGTTCGACAAAGCGGGTTTTGCCGCAGCCGGTCGGCCCCTTCAAAAGAAGGGGCAAACCGTTGGTATGGGCGGTTTCAAACAAGTCACATTCACGCCCGGTTGGATGGTAATAGGGAAGGGTAGGAACATCGTGGATGGTCATTGTTATTCTCCTGCTACGGGGGCGGAACCGCCTGAAGTGATGACTTCTTTGTCGCGGACCACCAGCATCGAATAGATGAACAGCACGGCGCCGATAACCACGGCCGCTCCAGCGCCAAAGCGCATCAGATAGAAGACCGACAAGGCATCCTGCACATCCATGAAGTAGTCACCGACCACCCTTTGCATGTGGGTTTGGATGGTGCCCGCAAAGGTCAGCACAAAGGTCATGAAGGCCATGCCCCCTGTCATCAGCCAGAACGAGCTCATGTTGAGCACTTGGTTATAAGGGGCCCGATTGCGCAACATGGGCATTGCATAGGTGAACATCGCCAGATTCAACGCCACATAGGCGCCATAGAAAGCAAGGTGTCCATGCGCGGCTGTGATCTGTGTGCCGTGGCTGTAAAAGTTGACCCCATGCAGCGTGTGCAAGAACCCCCAGACACCAGCCCCAAAGAACGCCACCGTCGAAGAGCCAAGCGACCACAAAAGAGCGGCTTTGTTGGGGTGGTTCATCCGGCCTTTCCAAACCATGACAAAGGCAAAACTCATCATCAGGAAGAAGGGAATGACTTCGAAGGTGGAAAAGATCGAACCAATCCACTGCCAATAGCCCGGTGTGCCGATCCAATAGAAGTGGTGACCAGTGCCAAGGATGCCGGAAAACAACGCGGTGGCCACGATGACATAGAGCCATTTTTCCACCACTTCGCGGTCTACGCCGGTCAGTTTGAGCATCAAGAAGGCCAGAATGGCGGCCATCACCAGTTCCCATGTGGCCTCGACCCACAGGTGAACAACCATCCACCAGTACATTTTATCAAGGCTTAGGTTTTCGGGATTGATGAAGGCAAAGATCCACAGCAATGACAGCAGCCACAGCCCCATCAACAACACGTTGCTGATTGCGGTTTTGCGCCCTGCCAAAACGGTCATCGATATGTTGAACAGAAAGATCAGCGCTGCCACCAGAATACCCAGTTTGACCCAAAGCGGTTGTTCCAGAAACTCGCGCCCGCCATGGATGCCCATCAAATAGGACCCAACAGCGCCTAAGGTGCCGACCATTAATAGCGCCAGCTGGATGTAGGCCAACTTGACCGAATAAAGCTCGCGCTCAGCTTCTTCGGGCACCAGAAAATAGGCCGCGCCGAAAAAGCCCAGCAGCAGCCAGACAATCAGCGCGTTGGTGTGGATCATGCGGATGATGTTGAAGGGGACCAGTTCGGCCAGAAAATTGGGCGAGACATAGACCCACCCAGCCACCAGGCCGCCCAGCACTTGGATGCCAAACAAGGCCATTGCGCAGACGAAATAGGCTTTCGCCACTTGTTGTGATTGATATTTCATGTCGGGTTCTCCTTAGCCTGCCTCATTGGGTGGCCAGCCCTGAGTGTCGGTCTGATCAGCCCAGCGCAGGAACTCTGCGAGGCCACGCATCTCTTCTTCGGTCAGCTCGAAGAAAGGCATTTGCCTGCGTCCTTCGATCCGTGAGGGTTGGGCGTCCATCCAGCCTTGCAAGGTTTCAAACGCCGCTTCGGGATCATCCAGCACATCCCAGCGGGTCATGACGTTGCCCACTTCGGGTGCAAAATAGGCGCCCTCACCGTGCAGCGTGTGACAGTTGATGCAGGAATGCTTTTCCCAAACCCGTTTGCCCAAGGCGACCTCTTCGGTCAGGGGCTGATGGATGGTGGATTTCTTCACGATGTAGCGGTGACTTTGCGCGGTGAGCACAACAAAGATGACCACGAAGAATATGGATCCTCCGTAGAATATGTTGCGGGCCCGCGATTTTGTCAGGATTTCAGCCATCTGTTGGCCTCCCTTGGTTCTTGGATGGCCAAGGGGTAGCGCTGATCCATCTGTCTAAGTTTGCGCTGGCGCAACGTTTGGGGCGGTTGCCGCTCTAAACTGGTGGAGAAAGGACACCCTATGCCCCACCGCGATCTGAATGCGACGACGCTTCTTTTGGATGACGTCATGAAACGCTGGCCTGCAACGATCCAAGTGTTTTTGCGTCATAACATGTTGTGCGTGGGGTGTTTGGTGAACCCGTTCCATACGATTGCGGATGCTTGCATGGAATATGGGCTGGACGAACAGCTGTTCCTGTCTGAGCTGAGGCGCGCGGTCAGTTGTTCGTCTTTGATTGACTGAATTCAACCAGTTTATGCGGGTTGGTCACCGTGATCTTTTTGCGCTGGCTTTTCACCAGCCCCTGCTTTTCCCAAGCGCTTAATGTTCGGCTGATGGTGTGCAGTGTCGTCGCTGTGAGTTCTGACAGGTCTTGGCGCGTGATCGGAAAGTTGATCTCGATGCCATCCGGGACAGGACGCCCAGTTTGGTTGATCAGGCGCAGCAAAGCGTTCGCCACGCGTTGTTCGACATGCTGCGTGGCCATTTCCGTCAGGCGTGTGTTCATTTCGCCAACCCGAATGCCGACGGTTTTGGCCGCTTCGATGGAAAATCCCTCATAGCTTAGGAAATCGTCCCATAACCGCATGGGCCAGCTTAGGATCAGCGCCTCTGAGGCCGTGACCGAGGTGGCCGGATAGGTGTCGCGGCCCAACGCACGGGCAATGCCGAACATCTGGCCCGCAGGGATATGCAGAGCGGTGACCTGCTCTCCGGTTTCGGTGATGTGAATGACGCGAATGAAACCATCCAATAGCAAAAAGAACCGCTCAGCACTGGCGCCTTCATCAAACAGCGTGGTGCCCTCGTCATAGCGGCGCGAAGTTGCCTGATCGAGGATTCGCCGGATTTGGCGCTTGTCCAATTTGGCAAATGGTTTGAGATCGCTCAGCAAGCTTTCATCAAGTCGGGCCAAAGGGGATCTATGTGAGGATTCGGTCATGCCCGTTTGTAACCTTACCTCAGCGCCTAGGTCCAACACGGGTTTTTGGCAAAGTGCCAAAAGGTTGCGCCAGCGCAAATTCAGATTTCCCGACAGGTCTAAGCTTGGGGCAACTCACAAGACCCCGAAAGGACAAAAAATGTTTCGTAAACTGGTACCCACAATGATCATGGCCGCTGTTTTGGCTGGACCTGTTTATGCAGAAACCTTCGAAGTAAAGATGCTGAACAAAAACGGATCCGAGCGGATGGTTTTTGAACCTGATTTTCTGCGTGTTGCTGCGGGGGACACCGTTGTGTTCATCCCCACAGACAAAGGCCACAACGCTGAAACCGTCAAAGGCATGATCCCCGAAGGCGCAGAACCATTCAAAGGCAAGATGAACAAAGAAGTCAGTGTGACGCTAACCCAAGACGGGGTCTATGGCATTGAGTGCAAACCGCATTACGCCATGGGCATGGTGATGACCATCGCCGTTGGAGATGTCAGTCAAGCGCCTGATGATTTCTTTGCTGGCCGCGTCCCAAAGAAAGCCAAAGCGCGTTTCGAAGAGCAGCTTTCCAACCTTTGAAGTCCCACAATATTTTTGATCCCAGGAGGATGACATGACCAAGTTTATCAACCCCGGCCTGATGAAAACCAGCCGTCGTAACGTTTTGCGCGGAAGCGTCATGGCCGGCGCTGCGGCGATGACAGGTGCAACAGGATTGGCCGCCGCCACGCAGCGGCGCGCCCCAACCGTCACGCCACGCGCACCCGCCGCTCACTTTGTCAAAGCTGAGGCCGAAGCGCAGACCAAGGCGGCCCCCGTTGATCTGTCGGGCTATACCCGCGTCAAACAAGAAATGGTGGCCCCACCCTTTGCGCCAGTGCACGAACAGGTTGCAACTGGTGGTCCCAAAATTGTCGAAGTGACTTTGGAAACCGAAGAGCGCCTGATGGTGGTGGACGAAGACACCGGCGCCAGCGTTTGGGCGTTGACCTACAACGGCTCGGTTCCCGGCCCGCTGATCATTGTTCACGAAGGCGATTATGTCGAGGTGACGCTGCGCAATCCAGAAAGCTCTATGATGGAGCACAATGTTGATTTCCATGCTGCGACAGGCGCGTTGGGTGGCGGTGGGTTGACCCATATCTACCCCGGCGAAGAAACGGTTCTGCGCTGGAAAGCGACCAAGCCAGGTGTGTTCACCTATCACTGTGCGCCGGGCGGGGCGATGATCCCGTATCACGTGACACATGGGATGAATGGTGCGGTAATGGTGCTGCCGCGTGATGGTTTGAAGGATGGTCAAGGCAATCCGCTGACCTATGATGAAATCGCCTATATCGGTGAGCAGGACTATTACCTGCCGATGGATGAAGACGGGGAATACCGCACCTACGAAGCGGCAGGTGATGATTACGCCGATAGCCTAGAAGCCATGCGGACCCTCACGCCGACCCATTCGGTCTTTAACGGTGCTGTTGGTGCGTTGACTGGTGAACACGCTTTGAAATCCAAGGTCGGCAACACCGTGTTGATGATCCACAATCAGGCCAACCGCGACACCCGTCCGCACTTGATTGGGGGCCATGGCAACTATGTCTGGGAGGCGGGCTCTTTCTCGGATGCGCCGCAGACCGGATTGGAAAGCTGGTTTATCCGAGGCGGGACAGCGGGCGCTGCGCTCTACACCTTCGAGCAGCCCGGGGTCTATGCCTATGTGAACCACAATCTGATCGAAGCTGTTTTGCTAGGGGCGACTGCTCACTTTGTTGTCGAAGGGGATTGGAACAATGCCCTGATGGAACAGGTGGTCGCGCCACACACAACAGCCACCTAACGGAGTGACACCATGACCACCGCTCGATTTCAGAGATACTTTGATTTGGCTTCCCTCGCCAAAGTGTCTGCGGGACTGGCGGTGGTCATCTTGATTGGGGCCGCGTTCTGGATGCAACGCGGCCCTGATCCGTCCTTGATGCCTCAGGTTTCTGACATTGCTGTGGTGATGCCAGACGGGCGCAAATTTTACGCGCAAAAGTTCGAAGTTTCAGTTGCGGAATGGAACCGATGTCATGCCGATAACGGCTGTGATTTAGCACTGCGCCCACCGAAAGGCCGCGATGCGGCAACCTTGCCGGCGACCGGGTTAAGCTATGCGGATGTGGTGCAATATGTGCGTTGGATCAACGCGCAGGTTGATCACCCATTTCGTCTGCCCACAGTTGTGGAATGGGATCAGATGGCGCGCGCAGTTCTGCCCGATGCAGCAGACCCATTGTTTGACGATCCGTCGCTGACGTGGGCTTCGGCTTATCTGATCAAAGAAACCGCGCCCCGTGGGCTGCGACCCTCAGGCAGCTTTGCCACCAGCGCCGAAGGCATTGTTGATCTGAACGGAAGCGTATGGGAGTGGACCCAAGATTGCTATGCTGGGGATGGCTCACGCGTGCCGTCACGCTGTCCGGCCTTTTTTGTCGGAGGAGAGCATGTCGCGGCCGTGCCATTCCAAGTCCGCGATCCTGCGCGCGGTGGCTGTGCTGTAGGCAGCCCCCCAGCACATCTGGGCATGCGATTGGTCACAGATCACGCCGTGCCGCTGGCAAACAACGCCAGCTGACTTGATCCCGTTTGAATTTTGACCAACTGGGTAGGGCGCACGAAAGGCGCCGTGCCAAAACACTGTTCGGCACGGCGCGCGTTTTTAGCCCTGCATGAACGAGCGGAACACTGGCGCATAGCCTTGGTTGGCCACTGTGCCTTCTCCCATTTCGGCAAAAGCCTCGGATGGGAGGGTCCCAAATCCCATGCCATTGGCCAAGATGCTGTAGATCTTGAACGCGGCAACAAGGGCCAGAACGTCTTCGGCGGTGTCATCAGACCAGCCTGCACTGTGCAGGGCGTCATAATCCGAGGCGTCGATTTGGCCGCCTGTTTTGTCGATCTTAAGCGCGAGATCTATCAGAGGCTTAAGGTTGCGTTTTCCTTCTGGCAAGGCTTCGAGCATGCCGTTGCGAATGCCCAAGCAAAATCCGGAACAGTTCTGTGTGTCCAGTGCGGCACCGATTTCTTCACACTCTGTCCATGTCAGTTCGGACGCGTTTTTGATAACGGCGTCCAGAAACTCGACCGCTGGCAAATAGGCTTGGTTGCGCGAAACCAGAGCGGCCATAAAGTGGGGCAATTGCTGGTGCTTCGAAAGATGAGGCATGAGAGACTCCGTTTTTGATCTCAATTTTAGTTACGTTACGCCTCGTAACTAAATTGGAGGTCGAGCACAAATCACGATATTTTTACCTTAGCTGGGGCGCAAAATTCGGAGGCTGCTGGCGGACAACTGGGCCAAAAAGGCGTCGTCCAATTGGCGCGGTCCAACGATCAATCGGAAAAACACCGGCCCAAAAATCAAGTCGACCACTTGATCAAGATCCAGTGTTGGGTCGAAATCTCCGCTTGCTTGACCGGCCTGCAAAATCTCAAGGGCTGGCGCCAGAATTGGGGTCAAAAACCGGGCGTGAAATTCTTCGATGATATGCGCGTCTGATTGGCCTTCGCCCACGATCTCGGCAATGATCTTACCGGCGTGACCATTCAAAAACGCAATCAAGTCAGCAAGGTATTGCTGTATCGCCTCGAGCGGAGGGAGGTCCAGGTCGGCGGTCAGCTGGGGTTGGGAGTCTGCTAGGAACGCGTCCATAATGATCGAGCATTTGGAGTCCCACCAGCGATAGATCGTTGGCTTACCAACGCCCGCTTCGCGCGCGATCATGCTGATTGTGATCAGCCGGATAGGATGTTCGTGCATCAACTGTGATGTCGTCACCAACAGTGCCTTGTGGGCCTCTTCGCTACGAGGGCGTCCGGGCTTTTTCTGGGTTTGTTTTGAAGTCACCATAGTGCCTATTTAGAGAATTCTGCGGCCAATAACCACCTCCGGGCGACATTAATGCGGTGTGGATCCCCGTGGGAGGGCGTTGAGCGACAGGGCAATCACCCGCTGAATCGTGTCTGGGTCTTGGCCCGCACGCGCCAATGCGGAAACCGCAAGCGCCTGCGCTGAAAAGAACAGCACCAAATCTTCGGTTGAGGCATCTGGGTCTAGGTCGTTGGAGTGTTTGGCACGCGTGAAACGGTCTTGAAAGGCCAATGTCCGGGCCGCGTTATGCACCAAGGCCGAGGCCTGCACCGCCTCTGGCAGGCGCGATAGATCGGAAATGCTGAGCGCGATCATACATCCCGGCGCTGTTTCTTCTGAGACGGCATTAAGGGCAATGGTCTTAAGAAACCCTGAAAGAGCTTCAGAAAGCGGCTGGTCGGGTTGCGAAAATCGCTCCAGCATTGGGTTGCTGATCTTTGTGGCATAGCGATCCAGCGCTTTGATGTAGAGTGATTCTTTGTCACCAAAGGTGGCGTATAGCCCGGGTTTGGCCATGCCGCTTGCCGCAACCAAATCGGCAAGAGATGTCCCTTCGTAGCCATTCTCCCAGAAGGTTTTCATAACAACTTCAAGTACTTTGTCCGGGTCGTTTGTTCTTGGTCTGCCGCGCGCCATGTCCCGTTCTCCATCAAAAAGAGCATTAAAATACCGATTGGTACATTAATTGGTTGACGTGAAGATGCAAGCTCCCTAATTAAAATACCGATCGGTACTTTAATGGAGCTAAACCTCAAATCACAAACTGGCCTCCTCTCGGCGGTGGCATGCCTGACGCAGTGGTCACTCTGACCCAGCGCAGAGCGCCGTTGATCCAGTTTTCCAATTCCACGCACCCCAGCACCGGGCGGCGAGACAGTCTGCGGCCCTGACACAAGGGCCCTTTGCACCGCCGGTTCTGGGTAACACTTGAGAAATGAGACAAAAATGAAGTTACGAAATTTGGCCTTTCCCCTTGCGTTTGCGGCTTTGACCGCAGGCTCGGCTCTTGCGCAATCTGGCGCAACGCCGGTTGCTGAGCGCTTGATTGAAACCACACTTGGATCGTCGTTGGATTTGGCGCCGGGGTTTGAAACTTTTGGTCCCTCTTGGATCGACCGCAGCTTTCACGCACCCGTTCGCTATTTCGAAACCACCTTGTCCTATGGTCAAAACACGGACCCTCAGAACCTATTTCTATTGGTGAACGGATACCTGGGATCAAACCAACAGGAATACGGCATCGAATTCCTAGAAAAGATGCTGGACACTTATGGGGAGCAGATGAGCCCCGAGGTGCGGGCGCATCACATGGCGGCCTATGCTATCATGCGCGCCACTTATGCGGATGACGTGCCGCTGATGCGCCGCATTGGCTGGGTCAACGACACATTCGATATCCTCGAAGAGGCCAAAGCGCTGACCAAGGGGGAAGACGTTTTGGTGCGGTGGGCTTCTGGGATCATCTATACCCAAGTGCCGGGCTTCTTCTTCAAATTCGATGAGGCGATGGAAGACCTGAATTGGTTGGTGGCAAACCCGGAAAAAGAACCTCTGCCGGGGTTCTATCGCGAAGTGTTCCGTCACCTATCGGTCTTGCATGATCGCGACGGCAACGCCTCCGAGGCGGCGCGTTTTGCCAAGATGAGCGGCTACGGTGATAACCCGCCCGAGGCGATGTTCATGAACTGGTTCTCTGTCGAAGAACAGCAAGGCACCCAGATGGGCGCCTATCGTGAACTGAACGAAGTGATCCCCGGCAAAGTCTTCTCTTTGTTTGGCTTTGGTTTTTCTGACGTGCACTTTGTGTTGTCAGATGACGGATCTCAGTTGATTGCGGTGGATGCGGGCACGCACCCTCAATCGCTGCGTGAAGCGCATGAAATGCTGCTTGAGTACCATCCGGACCTGCCAAAAATTGGCACGATGATCACCACGCATGCTCATTGGGATCACATCGGCGGGTTCCACTATCTCAAAGAGCACAACCCCAACATCACAATTATGGGGCGCGAAAACTATCATGGGACATTGGACCGTGTGCAGCGCTCGCACAGCTACCACCAATTCCGTGGCGCCGGGTTCAGCAACGCGCAGGTGGCCGATTATCACCCAGACGTTGCCATCGATACGGCTCAGTTTGTCACTGTAGGCGGCTCTCGGATCGAGTTGATCCCACAAGGGGGGGGTGAAACCGAAGATGCATTGTTGGTCTATTTCACCGCAACCAAGACACTGTTCGTTGGTGATGTCTTGATGCCCTATTACGGTGAGCCATGGGTTGAAGAGGGCAGCTTGGACAAAGCTGTTACAACAATGGAAGCGATGATCGCACGCAACCCCGACCACATCCTGCACGGTCACCGTCCTTTGACGATGATGTACACACCAGAGGCGATGCCAGATTATCTTGAGGCATTCAATTGGCTGGTCAAAGAGACGCGGAAATATGTGGCCAATGGTTATAGCGTCAAAGATGTGATCCGCATGAACCTTGTGCCTCCGGGCTTTTCTGAAAAGCCCAACGCCTATCTGGCTTTCTTGGCCAGCCGCGATCATGTGATCGGCCGCGCAGTTGATGGCATGGTTGGGATCTGGAGAGAAGATCGCACCGGTTTGGATCCAGAAGGGCTGGATGTGCTGACCAATGTTGAATACGGACGGATGCTGGATCTCTATCTGGATCTGAGCCCCAAAGAGATTGGCAAGGCTTTGAACCGGATGGTTGATGCAGGCGACAATGAGCTGGCGTTTAAGATGGCTTTGGCTGCGCGGCAACGTTTTGGCGACAATGCCCACATTGACGCGCCGCTGAGCCGGGCTGCGGACCAGTTGCGGGTGGCTGCCCAGTTCTTTGATCCTTTCAAACTGACCGCTTATTCGGAAATGTCGCGCCGTGAACTTGCGCCGATGACCCCTGTGGTGGAGCACCGCCACTAAGCCGAGCACCAATCAAGGCCACTCACTCACCAACGAAAGCACCGGGCATAGGCTGTCCGGTGCTTTTGGCTTTCCCGATCACCTAGGGCGCAGAGTTGTGGGCGGCCACTGCCCGATCACGCATTGGGTAGCTTTCCTGATTGTGAGGCAGGCAGCGAAGGGTAGGGCACGCGCCGTTGCATCAAAATCGATGCAAATGGGGCACAGATGAGCGTAGAAACTTCCTTTGCCCGGCGCACTCACCGCTTTTGTGCGGCACTCCTTTCAACTTGGCGGCAAGTTATTGCTCAAGTGGCTCGTGCATACTGCTGTGCGCAGGGCCCGGAAATCGTGGGCACAAGCTCACACAAATAACTGGGAGAGATAAGATGACTGTTAAATCTTTGATCGTCGCTGCTTCGCTTGCAGCAACGGCTGTTGCCGCACAGGCCGAAGGTCTGAAAGTTGGAATGATCACAACTTTGTCCGGCGGTGGCGCAGGCTTGGGCATCGATGTGCGCGATGGCTTTACCTTGGCTTTGGCGCAATCCGGCCGCAGCGACATTGAATTGGTGATCGAAGACGATCAGCGCAAACCCGATGTGGCTGTGCAGCTGGCCGACAAAATGATCCAATCCGAAAAGGTGGACGTTTTGACCGGGATCATCTGGTCCAACTTGGCGATGGCTGTGGTTCCAGCGGCCACGGCACAAGGCAAATTTTACCTGTCTCCAAATGCCGGCCCATCGGCTCTGGCAGGCAAAGGTTGCCACGAGAATTACTTCAACGTTGCATGGCAAAACGACAACCTGCACGAAGCTGCGGGCTCTTTTGCCAAAAGCACTGGCTACGGCAAAAGCTTTATTCTGGCACCAAACTACCCCGCGGGCAAAGACGCGCTGACCGGGTATAAACGTCTCTATGACGGTGAGCTGGCGGGTGAAGTCTATACCAAGCTTGGCCAAACAGATTATGCCGCAGAAATTGCACAGATCCGTGCCAGCGGCGCAGACAGCGTTTACTTCTTCCTGCCCGGCGGCATGGGGATTTCCTTCCTCAAGCAATACGCGGACAGCGGTGTTGATTTGCCCGTTGTTGGCCCGGCCTTCAGTTTCGACCAAGGCATCTTGCAAGCGGTTGGCGCCGCAGCATTGGGTGTAAAGA
The DNA here is from genome assembly GCA_049116315.1 of Thalassovita sp. GTDB lineage: Bacteria > Pseudomonadota > Alphaproteobacteria > Rhodobacterales > Rhodobacteraceae > Thalassobius. The sequence continues at coordinate 57,622 of JAGDZD010000003.1, forward strand.
ACACTTCACAATGGTCCAAAGATCTGGACAACGCGGCAAACGCGGCTTTTGTTGCCAGCTTTGAAGCTGAGTATGGTCGCTTGCCATCGCTTTATGCCTCTCAGGGTTTTGACACTGCCAACCTGTTGATCTCGGCGATGAACAAAGCAGACGTCAGCGATCAAGACGCGTTCCGCGCCGCATTGGAAGCTGCTGATTTTGACAGTGTTCGTGGCGATTTCTCTTTCGGATCAAACCACCACCCTGTGCAAAACATCTATGTGCGTGAAGTCATCCAAGAAGGTGATGTCTTTACCAACAAAGTTGTGGCTTTGGGGCTGGAAAACCACTCGGACGTCTACGCCGCTGAGTGCAAGCTTTAATCCAATCAGGAGGCGCGGCTCGCTGCGCCTCCGTTGCTGACAAGATCTGACATGACCCTCCTTCTTTTGGCCGAACAGACCCTCAACGGGCTGCAATTCGGTGTGATGCTGTTTCTGATGGCCGCCGGGCTGACGCTGATTTTTGGCGTTATGGGGCTGATCAACTTGGCGCATGGTGCGCTTTATATGGTCGGTGCTTTTGCTGCGGCTGGGGTCGCGGCATGGACGGGCTCGTTTGCCTTGGCCTTGATTGCCAGTCTGGCCGGAGCGGCCTTTGCAGGTGTGCTTGTCGAAGTTCTGGTCATTCGCCGACTTTATGACCGGGACCATCTTGATCAGGTTCTGGCCACTTTTGCGCTGATCCTGATCTTTTCCGAAGGCACGCGCTGGGCCTTTGGATCGTTCCCTCTGTTTTTGGACAAACCTGCGGTGCTGTCTGGCACAGTGATGCTGCCGCTGGGCATCGAATACTCGGTCTATCGACTGTTCATCATTGTGATCGGCTTGCTGGTTGCGGCAGGTTTGTTCTGGATGATCGCGCGCACGCGTATTGGCATTCAAATCCGCGCGGGTGAAAACGACCGTGAAATGATCGGCGCGTTGGGCGTCAATATTTCGCGCCTTTATACGCTGGTATTTGCGTTGGGCGCTGGCCTGGCCGGGCTGGCCGGGGCGCTGATCGGGGCCATTCAATCGGTGCAAGTTGGCATGGGCGAACCAGTGTTGATCTTGGCCTTTGTTGTGATCGTGATTGGTGGCATCGGATCGATCAAAGGCGCGCTGGTCGGCGCGGTTTTGGTGGGCATGACCGATACGCTTGGGCGCATGCTCCTGCCCCAAGCTTTTGCGTTTTTTATGGAGCCTGCAGCCGCAGCGACGGTTGGAGCCTCTTTGGCGTCGATGGCGATCTATATCTTGATGGCGGGTGTGTTGCTGTTCCGGCCACGCGGATTGTTTGGGGCAACATAAGATGAGACGTGAACCACTTCTGAATGGCGTTTTGATGCTGTTGCTGCTGGCGGTGCCGGTATGGGCCTGGATGGCGGATGAACCCTTTATCATCACGCTGACCACGCGCGCGGTGATCTTTGCAATTGCGGGCGTCGGGTTGAACTTTGCGCTTGGCTTTGGCGGGTTGGTCAGTCTGGGCCACGCGGCCTTTTTTGGCTTAGGCGGTTACGCCATGGGCATTTTGGCCGCGCATGCCCAAAGCTATACCCCGCTGATCGAATGGCCCTTCGTGATTGAGGGCACCAAGTCGATGCTGATCATCTGGCCCGTTGCGATTGTGAGCTCCGCGCTGGCGGCCTTGGCGCTTGGGGCTTTGTCGCTGCGCACCTCGGGGGTCTACTTCATCATGATCACCTTGGCCTTTGCGCAGATGTTTTATTACTTTGCCATTTCGTGGCCCGCCTATGGCGGAGAGGATGGTCTGTCGATCTATGTCCGCAACACGTTTCCCGGCCTCAACACGATGGACCCAATTCAGTATTTTGCGCTGTGTTATGGCCTGTTGTTGATCATCCTGGCGCTGGTGTCTCGGGCGTTGCGCGCACCATTTGGACTTATGCTGGGAGCCGCGCGGCAGAACCCTGCCCGCGTCGAAGCTGTGGGGCAGACGCCATATCGATTGTTTCTAACGGCCTATGTGGTGTCAGGCGCAATCACCGGATTGGCAGGGGCGCTATTTGCGGATCTCAACCGCTTTGTCAGCCCAACGATGTTTTCTTGGCAAACCTCGGGTGAGATCATGATTTTTGTCATTCTCGGTGGGGTGGGGCGCGTGTTCGGCCCTGTGGCTGGGGCTGCGGTCTTTATCTTGCTGGAACATGTTCTGGGGGGGCTCAGCCAGTTTTGGCATGTCTATTTGGGGGCGATCCTATTGGGGGTCGTGCTATTTGCGCGTGGTGGACTTTGGGGTGTGATCGCTGGGCGGGTGCGGCATGACTGATCCCATTTTGAAAGTGCAGGACCTCAGCAAAAACTTTGGGGCGCTCAAGGCCAGCGATGCGGTTAATCTTAAGCTGGTCCCCGGAGAGATCCATGCCTTGATCGGCCCTAATGGGGCTGGAAAATCAACGCTGATCCAACAGATCACCGGCGCGCTGCGCCCGGATGCGGGGCAGGTCTGGTTTGATGGTCTGGACGTGACGCCTTTGCCAACCGCTCAACGCGCGCGTCTCGGCATGGGGCGCACCTTTCAGATATCGCATCTCGCGATGGAGTATTCAGTGCTGCAGAATGCGGTTCTTGGGGCTTTGGGACGCCGCGGCGGAACGTTTCGGTTTTTGCGCCCGGTAATGAAAGACCCAGAGCTGTTGGCGGATGCCGAAGCGGCACTGGATCGGGCCGGGTTGCTGGACCAGCGCAACATGCGCACCGCGGATTTGTCCCACGGTCAGCGTCGCCAACTTGAAGTGGCCGTGGCGCTGACGTTACAGCCCAAAGCCTTTTTGATGGATGAGCCGATGGCGGGCTTGGGGGCCGAAGGGTCGCAGCGCCTGATCGGTGTTTTGGACAGTCTGCGGCATCAGGCACCAATCCTGTTGATCGAACATGACATGGAGGCAGTCTTTGCCTTGGCGGATCGCATCAGCGTGCTGGTCTATGGCAAAGTCATTGCTTCTGGGTCGGTCGAGGACGTGCGCAATGATCCATTGGTGCGCCAAGCCTACCTTGGGGAGGATGCAGAATGAGCTTGCTCTCACTCAGCAATGTATCGGCGTTTTACGGACCCAGTCAGGCGCTGTTTGATGTCTCGCTTTCGTTGGGCGAAGGGGAAGTTCTGGCGCTGATGGGGCGCAACGGCATGGGCAAATCAACCACGGTCAAAACCATTTCCCGGCTGTTGATGCACCGTGACGGCCAGATTCAGTTCGAAGGGCGCGATATTGCCCGCTGGCCCTCTCATCGGGTGGCACGTGCTGGCGTCGGCTTGGTGCCGGAAGGTCGCCGGTGTTTCGCCAGTCTCACCGTGCATGAGAACCTAATTGCGGCGGCACGTCCGGGGGTGTGGGACAGTCAATCTGTGGGGGATTTGTTCCCGCGATTGCGTGAACGTCGCGATCAAACTGCCAGCTCTTTGTCTGGTGGAGAACAGCAGATGCTGGCGATTGGGCGGGCGCTGATGACCAACCCCAAACTGCTTATCTTGGACGAGGCAACCGAAGGTTTGGCCCCTGTCGTGCGCCAAGAAATCTGGGCTGCGGTGGCGCGTTTGAAATTGGAAACCGGACTGGCGATTTTGGTGATCGACAAATCGTTGCGTGAATTGTCTGGCGTGGCAGATCGCGCAGTGATTTTGGAAAAGGGGCGCTCTGTGTGGCAGGGGACCTTTTCCGAACTAAGCCCCGAGTTAACCACCCAATACTTGGGGGTTTAAACAAAACAACCACCGACCTCTTTGCAGAGGACGGTGGTGTGTTTCGGAACGTTTGGGTCGCGGGTTACGCGGCTTGCTGTTCGTCGTCGTCCAGACCCGGCATGTCAAACACCACGGGTGTGCTTGCAGTTGAGGAGGACGCAACAAAGTCTGTTGAGCTGTTGTCGTCATCATCATCGACATTGCTATCGATGCGGGAAATCGCAACGTTGACCTGCTCCAGACCTTCGGATTGATCCGCAGCGCCAGAGGCGATGTCCGTCATCAGCTCGTTCAGATCGGCGACCGAGTCTGCGATCCGTGTCAAAGCTTCACCGGTTTCACCCACAAGGTCTACGCCGTGCTTAACCTGATCCGAAGAGGCGCTGACCAACTTGCGGATCTGTTGGCTGGCATCAGCCGAGCGCTGTGCGAGTTTGCGCACTTCGGTGGCCACAACCGCAAACCCACGACCAGCTTCACCAGCACGGGCCGATTCAACAGCGGCGTTCAGGGCCAAAAGGTCGGTTTGACGGGCAATCTCGTCGATCACACCCACAATGGTGTTGATCTGTTTCGAGCTGCCTTCGATTTCGCTCATTGCGGACATGGCACGGTCCACAATTTCGCTGGACCGTGAGGCGTCTTCTTTGGTCATCGACACCACGGACTGCGCGCTTGCGGCGGAATCTGCGGCGGCACCTGCGGCAGCAGAAATCTGCTTAACAGCTGTTGCAGCGCGTTGACCCTCGCGGCGGGTGCGATCTGCGGCTTCCATCGCTTTTTCGCGTGCCTCTTCTGCGGCCATACGGGCCTGAGCCGCTTTCTGTGCCGCATCAGCCATTTTTTCGCGGCCGGCGTCAATTTCCGCTTGAACGCGTGCTGTGTGCAGCATCGACAAGAGCAAAACAGCGCTCTCAAAAATCACGATCGCAGCGTGCAGAACAACGCGGGCCAGATTTTCCAAAAGAGCGGCTTCGGGGAAGACCATGGTTGGCAGCAAAAGGCCAAACGACAGGTGGTGAACGGCTGTGACAACAACGGCCAACAGCAAGGCTGGAATGCTGCCCATTGTTGAGACAATGGCCAGAACAGCAAAGAACATCATATGGGTGTCAATTTGCCAGCTGTGGCCTGCAAAGGCCGAAGTGAAGGCAACACATTGACCCACCAGAGCAACGCTCAGGATCAGGGATTTCTGTTGCGGGGACATCCGCACCGAAACCAACGCCATGAGGGCAAACACCAAAGCGGCGCCAATCACGGTCATCAAAGGTCCACCTACAAAAAAGGCGGACAAGGGCCCCAAGGGGGTCATGCCAAGCGCGACCCAGCGCGCTGTGCGTGTAAAGTTTGCGGTTTCACCGCCGTGTTCAACCGAAGTCATGCTACTCATCCCGAAACACAAAAGAAACTTAAGGCGCCAGGGTCCACTAGGAACCAGGCACCGGCTGATTTGAAAGCATCCACGCTTGCCCCCGTGGCCAACGCTGATAGCGGGGCTTGGGTTGGTCCGACAATTGATCCGCCTGCCACACGCACAACTTCCTCTGCGCCGCCACTCCAGGGAGGAGCAACCACGAGCATAGGTGTGTCATCAGACAATTGAGCGCCCATCGCCATTCCAGCGAATTGCAACCCAAAGCAGGTCACGAATCCGAAGAACAACAGAGCGTAGGTTTGTATCGCTTTCATGGCCTCAGGGTATGGGGCAATTCAGGCCGGTCAACGCACCTTCTCGAATGCGTCAACCGGAAGTCTCGAAAGGGGTAAAACAACCCATACCAAAGGCGGGAAACTTGCCTTTTCCCCCTAAAAATAAAGTGCTTCCAGACCTAAACTTTTTTGTAGACGCGGCAAAGGTGCAGAGAAATTTCGAAACTCAATTTTTCGGTGCGCGATTTTTTCTTGCCGATTGGTGGGAAACTTAGGTGATTCTCTATTGATTTGGCCTTTGGTGCGAACTGGCCGTTGACCGGCGTGCCGAAACCCCGCATCAACAGATAAAGACAGGGAAAAATCCCAAAATCACGCAAACTGCGGGCCTAAGCGTCAAATCATGCTTGGGACAACAGCGGGACCGCTCGGGCATGGCTGAACTAAACAAACGCGATCTACGCAGTGCCTTTGGTAGCTTCATGACAGGGGTAACCGTTGTCACCGCGCGCACGGCCAAAGGGATTCCCGTCGGATTTACGGCCAACTCGTTTTCCTCGGTTTCGATGGAGCCGCCATTGGTTTTGGTTTGTCCGGGCAAATTTTTGTCGAGCTTTGGCGATTTTGAAACCTGCAGCCATTTTGCCATTTCGGTCCTCGCTGAGGGCCAAGAAGAGATTTCAAACCTGTTTGCCAGCTACAAGGGCGATCGGTTTGCCCGGGTGAACTGCGAGGACGACGTGAATGGCGTCCCGGTTGTCCAAGGTGCGGTGAGCCGCTTTTCGTGCATAACGCATCAGGTTGTGCCTGCGGGCGACCATATCGTCTTGATCGGCGAGGTCACTGATTTCACCCAGTCCAGCGCACGCGGGTTGGGGTATGCCGCTGGCAGCTATTTCAGCCTAGGACTAGAGCTGGACGCCGGGTTGCCGTCTTCTGATGGCTTGGTGCCCTATTTGGGTGCGATCATTGAATGGAACGGCATGGTGTACCTTGAGGACACGGGCGCGGGTTTTACCCTGCCATCCTTTGAGCTGGGCCAGCGTGGCAATCTGCGGGCGGCGCTTGCGGATGATCTGGAACGGGCGGGTATGCAGGTGCGTTTGGATCGGGTGTATTCGGTCTATGATGATGTGATGCAAAATCGGCACCACACCTATTTTCGCGCCGTCGCCGAGGCCCCGCGGGTCGGGGGCGCCGGGCGTTATGTCCCCATTGGAGAATTGCCGGGGTTGACGTTCGCAGCCCCATCGCAAGCGACGATGATGACGCGGTTTTCCCTTGAACATCAAACCCGGGATCTTGGGCTTTAGATTTTGAAGGCTGCGGCCAGTTCGTCAGGCATTTCAAACTCGGCCAGCGCTTTGGCGCGCCCGTCTGCGGACATTTTGCGCGCGGTTTTGGCAACGATTTTCACCAAGTCTTCAGGGGTCCGGGTGCCCGCAAAGGGTTTCAGATACCAACGTACGAAGGTAAAGCAGATGACATCTTCAAAGGCCTGTACCTCCGCGTCTTTCTTGATGCCCTCTTTGCGCAGCATGCTGCCCGCCCGCTCTTGGTCTTCTTGAGAGTAGCCGGCCTCGCCCATGATCCCTGCCACACGCGCACCGTGACGTCGGCCTTGTTCTTGACGCCACGCGTAATAGCCAGCTTTGCCTTCGGGGTACTCTTTGCGGGGCAGCAACCAGCGTTCGATGTGCTGGCCACGGCAGGCGATTTGCAAAACGTCTGACGCATCCGGAAACAACGTGCCCAGCTCTGCGCTCATCCGCTGCCCATACAACAATGCGGCCGGTTGACCGTCTTCTAAGGTTGGATCAGCAGCGTTTGCGGCGTCGATTGCGGCCAGAGCTTGTGTCAGGTTTGTCATTGGGTATCCCGTTTCTGTAGGTGCCCCTATCAAGGCGCAATCTGGGGCAAAGCGCAAGTCGCCTCACCCGGCCAACCGGCCTGTGGAGCGCCCACGGATTTGGCCATCAAGGCACAAACCCAAGGGCATGTTGGTGGAATGGACTGGGCGGAACGTGGTGGCGACAGGAGTTACCAAAGTGATCCAGCGTTGACTTGGAAATCTTCCATCGTCATGGCCCGGCCTGCGTCGCTGACCAGAAAGGCCACCAATTCTGCGACCTCTTGCGGTTGGACAAGTTTGCCTTGCGGGTTTGACGCTTCGTATTTTGCGACAACCTCGGCGCGGGGGGCGCCTTCGGCGACTTCGTCGTCAATGAATTGCTTTAGCATTTCGGTTTCGACCCATGTGGGGCTGATGCTGTTGCAGGTCACGCCTTTTGCGGCCCCCTCAAGGCTGACACAGCGTCCAAGCCCAAGCAGCCCGGCCTTTGACGCGCAGTAGGCCGCATTGTCCGCCATGCCGTTGTGGGCGGCAACCGAGGCAAGATTGATGATCCGACCCCATTCGTTTGCGACCATTGACGGCATCACGGCACGGATCATTTTGAACGATCCCGTAAGGTTGGTGTCGATTGTGTCGTCCCAAAGGGCATCGGGGTGATCGATCACGGCGGCTTCTTCATAGATCCCGGCGGCGTTGATCAGGATGTCGACTTTCCCCTGCTCGGCCATCACGAATTGGGTAAAGGCGGCGACGCTGGCGCTGTCACGCACGTCCAATTGGCCAAATTTCACCACGCCCTCGCTCTCTGCTGCCATGGGGGCGGTGATCTCTGGATCGTTGCCGCGTCGGGCGCCGACATAAACGGTAATGCCGTCGCTGGCCAAACGCTTGGCAATTGCGCGGCCCATGCCCGAAAGACCACCCGATACAATCGCAGTTCTGGAATGAGCGTTCATCTTGGTTTTCTCCGGGGTTGGGGATCAGAAGGGTTGCCTTGTTGTAAGGACTATTGCGCCCTTGGCAACCAGATCGGGTCAATCCAAGCGGTCTGCGCGCATTCTGACCTATGGAGGTGGCAAAAGGCCCCGCGGGTGTGCCGCGAGGCCTGCCAAACCCCGTGGGATGGGTTCGGATATTGGTGAAGCGCCCATGCCAGTCGCTGCGGGTTGGCGCAAAAACCGGTTATGTGCGGTTCCTCACCACATATCCCTCAATACGTCCGCAGTTTCCGTTTCGTTAAGAACCGGGGCTAAGCGCATCTGATTGCGTGGGGTGGACCACACAAGTTGCTGTTAAAGCTGCTGGCGGTGTGACATCGAAATGCGGCCACTTAGGCCAGTGGGATGGTAAAGCTAAACCGGCTGCCTTTGCCTTCGGTGCTGGTGACCCAAATGTCGCCACCATGCATCACCACCAGCTTCTTGGTGATTGCCAGACCCAAACCAGTGCCACCAGCGCGGCGCACATCGGGATTTTCGACCTGATGAAAGCTTTCAAAGATTTTGTCGAGTTGCGCGGCAGGCACCCCAAACCCTGTGTCTGTGACATGGAATGTCAGATCCGTGCCGCTGGTTTCGGTTTGGATCGCAATTTCGCCCGCGTCGGTGAATTTGACCGCGTTGCCCACAAGGTTGATCAAAACCTGTTTCAGACGGGTTTCATCCGCCAGAATTGCGACATCGTCGACTTCGGCCCAAAGTTCGATCGATTTGCTGTCGGCTTGTTGTTGGAACTGGTCAACGATGTCTTCGATCAGGCCGCGCACCGGCATTGGCTCGGGATGAAGAGACATTTTGCCTTCTTCGATTTTGGAATAATCCAGCGTTTCCTGAATGAGGTTCAGCAGATGTTTCCCTGAGGCATCCATTTTTTCTGCATAGCGGGCCACAGTGTCGAGCAGGGTCTGCGTCTTTTCCGTCAGTTGGTTCTGCTCGGTTGCAGTGTCTTGCAAGGCTGTCTGCAGCGCCCGTGTGGCGGGCAAATTCTGTGGTGCGGCCAGAAAGGCGTTGTAACCCAAGATCACCGTCAAAGGTGTGCGCAGCTCATGGCTGATGATGTTGAGAAATTCTGTCTTGGCCTCACTGGCGGCCTCGGCCCCGATTTGCGCTTGCTTGAGTTCGGTGATGTCGACACGCACGCCAACAGTCCAGCCGTTTTGGGTTTTACGTTCGGCCACACGCAGCCATGTGCCATCGGCAAGCAGCTGCTCGAACTCATAATTGGCGTCTTTATGCGCATTTAGCCGGTCTTGGATCCAGGCCTCTTCTTGACCCTGTGCCTGCGGATAGCGCCCACGGGACACGCCGTCGCGGATGATGTCCTCAAATCGCCGTCCCCGGCTGAGGAGGTCGGCGGAGGGTCCATAAAGCCGTTGGTATTGCTGGTTGTACAGCACAAGACGGTCGTCCTCGTCATACAGTGCAAAGCCATCGGAAATGGCGTTGATCGCGCTAAGCAGGTTCTGTTCGGCATTGGTTTTGCGCCGGTTCAATTCGATGAAGTAGGCGGAAATCAACAACAGGAATACGGTGACCAGCAACAACCAGAATCGCAGGTTTTGTCGTTCAGCCGCATAGGTGGGCCAACCATTTTTTGGCCCTACGGCCAGTTCCCAGTGACCAATTGGCAGGTCAATCCGCAACAGAACCGGCGTTTGAGAGAACAGGCTTTGCGCGCCAAACAATGGGGATTGCGCCGAAACCGCGGGGTCAACACGGCGCACAGCAATATCCATCACCGATTGTGCTTTGCTTAGCCCGGTGTGTTCAAAGAAGGTTGGGCCATCCAATGTCAGTTGCAAAGTGCCCCAGACCGGTCCGGTTTGACTTTGGGGGGACATGACCGGTGATGTCAGCACAAATCCATTGCGCCCATTGGGCAGGGGAACCAGCCCTTCGACAAAGGTGTCGCCGGTTTCAAGGGCGCGAAATGCTGCGGGGGCCCCTTCGGCGTCGCGGGCCTGCGACCATTGTTTGGCCGGCTCTGTTTGGTCCGCGGGATAGACATGGCGCAGCCGCAGATCAGGTGCGTCGGCAATATGGCTCAGGGTCGGCGCGCCACTTGTGGCCTGTGCGACCAGGGTATGAAACTGCGCCTCTGTCATATCAGGGTGCACCGAAGTCGCGGCGGCGAGGCTGCGCATCATCATGATCTTGCTTTGCAATTCACCTTCGAGGCGGGCTTGTAATGTGTTGGCTTGTTGGGCCAACTCATGCGCCAGAATTGACTGGCTGCGACTGACCACATTGCGTTCCATAACGAAATCGATCACCGCCATTGATCCGATCACATAGAGATAGATCATGAGGTGGGCGTTATCGCGAAGGGTGCGAATGAGCCGGCGAAGCCCCCGCGTGCGCGGGCCGTGCCAAAAAGCGTTTCCTGTTTGCATCTGCTTGCCTGACCTTTGCCCCTTGGTGGGGCTTTTGCCAAAGTATGTCCTGCAACGCAGGTTTGCGCCAGATGGGACATTTTTTCAGCCCACCATTGTTGCAGCGAAACGCCTGTTTAATTGGTGTTTTGGCGGTGACTCCTTGTTGCGAACACAATTGGGTCGCAAATTTGCCGCCATCCCAAGCGATAACATCCCCTGTTGAAGCGCCCATGTTGGGCCCAGTTATTATTGGTATCGGTGTAAGAGGTATCTTGTGTTTATTGAGTATTTACCGTTTGGCGCTGCCGCCGGCCAGATTTCGGGGGCCAGCTTGTTAGACATCGCTTTTCCTTTGGCCGCTGGGGCAACGTTGCTTTGGATCGTGCGCAAAAATCGAAAAACCTCTGCCTTTGAAGCGCGCCCGTACCGTCTGATTGATCCCGCTGCACAACAGATCCCCGCCACGGCCTTCATGGCTCCGCTCGGGCGACAACAGCAAACTCTTCCGCCAGATCCGCGTTTTGGACCAAATGAGGCCAGTCTTGCCCTGTTGTCTTTTGGGGCGGATCAGCCGTCGGATCCTGAAACCTATGATCCCGTTCTGGCCATGGACGCTGCATTTTCCACATTGATGGACGAAGTTTTTGTGTTCACACCGCGCTCGCATGAGGTGGTGTTTATGAACGCTCGGGCACAGGCCCGGTGTAACGTGGCCCTGGATGCCAAACGCCCAAGGATCTGGGAATTGGTTGATGGGCTTGGCGTAAACCGGTTGGACGCGACCCTCACCAAGATGAAACAGGATCAGCGCGACACCGCACGGGTGAGCGCTAATCTGGGTCAGGGCAAAGCTGTATTTGAGGTGCGCCCACTTTTGCAGGACGGTGCCGAAAAATGCTATGTCGGCGTTCTCAAAGAAATCCCAATTGAGTTTACGCACCCGAAAAACGAAATTCTGATTGCAACGGTGTCCCACGAATTGCGCACGCCTTTGACCTCTGTAAAGGGGGCAATCGATATGCTGCGCTCGGGCGACCTCGGCGAGTTGAGCACCAAAGCCAAGCAAACCTTGCAGATCGCGCAGCGCAACGTCGAGCGGATGAAGCGGCTGACAGACGATCTTTTGGATCTTCAGCGGGCCGATGCGGGCCAGATCGATCCGGCCTTCAAGGTGTTTGATCTAAGCGGTTTGGTGAGACAGTCGATCGAGGACAACGCTGAATACGCCAGAACCTGCAACGTTGATCTGAAAGCCAACACGTATAAGAATGCTTGGGTGTCGGCCGACCGAGATCAGATCCTGCAAGTTCTTGCAAATCTGATTTCAAATGCGGCCAAGGCTTCGCCTTCTGACTCCACTGTATTGGTTTCGATGTTGGATCGTGGTTCATCGCATCGGATTTCGGTGATCGATCATGGTTGCGGCGTCCCATTGGCGCAGCAATCCAAATTGTTCACGCCGTTCGCAACCTCTATGGGCACTGCAAATGGCATCAAAGGATCGGGTTTGGGGCTCAGCCTTAGCCAATCTTTGATCGAGGCCCATGCAGGTGACATTGGCTTTGAGTCTGTTCAAGACCACGGCAGCGTTTTCCATTTTGACCTTCCAAAGGCCAAACGCTAGCTTTGAATTCAGTCGGCTTGTGCGCGGCGCCCGGGGGGGAGCCAGCACAAGCCGGGTGGATCAGGAGGGGCAGGGATATGACACAGGCACTTAGGGTTTTGCACGTCGAGGACGATGCTGATATCCGTGAAATCACCGAGCTGGCGCTTGCGATGGTGGGGCAAATGACCTTGGTGCAATGTGCCAGCGGCGCTGAGGCCTTAGCGCAGGCAGGCCATCAGACAGTGGATTTGCTGTTGCTTGATCAAATGATGCCCGGCATGAGTGGCGCCGAAACTCTAAGCGCGCTGCGGAATTTGCCTGACTATGCCCGCACGCCGGTGATCTTTATGACCGCCCGCGCGCAGCAAAGTGATTTAGATGAGCTAAAGGCCTTGGGAGCCGCGGCCATCATTCCCAAACCATTTGAAGCCATGACTTTGGCGCAAGAGATTGAAAGCATTTGGCAAAAATGTCAGGCAGCGGTCTGAGCGCCTGACGCTCAGTCGTCGCTGTCTACGATTAGGGCCATTTCGCCAAGCATATCGTCAATCGCGGACAGGGTGGCCGCAAATGCCGATTGATCCGGTGTTAAAGAGGCCAGCAGATCATCAATGGAACTTTCGGCTGTGCTGCACAGCGCGCCAAGATCGTGATACCCCATAGGCGCGGCTAGACCGACGGTTTTGTGTGCAACGGCGCGGATCGTTTCCAGTGTCGTGCGCGGATCGCGATCCAGCTGAGGGCCTTCGCGCAAGGTTTCCAATGCGTCTAGCCTTTGCCTGATGCTGACGCGAAATCGGGGCTGCATTTCCGCCAGCTTGGCGGCGATTTGCGATGACATTTGAAGGGGCGCAGCCTCTGGCACGATGCGCATTTAGCTGGCCCAAGGCAAAGACCGCAGCAAGGCGCGGAATTTGCTTGTCGGTCGCAGGGTCTGCAAAATTGGCCGTGTGGTTTGCGGCTGATGTTTGTTGGCCTGTTCGACGGCAGACCTTAGGGTCGATACGGCGGAACGGGCAGAGCGCAGGCCAAGGCGCGTCCGAGGTCCACTCATGAGGTCGACCAGCATTGGGCGGCCATCGTCATAACACAACTCAAGCACCTCAATGGTTTCGCGGATGTGTGCGGTCAACTCCTCTTCCTCTGGAAGGGTTGGAGTGTGAGAGACACAGACAAAGGCGCCGCCCCCCGCGTGGGCCACGAAGGCCTCGTAATAGGCAAGGTTTTCGGAAATTGCCTCGGCGATATCGGTCACCGTATAGAAATACTCTTCGGCCGAGCAGCTGTTGTAGAGCCTTTGAATGCCAGCGATCTGAAAGGCAAAGACCGAGCTGGTGAACATGCCACCGCGCCCAAGTTGGAGCAGGTAGTTTTCCATGGCCAACAAGTCGATCACGCCTTTGACGTCGGCGATGTGAAAAGGCGCATGCAGTTCTGGTTTCTGCACAGCCAATGGCGCTGCACCGGCGGGCTGGTTCAACTCAACGCGTTGGCGTTCTTGGTTCAGTCGCTGGGCCAACGACATCCGGGTGCTCAGCTCAAGCGGATCAAAAGGCTTGGTGACATAGTCAGTGGCGCCAGCAGCAAAAGCTTGGTTCACAAAATTACGTTGGGCCATGGCGGTGATCATCAGGATCGGTGTCTGCCCGTATCCGGGGCGTGATCGGATCCAGCCGCACAGTTCGATCCCTGTGATCTCTGGCATCTGAATATCAAGGAGACAGCAATCAAAGGGCGTGCGCGCGTTTTGGATGATTTGTTGAGCTTCCATCGCCGAGGACGCACCGGTCACATCGGGGAACCCAAGGCTGGGCAGAGCTTCAAATAGAAGCTCGAGGATCATCGGATCGTCATCAACAACCAGAATGCGCATTGCCATAGGTCCCTTCATCAATGGAACCCAGATGGCCCATTCAGATAGAGTCACAGTGGCAGTGAATTGTGGCGCGAGTTTGGAAAAATTTAAGGCAATTTTGCGGCAGCTCAGCAAGTGATGCGATGCGCTATTGATTTTGCCACGTCTCCAGCTGGCCCCAAGGTGGAAGGGCAGGCATTGGATTGGATGCCGACTGGCGCGTCGGGCGTGCCCTAAGTCAGTGGACCTTCATCCAGCAACCGATGGCGATCCGCGATGTCCGCGGACCGCCCATTCGTTATGAACAGCCGTTGACACAGTTGCCTTCGCCGTCAAACTCCATGGTGTTTCCACTCAGCGGAATATGCACCGGGATGGTGACCATGGCAGCAAACTTTGCTGTGCGTGACCCTTCAACAAGAACGCCCCCTTTGGTCGCTTCTTCGTTGGCATGTGACGGGATCACCGATTTTGGCTGCACCAGTTCATTTACCACATAGGCGGCTTCTGCTGGGCCAGTGGTAAATGTGTCGCCAATATTGATGACAACCAAATCCGCGCCGTAGAATCCGCGCACCACTTTTTCCTGTTCGGCGGTCATGCCGGTATCACCTGACAGATAGGCCACCAGACCGTTGCTGAACCGCAGGACATACCCAGTAGGCGGGCCAACGTAACCGCCAACACCGGCAGCTTTCATCATTTCGCCCAGGTTGCCGCCAATCAGGCTGTGATGCACGCCATTGCTGTGCACGGCCGGCACGGTTGAAACGCCAACTCCGCCAACCATATGGGTGGCACCGAATCGGGCCAGCACAGATTTTTTGGCATCCCCACCAACCGAAGCCAGCTTGGCGCCAAATAAGGCGGGCATTTCACTGCCGGTCACGATCTTGGCGTCTTTGGCATGGGCGATGTTGACCACATTGGTGGCTGGAACAGCTCCAACCGACAGGTCAGGTTTGGCACAGGTCCCCGCATCAACGGCACTGGTGTGGCGCGACCCAACATGGTCGGGATGCATATGAGTCACCAACAAAGCATCCAAGGCCCCGAGGCGCGGATCTTCGGCGCCAGCAACCGTCATGCCCGCATCATAAAGGATGCGGGTGCCGTCAGGATCTTCGAACAGAATCGCGCGATCCAAACGGCAGAATTCACCCGTGATACCGCCCAATGGCGTGACTTTGACGTTATCAGCAGCGACGGACGTCGCCGCGATCATGGCTAGACCTGCTAAAGCGCTAAGCCCCCTAAAGGTGTTTCGTTTCATTGTGTCCCTCCCTGATTTTATCGATTATTGCGCAATATTAGCATAATAGTGGTCAAAAATGATTCAGAAAGAAAAATATCGTTTTATTTGCGCCAGACAGACGCGCCCATCTGCGCCGGATCAAAGAGATCGGCTGCCTGCTAGGAATGGGAAGTGGTGATAATATTGGAGAAGGAGCTGATTGCAGCTGAGGGGAACGGCGCGTGCATAGCCGCGCTTGTCGCGCGATTGACCAAAGCGCGGCCAGCCGTTTGAAATTGCTCAATCAGAGCAAAGGCAATGTATGACGATTTGGGGGTAAATGGTGGAGCCTAGGGGGATCGAACCCCTGACCTCTTGCATGCCATGCAAGCGCTCTCCCAGCTGAGCTAAGGCCCCATTTACGCAGTCTTTCGACCGTGTGCGCCGCTATGTAGGGAAACCTGCGGGTGGGATCAAGCGGAAAATCCCACCCGCAGTCAATATTCTGGCTTTACTCTTCTTGCTCGGCAGGGACGTCCGCCAGCTCGTCCAACGAGACGTTATCTTCTTCGTCATCGTCGTCCAGCAGATCATCATCCAGCTGAGCGTCAGCATCGGCGTCTTCCAGCAGGTCGCTGTCTGTATCGCTATCTGCCTCGGTTGCCTTTTTCGCGGCCGCATCTTCGGCGTCAGCAGCGATCATACGGCTTTTGCCCGCTTCTACTTCGACGATGTCGCCGGTGTAGGGGCTTACAATTGGCTTTCTGTTCAGGTCATAGAAACGTTTGCCGGTGGTTGGGCACACACGCTTCACACCCCATTCTTCTTTGGGCATCTGAGATCCCTTTCAAATCTTGTGGTCTTGTCGACGATCAGCGCCAACTGCCATAACAGACCCTGCGTGTCAAAGGCTTTAAGGGATTGAGTCGCTGTGACGAAGCTTAAATCAGAGATGGGGCAACATGTTTTGCCCGGAACCCCGCCGGTGACGGTACATTTGCGTCGATCTGCTCAGGCGCGGCGCATGTCGTTGCGCGTGTCCGGACTGGACGCCAAGGTGACATTGACCCTGCCCAAAGGGGTTGAGGCCGTCGAGGGCATCAGTTTCGTTCAAGAAAAGGCGGAATGGCTGCGTGCACAGGTTCAAGCGCGTCCCGAAGTGCAGTCTGTGGGGCTTGGCGTGCATCTGCCGTTGGCAGGGGTTGCGCATGAAATTGTGCCGGGAAAAGGCCGCCGGGTAACGGTTGGCGACACCACGTTGCAAGTGCCCGGCGGTGCGGATCAAGTGGCACGCCGATTGGCGGGTTTTCTAAAACAAATGGCCCGTGAGCGCTTGGCTGAAGCCTCGGATCGCTATGCCGCGATGTTGGGTGAGCCCTATGAACGCCTGTCGATTCGCGACACCCGATCGCGCTGGGGCTCGTGCTCGTCGCAAGGGACGCTGATGTATTCGTGGCGCCTGATCATGGCCCCGCCCGAGGTGTTGGACTATGTCGCTGCTCATGAGGTGGCCCACTTGCGCCATATGGATCATTCTTTGGCCTTTTGGGATCAATGCGAGGCGCTATACGGGGACTATCGCGCTGCGCGTCGGTGGCTGCGCGACCATGGCAGCGAATTGCACCGTTATCGGTTTGGCGATTGACCTCTGACCAAAATGTGATCACAAAAAGCCATGCTCGTAAATCCTCGTCCCGATACCGCCCCAACGTCTGCCCATGATCAAGTCTATCGTGGGCTGCGATCGCGAATCATGCACGGGGAAATCGAACCGGGGCATGCGCTGACCCTGCGCGGCATCGGCAAAGAGTTCGAAGTTTCCATGACCCCGGCGCGCGAAGCTGTCCGCCGACTGGTGGCCGAAGGCGCTTTGACGATGTCCTCTTCGGGGCGTGTGTCAACGCCAGACCCCAGCAGCGAACGGATCGAAGAGCTGGCGATGTTGCGGTCTCTGATCGAAGTTGAATTGGCAAGCCGGGCTTTGCCGCGTGCCCATATGGCCTTGATAGAAAGGCTGCAAACGATCAATGGCACTGTGTCCGAGATGGTCGCACGCCAAGATGCCGTGGGCTATATTCGCACAAATCTAGAGTTCCACCGAACGCTCTATTTGCGGGCACAAGCCCCGGCAATGCTGGCGATGGCGGAAACGGTGTGGCTGCAACTGGGACCAACGATGCGGGCGCTTTATGGTAAGCTGCGGCGCAAAGAGCCGCCCCATTATCACCGGTTGATCATTGCGGCGCTTCGGGCGGGCGATGAACCCGGATTGCGATTGGCGGTGCGCTCTGATGTGACCCAAGGGTTGAGGATGCTGGCCAGCTAAGTCGCCAGTGGTGTGGTGCCCCTGCGGCAGGCGCGCTTTTTTGATCACGAAAGCCGGGTGTTTTGGGGACGCCATCTTGCCTGCAAAGGCTCGGATCTCTACATGAAGCCTATGAAAATTTCGCTGCCTTTTCGAAAATCCCGTCCACGGGTTGCCGTCCTACGCCTACAGGGTGTGATTGGTGCTGGGGATCGTGCCCCATTGAACGATGCCGCTTTGGCGCCGTCGATTGAAAAAGCTTTTCGCAAGGGCAAGCCTGTTGCG
The DNA here is from genome assembly GCA_049116315.1 of Thalassovita sp. Lineage (GTDB taxonomy): Bacteria > Pseudomonadota > Alphaproteobacteria > Rhodobacterales > Rhodobacteraceae > Thalassobius. The sequence goes on from JAGDZD010000003.1 coordinate 75,514, forward strand.
GTGGCCTTGATCATCAACTCCCCCGGGGGATCGCCGGTTCAATCGTCCTTGATCGCAGCGCGCATTCGTCGCCTTTCTGCTGAAAAGAAGGTTCCGGTGCACGCCTTTGTCGAAGATATCGCTGCGTCTGGAGGCTATTGGTTGGCCGCTGCCGCGGGTGACATCTACGCCGACCCTGCGTCGGTTGTGGGATCGATCGGAGTGATTTCGTCCGGGTTTGGCGCGCATGAGTTCATTGCCAAGCATGGCATCACGCGCCGCGTTTACACCTCGGTGCATTCCAAATCGATGCTGGATCCGTTTTTGCCTGAAAAGCCTGACGATGTTGCCCGCCTGAAAGAGATCTTGGGCGATATGCACACCGTGTTCGAAGGCTATGTCCGAGAACGCCGTGGTGCCGCATTGACCGATGACCCTGATCTGTTCACAGGTCGTGTATGGCTGGCCGAAAAGGCGCAAAAACTGGGCCTGATCGATGGGATCGGACAGGCGCAACCCAAGTTGAAAGAGCTTTACGGCGATAAAGTGCGCTTCATGAACTATGGCCGCAAGCGGGGCTTGATGCAGCGCTTTGGCATGTCCCTTGCGAACGAGACCGCAGGTCTTATCGAGGAACGCGCGGCTTTTGCGCGGTTTGGTCTATAGCGTGATCTTCAAAGTTGTCTCACTGTTTCTGGTCGGCATGGCCGTATTGGCGATGTTTGGTAAGTTTCGCTATCCGGGTCAGAAACGTTTGAAATCTGCAAAATGCCCCAAATGCGGACGCTTTCGCATTGGCAAAGGGCCCTGTGCCTGTAACGAAAAGGGGCGATAGCCTATGGTTTGGCTGCTAGGAGCTCTCGGGCTTGTGATCCTGCTGTTGTCAGGGGACGCATTGGTGAAGGGGGCGGTTAACCTTTCCTTGCGCGTGGGGGTGCCGGCCTTGATTGTCAGCCTGACAATTGTTGCCTTTGGAACCTCGGCGCCAGAGTTGCTGATTGCCATCACGGCCGCCCTTGAAGGGGTGCCCGGCTTGGCGATGGGGAATGTTGTTGGCTCAAACACTGCCAATATCCTGCTGGTGCTTGGCGTGCCTGCGCTGCTGGCAACTATGCACACCAGCGAGTGCAATTCGCACAAAAGCTATATCCAGATGATTGTGGCCACCGGCCTATTCATTGTCCTGAGCTTCTGGGGTGTGTTCACTTGGATCAGCGGTTTGATCCTGCTTGGCGGTTTGGCCTTTGTACTGGGGCAGGCCTTCCTTGAGGCCCGCAGCCACATGACCGCTGGCGGGAGTTGCGATGACCTTGAAGAGCCCGAAGGCGCGGATCCTGATATGCCGTGGTGGAAGATCGGGCTTTATATTGTCTTGGGCATCTTGGGGCTGCCGTTGGGCGCTGATCTGTTGCTGGACAGCGCAATCACAATCGCACGGATTTTCCATATCTCAGAAGATGTCATTGGTCTGACTTTGATTGCAGTTGGCACGTCGTTGCCCGAGCTGGCAACAACAGTGATGGCGGCGTTGCGTCGCCAAGCTGATGTGGCCTTGGGCAATGTGATCGGGTCGAACATGTTCAATCTGTTGGCTATCATTGGTGTGGCCTCGCTTGTCAGCCCAATCCCTGTCGCGCCACAGTTCTTGGTGGTCGACCTTTGGGTCATGCTGGCGGCATCGTTGCTGTTGATTCCCTTCGTCTTCTTCCGCAAAGATTTGACACGTCCTTGGGGGATTGCCCTGACGGGTCTGTACATTGTCTATGTGGTCTCAGCGCTGCTCTGAGGCCAAAACCGGAGAGCAAATATGGCTGTTGCATTGGTGACGGGCGCGGGCGCACGTTTGGGGCGCGCGATGGCGCTTTATCTTGCGGATCGCGGGTATGACATTGCGGTGCACTATGCGCAGTCTCAGCAAGGCGCCCAAGAGGTTGTCGAAGCGGCGCGTGCCAAAGGACGCAAGGCGCAGGCCTTTCAAGCCGACCTGTTGATCGAAGAGGAAACCCAAACCCTGTTTCCCGCTGTGCTGGCGGCTATGGATGGGCCTGTGACATGTTTGATCAACAATGCGTCAATCTTTGAGTACGACGTTTTGGAAACCGCAACGCGCGACAGCTGGGACCGGCATTTTGAATCCAACCTGCGCGCGCCCTTTGTGTTGACCCAAGCCTTGGCAGCGCAAATCCCCGATCCCACAACCGACGACATGGACGAACCCGTGGCGCAGGGCTTGGTGATCAATATGCTGGATCAACGGGTGCGCAAACTCACGCCCGAGTTCATGACCTATACATTGGCCAAAATGGGCTTGTGGGCGCTGACCCAAACGGCCGCGCGTGGGTTGGCTCCGCGGGTGCGGGTGAACGCTATTGGGCCCGGCCCCACTCTGCAGGGCGCCCGCCAGACCAAAGAGCACTTTGACGCCCAACGTGCCGCCACAGTTTTACAGCGCGGATCCAACCCATCTGATGTGACCGCAGCACTGGGATTCTTTATCGATTCGCCGGGGGTTACCGGGCAATTGATCTGTACCGATGGTGGACAGCACCTTGGCTGGCAGACCCCTGATATTCAGGGCTAAACAGCCCAAATGGCGCCAATCAAACGTGAGTTTTGCACCGCTCTTTTAAATGTTACGAAAGCGTTACAAATTGTTTAACAATTTCAATTGCTTGGCTGAAGGTGGAAAAGTTTTCGTTTGATTCCAGCAAGTTATCATTCTGCCTAAAAATTAGTCAGATCAACAAAACCGTCGAAAAATAAGGAAAATCCTTGTGAGCGGGAAAGATATCTCCAGACTTATCCACAAAAACCGTGGAAAGCTTTTTCTTGCTCTCGTCGGCCAAAGATTGCAGCGATCCGCTGGGAATCATATCTCTGTAGTATGACCGATTCGAACGACAGCGCCCTTACCGGCCACGACCTTATTCAAGATTACCTCAAGACGCTTGATAGCTCTCCGGGGGTGTATCGGATGCTGGATGCGCAGGCGCGCGTTCTTTACGTTGGCAAAGCGCGAAATCTGCGGGCGCGGGTCTCGAATTATGCGCGGCCATCTGGCCACTCTGGGCGAATTGCACGGATGATTTCGGAAACAGCATCGATGATGTTTCTGACCACCAAAACTGAAACCGAAGCTTTGTTGCTTGAACAGAATCTAATCAAGCAACTTAAGCCGCGCTACAACGTCTTGTTGCGTGATGACAAATCGTTTCCCAATATCTTGGTCACCTCTGATCATGATTTTGCACAGATCAAAAAGCACCGCGGCGCCAAGAAAGAGAAGGGATCTTACTATGGTCCCTTTGCCAACGCGGGGGCGGTGAACCGAACCTTGAACCAGTTGCAGCGGGTATTTTTGCTGCGCAATTGTTCTGACTCGATGTTTGCGGGGCGCACGCGGCCCTGTCTGCAGTATCAGATCAAGCGCTGCTCTGGCCCCTGTGTCGACAAAATCTCGGCCGAAGACTATGCGGTTTCCGTTAAAGACGCAGAAAAGTTTCTGTCTGGCAAAACCACCGATATCCAAGAGTCTCTGGCCGCCGAAATGTCCAAAGCCAGCGACGAAATGGAATTCGAACGCGCCGCCGCGCTGCGCGATCGCATCCGTGCCCTGACACAGGTGCAAGGCACCCAAGGGATCAATCCGCGCACCGTGTCCGAAGCTGATGTTGTCGCGCTGCATCTGGAAAAGGGGCAGGCCTGTGTGCAGGTGTTCTTTATCCGGGCCGGGCAAAACTGGGGCAATCGGGATTTTTACCCCCGGGTGGGCGCTGAAATCGAAGCACCCGAAGTGCTCGAGGCGTTCTTGGGCCAATTCTATGACACCAAAGAGCCCCCCAAGCACGTGATCTTGTCGCACCCGATTGAAAACAACGACCTGATGGAAGAGGCCCTAAGCCAAAAGCTGGGGCGCAAGGTCGAACTTTTGGTGCCGCAACGCGGTGAGAAAGCCGAACTGGTGGATGGCGCGTCGCGTAATGCCCGCGAAAGCTTGGCCCGCAAGATGTCCGAAAGCGCAACACAAAACCGGTTGCTGGCAGGGATCGCGCAAGCCTTTGGTCTTGATGCAGCACCGCGCCGGATCGAAGTTTATGACAACAGTCACATTCAAGGCACCAATGCCGTCGGCGGCATGATCGTCGCGGGTCCTGAAGGGTTCATGAAGAACCAATACCGCAAGTTCAACATCAAGGGGGAGGATCTGACCCCGGGTGATGACTTTGGCATGATGAAAGAGGTTCTGACTCGCCGTTTCAAGCGGCTTCTAAAGGAAGATCCGGATCGGGACAAAGGCATGTGGCCGGATCTGTTGCTGATCGATGGGGGCGCTGGTCAAGTGTCGGCAGTGCTGGAAATCATGACCGAATTTGGCGTTGCGGATATTCCGATGGTCGGGGTGGCCAAAGGTGTTGATCGCGATCACGGTAAAGAAGAGTTTTATCGCCCCGGTGCGGCAGCTTTTGCCCTGCAAATGAACGACCCTGTGCTGTATTTTGTGCAGCGTCTGCGCGACGAAGCGCACCGCTTTGCCATCGGCACCCACCGCGCCAAACGCGCCAAAGCGATTGGCGCAACGCCGTTGGATGATGTCCCCGGTGTTGGCGCAACGCGCAAACGGGCTCTCTTGGCGCATTTTGGCTCGGCCAAAGCGGTCAGCCGGGCAGCCTTGGCGGACCTCAAGGCGGTCGAAGGCATTTCTGGGGCCTTGGCTGAAACGGTGTATGATTTCTTTCATGAAAAAGGGTAGGGCCACCTCAGGCGAAGCGATGCCAGAAAGCGACGGCTGCTCACATTTCGGTAGATAAGGTCTGCGGCCACTTTCCGAACCTGAACAGACAAGGTAAGCAATCCAAATGAGCTGGAACATACCCAATATTCTTACCGTTGCCCGTCTGTTGGCTGCCCCCGGTGTGGCGCTGATGTTTTTGTATTTCACCCGTCCCTATGCGGATTGGTTTGCCCTGATGATATTTGTGCTGGCCGCTATCACCGATTGGTTTGACGGCTATCTTGCGCGTCTTTGGGGGCAAGAAAGCAAAATGGGGGCAATGCTGGACCCGATTGCTGACAAGGCAATGGTTGTGGTCGCATTGATGGTCATCGTTGGATATTCCTCCATGTCCCCATGGTTGGTGCTCCCTGCGACGGTGGTGCTGTTTCGCGAAGTTTTCGTTTCAGGGCTGCGGGAATACCTTGGTGACACCGCTGGCACGCTGAAAGTGACGAAATTGGCCAAGTGGAAAACGACCTTCCAAATGGTCGCCATTGCGGTTCTGTTTTCCCAAGGGGTGTTCGAACATTACCTCGGGATGAGCACTCTGGGCATGAACCCTGAAATTGTTGCCGATATGCTTGAAGGGCGTGAAGAAGACCTGCACGGCCTGTGGTGGAAACTGCGCGGCATGATCTGGGCGGGCAATCTTGGGCTGGCTCTTCTTTGGATTGCCGCTATCTTGACGCTCATCACCGGCGCTGACTACTTTCGCAAAGCGCTGCCACACCTAAAGGGGTAACGCGATGGATGTGCTCTATTTTGCTTGGGTCCGCGAACGCATCGGCGTTGCGCGTGAACAGATCACAACCGAGGCCAAAACCGTTTCAGAACTGGTCGCCGAGCTGAGCGCGCGAGAAGACCGTTACGCCGCAGCCTTTGCCGATCTTAGCGCCTTGCGCGTGGCATTGGATCAGGACCTGTCAGAATTTGACGCCCCGCTAGAGGGCGTGCGCGAAGTGGCCTTCTTCCCGCCCATGACAGGGGGCTAACATGGACATTCGTGTGCAGGCTCAGCCGTTTGATCTGGGGGCTGAAACCAATCGTTTTGCCGATGCGCAATCCAGCATGGGGGCCATTGTGACCTTTACGGGTATTGTGCGCGACTTGGCCGCCACACCGCTCGACCGGATGGAGATCGAGCACTACCCGGGCATGACAGAAAAAGCCCTGACGCAGATCGCACAAGAGGCCAAAACCCGCTGGGATCTCGGCGATGTGCTGGTGATCCATCGCCATGGGTCTCTGCGCCCCGATGATCGTATCATGATGGTGGCCACAGCAGCGCGCCACCGCGTCGCCGCCTTTCAAGCCGCAGAATTCCTGATGGATTATCTCAAATCACGCGCGCCGTTCTGGAAAAAAGAAATCTCTGCCACCACCGCAGATTGGGTCGCCGCAAAAGACGCGGACGAAGACGCCCTTAAGCGCTGGTAGTCTTTTTCTTGGGGAAAATACCTCGGGGGTGAACGGGGCCATCACATGGTCCCGGAAGGGGCAGCGCCCCCTGACCTGTGCGCCAGATCTCAGCCAACCGGTTCTCAATAGGCTTTCCAGCGATCCGCCTGCGCGCGCGCGGCGCTGGCCAACATTGTGATGTCGACGGCCACCGCCAGAAACTGCGTGCCCCAAGCGTGATATTGCGCGCGGGTTTCATCATTTACTGCCAGGCTGCCTGACGCCTTTGATGACGCGGATATTTTCTTCAGCGCCGCCTCAAGGATAGGTTCCACATCGGGATGATCCAACTGTCCGGGATGGCCCAGATCGGTCGACAAATCATAGGGGCCAACAAAAACCCCATCGACCCCGTCCACGGCCAGAATGTCGTCCAATGCGTCCACACCCTTTTTGGATTCGACCTGCACCAGCAGACACAACTCGGCTTCGGCGGTTTCCATATAGTCGGTGATCTGTGAAAACCGCGAGGCGCGCCCTAACCCGGCGCCAACACCTCGGATCCCATTGGGGGGGTAGCGCATTGCCCGGACCAAGGCGCGGGCCTGCGCGGCGCTCTCGACCATCGGGATCAACAGAGTCTGGGCGCCGGCGTCCAGCACTTGTTTGATCATCCAGTCTTCACCAACGGGCAGGCGCACCACCGCCTGCGAGGCTTTGTCCTCGAGGATCTGCAACTGGGCCACAATGGAGCGCAAATCATTTGGCCCATGTTCCCCGTCGATCACCAGCCAGTCAAACCCTGCACTGGCCAGCACTTCGATGGCATAGGGGTCTGCCAGCCCACACCAGCATCCGATTTGGCGCTGGCCTTGTTTCAGTGCGGCTTTGAAATGGTTCTTTGGCGCTGGCATAGCTACCCTTCTTTGATACGGTTTGCCGTGGCAACGATGGTGTCATAGGCGACGCGTATGTCTTCGCGTGTGCAATCAAACTGGCCCGCTTGGAAGCGGATCACCAGCTGACCATTGGTGCGGGTTTGTGTGAGATAGATAATCCCGTCGTCATTGATCTGGTTGATCAAATCCTGCGTGGCCGCCCCGGCATTGGTGCCCTTTGGGGCAAAGCGAAAGGTGAACATCGACAGCACAGGTTCAGTCACAATCTCAAAGTCCGGCAGGGCGCGCAGATCTTCGGCCAGTTCTTGTGACCAGGCCACATGGTTGCGGATCCGTTCGCGCAGACCTTCAAGCCCATAGGCCCGAATAAGGAACCACAGCTTTAGAGCGCGAAAGCGGCGTCCAAGGGGGATCGACCACTCTGAATAGTTGATGATGCCATCCGCGCCCTGCGTGCGCAGAAACTCGGGCTGGATGGCCAAGGTGCGGGTCAGGTCTTCGGGGGATTTCACAAAATGAGCGGACAGGTCAAATTGGGTGCCAAGCCATTTGTGCGGGTTAAACACGACAGAGTCGGCGTTCTCGACGCCCTTCCAAAGGCTGCGGAATTCAGGGCAGATCATGGCCGCCCCGGCCCAAGCCGCATCCACATGGCTGTATATGCCGTGTTCGCGCGCGACGCGGGTCACCGCTGCGATATCATCACAGGCCCCGGTCCCCGTGCCCCCGGTGCAGGCAATGACACCTGCCGGTAAGAACCCGGCGTGCAGGTCTTTGTGAATGGCGTCTTCCAGCGCTTTGGGATCCATGCCGCGATTGAGGCCGGTGGTTGGGATGCGAACCAGATTGTCCTCTCCGATTCCGGAAATCCACAGGGCGCGATCCACCGAAGTATGCACCTCTTCAGAGCAATAGATCCGCAGTGTTTTCTGGTTGCTCAACCCCTCTTTGTTGCTGAACCAGTTCAGGGCTTTTTCCCGCATCACCAGCACGGCCGCCAAGGTGGCAGAAGAGGCAGAGTCTTGGATCACGCCTTGAAATGTATCGGGCAAATCGAGGGATTGGCGCAACCAATCCATCATGCGCGTTTCCATTTCCGTTGCCGCCGGCGAGGTTTGCCACAGCATGCATTGTGGGGCCATGGCCGTGACCAATTGATCGGCCAACACAGAGGCTGGCGCGGCATTTGACGGGAAGTAGGCGAAAAATCTTGGGTGTTGCCAATGTGTTATGCCGGGCATGACGATGGATTCAAAATCAGCGATGATTTGGTCCATGGGCTGTGCCGCTTCGGGCGGATGGGCAGGCAAGGCGTTGATGACGTCCCCGGGACGGGTTTGCGCGCGCACAGGTCGGTCGCGCAGGCCTGCGTGATATTGGGCTGCCCAATCAGCGGCCCATTTACCCCATTTGGGGAAATCGCTCCAACGCATAAAGTCCTCCTTGGCCGCCGAGTGGTGGCGGTTTGCACACTCGACCAGTCCTCGCGTCCGGGGTCAAGGGCTCTCACCCGAAAGAGTGGTTTTCGGCGGCGCGCAGCGCGTCCTTCAGGATCTCGGGATCGCCAATATGGTTGGACAGGATCAGGACCAGCCGCGCATTCAGGGCACTGCTGTCTTCGGGGCTTAACCCGTCATGCGCCTTCAGCAGGGTCTCATAGAATTGATCTGGCTGGGCGATATTGGGCGAGAGGGTGAGGGGCATGTCAGGTCTCTCCTAGGGCCAGTCGCAGCGCCGTTTCGATCGCAGTTGGATCGACAGAAGGCCAGCGCGCGACAACGTGTTGATCTGGGCGGATCAGATACAGAGCGTGTTCAGCTGATCCTAGGTACCGCTCTTGGATCATCGGGGTCACCGGGATGTGGTGGCAAGCGATCAGGGTTTTGGCAAGGGACAGGTCGGTGGCATTGTCACAATTGAACGCCAGTAAATGGAACCCACTGCCTAAATGATCAAGCAAGAACCCCGCCCCAAAGGGGGCATCAACACACGGGGCCCCGGGGCGTGTTGCTGCCGGACCACCGGGCAGGGCATCCACGCCGGTCAGCGCAGAGCGATCATAGACACTGGGCAGTGACAAGCGGCCAGAATTCACAAATGGGCGGGCAAAACTGTGGTGTTCGGATAAATCCAGTACGGCATCGCGAAATATCCGGCTGATATTAGATTTTGGCGTGATGAAATCGGTTGAGCGCGACGAGTTGAGGATGTTCTCATCAGCGGCAAAGGCCCGCTCCGTATCATAACTGTCCAACAGGGTGTCAGGGGCGTTGCCCGCGATGACCCAGCGCAGCTTCCACGCCAAATTGTCCGCATCTTGAAGGCCGGAATTGGCACCGCGTGCACCAAAGGGGCTTACTTGATGCGCGCTGTCGCCCGCAAACAGCACCCGGTTGTGGCGGAAGGAGGCCATCCGGCGGCACTGAAACGTGTAGATCGACACCCATTCCAGCTCAAAGTCGATGTCTGGTCCCAACATGGCCTGCAAACGAGGGATCACGTTTTCAGGCTTCTTTTCGTGATCTTTGTCAATGTCCCAACCCAGTTGCAGATCGATGCGCCACACCCCATCGGGTTGCTTGTGCAACAGTGCCGATTGGCCTTTGTTGAACGGCGGATCGAACCAGAACCAACGTTCTGTTGGGAAATCGGCTTGCATCGTCACATCTGCAATTAGGAAATTGTCTTCAAAGACCCGGCCGACAAAATCTAACCCCATGAGGGTGCGGGTTGTTGACCCCGCCCCATCACAAGCCACCAGCCAATCCGCCGTCAGATCAAAGCGACCCTCGGGCGTGTCCACTGTCAGATCGACATGGCTTTGATGGTTGCTCAACGCAACGAGGCGATGACGGCCTCGAATATCCAGAGGTGCGCCTTGAGCGATCAGTGCTTGGGCGCGTTCGACCAGAAATCCTTCCATGTGGTATTGTTGCAGGTTGATAAATGCGGGCCATTTGTGACCGTCTTGCGGCAACAGATCAAAGTCATAGACCTGCCGTTCGCCAAAGAAGACTTTGCCTTTGTTCCACTGCACCCCTTTATCGACCATAGGCTGGGCACAGCCCAAACGGTCCAAAATCTCGAGTGGGCGCTTGGCAAAGCAAATTGCGCGCGAGCCAAAGCTGACCTTGTCGTTGTCATCCAGCACCACCACGTCGACGCCCTGCTGAGCCAAATCAATGGCCAGCGTCAACCCGACCGGCCCTGCGCCGATGATCACCACTTTGTGGCGGGCGGGCTCCTCGCGATCTTGATCTGGGTGTCGGCGATAAGGATAGAGCGGCGTTTCAAAGATTTTGTTCACGGCAGGCCCTCCATTCCAAGGCGAAGGTGCTGGCTTAGGCTTGCAACGCTGCCCACATGTCCAGATCACGTTGTGCAGTCCACACACGGGGCGACAGGATGCCCTGAGCCTCGTCATAGGCGCGCGCCACGTTGAACGGCAGACAATGCTCGTAAATCGCATAGTCGCTGAACTTGGGGTCACATTCTGCACGCACAGCGTCCCATGCCTCTTTCAGCGTGCCACCGCGCGCTGCCACACGCGCTGCGGGCCGATAGGTGCTGTCGACAAAGTCGCGGGTGCTCTCGATCGCAGCGTTGACCATACCTGACCCCATCAAGGCATCCCCACGGCCCGGTGCAATGGCATCCACGCCATAGGCTTTGATCCGATCAAGCGTTTGCCCCCACTCGCCAAAATGCCCGTCGCCACAATAGCAGGCCGATTTGTATTCCACGATGTCACCAGTGAACATCACATTTTGATCGGGCACATGCACCACGGCATCCCCCGCCGTATGGGCCCGGCCCAAATGTTTGATATCGACCCGCCGGTTGCCCAAATAGACGGTCATGGCGCTGTCAAAGGTTGTGGTCGGCCAGGTCAGCCCGGGGATGCTTTCATGACCTTCAAACAGGCGTGGAAACCGTTGGAATTCGCTGTCCCAATCTTCTTGCCCGCGCTCTGCAACCATTGCCCGCGCGGCCTCTGACATAATGATTTGCGAGGCCCCAAAGGCGCTGGCCCCCAACACGCGCACGGCATGGTAATGGGTCAAGACGACATGGCTGATGGGCTTGTCGGTGACGCTGCGCACGCAATCAATCACCTTCTGGGCCAAGCGCGGTGTGGCCTGTGCTTCGATGATCATGACGCTGTCGTCACCAATGATCACGCCTGAATTTGGATCGCCTTCGGCGGTAAAGGCATAGAGCCCCGCGCCAACCTCGGTAAAGCTGATCGTTTTGTCGCCAAGATCCCCTTGGGAGGCAAATGCCTTGCTCATCATTTAGTCCTTAATGTCGTAGGTCAGATCAAGAATGCCCCCGGGGCGAACCCGGTGGTCATTCAGCTCCAAGTTTCGTTGCGCGCCGGGTGAAAACAGCGGGCGGCCGGCTCCCAAAATCGTGGGCATCACAAACACCCGCAATTGGTCAAACAGACCGGCATCCAACGCAGCCCGTTGCGCCTGTCCTCCGCCCAATATCCAAACGGATTTGTGCTGAGCGGCCGCAATCGCCGTCGCCAAAGCATCGATATCGCCCGCCGCTGAAATATGTGGGCCCTGCAATGCGCTGTCCTTCGTCAGCACATAGGCAGGTCTTGCCTCATAGGGCCAACCCCAGCTCATGACTTGCTCATAGGTTTTGCGCCCCATCAGCACCGCATCAATTTTTGCGATAAAGGCACCGTATCCGCCATCATCCCCCGCCGCGCCCAATGCGGCGTTGAACGGATCGAGCCAAGCCACCGACCCGTCCGGTGTGGCGATATAGCCATCAAGGCTCATTGCGATATATCCCGCGTAGTTTGTTTGGGCGCACATTATGTCACTGTCTCAGTTATGTTTTTAAAGGATGAAGGAAGGGCTATCGCTTGTAGGGATCTGCCAGTGCGGGCAAAACCGTGCCGTTGCAGGGGCCAAATCCGATTGAAACCCCGTCGCCCTGCGCCACCCCATGCAGGGTTAATGTATCATGGTCTTCAATAAAGCTGCGGGTGCTGCCGTCAGCCAGGTTCAACGGCTCTTTGCCGCCCCAGCTTAACTCCAACAACGATCCGCGACCTGATTTTTCTGGCCCCGAAATGGTGCCCGATCCCAAAAGGTCTCCAACATTCATCGGGCATCCCGATGTGGTGTGATGCGCCAACTGCTGCGCGGCTGAGTAATACATTTGCGCATAGTTTGTCTTGGCGATCTCCATCGCTTCGCCGCCGCGTGGCTGCAAGGTGACCGACAGCGAAATGTCATACAGCATCGGTCCCGGCTCCACCAAATGCGTCAACAGTGGGGTTTCGCGCGCCGGGGTCGAAACGCGAAAAGGCTCCAGCGCGGCTTTGGTGACAATCCACGGGCTGAGCGTTGTGGCGGTCGCCTTGGCTTGAAACGGGCCCAGCGGCTGATACTCCCAAGCTTGGATATCGCGTGCGGACCAATCGTTCAGCAGGACATAACCAAAGATCGCATCATCGGCTTCCTGCACCGTCAAAGGCTGGTCAGAGGCACAGCCCACAATCGCGCCCATCTCCAATTCGATGTCAAAGCGCGCACAGGGTGCAAATCGCGGTGCGGCATCATTTGGCCCCTTCACCTGCCCCCATGGACGGCGCACATCCGTCCCCGAAACCACAATCGATGAGGCCCGCCCATTATAGCCAATCGGAATGTGGAGCCAATTTGGCGGCAGGGCATTTTCCGCTCCACGAAACATGGTGCCCACATTGGTGGCGTGATGGCGCCCGGCGTAAAAATCTGTGTATTCCGACACCAGAAATGGCAAATGCATCTCCGCTTGATCCTGGGGCACCAAAAAGGCCGCCGCCGCCGCGTGATCCGCACTGCCTTCTGCCAAAATCTCGCTCAGGCGCGCGCGCAGCTTGGCCCAAAACACAGGCCCCAATTCCATCACTTCGTTCCAAAACGGCACGTCCAACATCGGGGTGTCATTTAGATCAATCAACCCTGCAGCCTCGGCAGCAGCGCAATCAAAAATCATCTCCCCGATGGCCACACCACAGCGTGGCTCCTCGCCCTCGATTGAAAACACCCCATAGGGCAAATTGTTCAAGGGGAATGGGGTTTGCGCGGAATTTGCCGAAGCGACCCAGCTCTTTTTCAAACTCATGTTTGTCCTGTCTCAAGGTGTGTCAGGCGCGGCGCGCGCGCGTTTCATCTTGCCCAAAACACTCCGGGGGTGAATGACCCGCCTTTGGGCGGGGCAGAGGGGGCAGGGCCCCCTATTTTTTTCCCGGGGTGCCGTCGAATTTCTTTTCGATATCCGCCCAGCAATCGATGTAGTCATCCTGCAAGGGTGCCTCGTTGGCCGCAAAACCTGTCAAATGCTGAGGAAAGCGGGTTTCGAACATAAACGACATCGTGTTGTCCAGCTTTTCGGCTTTCAGCTCGGCGTTGGAGGCCCCTTCAAAGGCGTTTTTGTCAGGCCCATGTGGCAGCATCATATTGTGCAGCGACATGCCGCCGGGGATGAACCCTTTGGGTTTGGCATCGTATTGACCATAGATATTGCCCATCAGCTCGGACATGACGTTTTTATGATACCATGGCGGGCGGAAAGTGTCTTCCATCACCATCCAGCGTTCTCGAAACAGCACAAAGTCGATGTTGGCCGTGCCTTCTACACCCGAGGGGGCGGTCAGAACCGTAAAGATCGACGGATCCGGATGGTCAAACAGGATCGAGCCCACCGGGCAATAGGTGCCCAGATCATATTTGACCGGTGCGTAATTGCCATGCCACGCCACCACATCCAAAGGGGAATGCCCAATATGGGTCTCGTGAAATTGGCCACACCATTTTATGGTGACCTTTGAAGGCGCGTCGCGATCTTCAAAGGCGGCGACGGGTGTCTTAAAGTCACGCCGGTTGGCCATACAGTTGGCCCCGATCGGGCCGCGCCCGGGCAATTCAAATTTCTGGCCATAGTTTTCGCAGACAAACCCGCGTGCGGGGCCGTCCAGAACCTCGACCCGGTAAAGCAGGCCGCGGGGCAGAATTGCGATCTCCTTGGGCTCAAGGTCGATGACGCCAAGTTCTGTGCAAAACCGCAGTCGTCCTTCTTGCGGTACGACCAACAGCTCTGAATCTGCTGAATAGAAATAGCTGTCCACCATCGAGTCTGTGACCAGATAGATGTGGCTGGCCATGCCCACCTGCGTGTTCACGTCCCCTGCGGTGGTCATCGTGCGCATGCCGGTGATCCAATCCGTGGCGGTTTCGCTGTGGGGCACCGGATCCCAGCGGTATTGGCCAAGGCTGATCACATCTGGATCAATGTGCGGCGCAGATTTCCAATGGGGCACATCGATTTTGGCATAGCGATGGGAATGTTTGACCGAAGGGCGAATGCGATAACACCAGGTGCGCTCGTTTTGATGGCTGGGGGCGGTAAAGGCCGTGCCAGACAGCTGCTCACCGTAAAGGCCGTAGTTGCACTTCTGCGGGCTGTTCATGCCTTGGGGCAAAGCCCCGGGCAGCGCCTCGGTTTCAAAGTCATTTCCAAAGCCGGGCATATAGCCCGGGCTGGTTCCCAAGGGTGTTGGCGCCTGTACAAAATCATGTGGTTGCGTCGGGTCAATCATCGCGGCTCCTCCAATATGGTTGCATTTGTAATAGTTGATTATGTAACTAACAACGCGAGAGGATTCTAAATGGCAAAAAAAAGTGACTTTGATCTGCGTAATTTCTTACCCTACCTGTTGAATCAGGCGGCCGAGGAAAGCAGCCTTGCGTTTCAGCAGATCTACAAAGACCGGTATGGAATGTTGCGGACGGAATGGCGGGTGCTGTTCCATCTGGGCATTTATGGCCAGATGACCGCCAAAGACATCGGTGCCGCTGCCAAGCTGCACAAGACCAAGATCAGTCGCGCCGTTGCCAGACTGGAAGAGCGCCGATTCCTAACGCGCGCGGTCCAAGAAACCGATCGTCGTCACGAAACCTTGGCACTTACCCACATCGGAGAGGCTGCGTATCAGGATTTGCTGGGGGTCGCTGCGGACTATGATCTCAAGCTGTCTTTGGGTTTGACGGCCAAAGAGAATGCGTTCTTACGCCGTATTCTGCGCAAGCTTGCCCATCTGGAGCCGTGACACAGCGGCGCGTGGTTTAGAAGTCCGGTTCAACGCCGGGCAAGTTCAGCGCCTTGATCAGATCGCGCAATTCCTGACGGGCAGCCACATTGGAAATGTTCAGGCTGGTGACGCCGATATCTTTGAGATCCAGCAGTGTCAGGCCACGTGGGAACAGCTCGCGAAACACAACCCGCTCGTTAAAGCCGGGGGCCACACGAAATCCGATCCGTTTGGCCAATTTGTCCAGCGCGGCGCCCATTTTTTCTTTGTTGACCATGTTTTGCGCACCCAGCCGGTTGCGCAGCACAATCCAGTCAATGGGCTTTAGCCCCGCCTGCGCTCGCAGTTGGCGGGCATTCCAAACCATTTCGGAATAGACCGACGGGCCCTCGATCTTTTTGCCATCGGCATCGATCTTGGCCAGCAGGTCAAAATCAACAAAGCTGTCGTTCAATGGTGTCACCAAGGTGTCCGCCAAGGAATGCGCCACTTGCGAGAGACGGGTATGAGAGCCCGGACAATCGATCATGATGAAATCATAGGTCGGTTCAAGTTCGGCAATCGCTGCTGACAGACGATGATCATAGGGGTTTTCGCCGGGCTTCAACTCGGTCTGATCAATCGTTGGCAACTCGTGGTACACCGGGCTGGGCAGGTCAAGTTCTGCCTTGTCCATAAAAACTTGGCGGTTTTCGGTATAGCGGCCAAAGGTTTTTTGCCGAAGGTCCAGATCCAGCACACCCACTTTGTGGTTCATGCGCGCCAAAGCTGTCGCGATATGCATCGACACGGTCGATTTGCCCGCGCCGCCTTTTTCATTTCCAACGACAATAATGTGCGCCATTGTGATCCGTTCCCTATACCTGCCGTATTTTGGCTGATTGGCCACAGGATATTGTGGCTCTGTTGGTTTGCAAAGCTTTGTTCCGCTTTTTGTCGCTGCTTCCTTCGCATCTGTTGCAGAAATATGAAAGAGCTGTTGACCTCTGGTCGTCATTTTCGACGGCAGGCGCGGAATTGGGTCAAATTTGCGCGACCAATTTGTGATAGCGAAAAAGTTATAAAAATAAATTTGAACTGATCGGTGTAGTTTAGTAAGCCTAGAGCAGGCCTCAGGCGCCCGCCGTCCGCAGACAGATGCTGTCATGGTGAAGATCTGATCGAATATCTTGGAAAATTCTTGCGTGCGGCGCTGCTGGAAATGTGGACTCCAGCACACAAAGCCGTGCGCCTGCAAAGGAGAACGGGGTATGTCTTCCCCTTCTGAAAACAGTTTTTTGCAAGGTCCCTTAGGATCTATCTACATCAAGACCGCCCTTCCGGTGATCTTTGTCATGGGTATGAATGGCTTGTTGTCGGTCGCGGACGCTTGGTTCTTGGGCCGGTATGTTGGCCCTGACGCTTTGGCTGCGGTCACTTTGATGTTCCCAATCTACATGCTGGTTGTGGCCTTGGCGACGTTGGTGTCCAACGGCATGTCCAGCCTGTTGGCACGCGAATTTGGCGCCGGTGACAGCCCAATGGCCCGCACGGTATTTGCGCAGTCTCATGGGTTGGCCGTGGCGCTTGGTGCGCTTTTGATCGTGTTGTTCCTCAGCGTGGGGGAACAAGTTGTGATGCTGGCGGCAGGCGGGTCAGAAACACTGGCTGATATGGGAGTGATCTATTTGCGGATCACCATATTCTTTTCGCCGCTCTTGTTTGTGCTTGGGATCAATCAAGACGCACTGCGCAACGAAGGGCGCGTGGGGTTCATGGCTGCCATGAGCCTGTTTGTCTCTGTTGCCAACATTTTGTTCAACTATGTGCTGATCGCGCAGCTAGAGATGGGGGTCGCAGGGTCGGCCTATGGCACGGCCTTGGCTCAATTGGTGGCCTTTGTGATTTTGTTGGTGTTTCGCCTGAAAGGTGACACGCAGCTGCGTCCGCGCCATGTGGTGCGCCACTTTGGCTTTTCGAAATGGCCGGGTATCTTGGCGCTGGGCGCTCCGCAAAGTCTTGGCTTTGTTGGGCTTGCGTTGGGGTCAGGGTCGGTGGTGATTGCCTTGCAATTTGTGGCCAGCCCGACCTTTACCGAAACCATGACGGCCTATGGGATCATCACCCGTGTTCTGACCTTTGTGTTCTTGCCGCTTTTGGGGCTTGGGCATGCGATGCAGACCATCACGGGCAACAACTTTGGTGCAAAGGAATGGCGTCGCACGGACCAAAGCGTCAAAATTGGCATCCTGATCGCGTTGATCTACTGCATCAGCTTCCAGCTGGTTCTGACACTGTTTGCCGAGCCGTTGGCCCTGATGTTCGTCAGTGATCCTGTCGTGGTGGCTGAGGTGGGGCGCATCCTGCCCATCCTGACGATACTCTTCTTTGCGACCGGGCCGTTGATGATGGTTGCGACCTATTTTCAGGCCATTGGGGATGCGGGGCGCGCTGCGATCTTGGGCCTAACCAAACCCTATCTGTTTGCGCTGCCTTTGACCTTCATTTTGTCCAGCCTGCTGGGGGAAAGCGGGATCTGGATCGCAGGGCCCTTGTCGGAGTTTCTGCTGTTTGTGCTGACGGCGGGCGTTTTGTTGCAAGTCAACCGCAGTCAGTCCCTGCGGTGGGGGCTGTTTCGCAGCCCGTCCCAAAGAATGGAGGCCGCCGAATGACGTTTCAAAGCCTGACAACAGCCAAGCTATGGGCCAAGCGGTTGCGCCGCCAGCTGAGCGAGGTTGGTCAACACATCAGTCACAGCCGGGCGTTGGAAATTGTGGCCCGTCAACAAGGGTTTCGTGATTGGAACGCGATGGCGGCAACTTTGGTCACCCGCACCCCGGCTGAGCTTTATCATGGTGCCCGCGTTACAGGGCGGTACCTATCGGTCGAGTTCTGCGCGACGGTGCGCCAGATCTATAGTCCAAGTCCGGGTTTGTGGCAGCTGAGCCTTGATCTTGAGCAGCCCATTGATGTTGTGCGCTTTGCCAGCTTTTCCAACTGGCGCCATCAAATCATGGGGGTCATTGGCGAACAGGGCACATCACGCGAAGTGACTTCGGACAATTGCCCGCATTTGATTGTCGACCTCTGAGCAGAGGCTTGGCCCTAAAAGCAAAAAACCCCGCCAGTGGCGGGGTTTTCCAAACAGTATTCAGAGCAAAGCTTAGAAGCCCAGACCTGCATATTTGTTTTTAAACTTGGATACACGACCGCCGGCATCCAGCAGGCGTGCGCCGCCACCGGTCCAGGCTGGGTGTACAGTTGGGTCAATATCCAGCGCCAATTGGTCGCCTTCGTTGCCCCAAGTAGACCGCATAGTCAAAACTGTACCATCGGTCATCTTCACTTCGATGAAGTGGTAATCTGGGTGAGTGCCTTCTTTCATCGGTCCGCTCCTTACGCGTCTGCGCCGGCCTGATCGGCCTTGGGCTTGTAGTTGGAAACTTCTGCGATACGCGCGGACTTACCACGACGCTCACGGAGGTAGTACAGTTTGGCGCGACGTACACGGCCACGACGTACAACTTCGATAAACTCGACGTTGGTCGCGAACAGTGGGAATACGCGTTCTACGCCTTCACCAAACGAAATCTTGCGAACAGTGAACGAACCGGCAATGCCATTGCCGTTTTTACGGCTGATGCAAACACCTTCGTAGTTCTGCACACGGCTGCGCGAACCTTCGGTCACTTTATAGCCTACGCGAATTGTATCGCCGGCTTTGAAGTCGGGAATTTTCTTCCCAAGGGCGGCAATTTGCTCCGCCTCCAACTGTGCGATCATGTCCATCGCATTTCTCCTATTTGCTTGCGGTTGTTCCGCAAAGTGATGTCCGTCCTTAGAGCTCTTGGTCTTCAACCGGGTCCGCCTGTTCCCAAATGGGAGCGCCCGCCAGAGGTTAGGTCGTTTTTCTTGTTGATCATGCTTACCCGTTTCCCTTTTTCCTTGGTCCCGAAGAAGGGGGAATCACAAAGGGTCTCGGACAAGCGAGAATGGGCGCGGTAAACCAGAACCGCGCCCATATTTCAAGCCCTATTAGGCCAATGTGTCTTAGGCGATCACTTCGCCGATCAGCATTTGAGGCTGGGCGCTGGTGAACTTTGGAATATCGGCCAAAACTGGTTCGGCGGCGCCCAATGCACTATCAAGAGCCGCTTGGTCGGCAAAAGTCATTGTGGCGATCACGTAATAGCCCGGAGGCTGATCCGGACCTCCAGCAAGACCCTTTGAAGCAGAGGTCGAGCTGATGTGCTCGCCCATGTGCTCTGCCACCAGCGGCAGGTGGGTCGCAAGGTAGTAGTCCATGTCAAAATTGGTGTCGTCGGTAATGGGATAGGCAACTTGAAGTGATAGCGTCATATGTGTCTCCCTAGGTGTCAGGAGGCAAGCAGGCACTTTTTCGTCTATGTTTGTCAATGATGTTGGTCAGTTAGGCCTAAGACTTGGGTTCTGACTTGCGCGCCAGATGACGCTGCCACATGTCGGGGCGGCGTCTTTCGGTCAGGGCTTCGGCCATCTCGTGACGCCATTGGGCGATCTTTCCGTGATGGCCAGAACTTAGGACATCTGGAATCGTCAAACCCTTCCATTCCGCAGGGCGGGTGTATTGCGGGTGCTCTAGCAACCCGTTTGAATGGCTTTCGTCTTCGATACTTTGGGCATTGCCCAGAACCGACGGCAGAAGCCGGACGCTGGCGTCGATCATCGCTTGCGCGGCGATTTCACCACCGGTCATCACAAAATCCCCAAGAGAAACCTCTTGAATGCCATAGTGCTCAAGCACCCGTTCATCGACACCTTCAAAACGACCACACAGGATGGTCACGCCGTCTTGGTGGGACCAATCGCGCGCCATGGCTTGGTCAAATCGCCTGCCGCGCGGTGACATATAGACAATGGGGCCGGGGTTGCGCACGCTGCGCAGCGCGTGGTCTAGGGCATCCCCCAAAACATCTGCGCGCAGCACCATGCCCGCGCCGCCGCCAGCGGGGGTGTCATCGACATTGCGATGCTTTCCAACGCCAAAGTCACGCAGATCCGTGGTTTCCAGCTGCCATTTTCCGTCTTTTAGCGCTTTGCCTGTTAGGCTTTCGCCCAACACACCGGGAAAAGTCTGGGGAAACAGCGTCAGAATGCGCGCTGTCCAGATATTGGCCAAAGTTGGTGCATGGGTCATCAACTCCTGCGGCTTCATCGACAAGCGGATGGATTTGCGGCCGTGGGATTTGGGGGCATCAGTCATGGCGCAGGCTCACAATAAGTAGACAGAAAAGAGGGCAGGGTGATCTGGTCCAGACAACTGGACCGTTTGAACCGTCATTCAAATAGCCCGTCCGGGGGATCGGCAACGATGCGGCCCGTTTCAGGGTCGACAGTTGGGACAACCTCTTTGGTGAAGGGCACCAAAACGGTGTTCTTCAGCGCTGGGGCTGTCACCTCTAACAGATCACCTGCGCCATGGTTCTGCACAGCTTTGACGGTGCCAAGCAAAGTGCCCCCGGTGTCAAACACCCTAAGGTCGATTAGATCGGCGTGGTAGAATTCATCGTCAGGCAGCGATGGCAAGCGGCTGCGCGGCACATAAAGCTTAACGCCTTTCAGCGCGTCCGCTTCTTCTTTGGTTTTGACCGTCGAAAGACGAACCGACAGGCCATTTTTGACCCGCCCTATGATGCCCACATCAAAGCTGGTTTTCCCGTCTTCGCTGACCAGCGGATTATAGTCCGCAATGGCATCAGGGTCTGCCGTATAGCTTTTCAGCCGGACTTCACCGCGCACGCCAAATGCGCCAGCAATGGCACCGATACAAATCAACTCTTCTTCTGAGGCGCTCATGGGTGTTGTCCTTTTGATCGTTAAGGTCGGTGATAGCGCTAGTTTCCAGCAGGGGCAATTGATGGCGTGCGGCTTAGGCCAAGTGCTGGCTGAAAAAGTCGATGGCCGCACGGGTTTTTGACGGCAGATACTGCCGGCTGGAGTAAAGCAGATACGCGCCCGTATCAAAACTGCTTGCTGCCACCTGATAGTCGGGCAGCACCTGCACCAATTCGCCAGATGCCAAAGCCCGTTCAGCCAACCAATCCGCCAAAAGCGCAGGTCCAAGGCCCAGAATGGCCGCTTGGCGCAGCGCCAGAGGATTGGAAATTGTGGTGCGTCCTTTGATGGTGATCTGCTCCACAGGCCCGTTCTTCGGGGCGTCTTGGACAACGCCGTGGGGGCGGAACTGCCATGTTTCGCGATGATCTAGCAGAGAAAGGCGCAGCATGTCGTGTTGGGGGATGTCTTGGGGTGTTGCGCAGGGGTTTTGCGCAAGCCATTGCGGTGAGGCACACAGCAAATAGCGGGTCTTGCGCAGCTTGCGGCTGATCCAATCCCCCGTGGGTGCGGGTGTCAGGCGAATGGCCAGATCCAACCCTTCGGCCACCAGATCCAAATTTGTATCACTGAAAACCAGATCCATTTCGATGCTCGGCAGATCGGTTTCAAATTTTGGCAACAAGGGCACGATACATTCCGTCCCAAAGGCCACCGAGGCCGTCAGTCTAAGCCGCCCTTGCGGCTGCTGGCGCAGGTCGCGCGCATCATCAAGGGCTTGATCCAACTCTTCCAGCACTGGGGCAATCCGCCCGAGATAAGCCGCGCCCTCTTCGGTGATCGAGAGGCGGCGCGTGGTGCGCTGGAACAGGCGAATGCCCAGCCGGGTTTCAAGGGTCGCAAGGCTGCGCGACACATTTGAGGGGTCCATTTCCAGACGGCGGGCCGCCTCGGCCAGGCTGCCGCATTGGGCAACCTGAAGCGCTGTTTTGAGTAAATCGGTGTCCATTCGTGAAGCTTTAGCACGAATGAGCGCCCCTCACCAAGAGAGGCGGTCGCGCTACACTCGAAGGGTCAGGCTGCAATTAGCTTTTCGTCAAAGAACCGGGTCAAGGCAGCCCAAGAACGATCCGCGGCCAGCTTGTTGTAGACAATGCCCATTTCAGGCAGCTGAGCGTTTGGATTGGTGAAGGAATGGCTGGCGTGCCCATAGCATTCGGCGTGCCAATCCGGACAGTTTTCCGTCAACTCTTGTGTTAGAGCGACAAAGTTGTCCGGAGTGGCCAAGGGGTCATCCCAGCCATGCAAGATCAACGCCGCGGCTTTGTAGGTGTTGATGGTGTCGGGCGCGTCAAACACACCGTGCAACGCGGCGATAGCTGTTAGATCGGCACCTGTGCGGGCCAAATCAAGAACGGCCTTGCCGCCCAAGCAATAGCCCATTGCGCCCACCGGCCCCGTGACCCGATCAATGGATTTCAGAGCGTCCAGCGCTGCAATCATGCGGCGCGCAAAGACATCGCGGTTTGTGTTTACAAACCCCATCCATTCCATTGCCTGCTCATCCGATTGCGCGCGCTTGCCATCGCCATAATAATCAACGGCCAGCACGGTGTATCCGAGGGCCGCGATCTTTTCGCCAATCGCGATTTCATCTTCGCCCAAACCGGCATAGGCCGGCGCAATTAGAACGCCCGGTTGTTGCGCGCCCAAAGATGGATCATAGATCAGACGGCCGATAAATGTGTCGTGGCCATCGCTGTATGTATAGGTTGTGTTTTCCACGGTATCACCTCACTTATGGATGTGAGGGAAGCTAGCGTCGCGGAGGCAATCTACAAGGGTTTACCGGTCGATCAGAGGCAAAGTGCCGCGACGTTCTTCCCAGCCTGACTGTTCCAATTCGGGCGTGTCGTCGTTGGTTTCAGGCCATCCCACACAGAGATATCCGACCAGAGACCAGTCGCTGGGCACATCCAGATCTTGGCACAGCTGTTGGGGATCCAAGATCGACACCCAGCCAACGCCGATCCCATGGGCGCGGGCCGTCAACCAAAACAGGTTGATCGCAGAGACCACAGAATAGCGCCGCATTTCAGGCATTGTGCCAGCGCCAAGCCCGTGACCTTTGGCGGTTGCCTCGTCGCAGAATATCGCCAGTTGCACAGGGGCATCCACCATGCCCGACAGTTTGAGGCCCGCATATATTTGCGCACGCTCTTCTCCATATCCCGCAAGGGCGTCGGCATTGGCGGATTTGTAATTTTCAAGCGCGGCGGCACGGGCGGCCGGGCTGGCCACATGGACCACGCGCCAAGGTTCTGACAGACCAACCGAAGGGGCCAGCAGAAAGGCGTCGAGGCATTGCGTTAACAATGCCTCGTCCAAAGGATCCGTGCGGAAGCGGCGCACATCGCGTCGCCACCGCATGAGATCTTGCAGATCACGCTGAAATTCGGGCGAAAAGGCCTGCATCAGCGTCTCCGATCTTACTCTTCTGCAGGTGCAGCAGCAGCTTCGGCAGCTTCAGCGGCTTTCGCAGCTTTTTCTTCTGCACGGTCTTTTGCTTTTTGACCTGGGGTGCCTTTTTCAGGGTTGGAACGCTCTTTTTTCTCCAGAACGCCAGCCGCTTCCAAGAAACGGGACACACGATCAGAAGGCTGGGCGCCTTGGCTCAGCCAGTACTGAACACGTTCCATATCCAGCTTTACGCGCTCTTCGCTGTCTTTAGGCAAAAGTGGGTTGTATGTGCCCAGCTTTTCAATGAAACGGCCGTCGCGTGGCATACGGCTGTCTGCCGCTACAACACGGTAGAAGGGACGCTTTTTTGAGCCGCCACGGGCCAAACGGATTTTCATAGCCATGAGTTAGTTCTCCTTTAGATGATATTGACCGGTATCGGACCGGTTATTCCTGATGTTTCTTATGATGCTGAATGACTTCAGCGATGATGAAGTTGAGAAACTTCTTAGCAAAATCGGGGTCCAGGTCAGCCCGGCTTGCCAAATCTTCGAGACGTGCAATCTGTTTGGCCTCACGGGCCGGATCAGACGCAGGAAGGTCGTGTTGTGCTTTCAGTTTGCCCACCGCTTGGGTGTGCTTAAACCGCTCGCCCAAAGTGTAGACGAGGATCGCATCCAAGCGGTCAATGCTTTCGCGGTGCTCTTTCAGCAGCTCAGCGGCGCGGGTGACAGCATCAGTCAAGGGCGAATCCTTTCGGTTTAAACAGTGGATCAGCGTAATTTGCGATTTCCATTTCGATCCCATGTGACAGCTGGCTTTGGGCCAATTGGTCAGGCGCAGGGTGGCGATAAACGATGTCGTGGCCGTCTACCTTCGAGGCGGTGTCGTCTTTGATCGCACCCAACCGCTCTGCGAGGCGGATTGAATCAAGGTTCTTGGGGTCGACATAAGAGACAGCCGTTTTCCACCCCATCGACTGATACAGGTAGTTGCGCACCGCATGGGTTGCCTCCAAGGCATAGCCATGGCCGGCCACTTCGGGCCAAATGATCCATGCCAATTCTGCCTCGGGCCATTTGGCCGGTTTCCATCCGCCAGCCATGCCCAAAGTTTCGTCGGTGTTTTTGTCGTAGATCACCCACATGCCAAAGCCACGGATCTGCCAATGGCCAATCTCTGCGGCATAGAGCATCCAAGTTTCATAGTCGTTCAAAGGCCCGCCCATGAACCGCGCGCGGTAGCTGGTGAAGGTCGATTTGAAACTTGGGTAAGCTTGTGGCGTGGGGCCACGCAGTACCAAGCGTTGGGTTTCCAATGTTGGGATCTCAACTGGCATCATGCGACCTCCGTCTTGGGGTGGCGGTAAACATGAACCGGATGGCCGACCACAACACCGTCACGCTCAAACACAGCGCCCAAGCGGGTTGCCAAAGCAATCGAGCGCGTGTTGGCCGGATCGATATAGCTGATCGGGGCGGCGATGCCCCATGTCTTGGCCGCATAGGTGCGCGCCGCAGTGGCGCCTTCAAAGGCATAGCCTTTGCCCTCGAAGGCATCATAGAGATGCCAACCCAATTCGGGTTCATCCCAGCCTTCGTGGTTGATAATGCCCAAGGCCCCAGCGGTCTGTTGCGTGGCTTTGTCTTCGAGCATCCAAAACCCATAGCCGCGAATTTGCCAATGTCCCAGCATGCCGATCAAACTGCGCCATGTGTCGGCACGGTCTTTGGGGCCGCCAATAAAGTGGCTGCGCGGGCTGGCGTTGAAAGCTGCCATTGCGTCAAGGTCTGAATACTGCGGGCCACGCAGGATCAGGCGTTCGGTTTCCAGAACAGGGATAGAGCGCGTCTGAGGCATCACTGCACCCCCCGCTTCATCATCGACAGGTCGCTCGCCGCGTTGGTCACAAAGATCATCATGCGTAAGCCTCCATGCCGCCGTCACCCAATTGGTCCGCCGAGGGATGGCGATACACATGGGTGATCTCTGCGGTTTCACCCGCGGGCAATGGTGCGTTTGCATCCCGGACGGCGCCCATACGCTGTGCAACGCGGGCCGATCCAAGGTTTTCGGGGGACACATAAGACACAACCGTTGTCAGCCCAGCAAAATCATAGACCCATTTACGCAGCGCAATCGCAGCCTCAGAGGCAAAGCCTTTGCCCTCAAAACCGTCATAGAGGAACCAGCCAAGCTCTGGCTCGGGGAAGGCGATACCCTGCGTGACGGCAACCTGACCAGCAACCGCCCCGTCGGGGGTCTCGATCATCAAACCGCCAAAGCCGAACAGTTGCCAATGGGCCGTGTCATTGGTGAACCATGTCCACGCGGTGTCCCGGCTGAGGGGGCCATCCATGTATTGCGCCCGGTCGCTGCTGAGGAACGCGGCATAGGCTTCGAAATCCGACAAAAGTGTCGGGCGAAGCACCAAGCGTTCAGTTTGCAGCGTAGGGGCTTGCATCAGCTGATCCCCTCTAGAATATCAACCGGCGCGGCGTCCAGCACAGGACGGGTAAAGCTTCGGTCATACCGGCGGATACATTTGGTGCGCTGCGCAAAGGCAAAAGCCTTCAGGCAATCGGCATCCTGCATCGAGGCTGTGCGATAGGTTTCGTAATCCGCCAGAGACGGGAACGAGAACTTTGCATAGGCGATGTCATTGGCGCCTTCTGAGGGCAACCAATACCCGTGATGGGTGCCGCCGAAACGGTTGACCAGCCCAATCCAAACGCGACCGTAAGCCTCAAAGGCTTCGATCTGATCGGGGTCAATCTCGTATGTCAGCGTGCAGGTGATCATCGTTTTTTGCCAAGACCACTCAGACCACCGGGCAAGCCCATGCCACCCAATCCGGGCAGGCCGCCGGGCATTCCTTTGCCGCTGCCCATGGCTTTGGCCGCCGCTTCCAGAGCTTTAGGATCCATTTGGCTTGGATCCATGCCGCCCATGTCAGGCATGCCGCCGCCTTTGCCAAACATGCCACTCATGGCTTGTTTCAGCATCTTGCCTTTGCCCATTTTGCCCATCTTCTTCATCATGTCCGCCATTTGGCGGTGCATTTTCAGAAGTTTGTTCAATTCAGAGACTTCGAGACCGGCCCCTTTGGCGATCCGCTTTTTACGGCTGGCCTGAAGAAGCTGTGGATTGGCGCGTTCTTTCTTGGTCATGGATTGCACCAGAGCGATCTGGCGCTTGATGATCTTGTCATCAAAACCCGAGTCCTGCACCTGTTTGGCCATCTTACCCATGCCGGGCATCATGCCCATGATGCCTTCCATGCCACCCATCTTTTGCATCTGCTCCAGCTGCATCTTCAGGTCGTTCATGTTGAACTGACCCTTGGTGAAGCGGCGCATCATGCGCTCGGCCTGTTCGGCCTCGATGGTTTCTTGGGCCTTTTCAACCAGCGCAACGATGTCGCCCATGCCCAAGATCCGGCCGGCAACGCGATCGGGTTCAAAGGTTTCCAAGGCGTCCATTTTTTCGCCCAGACCAACAAACTTGATCGGCTTGCCGGTGACCGCGCGCATCGACAGGGCGGCACCGCCGCGTCCGTCACCGTCCATCCGGGTCAGAACCACACCAGAGATGCCAACCTTGGCGTCAAATTCTTCGGCCACTTCGACAGCGACCTGACCGGTCAGGCCATCGACAACCAGCAGCGTTTCGCGTGGGTCAACAACTTTGCTGACCTGCTCAACTTCGTCCATCAGCACTTCGTCGATGTGCAAACGGCCTGCGGTATCCAGCATATAGACGTCATAGCCGCCCATGGTGGCTTGCTGTTTGGCACGTTTTGCAATGTCGACCGGCTTCTGACCGGGAACGATTGGCAGCGTGTCGACGCCAATCTGGGTGCCCAAAACGGCCAGCTGATCCATCGCCGCCGGGCGATAGATATCAAGCGAGGCCATCAGAACCCGCTTGCCTTCTTTTTCCTGCAGGCGTTTGGCCAACTTACCGGTGGTGGTGGTTTTACCCGAACCTTGCAGACCAACCATCAGGATGGGGGCAGGTGGGTTATCAACCTTCAATGCACCGGGTTCACCTTCGCCGGTCAGAACATCGACCAAAGCGTCGTGGACGATTTTGACGACCTGTTGGCCCGGTGTCACCGATTTGGTAACCGACTGACCTGTGGCCTTGTCCTGAATTTTCTTAACGAAATCACGTGCAACCGGCAGGGAAACATCCGCCTCAAGCAGGGCAACGCGCACTTCGCGCAAGGCTGCTTTGACGTCGTCTTCTGAAAGCGCGCCTTGTTTCGTGAGCCGATCAAAGACTCCGCCAAGGCGTTCGGATAGATTTTCAAACATTCCGTGGCTCCTTTAACCCCGTTTCAACTTAGCTCTACACGTAGGTAGAACCGGCCCAAATGCCAACTGCCCCCGTGGGCGCAACGCGCTGACGGGGGGCGATCCTTGTTCTGCACAAAGGACCGGAAGTTTGGCGACTTCCGAAAATATGGGCCGCTGTTACTTTGGATTGCCCCACGAGTCAACGCCTACAGGCGATCGAGCCCCAAACTGCTGGGGTCAACTGGGGTGGTCGGAAGCGAACTTATGACCGTGTTTGTAACGCGTAGGCGGTCACGCGCGATCGCGCGCCATTTTGCGGGGGTGCCGAATCTCTGCATAGGGTGATGTGTGGCACGGACTGGCCGCTTGCGCGGGGGTGCACAGTTCCAAGGCGCGCTGACATGTGCGACGCGGCAGATGATTGAGTTGCGGGGCGTGCCCGACTAATGTCTGCTCAGTCATTGGCCTGTGTTCGAGGCCATGCACAACCGTGGTCAAAGGGGATCAAATGCGAGACGGAGTCATTTTGGTTGCCACCGGGGCGGGCTATGTCGAATTGGCGGTGCAATGTCTGGCCAGCCTGCGGGCCAGCAACCCTGATGTGCCGGTGGATTTGTTTACCAACATGCCAACAGCGCCGGGGGTGTCGGGCTTTGATCAGGTGCATCCCGTGCCCGATGATCATCCGCGCGCAAAGCTGCGGTGTTTTGCCAAGGCGCGGTTTGAACGCGTATTGTTCTTGGATTGCGACACCTTGGTGATCGCCCCACTTGGTGATCTGTTTGATCTTGCTGATCGGTTTGCCCTGTCAGTGGCCCATGACGTGCGTCGCCGATCCGATTTGGTCCAGGCCGGTGTTGAT
Organism: Thalassovita sp.; assembly: GCA_049116315.1. Lineage (GTDB taxonomy): Bacteria > Pseudomonadota > Alphaproteobacteria > Rhodobacterales > Rhodobacteraceae > Thalassobius. The sequence goes on from JAGDZD010000003.1 coordinate 104,078, forward strand.
CAAAAGACGCCTTATGCTTTCCTTCAGCTCAACTCGGGGGTCATGCTGTATCGCAACGATCCGCAAATGGCGGCGTTTTTTGCGCAGTGGCACCACGACTATGTTCAAAGCGGGCTGGAAAGGGACCAGCCAGCCTTGAAGGATTTGCTTTGGAAAAGTGATGTGCGGTTCTATGTCTTGCCGCCAGAATTCAACCTGCGCCGGTTGCCGATGCTCGACGCATGGGAGCCGTTGGATGTGATCCCAACGATTGTGCATTCGCATCGGCTGTTGCAGCATTTGCGCGGCCAAGGTCCGCAGATCACGTCATTGGAAGAGTTGCGGCAATTGGAAAAGGCCGCCCTTCACGAAGAATGGGCGGCCGATCAAGGGTCTGCACCGTGGCGTCCGTTGGATTAGGCCACCAGCTCTTGGATAGCGGTGTTCGCGGCGATCAGGGACTGATCTGGATCGACAACACCTTGGTCCGCGGCCACAAACTGAACGTCTGTGATGCCAAAGAACCCAAGCATGTGACGCAGGTAACCAGAGGCAAAGTCGATATCGGATCCCATGCGGGTCCCGCCGGCGGAATAGGCGACAATTGCGCGGGTGTTTTCGACCAACCCGATGCGACCGTTTTCAGTGTACTTAAAGGTCTCCCCAGCACGCGCCATCTGATCAAGCCAGATCTTGATTTGGCTGGGCACAGCGAAGTTATAGATCGGCAGGCCGATGACGATGGTGTCCGCCTGTTTGATCTCGGCAATCAAAGTGTCTGATTCTGCCGCCAGCACGCTTTGTTCTTGGGTGCGTTGATCCGCGGGCGTGTGGACCGCGCCCAACCATGCCCCATCGGTTTCGCGGGCGGGGTGGGCGGCCAGATCACGTGTGGTCACGTCGGCATCGGGGTGCGCCGCAACCAGTTTGGCGACGATGTCGCGGGTGAGATCTTTGGAGACGGAGCCTTCTTGTTTGATGCTCGCGTCGATGCGTAGGATTGAGTAAGCCATGGGGCAACCTTTCGGTGTTTGCTGTATCTGGCACTATATTTACGACTTGCATTTCTGAACTCAATCTTCGAAAATCAACGGAACATGTTCATAGATGCACAGGACTGAATGATGGATAATTGGGATGAAATCCGCACCGCCTTTCAAGTTGCGCGGATGGGAACCGTCAGCGGCGCTGCCGATGTTCTGGGGGTGCACCACGCCACGGTGATCCGTCACATTGATGCGCTCGAAGGGCGGTTGGGTGTCAAATTGTTCCAGCGGCACGCGCGCGGATACACCCCAACCGAAGCAGGACAGGATCTGATGCGCGTGGCGCAAACCACCGACGAACAGTTCAGTCAGCTATCCAGTCGGATGAAGGGACAGGGCAGTGCGGTCAGCGGCGAATTGGTCATCACCTCGTTGTCCAGCCTGTCACGGCTGCTGATGCCAGTTCTGGCCCAGTTCCAAGAAGATCACCCTGAAATCATCCTGCGGCATTTGACCGGGGATCGGCTGTTCCGCCTTGAATACGGAGAAGCCCATGTTGCGATCCGTGCTGGGCGGGTGCCGCAAGAACCCGACAACGTTGTGCAGCCTCTTATGGAGCAACGCATCGGCCTTTATGCGGCGAAGTCCTATTTGGAACGCCACGGCACCCCCGAAACCAAAGGCGATCTGGTCAACCATCGGTTTGTCGGCGCCGACAACCGCGAAGCCCGCGCGCCGTTCTATCAATGGCTTTGGGCCAACATTGCGCCTGAAAACATCGTCTTCAGAAGTTTGGACACCCATGCTTTGATGCTTGCGGTCAAAGAAGGCGTCGGAATTGGCTTTGTGCCAAAGTGGGTGGCCGCGAAATCCGAAGACTTGGTGCCTGTCTGCCCGGATGTGGACGATTGGCAATCATCGCTTTGGCTTGTAACCCACGTCGATCTGCACCGCACAACCAAAGTTCAGGCCTTTTTGAACTTTGTCAAAACCCAAGCACTGGACTGGTCCTGATATGACCCCCGCCCGACGCGGCCATATGGCAATGCTGACGTTCTCGGCATTGGTGGCGGGATCGTTTTCACTAGGGTCGTTGATCGCCAATGAAATCGCGCCACCAACGTTTAATGCGCTGAGGTTCGCTTTGGCGGCCCTGATTGTTGGCACAGCCGCCTTTGCCACGACGGGGTTGCCGCGCCGTATGTGGAACGCACCTTGGCGCTATGTGGTTTTGGGCAGTATCTTTGCCAGTTACTTTATCTTGATGTTTGAGGGGCTGAAAACCGCGCCGCCGGTGTCGGCCGCTGCTGTCTTTACCCTGACCCCCATCTTGTCAGCTGCGGTGGGGTATATCCTGCTGCGTCAGATTTTGACGCGTCGCATGGCCTTGGCCTTGTCGATTGGGGGCGCGGGGGCGCTTTGGGTGATCTTTCGCTCTGACATTGCTGCGCTGATCGAGTTTCGTGTGGGGCAGGGTGAGTTGATCTACTTCGTTGGCTGTGCAGCCCACGCAATTTACACACCTTTGGTGGCCAAGCTGAACCGAGGTGAATCGCCGGTTCAGTTCACCTTTGGCATGCTTTTGATGTGTTTTGTCACAGCGATGGTCTGGGGCTGGGGAGATTTTTGGGCCACGGATTGGGCGGCATTGTCATCTTTGGTGTGGATCACTTTGATCTATGTGGCGGTGATGGCCAGCGCGGCGACCTTTGTGTTGTTGCAATACGCTTCATTGCGTCTGCCGTCGGCCAAGGTCATGGCCTATACTTATCTCACCCCAAGCTGGGTGTTGCTGTGGGAAATTGCGCTGGGCCACGAAGTGCCAACAGGCTGGGTACTGGGGGGTGTTGCTTTGACCGTATTGGCGTTGTTGATGCTGCTGCGCGACGAACACTAATCCTGTGGGTCATCCCTAAGTTCGGTTTCCAAGAAGCGTTCGAAGGCATCCAGATTGACGGCTTCGAACTGGCCAAAGCCTTGCATCCAAACGCTTGCCTCGCGCATGGCGTTGGGTTCCAGCTTGCACCACTTCACGCGGCCACGCTTTTCCTGACTGATCAGCCCGGCATTGGCCAGAATGGTCAAATGCTTGGATATGGCGGCCAGCGACATTTCAAACGGCTCTGCCACATCTGTGACGGCCATATCGTCCTCCAACAGCATCGATAGAATCTGCCGTCGGGTTGGATCCGCGAGGGCGGCAAAGGCCGCATCCAGTTTTGCAGGTACGCTCATAGGCCTTGCCTAGCGGTAGGGCCTAGGCAAGGTCAACGCGCAATTATGCCGTACCTGAAGCCCACCAACGGTTCGGCGTCTGGACCACGGCAGGGATCAGCGCCTTTATCCCTGTGCATGAGGGGGATGGAGTATGGCGGTTTGTTGGGCCGCCAGAAGCGTGAGGTCTTGCAGCCATCCAGTCGATCGGCGCTGAACATACGGTTCAGCCTGTCCAGCGACGCCGCTGGATCGGGGGCCTGGCAGTCTGAAACAGCGCAATTGGTGTCGTGATGACGGGGAGTGGCCAAATCTGAAGTATCCGCTTCGAAATCGTCCGCAGTGACGTCCGCCAAGCACAGCGGTTGATTTTGGTTGGGCAGTGGATGTCCTGCGCAGCGCCAACCCGCAACACCTAAGATTGTCACGGGGGACTGCCCCGGGCGCGAGCGTTCTGTTTCAAGACGCGAGATGTGGCCGGGCGTGGTTCCACTGGCGTCGGCAAGCGCCAATTGGCGGAAAGAACGTTGCTAGCGCCGATGCTGCAACTGGTTGCCAAATCGGGCACCGGTCGGGGGTTGGGTGTCCTTAGGAGCCGTGGGGTCCTATGGCAGATCGGGCGCTGGGCGCACTTTATTGGAGGGCGGGCAAATAGTGGGTATTTTGGTTTATCAACCGATTGGTTGAATATGCGGATTGGGCAGATCGGAGGCCAAGAACGACGCAAGCTGCGACAAATTGGACTCGATGCGTTGAGTGAAGCTGTTTTAAACCAATGGCTTATGGTTGGTGGGGCGTGGCGGTATGGGTGCTTGACTCAGACCGGCCCGCATCATAGCAAAGCCGCAATCATCCATGGGGGCTTTTGCGTGACCGATCCCGAACCAGAGCAGCGTCTGAAGCAGCTTGAAGAGCGGATCGAGGCGGCGAAACAGGCCCAGGCCCCAAAGCCCCGTGCGGATGAGCACTATTCAACGGCCAATCAGGCTTGGCGGATGGTGATTGAGATGGTTGCCGGTCTTGGGATCGGTTTTGGCATTGGATACGGGCTTGACGGCCTGTTCGGGACACTCCCGATATTCATGCTGATATTTACATTGTTGGGTTTCGTGGCCGGCATCAAGACGATGCTGCGTACCGCAAAAGAAATCCAAGAGGAACAAGAGGCCGATACGGCCGAGAGACACGAGAGGGACTAACACGTGGCAAGCGAAGCACACGGCGCCGAAGAAGGCGGTCTGGTATTCCACCCGATGGATCAGTTCATCGTGAAGCCCCTTTTTGGCGGCGACACAATTTACTGGTACACCGTAACGAACGTCACATTGTGGTTGGCTTTGGCCGTTGTGGCCGTTGTGGCCCTGATGGTTTTCGGCACAAGCCGTCGCGCCATCGTTCCAAGCCGGACGCAATCCATTGGTGAGCTGGCCTATGGCTTTGTTTACAAGATGGTTGAAGACGTCGCTGGCAAAGACGCGGTCAAATTCTTCCCGTATATCATGACATTGTTCATGTTCATCGTCAGCGCCAACTTCCTTGGCTTGCTGCCAATGAGCTTTGCAACCACATCCCACTTTGCTGTGACTGTTGTTCTGGCTTTGGCTGTGTTCCTGACAGTGACCATCGTTGGCTTTGTCAAAAACGGTGTTGGCTTCTTGGGGCTGTTCTGGGTTTCGAGCGCTCCTTTGGCGCTGCGCCCGATCTTGGCTCTGATCGAGGTTATCAGCTATTTCGTACGCCCTGTAAGCCACAGCATTCGTCTGGCCGGCAACATCATGGCGGGACACGCGGTTCTTAAGGTGTTTGCAGGCTTTGCCGCAATCGCCGTGGTCAGCCCACTGTCAGTGGTTGCGATCACCGCAATGTACGGCCTGGAGGTCCTGGTGGCCTTTATCCAAGCCTACGTCTTTACAATTCTGACCTGTGTATACCTGAAAGATGCGCTGCATCCTTCGCACTAAGGTCTTAATCAAACAAAACTACCCTATTAACTTCCAATCGTAAGGAGATACACTCATGGAAGGCGAACTCGCACACATCGGCGCAGGTCTGGCAGCAATCGGTTCCGGCGCAGCAGCAATTGGTGTTGGTAACGTTGCAGGTAACTACCTGGCAGGCGCATTGCGCAACCCTTCAGCAGCTGCTTCGCAGACTGCTACACTGTTCATCGGTATCGCATTCGCAGAAGCACTGGGCATTTTCTCGTTCCTGGTTGCTCTGCTGCTGATGTTCGCCGTTTAAGTCCAACGGAACCATCCTTACGTGCGGGTGCGGGCGCGCCTTCGGGCCAGCGCCCCGCCCGTAATCAAACGGAAGTTCCCAGGAGGACGATATGGCGACTGAAACGCACGAAGCCGCAGGCCACGCCACAGAGGCAGTCTCTGCGCCTGGCATGCCACAGCTTGACTTCTCGAACTGGGGCAACCAGATTTTCTGGCTGTTGATCACATTGGTTGTGATCTACCTCGTCCTGTCGCGCATCGCGCTGCCCCGCATTGCGGCGGTTCTGTCCGAGCGTCAGGGGACCATTACAAATGACCTTACCAAGGCGGAAGAGTTGAAAGCGAAAGCTATCGACGCTGAAGAAGCCTATGTTAAGGCACTTGCAGACGCGCGTGCAGAAGCACAACGCATTGCAAACGAAACCAAGGCCGAAATGCAGGCCGAACTGGACGCATCGATTGCCAAAGCCGATGTCCAGATCGCTGCAAAACTGGCTGAAAGCGAAGCAGCAGTGGCTGCAATCCGGGCAACAGCCTTGGACAACATCAAAGATGTTGCCAAAGAGACTGCGGCCGAAATCATCGTCGCCCTGGGCGCCGAGGCGGATGCAAAAACTGTCGATGCAGCGGTTGCTGCGCGGATCAAGGGATAAAGAATATGCGGAACCTAGCAATTCTATTCACTTTGACAGCGGCCTCACCCGCCGCTGCCGCGTCCGGACCGTTCCTTTCACTGAACAACACCGACTTCATCGTCACGCTGGCTTTCCTGCTGTTCTTGGCTGTCCTTGCCTATTTCAAGGTGCCAAGCATGCTGGGTGGTTTGCTGGACAAACGCTCTGCTGACATCAAAAATGACTTGGACGAAGCACGCGCTCTGCGTGAAGAAGCCCAAGGCATTCTGGCGTCTTATGAGCGTAAGCAGCAAGAAGTGCGCGAGCAAGCTGACCGTATCGTGGCGCAAGCCAAAGAAGATGCCGCAGCTTTTGCTGAGCAAGCCAAAATCGATCTTGAGGCCTCTCTGGCCCGCCGCCTGCAATCTGCTGAAGATCAGATTGCCTCAGCCGAATCTTCGGCTGTGAAAGAGGTGCGTGATGCAGCCATTGGAATCGCTGTTGGCGTTGCCAATGATGTGATTGCCAAGCAAATGACAGCCGCCCAAGGCAACAAGCTGATTGACGCAGCTATTGCCGAAGTGGATGCCAAACTGCACTAACTCAATTTGATAGGGCCTTCGGGCTTCCAAATGCAAAACACCCCGCCAATTTTGGCGGGGTGTTTCGTTTTTTGGCAAAAAACGGATCAGAATTTCTCAAATTCTGGGGCGCTAGTGGCGGGCTTCCGCAGTTGGGTAGACGCCGAGAATCTTCAGATGATCGGTGAAGTAGTCCAATTCTTCCAGCGCGCGTTTGACGGCCGGGTCGTCGGGGTGACCGATGATATCTGCGTAAAACTGCGTCGCAGTGAAGGACCCTTCGACCATGTAGCTTTCCAGTTTGGTCATGTTCACCCCGTTGGTCGCGAATCCCCCCATCGCTTTGTACAAGGCAGCCGGAATGTTGCGCACTTGAAAGACGAAGGTTGTCATCATCTCGGCGCTGCTTTGAGGCGCGGGGACCTCTTCTGGGGACATGATCACAAAGCGGGTGGTGTTGTGGCCGTGATCTTCGATATTGTTGGCGAGAACGTTCAACCTGTAGATATTGGCGGCAAACTCAGAAGCTAAAACCCCAAGTTCGGTGCTGGGATTGGCGGCCAATTCCGCCGCAGCCCCTGCGCTATCTGCCGCCGCCTCGCCTTTAATTCCGTTCTCAGACAGGAACTTAGCGCTTTGTGGCAGCAACACGAGGTGGGCTTGCACCTTTTTGATTTGCGACAGTGCCACACCGGGGCTGGCCATCAGGGCGATCCGCACGCGAATGAACGTTTCGTCGATAATATGCAGCCCACTTTCGGGCAAAAGCCGGTGGATATCGGCAACCCGGCCATATGTGGTGTTTTCAATCGGTAGCATCGCCAGAGCCGCGCGTCCGGTGCGGACGGCATCGATCACCTCTTCAAAGGTGCGGCAGGGCAGTGCTTCCATATCGGGGCGGGCCTTCTGACAGGCTTCATGTGAATAGGCCCCAAGTTCTCCTTGAAAGGCGATGCGATTGCTCATTTTGCTGCGTTCCCGTCATTCTGGCCCCCTCGGGCGTTTGGTCGCGGAAACTACACCTTGCGCAAGGCAAGGGGAAGCGGGTAGATACCTGCTAACACTGATGAAATGGACGGCTCCCCATGCTTGACACGATGACACTTACCAAGATCACCGGCGCCCTGTGCGGGGCACTGCTTATTTATCTGCTCGGCCATTGGGCTGCAGACGAACTGTATGCGACCGAAGCAGGCGGCCATGGCGATCACCATGCCCAAGCTTATGTGATCGATACAGGCGAAGATCACGGCGCAGAAGCCGTGGAAGAAGGCCCAGACTTTGCCGAAGTTCTGGCCAGCGCAGACATCGAAAAAGGCGCCAAAGCCTTTTCGAAGTGTAAAGCCTGCCACAAGTTGGAAGATGGCGCGAACGCCACTGGTCCACACCTGTATGACATTGTTGGACGCGACGTTGCTGCGGCCGACGGGTTCGCCTATTCGGGCAAGCTGATTGCGGTTGCCGACGTTTGGACAGCCCAAGCTCTGAACGATTTCTTGGAAAACCCAAAGAAATTCGCACCTGGCACAAAGATGTCTTTCCCCGGGTTCAAAAAGATCACGGACCGCGCGAACGTCATCGCTTATCTGGACAGTCTTTACGACTAATTCCAGCTTAAGACCCACAGTATTGAAGGCCGCTTTTCAGTCCGGAAAGCGGCCTTTTTCTATTCCCTCGCGGGCCGCACACAAAAAATTCACCCTATACCAGAGTATTAGCCGCTTGATTGTATAGGCCAGAGCGCTTTAGCTTAGGAGGTAAGAAGAAAAGCTTAAAGCTTTCCGACAGCTGGAGGATTTCCGCAATGAAGCGACCCATCGTATCCGAAATTCCTATGCCGCGTTTGTCTCCGTTCCATTGGCTTGGCGCCGGCTTCACAGCCGTTGCGTTGCTTGGATTTGGCCAACAGGCACTTGCCGATGACACCATCACCAAAAGCCATGGCTATAACTTCTTTGGCTCGCTGGTCTATGACGCTGACTATCAGCAACTGAATTACGTGAATGCTGAAGCCCCCAAAGGCGGAGAGATTTCGATCTGGTCGCCGGGCACGTTTGACAGTTTTAACCTCTACACCCGCAAGGGGAACGCCGGGGCCCTGTCCACGATTGGTCATGAAAACATCCTGACCGCTTTTGCGGATGACCCCACAGCCCTCTACTGCTTGCTGTGCGAGACGATGGAATACCCTGAAAGCATCGAGTGGGTGGTCTTTAATCTGCGACCCGAGGTGCGCACCGCTGATGGGCGCGCCTGGACCGCCAGCGATATGAAGTTCACCTTTGATCTGTTCATGGAACAAGGTTTGCCGTCGTTCCGCGCGGCCTTTGGATCAATGATCGACTCGGTCGAGGCGTTGGACCCACATACAATCAAGTTCAACTTTGCGCCTGACAGCCCTATTCGCGATCGTATTGGGCTTGCCGGCGGCTTGCCCGCCTTTTCGCAATCTTGGATCGAAGAGAACGAAGCGCGCATCGATGAGACTTCCTTGGTGCCCATGATGGGGACAGGGCCTTACGCCTTGGACAGTTACGATATCAATCGCAACATTATCTATGCCCGGCAAAGTGACTATTGGGGGAAAGATCTGCCGCAATCCATTGGTCGCAACAATTTGGATTCGATCCGGATTGAATATTTTGGCGACAGCAACGCGGCGTTCGAAGCCTTTAAGGCCGGAGAATACACCTTCCGCGCCGAGAACAGCTCAAAGCTATGGGCCACAGGCTATAACTTTGACGAGATCACCGATGGCCATGTTCTGAAGCAGGAATTGAACGACGGCAGCACCTCTTTGATGCAAAGCTATGTCTTCAACCTGCGGCGTGAAAAGTTCCAAGACCCGCGTGTGCGCGAAGCGGTCGGCTTGATGTTCAACTTCGAATGGTCCAACGAGTCGCTGTTTTACGGTCTGTATTCCCGTGTCACCAGTTTCTGGGGCAATACGGATCTACAGGCGGTTGGGGTGCCCACCGCCGCAGAAGCAGCTCTGTTGCAGCCATTGGTCGACGAAGGATTGCTTGATCCCTCTCTCTTGACCAATGAGGCAGTTTTGCCCCCGGTGTCTGGTAGTGCGCGTCAGTTGGATCGCAAAAACCTGCGCAAGGCCTCCGCTTTGTTGGATGAGGCCGGCTGGCTCGTCGGTGACGACGGTTTGCGCCGCAAAGATGGCGAAGTTTTTGCGATTGAATTCCTTGATTCTTCGCCGGCGTTTGATCGTATCACCTTGCCCTTTGTCGAAAACCTTAAGCGTCTGGGGATCGAGGCCAAGTTGAACCGCGTTGACCCCGCACAGGAATCTGAACGCAGCCGCAAGTATGATTTCGACATGACAACCCATAACGGACGGATGGCGCTAGAGCCTTCGACCGGGCTCGAACAATGGTTTGGCTCCGAAGCGGTGAATGAGAGTTCCCGCAATCTGATGGGGGTTGCAGACCCAGCGGTCGACCGTCTGATTGACAACGTGGTTGCAGCACAGACCAAAGAAGAGATGAACACCGCCGTCCGGGCGTTGGACCGTGTGTTGCGTGCCAAACTGTTCTGGGTGCCGCAATGGTTCAAAGACGTCCACACTGTTGCCTACTTTGATATGTACGAGCATCCCGACCCACTGCCTCCGCATGCGCGGGGCGAGCTTGATTTCTGGTGGTACAACGCCGAAAAACACGAGGCGTTGATTGCTGCTGGCGTGCTGAGGTAACGCGGCATGGCGGCATATATCCTCAGGCGCTTGATGCTGGTGATCCCAACGCTGATTGGGATCATGATCATCAACTTTGTGTTGGTGCAATTCGTGCCCGGTGGCCCCATCGAACAGATCATCGCCGAACAGCAGGGCGACGGGAATGTGTTCGAATCGATCTCTGGGTCGGGTGGCGAAGGTGAAATCGCCAGCAGTGGGGACGACAGCTATCAAGGTGCCCGAGGCCTGCCCCCCGAATACATCGCGGAACTGGAAAAAGAGTTCGGCTTTGATAAGCCGCCGCTGGAACGCTTTTTGGGGATGATGTGGAACTATATTCGCTTTGATTTTGGCGAAAGCTATTTCCGCTCTATCAGCGTTGTGGATCTGGTCATCGAAAAAATGCCGGTCTCGATCACGCTTGGCCTGTGGTCAACGCTTATCGCCTATATGATTTCGATCCCCCTTGGGATCAAAAAGGCCGTGACCGATGGGTCCAAGTTTGATTCTTGGACCAGTGCGCTGGTCATTCTGGCCTATGCGATTCCAGGCTTTTTATTCGCAATCTTGCTGTTGGTGGTCTTTGCGGGTGGGTCCTATTTCCAGATCTTCCCGTTGCGAGGTCTGACCTCTAGCAACTGGGACGAGCTGAGTGTGATTGGCAAAATTCTGGACTATCTGTGGCACATAACTTTGCCGGTTGCTGCCTCGACCATCGCGGCGTTTGCCACATTGACCCTGCTGACCAAGAACAGCTTTCTGGACGAGATCAAAAAGCAATATGTCATCACGGCACGGGCCAAAGGCCTGTCAGAGAACCGCGTCCTTTATGGCCATGTGTTCCGCAACGCGATGTTGATTGTAATTGCTGGGTTCCCGTCGGTGTTTATCGGGGTGTTCTTTGGCGGCTCGTTGATCATCGAAACACTGTTCAGCCTTGATGGCTTGGGCCGCATGGGGTTCGAAGCTGCGGTGGCACGGGATTACCCTGTGGTCTTTGGCACATTGTTTTTCTTTGGCCTTGTTGGGCTGGTGGTCGGGATCCTGTCGGATCTGATGTATGTGTTTGTGGATCCGCGCATCGACTTTGAAAAGAGGGAGGGCTGAGCATGGCATTGTCCCCGCTCAATCAACGTCGTTGGAGTGAGTTCAAACGCAACCGGCGCGCCTTTTGGTCACTGATCATTTTTACGGTCCTGTTTGTGATCTCGTTGATGGCCGAAGTTGTGGCGAACGACAAACCCATCGTGGTCAACTACCGAGGTGAGTACTTCACGCCGGTCTTTAAGTTCTATCCCGAGACGGCCTTTGGCGGGGATTTTCGAACCGAAGCCAACTATAGCGACGTCGAAGTGAAATGTCTGATCCGCTCTGGCGGATTGGAAGAGTGCTTTGACGATCCTGACGGCATACTGGAGGGCATCGATGCGGGCACCTTTGGCGCGGATGTCGACGGGTTCAGCAAAGGCTGGATGATTTGGCCGCTGGTGCCTTACAGCTATCAATCTCCCGTGGATCGTCCCGGTGCGGCACCTCTGCCGCCCAATGCGCAGAACTGGTTGGGCACGGATGACACCAAGCGCGACGTGCTTGCGCGGGTCATCTACGGGTTCCGGCTTTCGATCGTTTTCACGATCATCGTCACCACCGCGGCCAGTATCATTGGCATCATCGCAGGGGCGCTACAGGGGTTCTTTGGGGGCTGGCTGGATTTGATATTCCAACGCTTCATCGAGGTCTGGAGTGGCACCCCCTCGCTCTATGTCATCATCATTCTTTTTGCCATTCTGGGGCGAAGTTTCTGGCTATTGGTCTTTATCTCGATCCTATTTGGCTGGACGGCTTTGGTGGGCGTTGTCAGGGCAGAGTTCTTGCGGGCGCGCAATTTGGAATATGTGCGCGCGGCCAAGGCTCTTGGCGTCAGCAACTGGGTCATCATGTTCCGGCATATGCTGCCCAACGCGATGGTGGCGACGTTGACCCTTGCACCCTTTATTGTGACCGGCACCATTGGGATGTTGGCCAGTTTGGATTTCCTTGGCTTTGGGCTGCCCTCTTCGGCGCCATCGCTGGGCGAATTGACCTTGCAAGCCAAGCATAACCTACAGGCGCCGTGGCTTGCTTTCACGGCCTTCTCGGTCTTTGCCATCATGCTGTCGTTGCTGGTGTTCATCTTCGAAGGTGTGCGGGACGCATTCGATCCAAGGAAAACGTTTCAATGAGCATTCTTGAGGTCAAGGACCTGATCATTCGGTTCCGCCAAGATGGCAAAGTGAACGAAGCCGTCAAAGGCGTTTCGTTTACCTTAGAACGCGGCGAAACCCTTGCGTTGGTTGGTGAATCCGGGTCAGGCAAGTCGGTGACCGCGATGTCGACTGTCTCTCTCTTGGGGGACAATGCCGACGTCGAAGGCTCTGCCACGTTTGATGGTCAGGAAATGATTGGCGCCAGCAAGGCGACGCTGCAACAGGTGCGCGGCAACGACATCAGCTTTATCTTCCAAGAGCCAATGACCTCGTTGAACCCGTTGCACACGCTTGAAAAGCAGCTGCGTGAAAGTCTTGAGTTGCACCAAAACCTAACCGGGGACGCCGCGCGGGATCGCATTCTCAGCCTGCTGCATCGTGTGGGCATCGTCGATGCCGAGCGCCGACTGGGCTCTTATCCGCATCAGCTTTCTGGAGGGCAGCGTCAGCGGGTGATGATCGCAATGGCGCTGGCAAATGGACCCAAGCTGTTGGTGGCGGATGAGCCGACCACGGCGCTTGATGTGACCATTCAGGCGCAAATTCTTGATCTGCTCGAAGATATCAAACGCGAAGAGGGGATGAGCCTTTTGTTCATCACCCATGATCTGGGCATTGTGAAGCGCATCGCTGACAAGGTCTGCGTGATGAAGGATGGTGAAATTGTCGAAGCAGGCGCAACGGCGGAAATCTTTGATAATCCTCAGCACCCCTACACCCAAAACCTGTTGTCAGCGCGGGCCGGTGGGGCGCCACGACCAGTGCCGCCAGAGGCCGAGGAAATCCTAAGCACCGAAGATCTGCGCATCTGGTTCCCCATTCAGCAGGGCTTGTTCAAACGCACCGTTGGCCACGTAAAAGCGGTGAATGAGGCGAGTTTTTCCCTGCGTGCTGGCGAGACACTTGGCATTGTTGGAGAATCCGGATCGGGCAAAACCACTTTGGCCTTGGCGATCATGCGGCTGATCAGTTCACAGGGCGGCATTAACTTTGATGGCCGTGATTTGCGAGACCTGAGCACCAAGGACCTGCGCGCGTTGCGCAAGGACATGCAGATTGTGTTCCAAGACCCCTACGGCAGCCTGTCGCCGCGCATGACGTGCGGTCAGATCATTGCCGAAGGTCTTGGGGTTCACGATGTTTCACCCGGGCGCGACCGCGATGAAATGGTCGCAGAAGTGATGGCCGAAGTTGGGCTGGATCCGGACACGATGCATCGCTACCCGCACGAGTTTTCCGGAGGCCAGCGCCAGCGGATCGCAATTGCGCGCGCGATGATTTTGCAACCTCGGTTGGTGGTCTTGGACGAACCCACAAGTGCATTGGATATGACGGTACAGGTCAAGATCGTGGATTTGCTGCGCGAATTGCAGCAAAAGCATGGGCTTGCTTACCTGTTCATTAGCCACGATCTGCACGTGGTCAAAGCCATGAGCCACAAGGTGATTGTGATGAAACGCGGCGATGTGATCGAAGCGGGAAGCGCGCAGGACCTTTTTGAAAACCCACAAACTTCCTATGCGCGCACGCTGTTGGCGGCGGCCGTCTGATCCAAACGGAACAGAGCCGTCGTTTTGCGTTTAGATCGCCGAGCTGTGACCCGCTTTGCTAAGGTCATAGGCATCAAAGCTGCGCGCAATGATGCGGGTCAGTGGGCGTACCTCTTCGGGGATCATCAAGTCCAGGCCTGACCGCTTGAGCAGCCCTTTGAACTGGGCTTCGGTCTCTCCGAGCATTGCCGAAAGCTCGGCCTTGGAGATGTCAAAGTCGGTCACCAGTTCGCCGCCATCGATTTGAAAATCACACATCAACATTTCGATGATACGACCAATCAGCTTGTCTTTGCTGGAAAAGCTGTGCGTTTTGGCAACCGAGAAGCGCCCCTCTCGGATGGCTTTGGTGTGGGCCCCAGTTGATGGCGCGTTTTGCGCATAGCCTTGCGGGAAACGCGAAATCGAAGAGGCCCCAACGCCGATCAGCACCTCAGAGGTGTCATCGGTGTAGCCTTGGAAATTACGACGCAATGTGCCGGCGTTCTGCGCGACCGTTAGCCCATCGGTTTGGGTGGCAAAGTGATCTATGCCAATTTCGGCATATCCGTCCCAAGTGAACAGCTTGCGCGCGGTTTCAAACAGCGCCAGTCGCTCTTGCGGTGTCGGCAAGGCGTCGGAGGGGATCAGCTGTTGCCGCTTGGCCATCCACGGCACATGGGCATAGCCATAAAGCGCCACACGATCTGGGTTCATCGACAATAGCTTTTGAACGCTTTCGGTGATCCGTTCCTGTGTCTGGAAGGGCAACCCAAACAGAATGTCGGCATTCAGACTGTGCACGCCATGCGCGCGAATGGCTTCGACGGCGTCGCGTGTCAGATCAAACCCTTGGATCCGCCCAATGGTCTTTTGGATCTCATCGTCAAAATCTTGCACCCCAATCGAGGCGCGGTTCATCCCCGCCGCAGCCAACGCCTTCAGACGGGTTTCATCAATTTCATTGGGATCAATTTCGACCGAAAATTCGGCGTCACTGGCCAAGGGGGCAACGTCGGCGATGGCCTCTGCCAATTCGCTCATCATATCCGCTGGCAACAGGGTGGGTGTGCCCCCGCCCCAATGCAGACGCGACAGCGAGACACCCTCGGGCAAGATGTCAGCCAGCATCAGCAATTCAGCTTTGAGCGTTTTCAAATAGGCTTTGATTGGATCGATGCTTTGCGTGCCCTGCGTGCGGCAGGCACAGAACCAACACAACCGGCGACAAAACGGCACATGCACATAGAGCGAAATTTTCGCGCCCGGCTTTATCGCTTTGATCCAATTCACATAATCGCGGTCACTTGTGGTGGCCGAGAAGTGGGGGGCGGTTGGATAACTGGTGTAACGCGGCACTTTCGCGTCAAACAGTCCCAGTTTTGCAAGTTGCGTTTTCGTGTCCATAGGACTAGCCTTTAGGAGATATTCGACACCACCTCTTTGACCCAGATCAAGTGCGAACGGCTCCATGCTCCTAGACCAGACATTTTCCAGCCCACATAACTGTGAGCAATGCCCCATTCGCCACCGTGCCGTCTGCGCACGCTGTGACGCCGAAGAGTTGGATGTCCTTGATTCCATTAAGTATTATCGCACCTACGAAGCTGGTCAGACATTGGTTTGGTCTGGCGACAAAATGGATTTTGTGGGATCGGTTGTGTCTGGCATCGCCACATTGACCCAGACCATGGAAGACGGCCGCACGCAGATGGTCGGACTGCTGTTGCCCAGCGATTTTGTGGGCCGTCCGGGTCGGGAAGGCTCGGCCTATGATGTGGTGGCCACGACCGATGTGGTCATGTGCTGTTTCCGCAAAACGCCGTTCGAGGCGATGATGGAAAAGACCCCGCACATTGCGCAGCGCTTGCTTGAAATGACGCTTGATGAACTGGACGCCGCCCGTGAATGGATGCTGGTTCTGGGCCGCAAAACGGCGCGCGAAAAAATTGCCAGCTTGCTGAGCATCATCGCGCGGCGCGACGCCAGTTTGCACATGGATAAGACCAACACCACTTTGGTGTTTGATTTGCCGCTCACACGCGAAGCAATGGCGGATTATCTTGGTCTGACCTTGGAAACGGTTAGCCGCCAGATCTCGGCGTTGAAACGCGACGGTGTGATTGTGCTGCAAGGCAAGCGTCACGTGACCGTGCCGGACTTTACGCGCCTGCTGGAAGAAGCTGGTGATGACAGCGATGGCGGCATGCTGGCCTAACCCAAGGCGCTGCCCCTTTGTTTCCCGATCCCCGTTGATCAACTGGCCGATCACAGCATGAGGTCTGTATCATGCAGGCTGATGGCGCCCGATTGCCCCTTCTAATATTCCTGAGCGGCCTCTCTGATCCGTCCTCTCCACCGTTGCGGAGAGGGCTAAGATCGGGTTCGCCAAGATTCTGCGCGCGTTAGTGCGCCATAAAGACCGGGATTTGAGTTTGTTCCAGCATGTCACGGGTGGCCCCGCCAAGGATGGCTTCGCGGAACCGCGAATGACCATAGGCCCCCATCACCACCAGATCGGCATCCGTGTCGGTTGCATGTCTTAGGATGACGTCAGACACACGTGGCAGCGTTTTGGATAGGACATCGATCTCTACACGCACGTTATGGCGGGCCAGAAATTGCGACAGCATCCCGCCAGGATCCGAGCGGTGCGGGCCATGGGCCGGCGGATCAATCACCAGCACCCGCACCGTAGACGCCTTTTTCAGGATCGGCAGGGCGGCGCGCACTGCGGCCATCGACTCGTTGCTTTCGTTCCAAGCAATGATCACCTGTGAGGGGGTGGCGTTGATGCTTGCCTCGGCTGGCAGAACGAGGACGGGCACTTTACCGTCAAACATGGCGGCTTCGACAATCGGTTCAAGTTCAGCGCCGCGTCCTTCACCATAGGGCTGTGGCAATATCGCAAGGTCCGAAAAGCGGGCGTGCCCACCGACGTGGCGGCCGACATCGGCAAGGTGCGTCACACCTTTGTCGACGCTCCAGCGGATATCACTCAGGCCAAGTTGGTGTTCAACCTTGGTCTGGACGGCGTCCGCCTCGGTGTGGGCCAACCCAATGGTTTCCTGCAGCACCATGGCACTTGCCCCGGCATAATAGTAACCGGTCTGGGTGCGATCGACGCCGAGACACAGCACATCAAGATGCGCGTCATAAGCGGCGGCCAGTGTGGTGCATTGATCGACAACCGGGTCGATAAGGTCGGGGTTCGTCAGTACGGAAAAGAGCGTTTTATAGGCCATTTGAGATCCTCCGAAGCATGTGCTGATTTTCTAAGCGTAGCGCAGAGGCACAGGTTCGACTTTGACACGGGTCAAGGAAGTCTGTGGCGGCTTTTGATGCAGATCAAAGAAGCGTGACAGCGATGCGCGCATTAAGGCCCCAGTCTGAAACCGCCCGCGCGGCATCCGAATCGCGTGGGTCAGAGACAAAGGGACGCAAAATGGTTAACTATATCAAGCTGATCGCGCTTGGTCTGGTCACGCTTCTAGCGCTGATCGCGGCCAATTACGGTCGTGACTTGGCCTACACAGTGAACGCGCTGGAAGCTGCGCTTTTCGCAGCAGTGGCTTTCATTATTATTCTTCGGCGCACGGATGAACCCGTATCGCAGAAAGATGTATCCGGTGAATATCTGGATGGGGTGGTGCGCTTTGGCGTTATCGCCACAGCTTTCTGGGGTGTTGTTGGGTTCTTGGTTGGGGTGGTTATCGCCTTCCAACTGGCCTTTCCGGTGCTCAATCTCGAATGGGCTCAGGGCTTTACCAACTTTGGTCGCCTGCGCCCGCTGCACACATCAGCGGTGATTTTTGCTTTCGGCGGGAACGCTTTGATCGCAACATCGTTCTATATCGTGCAGCGCACCTCAGCGGCGCGGCTGTGGGGCGGCAACCTGGCTTGGTTTGTGTTCTGGGGCTACCAGCTGTTCATCATCTTGGCTGCAAGCAGCTATTTGTTGGGCGCAACACACGGCAAAGAATATGCCGAACCTGAATGGTACATCGACATCTGGTTGACCATTGTGTGGGTTGCGTATCTGGCCGTCTTTGTTGGCACAATTGTGAAGCGCAAAGAGCCTCATATCTATGTGGCCAACTGGTTCTTCCTGTCGTTCATTTTGACTGTCGCCTTGCTGCACTTGGTCAACAACCTTGCAATTCCGGTCTCGATCTGGGGCTCTAAGTCTGTTCAAGTCATGTCTGGTGTTCAGGATGCGATGACCCAGTGGTGGTATGGCCACAATGCTGTGGGCTTCTTCTTGACCGCGGGTTTCTTGGGCATGATGTACTACTTTGTCCCGAAACAAGCCGAGCGTCCTGTCTTTAGCTACAAGCTGTCGATCATTCACTTCTGGGCTTTGATCTTCTTGTATATCTGGGCCGGTCCGCACCACTTGCACTACACGGCGTTGCCTGACTGGGCCTCGACCCTTGGTATGGTGTTCTCGATTGTTCTGTGGATGCCCAGCTGGGGCGGCATGATCAACGGTCTGATGACCTTGTCTGGCGCTTGGGACAAGCTGCGCACCGATCCTGTGATCCGCATGATGGTGATCTCTATCGGTTTTTACGGCATGTCGACCTTCGAAGGTCCGATGATGTCGATCCGCGCTGTGAACTCGCTGAGCCACTATACTGACTGGACCATTGGTCACGTGCATTCCGGTGCATTGGGTTGGAACGGTATGATCACCTTTGGTGCGCTCTACTTCCTGACACCGAAACTGTGGAACAAAGAACGTCTGTATAGCCTGAGCTTGGTAAGCTGGCACTTCTGGTTGGCGACCATCGGTATCATTCTGTACGCCGCATCCATGTGGGTGACCGGTATCATGGAAGGCCTGATGTGGCGTGAAGTCGATGCCAATGGCTTCCTCGTGAATTCGTTTGCAGACACCGTCGGCGCTAAGTTCCCGATGTATGTGGTCCGTGGCCTTGGTGGGGTGATGTTCCTCAGCGGTGCTTTGATCATGTGCTACAACCTCTGGATGACCGTGAAACGTTCGCCGGCCGTAAGTGCTGCGAATGACATGGTCCCGGCTGAATAAGGAGGGCCGGAGAGATGGCAATTCTCGAGAAACACTCGATCCTAGAAAAGAACGTAACCCTGCTGGCAATCTTTGCTTTCCTTGTGGTGACCATCGGCGGGATCGTTCAGATCGCTCCTTTGTTCTACCTGGAAAACACCATTGAGGATGTAGAGGGCATGCGCCCCTACACCCCGCTGGAGCTTGCCGGGCGCGACATCTACATCCGCGAAGGCTGCTATGTCTGTCACAGTCAGATGATCCGCCCGATGCGCGACGAAGTGGAGCGCTATGGTCACTACTCCTTGGCGGCGGAATCGAAATACGATCACCCGTTCCAATGGGGATCCAAACGCACAGGGCCTGATCTGGCCCGTGTGGGGGGGCGCTATTCTGATGAATGGCACGTGGACCACCTGCGTGACCCGCAATCAGTTGTGCCTGAGTCGGTGATGCCGAAATACGGTTTCTTGGAAAACAAGATGCTGGACGGCAAGTACATCCAGGACCTGATTTCTACCCATAAGTTTGTTGGTGTGCCTTACACCGACGAAATGGTCGAAAACGCACAAAGTGACTTTTTGGTGCAGGCCGATCCTGACGAAGATTACGACGGCCTGCTGGAGCGCTACGGCGAAGACAGCGTTCAGGTGCGTAACTTTGATGGTCAGCCCGGCATCTCAGAGGCCGATGCTTTGGTCGCATATCTGCAAATGCTGGGCACGTTGGTCGATTTCTCGACCTTCACCCCAGATGAAAGCCGCTGAGGAGAGATCTGATGGAAACCTATTCTCTGCTTCGTGAATTTGCAGACAGCTGGATGCTGTTGACCCTGTTTGTGTTCTTCTTTGGGGTGGTCGTGTTTGTGATGCGCCCCGGAAGCACCAAAACCTACTCTGCGGTCGCTGACATCCCATTCCGGCATGAAGACAAACCTGCCGCCGCCCAAGACACCAAGGAGGTGTGAGGACATGGCTAAAAAACCTGTTGTAAAACAAGACCCAAGCACCACAGGCCACGAATGGGACGGGATTGAAGAATTCAACAACCCGTTGCCACGTTGGTGGTTGTGGACCTTTTATGCCTGTATCTTTTGGGCGGTGCTTTACACCATTGCCTATCCGGCATGGCCGGGCATTTCCGGGGCGTCCAAAGGGGTGCTTGGCTGGTCCACACGCGCCAATGTGGCTGCAGATATTGCGGCTGTTGAAACCAAGCTGGCACCGATCAATGAAGAGCTGGCCTCGGTCGATCTGGCTTCGCTTGCGGACAACCCCGAACTGAACAGCTATGCGGTTTCAGCGGGCTCTGCGGTGTTCAAAACATGGTGTGCGCAATGCCATGGTTCTGGGGCCGCTGGTGCGCCGGGGTATCCGAACCTGCTTGATGATGATTGGCTTTGGGGTGGGGACGTCGAAGCGATCCACACCACAATTTCCTATGGCATCCGCAGCGACGATTCTGACGACACCCGCTACTCTGAAATGCCGGCATTTGGCCGTGACGAATTGCTGGACGAAGAGCAAATCGATCAGGTTGTGAACTATGTGATGTCCTTGTCGGGCGCCCCACAGGACGCAACCAAAGTGGCTGATGGCGCCGTGGTTTACGAAGAAAACTGCGCCGCGTGTCATGCCGATGATGGCTCTGGCGATGTTGAGCAAGGTGCGCCAAATCTGGCGGATGCGATCTGGCTCTATGGCGGTGATCACGAGACGCTGACCAAGACCGTGAGCGATGCCCGCTTTGGTGTGATGCCCAACTGGGACACACGCCTGACCGAAGCTCAGATCCGCGCAGTGTCGGCCTATGTCCACCAGCTTGGTGGCGGCGAGTAACTCGCCCTAAAGAACACCTCGGGGCATGCGATCTATCGCCCCGAGGCTCGGCACCGGACCTTCCGTCCTGTTCGCGCGTTTCCTGGAAGGCCGGTGCCACATTTTTCCAAGCAGGTTGTGCCCGCCCGCCTGAGCAATGGCATCCCGGGTCCGCGTCTTAGGACGTCGAAGCTGCACAAATTTTAAGCCACATTTTTTTGATCGCCTCCAAAATGGGCCTTCTTGAGGGCTCGGACTTGTATCGATCTGGCAGTTGCGAGAAAGGTGCATAACGGTCTGCGTCAAACTTGGCCGCGTGTATGAACGATTTTGCGTAAATTTCTAGCATTGTGACATTCCTCTGTATCAATGAGGTCTTATTCAATGCCCATTTTGCGCCGCAGTTACGACTCTTGAAATACTTCTTAACTGTAAGATATAATTACACATGGACTGGCAAAATCTCCCCTCACTAAACGCACTCCGTTCGTTTCTGGCCTTTCATCAAGCTGGTAGCATGTCTTCGGCTGGTGCTCTTCTCAATGTAAGTCACGCTGCAATTAGTCAGCAAATTAAGGCTCTTGAGGCGCATTTGGGGGTCGCTCTGCTGGACCGTCGTCCACGGCGGACCTTGTTGACCACCGAAGGTGTGCAGCTGGCGCAATCTTTGGAAGCTGGGTTTGGGGAAATTGCCCGAACCGTAGACATTCTTACGGGTGTTGAGGAAAATAGACCAGTTCAGATATCCGTCACACCCTCATTTGCCTCGGGATGGTTGATGCCGCGCCTTGCCGATTTTCGGCAACGGTTTCCTGAAATCAACTTGATGATTGACCCTTCAGCCGAGATTAAACCCTTAACGCCGGGTGGGATCGATATTGCCCTGCGCCACGGGGATGGCAATTGGCCCGGACACGATGTGCAATTGCTTTTGACCGCACCCATTGTGGTTGTCGCAGCCCCCAGTTTGGTGCCCGAAGGACAGGATCTTCATCCCAAAGACCTGCTGAATTTGCCTTGGCTGCAAGAACTTGGCACCCATGAATCGTCGCGTTGGTTGGCTGAAATGGGTGTTGTGGGGCAACCCACAACCGGCGTGACCTCTTTGCCCGGCAACCTGATGATCGAAGCGGCGCGGGCAGGGCAAGGGGTGGCTGTTGCCGCCCGCAATTTGGTCGAACCAGATATCGCAGCGGGCCGCCTTAGAGTTTTGTACCAAGATAGCGCCCGCAAAGCCTATCATATGGTCACCCGCGAAGGTGTGCAGCGCACAGCTCTGCGCGCGTTTACGCGCTGGTTACGGCGACAGGCTGAACAGACAGAAGGGCAGTGATGGCCGTCGTGTTGCAAGAATAGATGCAATAAAGATGTGAGTTTGATGCAGGTCAAAGAATCTCATGGGGTGTCCTGTGAGAAAGGCGGGGATTAATCAAACCTGTCGGAGTGATTCCGTGGCCAAAACCGAGCCTGAAGTACCCCCAAGCCTCTATGCTCCTCGGGAGCCGATCTTTCCACGTCGCGTAAGTGGTCTGTTTCGCAATCTGAAATGGGTGATCATGGCGATCACGTTGGGGATCTATTACCTGATGCCGTGGATTCGTTGGGATCGCGGACCCAAATTGCCAGATCAGGCGGTGTTGGTCGATTTGGCCAATCGTCGGTTCTTCTTCTTTTGGATCGAAATTTGGCCGCATGAGTTTTACTTTATCGCGGGTCTGTTGGTGATGGCCGGGCTGGGGTTGTTTCTGTTCACTTCGGCGCTGGGGCGTGTTTGGTGTGGCTATGCCTGCCCACAAACCGTTTGGACTGATCTTTTCATTCTGGTTGAGCGTTGGGTCGAAGGGGATCGCAATGCCCGTCTGCGGCTGCACCGCCAAAAGAAACTGGATCTGCGCAAACTGCGCCTGCGCTTGACCAAATGGCTGGCGTGGTTGGTGATTGCGATGGCAACCGGGGGCGCGTGGGTGTTCTATTTCACCGACGCACCACAATTGTTTGTGGATCTGTTTACCCTGCAGGCTCACCCCATTGCCTACACAACTGTGCTGTTGCTGACAGCGACCACCTTCTTCTTTGGCGGATTTGCCCGCGAACAGATTTGTATCTATGCCTGCCCATGGCCCCGCATTCAGGCGGCGATGATGGACGAGGACACATTGACGGTGGCCTATCGCAGCTGGCGCGGGGAACCGCGTGGCAAACATCGCAAATCCGAAGAGCCCGCTGCCGCGCAAGGTGACTGTATCGATTGCATGGCCTGTGTGAATGTCTGCCCCGTTGGGATCGATATTCGGGATGGTCAGCAGATGGAATGCATCACCTGTGCCTTGTGTATTGATGCCTGTGACGAAGTGATGGACAAAATTGGCAAGCCGCGCGGCTTGATCGATTACCTGGCTTTGACGGATGAGGTTGAAGAGCGGGCCGGCCATCCGCCCAAACGGGTGTGGCGCCACATCCTGCGTCCACGCACAATGCTTTACACCGGCCTTTGGGCCTTGGTTGGCGTTGGCTTGGTTGTTGCGTTGTTTGTGCGCTCCGATATTGATTTGACCGTAGCCCCAGAGCGAAACCCAACGTTTGTCACCCTGTCAGATGGGTCGATCCGCAACACCTATGATGTGCGCCTGCGCAACAAACACGGCGAAGATCGCCCCTTCAATATCTCTTTGACCGGGGCCGCCGCGTTGCGGGTTCAACTCGAAGGCACCCCTTATACATCGGTCAAAGTGCCAGCGGACAGTATGATGTTGCAACGCGTTTATGTTATTGCTCCGAAAGGCTCTGACCCTGCCGAAAGTGAGCGGGTGCCGTTCCGGTTTTGGGTCGAGGACACTTCGAATGGCGATCGCGCCCATAAAGACACAATTTTCAACGGGAGAGCCAACTGATGGTTAAGGAAATCACAGGTCGACACGTTTTATTCGGTTTTGTCGTGGCCTTTGGCGTGATCATCTCGGTCAATCTGGTTCTGGCGTTTAACGCGGTCAAAACCTTTCCGGGCCTCGAGGTCAAAAATTCATACGTTGCCAGCCAGCAGTTCAACGAGCGCAAAGCCGCGCAGGAGGCGTTGAACTGGACCATTGATGCGCGCCACGAATTGGGCATGCTGCGTCTGGCTATTCTGGATAAGTCGGGTGCGCCGGTGCGGGCCGAAACGCTTGATGCGGTTGTTGGGCGTGCCACCCACGTCGCCGATGACATCCAGCCTGATTTTCAGTTCGACGGTGTGGCCTATGTTGCGCCCATGTCGCTGTCCGAGGGCAATTGGAACATCCGCATGACGGCCACCGCGGCGGATGGAACTGTCTTTGCGCAGCGGGTTGTCCTGCACGTGGTGCGCTAAATCATGACCGCGGTCCTACGTCCCAGCCCGGCGGCTTGCCCCGCCTGTGTTGCTGCCCCCGCAGCAGAGGCGCTTGCAGCCCAAGCAGAGCTGAGCAATGCTCGCTTGGCCCTGTCGGTGCCGGGTGTGCATTGTGGGGCCTGCATTGCCACGGTGGAAAAGGCCCTTGGGGCCTATCCCGGTGTCAAAGAGGCACGGGTCAATCTCACGCTCAAACGGGTCAGTGTCGAAACGGATCCCGACGTGACCGCAGAGGGGCTGATATCGGTTCTTAAGGACACCGGGTATGAGGCGTTCGAACTGGATGCAGGGACACTGTCGGCAACCGAAACAGACAAAGCAGGGCGCGAATTGCTGATGCGTTTGGCGGTGGCTGGCTTTGCGTCGATGAACGTGATGCTGCTGTCAGTCTCGGTGTGGTCTGGGGCCGAAGCGTCGACGCGCGACCTATTTCATTGGATTTCAGCTGCCATTGCTCTGCCGGCGATTGCTTTCAGTGCGCAACCTTTCTTTAAGCACGCCTATGCGGCGCTGAAGGCCAAGCGATTGAACATGGATGTGCCGATTGTCTTGGCCTTGGTTTTGGCTGTGGTCACATCGCTGTGGGAAACGTCCCTGTCGGGCGAGCACGCCTATTTTGATGCGGCTCTGACCTTGGTCTTTTTCTTGTTGGCGGGGCGGTATCTGGATCATCGCACCCGTGCAATTGCGCGCTCCGCAGCCGAAGAGTTGGCTGCGCTAGAGGTGCCGCGCGCCATTCGGATCGACGCGGGCGCCGAGGTGACGGTGCCCGTGTCCGAGCTGTGTCTGGGGGATCTGATCCTTGTGCGCCCCGGCGGGCGGATGCCTGTGGATGGCGACATCGTAGACGGGCAATCCGAAATTGATCGCTCTTTGTTGACTGGTGAAACTGTGCCTGTCTTTGCCGAAACGGGGCAGGGTGTGTCTGCGGGTGAGGTGAATTTGACGGGTCCTTTGCTGATCCGCGCCACGGCTGTGGGCAAAGACACCGCGTTGCATCAGATGGCAGATCTGGTGGCGATCGCTGAATCTGGCCGATCTCGGTATACGTCTTTGGCGGAAAGTGCGGCCAAACTTTATGCGCCGGGGGTGCATATCCTATCCGCGCTCAGCTTTCTGGGATGGTGGCTATACTCTGGGGATGTGCGTATTTCGTTGAATATTGCCGCCGCAGTTTTGATCATCACGTGTCCCTGTGCTTTGGGTTTGGCGGTGCCAGCTGTCACAACCGCAGCGTCTGGCCGTCTGTTTCGCAAAGGCATGTTGATCAAACACGCCACAGCACTGGAGCGCATGGCTCAGGTGGATACGGTGGTGTTTGATAAGACCGGCACGCTGACGGCTGGCACGCCCGAAGTGACCAATCTGAATGACCACACCGCAGTGCAGAAACAGCTGGCGCTGGCCTTGGCCCAAGGCAGCGCGCACCCCCTATCAAAATCGCTCACCGCGGCGCTGCGCGCGCAGGGTGTCAAAGCCGCTGAGGTCAACGAGATCAAAGAAGTCCCCGGGTTTGGCACGCAAGCAACATGGCAAGGTCACCTGGTGCGTTTGGGGCGGGGCGCCTGGATGAAAGCCCCCAGCCAAAGCGAAACCACCGCATGGCTGTCTATCGGCACAGAGCCACCCGTGGCCTTTGGCTTTGCCGATCGTTTGCGCGACGGGGCCGAAGAGGTTGTTCGCGCGCTGAAAGGTGCTGGCAAAACCGTCATTCTTCTGTCTGGTGATGCCTGCGGTCCGGTTGAGCGAATGGCACACCGGCTTGGCATCACGCAATGGATGGCCGAAGCTCTGCCCGCCGACAAAGTTGCGCGTGTTGCTGGACTGGCGGAAGAGGGCAAAAAGGTCTTGATGGTTGGCGACGGTTTGAACGATACGGCCGCGTTGACGGCGGCGCATGTCTCAATCTCGCCCGCCAGCGCACTTGAGGCTGCGCGCGTCGCCTCGGATGTTGTGCTGCTTGGGGGCGATTTGGCGCCGATTGCGGATGCGTTGGACACCGCAGATGCGGCCACCCGGAGGATCCGCGAAAACTTTCGGATCGCGACGCTTTACAATGTGATTGCTGTGCCCTTTGCGGTGGCTGGCTTGGCCACGCCATTGGTCGCGGCGCTGGCAATGTCGACCAGTTCGATTACAGTGTCTCTAAACGCTCTTCGCCTGAGGTAACGCTATGGATGTTCTGGTTTATTTGATCCCGATCTCATTGATCTTGGGCGCCGCTGGTCTGCTGTTCTTTCTTTATACGGTCAGGACAAATCAATACGATGACCCAGAGGGAAACAGCCAACGGTTTCTGAACGACGACTGGGACGATCACCCTAAGCCGTAGCAGAATCGAAGGCGTTTTCTGAAAGAAAACGGTTCGGAATTTTTTGAAAAATTCCGGGGTTGCACTTGATGGGAGGCCTTAGCCCGGTCCGATCATAAAGCAGTTCATTTGGCGCGCTTGCAATCTACGACAAGCCAATTCGGCGCTGTCGCGCGTCATGCCCATGAAATTGGCATCAAACCCTGATTTGCGTTTGGAAACCGTGCGGATGGTGCCGTCTAGGGTGCTCATCTCATTTAAGGCCACCTTCAACAGAACGCGCTCAGCCGCATAGCGGCTGGGATAGCGACCTATGTTGATCCCCCAATGACGGGCCCCTGTCGTGGACAGGCGGGTCACCACTTCGGGTTCATCAAGGTCCGCATTCTGCGCTGCGGCAGCTTGACTTGCACCGGCGCGGCTTGTCAGGCGCACCTCTTCGGCTTTGACCCGAGGTTGCGGAGATACGGCATCCACCGAGGCGCTCGCTTCGGCGAGAGCCGTGTTGATATCATCTTGGAGGGCCAACAGCACCGGCGACTTCAGGCTGGGACGCGGCCGGGGACGCAGGCTTTTTTTAGAGAGCGTGTTGACGATCACAGTCTTACTCGACACGGCTTGGCCGTTGTAATTCGGCGGGCTTGGCAGGCGCAGCGCAGAGTTGCGGGGTGCGCGGCGGAACCCTAAGTCCAACAGCTCGGCCACTTTGGCATTCCGTGTGGCGGTTGATCGACCGCCAAATACGGTTGCGATGACCCGCTGGTTGCCCCGTTCCGCCGAAGCGACAAGGTTAAATCCTGCGGCGCGGGTATAGCCTGTTTTGATCCCATCAGCCCCCTTATAGGCGGCCAGTAGTTTGCGGTTGGTGTTGTTTACGGTTTTGATCCCAGCATCGGTGGAGCGACGCGAAAACAGGTTATAATAGTCGGAGTGATCATACAGCAGGTGGCGCCCAAGGATGGTCATGTCACGCGCTGTCGACAGGTGACCGCTTTCTGTCAGGCCGTGCGCGTTCTTAAACGTCGTGCGGGTCATGCCAAGCGCTTTGGCGGTGCGGTTCATGCGTCGGGCAAAGGCTGCTTCAGAACCTTCGATCGCTTCGGCCAAGGCGGTGGCCGCGTCATTTGCCGACTTGACCGCCGCTGCGCGGATCAAATAGCGCAGTTTGATGCGCTGTCCTGCGACCATACCCAGCTTTGAGGGTTCTTCGCCCGCGGCTTTCTTGGAGATACGCACTTTGGTGTCGAGCGAAATTTCACCACGCTCAACGGCTTCGAACACCACATAGAGGGTCATCATTTTGGTCAAAGACGCAGGGTGAAGCCGCGTCTCTGCATTGCGGCTGCGCAACACTTCACCGGTGCGCGCGTCCATAACCATTTCCGCATAGGGCGCAGCACGTGCGCTTAGCGGGACGATCACCAACATCCAAAATAGTGCTAAAATGACCATGCCCTTACGGGCCGGCCGCCATTGCCGATCCATCACGATCTTTGCCTTCTCTGCCTCGAATGCCACCGGTTTTCCGGTTTGGCGTCTTATTCCCCTTAACGCTAGCACATGAAGCATTGCGAATAAAGGTTTCATTCCCATAGGTTTTCTTGTGTTCAAGGGGAATTGAACGACCTGTGAACCCGTAGATGTAGGGGTGTTTTGGTGGCGAACCGCAACACTGCGTATCTGGTAGGGGGCCGCGCTTGATTCGTGCAACTTTAACGGCATCAGCCCGGCAATTTCCCGCCTAACGCCCGCGATCCCAATCCGATCAGCTCAGGCGTTTGAACATATAGGTGGTCGAATCAAGGCGCTGGCCTTCGACATCCAAGCAATACTCAGGAATGACGCCGGCGGTCTCAAAGCCAAGAGAGCGGTACAAGGGCTCTGCGCTGTCGCCTGTGCGGGTGTCCAACGTAATCAATGTGCGTCCGTTGGAGCGGGCGTGATCTTCGGCGTGTTGCATCAGTCGGCGGGCCAAACCCTGTCGGCGTGCCTTTGGGTGAACCATCAACTTGGCGATTTCTGCGCGGTGAGGTTGGTTGGTGGGGGTGTCCAGAACGACACTGACAGTGCCAACAGGGCTGTCCCCTTTGAGAGCAACAAAAAGGCCACGGGTTTGTGGTGACAGCGTAGGCAGAACCGATGTTTGCCAGAAAGCCTGCGCTTCACTCAGAGGGTGAGGTTTGATGAACCCAATGCTGGCCCCGTCATGGACGCAGTCATGAAGCAGCGTGGCCATTTGATCGAGGTGCTTTTCTAAGTCGGGGGCAAGCCATTGATAAATTTCGATCATATAGTCCTCAGATGACAAACAAGAGATAACTGGCTGGGGAGTCTTGGGTGATGAAATCGGTGGCCCCATGCAGCACATAGCGCAGACAATCGCCGGGCAGGAGGTCATGAGGCTGGCCCTCGACGACGAGGCGCAATTGTCCCGATTGCAGCACCAGATGGTGTTCAAGACCGGGGCGGGATGGCCGGTCGTAGTGAATGGATTGATGGGCCGGTAAAAGGCCTTGCAGGATTTCGCCGCGCAACCCTGTGGCTGGAGGGGACAGACTCACCCGTTCGAAACCTGTTTGCGGATCTTGCCAAAACGGGCGCGCCTCTTGTGGGATTTTTGCGATAAACGGGTCCTCGACCATCGCCAAAAGACGCGACATGCTCAGCTGATAGGCGGTGCAAAGCTGGCCCAAGGTTTCGGCGGTTGGGCTGGTCTTGCCTTGCTCGATCCGAGATAGGGTGGCGCGGCTGACACGGCTCTGCTCTGCCGCGACATCCAGACTCCATCCCCGATCTTGGCGCAGGGAGAGCAGTCGCTGGGCGAGCTTTTGGGTGGTTTGCATAACGTCTCACATCTGAGCGATTCGATCTTATTTGAGAGGATCACGCGGATCGATGGCTGTAAAGCATCGGCGGAGTGTGCGGCTTTGACGGAGCGGGTCTTGCGACAGAAAGTGTATGGCCACGCACAAATTTTGGGCAGACATCGATTAACCAGCCGCCAAAGGCGTGGCGTGGTGGCGCTCTTCTTCACTTTGAAGGCTGGCCAATTTGGCAGTTTGCACCATCCCGCGCCTGAGCTGCGCAAAAACCACCAATTTGGCCAGCAATAGGGTCTAAATTGGCGAATCGGATCGGTTTTGAGGCCTCGCCAAACTGGACGTGACATCGCACTGCAACGTCTTTTCGGGCGATTGTTGTCTGTTTTTATCCCAGTTTTCGCTCTGTCGGGGGGCACAGCTCTTTTCTATTCTATAACACAAGTTATATAGACCGTTCTAAGCCACATACGTCAAAACGAAGAAACGAGCTCATGACCCATTGGCCCGTCCATATGACTGGTAATAGTGACGACGGCGACGATCTTTCCGTCGCTCTGCAGACACGACCCAAAACCAAGCGCCCGCCGCTGTACAAAGTGATGTTGTTGAATGACGACTACACGCCGATGGAATTCGTCGTGCTCATTCTGGAACGCTTCTTTGGCCTGACCCATGCGCAGTCGTTTGAAATCATGCTGACCGTGCACAAAAAAGGTGTCGCGGTTGTGGGCGTGTTCAGCCACGAGATTGCAGAAACCAAAGTGACCCAAGTCATGGATTTTGCGCGTCGTCATCAACATCCGCTGCAATGCACGATGGAGAAAGAATGAAACCGACAGGAGCTGAGGCATGAGCCATCCGCGCCTGTCCTTGGCCTTCTCCGAAGCTGGTTTGCAGTTTCCCGAAGGCCAGATTGCCGTTTTTGCCCCCCGATTGGATACCGACCTCGGGGATTTGCCGCAGGACGCGATCGAAGTGATCAGCCGATCAAAACCAGATCATGACCATTTGTCCGCGCGTGGGTTTTCCTGCGTGGTTGAGGCAACCGGCCCCTATAGCGGTGCGGTGGTGTTCCTGCCGCGCGCCAAGCAGATGGCCCGCGCAGTGATCGCGCAGGCCGCAAAACTGTCCACCGGGCCCGTCGTCATTGACGGACAAAAAAACGATGGTGTGGATAGCATCCTCAAAGAGCTGCGCAAACGCACAGAGATCTCGGGGCCAATTTCCAAGGCACACGGAAAGGTGTTCTGGTTGAACCCCGGCGTGGATTTGTCAGATTGGGCTGCTGCGGATGAGACGGCCATCGAAGACGGCTTTGTCACGGCTCCGGGGGTGTTTTCTGCGGATGGCATTGACCCAGCGTCCCGTCTTTTGGCCAGCAGTCTGCCGGAGAAACTTAGCGGACATATCGTCGATTTGGGGGCTGGTTGGGGTTATTTGGCTCGATCGATCCTTGAACATACGGCGGTTAAGTCGTTGGTTTTGGTCGAAGCCGATCACGCCGCGCTGGCCTGTGCCAAAAAAAATATCACCGATCCACGGGCCGAATTCCTGTGGGGGGATGCCACGAAATGGCGTTCGGACCGGCGGCTGGATTATGTGATCATGAACCCGCCCTTTCACACTGGACGGGCCGCAGATCCGGCATTGGGGCAAGCATTTATTGCCACGGCCGCGCGAAATCTGGCACCCTCTGGTCAGCTTTGGCTGGTGGCAAATCGCCATTTACCGTATGAAACAACACTTGCTCAGTTCTTTACGGATGTT
Organism: Thalassovita sp.; assembly: GCA_049116315.1. Lineage (GTDB taxonomy): Bacteria > Pseudomonadota > Alphaproteobacteria > Rhodobacterales > Rhodobacteraceae > Thalassobius. The sequence continues at coordinate 135,250 of JAGDZD010000003.1, forward strand.
AAAGAACAAGCAGGAGATAACCGCTTTAAGGTCCTTTTGGCCACCCGGCCCGTGCGCAACCGCTAAACTCGCTCGGCCCGGCCTTCCCGAAAATCAGGAGTTTCGAAAATGACTTTTGCCATTTCAGGTAAGACTGCAATTGTGACTGGTGGCGCTAACGGCATCGGCTTGGCCATTGGCCGCCATTTCCTCGACAAGGGGGCCAATGTTGTATTCGCCGATATGGACGAACAGAACCTGATCAAGGAATTGGGCGCCAACGAAGAAGGCAAGGCGCATCGCTACTTTGCGGGGGATTTGCGGGAAAAGCTGACACTGGCCAATTTGCTGTCTGCGACGCTGGATGCGTTTGATGGCGTCGATATTTTGATCAACGCCTCGCGTCAGGTGATCACCTCGGATCCTTTGAATGCGGATGAAGCGGTGGAAGCGATGTTGCAGCAAAACCTTCTGACCTCTTTGCGCCTATCGCAAATGGTGTCCAAGCGGATGATCAAGCAAGCCAGTGACGGCCAAGAAGGCACGATTGGCACCATTGTGAACCTGTCTTGTATCGCCGCGCGCCGGACCTCTCCGGACCTGTTGGCCTATTCGGTGGCGACCGCGGCGTTGGATCAAATGACCCGCTCGTTGGCTGTGGCTTTGGCCCCGCATCGGATTCGGGTCAATGGTTTGGCATTTGGATCGGTGATGTCCAACAGCCTGAAGGAATCGCTGCGCGAAGAAACTGACTATCGCACAGAGATTGAAAAGCACACGCCGCTGGGCCGGATTGCTGCACCCACCGAATTGACCCATGCGGCGCAATATCTGTCCTCCGAAGCTTCAGGCTTTATGACCGGGCAGATCATGACATTGGATGGCGGGCGCACCTTGATTGATCCGGTGTCTTGTCCTGCCCACTAAGCCCCTGCGTTAATCTGACAGTGGTCGCCGCTTGGGCGGGCTGCTACACCTCTTTTAAGCATCGAAAGAGACAGCATGACCCAAGACTTTGCCCCTGAAAAGCAGCGCGCAAGCGCCTGGTTCCGCACCCTGCGGGATGAAATTGTCACCGCCTTTGAAGCATTGGAAGACAGCCACACCGCTGGTCCCCTTAAGGATCAGCCCGCTGGACGCTTTGAGGTTACCGAAACCACCCGCGCAACGGATGACGGCAGTGGTGCTGGCGGCGGCTTGATGAGCGTGATGCGTGGTGGGCGCGTGTTTGAAAAGGTTGGGGTCAATATCTCAACGGTGTACGGCACCTTGGGAGAGCGGGCGCAAAACGCGATGGCCGCACGCAAGGGCATCCCCGGTATGAAAAGCGACCCTCGGTTCTGGGCGTCTGGCATTTCACTGGTGGCGCATATGCAAAACCCCCATGCGCCTGCGGTGCATATGAACACACGGATGTTCTGGACCCCACATGCGTGGTGGTTCGGCGGGGGATCGGATTTGAATCCTTGCATCGAATATGACGAAGACACAGCGCATTTTCATGCCGAGCAAAAGATCAAGTTGGACCCGCACGGGGCCGATCTTTATCCCAAGTTCAAAGACTGGGCAGACGAATATTTTTATGTGCCGCATCGGGGCCGCGCGCGTGGTGTTGGCGGCATCTTTATGGATGATCGCAACTCTGGAGATTGGGAACGTGATTTTGCGTTGACGCAAGATATTGGCCGGGCGTTTTTGCCGGCCTATCTGCCCTTGGTTACCAAACGACGCGACACCGCGTGGAGCGACGCAGACAAAGACACCCAGCTTGAGCATCGTGGTCTCTATGCCGAATACAATCTGGTCTATGATCGCGGCACCAAATTTGGGCTGGAAACCGGGCATGACGCCAATGCGGTGTTGATGAGCCTGCCCCCCATGGCGAAATGGGTCTAAACGCTTAGACCTTTGAGGATTTCAAAAGGCGCGCCCAATACACTGAGTTGGGCGCGCGATTCTATTTAGGCGCAACAGCTGGGTGCGCTTGGGTCAACGATGGGCCCACAGCAGCCAACAACCGTGCCTGCGGTGCGGCGCTCTGCGGCGGGTTTGCATTGGGCGCGGTCCTCGCTTAGCTGCACAACCACGGGCGCGTCATCGTCACCGTCCAAACTCAGGTAGCGTTCTGGTTCGGACAGGGAGTAGGTGCGCATGCCTTTGTTTTGATGCGCAAATTCAACCTGCATCGGGGCAGCGCCCAGACCCTTCATGGCCTGCATGCTTTTGTCCAAAATGTCCAAAAACTTACCAACGGCCATATGTGTGCCATTGGCCCCATCCAGCAATTGCAGTCTGGCTTCGGTCCAATCAGATCGGCGGGCCCCGCAATCGATGCTGGAGGTGCGAGACAGTTTGTATTCCGTGACGTGGTAGCCCGCGCCGATCGGGCCGGTTTCCGTCTGAAAAATTAGTGGCGCGTTGGCGGGAAGCTTGTGCAGTGCTTCGGCAAGTGTGGCAGGTGTCATGGTTGTTCCTTTCATTTCAACGAATCTTGAAATATAGTGATGGCACGGAAATTTTGATAATTCAAGAAAGTTTGAAATATGGATGAGGACAGCACAATTGCCGCGTTTGCCGCGATCTCAAACGTGACACGATTTCGGATCCTGAAAACGTTGGTGGCACAGGGGCCTGCGGGCATGACCGCAGGCGACATTGCGCAGGCGGTTGAGGCCAGTCCTTCGCGGACATCGTTTCATCTGTCCAATATGGCGGCGGCCAAGCTGGTGCTTTCTGACCGGCAGTCGCGGCAAATCCTCTACCGCGTCGATTTCGAAGCGATCGGCCAAATGCTGAGCTATTTCATGCAGGATTGCTGCGCCAACAACCAAGTTGTGCGCAGCTGTTGTGTCGGCAATGGATCTGGGTGTTAGGCGGCCATGGTGCGGCCCTCGGACCGATTAGGAATCGATGTCCACGGGGCGGCGCACCAGCGGGGTGGCCTCTTTTGCCAATGGTTTCAGCCCTTCCCCCCCCGCGGCGACAATATTAAACAGCTGCAACCGCATCCGAGGTTCCCAAAAGTCGCTGATGTGATCTGCGATCCCCTGAGCGGCTTCTGATTTGGGTTTGCTTTCAAAGAATGTGGCGATCTGGTTCGCCATGTAGATCAGTTTTTCCGGCTTCATTGTGGCTCTCCGGTCGTGATGCGATGTGCATGCGTAAAGACATCTGCGGTGCCATTGCGCGCGCGCGCCACCAATGTAATGCCCGCCTCTTGGGCCAAAGAGACCCCCAACGTGGTGGGAGCCGAAACGGCAATCAACACAGGCGCGCCGATGGCGGCTACCTTTTGCACCATTTCTGACGACAGCCGGCTGGTGACAACCACCGCGCCGGTGCTGGCGTCGATATTGGCACGCCCCATCGCCCCAGCCAACTTGTCCAAGGCATTGTGACGCCCGACATCTTCGCGCGCCAAAACGATGCCATCACCTTGGCGATAAAACGCTGCTGCGTGCACCGCGTGGGTTTCATCATGCAAAGGTTGGACCTGTGACAAAGCGGCTGTCGCGGTGTTGATGTCGTGAATATGCAATTGCAATGGGTGCGGCAATTGGGCGACCGGCCGGCTGGCCTGATCCAAACTTTCGACGCCACACAGCCCACATCCCACAGGCCCGGCCAGCAGACGTCGCCGGGCAGCAATCGCTGCGGCCTTTTCTGCGGGCAGCCACATTTGCAACTCTATGCCCCTGTCATGTTCGACAATTTCGACCGGCCCCAGCTCGTCGGCGGTTTGGATCAGCCCTTCGGTCACGGAAAACCCAACTGCAAAATCGACCAAATCACAGGGCGAAGCCATCATCACCCCAAGCGACGATCCGTTGTAAACCAAGGCAATAGGGCGCTCTTCGGGGACGGCCCGGTGCAGGTCACGTGCGCCAGCGAGGCTGTGGCCGCTGGCGGGCAGAGTGTCGGAGGCGCGTCGGGTCATCATTCGGCGGCCGGCACGATCCGGCGCGATTTTGCAGCCTGCGTCGCATAATCTTCTTGCCAATCGGTGGGCCCATTGGACAACGAGACCTGAACCGCTGTGACCTTATATTCGGGGCAATTTGTGGCCCAATCCGAATAATCGGTGGTGATCACATTGGCCTGCGTGTCAGGGTGATGGAAGGTTGTATAGACAACGCCGGGGCTGACACGGTCGGTCAACGTGACCCGCAGCGCGGTTTCTCCGGCCCGAGAGGCCAGTTTGGTCCAGTCTCCCTCCTTGATACCCCGCACCTCTGCATCATGTGGGTGGATCTCTAGGACGTCTTGGTCGTGCCAAACCACGTTGTCGGTGCGCCGGGTTTGCGCCCCCACATTATACTGGGACAGAATGCGACCAGTGGTCAGCAGCAGCGGAAAGCGGGGCCCGGTCCGCTCGTCTGTGGCAACATATTCGGTGTTGATAAATCGCCCCTTGCCGCGCACAAATTCCTCCACATGCATCAATGGTGTGCCCTCGGGCGCTGCAGCGTTGCAGGGCCATTGGATCGAGCCTTGTTCTTCAAGCTTATCATAGCTCACCCCGGCAAAGCTGGGTGTTGTCGCGGCGATCTCCTCCATGATCTGAGAGGGGTGCACATAGCTCCAATCAGCGCCCATCGCATTGGCAAGCAATTGGGTCACCTGCCAATCAGCATAGCCGTTGCGCGGCGCCATGACTTTGCGCACGCGGTTGATACGGCGCTCGGCATTTGTAAAAGTGCCATCCTTTTCCAAGAAGGTAGAGCCGGGGAGGAAGACATGCGCATAATTTGCCGTCTCGTTCAAAAAGAGGTCGTGCACGATGACGCATTCCATCGCCGCAAGCCCTGCCGCCACATGTTTGGTGTCCGGGTCTGATTGCAAAATATCTTCGCCTTGGCAGTACAGCCCCTTAAAGGTGCCATCCACCGCCGCATCCAACATATTGGGAATGCGCAGTCCCGGCTCTGGGTCGATGGTCACGCCCCAGGCGTCCTCAAAAATGGCCCGCACTTCGGGCCCTTTGACATGGCGATACCCCGGCAATTCATGTGGGAACGATCCCATGTCGCAGGAACCTTGCACGTTGTTTTGCCCGCGCAATGGGTTCACGCCGACACCTTTGCGCCCCACATTGCCCGTCAACATCGCCAGATTGGCAATGCCAATCACCGTGGTTGAGCCTTGGCTGTGCTCGGTCACACCCAGCCCGTAATAGATTGCGCCGTTGCCTCCGGTGGCAAACATCCGCGCCGCGGCGCGCAGGCTATCGGCGGGCACCCCTGTCAGCAACTCTGTGGCCTCAGGGCTATGACGCGGATCGCTGACAAACTCTGCATAGTGCTGAAATTCATCCCAATCACAGCGTTCTTTGATAAAGGCCTGATCCATCAACCCTTCGGTGACAATCACATGGGCCAATGCTGTGACCACGGCGACATTGGTACCAGGTCGCAAAGCAAGATGATGCGCAGCTTGAATATGGGCAGATTTGACCAGATCAATGCGGCGTGGATCGATCACGATCAACTTGGCCCCCGCGCGCAGGCGCTTTTTCAGACGGCTGGCAAAAACCGGATGCCCATCAGTGGGATTGGCGCCGATGACAATGACAACATCCGTATGCTCAACGCTGTCAAAATCCTGCGTGCCCGCCGATGTGCCATAGGTTTGACCCAAACCATAGCCGGTGGGCGAATGACACACCCGTGCACAGGTGTCGGTGTTGTTGTTGCCAAACACGCTGCGGGCCAGTTTTTGAACCAAATACGTTTCTTCATTGGTGCAGCGGCTGGATGTGATCACCCCAATCGCGCGACGCCCATAGCTGTCTTGCAATCCGCGCATCCGCTTGGCGGCATAGGTCAGCGCTTCGTCCCAACTGACCTCTTGCCAGGGATCATGGATGCTGTCGCGGATCATCGGGTTCAAAATACGATCGCTGTGGCTGGCATACCCATAGGCAAAGCGCCCCTTCACGCAGGAATGTCCCCGGTTCGCTTTGCCGTGTTTGTAAGGCACCATGCGCACCAACTCATCACCGCGCAACTCCGCCTTGAACGAGCAACCCACACCGCAATAGGCGCAGGTGGTGACCACCGATCGATCCGGCGTGCCCAGCTCAATGACAGATTTTTCCTGCAGCGTTGCTGTGGGGCAGGCCTGAACGCAGGCGCCACAGCTCACACAATCGGAACTTAAGAAATCGTCACCAGCCGCACCGCTGGACACGCGGCTGTCCCATCCGCGCCCCTCAATGGTCAACGCAAAGGTGCCCTGAACCTCTTCGCAGGCGCGCACACATCGCGAACAGACAATGCACTTGCTTGGGTCATAGGTGAAATAGGGGTTGCTCTCATCTTTGGGAATAAACTGTGGATTGGGTGCCCCTGATGTATCGCGTTGGGCGAAATGGGTGTCTTTGGCGTCATACCGCACATCACGCAGCCCCACGGCTCCGGCCATGTCCTGCAGCTCGCAATCCCCATTGGCCGCACAGGTCAGACAATCCAGCGGATGATCGCTGATATAAAGCTCCATCACCCCTTTGCGCAGCTTTTGAACTTTGGGCGTCTGGGTGCGCACAATCATGCCTTCGCTGACCGGCGTGGTGCAAGAGGCCGGCGTGCCCCGACGCCCTTCGATCTCAACCAGACACAAACGGCACGAGCCAAAGGCGTCGACACTGTCCGTGGCACACAGCTTGGGGATCGCGATCCCTGCCTCTTGGCTGGCCCGCATCACCGAGGTGCCTTCAGGCACCTGCACGTCAAACCCATCAATCGACAGGGTCACCATCACATCCGAACGCGCCTCTGGCGTGCCCATGTCGCGGTCACTGGGCAAAACAAACTCTTTCATCATCGCTCTGCCTCGTTCTTTTTCTTGGCGTAAATACCACGGGGGTGTGGGGGCTGGTCCCCACGGCGCTCAGGGCGCCAGTTGCTGTGGTGACACCTCATTCCGCAGCCTCCCGCGCCATATTGAAATCTTCAGGAAACAGGCGCAGCGCGGACATCACCGGAAAGGGTGTAAAGCCCCCCAAAGCGCACAAAGATCCCTCTTTCATCGTTTCACACAGATCGCTCAACAAGGCGGGGGCCTCGGCGTCACCGGCGGCAATCCGATCGACAACTTCAACGCCGCGCACCGCGCCAATGCGGCAGGGGGTGCATTTGCCGCAGCTTTCAATCGCGCAGAACTCCAGTGCAAAGCGGGCCATGCCCATCATGTTTGCCCTGTCATCAAACACCACAATCCCGGCGTGGCCGATCAGGCCACCTTGTTGATCAAATTCCTCATAGCCAAAGGCCGTGTCAAAACTTTCTGGAGCCATATAGGCGCCCAAAGGCCCGCCAACTTGCACCGCTTTGACAGGGTGCCCGCTGGCGGTGCCGCCGCCGATTTTGTGCACCAGATCGCCCAGGGGCAGGCCAAAAGCCGTCTCAAACAAGCCGCCGTATTTGACGTTGCCTGCGATCTGAATGGGCATGGTCCCGCGGGAGCGTCCCAGCCCAAATGCGGCATAGGCCGCAGCGCCTTTCTCAAAGATGACCGGGATCGTTGCCAGGCTGATCACGTTGTTTACCACCGTGGGCTTGCCCAGAAATCCCTCAAGGGCGGGCAGTGGGGGTTTGGCGCGCACGACACCGCGTTTGCCTTCCAATGAGTTGAGCAGCGAGGTTTCTTCACCACAGACATAGGCCCCAGCCCCAACGCGAATTTCGATGTCAAAGGCGGGACCATGTCCCATCACTTTGGGGCCAAGCACCTGCGCTTGGGTGGCGATGGGAACGGCGGCCTGCATTGTGGCGATGGCGTCAGGGTATTCTGAGCGCAGATAGATATAGCCTTTGGTGGCGCCTACGGCCAAACCGGCGATGATCATACCTTCGATCACCGAGAACGGGTCACCCTCCATGATCATCCGGTCGGCAAAAGTGCCGCTGTCGCCTTCATCTGCGTTACAAACGATGTATTTCTGATCTGCCGCGGCCTGCGCGACGGTTTGCCATTTGATCCCGGTGGGAAACCCCGCGCCGCCACGGCCCCGTAGGCCACTTTGAATGACGGTTTCAACGCAGCTTTGAGGGGATTGCGATAAGGCGCTTTCCAGACCGACCAATCCGCCCTGCGCTTGGTAGTGCGCCAGAGATAGAGGATCAATCTCTCCACAACGGGCAAAGGTCAGCCGGGTTTGTTTGGCAAAGAAGGGAATGTCAGCGATGGGCCCGACGGCCTTGGGATGGTGATCTAAATCGGCAAAAAGCGCTGGTATGTCGCTGGGCAGCATCGGGCCAAAACCAATGCGCCCGGTCTCGGTTTCCACCTCGACCAGTGGTTCCAGCCAAATCATGCCGCGGGTGCCGGTGCGGATCAATTCGATGGATAGGCCGCGGGCGGTCGCTTCGTTTTGAATGGCCAGCGCCAAATTGTCGGCACCAAGGGCTTTTGCGGCGCTGTCGCAGGGAAGGAAGATTTTCACGCGCCGGTCTCCGCAACAATTTGATCCAATTTGTCTTGATCCAATCGCCCGACCACTTGGCCATCGACCATCGCCGCCGGGGCACAGGCGCATAGGCCAAGGCAGAACACAGGTTCGATCGTCAAGGCACCATTTTCCGTGGTGCCATGCCAATCAAGCCCCAGTTTGTCCAAGGTTGTTTGGGCCAAGACGTTGACCCCCACCGCCTGACACGCCTCTGCACGACAGATTTTGATCACATGGCGCCCGGCAGGGCGTTGCCGGAAGTCATGATAAAAACTGACCACACCATGCACTTCGGCACGGCCGATATTCAAATGATCGGCGATGATGGCAATGGCGTCGTCTGGAATATGTTCAAAGGCGGTTTGCACAGCATGCAAGATCGGCAACAGCGGGCCTTCAAGGTCTGCATGCTGCGATAGGATATCGCGCAGACGCTCGTGCTGAGGGTCACCAAAAGATGTGTGTGTCATTGCGCTGCCTTGTCTTGCGATGGGTTGCAAAATTAGACAAAGCTTTAACTGCTAAATCAATATCAAATATTGGTTGATCGATAGGCTTGGGCTATCAATTGTCTTGCTTTGCCGCCAACTCACCAGCTTTGGTCAGCAGGGCACGAAGCACGGGCGTATGGGGTTCTCTAAAGGGCGCGACCAATCCAACACGTTGGGCGGCGCTGGGGTTAACCAAAGGGATCGCTTTCAGATCACCGGACTGGAGGAAAATCTCGATGCCCGTTTGCGGTAGGATCGACACCCAATCCCCGCGCAAAACATGGCTGATCAGCACGATCAACGACGAAGCTTGTAGCATCGGGTCGGTTTCGATCCCCGCGGCCGTCAGATGTTCCGAGACAATGCGACGGTTTTGCATGTCTGGGGTCAACAGGCAAAGCGGTAAACCCGCCAGCTCTCCCCACTTCAGTGTATCGCGAGAGGCCAGCGGATGATCGCGGTGGGTCACCAAGGCGTAGCGTTCGGTATAGATCGGCACCGAGGTGACCTGTCCCAGTGGCTCATTGTCCAGATAGGTCACGCCGGCATCTGTTTCGAGGTTTTCCAACATCGATAGGATTTCGCCAGAGGTCCGTGACAGCACTGTGAGGTGCACGTTGGGATGAGCTTTGGCAAATTGGCTGGTCAGATCCGCCACCAAGGGCAAGGCCGTGGGAATAACGGCCAAACGTAGATTGCCCGAGAAACCCTTTTGCGCGGAGCGCATTTCGTCTTTCAGGCTGCGCGCGTCACCGACGATGCGGCGCGCCCAATCCAAGGCACGTTGACCTTCAGGGGTAAGGCCCTGAAACCGAGAGCCTCGGTAGACCAGCTTAACGCCAAGCTGGTCTTCCAATTGTTTAATGCCCGCCGATAGGCTGGGTTGGGTGATCCCACAGGCAACGGCGGCACGACCAAAATGTTGTTCGCGTGCAAGGGCCAGAAACATTTCCAACTTTTCGATCATGGCGCAACTATTGCGCCAAAATCGACGTATGGAAAGCGGTTAGGCTGCCAGACCGGTCGAGCCGATGTTCAGGAATTTTTTGCGACGATCACTGATCAGCTTTTTGCGGGATTTTCCGCTCAGCTCTGCCATCATGATTTTCAATGCTTCGCCAACGGCTGCAATTGTCGCCTCGCCATCGCGATGCGCGCCGCCACTGGGTTCACCAATCATGCGATCGATCACGCCAAGCTTGCTTAGATCTTGAGCCGTCAACCGCAGCGCTTCTGCCGCTTCGCGCATCTTTTCAGCGTCTTTCCATAGGATCGATGCACAGCCTTCTGGTGTGATTACCGAATAAACCGAATGTTCCAGCATTGCGACGCGGTTTGCCGTTGCGATGGCAACGGCGCCACCTGAACCGCCCTCACCGATGACAACCGAAATCACAGGCACGCCGATTTGCAGGCTTTTTTCTGTGGCGCGGGCAATGGCTTCGGATTGGCCACGCTCTTCGGCCCCTTTGCCGGGATAGGCGCCAGGTGTGTCAACCAGTGCAATCACTGGCAAGTTAAAGCGATCCGCCAGATCCATCAGACGGACGACTTTGCGATACCCTTCGGGACGCGCCATGCCAAAGTTCCGGGCGATCCGGCTTTTGGTGTCGTGACCTTTCTCTTGGCCAATCACAACGACCGGCTGGTCGTTCAATCGGGCCATGCCGCCCATCACGGCGTGATCGTCCGCAAAGTTGCGGTCTCCGGCCAGCGGTGTGTATTCGGTAAACAGGGCTTCGATGTAGTCTTTGCAGTGCGGCCGGTCTGGGTGGCGCGCCACCTGACATTTGCGCCAAGCAGAGAGATCTTTGTACAGATCCTGCAAAAGCTCGCTGGCCTTTTTGTCCAACGCAGCCGCTTCGGCTTCGATGTCCATTTCTTCATTCTGCCGTGCCATCGCACGCAGTTCCTCGGCTTTGCCTTCAATCTCTGCAAGCGGGCGTTCAAAATCGAGGTAGTTGGTGGTCATCGCGTCTTCGTCTCCAGCCTTGAATGGTTGAATATATGGCCGCGACTGCGATCAGATGCAACATCGCAAGATTTGCAAACTGCGATCCTGTCGGGGATCTGGGGTGAAAAGCGAAAGGAAAGCGGGTAATCGCAGGCTTTGATCCTAAAAAATCGTGCTCAAGACCGGCTGGCTTGAAGGTGTGTCACTTTCTGCAAGGCTTCTGGTCTGCAGCGATCGACCATTGGTCTGTGATGAGTCGGCCCCTTGGTTTGACCTTGCCGACATACAGGCATGGTCAATGGGACGCCTGGGGCCCAAAGGCGCGGATTTGTCATTTTTGAGATCGAACCGGTGCTCAAACGGTCGGCTGACCACAAGTATTCTACTCTGGCTAGGTGCGCTCTATCGGGCTGCTGAGGGAGGAGATCACTTCTGCAAGCCACCCCAATCTAGGTCCCGAGGGGGGCTTGATTTAGGAGCGCCCCAAAGGCCAATGCGGGGGAGCTGAAGACCGGGATCGATAGCTCAAGGTGGTCAGTTGCGCCCGCCATCGACGCTTGGGCCAGAACCACAGCCCCGGCGCTCGGCGTTTTGGCCACCGCCGCGCGGATGTCTGCTGCGATGGCGATGGCAAAGGCCTCATAGCTGCCTGCCTCAAACAACGGCCAATGCGCGCCCAAAAACACCGGAACAATGGGGGCGGCGTTGTTCGCTTTGGTCATTTCGCGCTGCAAAAGCGCGTGACTGGGCTTCTCGGTTGATGTCAGGCAATAAGCCATGAGCACCGATGCGTCAGTTTCAGCCGCGGCTTGCATCATCGGTTGATCGATCCGGATCGCCCCGGCCTTTTCGGCGGTTTGACCCAATGTAGTGCAGGTGCATAACACAGGGCCTGTGCAGGCGCGAATGGCGTCAGTGATTTCGGCGTGCAGCGCATCATCTAGTCCAGACTGTGCCCGTGCCAGCCAATCTTCGCGCACCACATGGGTCAAGGTGGCATCAGGCGCTAGCCGCTGACGCAGCGCTTCAAAACTGTCTTGATGCACAGGGGCGGTGTGGAACAGGGTGTAGGTCATACCTGTGCTGTGTAAAGCACGGGGTAGAGCGAAGCCACCAGCAATAGCGCCATCGTGATATTGAACACCCGCAGTCGCGTTGGGGTCGACACCAATCGGCGCAGCTGTTGCCCCATCAGTGTCCAGGTGCTGACGCTGGGCAAATTGATACTACCAAAGATCAGCGCGACAAAAACGATTGCCAAGGTTGAGCGATCTGGCGCGTATAAAGTGATCGCCGTCAACGCCATTTGCCACGCTTTGGGGTTCACCCATTGAAAGGCCGCCGCTTGCAAAAAGGTCATTGGCTTTGCCCCGCCTTTTTTGGTGTCGGGCATGCCGGCATTGGCAATTTTCCAAGCCAGCCACAGCAAATACAAAACACCAACTATCTTTAGAATGGTGTGAGACAACGGCACGGCGTCAAAAATCTGAATTAGGCCAAAGCCCACCAGAATGATCATAAAGGTAAAGCCAACACCGATGCCCAACATATGGGGCAGCGTGCGCCAGAAGCCGAAATTTGCACCTGACGCCATCAGCATCAGATTGTTGGGGCCCGGGGTAATCGAGGTGACCAGCGCAAAGCCAGCAAGTGCGGTGATGAGTTCATAAGTCATGGCGCAAGACTATAGGGTTTCGAACGCTCGGGGGTTGCAATTTTGTGTGATATCCTCCTATTTTTGCAACTAATGATGAAAGTTGATGGCATAAATGAACGAATATTGCGCGAGCTGTCTGCGGATGGTCGGCTCAGCAATATTGAATTGGCAGAACGGGTTGGCCTGTCAGCCTCGGCCTGCCTGCGCCGGGTGCAGGAGCTTGAACGCAGCGGGGTGATCCAAGGGTATCGTGCTGTGATCAATCCATCAGCGCGAGGCGGTGGGTTTACCGCCTATATAGCGGTGGGATTGAATGTGCACACCAAGGCGGCACAGGAGGCGTTTGAACAATCACTTGAGCTGGTGTCGCAAGTGCGCGAATGCCACAATATCACCGGCAATGTTGAATATCTGCTGCGCATCGAGGCCCGTGACTTAGCCGATTACAAACGGTTTCACACGGATGTTCTGGGCACGCTGCCATATGTGAATTCGATCACCACCTATGTTGTGATGGGCTCATCCAAGGACGAGCGCGCCTGATCTAGCCTTTCGCCTGCGGCGGGCGGGCAGAGGGGGACTGTGTCCCCCTCTGCACCAAGGTGCATTCACCCCCACAGGCGCACGGCACCACGGTCTCACTGCCCCAACCCCTTGGCGCGAAATCTCGAGATTTCGGCCCGTTTTTTCTCAAAAAACGTCTGCGTTACGACGCGGCTGCGATCAGCTCGGCTTGGGCGACGACCACTTCGGCTTGTTTGATCGATGCGATATCGACCAAGCGCCCTTTGTAGACCGTGGCACCTTCGCCGTTGGTCTTGGCTTGTTCCATCGCGGCGAGGATGTCGCGGGCTTCTTCGACGGCCTCTGGTGAGGGGGTGAACACCGTATTGGCGAGAGCGATTTGTTTGGGGTGGATCGCCCATTTGCCGACCATGCCGAGGGTGGCAGAGCGTTTGGATTGCGCAATATAGCCCGCATCATCCGAAAAGTCACCAAATGGGCCGTCGACCGGCAAAATCCCATGAGTGCGGCAGGCGGCGACTATTGCCGCTTGGGCCCAGTGCCATGGATCAGACCAATACTGTTGGTCACCGCGTTGCATATAGTAGTTTTCTTGCGTGCCCCCGATGCCAGTGGTCTGCATGCCCATTGAGGCTGCAAAATCTGCGGCGCCTAGGCTCATGGCCTGCAAACGCGGGCTCGACGCGGCGATGGCTTCGACATGGGCGATGCCGGCTGCGGATTCGATGATCACTTCAAAGGAAATGGCCTTGGGCCGGGCTTTGGCAGCTTCGATGGCAGTGACCAAAGCGTCAACGGCATAGACGTCTTCGGCGCAGCCCACCTTGGGGATCATGATTTGATCCAGTCTGTCGCCAGCTTGTTCCAGCAGGTCGACGACATCGCGGTACCAGTACGGGGTGTCCAGGCCGTTGATCCGCACGCTGAGGTACTTGTTGCCCCAGTCCACAGTGTTGATGGCGTTGATTGCATTGGCGCGCGCGCTGTCTTTGTCGGAAGGGGCGACGGAATCTTCGAGATCGATGTTGATGACATCTGCGGCGCTGGCGGCCATTTTCTCAAATAATTTGGTATTTGAGGCAGGGCCAAACAGCTGGCAGCGGTTTGGGCGGGCAGGGGCGGTTGGTTGAAGGCGAAAACTCATGTCTGGCGGCCTTTGTGTAACTTAATTACAGATTTGTCGCATTCAGGGTTATTTAGTTGCGCGCTCGATTGCAAGTCTATTTTGCAGGTGCGGCATTTTTTGCGCTGCAACGTGATTGCTTCGGCTCATCGCATCCCTTTTCGAAGAATCTTGCTCAATTTGGACTTCTGTTAGAAAATTCGTGCATCACGCCGTGCATTTTCACTGAGTTTGCAAGCCTATTCCGCGCTGGATCTCAACAATGGCCGTAACACGCGAACGAAAGGCCAAGCACATGATCCAGACACCGTATTTGCTATTCTTGGGCGATGCGCCTGACCAATTGGCCGCAAAAGTGGCGCAGGGAATCAAAGATTGGCGTCCCGACTATGCGGTGGGCCAGTATCGGATGGAGGGATGTCAGGCCGATATGGGGCTGACGGATATGTCACTGGCTGAGGCCAAGGCGGCAGGCGCAAAGACTTTGGTGATTGGTGTTGCCAACCGCGGCGGGGTGATCAGCCAAGCTTGGAAGAAAGTCTTGGTTATGGCGCTGGAGGAAGGGTTTGATCTGGCCAGCGGCCTGCACAATCTTCTGAGTGATGAAGCCGATTTGGTTGCGGTCGCCGAGGCGACGGGGCAATCGCTGCATGATGTGCGCGTGCCCGAAGTTGAGTATCCAATTGCCAATGGCGTCAAACGCAGCGGTAAACGCGTTCTGGCCGTGGGCACGGATTGTTCGGTGGGCAAGATGTATACCGCGCTGTGCCTTGAAAAAGAGATGCGTGCGCGTGGGATGAATGCAGATTTCCGTGCCACTGGCCAAACGGGTATCCTGATCACTGGGGACGGTGTGCCTTTGGATGCGGTTGTCGCCGATTTCATGGCCGGGTCGGTCGAATATGTGACGCCCAACAACGATCCTGATCACTGGGATATCATCGAGGGGCAGGGCAGCTTGTTTCATGTGTCTTATTCCGGGGTCACAATGGCGTTGATCCACGGTGGGCAGCCCGATGCATTGATCGTTTGTCATGAGCCAACACGAGAGCATATGCGCGGCCTGCCGGGGTTTGCCTTGCCATCAATGGCCGCAGTGCGGGATCTGGCGTTGCAATTGGCGCAGGTGGCCAATGAAAATGCCAAAGTGGTGGGCTATGCCATCAACACGCAGAAGCTGGATCATGCCGAGGCGCTGGCGTATCTGGCTGAGGTGGAAGCAGAGCTTGGGTTGCCGGCCACGGACCCGTTCCGATTTGGCGCTGGAAAACTGGTTGATGCGTTGGAGGCGCTGCCCGTCTGATGGATGGGGCGCTTGAGGCGTGCGGTGCGTTGTGAGTATTTGAAGCAAGATGAATTGGGGGCAGGGCGCATGACGATCACTGTGCAACGAGAGACCTTTGCGATGGCGCAGGTGTTTACCATCAGTCGCGGCAGCCGCACCGAGGCGCAGGTGCTGACGGTCAAGGTGGCGCGCGATGGCTTTGTAGGCTGGGCGGAATGTGTGCCCTATGGGCGGTACGGCGAGACCTTGGACAGTGTGGCGGCGCAAATTGCCGGTCTGCCTGAGGGGATTGAGCGTGCTGCATTGCAATCAGCGCTGCCCGCAGGGGCGGCGCGCAATGCAGTGGATTGCGCATTGTGGGATCTTGAGGCCAAGCGTGCGGGTGTGCGGGCGTGGGATTTGGCTGGGTTGCCGGCACCGCGCCCCGTTGTGACAGCTTATACTTTGTCCTTGGCTGCGCCTGAAGAAATGCGGGCGCAGGCGCAAAAGAATGCTTTTCGTCCTTTGTTGAAGATCAAGCTGGGGACGCCCGATGATATGGGGCGTTTGGAAGCGGTGCGGGCCGGAGCGCCGAAATCAACCATTATTGTTGATGCGAATGAGGGGTGGAGCGCGCAGATTTATGCCGAACTTGCCCCGCATTTGGTGCGATTGGGCGTGGCTTTGGTAGAGCAGCCATTGCCGGCAGGGGACGATGAGGCCTTGGTGGGGATGGCGCGGCCGGTGCCAGTCTGTGCGGATGAAAGCTGTCATGACCGCGAAAGCCTCGCCAAGCTGAAGGGCAAGTACGATGTGATCAACATCAAATTGGACAAAACCGGCGGGCTGACGGAGGCGTTGTTGTTGCGTCAAGCTGGGTTGGCAGACGGGTACAAGGTCATGGTCGGCTGCATGGTGGGGAGTTCGTTGGCGATGGCGCCGGCAACATTGTTGGCGCAGGATGCGATGGTGACGGATCTGGATGGGCCCCTGCTGTTGGCTCAAGACCGCAACCATCCATTGAAATTTGACACCGCCGGTGTATACCCGCCTGAAAAAGCCCTTTGGGGATAAGGAGAGATGTCCATGAGCCGCACCGTATTTGTCAACGGAGAGTACCTACCAGAAGCCGATGCTACGGTTTCCATTTTTGACCGCGGGTTCCTGATGGCGGACGGCGTCTATGAGGTCACCAGCGTGCTGGACGGCAAGTTGATCGATTTTGCCGGTCACATTGCGCGGCTTGAGCGGTCGCTTGAGGCGCTGGATATGCAGAAGCCGGTTGAGTTTGATGCGCTGCTTGAGATCCACCGTAAATTGGTTGAGCTGAATGGGATCGAAGAAGGTATGATTTACCTTCAGGTGACCCGTGGCGCGCCAGGGGATCGTGACTTTGCCTTTCCGGACCCCGAAGAGACCCGATCAACATTGGTGTTGTTCACTCAGAACAAACCCGGTTTGGCCGATAACCCTGTGGCCGAAAAAGGCATCAAGGTTATTTCGATCGATGATATCCGCTGGGGACGTCGTGACATCAAAACTGTACAGCTGTTGTACCCATCGATGGGCAAGATGATGGCCAAGAAGGCGGGCGCTGATGACGCGTGGCTGGTGGAAGACGGTTTTGTCACCGAAGGCACCAGCAACAATGCCTATATCGTGAAGGGCAACAAAATCATCACGCGCCAGCTTTCTAATGAGATCTTGCACGGCATCACCCGCGCGGCGGTTTTACGGTTTGCCCGTGAAGCACAGATGGAGGTTGAAGAGCGCAACTTTACCATCGCAGAGGCAAAAGAGGCGGATGAAGCCTTTGTCACCTCGGCGTCCACCTTTGTGATGCCTGTTGTCGATATCGACGGGGCCAAAGTTGGCGGCGGTGTGGTCGGCAAGGTCGCGCCACGTCTGCGTGAGATCTACTTGGAAGAAGTGCGCAAAGCCGCTGTGTGATCGCGTGATCACAGTTTGATTTTGAAAGGGGAGCCATCTGTGTGGCGCCCCTTTTTACTTGTGCTGGGGGCTTAGCTTTTCTCTTCGCCGACGTTTTCAGCAAAGGCCTTCTTAAAGCTCTCTTGTTTTTCGGCGCTCGCGTCCGTTTGGTAGGTCGCTTTCCATTCGTCCATCGTCATCCCGTAATAGATCTCGCGGGCCTCGGTCTTGGACATTTCAATGCCGCGCTCGTTGGCGGCCTCTTGATACCAGCGGCTCAGACAATTGCGGCAGAACCCAGCGAGATTCATCATGTCGATGTTCTGCACATCCGTGCGCTTGTCCATCAGGTGCTCTCGCAGGGTGCGAAATGCGGCGGCTTCGAGTTCGATGCGGGTTTGTTCGTCCATTTGGAATTCCTTTGGGGCGCGGTGTCCACGGCGCCAAGTTGGTGTGTCAGCAACGACAGCGCTGGGCGCATCAAATCAACAATTGAGAGGCAGCGCAATGCAACCCAGAGCCCAATCCCGTTCTCAGATCCAAAGGGGGGGGGCTGCTGGCGAACGGGGCGGGGTGGTGCGCGGGGTGTAGGCCTCGTGTTCGGGAAGAAGGGCGCTGAGTGTGTGCGGCTTTGTTTTTTTGCCTAAAAATGCATCAATCTGGCAAGGGGGTCTGCTTGCTTTGATTGAAGCCCATTGGTCAAAGTCGACAAATGCGGGTAGGCTGCGCCCAGCATGGTCGCGCGTAATCTGCTCGTGCGTGGCCCGTCAGGTCCAGATTGTTCGAAAAGCTTCGTAAGTCATCAAACTTTCACGTCGTTTTCACCTGATGTGGGGCAAAAACGAGGGAATTGGAATTGTCTCTCCTGACCCAGTGCGTATAAGTTAGCGGTAACAGATAATGACCTCGGAAATGGACGGTGTAGGGTATGAGACGCTTTCGCAATGTGAAAATTTTGGCAACGTTGGGCCCAGCATCAAGCAGCTACGAGATGATCCGCAAGCTGCATGAGGCCGGAGCGGACGTTTTTCGCCTGAACATGAGCCACGGTAGCCACGAAGAGATCCGTGAGCGCCACGCCATCATTCGTCAGGTCGAGAAAGACCTGAACAACCCGATCGGCATTCTGGCTGACTTGCAGGGTCCTAAGCTGCGGGTTGGTGTTTTTGCCAACGATCAGGAAATGCTGGAAAACGGTGCAAAGTTCCGGATGGACTTGGATGAGACCCCCGGTGACATCAACCGGGTTTGCCTGCCGCATCCTGAAATCTTCCAAGCGTTGGAAGTGGGCGCAACCCTGCTGGTGAACGACGGTAAGATCCGCGTCAAAGTTTTGGAATGTGGCGATGATTTCGCTGATTGTGAAGTTGTTGCGGGAGGGATGATTTCCAACCGTAAAGGAGTCAACGTGCCTGACGTTGTGCTGCCGGTTGCTGCGCTGTCTGAAAAAGACAAACGCGATCTGGAATTTGTATGTGATCTGGGTGTCGACTGGTTGGCGCTGTCATTTGTTCAGCGTCCCGAAGATGTTTGGGAAGCGCGCACAATGGCCAACGGCCGTGCCGCGATCCTGTCCAAGATTGAAAAACCCGCAGCTGTGACCAGCTTTGACGAGATCCTTGATGTCAGCGACGGCATCATGGTGGCGCGCGGTGACTTGGGTGTTGAACTGCCGGTGCAGAACGTACCGCCAATTCAGAAGCGCTTGATCCGCAAATGCCGCAAGGTTGCCAAGCCGGTGATCGTTGCGACACAGATGCTGGAATCGATGATCGAATCGCCGATGCCAACACGTGCCGAAGTCTCGGATGTGGCCAACGCCATCTATGAAGGTGCGGATGCCATCATGCTGAGCGCTGAATCAGCAGCGGGTGACTTCCCTGTCGAAGCGGTTTCAACCATGAACGCCGTGGCCGAAGAAGTTGAAAGCGATGACACCTATCGCGACATCATCGAAGCCTCACGTACAGCGGATCGCAAAACCGTTGCCGATGGCATCGTTGCTGCTTCGCGTGAAATCGCTGAAACCGCAGACATCAAGGCAATCTGTTGCTTCACGCAATCGGGTACCACCGCTGCACTGGTTGCGCGTGAACGTCCTCGGGTGCCGATCATTGCGTTGACCCCGTTGGAAACAACGGCCCGTCGCATGTCTTTGACTTGGGGCACTGACTGTGTGGTCACGCCGACGGTTGATCGCTTTAAACAAGCGGTTGTCAGCGCTGTGCGCGCCGCTCGTATGGGCCAGTATGCCACTGAAGAAGAACAAATCTTGGTGACTGCGGGTGTGCCGTTCAATGTGACTGGTTCGACCAATATCCTGCGTGTTGCGCCCTGCGCAGAACGTTTGATTTACGCCAGCGATCCTGAGTAAGGTCTTCGCAGACCTACGCGGAGAGAACACATGGATGCAGACCTGATACTGGTGATCGGCTTGATCATTGCAGGCTTTGCAATTCCTTCCGTCATTTCCGCCTGGAGCGATGCGCGGGCCCCGCGCGTCGCTGCCCTAAGCCTGATGTTGGGCGGTGCTCTGGCCGTTTATGGCTATACGCTCAAGCCCGGTGGCTATCAGGTGTCCGACGTTCCGCTTGCCTTTGTTGAGGTGATCGGCCGTTACTTGAATTAATCCGCTTGCAAGGCTGGTCTTTCCCTCGTATAGGGACGGCCTGTCTGCGCGTCCGGCCGAAATGGCATGCCGAGTCGCGTTTAATCGTTCAAAGACTAGGAGACGAAAATGCCTAAGATGAAGACCAAATCGAGCGCCAAAAAGCGCTTTAAGGTGACCGCCACTGGTAAGGTCATCGGTGGTCAGGCCGGCAAACGCCACGGCATGATCAAACGCACCCGCAAATTCATTCGTGATGCACGCGGAACCACAACGCTGTCGGCTCCCGACGCTAAGACCGTCAAGGGCTACATGCCCTACGACCGCTAAGAAGGAGAGCAGATATGTCCCGCGTTAAAGGTGGTACCACAACTCACGCCCGTCACAAGAAGGTCATCAAGGCAGCGAAAGGTTATTACGGTCGTCGTAAGAATACTTTCAAAGTTGCCCGTCAGGCCGTCGACAAGGCAAACCAATACGCAACACGTGACCGGAAGGCGCGTAAGCGTAACTTCCGCGCTCTGTGGATCCAGCGTATCAACGCCGGTGTTCGCATGCACGACGAAGCACTGACTTACTCTCGCTTCATCAACGGCCTGAACCTGGCCGGTATCGAAGTTGACCGTAAAGTTTTGGCTGACCTCGCCGTACACGAGCCCGACGCGTTCAACGCGATCGTGGATCAAGCGAAAGCCGCTTTGGCTGCTTAAGCCAAGTATCGGTGAAAACGATTTAGGGCGGTGCCAACTGGTGCCGCCCTTTTCGTTTGTCCCTAGCAAACGTCCATCAGGCGGTTGGGGCCAGTTGTTTTGACGCCGCATTTGCGTCGCTCAAGAGGCTTGGATGCCCCATATTCCACCTGATTACTTGCGTTTTGCCCCCTTGCTCGGTAGCACGGGACTAACAGAATTTGGAGGCGTCAGATGGACGATCTGAAACAGAAATATCTAAGCGCAATTGCCGATGCGAGCGATGAAGCCGCTCTCGAAGATCTGCGCTTGCAGGCCGTTGGCAAAAAAGGCGAAGTCAGCCTGAAGATGCGCGAGCTGGGCAAAATGACGCCCGAAGAGCGTCAAGTTGCGGGGCCTGCGTTGAACGCGCTGAAGGATGAGATCAACTCGGCTCTTGCTGGCAAAAAGGCCGCTTTGGCGGATGCCGCCTTGGACGAGCGTCTGCGCACTGAATGGCTGGATGTGACCCTGCCCGGACGCGACGCCCGTCGCGGCACGATCCACCCGATTAGTCAGGTCAGCGACGAGATCGCCGCGATTTTTGCCAACCTAGGCTTTGCTGTGGGCGAAGGCCCCCAGATCGAAACCGATTGGTACAACTTTGACAGCCTGAACATTCCGCCGCACCACCCGGCGCGACAGGAATTTGATACGTTTTACATGCACCGTGACGCGGATGATGATCGTCCACCCCATGTGCTGCGCACCCATACGTCGCCGGTGCAAACCCGCGCGATGGAAAAGCAGGGCGCGCCCATTCGTGTGATTGCACCCGGTCGCGTGTACCGTTCAGATTATGATCAGACCCACACCCCGATGTTCCATCAGGTCGAAGGTCTGGCGATCGACAAAGATATCTCGATGGCCAACCTCAAGTGGGTCCTCGAAGAGTTCTTTGCAGCCTTCTTTGAAATTGACGGCATCAAGACGCGGTTCCGCGCCTCTCACTTCCCATTCACCGAGCCTTCGGCTGAGGTGGATATCCAATGTACTTGGGACAATGGGCAGTTGAAGATCGGTGAAGGTGACGGCTGGATGGAAGTGCTCGGGTCGGGCATGGTGCATCCCAAAGTCTTGCAGGCTGCTGGCGTGGACCCCGAAGAATGGCAGGGCTTTGCCTTTGGCATGGGGATCGACCGTCTGGCGATGCTGAAATACGGCATCCCAGATCTGCGCGCCTTCTTTGATTCAGATCTGCGCTGGCTGCGCCACTATGGGTTTGCGTCTTTAGATATGCCGACCTTGCACGGTGGTTTGTCGAGATAAGCAGGCCAAAGAAGAGCTCCAAGAATGCCAAGCGGAAACGCGGCCCGTGACACTGCGGAGTTCGCCAAAAGAACAAAGGATGAGATCCTTTCTGCGTATCCGCGCAATTGTTGACAAGGAACGGCAACGATGTCCGACGAAATGGAAGACCTCCAGCAGACCTACCCAGGGGCGGGGACGTTTCAGTTTGGCGATACCGAGTCGCTGAATCAGCATTTGCTCAAGCGGGTGCGTAACAAGCTGAAGACAGCAAATTGCGCCCCGTTGGACGACTTCAAAGATGATCCCGGCGCGATGCCCAAGGCAGGGCGCCATGATATCGCCGCCAATTGGGATGGCAGCCCGGCGCTGATCGTCAAGACCATCTCGGTCAAGACGGTCCGCTTTGCTGATGTCACCGAAGAAATGGCCAAAGTCGAAAGCAAACACAAAACACTGGACGCTTGGCGCAAGGCCCAAGAAAGCTATTTGTCCCGCAACGGCGGGTTTGACCCTGAAATGATGCTGGTATTCGAACGCTTCGAACTGGTTGAGGATTTGGCAGACCGCTAAGCGGTGCCTAGGAGGAAACTTATGAAATTCACTTTGTCCTGGCTGAAAAAGCACCTCGAAACCGAGGCCTCTTTGGATGAGATTCTTTATGCGCTGACCGACTTGGGCCTTGAGGTGGAAGAGGTTATCGATCCTGCCGCTAAGCTGGCCAATTTCACATTGGCCAAGGTGACCCACGCCGAGCAGCACCCTGATGCGGATCGTTTGCGGGTGTGCACCGTTGCCACCAACGATGGCGACAAGCAGATCGTTTGTGGTGCACCCAATGCGCGCGAAGGCATCACTGTCGTGCTGTGTAAACCCGGCGATTATGTGCCCGGTCTTGATTTCACATTGAGCGTTGGCAAAATCCGCGGTGTTGAAAGCCACGGCATGATGGCCTCAGAAAAAGAGCTTGAGCTGTCAGACGAGCACAACGGCATTATTGAATTGCCTTCCGGCGAAGTCGGCGACCGCTTTGTCGATTGGCTGGCGGAAAATGATCCCGCGATTGTCGATCCGGTGATTGATATTGCGATCACCCCCAACCGGCCTGATGCGCTGGGTGTGCGTGGCATCGCCCGCGACTTGGCGGCCCGGGGCGTTGGGGTGCTGAAGCCGGTGACCGAAAACCAAGTCGAAGGCCAGTTTGTCAGCGACATCAAAGTTACCATCGACGAAGATGCAGCAACCGACGGGTGCGAAGTCTTTGCCGGCCGCCTGATCAAGAACGTCAAAAACGGCCCCAGCCCTGCATGGTTGCAGCAACAGCTGAAAGCGATTGGTTTGCGGCCTATTTCAGCTTTGGTTGATGTGACCAACTTCTTCACCTATGACCGCAACCGTCCTTTGCACGTGTTTGACGCTGATAAGGTCAAAGGGGATTTGCGGGTGCACCGCGCCGCAGGTGGGGAAACGCTGGTTGGGCTGGATGAGAAAGAATACACCTTCCCAGCGGGCGCTGTTGTGATCTCTGATGATACGGGCGTTGAATCTATCGGCGGCATCATGGGGGGGCTGGATTCTGGCTGTACCGAAGAGACCGTGAATGTTTTCCTCGAAGCGGCGTTCTGGGACACGATCCAGATTGCCAAAACCGGTCGCGCTTTGAAAATCAACTCGGATGCGCGCTATCGCAATGAACGTGGTATCGATCCGGCCTACAATATGCAGGCGATGGAAGATGCCACCCAGATGATCTTGGATCTATGTGGTGGTGAGCCGTCAAACGTTGTGGTTGCGGGGGCCGTACCAGACGTTGCGCGGGCCTATAAGCTTGATTCTAACCGCGTTCAGTCGCTGGTGGGGATGGAGATTTCGGAATCCGAACAACGCCAGACCCTGACCAAACTTGGCTTTGTCATGGAAGGTGACATGGCCAAGGTGCCAAGCTGGCGTCCTGATGTTTTGGGATCGGCGGATCTGGTCGAAGAAGTGGCCCGCGTGGCCTCTTTGACCAAGTTGGAGCCAAAACCGTTGGCGCGCCCAACGGTCAGCATTCCAAAACCCACCCAGTTGCCGATCCAAAAGCGCGAACAGATTGCGCGTCGCACCACTGCGTCGTTGGGCTACAATGAATGTGTCACCTATTCCTTCATTGATCAAAAGTCGGCGACTTTGTTTGGTGGCGGTGCGGATGCGACCAAATTGGACAACCCGATTTCGTCAGAGATGAGCCATATGCGCCCTGATCTGTTGGCGGGTTTGTTGCAGGCGGCCGCGCGCAACCAAGCGCGTGGGTTTGCCGATATGGCGCTGTTTGAATGTGGTCCGGCCTTTAACGGCGGCGAACCCGGCGAGCAGCATTTGCAAGTGGCGGGCCTGTTGGTTGGACGCACTGGCCCGAAAGACGTGCATGGCACATCGCGCGCCGTAGATGTCTATGATGCCAAAGCCGACGCCGAAGCAGTGCTGAGCGCAATTGGCGCGCCGGCCAAAGTGCAAATCCTGCGCGGCGCGGCTGACTGGTGGCATCCTGGCCGGTCTGGCAAAATTTGTCTCGGCCCGAAAAAAGTGTTGGGTGTCTTTGGGGAGTTGCACCCCAAGGTCTTGGCCGAAATGGGCGTCAAGGGCCCCGCAGTTGCCTTTACCCTATGGCCAGAAGAAATCCCGCAGCCCAAGAAAAAGGCGGCGACCCGCCCTGCGTTGCATCTGCGTGATCTTCAGGCGGTGGAGCGTGACTTCGCCTTTGTTGTTGACGCCGAAGTTGAGGCGCTGACCCTGGTGAACGCGGCCAAAGGGGCTGACAAAGCCTTGATCGAGGATGTGCGTGTCTTTGACCAATTCATCGGCGGCAGCCTAGGAGAGGGCAAAAAGTCGATTGCGATCACCGTACGCCTTCAGCCTAGTGACGCGACTTTGAAAGAGAAAGACATCGAAGCGGTTGTGTCCAAGGTTGTCGAGAAAATCACCAAGGCCACTGGCGGCGCATTGCGCGGGTAAGCCATGACACAGATCCGATCAGCTCTGAGCACCGAGGCTGCGTCCCTCGCAGAGCTGATCGACGCGGCCTATCAAGCCTATCGAGACCAAGGTATTGCCTTGCCCGATGTTTCGGCGGGCGTGGACGACGCCATTGCCGGCGGCTCGGTTTGGGTGGCTGAAACTACAACAGGTGACGGCGCAATGGTGCAGGGTGTGCTGATGGTGACGCTCGCGCGCCCTGTGGCGCATTTGGTCAACGTGGCGGTAGCCCCCAACGCAGCCGGGCAGGGTGTTGGTGGGCAGTTGATCCGCTTTGCAATCGAATTGGCGCAGCGCGCTGGCTGTGATCGAATTGATCTGGCCACGCATCGCGATTTGTCCAGCAATATCTCTTTGTATCAACATCTTGGGTGGGAAGTCACCGAACGGGATGGCCCCCGTGTGTGCCTGTCTCGGACTCTATAAACGCTCTAAGACCCCATTCCCGCGCGGTCCGGCGTGACCGCCAAATATTCGGCAAGAAGGTCAAAAACCAGCCGAATTCTGCGGCTGGTGTGCAGCTCTCGGTGCGTGACCAACCAAATTGGAAACAGCATGGGATCTTCGGCGGTCAGAACCGCTTCGACATCGGGGGATTTTTCGGCGATATCGCGCATCATTGGGGAAATACCCAGTCCCTGACGCACCATCTGCCAGGCAACATTGCCGTCTTCTGATCCGACGCGAAAATTGTCCAAGCCAACAGGGATGCCAAGCGGTTGCAGGTAGTCCTGCATCTGTTGCACATCGCCAAAGCTGATGAAGTCGTGGTGCTTCAGATCTTCTTTGGTCTTGGGGCGCCCCATCCGATCCAGATAGGCGGTTGAAGCGTAAAATCGCGCCTCGCCTTCACGCACCAGCCTTGCAATCAGGTCGGGTTGCTCGGGGCGAACGTGACGAATGGCGATGTCGGCTTCGCGCCGCATCAGGTCACGCACGTCGTTGCTGGCAATGACTTCGATCCTCAGTTTGGGGGCCAGTTTGCGCAGTTGCCACAGCACATTTGGCAGCATCACCGCTGAAAAGATGTCAGAGGCGGTGATGCGAATCAATCCGTCGATGGACTTGGCTTGCCCCAGTGCAGCCAGCGCCGCCTTGTCGGCAAAGTCGCCCATGCCGCGGGCGTGCTCAAGCAGTTCATGCCCCGCATCTGTCAGCACCAAATTGCGGCCCACCCGCTCGAACAGCAACAGGCCCAGATCTTCTTCTAGGGCTGAGACTTGGCGGCCAAGTGTGGGCTGTGTAAGCGCGAGATGACGCGCGCCAGCAGACAATGACCCCTTTTCGGCGGTTGCCAAAAAGGCGCGTAGGTGGTTCCAATCAATCTGTTTGGGTCGGCTATCCATGCAGTTTTGTATAAACGAACTGCGTATTTCCGCAATTTCTATTGCAATGGCGCATGGATACCATGACCATCAAAGGAGATTTCTATGAAAACTGCACCTGCATTTTGGGACAAAGCTGCGACGAACTACGCCAAATCCTCTATTTCAGACCCGGCTGCCTATGAATACACCTTGGGCCGGTCGGAATCCTACATTTCCAAATCAGACCGGGTGTTGGAGCTGGGCTGTGGCACGGGCATGACCGCGCTGCGTCTGGCGCCAGCGGCGCATTCGGTTCTGGCAACGGATGTGTCTGCGGGCATGTTAGAGCACTGCCAACAGCGGGCCGCTGAGGCATCGGTAGACAATATCACCTTTAAGCAAGCTGATTTTATGGATCCAAGCCTGCAAACCGGTGAATTTGACGTGGTGATGGCGCACAGCTTATTGCACCTGCTGCCAGATCTTCCCGCCGCGCTTGCCGCAGTGCGTGCGATGCTGAAACCGAACGGCACCTTCATTTCCAAGACGGTTTG
This sequence comes from Thalassovita sp., assembly GCA_049116315.1. Lineage (GTDB taxonomy): Bacteria > Pseudomonadota > Alphaproteobacteria > Rhodobacterales > Rhodobacteraceae > Thalassobius. The sequence goes on from JAGDZD010000003.1 coordinate 162,081, forward strand.
TTTGGGGGAGCCGGGAAGCTTTAAGCTGGCCGTCATTCGCAAGATCATTCCCGCGATGCAACTGGTCGGCAAGGCCCCTTACGTCAACAGCATCTCGGTGACCGAGTTGGAGGCCGCAATGGCGCAGGCTGGGTTCAAGATCGTTGAGTCAGGTAACTTCCCCAACAAAATGCCGCCGGCGCGATATCTCGTGGCGCGCAAAGCTTAAAACTGGTGCGGTGCGGGCTACAAACGCCCTTTGCGGGTTCTCTCTGATCAAAGCAGCAAAGCACAGCGCCCCGAGCTGCGCCGGGGCAGGGGCGCCGTGGTGTTTTGGGGGTGATTTGCGCAAGAGAGGCAAATGTGAACACCAAGTTGAGGGAGAAAAAGCCTCTGTGGTGCTGTTGCTCTTGAATTCGCGGGCTGTAACGCGTATCTGCGCCTCACTCAGACAGGAAAATGAAAAGCCATGGCACGTACAAATCCGCTTCAGTTTATTCAGCAGGTCCGCGGCGAAGTGGCCAAAGTGGTATGGCCAACACGCCGTGAGGTGTTGTTGACCACCGTGATGGTCTTTATCATGGCCGCCCTGACAGCGGCGTTCTTTTCGCTGGTGGATTTGGCAATTAAAGGTGGTCTCAAAGGTATTTTGTCGTTCTTCGGCTAAGTACGTTAGACCCAATACGGGTTGCCTTTACCCTTGAAATCCCGAGACTTCAGGGGTAATCGACAATCCTTATCCGGTGAGGGCGTGTGGCGATTCGTGTCGCGCGCCGATTTTTTGTTCCGGAGAGCGAGCGGCGAAACCGCTTTGGTTGGTAATTTTGGCCCTAGGGGCCCGGCAGGCAAGGACAGATCAGAATGGCGAAGCGTTGGTATTCGGTGAGCGTACTCTCGAATTTCGAAAAAAAGATCGCCGAGCAGATTCGCACCTCTGCCGAAGAAAACGGTCTTGAAGAAGATATCGTTGAAGTTCTGGTGCCAACCGAGGAAGTGATCGAGATCCGCCGCGGTAAGAAAATCACAACTGAGCGCCGCTTTATGCCCGGATATGTTCTGGTGCGCATGGAGATGAGCGATCAAGGGTATCACCTGATCAACACGATCAACCGCGTCACAGGCTTCTTGGGTCCGCAAGGGCGCCCGATGCCGATGCGCGACGCTGAAGTGAACCAGATTTTGAACCGCGTCCAAGAAGGCGAAGAGAAGCCACGTACGCTGATCCGCTTCGAAGTGGGCGAAAAGGTCAAAGTGAACGACGGCCCGTTCGAAGATTTCGACGGCATGATCGAAGAGGTCGACGACGAATCGCAAAAGCTGAAGGTTTCGGTGTCGATCTTTGGTCGCGAAACCCCGGTCGAGCTGGACTTTACGCAAGTCACCAAGCAGGTCTAAGCCTGCGAGACAGAATTAGGAAAGGCCGCGATGAGATGATCATCGCGGCCTTTTTATTTGCCCAGCGTGCGCAGGGCCATTTGACCGGGGCATTGGGCGTTTGATGAATAGGGCACAGCGTGGCATGGCGGTGTAAATGTCCCCTCATGGAGCAGCATACACAGGCAGGCCGTCGAACAGGGCTTGCCTAATGTCCTGTGACGTTGTAATGGCCACGCTTACCGAGAAATCGGTGACTTTTGTGGGAGGCGAGAAGCGCGCGCGTTTCAGACCAGACCACACAACTTTAGTCCCTGCGAACGCGTTCAAAGGGTGTTGAAAAAGGAGAGGCCCACATGGCCAAGAAACTCGTCGGCACGCTGAAATTGCAAGTGCCCGCCGGTAAGGCAAACCCGTCCCCACCAGTTGGTCCAGCATTGGGTCAGCGCGGCATCAACATCATGGAATTCTGTAAGGCGTTTAACGCTAAGACACAGGAACTTGATGCCGGTGCACCTTGCCCAACCGTCATCAACTATTACCAGGATAAGTCCTTCACTATGGACATCAAGACGCCTCCTGCGTCCTATTTCCTGAAGAAAGCTGCCAAGCTGAAATCCGGCGCCAACAACCCTGGTCGTGAGACTGCTGGTTCGGTGACTGTGGCTCAGGTGAAAGAAATCGCCGAAGCCAAGATGAAAGATCTGAACGCGAACGATATCGACGCGGCCATGCAGATCATCCTGGGCTCTGCCCGTTCTATGGGCATCGAGGTGAAGTAAGATGGCAAAGCTCGGAAAACGTACCACCGCCGCTCGTGCAGCATTCGCTGGCAAAACCGACGTAGCAGTTGAAGAAGCTGTTGCATTGGTTAAGGCCAACGCCACTGCAAAATTCGACGAAACCATCGAAATCGCAATGAACTTGGGCGTTGACCCTCGTCACGCTGACCAAATGGTTCGCGGCGTTATCGGTCTGCCAAACGGCACAGGCAAAACAGTTCGCGTTGCGGTATTCGCGCGCGGTCCAAAAGCCGAAGAAGCCCAAGCAGCTGGTGCCGACATCGTTGGCGCAGAAGACCTGATGGAAGCCATTCAGGGCGGCACCATCGATTTCGATCGTTGTATCGCAACCCCTGACATGATGCCTATCGTTGGTCGTCTGGGTAAGATCCTCGGCCCACGCAACCTAATGCCAAACCCTAAGGTTGGCACTGTGACCATGGACGTGAAAGCGGCCGTAGACGCAGCCAAAGGCGGCGAAGTTCAGTTCAAAGCTGAAAAAGCAGGCGTTGTTCACGCCGGTGTTGGCAAAGCCTCTTTCTCGGAAGAGAAGCTGGTTGAAAACGTTCGTGCCTTTGTTGGTGCGGTTGCCAAAGCCCGTCCTGCTGGTGCCAAAGGCGCCTACATGCAGAAAGTTGTTCTGTCCTCGACCATGGGTCCAGGCATTTCAATTGCTGTGAGCAGCGTTAACGAAGGTTAATCTTCGTCGGACATGATTTAGAAAAGGCGCCCTTCGGGGCGCCTTTTTGCCTTTCTGGGCCGAACTGCGGGTGCGGCGAAGGGGAGCGTTTGTTTGGCGTAGCGCGAGGTTTGAGCGCCTCAAAACTGGGCAAGGCTAAGCTGCAGCGCATGTAGTTGCGGCGCAAGTTTTGCAAAACGCGCCAAAATAGTGTACCACTTGCACAGGCCGTCGTATCGAATGGCCGATGGTTTGCTGTGCACACTGGGGGGAATATTCTCATTTACCCCTTGCTCGCACGCTCGATTCACAATAATTACCACCCACGCAAGTCAGCGTACGATTCGTCGTGCGCTGTTTTGTGTTTCGTCCAAGACGGTGGGTGAGGTTGTATAGCCTCTTAATTTCCTGCCTGAGACGGGAAAACGACAAAGATTAGCCGAAGGTTCGCCTTCGGGTGATGTTGGCGCAGCCCCGTATTACGGACCTGAGTGCCGGACTTTTTGTTCGGCAGACTAGAGCCGGGGGGTGACCCCCAAATTTGGAGAGAAACTGTGGATAGAGCACAAAAAGAGAAGTTGGTCGACGAACTCGGCCAGATCTTTGACAGCTCTGGCGTTGTGGTCGTAGCCCACTACGCAGGTCTCACGGTTGCTGAGATGCAGGACCTTCGTGCGCGCGCAAGTGCAGCAGGAAGTGCCGTACGCGTCGCCAAGAACAGGCTCGCCAAGATCGCCCTTGAGGGCAAACCCTGTGCAAGCATGGGTGAGCTTCTGACGGGTATGACCGTTCTAACCTATTCTGAGGACCCTGTGGCAGCTGCCAAAGTGGCCGAAGACTTCGCCAAGGAGAACAAAAAGTTCGAAATCCTTGGTGGTGCAATGGGTGAGAACGCTCTGGACCGTGCTGGTGTTACAGCAGTGTCGAAAATGCCTTCGCGCGACGAGCTTATTGCTTCGATCGTGGGCTGTATCGGCGCACCTGCTTCGAACATCGCCGGTGCAATTGGCGCACCTGCCTCAAATATCGCGGGCATTCTGTCTACTATCGAAGACAAGGCAGAAGCCGCGTAAGCAACCTTATGATCTGCGTGGGGCATATGCCGACACGTTGGAACACACCTAAACGAACGGGAACAGTATAATGGCTGATCTGAAAGCACTCGCCGAAAGCATCGTGGGTCTGACCCTGCTGGAAGCACAAGAACTGAAAACCATCCTCAAAGACGAGTATGGCATCGAGCCCGCAGCTGGCGGCGCTGTAATGGTTGCAGCTGGCGGCGACGCCGGTGGCGCAGCTGAAGAAGAAAAATCAGAATTCGACGTCATCCTGAAGTCGGCTGGTTCTTCTAAAATCAACGTCATCAAAGAAGTCCGCGCCATCACTGGCTTGGGTCTGAAAGAAGCCAAAGAATTGGTGGATGCAGGCGGCAAAGCGGTTAAAGAAGGCGCTTCGAAAGAAGAAGCTGAAGAAATCAAAGGCAAGCTGGAAGCAGCTGGCGCCGAAGTCGAAGTTAAGTAATCGACTTGCAAGGGGCACGTTTTCTGTCAGAAAACGGTTCAGAATTTTTCAAATTCTGCCAGCGCCTCTTGAAATGATTAGGCTGGGTCCGGATTTCCGGTCCCAGCCAAACCTGTCTTAGCAAGGGCCCTTTGTGGAGGGCGTTTTCTAAGGTCTGGTTTTGTGGTCGGGAGGCTTCTGGTGGGACAGAGGTCATGAATTGATCACGTTAGACTTGTTTCGGATAGGTGCGCAGTCGGGGCCCGACGACTGCCGCGACCGGTGAGAAACGAAAGGTGACGACAGTCATGGCTCAAAGCTTCCTTGGCCAGAAACGCTTGCGCAAGTACTACGGTAAAATCCGTGAAGTGCTTGAAATGCCGAACCTCATTGAGGTTCAGAAATCTTCTTATGATCTTTTCCTGCGCTCGGGTGATGAACTTCAGCCGATGGACGGCGAAGGCATCATGGGTGTGTTCCAATCGGTTTTCCCGATTAAGGACTTCAACGAGACCTCTGTCCTTGAATTCGTGAAATACGAACTTGAGCGTCCAAAGTATGACGTTGAAGAATGTATGCAGCGCGACATGACCTACAGCGCGCCGCTGAAGGTCACCCTGCGTCTGATCGTATTTGATATCGACGAAGACACCGGTGCGAAGTCTGTAAAAGACATCAAAGAACAAGACGTGTTCATGGGCGACATGCCTTTGATGACTCCGAATGGCACATTTGTGGTCAACGGCACCGAGCGTGTGATCGTGTCCCAGATGCACCGTTCACCTGGTGTGTTCTTTGATCATGACAAAGGCAAAACCCACAGCTCGGGTAAGTTGTTGTTTGCCTGCCGCATCATCCCCTACCGTGGATCATGGCTTGATTTCGAATTTGACGCCAAAGACATCGTTTTTGCGCGCATTGACCGTCGTCGTAAGTTGCCTGTCACCACCCTGCTATATGCTTTGGGCTTGGATCAGGAAGGCATCATGGATGCCTACTATCAGACTGTCGATTTCAAACTGGACCCTGGCAAAGGCTGGATCACCAAGTTCTTCCCAGAACGTGTGCGTGGCACCCGCCCAACCTATGATCTGGTTGACGCGGCCACCGGCGAGATCATCGCCGAAGCTGGCAAGAAAGTGACCCCTCGTGCGGTTAAGAAAATCATCGACGAAGGTCAGATCACTGACCTGTTGGTGCCTTACGAGCATATCCTGGGCAAATTCGTTTCATGCGACATCATCAACGAAGAAACCGGCGCGATCTATGTCGAAGCTGGTGATGAGCTGACGCTGGAATATGCCAAAGACGGCTCGATCAGCGGCGGTACATTGCAGGAACTGGTTGATGCGGGCATCACCGAGATCCCTGTCTTGGATATCGACAACATCAATGTTGGTCCCTACATCCGCAACACATTGGCAGCAGATAAAAACATGGGCCGCGACACCGCGCTTATGGACATCTACCGCGTGATGCGTCCGGGTGAGCCACCGACCGTTGAGGCGGCGTCAAACCTGTTTGACACCTTGTTCTTTGACAGCGAGCGTTATGATCTCTCGGCTGTTGGTCGTGTGAAAATGAACATGCGTCTGGCTTTGGATGCTGAGGATACTCAGCGTACTCTGCGCAAAGAAGACATTATTTCTTGCATCAAAGCGCTGGTTGAACTGCGCGATGGCAAAGGCGAAGTGGACGATATTGACCACCTCGGCAACCGTCGTGTGCGCTCTGTTGGCGAGCTGATGGAAAACCAATACCGTGTTGGTCTTCTGCGTATGGAACGTGCGATCAAAGAGCGTATGAGTTCGGTTGAGATCGACACTGTGATGCCGCAGGACCTGATCAACGCAAAACCAGCCGCAGCGGCTGTGCGTGAATTCTTTGGCTCGTCGCAGCTGTCGCAGTTCATGGACCAAACCAACCCGCTGTCCGAAGTGACACACAAACGCCGCCTGTCGGCGCTTGGGCCTGGGGGTCTGACACGTGAACGTGCCGGCTTTGAGGTGCGAGATGTGCACGCGACCCACTATGGTCGTATGTGTCCGATTGAAACGCCGGAAGGCCCGAACATTGGTCTGATCAACTCGTTGGCGACCTTCGCCCGTGTCAACAAATATGGCTTCATCGAAACACCTTACCGTGTTGTCAAAGACGCCAAAGTGACCGACGAAGTGCACTATATGTCGGCGACCGAAGAGATGCGTCACACTGTGGCTCAGGCTAACGCGTCGCTCGATGCGGATGGCATGTTCCAAAATGATCTGGTGTCGACACGTCAATCGGGTGACTACACATTGGCGCCACGCGAAAACGTGGATCTGATCGACGTTAGCCCAAAACAGTTGGTATCGGTTGCGGCCTCGCTTATTCCGTTCCTTGAAAACGACGATGCGAACCGAGCCTTGATGGGCTCGAACATGCAACGTCAGGCCGTTCCATTGCTGCGCGCCGAAGCGCCTTTGGTTGGGACTGGGATCGAAGAAGTTGTGGCGCGTGACTCGGGTGCGGCCTACATGGCGAAACGTGGCGGCATCATCGACCAAGTTGATGCGCAGCGTATCGTTATTCGTGCGACCGAAGATCTGGAGTTGGGTGACGCGGGTGTTGATATCTATCGCATGCGCAAGTTCCAGCGTTCGAACCAAAACACCTGTATCAACCAGCGTCCGCTGGTGAAAGTGGGTGAAAAGGTCACGAAGGGTCAGGTTATTGCGGACGGTCCATCCACAGATATGGGTGAACTGGCCTTGGGTAAAAACGTGGTCGTCGCGTTTATGCCTTGGAATGGCTACAACTACGAAGACTCCATTCTGATCTCAGAGCGCATTGCGCGTGATGACGTGTTCACCTCGGTTCACATCGAAGAATTCGAAGTGGCTGCTCGTGACACCAAACTGGGCCCAGAAGAAATCACACGCGACATTCCTAACGTCGGTGAAGAAGCACTGCGCAACCTCGATGAGGCAGGCATTGTTTACATCGGTGCGGATGTTGAACCTGGCGATATTCTGGTTGGTAAGATCACCCCTAAAGGTGAATCGCCAATGACACCGGAAGAAAAGCTGCTGCGTGCGATCTTTGGTGAAAAAGCTTCGGACGTGCGTGACACCTCGTTGCGCGTGAAGCCGGGCGATTTCGGGACCGTTGTTGAAGTGCGTGTCTTCAACCGCCACGGTGTGGAAAAAGACGAACGTGCGTTGCAAATCGAGCGTGAAGAGGTCGAACGTCTGGCCCGTGACCGTGACGATGAGATGGCGATCCTGGATCGCAACATCTACGCGCGTCTTCAGGATCTGGTGCTTGGCAAAGTGGCTGTCAAAGGCCCCAAAGGTGTCAAAGCCAGCTCGGTTGTGACCGAAGAAACACTGCAAATGCTGACCCGCGGTCAGTGGTGGCAGTTGGCTCTGGAAGAAGAAAACGACGCTCAGATCGTCGAAGCTCTGCACGAACAGTACGAAGTGCAAAAACGGGCTTTGGATGCGCGCTTTGAAGACAAAGTCGAAAAAGTGCGTCGCGGCGACGACTTGCCTCCGGGTGTGATGAAAATGGTTAAGGTGTTCATCGCGGTGAAGCGTAAGCTGCAGCCGGGTGACAAAATGGCGGGTCGCCACGGGAACAAAGGTGTGATTTCGCGCGTTGTTCCAATGGAAGACATGCCATTCTTGCAAGACGGGACACCTGTTGATTTCTGTTTGAACCCACTGGGCGTTCCTTCGCGGATGAACGTTGGTCAGATCCTTGAAACCCACATGGGTTGGGCCGCACGCGGTCTTGGCATCAAAGTTGATGATGCGCTGGGTGAATACCGTCGTTCCGGAGATCTGACCCCTGTGCGTGACGCGATGCGCCACGCCTATGGTGAAGATGTCTACGAAGAAGGTCTCTCTGGTCTGGACGAAGCCGATTTGATCGACGCGGCCAACAACGTGACAAGCGGTGTGCCGATTGCGACACCTGTTTTTGACGGCGCCAAAGAGGCCAACGTCAATGACGCGCTGGTGCGTGCTGGCTTTGATCAGTCTGGTCAGTCTATCTTGTTTGACGGTCGTACCGGCGAACAATTCGCCCGTCCGGTAACAGTGGGCGTGAAATACCTGCTGAAACTGCACCACTTGGTGGATGACAAAATCCACGCGCGTTCAACCGGTCCATACTCACTTGTCACACAGCAGCCGCTGGGTGGTAAGGCGCAGTTTGGTGGTCAGCGCTTTGGGGAAATGGAAGTCTGGGCTCTGGAAGCTTATGGCGCCGCCTATACCCTGCAAGAGATGCTGACTGTGAAGTCGGATGACGTGGCAGGCCGGACCAAGGTCTATGAAAGCATCGTAAAAGGCGAAGACAACTTCGAAGCGGGCGTCCCAGAATCGTTTAACGTTCTGGTGAAAGAAGTTCGTGGTCTTGGCCTGAACATGGAACTCCTGGATGCGGAGGAAGAGGAATAAGGCAACGGAATTTGAAAAATTCCGGTCCGTTTTCTGCAGAGAAAACGGGCTGCCATTCCCCCCTATTCGCACAGATTTGAGGATATCAAAATGAACCAGGAACTGACAAACAACCCGTTCAACCCTTTGACACCGTCCAAAGCGTTTGACGAAATCAAAGTCTCTTTGGCCTCGCCAGAGCGGATTTTGTCGTGGTCTTATGGTGAGATCAAAAAGCCAGAGACCATCAACTACCGGACATTCAAGCCAGAGCGGGACGGCCTGTTCTGCGCGCGCATCTTTGGCCCAATCAAAGATTACGAATGCCTGTGTGGTAAATATAAGCGCATGAAGTATCGCGGCGTTGTCTGCGAAAAATGTGGTGTAGAAGTTACGCTGCAAAAGGTTCGCCGCGAGCGGATGGGCCACATCGAACTGGCTGCGCCTGTGGCGCACATCTGGTTCCTGAAATCGCTGCCATCCCGCATCGGCCTGATGCTGGACATGACATTGCGTGATCTGGAACGTGTTCTGTACTTCGAAAACTACGTTGTGATCGAACCCGGTTTGACGGATCTGACCTACGGCCAGATGATGACCGAAGAAGAGTACATGGACGCGCAAGATGCGTTCGGCATGGACGCCTTCACCGCCAACATCGGTGCCGAAGCGATCCGCGAAATGCTGAGCCAGATTGATCTGGACGCCGAAGCCGAGCAGCTGCGTGCTGATCTGGCCGAAGCCACCGGTGAGCTGAAGCCTAAGAAGATCATCAAGCGCCTTAAAGTGGTTGAAGCCTTCTTGGAATCCGGCAACCGTCCTGAATGGATGATCATGACCGTTGTGCCTGTGATCCCACCAGAGCTGCGCCCACTGGTGCCGCTGGATGGCGGGCGTTTCGCGACGTCGGATCTGAACGATCTTTACCGTCGTGTGATCAACCGGAACAACCGTCTGAAGCGTCTGATCGAACTGCGTGCCCCTGACATCATCGTGCGCAACGAAAAGCGGATGTTGCAAGAATCTGTTGATGCGTTGTTTGACAACGGTCGTCGTGGTCGTGTGATCACCGGCGCTAACAAACGTCCTCTGAAATCCCTCAGCGACATGCTGAAAGGGAAACAGGGTCGCTTCCGTCAAAACCTTTTGGGTAAGCGCGTCGACTTCTCTGGTCGTTCGGTCATTGTGACCGGCCCCGAGTTGAAGTTGCATCAATGTGGCTTGCCCAAAAAGATGGCTTTGGAGCTGTTCAAACCGTTCATCTATTCACGTCTTGAGGCCCGTGGCCTTTCAAGCACCGTGAAACAAGCCAAGAAGTTGGTGGAGAAGGAACGTCCCGAAGTTTGGGATATCTTGGACGAAGTGATCCGCGAACATCCCGTCATGTTGAACCGGGCGCCTACATTGCACCGTTTGGGCATCCAAGCGTTTGAACCCACCTTGATCGAAGGGAAAGCCATCCAGCTGCACCCATTGGTCTGTTCGGCGTTTAACGCTGACTTTGATGGGGACCAAATGGCGGTTCACGTGCCTCTGAGCCTTGAAGCTCAGCTGGAAGCGCGTGTTCTGATGATGTCGACCAACAACGTTCTGTCGCCAGCAAACGGCGCCCCGATCATTGTTCCTTCGCAGGATATGATTTTGGGCCTGTACTATGTGACCATCGCTCGCGACGGCATGGTTGGCGAAGGCATGACCTTTGGTTCGATCGAAGAAGTTCAATATGCATTGGATACCGGTGCGGTTCACCTGCACACCAAAATCAATGCACGCGTGCCTCAGATCGACGAAAACGGTCTCGAAGTGATGCAGCGTTTTGAAACGACCCCGGGTCGTGTTCTGCTGGGGGCATTGCTGCCACAGAACGCCAAAGCGCCGTTTGACTTGGTCAACCGCTTGTTGCGTAAGAAAGAAGTTCAGCAGGTTATTGATACCGTCTACCGCTACTGCGGTCAGAAGGAATCGGTGATCTTCTGTGACCAGATCATGACCATGGGCTTCCGTGAAGCGTTCAAGGCCGGCATTTCGTTTGGTAAAGACGATATGGTTATCCCGAACGACAAATGGGAAATCGTTGATCACACCCGTGATCAAGTTAAAGACTTTGAACAACAGTACATGGACGGCCTGATCACTCAGGGCGAAAAGTACAACAAAGTTGTGGATGCTTGGTCAAAGTGTAACGACAAAGTCACCGACGCCATGATGGGCACAATCTCGGCCGTGAAAACGAACGAGGCTGGCGCAGAAATGGAGCCAAACAGCGTTTACATGATGGCGCACTCTGGTGCGCGTGGTTCTGTTACGCAGATGAAACAGCTGGGTGGTATGCGTGGTCTGATGGCCAAGCCGAACGGCGACATCATCGAAACACCGATTGTGTCAAACTTTAAAGAAGGTCTGACCGTTCTTGAGTACTTCAACTCGACCCACGGTGCCCGTAAGGGTCTGTCGGATACCGCGTTGAAAACTGCGAACTCGGGTTACCTGACACGTCGTCTGGTGGACGTTGCCCAAGATTGTATCGTGCGTGAACGCGACTGTGGCACCGACAACTCGATCGTTGTCGAAGCTGCGGTGAACGACGGTGAAGTTGTGGCCTCGATCGGTGAGCGTATGCTGGGCCGCGTAACGGCAGAAGACATCATGAAGCCGGGCACAGACGAAGTGGTCTTGGCCAAAGGCACTTTGATTGACGAACGCATGGCGGACGCAGTCGAAGAAGCTGGCGTTCAGTCTGCCTTGATCCGTAGCCCGCTGACATGTGAAGCGGACGACGGTGTTTGTGCCGCCTGCTACGGTCGTGACTTGGCCCGTGGTACACAGGTGAACACTGGTGAAGCGGTTGGTATTATCGCGGCGCAGTCCATTGGTGAACCAGGTACACAGCTGACCATGCGGACGTTCCACATTGGTGGTGTTGCTCAGGGTGGACAACAGTCCTTCTTGGAAGCCAGCCAAGAGGGTAAGATTGAGTTCGAAAACGCTCAGTTGATCACCAACCCGCAGGGCGAAGTTCTGACCATTGGCCGGAACATGAAACTGCGGATCGTGGACGAATCCGGCGACGAGCGTGCCAGCCACAAACTCGGATATGGTACCAAGTTGTTCGTGACCGAAGGTCAGGACGTCAAATTCGGCGACAAGCTGTTTGAATGGGATCCGTTCACACTGCCGATCATCGCGGAAAAAGACGGTACAGCAAAGTTTGTCGATCTGGTCAGCGGTATCGCTGTGAAAGACGTGACCGACGAAGCCACCGGCATGACCCAGAAAATCGTTATCGATTGGCGCGCTGCGCCAAAAGGCAACGAGCTGAAGCCAGAAATCATTCTGGTCGATGCGGATGGCGAACCTGTTCGCAACGCAGCTGGCAACCCGGTGACCTACCCAATGTCTGTCGACGCTGTTTTGTCGATCGAAGAAGGTCAGGACATCAAAGCTGGTGAAGTTGTTGCGCGTATCCCGCGTGAGGGTGCCAAGACCAAGGACATTACCGGTGGTTTGCCACGGGTTGCGGAATTGTTCGAAGCACGTCGTCCAAAAGATCACGCGATCATCGCCGAAATCGATGGTTACGTGCGCTTTGGCCGCGACTACAAAAACAAGCGTCGTATCTCGATCGAACCAGCAGATGAGAGCCGTGATCCCGTCGAATACATGGTGCCTAAAGGCAAGCACATTCCTGTTCAGGAAGGTGACTTTGTCCAGAAGGGCGATTACATCATGGACGGTAACCCTGCTCCGCACGACATCCTTGCGATTATGGGTGTTGGCGCGCTGGCCGATTACATGATCAACGAGGTGCAAGAGGTCTATCGTCTACAAGGCGTGAAGATCAACGATAAGCACATCGAAGTTATTGTTCGTCAGATGCTGAAGAAGTGGGAAATTCAGGACAGTGGCGACACCACTTTGCTGAAAGGTGAACACGTCGAGAAGCTGGAACTGGACGAAGCCAACGAAAAAGCGGCTGCGCGCGGTGGACGCCCTGCATCGGGTCAACCGATCCTGTTGGGTATCACCAAAGCGTCGTTGCAGACACGTTCCTTCATGTCAGCGGCCTCGTTCCAAGAAACCACACGTGTACTGACCGAAGCTTCGGTTCAGGGCAAACGTGACCGGTTGATTGGCCTCAAGGAAAACATCCTTGTGGGTCGTTTGATCCCAGCCGGTACCGGTGGGGCCACAGATCGGGTGCGCAAAATTGCCCGTTCGCGTGACAACGTTGTGCTTGAAGCTCGCCGTGAAGAGGCCCAAGCGGCCGCTGCATTGGCTGCTCCGGTTGACGATGTTGTGGGCGGCGACGATTTCGACAATCTGGTCCAAACACCTGAGAGCCGCGAAGAATAAGAGCCTTTCTAAGACACTAGAAAAGGCGCTCGCAAAAAGAACACCCCTCGCAGATTTCTGCGGGGGGTGTTTTTCTGTGGAACGGCGGCAGTGCGGGACAAAGCCGACCTTTGATGAGATTCACTGCGCTCGCTTGAACGCTGCCGTCCCGGCCCCCATTGCAATGAGGGCACTACCGCCAAGACGGGAGAACCAACCCAAAACAGATGGTCTTGCAATCTTGGCCCGCAGCTTGTCCGCCAGAAGCGCATAGGCAAGTGCATTGAGTGCGGCCAGACCGACAAAGGTGATGACGAGTATAGCAAACTGCGGCAAGAGCGGGCTGTCGACGACTACGAACTGCGGCACAAACGCTATGAAGAATACTATGGATTTTGGATTGAGCGCGGTCACAGCCGCAGCATGCCCGAAAACGCTTGACGCGCTAGTCTCCGTCACTGTTTCCAGATCGCCAAGCGAAGCTGTTGACGCGCTTCTGAAGAGCTTAATGCCCAAATACACAAGATAAACGGCCCCGACCCACTTCAGAACGGTAAAGAGTGTGGCGGACGCCAGAACCAAAGCCCCGAGGCCTGCGAGCGCAGCTGACATTGCGATGAAGTCGCCAAGTGCCACGCCGCCGACCGTCGCAAGAGCGACCCGTTTTCCTTGGCTGATAGCGTAGCTGAGGACGAGCAATACTGTCGGCCCGGGAATAAGCAAAAGAGCGATTGAGGCCGCAACGAACGCCAGCCAATTTTGAAGATCCATGAGAATACCTTTCTGACCTTTGGTCTAGCCAGCCACAGTCATTTCAGACTGTAAAGGGGTAACGTCTCACATGAATTCTGTGATGCAGCATCTGGTAGGGAAGGGCTCCAAGCGGGCATTGCCCCATAGGTATAATATGCAACACTTTTGCTAAAAGCCTTGCGCGTGGTGCGCGGGGGCTTTCGTTTGCAGGCCGCCCTTGAAATTTGCTGCAAACGGGTCAGTTTGACGCCTGTTGAAAGAAGGTATTTGAGATGAAATTTAATCACGTAGGTATTCCCACAACGGGTCGCTTTGATGAGGAAATTGAATTGCCCAAGCTGGCGATGACGGTGAGCGACCACAAGAACAACCCGTTTGGGATTCAGTGGCAACGATACCACGACAACGCGCCCTATCCAGATCTGGTCAAGACGGTGGCGCATGTGGCCTTTGAGGTGGATGATTTGCAGGCTGCCCTAGAAGGTCAGACCGTCATCATCGAACCCAACTGCCCCATTCCGGGTCTCACCGTTGCCTTTATCGATGTGAACGGTGCCCCCATTGAATTGATGGAAGTGGACCGCGAGATCTGCGCCGAAGATATCTAAGCGACGCGCAACAGTGGACGGCGCATTGAAAAACGGGCACAGCTAGGGCCAGAAGAGGACCCAAGCTTGTGAATATGCCTGACAATCTGCGCGGTGCGTTGACGGTGATGGCCGCAATGGCGGCGTTCACGCTGAATGATGCGCTGATGAAGTCGATTTCGGACATGGTGCCACTGTTCCAGCAGGCGTTTTTGCGTGGTGTGTTGACCACGACTATTGTGGCGGTCTGGGCTGCGCGGGCAGGGGCCTTTGCGCAAAAGTTGTCGCGAAGTGACCGCAGGTTGGTGTTGGCGCGTTCGTTGTCCGAAGTGGGGGCGGCCTACTTCTTTCTGACAGCATTGTTCAACATGCCCCTCGCCAATGTGACGGCGATTTTGCAATCCCTGCCTCTGACGGTCAGCCTCTGCGCGGCGATTTTTCTAAAAGAGTCGCTGGGCTGGCGCCGTATCACTGCGATCTTAGTGGGGTTGGTTGGTGTTATGATGATCATCCGGCCGGGCACTGACGCGTTTTCCGTTCACTCTCTCTATGCGTTGATTGCAGTGGCGATGGTGACGATACGCGATCTGACAACGCGCAAGCTGTCCATGAACACCCCCTCGTTGCTGGTGACAGTGTCGGCCTCTTTTGGGGTGACGTTGTTCTTTGGCTTGGGCAGCATCGGTACCGACTGGGTGCCTCTGACGGCATTCTCAGCAAGCATAATTGTTGCCGCGGCTGGGGTGATTTTGGTGGGGTATTTGCTGTCGGTGATGATGATGCGCGTGGGCGACGTCGGCTTCATCGCCCCGTTCCGCTATACTGGCTTGATCTGGGCTTTGGCCTTGGGCTGGGTGATGTTTGGTGACTGGCCGGATCCGATCACGCTTGTTGGCGCCGGCATAGTTGCGTGCAGCGGAATATTCATGCTTTATCGAGAGAGCCAGTTTGCAAACGCTGCAAAACGGCCAGCCGACGAATAAGTTTGTAGGATATGTTTTAAAGTGGAAGTTCAAGTTCTGGGCCTGTGTCGTTGGTCCTACCCTTCGCAATCCGGTGCGTTCAAACGTGATGCCAAAGGCGGGATCGAGGCTATAAGGGCCGCTCTTTATGATCCCGAACGTTTGCGGTTGCGGCTATTCTATCTTGAGCATGTGGTGTTGCCGTCTCTGCGTGTGCAGACAGACAGCGATTTTAAGATTGTGATGTTGATGGGAGAGCAGCTGCCAGATCCCACACGGTCACGGGTTTTGGAGTTGATCAAGTCGGTTCCCCAAATCAAGCCGGTGTTTGCGAAAGAGGGTCTGCCGCATCAAGATATCTGTCGTGAGGTGATGCTTGCGGAGCGCAAACCGGATGTGCGCGCTGTTGGCGAGTTTCGTCTGGATGATGATGATGCTGTTGGCGTCGATTTTGTCGAACGGACCCGTGACTTCTTTTTCAAGATTAAGGGCATCTATCGCAATGGCGGTAAGATGGCGTTGGATTTTAGCCGTGGCTTTATTCTGCGAACCGATTGGTCTGGGGTGGAATTGCAGCCCGTCACCGCACGATATTGGACACCGGGTTTGGTCCTTTACCAACGCCCCCAAAGCCCGCAAAGCCTGTTGGATTTCAACCATGCCCAGATGTGGAAACGCATCCCCTTGGTGTCGTTCCCACGTGTGGCAATGTTCTTGCGGGGGGCGCATGGCCAAAACGACAGTTCGATCAACGAGAACCCGCACAACGCCGAAGAAGCATGGGCAAATGTTGCGACGCTTCCGGCGATGCTGAAAGAGCGGTTTGCCATCGATATCGAGCACTTGAATGCGGCCTGGACCAAGGTTTTGGACGGTGATTGAAGCATCACCTCTGCGAATGTTGACAAGCCTTGCGACTCCCCCTATACGCCCCTCATCCGGCTAAGGGGGGACATCCCTTTTTTGTGCCGAATCCATAATTGTAGTGATCACGGTCCGGGCTCCTTTTAGGCCTCGATCCTCTGGGAACTCACCGCGACGTTCGCCTCGGAATGGGAACGTTCGCGGATTTTGCGTTACGCGGGTGCGTGTGATGCGAAGCGTCGAAAACGCCTTGGGTCTTGGCCCTTGGCACACATTGTTAGGAAACGGGAAAGCGACCTAATGCCAACGATCCAACAGCTGATCCGCAAACCGCGGCAGCCTAAAATCAAACGTTCGAAATCCATGCACCTGGAACAGTGCCCGCAAAAGCGTGGCGTTTGTACTCGTGTTTATACAACCACTCCAAAGAAGCCGAACTCGGCGATGCGGAAAGTTGCGAAGGTTCGCCTGACCAACGGTTTCGAAGTGATTTCGTATATCCCCGGTGAAAGCCATAACCTTCAGGAACACTCTGTTGTTCTGATCCGCGGCGGTCGTGTAAAAGACCTTCCGGGTGTCCGTTACCACATTCTGCGTGGTGTTTTGGATACCCAAGGCGTCAAAGATCGTAAGCAACGTCGTTCGAAGTACGGCGCGAAGCGTCCTAAGTAAGAGGAAGAGCATATGTCTCGTCGTCACGCTGCTGAAAAGCGCGAAATCCTGCCCGACGCCAAATTTGGTGATCGCGTATTGTCGAAATTCATGAACAACCTGATGATCGACGGTAAAAAATCGGTCGCGGAAAAGATCGTCTACAACGCGTTGGATCGTGTTGAAGCCAAGATCAAACGCGCCCCTGTAGAAGTTTTCCACGAAGCCCTGGACAACATCAAACCGGCTGTTGAGGTTCGCTCACGTCGTGTTGGTGGTGCCACCTATCAGGTGCCCGTAGAAGTGCGTCCTGAGCGTCGCGAAGCATTGGCCATCCGTTGGTTGATCACCGCATCTCGTTCGCGCAACGAAAACACCATGGAAGAACGCCTCGCCGGTGAACTGCTGGACGCTGTACAGTCCCGCGGTAACGCTGTTAAGAAGCGCGAAGATACTCATAAGATGGCCGACGCTAACAAAGCGTTCAGCCATTATCGCTGGTAATTCCACAAAGGCTTTAGACCAATGGCACGCGAATATCCGCTCGAACTGTACCGTAACTTCGGTATCATGGCGCACATCGATGCAGGTAAAACTACCTGTTCCGAGCGTATCCTGTATTACACTGGGAAATCCCACAACATTGGTGAGGTGCACGATGGTGCGGCCACTATGGACTGGATGGAACAGGAGCAGGAACGTGGGATCACCATCACCTCGGCTGCGACAACCACATTCTGGGAACGCACCGAAGACGGTAAAACCGCCGACACTCCTAAACACCGGATGAACATCATCGACACCCCCGGCCACGTTGACTTCACTATTGAAGTTGAGCGTTCGCTGGCGGTTCTTGATGGTGCGATCTGTGTTCTTGACGCCAACGCTGGTGTTGAACCTCAGACCGAAACTGTGTGGCGTCAAGCTGACCGCTACAAGGTTCCTCGGATTGTGTTCGTCAACAAGATGGACAAAATCGGCGCTGACTTCTTCAACTGTGTTGAAATGGTCAAAGACCGTACTGGTGCAAACGCTGTTCCGGTTGCTTTCCCAATCGGCGCAGAAACCGAGCTTGAAGGCATGGTTGACCTGGTCAACATGGAAGAATGGCTGTGGCAGGGCGAAGATCTGGGCGCAAGCTGGATCAAAGCTCCGATCCGTGACGAGTTGAAAGACGTTGCGGACGAATGGCGTGCCAACATGGTTGAAGCTGCTGTTGAAATGGACGACGACGCGATGGAGGCTTATCTCGAAGGAGAAGAGCCAGACGCCGCGACCCTGCGCAAATTGCTGCGTAAAGGTACTCTGGAAATGGCATTCGTGCCAGTTCTGGGTGGTTCTGCGTTCAAAAACAAAGGTGTTCAGCCACTGTTGAACGCTGTGATCGACTATCTGCCCAGCCCGCTGGACGTTGTTGATTACATGGGCTTTAAACCAGGTGACGAAGAAGAAGTTCGTGACATCCCACGTCGTGCGGATGACACAATGCCATTCTCCGGCTTGGCGTTCAAAATCATGAATGACCCCTTTGTTGGTTCCTTGACCTTCACACGCATCTACTCGGGCGTGCTGAACAAAGGTGACAGCATCCACAACTCGACCAAGGGCAAAAAAGAGCGCGTCGGTCGTATGATGATGATGCACTCGATCAACCGCGAAGAGATCGAAGAAGCCTTTGCGGGCGACATCATCGCGTTGGCCGGTCTGAAAGACACCACAACTGGTGACACTCTGTGTGATCCTAAAGAGCCTGTGGTTCTGGAAACAATGACATTCCCCGATCCTGTGATCGAGATTGCTGTTGAGCCAAAAACCAAAGGTGACCAAGAGAAGATGAGCCAAGGTCTGGCCCGTCTGGCAGCTGAAGATCCATCCTTCCGCGTGGAAACTGACCTGGAATCAGGCCAGACCATCATGAAGGGCATGGGCGAACTTCACCTGGACATCTTGGTTGACCGTCTGAAGCGTGAATTCAAAGTTGAAGCGAACATTGGTGCGCCACAAGTTGCGTATCGTGAGACCATCAGCCACGAAGCCGAAGTTGACTACACCCACAAGAAACAATCTGGTGGTTCTGGTCAGTTCGGTCGCATCAAAATGGTTATCACTCCGACAGAAGCCGGCGAAGGTTTCTCGTTTGAATCCAAGATCGTTGGTGGTGCTGTTCCTAAGGAATACATCCCAGGTGTTGAAAAAGGTATTAAGTCCGTCATGGATAGTGGGCCTCTGGCTGGCTTCCCTGTGATCGACTTCAAAGTTGCCTTGATCGACGGTGCTTACCACGACGTTGACTCCTCGGTTCTGGCCTTTGAAATCGCGGCACGTGCCGGGATGCGTGAAGGCATGAAAAAAGCGGGTGCGAAACTGCTTGAGCCGATCATGAAAGTCGAAGTGATCTCACCAGACGAATACACTGGTAACATCATTGGTGACCTGACATCCCGTCGGGGTCAGGTTTCGGGTCAAGAGCCTCGCGGCAACGCGATCGCAATCGACGCGAATGTGCCGCTGGCAAACATGTTTGGCTACATCAACAACTTGCGTTCGATGTCGTCTGGCCGTGCCCAGTTCACCATGCAGTTCTCGCACTACGATCCAGTGCCACAGAACATCAGCGACGAAATTCAGGCAAAATTTGCCTAAGCGAATTTGGGGGACCGATTTACCGGTCCCCCGTCAAAGTTAAAGGAGGCCATCATGGCTAAGGAAAAGTTTGAACG
>JAGDZD010000004.1:0-564063 GCA_049116315.1 Thalassovita sp.
CGCTGGTGGGGGTTGTGCGGGCGGTTCGGCGGTAGGGTGGCTATGATAAGTTTCCAAAGCTTCGCATGGGGCCGCCCTTTTAGGCTGAATAGAAGCTAAAGGTGTCCAGAAAATCACGACGTACGCGTTCTGGGATCTCCCTAGGAGTTAATTGATAATCAGACATACTCAATTTGAAGCCTATGTCGTCAACAAGGGAACTATTAGCGATATTATAGTCACCGTTTTTCACAATGTACTTCCACATATGAAACCTCCAAGACACATCTCGATCATAGTCAGGGTTTCTTTCGCCGTCCAACATCGGAGGTATCTTGTGCAACGCTGTACCCAAGTAGACAGCAAGCTCATCATCGTTGATTTTTGAGCCAAGAAACTTGGGATATAGACTAGGGAATGCTATTTTGGAGATTATCAGATCCAGCATAACCACGATCATTATATCCATAGTGCCTCTACGATGGAGAAGGTCGTTGTTGGCCAGTGAAACTGACGACACAATTTTTTCAATAGTTCGCAACGGCAGAGGGTTAGGATTTGAAGTCAGCTTCACTTGTGTTTTTAATAGATAGCTAATGTCAGCAGGAAGGGCCATTTTAGCAATCAGATGTTCCAGATATTTCAAACCGGTTGCAGATCGATTATCGCGCCCGCCGAGTTCAGTAGGCAAATCAAGTGTAACATTGATAAATTTCTGAAGGTACGACTTTGCGTCAATTTTTTCGCCGTACCTGGCACGAACACTGTTTTCGAGCGCATCCAAGTTTACACCCAAAACAAAGTGAAGATGTGGAACTGCGAAAAAGTGTTTGATAATTTCCAAAATTGTTAGAGCGAAGTCAGGGCGGCAACGATCTAATTCGTCTATAACGATCAAAACAGAGCAACCTTCCGCACCTTCGGCAATTGGTTTTGCTAACTGTGAAATCGCAACTTTTAGTTCAGTCATTGCCGCGTGACGCGATTTCTCTTCAGCCCAAAAATCGGACAAACCAGCTTCAGTTTCCTTTCCAACGGCATTGGCAACCGCGCCCGCTAGTTCGCCAAGTTCTTTATCTGCACCAAAACTCGCCATTGATAGGCCGATACGGACCATCGGTTTTAACACAGCAAGTGCAGTATCTTTTACTTTAGCGATCTTTTTCTCTTTGGAGTTTGGAACACGTTCCGCCAATGCAGATATCAACGCCGGAAGAGGATCGCTTAAGTAGTCGTGAGAAAAAGCATCAAAGAAAACAGTTGTACAAGAATTCTCATAGCTCATTGAATGCTCCCCAATCCACCGTTTTAGAAAATACGATTTACCGGTGCCCCATTTCCCATCCAACGCAATTACCATAGGATCATCGATGCGGCCAACAAGATCCGACAAGGCCTTTCCGACTTCCTTGCGTTCGAGGATGTCAGAGTCGTCAAATCCTTCTTTGTAAATCTCAATTTCTTTTTCAGGGGGAAGGATTTTCATACGCTGCCTCAGAGCTAAGATGTCCTCCAGTAATAGTTGCAATTTCAAGTTGTGACAATGCTCTCACCACCTCCTTTGTCCAGGCAGACAGGTCTGCTTCGCGCAGAACGCGGACTTTGCAAAGTCTCGCGAACGGCCCCTATCGAGCGCTGGTGCATATCTGGTCAATGTTTCAGTCAGGCTTGTGCAGGTTGTGCAACGAAATGCCCGCCGAACGTTGCACAAGTGTTGTCGTGCGGGCGGTAGGGCGGCATGTGCGGAAAGAGGGGTTTGCAAAGACAGGTGAGCGGACTAAACAGCAATTCGAGATATGAGCTGCGACTGCCTCCCAATGCGCTATTTCCCACTGACAATAGCTGGTAATCCACTAGTAAATGGATGCACGCCTGTTGGACTATACCGAATCAAATTGGGCAAATTCTCTTTCAACAAAGGCTCGCCACTATTGGCTGTGTACCATCTCCGCACTGCCGTATCCATTGCCCCAAGGAACAATAATAGATCAAACATTGCCGCCTTCTTTTCTCCAGATTCTATTGAAAATGCGTGGAGTTTGCTTTTCGTCTCTGGCAGCGAAAAAATGACGTGCGTTTCTTTTAAAAAAGCGTGACTCCGCAAATCGCCCTTGTGAACGAGTCCCCCTCTAAGTTGATAGCAACTTTGGCCATCAAGGCCTAGCTCACGAGGCGAGCTATAGGTGTCAACAAAACGAATATAGTCAGCACGTTTTACGAATTTTGATTTTGGCATCAGAAGGCCGGAGCAAATCTCAGGCAGCGTCAAGGCCACCAGCAAGCTGGGATAATAGAGCTTAGCATCCTTCGCGCGGTGCATGTCCGAAACCACAGTTTCTAGTTCATAGGGTAATAAAGTCATGACGCCCTAGTTCCCTCAAATGATGGGCTAGCCATCCACATACAATTCTTCCAGCGGTACAGTTGAAGTGTAGCCATCGTCCCAATTAATAATCCCCCAATTAGGTTGAGCTAACCATTGCTGAAATGATCCTGTTGCTGCATCGGGGCCGGTTCCGCGCTGCACCCGAGACTTTCTACGCTCTATCGCAGAAATATCATCTGGTGTGTACTTATCCAATGAACGTTTTTTCATATTGTGCAATCTCCTTTTTGGATCTTTTACGTCATCAACAAGCCCAATCCGAGGACGCGGAGATTAGTTCGGGTGATTTTCCGACATGCCCCAACTTATTGAGGTCTGATTTCAGTTGAAATAGGGAAATTGATAAATATGCCGCCTTTTGCACTTACCAAAGCACCGCTGGTAGCCGCCAAGCATGACGTTATTGGCCAATTATTCATAGGTAAATTCTATATATCTTCCGCAATTATCACCCCAGCACCCCTTCCAGCTGATAAAGGGGGCGAAGCATCCCAAAATCCATCAATCTTGGGGTTTAGACAACAAGTTCCCTGATGCACTGGCCAACACCAGATATCCATCTCAAACCTCTGGGAGGTGAGGTCCGAACTGGGTCGGTAGTGTTCACTTGGTCAAATTTTCGTTTGTCATGGCCCGCAGTCAAATCTATTTGCAGGCTATGCCTGACAGAATCCCCGGACCCTATTGTCGTTACACTGCCGATGCGGTCACAGTGCTGTCCTCTACGAGCAACGGGACGGCAAGGCATGGATCTTTGACTTTATGCCGGTTGACCTTGCAAAACTTCGCTGCACGAAATGCAAAGAGTGCGGCAAGGATTTAGATTTTCGCAAGGGCTGGGCAACAGCGCGCGAATGGAACTCTTCAAACTGAGCTATAAGGCTTGATCGCTAATTTTGGGACCGACTCTTTTTGTTGTTGATGTTTACGACGTTCGAAGCAGATCCGGTCACGTAATCAGCCCAAGCTTGCATCAAGATGCGCCGCCGCTCCAATAAATCCGAGCGCGCATAAGAGCGTTCAACTTTGTTTCCTACAGTGTGGGCCAACGCAGTTTCGGCAACTTCAAAGTTTGTCGGGTCAACGTCCTGCACCCAACTTCGAAAGCTTGTCCTGAAACCATGTGGGGTGGTCCCAGGTGCGATTTTCTTCAGAACTTTGGCAATCGCAACATCTGACACGCCCGTGCTTGGTCCCTTTGCGCCTTGACCGGGAAACATGCAGGGGCCGCGACGCCAATTCTCGGCGCGCTTGATGACTTCTAGGGCAGATGTTGAGAGAGGGACGCGAAAATCGGTTACGGCACCGCGTCGGCCTTTCATTCTATCTGCTGGGATGGTCCAAACATCATTGTCGATTTCGTCAAACCGCGCGCCGCGCACGCTTGCGGAACGCACGGCGGTAAGGATCTTTAAGCGTAAACAGAGGTGCGAAGGGTCGTCACGAGAAAGAGCGGAAAAGATTTCCGGAATGTCCTGCCATCTTGCTGCGGGGAGTTTTTCGGGCACGTGATGCACTTCTCCGAGCATGTGGCGGGCCATATCCACCAACATAGGGTCGCAATCAACACCTGACATTCTCATGTGAACGAAGACAATTTTTGTCCGCTGTATAGCTTTTTCTGCTGTGGGCGGTTTTAGTCGCCAGATTGGTGACAGGGCGCTGTGAATATCGGATTGGTGGATTTCAGCGATCTTACGATCCCCAAGTTTGGGTATGACATACAGTTCCAGTGGACTCATCCATCTGCCTGCTGCCCCGTCGTCTTTTAGTCCGCCTTTTTTCGCTTCGAATGTTATCGACACGGCTTCCGCGAAAGTGGGGTTCGAGCGACTTGAAGCTGATCGCTTTTCTTCCTCGTGCCGCTTGCGCGTTTCGATGGGGTCTTGGCCTGACTTAAGGACCTTTTCCCACTCGTCACGGCTTTTTCGCGCCTCTGCAAGCGATGTGGACGGGTATGATCCCAAACCCATTTCACGACTTTTCCCGGCGATCTTGAAGCGATAAGTCCAGCGGCCTGAGTTGGTTTCCCTTTTGATTAGGTAGAGCCCACCCCCATCAAAAAGTTTTCCGGCCCCGTTTTTTACTTCGATCGCTTTGAGCTTGTTCCTTGCCATCTGGCCCCCACTTTGGCCCCCACTCTGGCCCCCACTTTTAGCGGAATGCTTCGGAAGGTGTGCGAGGCTTTTCGAAAATAGTGTCATAAAACCATGGCGATAGTCTACAGGAACAGAAGTGAACGGAGCGCGGTTAGGCGCGCTTCACCCGCACCAATTAGTCAATTATTATCTATATATTTCAAGATATTAGATCTATTTCTGAAATATGTATCCACCCCGTAAACCACCCTAAGTACTGGCGTAGAGAGCAGACTTTTGCTGCCCTTCTTGCGAACAGCGCCTAACGACCGCAACCAGCCCAAACCGGACCAATGCAGACAACTTCGACGGGCATTGCTGCAGGTGCCAACTGTTTGCCTCGACTTCCTTAGAGCGGCCATTCATACCCGACAAGATTGATTTCAACGGTCGAAGGCGGGTCTGAGACCATTGTGACAGAAGCTGCCCTCCGCTTAGTTGACTGCAATCGGTGGGAAAGCAGGTGTTCAGGACATCCCGCAACATTCACTGACATCTCAGGGACACGAGGGGCAGGCACTGCAAAAACGCACATATCGGTCTGTGAATTTCTTTTAAGCTGCAAAGACGAGCACCTTTAAGTTGCAATGAAAAACACTTTTGAGTTGCAAAGGCGCGCAAATGTTCGGAAGATAGAATTTGATCAAGGGCATCGGGGATCCTGGGCCAATTTTATTAGGAGATTTAGTATGGGTGTTATTGCTGCTCTGGCTTTGTTGTCAGGTATTATGATGAGTTCGATCTTTGATTCAGATGATGACTCCGTCACCACTGACGAACCTGAACTACCCGACGAGCCGGAAGACCCTGTCGAAGAGCTCGATACCGGTGCGACCTTCTCCCTGACCGAAGATGGCGTTGAAATTGAAGTCGGTGACGATGAAACCGGTACGGTGGCGGCCATCTATTACACCGATACCGAAGATACCGGAAACCCAGATGAGTTCCTGCAAACTGACGAAGCCCGGTTTTACCTCGTTCCCGAAGGTGTGGATTGGTCCAGTGCATCATGGGAAACTCAAACTATCATCCCCGGCGCGGACGAGTTCGAAGGCCCAATCACTGATTATGAGTTGGCTGAATTCGAAGAGCAACACGGCTTGGAATTGCTTGGCGTCGTAGATCTGATGGGGGTGCCGTTGGACACGAACGACCCTAGTAATCGTGTTGGCGTTATCCAATCGAACACATCGGTTTCGAATTACTATCTGGAGGCCGAAACTGACGGCGATGAGCTGGTCCGCTTCCTGCCCGAGGACTACGTGATCACTCGGGAAGGTGTGCCGGAAGTGACTGTGGTCGAGGATACAACCGGAACGGAGGAAACCGAATGGCTTTCGGCTGATGCCGACGGCATCACCGTCGATGGCGCAGGGGGCAACGACATCTTGAATACGGATCGTGCGAACGTGACCCTGATCGGCGGCCAAGGTGATGATACGATCGAATCTACAGGTGTGGACCTTGTTGCAGACACCGGAGACGGTGATGATTACGTAAGGGGCGGTTCCTTCGCAACTGTTGATCTTGGTGCTGGCAATGACCGGGCCACGATCCTAAGCGGTACGGTACATGGCGGCGAGGGCGATGATAGGCTGACCAGCTCTCGTCACGACGTATCGCTGCTCTACGGCGAAGCAGGAAATGACAGCATTTCCATATCTGGGGCCGGTTCGGAAGCCCATGGCGGATCTGGTGACGACTTTGTTGGCGTGAACAATAGCGCAGTAGGATACGGTGGCGAAGGAGATGATAGGCTTCAGCTTGATTCTGGTACAACCGGATATGGTGGTGCAGGCGACGATTTGTTCACCGTATGGAACCAGTTTAGGGACGAAGATGGCCCCGCAATTGTTACCGGCGGCGAAGGCGCAGATACGATCGACGCACGCGTATGGAACGCTTTCCGAGGAGAGGCCGACGACATCTACCTGCGCGTCACCGACTTTGACCCTGCTGAAGATGTTCTACAGGTCGGCGTCTTTCAGACCGCAAATGAAGTTGACAATATCGAACTCGTTGAAGCCGAAGATGGCAGTTATACGGATGTCCGGGTGAACTATACAGCTTTGTGGAGCCTGCCTCCGGGCACCGCTGTGATCCGCCTTGAAGGCGCGATTGGCATGACGGCCGACCAGATCGTAATTACAAGTTGATTGTGGTCGCAATGCTTTGTGGTTGACTAGAATTTGCAGGAACCATCGTGCAATAAAAACTGACTTTGGATCACGACTGGATTGTGGCCACTTTGTCCGTTGTGCTGCCCTCTAGCCCAAATTTTTGCTGCATGGGTCACAAATGACTGGTCTTCTCGCGGCGTTGCAGCCTGTTTACGCTGTAATGTCCGGGTGAGGCGTTGACTTTGCAAATCCCGCTTTCTGCGCGAAGCAGACCTTGCCGCCTTGACAAGGATCGTTTCGGCGCGGACCGACCGCAACCAGCCCAAACCGGACTTTTCCGATCTACGTATCTGGCGGGAAGCGGAACTTCGCTGCGAGTGCAAATTGAAACGAGTAACTTGGAAAAAGTGGAAGCTGGGGACTGCGACCCAGTTTTTCCGATGCGCAATTGGAGGTAACGGCTCCAATAAGCCCAAAGCCACTGTTGCGGCAATCCGCACAGATGGCTGCTTTAGTTAGATTTCGTACTTATGTCATGGGCGTAGCATGCGTTCCTTTTACCACGACGCGATGTTGCCATCTGATAATCTGAGCCCTCTAGTTTCTTCCGAAGTTCTTGCGTGATCCTCCTGATCGACCACGAAAGGGCATGCCTAAACGCGACCAGGTCAATTTGACACGGTCGCGTTTAACGTAATAGCTTCGTGATATTTTGGAGTTGTACCTGTTTTGGTCGAGAGGCTGACATGCGGTATTGAAGATATTGAGGTGATTATTTTTTTGGGAGTTTGATATGGATAGTGTACTTGCCCCTGTTGGTGGCGGCTCTAACGTCGGGGAAGTAATTGCCTTGCCAGACGGCGGGTATATGGCAATTTGGACACATCTGGTGCTCAATCTGTT
Organism: Thalassovita sp.; assembly: GCA_049116315.1. Classification (GTDB taxonomy): domain Bacteria; phylum Pseudomonadota; class Alphaproteobacteria; order Rhodobacterales; family Rhodobacteraceae; genus Thalassobius. The sequence continues at coordinate 7,527 of JAGDZD010000004.1, forward strand.
ACCTATCCCCGGTGTTGCGGACGAAGATTTATCCGCTGTTCTAGGCCGCACCTTTAATGCAGACGGCACAGCGCGAGGCGAAGTTTTCCAAATCAACCAGACCACCGCTGGTCAGCAAGCTTGGAGTGATCTGGTGCTGCTGGCAAACGGCAATATCGCCGCGGTCTGGACTGAACTGGCACCGGGCAGTTCCGGCGAAGATGCCTTTGTACGGATCATTGACCAGACTGGTGCGCCTGTGTCGGAGCAACTCCAGATTTCCTCCCGCGCTGACAACGATCAGCGGACGCCGCAAGTTGCCGCGGACGAGATTGGCGGATTTACGATCTCTTGGTCCGAAGGTGGGGATCCGTTCTCAAACACGAACGAAGCCTGGATGGTGCAGCGTTTTGACAGTGCTGGGGCCAAGATTGGGGATGAGGTCTATATCGGATCAGATTCGTCAGAGGCCGGTCAACTGCTGGCGCAGGGCAATGGTGTCTACACCCTTGTGGCAGATGACGGCGCGACGTTTGATCCCTCGGCGACGTGGGACTGGTTTGAGAGCATTAGGCGGCCCACCAAACTTGGGAGCGAAGGAGAAACGAATTTTACCGGTTCTTTTGGGTATGGCGATGATGCAATTGGGGATGGCACCGGCTTTTATGTAGCCGTTATTAGCGGTGTTTCCGCGCCTCGATTGTCATTTTGGAACGCTAAGGAGATTGGCAACAGTCAGTCTGGCACGTTTCCTGATGGCACACCTGTGCCATCCACTATTTGGACGCAACAACAATCAGATACAGCCGTCAACCGGACTGAGGTACAACTAAGGTACAACGGTCAGGATCGACCTGACGGCGTTGATTTCACCCCGACCTTTGGAAACACAGGAACGGGAACCGCGGCAATTTTGCCTAACGGCAATATCGTTGTGGCTTGGACTGCGGTTTCCGGTGGGACCAGTGATTTACCGGAATTTTCGCTGTTTGCGGCAACCGTCAGCCACGAAGGTGTGATCCTGTCGGATTCAGTGGTGATCGCAGAAGATGTGCAGGGCAGCCGGCTTTCCCCGCCATTTATTGCTGCGGGGACAGATGGCAAAGTCTTCATTGGCTGGACCGGTACAACAGATAGAAATGGTGAAGGTACAATTGAGCTCAAAGGCGGTGTCTTTGATCCACCAATGGGTGGCACTGGACGCACGTTCGGCACGGATAACGCTGATACCATCACAGGGACAGCTCCGGCATTTGCTGGCGAGCAATCTCTTGAAACCTATCTCTTTGATGGTGACGATGTCTGGCATCAGGGTGCTTCGGAAGCCAGTCGCGGCGTATTTGGCATGGAGGGCAATGATCGTTTTGTGATTACAGACGCGTCCCAGCACAACCGGTTCCCGCTATATGGCGGAATCGGGCGCGATATTATCGACTTTTCCTCATCCTCAACCGCTTTTGCCGGAAATGTTAGTGTGACGATCTCGGATCAGGCTGAAAGGAACACCTCCTTCACATTCGAAGTGGCAATCGGATCAAATCACGCTGACACGTTTCAGGCACCAACTGTACCGGTGCACATTCCGAGTTTTGATCACACTGCCCAGCCTCTTCCCTTTCTGCACACTGAGGGCGGTGACGATACGATTTTGGTTTTCGGAAACAGTATCGGTGGCATTCTGGACGGCGGTACGGGGAATGATCTTCTGAGAATTCAATATCAGGACAGATCGCAGTTTGAACTGACTTTCAACGGAGATCATTATATACTTGGATATCTTTTTGATGATTTTGGTCGGGCCGCGACGCCCTATGTGCGGCCGGGCAATGAGCTAATTATTCGGTCGATTGAAACGATCGAGTTTCGAGACCAGACGTTGACTCTGCAACAAACTGCAAGTGCGCCTTCCGGTGGTGTCGGTTCTGCCGGCGGTACAGCAAATCCCGGCGTAGACGCTGATCAAATTCTATTGGGTTCAGCCACAGTTGTTGACACGCTTACGGGGGGTACAGGTAATGATCTGTTGCTTGGGGATGGTCATCAAGCGATCTACACAGAAGAATCCGCTGCTCAGGTCTATCGCCTTTATCAGGCTACCTTAGATCGGAACCCTGATCGGGCAGGTCAAATCGCGTGGAGTAACAGTCTCGAGTCGGGTGAAAGATCGCTGCAAGGTGTTGCAGCAGGGTTCACCGGATCGCTAGAATTCCAAAGCACTTACGGCGCTTTGGCTGATACAGGGTTTGTTGATTTGCTGTACCAGAATGTTCTGGGGCGTGCAGCAGATGCCGGCGGTCTGGCTACTTGGACGGGCGGGCTCGCCGCAGGGATGACGCGCGCAGAAGTGGTTATTGGCTTTTCGGAGTCGCAGGAATTTGTCACTTCGACCCAAAATGCGGCGGCTGCCTTTGCCCGCGATGCTAACCCTGCAAATTGGACGGATGAGGTTTTCAGGCTTTACCAAGCGACACTTGACCGCAATCCGGACGAAGGTGGAATGCTGAATTGGACCAAGGCATTGTCTGAAGGCCGTCCGCTTCTAGATGTCATTGAAGGCTTCACAGGTTCACAGGAATTCCAGAACACCTACGGCTCCTTGTCGGATTCGAATTTTGTGGAATTGCTGTATCAAAATGTGTTGGATCGTGAGGCAGATGCCATGGGATTGGACGATTGGACAGGACGATTGGCGTCAGGAACTGCCCGATCTGAGGTCGTTCGCGGGTTCTCGGAATCAGCTGAATTTGTGTCCAATACAACGCCGACCCTAACGGCGTGGGTACGTGCGCAAGGGATCAAAGATTTTCTTACCGGCGATGCTGGCGACGACATTCTTGGCGGCGGTCAGATGTCAGATGCCTTTGTGTTTGACGTATCACACAAGGGAACGGATCAAATTTTGGATCTCGAAGCATGGGATAGCCTCCAATTTAATGGCTTTGGGTACGCCACTCCTAGCCAGGTCCGAGACTTGATGAATGACGCCAATGGAAACGTCACATTCGCAGATCAAGGCGTCGAAGTAATAATCGAGGGCTGGTCGGTTGCCCAAATCACAGATGAAATGATCAGTTTGTAGGGCTCTGTATAGTTCAACTGGCTAGGCCAGCTCAGGAGTTTCTGGCGTGTTCGTTTGCCGCGGCAGCAAAGATTCCCGAGTGGGCTAGCCCCTACTACAGCGTTGTTGCGTCAGTTACGTTGCATATGCCTCATCTGTAGACGAACCAGCAACTTCATCCGCATTACAGACCTCGTTCACTCAAAATGCTGCGCAAACGATCAATGCCCGCTTCGGGGAAGCTGCGGTGAAGCGTCGGATCAACCTGCGAATGACAGCTAAGGGCCGTTCGTGAGACTTTGCAAGCTCCGCTATCTACGTATTGCTGCCATTGGTGTTGTCCGCAGCGAAAGTCTTCCGCCCGCCTGTTGTGAAAATCAAGGGAATCCACTTTAGGCCGACGCTGTTCATCAGAACAGCTTCACCGAAAACATAATTGTGGACCGATCTTGCTGCTACATTGCTTTCGGGTCCTCCTAGAGGATAACCTCGCGCGGGTAACGCGACCCCCCGATACTTTGCTAGCGACAGAATTGTCAGAACGGTTCATTGATTGGGACTGGAGGGACACAGAAAAGACTATAGAGGACATAAAAACAAAACCCTATGTGTTCTATAGTGAAATGACCGTCCCGTGTGTCCCAATACTTAATTCCTAGCCGCCAACTGTAGGCTTTTCTCAATTGAAATACCACGAAACCCTCTGGAAGCGCCCGATTTGAAGGGTACGCACTTGAGCTGCCGCTAGTTTCCTAGACACTTTCCTTTTCCAGTTTGAGCTGTCGTTCTTCGAAGTCAACAGGTGACAACATGCCGTTGTTCGTGTGCTTGCGTTTTGGGTGGTAGAACAACTCGATGTATTCAAAGACATCGCGTGGCGCTTCCTCGCGGGTGCGGTATTTTCGCCGCCAGACCTTCTCGCGCTTCAAGAGCTGAAAGAAACTCTCGGCCACTGCGTTGTCATGGCAGTTGCCCCTACGGCTAATGGAGTGTTCCCGATTGTGTTCGCGCAGGAACGCAGCCCATTCGCGGCTGGTGAATTGTGCGCCTTGATTTGAGTGGATCAGCAGGCCGGGCCTGGGCTTTCGCCGCCAGATTGCCATCAGCAATGCCTGCTCTGTCAGTTCTGATGATTGGCGTGACTGGACTGCCCAACCGACAACACGCCGCGAGAACAGATCAATGACCACGCAGAGATACGCGAAGCCCTCATGCGTCCGCAGATAGGTAATATCCGGCACCCAGGCCCGATCCGGCGCGTCGACGGAGAACTGCCGATCCAGCGTGTTGTCCACGACGACAGGGGGCTTTCCACCATAAACGCCGGGTTGCTTCTTGTAGCCGACCGGCGTCTGAATGCCTGCAAGGCGGGCCAAACGGGCAACGCGGTTCGCTGACACGGCCTCGCCGATGTCGATCAGGTCGTGGTGGATTTTACGGTATCCATACACCTTTCCACTGTCTTTCCACGCCTTCTTCAGAAGCTTGGTCTGACGCTGATCTTCCATCGCACGCTGGCTTAACGGTTCCTTAACCCATGCGTAGAAACCACTTGGATGGACCGTCAGTATTTTGCAGAGAACGCGAACGGGGTGTTGCTGGCGATGCGCGTCGATAGACGCGTACCTCAATTTGCATCTCTGGCGGAGTACGCGGTGGCCTTTTCTAGAATGTCGCGCTCCTCTGTGACCCGGGCCAACTCTTTCTTAAAGCGGCGAACTTCAGCCTCCTGATCGGTCTGCCTCTGCGGCTTCGAGAATTGCGCCATCCATGTGTAAAGCGATTTGGTGCTGACCCCGAGCCGTTCGGCCACCTCCATGACCGAATAGCTACGCTCCGTTACCTGCGCCACTGCATCGATCTTAAACTCATCCGAGTAGCGAATTTACACTGACATTTGCATCGTCCTTTGCTTCCAACATTACCAAGCAAAGCGTCTACAAATCTAGGGGCACCTCACAGCGCGAGCTTAAAGAACAGAAAGTTCGTGATCGGGAATTGCGTCGTTTTGGCAAATTCTGATGGAAATTTAGCCTTCAACCCCACGCTGTCCAAAGTAGTGATTTCTATCTGAAAAACGTAGAAACTAAGAAACGCACAAGAAGCCAGCAAGAAAGAGGTTTGTCTTCGCGTTGTTTGCGTTTTGATTGGCTTTTCCAAAAAATTTCCCCCAGTTGAATCACCTCCAGCGGGGCAGTGGTGCTACCAACACCGTCACCGCGTAGCGCAATTTTCAACCAAGCTACGCCGACACACACAAAAAATATGTGTCGTCCGACTCACTCGTGAGTGGTGGCAATACTCTGGTGGGCGTTGTGCGGGCCGTTCGGCGGTAGGCTGCGGCGATCGGCGCCAAGATCTCTTGTTTTGAGCCAGGATCTCCCCGCTTGGGATATCGTCATGAGATGTCCTGCTGTGCAGTGCATGGGAAAACGGTCACTGTGATGGCTTTAACGCCGCCCCAGCGATGAACTGCTGAACGAGGAGGTTTTCTACAGCCTACCAGCAGTGCAAATCGTGATCGAATAATGGAACATTTCGGGATATCGCTGCGCAATGCTCTGCCGGTCAGAGGGAAGTACTACTATACCAAACGACCGCAAAGTGTTCTGGGCTACCGCCCGCGGGCACCGGAAACCGTCGTCCCGATGGAATCTAGGCCGATCATGCAATGACAATCAAACTGGGTCACCTAGGCGGGGCTAACCGGTGGGTCAGAACCACCATATTGTTCGGGGTTGCCAACTTAAAATTAGCGCTATTAGTATGCCACAAGTCTCACGAACAGCAACCGTATTTAAACTTATTGTCTTAGAATTTTCAATGACAGCTCGTCCCAATTTTCTAGCGTTATTCTCTTTGGTGGTAGTTTCAATCTTTGTTGCTACAGCAAGCTTTGCGCAAGATGGTTTTCACAAAGCCGTTAAAGATGCGCAACTTAGAAACGATCTCGTCGGGCCGTTCGGATATAAGCACAATTGGGACCAGTATATCGATAAAGAAACAATTGAGCTTCAGTTCGAACACGACGGAAAACTGTACGGCTGGGAAGATCTCTTTAGTCGAGCGTCCTTTTTTTTACATACTGATCTGGGGCATGAGGTTGAAAAGCACAATGGAGAGATTGGTGCGGTCAACACAGACGACTTCACACGTTTTCACGTGTTTCAATTGGATGGGGTTCAATACCTAGCTGGTTGGCTAAATTTTCACGATGAAAAAGCAAGCGTTTTTAAGATAACCGAAGTTGACACAGCGTTGGTCGCCTCAGTGGCCAAGGATGCAGCAGTTGGAAAAGGATACGACCTAAGATCGCATCACATTAAAACGTAGCTTGAAGACGACGCATTTAAAGTCGTGTTTCAAGGAAACTCGAAAAAACAACGCAGTTCAAATAGCGAGCTTGATCTCGAAGTTCAAAAAAACTTCACCATATTTCCCGAGGAAATAGATGGAATATTCGGACTTTTCAGAACTGATCTAAATATTGATCGCTCTCAGCAATACCTGCTCCCGTCTTTAACTGACCCAGATCGGACAATGGTTCGAGGACCTTTGTTGCAGCACTATATTGATCAAGGATGTTTACCTATTGGCAGTGAGGAAGTGAAATTTTATGGAACATCTTCTTTTTTCTACCTCGCTGAATCAAGCCAGTGCTTCGTCAGAGCATATTCAAAGCTGCATCTGGCCGCAAAAAATGCGCAAAACATTCCTTTCCCCCACAAAGCTTACAGGGAAATGAATAAATTCGCCCACAGTAATCCTCCGTCTGAAAAGAGCACAACGTCGACAGCGGTTGTCACCGCAACAACACTACCGAGTGATCAAAAACCTGAGTACTTGATGGCGCCCCCGTCTGGTGTTGAATATACAACACGATCGATGTGGGCAAGCTTTGCGCCTGACGTTTGCCGGAACCGAAAAACAGACGATGGAGACTGGATTGTACTACAATACAAACCAATCAATGAAAACCGTTCTGAAAATGTACTTGCTCACGCCTTCCATGAACATCGGCTGCTCAATTACCACGTTGAGTTTTTCAAAGCTGCGGGTTGGGTTGGTCCTGGATCCTGGTCGTTTAGTTCCGATAAAGGATGCCGTTACCCCAAAAGCTTACAAATTCGTGTCTATTATGGCGACAAGTTGATAGCATCAACCCGACTTGACCGAGCCTATATTCGAGCAAATGATCCTGACAAGGACTTCATCACCCGAGATGTCGGCAGTTATATGAACTCGTATAGGCTGTTCAGTAAATTTTTGGTTGAGGAAATCGGGGAAAAGATTTGGTTGTATGCAGAGAATTTTCGCTGACAAACTGGAGAAAATGTTTTGAAACACCCAACCTCTTTCTGTAGTGGTCATGTCCGCATTTTCACCTGTCTTCTGTTTGGAGTTTTGGGTTTTACAAGTTTTGGTTCAAATCAAGTGTCTGCGCAAACATATCGAGTATGTCGAGGTGAATGGAGATGACTTTTCTACTTTTAGATCTCTATACCAGCAAGAAGGAGATCTGTATTTTGTCGATCTTCTTACTTCTACCTGCACAAGGCGGAACCTGAGAAGACGTCATAGACAACTCGAGTTTTCCCCAGACATAGGGGTTATTCGCCAACAATACTTAAAAGCGGAGCGTTGCAACCTTATTGCTGAGAGCGGTTTGTCAGAGCGCGCGATCTATTCTCAGAAAGTGGTCGGCTGGACGCTGTCGTCTAAAGAGGATTTTTGCTTAGTTCCAGCTGTAAATGCTGCTGCCAATTTGATTGGCCGCTGTGTGGTTGTTGGCTGTCGTCTAAATGTGAACGCGGGAACCCGAATGACCTTTGTGACACCTATTCGGGATATCGCGGCCGCTGTGCATAGCAGAGTGGAGATGTCATCATCAACAAAAAGCATTCTTGAAGATCCAAATACTATCAACCGGGACTATTCGACAAAAATTACACGCCAGTGTCCCCCAGAACGATTTTGAAAGTAACAAAATGACGTATAATTATTGTTGCACTTCATCTGCCTATGGGGCTTCGTCTTTCAAGCATTTGCTTGTAGGGGCTGCGTGTATTCTTGGATCATCCGCCAGTGGCCAAACTGCAGATATCACTTTTAATACAATGCTTTACCTTAATCAGTTCAACCAATCCAATTGCGTTGGCGGTGGTGGCGATTGGGTTGGTATGTATTGCAACGACTCCCAGGGCCAATTTGGAGGGCGTCTTCCAACAGACACTGAACAACACGAGCATGTTGAAGCACCCGAAGTTATGTTAGACGACTTCGCTTTTGAGGGTATCGAATTGGTGCCTAGCGAAAGCATCCTGAGCCCCTAGATGTCCTCCAACCAAGTGTTGTTTGTCCCAAACCTGCTCCACCGATGCTTGGTTTATGTGGAAGTCAGCTTTCTGCGCATTACCGAGCTTTGCACGTAAAATCGAATGTGGATTCTGGCCTGTTAAGGTTTGCATGGCTGCTTTTTTCTGTTTTGTTCGATGCCGTCTCTAACCCAGCGGAGGTTTGCTTCTCGACGGTGTCGATTGGCTATCTCCGTTTAGGGCTGGTTGCGGCCGACTGGTCAAATTTTTCGTTCGTCATCGCTCACGGCCAAACCAATTTGCAAGCAATGGCTGACAAAATCCCCGGACCCTATTTGTTGCTAGACTGTCGATGCGGTCCCAGTACTGTCCTCTAAGAGTATGAGGGCGGCGCAGACTGGATCTTGAACTTAATGCCTAGTGATCTTGCAATACTTCGCTGCACGAAATGCAAGGAGCGGGGCAAGATTTCAGATTTTCGCAAGGGCTTTCGCCGCGCCGTTAAACGAAGCCAAGAGATCCCAAGGCAAGATTGAGCGCTCGCTGTGCCACTTGTGAGAGGCGTATTGCTAAGGTTGAGGGCCTAAGGGTCAATTGCGGCGGAGCACTGTTGTTGACGGCCTACCGGGCCGCAGACCGCTTATATGACGGTTGATGTCAGGGCGTCATCCAAGCCCCGAACATTCACCATCATTTGGAAAACCGTATGGCATCAACTGCATCGTCGCAACTGGCACCAACTTTTCCTTGAACACGCAGAATTCCCCGCCTCAGGACGAGGATATGTACCGTCGGGAGGCATCAACCCCAAACCAAACTGAGCAAAAATCCTCTGCCCTCGTCGGTCGCGCAAAGGTAAAGGGGATGTTTGATCCCCAAGCGATGCTCCCGCTCTTTGGTTGACGGCGAGTGCTTTTTCGTTTGTGGTTTCAGCACTAAGTAAGGATCATTATGTCATCAATCTCGCTTAGCTGTGTATTCGCTAGGTTAACTGTCACCCCTTGATCGGCAAAGACCACGTTGTCACCAACCTGTGTCATGAACGCTCGCGCGGCGTCATCGTTGGCGTAGCTGAAAGCGGTGAAATCCAACGTATCCCAGGCTTCTAAATCCGAAACCTGATGTGTCCCGCCGTCGCTTGGATTAAACACAAACCGGTCCGACAATAGGCCTCCGGAGAGGATGTTGTCGCCCGAGCCGCCGTTCAGGACGTCGTTTTCTCCCAGTCCTCGCATCCATGCCTCTAAAGGTGCGTTGGTATTGTTGACGAACTCCTGACTCTCGGAGAAGCCTAGCACAACGCTTTCGCGAGTTGCTCCGCCAGCCAGCTGACCGGTCCATGTGGTGAGGCCGTTGGCGTCGGAGGCACGGCCCAAAACGTTCTGATACAGAAGCTCCACAAAGTCTGTATCGTTGAGGCTGCCGTAGGTGTTCTGGAATTCGCGGCTCCCCACGAATCCAGCAACGATCTCGGTTAAAGTAGCGCCTTGCGCTATGACGGTAGACCAGTTGGTAAAGCCGCTTACCTCCGGAAGGCGATCCAAAGCTGCTTGGTAAATTCGAAATACTGCCCCGGCTGCGTCTGTTGCGAGGCCAACTGCGAATTCACTTGCGGAAAACGCTGACGAACGCTGGAACTCTACGCTTTGTGAGAAACCTACGAGAACGGCTTCACGTGACATTCCAGTGTTCAGATGCGTAACCCACCCATCCAATCCGGCCGTGTCGGGCTCACGATTCAAAACATTATTGTAGAGCAAGGTTACATATTCCGCGGAATCCAAATCGCCATATCTGTTTGAAAATTCGCGTGAATTTACGAACATGCTAGCAAATTCAGACAGATCGAGCCCCAAGCTTTGGTTCGCAACCAGCCGGTAAATCATATCTGAGAAGCTGACGGCATCTGGATCTCGACCTAAAGCAGCAAGATAAAGACGATAAACTTGCGCGGCGTCACTATTCAACGTGATAGAATCGCCCGACAGTCGGTTGTTACCATCGTTGCCGAGCAGCATGGTTTGCCCTATGGCTCCCGATGCCTTCAGAGAGTCGGTGCCAGTCATGCTAAGCTCTTCGACTCCTGGCGCCAAAAACACCCCTAATTCGGATCCCTCGTTACCATTGAGCGTTAAGTTATTTACGGTCAATGTGGTGTGAAAAATACCTTGCCCAAACTCAGCATCCTCCAGAAAACTGACGGTGGAGCCTTCGTTTAGGTCTGGAAGAACGTGACCCCAGTCGAAATAGCCTGTCGTTGCACCAACTGTGTCTTCAATCGTAAAAGTTGGAGCGAATTCATCGAATACATGCGCATTGGCCGTGTGCCCATCTTCTTGGGAGAAAGAGATCCAACGTAGGGCAAAGGACCCATCTTCAGCGGACTCCGCTGCGATATCTGACCGTGCGTTTATGTCCGTCTCGACCTTGGTAAGCATCGACCACTGTTCGGCATCGCTGTCAAACAATGCCAAATAGGCGGTGCCTTGAGGCCCGAGCCATGTAAAACCTGCGGTCTCTGGGCCTTCCAAAAAGCCATCGATCTTCATCGTGTTGGGCAGATCAGAGCCACTAAACGGCAATGCGACGGGCGCAGAAATTGAACCGTCTGTTCCGTAGATTTGGGCCGCTAGGTTGCCCTCCTCGGTGGCGGTTACAATTACCAGTCTTCCATCTGCCAATGTTTGAACAGCCACCGGGATTCCGGCGCCTTCGGGAATTGCAACATCAAGTTGGCCAAGACGGGAGCCATCAGCTGCATAATCTTGAATTTGCCAACCAGTAGGCCGATCTCCTACGCCGGTCAAAAAAACGAGGGAGAAACCGCCGTCGTTGCGCGCTGCCGTCAATGCTGCATGCGGAACCGATTCAATCTCAAACCATGCAGTACGCGTCCAAAGGACCGGGTCAATCCAGATTTCTGATGAACCAAGATTGTAGTCAACCGTAAAGCCAATGGTTCCATTTTTGTTTACGACAACAATTGTGGTTTCCGGCGCGTATCCATCAAACTCGCCATTCGGGCCAAGGTCGCCATAGATGATACCGGGAAACACTTGAGACAGAATGTTTCCGTTTGTGAGCTCGACTGTAGTACTGGGAACGCTGTCCGATGTAATAGCTAGCGCAGAGTAATCGCTGCTCCGATACTCTGCAATTGAGGAATTCCAATTCTCTACCCCTCGTCGCCCAATTTCAGGATTCAAGTATCTTCCGTAGTGGCCAAAAGTGCTTTGATAAGCAATGTCACCATTGGCAAGCGCAATGATGGGAAAATTGCCCAAATATAGCCATTCAGAAAAGATACGAAACGTATGGGTTTCAGTCGCAATAATTTGACTGTCCAGAAATTCTCCGTCGCGATCAAAATTGCCGGCGTAACCCGTTTGTGAACTGGAAATTCCGTAGCCATTATTAACAGATGTACTAGTGACGTAGGTCGCCCAAAATGTGCCGTCAGAAGCGTAGGTGAAAGAGTTTGTATCGTTTATTGCCCCGCGAAATGTGCTGAGGTACCTGTCACTGTTAGGAATTGCAGATGGTTTCATCTGAACTGTGGTAAAAGACATCAAATCTGACCTAATGATTCAAGAGAATAAGCTTCAAAAATATCACACAAAACAGATTTCAGTTTATTTCGCACTGTGCGAATGTCAAATTTGTGGTGAAACTAGAGGATGTTTTCCCGGTCGCGCTGATCCAGAGGCGGCTAAATGGGTCTTCAATCGATTTCCAGGGTCAGGTCACCAACTGATCGACTCTATTGTGACAGATAATCCATGAAGCTGCGGTTGGGCATACCGGCCAAAGTGATCGCAATGATCGACTCGTATCTCAACATAAAGCGGGGCCATGACCTCTGTCGTGATGAAATGGGTTTCCACATTCTTGTCTGCAAACTCGATACGTCCAGCATCCGTACCGTTTTACGGGGACGACTTTAGGGGGCAAACTCTCCTAGCAGGCGAGCATACAACTTGCAGAATTTGGTCTGCGGCACGCGAGTTGCTTAGAATGATGGTCGTTTCTTTTGTCGTTGCGTGGATTGTGTCGGACGAGGCAGCAGGGACACTAAACGACCCGTTGCCGAGCGAACTGAAGAGGGGCGCAAGGCGGTTGGTTTGAAGATTGCACCGCCGTATCGGGGCTGTTCTCAAGGGCCGGTGTCGCCCGCTGATATCGCTTTAGTGGTGGGCCGACTCATATAGACATATTCAAAAAAGCATTGGCCAAACACAGATTTGCTTTACGCTGGGTCAGTATAGGGGCGATTCTCGCCCCGTTCGGACATCCGAAAGACTGGGAATTTCCACGGTCGTACCCCTTACAAGCGGCCGGGACTGCGAGTTTGGGAGGAATATATGTCAAGTTCCAGAAGTATTACGGCATGGGCTGCGGCCATCGCATTGGTGGGCACCCCCGCTATGTCTGCGCGAAATCTATTGTTTATTATGGACGCCTCTAATTCAATGTGGGGGCAGGTTGATGGTGTTGCCAAAATGGACATCGCCAAAACCACCTTGGTGGATCTGTTGTCAGATTTGCCAAGTGACACCTCGGTCGGGCTGATGGCCTATGGGCACCGCGAAAAGGGCGATTGCGCCGATGTCGAGTTGTTGAACACAATCCAGCCTGATGGCGGTGCGGCTATGACACAGGCGGTGCAAGCGCTTTCTCCGAAGGGAAAAACGCCGCTGTCGGCCTCGTTGCAAGCCAGCGCGCAGGCTTTCGAAGGTCTGGAAGGCCCCAAAAATGTGGTGCTGATCTCTGACGGGGTGGAAACCTGTGGCGGTGATGCATGCGCTGCGGCCGGCGCCCTCAGCGCGGCGGGGGTTGATGTCCGGGTTCACGTTGTTGGATTTGACTTAAACGCCGAAGAGCGCGCCAGTTTGGAATGCATCGCTGATCAGGGCAAAGGGCAATATTTCAACGCCGAAGATACCGCCAGCTTTGCCGAAGCGGTCTCTGAGGCGGTTGAGGCCGCGGGCGCAGTCCCCGAACCAGAACCCGCCCCCATATTGGTGGCACAGAACGACACAACGGTGAGCGACGTGCCTGTGCGAACGTTGCTGTGGGAAGATGAATTTGAAGGCTTTGATCTGGGGGAGGATTGGACCGTGAACGGCCCGAACCCCGACAACTATGTGGTCGAAGACGGCATGTTGCTGGCCATAGCCTCAAAGAACAATGCTTTGGACGTGCCCGAAGCCGAAAACGTCTTTCAACGATTAGATGACCTGCCGCGTGGAGATTGGGACATCGACATCAGCTTCTTTGCAGAGTTCCAGACCGGCGCCGATCTGTTGGAAATTGGTCTGTGGAAAGATCCAGAAAACTTTCTGACCACCCGAATTTGGACCGAAGAGCGCTATTGCTCGCGGTTGACCTTTGGGCTGCGTAAAAATGCGCGGGGAGAGAAGACCGACTTTATCTATGACGTGTTCCAGAATGGGTGTGGCAATGAATCTGCGGCAAAAATGCAGGAAACTGTGGCATCGCTCTTTGCCTCAGAAGGCGCGACAATCACGCTCAGCAAGCGCGGGCGCAGCTACTCGGCAAAACTGGTGCTGAATGGATTGCTGGATGGCAACGGCGAACAGATTGTTGTGACCACCGAAAGCCTGACCTCGCTGCGCAGCCCGGGTTCTTTGGGGTTCAGCTTGTCAAAATGGAGCGCAGATTATTCCGGTGAAATGCTGTTGCAGGTCGACAAAATCGAGGTCTTCGAAGTGGAATAGCACATGTCACGCCGATGGGCACAAAGGGGGCGTTTGGGCCGTGACTTGGCACGGATAAAACGCCTTGTGCCCATGGCATTGATCCTTTGGTTTGGGGCGATGGCCCCGGCCCAAGCGCAACGGGTGCCCGATCATTTGATCTCGTTGACGCGAACGTTGTTGCAAGACATCGATGACAGCGACTTTGCCGATTACGACGGCAGCCCTCTCAAAGAAGAAGTGTTAACGGCGTTGCGCGATGCCCGGTTGAAAAGCTGGCGTGGGGCGGCGGGCACGGGGCAATCCGCGGCCTCTGTCGCGCAGGCGGTTGGCTTGGATGTGCAAGATGCGGATCAAAAGGCCTTGCTGGATCGCTTTATGGCCAGCACCAATCGCGCGGACCGCCTAAAGGTGGCGGCAGATATCCTTAAGGCGCAAGGCAAACCCGTAACACGCGCCGCGATCACCAATACCGCTGATCAATTTGAAACGGCACTGGGCGAGGCCGCAGGCACGCTGCAAAATTCCCATGAAATCGAATTGGAGGACGGGCGCACGGTGTCCATCGAATGGGATCCCACCACCTCGGGGGTGGAGATTTCGGTGGATCATGGCGATGAGCGCGGGGAAACGGTCTTGCATGGCTCTGCACCGCCGTCCGTGGACGAAGAGGGCAATCTAAGCTGGCAGAACGCACAGGCTGATGACACTCCTGTCACCTACCTCAGCCCGGAATTTGAAGCCCGAATTGCCAAGATGGTTTTTGGCATTTGGCGCGAAGGGGATCGTACGTGGATTGTGCGCCCCACCGATGATGATGCGGCGCCTGATACAGGGATGGAAACGCCACAACAGGCCAGCCAGACCAAAGATCTGGAAGATCGCATTGCGGCGCTGCGCAAACGCAAGATCTATGTCTGGCGCGCACCCGGCGGCGGGCGGGTTGAACAGGACACCTATAAAGATCTGCGGTCCTTGGGTGATTACGAGTTCCTGCGCGACGAAAGCACCAACTATTTTGCAAATCAAATCAGCGATCTAGAGGCCGAACTTGCCCGCGTTCAGCAACAGGATGATCGCGATTGGTACAACGCAAATGACCCGTTGAACTTGGCGCAGGATGCGGCTGTGCAGGATCCGATGCAATTGGGCATTATCGAAGGTGACGGCTATCGTATCGAATATGACAGCTCAAGCTTTGATGGCAAAAAGGTGAATGGTTACAGAACGTTCAAGGCCATACGTGAGCTAAATGAAGACCTGCCTTTGGTCACCAAACAAGAGCTACTGGCCAGCTGGTCTCCACCGTCGTGGGTCGAAATCGAAGCGGACTATGATGTGCGCGAGGGCACGGTGCGGGCCATCGCCAAATCTTGGGGCCTGCATGTGACCTATTCGGGGGGGATGTTTGGCGGCGGCGCGGTGATCTCGATCCAAGATCCGTTTTACGAAACCCATATCTTGACGCGGGAAATGGGTGGGACACCGGAAACCAATGACAGCGCGGTGTTGCTGCGGCTGGTGGATGTCGAGGGCGCGCCGGTTTCGTCGATTGACCATGACAAACCCGTGCGCATCGAGGCGGAATACCTCAAACAACCCGAGGTGCCGGGCGCGGTGCGCTTGCGCGTTGATCCCCAGCGCGCCTCAGCGGCGGGGGATCAACCCAATTGGCCTGAGTTCTTTTTAACTGCCGCCGAAGGCAGCGATGGCGAGACAAGCCCGCATATCTATCAATCGTCCCCGTTTTATCTGCGGTCGATCCAGTTTCGCGACCGTGAATTCGGTGACGGGCTTTACACGCCGGAACGCTATTACCCTGACAGCCTGCGCAAGCTGAAACAGCCCGCATGGGACAGTGACACCGCAGAGTCATTGCGCGAAACCTTGGCCCATTTTTCCGGCAGTTGGCATGTCTCACAACTGGTCGATGACAAGGGCCAGATTGGGCGTGCCGAAATCAGTGCCACAGGCAATTCGGCGCGTTTGGTTTTGGTGGGCCCCAAAGAGATCAGCCGATATCAAAGCCTTGAAGTGCGCACCACTGGGGACGGCGAGTTTGTGAATTTACGCCTGCAGCGCGTGCACTCTTTTCATGACGCTGCGGAGGAGCCTCCGGGGCATGAGATGCTGCCAGAATACCGCATCATTGATGTGCTGACCTTGGCCAAAGAGGCGGAGTTCAAGCTGAATGATACGGTGATCCGCGCGCCTATCAAGATGGAACCTGCCCCCGAAGAGGTGATCAACGTTTTGCTGAAACGACGGGCTGATGATCGCTATGCGGGGGCGATGCACACCGAATATCGCACGGGCGAGGATCGCCCCAGCGGACAACAGACCTGGGCCCGCAAACCCGAACTCAGCGGCTCGTTTGTGGTTGAGGATCAAACCAGTCGCAAATCTGACTCGGTCGCCTTTTACCCCTATCGCAAAGCCAGTCGCGATGATCTGCCCCCGGTTGTCACCCGCGAGAGTGAAGCCGTCACCCAAGAACGGGCTCGGATGCGGCGAGAAATCCAGAACAACCTCTACACTTCCCAGCGTCGGCGCCTGTTTGTCTATGGCAAGAACCTTCCGATTGGTTATGGCGATGCAATGGTGATCGAAAGCAAAACCGAAGGCATCACCTATGACTATCGCTTGCCCAGTCAGCTGAGCGCCGCGGATAAAACCCGCTATTTCAATTTGGCGCGTGAAAGGGCGCGCAAAAACAATCTGCCGTTTTCCACCCCGTCGGACTATGACGCCTTGCTGTTCACGGCCAATTTTGACGACACGGTGAAACCGGGCTCGCATGTGTTTTTTGTCAACGGTGTGCCGGTTCAGTGGTTCCTAACTTTCGCGGATGCCAACGGGCGGTTCTATTTCACCGACACGCCACCGCCCAAAGGCAATCCAACGGATCTTGGGTTTGTTGGGCATACGCTGCGTTTGGAAATGTCGTTAGAGGCTGATCTGCCGATACAGGACGAATTGGAACTGGATGTTTTTCTAAGCGAAGGCGGGCAGGACGGGGCTGCGCAGAAGGTCAAGATGCACCGCGTCACCGAAGTTGAGATTGGCTATTCAGATTCGACCGATGAAACCAAACGCCCGCTGTTTCGCTCGCCGCCCTTGCACATCTATAGCGCGACGGATCCCTCCACAAAACCGCCCGCCGAAACGGGTGCCATCGAATTTGTGGTGCGCCGCCCAGCGCCAGAGCCCAGCAGCGCACCCGATGCCGATGCGGAGGGCGACGCAGATGAAGAAGAGCCGGGAGAAGCAGAAAAGCCCCCAGATCTCGGCCCTGCAGCGGACACCACCAAAGTGCCATTGTCGCGCTATGATACCGAAGGCGCAGCCCCGCCGGTGGCACGGTTGTTTGCCCTGTGGAAGCGACCCGATCTATTGCGCGTGGCCAAGCCCGCACAGGTTCTGATCTATGATAGCCCCGCTGACTTGCGGGTGGATGGTCAGGAAGAAACCACATGGACACGTGCGGTTCAGCGCGCAAGGCGTTGTTATCCTGACAAAGTTCCCAACATCACCAATTCCAATGTGGCGGAACATTCCAAATTCATCATCCTGCAAATGGAAACTCAATCGGTCAATGTCACCCTTGGGGATCACGCAGCCATGTTGTTGGTGCGAGATGAATATCTGCGGGTGTCACAGCAAAAAGCGGATTTTTATAAGACCTTCAATGTCTTGGGGGACACCAAATTTGTCGATGCGGCGGTGCGCCTCGGCGAGCGGGCCGACCCATTCTGGCAAGTTGCCAAAACCAAAATCGGTGATGATGAGGTGCCCGTTTCCAGTCTATTAGAACTTGATTATGTCGAAGGGCGCTATCCCGAAGCTGCAGAGATTGGCGCTCGCGCGTTCTTGGAGAAATACGCCCGGCGCGCCGCCAAAGACTATGTGGCGTCGATTTTGGAATCGCGCGCTACCACGGTGAAAGCCGGGGATTGCAGCATCGATCATCTGCTGGTGGTGGGCACCCGAGGCCAGCCTGAAATCACCGCTGCCATTTTGCCACGGCTTGTGACCCCGGTGACCGAAGGCGATCGTGTGTGGTGGGAACCTGATCGCGCGGCCCGTGCGCAGGTTCAGACCTTGCCGCGATTGCATGACGCGGTGAAAGCACTCGATAACTATGCCTCTTTGGATCGGGCGGTGACCTCGATGTTGGTGGTTGTGGCCTCGGGCGGCACGGCGATGGTGTTGTCCTATGCTGGGGCGGCGGCAACGGCGGCCTATGTGACCTTGGCCGCTGATCTGTTGGATGTGGCGGTCTTTGGCACATTGGGGGTCTATGAGTATTCGCAAAAATACAAGGACGTCGATTTTGCGCGCGGCGCCTCGGCCAGTCTTGGTGCCTCGATCTATGACGAAGCTTTGGCGGGTGATCCTTCGCTGTTCTGGACCGCTGCGGGCGTGTTGCTACCGGGCTTAGGGGCGGCGGGTTCCATTGGTGATTTGCGGCATTTGGCGCGGCTAGAACGGGGCCGAGAGTTGGTCAGCGGATTTGGACGCGTGGATGCGGATGTTCTGCGGGGGCTCAGCAAAGAGGATCACCGCGCGTTCATGGAATATACCCGCCATGCTCGCGAGCTGATGAAGATTGCAGACACGCCGGGGCTAAAGGGCGTTTGGGCGGATTTCGCACGGCTTAATCGGATGCAGGTCACCGATGTCGATCGGGTCAATCTTGCAAAATACGATGCCTTTATCGCGACGCGAAAGCTGCAGATTGATGCCGGCTATGATGTGGCGCGCCGCTTAGACAAGATGGATATCGACGAGTTGGCCTCTCTGACGGTCAAACAAAAGGCCGATTTGAAAGCCTTTGTCGAAGATGTCGAAGTGCGAATTAAGGCGTTGGAAAACCCCGGAAAGGAAACCCGGTTGTCCGGCGTATCTGCGCGCGAGCGCCTGCTGGCAGAGCGGTTCGGCAAGCGGTTTGCCGAGATTGAACGACGCGCTGCGGAGTTGAAGGCGCTGGAAGAGGCATCGGCGCTGCGCGCTGCCGAAGAGGCGGCTGAGGCGGGGCGCGGAACACAGCCGGGGGCTGATGATGCGCGGCGAGGCTTGGAGGAACGAGGCGGCGATCCCGAGGCTCCGCGTGACCCAGAAGCGCCGCGTGATCCTGATGCTCCGCGTGACCCAGAAGCGCCGCGTGACCCTGAGGCCCCTCGCGATCCCGAAGCGCCACGTGATCCAGAAGCGCCACGTGACCCTGAGGCCCCGCGTGACCCAGAAGCGCCGCGCGATCCTGAGGCCCCACGTGACCCTGAGGCGCCGCGCGATCCAGAAGCGCCGCGCGATCCAGAAGCGCCACGCGATCCAGAAGCGCCGCGCGATCCAGAGGCGCCGCGTGATCCCGAGGCTCCGCGTGATCCTGAGGCGCCGCGCGATCCAGAGGCCCCACGTGACCCTGAGGCTCCGCGCGATCCAGAGGCCCCACGTGATCCTGAGGCGCCGCGTGATCCTGAGGCCCCACGTGATCCAGAGGCACCGCGTGATCCTGAGGCGCCACGCGATCCAGAGGCCCCACGCGATCCCAACACACCACGTGATCCCAATACAACGCGTGATCCTGATGTTGCGCCCGAGACGCCTCGGGTCGCGCCTGCAGAGGTGCCGCGTCGCGTAGATGATCCCCCGGTGAATGTCGAGGACGCCACCGTGCCTGATGCCACCCCTCTGGCCGAGGCCAACCAGATCAAAAAGGGCAACTTGATAACCCTTGAGGATGCTGCAGGGCGCGCCCGCGGCGAATATCTTTTGGCCGAAGAGATCTCACATGGGTCTGTGCACCGGGTTTTTGGCATCGATGGAGAGCCCAATTTGGTGGCGCGGGTGGCCTCGGCGGATGCCTATGAAAAGGGCAAGGCCTATGATGACTTTGGCCGTATTGCGATGCGACAGGTCGATGACGATGCGGTGCGGTTGGCCCGACAGGACGGACGCTTCTTCATCGACTCTGGTCCCAACCGGGGACGGGTTGTCGAAATCATCGAACGGGTCCCCGAAACGGCGGCGGATCAAATGGCGCGCAATCCGGGAAAAACCATGACACCGGGACAGGCCGAGGCGATGGATCGGGCGTCGCGTGCGATGAACGAAAAGGGGCTGATTTGGGCGGACAATCACCATCGTAACTATGTCTTTGAACCTACAGGCAAAGGGCCTGATGACTGGCGTGTGGTGATCATCGACAGCGGGGGCATCTTTAAGATGGTGGATGATGTGCCCGGCGCAGCGGCGCGGGCGCGGGCCTTTCAGGCAGATCTGGCGCGGCCGCGTCCAGATTTGCTGTCCGAAGTTCGACGGGCTCAGGTTGAAAGTGAAGGCCGGGGCCGGATCACCAAAGATGCCGCTTCAAGTGAAATCCGTGATGAGTTGATCCGGCGGCACGGAGACAGTTTTGATTTCGAAAACATGTTGCCGCCTGAACGCGCCTTTGATGCGGGCGATTGGACCAAGGTGCCGTTCCGCGGGGATGGATTGCTGGGGTATCCCAAGGCGGGACAACTGTCTCAATTTGACAGCGCCTCCGATGCAGCGGCGGCGGCACGGCGGATGGCAGATGATCCGCTGGCGGCATCGGATATTCCACTGGAGCGTCTGGATGCAGTCAAATCAGCGGTGCGCGAGCGTGGCTATGACGCGCTGACAGAAATGGATCCGCAAGACTTGGCTTCGGTGCATCGGGCGGCGGATCGGGTGGCTGACAAACTCAAGGCCTCTGGCGCGGATAGCTTGACGCCGGCTGAACGGGAATTTGCTGCGTTGGCGGATCGTTTGGCGCCACAAGCCGTGGCCCGAAATGCTCAATGGGCGCGGGCGGATCAACCGGGCATCATCTATCCACGCAATCGCTTTGACAGCGCAGCTGCGCGCAATTCGCGCATGGCGGACAGTTTGGCTGAGGTCAACCAGCGCGCCAGCGAGGCCAGCTTCAACCGGCGTCTGAGCCAAATCTCGGATCATCCCTCCTTTGCGGGGGATGGGGTGCGGGCCTCATTGGCAGAGAGCGCCAGCAAGTTAGATTTCCGTCAAAAAGTTCTGACCCAACTGGATGAGGCACGTGTGGCGGATCGGGCCGCCGCGCTGCAAGAAAGAGAGCTGAACCGGGCGATCCAGCAATACGAAGCATTGTTGGATGGGGCCAAACGCGGCGATCCCGGTCTGAGTGAACAAAACGCAAAATGGCTGGATGAGTTGGAGGCCAAGCGCAGTGAACGCTCAGGCCTGCTGGAGGATGTGCGCCCACAGCGGGCCATGTTGGAAAAAACGACCGAAGCTGATTTGGAATGGCTGTCGGGGCGACGCGCCCATCTGTCGTTGGCTGAACAAGAGCAAGCCGCGGCGGTTCTGGCGCGCAACAAATCGCAATGGGCCAAGATGCTGAAGGACAAAGATCTGAGCCCCGGCCAACTGCACCAGGTCACAGATTGGCGCAAGTCCACCGTCGACACCATGTTGAACAAAGCCATCAAAGAGGTGGAGAAGCCGGGACAAAAGATCGACCCATTGGCTTTTGGCTCAAACAACTTAACTTCGGATTATGATCTGTCGGTCAAAGTGCCGGGCGGAGAGCCGGGCGCCGCAGAGATCATTCGCAGGTTCAACAGCGAATTCCGCGACCGCTTTGGCGGAGAGCCCGGCATCGTCTTTGACACCAATGTCTATTCTGAACCGGCCTATACGTTTTTCGCGGCTCCTCGGCGTGGGGGCCGGGTTGAGGGATTGTCCCCTCAACAGCTGGACGCCGCGCGCACCCGCTTTCCCGATGATCTGTCGGTGCGGCGCAGCATGAGTGAGGCCGAGTGGGCGACACACAAAGCTGCGGCGCTGGATCAGGCCAGCGCAGCGGACAAACGCCTGTTGCAGCATGCTTTTGACAATGTCGACGAGGCGGTGGACTTTGCTCAGCGGTCAGATGCGCTGCGGCAACGTATGTATTCGGAAACGGCCATGCGGCGGTATGCAAGCCCCGAAGAATGGGACCTGCACAAAGCAAGGTTGTTGGAGGAGGCCTCTCCGGATGAAGCGCGGGTGTTGAACCATGTCTTTGAGCGGGTGGAAGGCAATTTTGATGCTGTGATCAAAGCGGATCGGGTGAAGCAAGCAGAGCTGCTTGGCGGGCCCAATGCGTTGCGGACGCTCGAAGCGGAACAAGACGCCTTGGTGGCGCTCAAGAAAGCAGGAAATTTAGATGCGGCTGGGACAAAGCGGCTGAGCGAGCTTGAAAGCTCTTTGGATCAGGCCCGCTTGCAGGCGTCGAATGAAACCTATGCTGATGTGCTAAGCTCGGTAGAGAGATTTGCAGCGGAGCAAAACCGGTTGGCCAAGGTTAATCCCGGTGATCCGGATGCTCTGGCGGCACTGGGGGCCAATCCTGCCTTGGCCAAATTGTCAGACGGATCGCCCAATGCTTATGGGCGCAATTTGGACAGCCTGCGGGGACACCTCAGTGAAGCGGCCGAAGCCCGTCAAGCCGGGCGTTCTGCGGATGAAGCTTTGTCGCGTGCGCAGGCGGTCAAAGCCCAGATGCAGGCCGATCTGGCCGAGCAAGTGCGCAATCGACAAGGACAGGCCTTGTTCTATGCCTCTGAGGCCTATCAGACCGAGGGGGCCATCGCCCATGTGGTTGGCGAGTTGCAGGCAGGGGGGCGCAAGATCACCGCAGAAAGTTTAAACGCGCCGCCGGTTCCGTCAAAATTGTCTGCCGATGACTATTTCAACAGTTTTGGCGAAAATCGCGCCAATATGCTGAAAGAGGTGGGCGGACAACGCGATCCTGTAAATGGCGGGTTCAAAGACGCCCGCAAAGCGGCGGCCAAAGCTTCAAAGTATATGATCCGCCAACTGGATGCAGCGCATCAAGGCGGTCTCGATCTCAACAAGTTGGAAAACCCTGATGTGATCAAAGCCACCCTCAAGGTTGAGGCCAACCGTGGCGACCTGGACGCGGTGGATCGGGTGTTGCGGGAATTGAATATGGATGCGGACGCTTTTGTCAAAATGGCAACGACGGCCTCGGATACGCTGTCGCAGGCGGCCTTTAAACAGGGGGTGCTGTCAACGCGTGCGCCCGAAATTGCCAGCGCATTGCGCCAGACCGAACTGGATGTCGCCGCCGTATGGTGGGGCAAGGAGTTGGCACAGCCGACTCTCAGTTTGCGCCGATCCCCCGCCACGGTGCAGCGCAATGGACGTGTTGCAGGCGTCTTGGACAATGTGGCGCGCGATGGGGCCAAAGGCTTTGATGCCTTGACCGGTGCGCAGGCCGGAGATTTTTCAAAAGCGGTTGAGGCAGCGCGCAGTCGCAAAGCCCGAGGCGGGGAACTTGATGCTTTTGAAACCAAGCTGCTGACAACGGCAGACGAGGTGACAGCCCAGGCGCGCACGGCCAACAAAGCTTGGCGTAGCTTTGAGGGCGGCACACCGGTGCGCGACATTGAACTCAGGCCCGGGCAGGGCTTGGAACAAGCGTCAAAGGCGCTTGAGGACGTCGGTGCCCGTTTGAACCGGGCACGCGATCTGGCCCGTATGGCGGGGCGCGAGACCGATGTCAGCCGCGCTGCACAGTCGGAGTTTCTGGACACCGCAAATGATTTGGATTTCCGTCATAAGGTCTTGGCCGATGTCACGGATCAAATTGCCAATGAACGCAAAGCCAATGACGCCGTCACCGCCGCACGTAAGGCGGTGACCGACGCGCAGGTCAGCGGCGATCCCGCGTTGATTGCGCGCACCCAAGAGTCAGAGGCCGCAGCAAGGGCCGCGCGCAAAGACGTGTTGGCCAAGGCGCGCCCAGTCAATCAACGCGATATTGAATGGCTGTCGGGGCAGCGGGGCGCCATGTCCGAAGCTGAAGCCGCCGCTGCGGCGCGCTCGCTAAAACGCTATAAGAACCAATGGCAAAAGATGTTGAAAGATCCCAAGCTGAGTGCGGCGGACATTCATCGGCTGACGACTTGGCGCAAACAAGTGGTGGATGGAATGTTGGACGAGATCATCAATGATATCGGCAAACGCACAGGACAGACCCCCGAGCGACTGGCCTTTGGGTCGAACAATCTGACCTCTGATTATGACCTCTCGATCCGCATCGATAGCGGTCCGGGATCCGCCGAAGTGGTCCGTCGTTTTAACAAAGCGTTCCGCGACAGGTTTGGTGCGGAAAGTGGCGTGGTTTTTGACACCAATGTTTATACCGAACCGGCCTATAGCTTTGTTGGTTCGGGGCAGACCACCCGCCGTGGGGCGGTGACGCAAACTCCGCTGAACAATGACCGTCTGCGACAGGCCATCTATAGCGAGACCAAAATCCGCCGGTTTGCCTCGGATCAGGCTTGGGCCAAGCACCGGGCAACAGTGCTTGAGGGGCTGAGTCGAGAGGAACGTCGCGCCTTTGAGCATGTGTTGGACAGCGCTGAGGCGAATGTTCAAAAAGCCCATACGGCGATCGACGCGGGCATGGCCAAAGCGGCGCAGGTCAACGGCGAAGACTTGGCTGCATTGCGGCAGGATCTGACCAAAGCACGCTTAGACGCTGATTCCAAAACTGTAGAGGCCCTGACGGCGAAATTGGAAAACCTAGAGCTGCAGGCGGCGAATGAACGCTATGCGGATCTGCTTGAGGATATCGACGCGGCCTTGCGCGGGTTCAATGACTTGCAGGGGGATCAATTGCTGCGCGATGCTGCCGCCCTTGATGCCTTGTCTGCCCGGCTTGGGGCGATCCCGAATGGGCTGGGTCAAAAAGCGCAGGCCCATGTGGACCAAGCCCGCGCCCATATGCGCCAAGCCAAGCAAGGAGATGCGGGCAACCGATTGATTGCAGAGGCCCAAGCCGAAGCCGAATTGAACGCAGCCGCCGCGGATCTGGCCCGTACAGCCCGTAACCAGCAGGGCGAGGCGCTTTATTACGCTTCTGAGGCCTATTTCACCCAAGGCGCTATTGGTCATGTTGTGGGGGAGTTGCAAGCGCAGGGGCGCAAAATCACGGTGGATAGCCTGTCCAAACCTCCGGTGGCCAGCAGCACAACCAAAAGCGAATATTTGGACAGTTTTTATGAAAACTATGGGGATATTCTGAAAGAGATTGGACATTTGGGCGACGGAAAGGGTGGGTTTACCCAACCGGCCAAGGCCGCCGCCAAGGTTTCCAAATACTTTATCCGCCAGCTGGACGCCGCACATCAAGCGGGTCTGGATCTGACCAAGCTGACAGATCCGCGATTGATCAAAGCCACGGTTGCGGTCAACGAGGTGCGCGGCGACTATGGCAAAGTCATCGCCAAGCTGGATTCCCTGGGCATGACACCCTCACAATTTGCCGATGCTGCGCTCGAGGGGGCCAACCTTTTGACGGCGCAGGCCGTGCGCGCCAGTGCGGTGCGTCAGAACGCAGGCGCCATCGCCTCGGAGCTGCGGGGACGAACCACCTTGGTGCCTGAAACCGTCGAATAACGCAGGTTTTACGGCCCGAAGGCGATTTGCAGCCGCTTTGCGACATTTCAGGCTTGATCCCTTGCCGCGCGAGCCTTAGTAAGACGCAAATTTCATCAGGCTGCCATCGGGTGGCCTGTCACTCTTGTGAGGAACGCAATGCAAGTCACCGAGACCCTGAATGAAGGCCTGAAACGCGGTTACGAAATCGTAGTACCGGCCGCCGATCTGGAAGCAAAGGTCAATGAAAAGCTGACCGAAGCTCAGCCCGAAGTCGAAATGAAAGGCTTCCGTAAGGGTAAAGTTCCCATGGCTCTGCTGAAAAAGCAGTTTGGTCAGCGTTTGCTGGGCGAAGCCATGCAGGAAACCATCGATGGCGCGATGAACAAGCATTTTGAAGACAGCGGTGATCGTCCTGCGATGCAACCAAATGTCGAAATGGTTGGCGCAGAAGAGTGGGCCGAAGGCGACGACATGAAAGTCACCATGTCCTATGAAGCTCTGCCTGACGTTCCAGAAGTTGACTTCTCGGGTGTTGAGCTGGAGCGTTTGGTTGTCAAAGCCGAAGACGAAGCTGTTACCGAAGCGCTGACTTCTTTGGCAGAAACCGCTCAGGATTTTGACGATCGTGAAGAGGGCAGCGCCGCAGAAGATGGTGACCAGATCACTTTCGACTTCTTGGGCAAAGTAGACGGCGAAGCCTTTGATGGTGGGTCTGCCGAAGATTACCCACTTGTTCTTGGCTCTGGTTCTTTCATCCCAGGCTTCGAAGAGCAGCTGGTTGGTGCCAAAGCGGGCGAAGAAAAGTCAGTGAACGTGACTTTCCCTGCGGAATACGGCGCGGAAAACCTCGCGGGCAAAGACGCTGTCTTTGAATGCAAAATCAAAGCCGTGAAAGCGCCTAAGACCGCTGAGATCGACGATGAGCTGGCGAAAAAATTTGGTGCCGAAGATTTGGCTGGCCTGAAAGCTCAGGTTACAGAGCGTCTGGAAGCTGAATATGCCGGTGCCGCACGCGCTGTTCTTAAGCGTGGCCTGTTGGACAAACTGGATGATCTGGTTTCTTTCGACCTGCCTCCGTCTTTGGTTGAAGCCGAAGCGGGCCAGATTGCTCACCAGCTGTGGCATGAAGAAAACCCAGAAGTAGAAGGCCACGACCACGATAAGGTTGAGCCAACTGAAGAGCACAACACACTGGCCGAGCGTCGCGTACGTTTGGGTCTGTTGTTGGCTGAGCTGGGCCGCAAAGCTGAAATCGAAGTGTCCGACGCTGAGATGACACAAGCGATCATGAACCAGGCGCGTCAGTACCCTGGTCAAGAGCGTCAGTTCTTTGAATTCATTCAACAAAACCAGCAGATGCAGCAACAGCTGCGCGCGCCAATCTTTGAAGACAAAGTGGTTGACCACATTGTTGAAGCGGCCAAAGTGACCGACAAAGAAATCAGCAAAGATGATCTGCAAGCCGCTGTTGAGGCGCTTGAAGAAGAGTAAATCTCTGCTTGATAAAGATAAAAAAGGCCACCTGAAATAAGGTGGCCTTTTTGCTGTGTACCTCACGAAATGAGGCCTCGGGGGTCGCGAGTGGTAATGGGTTAGGCGTCGCAATGCAGCCGCGACGGGCCACGGAGCAACTCTGCCAACTCGAGTTGCAACGCATAGGCCGCTTGGCGTCCTTCTTCGGTGGTGGCTTCGGCAATCTGTTCATTGCAATAGTTTTGAAGATCGCGAAGGGTGGGCGCTTTGTCTGCTTGTGCCATGTCTAAGGTCTCTTTTTCAGGGAAGTCAGTGGGCTGTGCCGCAGGGCGGGCGTTGAATTTGTCGAGCGCCTCTTGATCACTGGCAAAGACGTCGTGGTGAATCGAAGCAAAGTCACGCAGACCTTTGATGCGCTCATCCGAACAATCCATCAGGGCGGCCATGGCTTTGACTTTGCCCATCTGTTTGGTCGAACCAAGATAGTCATAGGGCGCATTTTTCGAACGGATCATCACGCGATTCATGACCGGATCGATGACGGCCACCGCATCCAAAACACCCGCTTTCTGGGCGAATTCAAAGGCGCCGATCATCACTTCGGTGGTCACATAGGAAATTGAGTTGCGTGTCGTCTTTCCCTTAAGCTTTTGTGTATCAACACAAAAACGGGTCGCTTCCCAGATCTGAGCGCTGCGAAGAGGCGGTTCGCCGTCTAAGATCGCACTAAAGACATCCGCCATCATATGCGGGCCAGTTGTCTGCAACAGACGCATGCAGCCGACCACATCCCCTTCGTCATCAAGGCAGATGACATGCGCCGGGTTCAGATTGTCATATTCGTCGATTTCCTTGCCGTCCTTAACGGAGACATTCCAACCGAGCCGATCTTGGAACACACGTGCACGCAGCGCATGCATCTCGGACAAGAGATCTTGGAATAGGTGACGGTTCAGTGCGTCAACTACGATTATCATGGTATTTCCCCTACCAGCGTTTAACGTTAATCAAAGATGAACAAAAACAACGCTGTAAGACTATTAGGGGATTCCCGTATGATTGCTGCGATACGCGGGGTGGGAAAGCTGAGCTTTAGCCCGGCTGGATCATACCAAGGCTGATGGCACGCCCCACAGCCTGAGCCGTGGTCAATGCCCCGAGCTTTTCGCGACCCGATCTCAGGTGCACTTCGACGGTGCGGTGCGAAATCGTCAGGATGTCGCCAATGTCTTGCTGGGACTTGCCCAAAGCCACCCATTGGATGATTTCCTGTTCCCGTTTTGACAGGGTAGGCCGTGCTAAACCCTTGGGAAGAATGCCGGATTTCATGACGTTGTCGTGCATGTGAACCGCGGCGTGCTGTAGATCACCAATGACGTGGGGGACAAACTTCTTCCATTCGGTTTCCGAACAATCGCGGGTCACACTAAGCAGGCCGCAATCCCCATAGGGGCCACGCACGGGCACGCTGATACCGCGATCCGTGATGCCAAAGTCAGAAGCATCGGAAAAAACCTGCATAAACTTTTCGTCGTGGTTGAATCGTTCCCAATCGACGGGTGCAATGCTTTGACTGGATTTGTGCAGCGTGGGATCCACCCTGTGCAAACCGCGCTCAATATAATGGGTTTTCCAACTTTCGGGGTAGGTGGCAAAGCCCTGCACATCACCGGTGACAAAATTGGTGGTGGCATAAGACGCAAAGTCAAACCCCAAGGAATCGCACAGGCTGACTAGGAAGTTTTGGAATTTGTCGTCGTCTTGGACGTCGCTTAGGTCGATCAGGTTCATTTTGGGTCCAACGTTTACGTCAAAGTTGGCCGAATTGACGGAACAGATCCTAGGAACTCGAAAACGAAAGGCCAGAAACAATGCAGTGCCGGTACTATTCCAACACTTTCACACTCAAATGTAGTTCACAATTGTTACACTGCAATGTGCGGATCGTGTGAACAAGCAAAAAAACTGTTTATCTAAAAATGGATAGGGTAGCGAGCGGAGCCTAAGCACAAAAAAACCGCGCAGATTGCTCTGCGCGGCTGTCACGATCCCCCAAAAGGGGAGGCGCTTATTCTTCTTCCGAAGCGGCTTCGGCGGCTGGGGCGTCATCGCCGCCCAAGTCGTCTTCATCCGCTGCAGCACCGATATCGTCGAACAGTTCGGCGATTTCGAATTCTGCTTCAGCTTCTGCTTCGGCTGCCAGTTCCTGGATAGATTTACCAGAAGCTTGCAGTTCTGCTTCTTCTTCAGAGCGCGCAACGTTCAGTTGGATCTGAGCGTTGACTTCTGGGTGAAGAGACACGTCTACAGTGTGCAGGCCCAGCTCTTTGATCGGCATCAGAATAACAATCTGTTTGCGATCGATTGAGAAGCCGGCTTCGGTTGCAACGTCGGCTGCGTCACGAGGTGTGACAGAACCGTACAGGTTGCCGCCGTCAGACGCCTGACGAATCACAACAAACTGCTGACCGTCGAGACGTTCTGCCAGAGTTTCTGCTTCGGCTTTGGTTTCCAGGTTGCGCGCTTCGAGCTGCGCTTTCTGTGCATCAAAGTTGGCTTTGTTGGCCGCAGAAGCGGTCAAAGCTTTGCCCTGAGGCAACAGGAAGTTGCGGGCATATCCAGGTTTAACGTCTACAACGTCACCCATTTGGCCCAGCTTCGCTACACGTTCAAGAAGGATTACTTGCATCTGCTTTTCTCCTTACTTCACAGCGTAGGGCAACAGGGCGAGGAAACGTGCGCGTTTGATCGCACGGGACAACTCACGCTGTTTTTTAGCCGAAACTGCGGTAATGCGCGAAGGCACAATTTTGCCGCGCTCAGAGATGTAGCGCTGCAGCAGTTTGGTGTCTTTGTAGTCGATTTTCGGCGCATTGTCCCCAGAGAAGGGGCAAACTTTGCGGCGGCGGAAAAACGGTTTAGCTGCCATGGTTTAGCTTCCTTTTCTTAGGGGTTACGAACGACGTTCGCGGCGTTCGCCACGTTCTTCGCGCTTCTGCATCTGAACCGATGGGCCTTCTTCGTGGCCATCAACTTTGATGGTCAGAACGCGCATCACGTCATCATGCAAACGCATCAGGCGCTCCATTTCTTGAATCGCTGGCGCAGGTGCGTCAGTTTTCAAGAAGGCATAGTGGCCTTTGCGGTTCTTGTTGATTTTGTAGGCCATCGTTTTGACGCCCCAGTATTCGCTTTCAACGACGCTGCCGCCGTTGTCAGTCAAAACTGTACCAAAATGTTCGATAAGGCTTTCAGCTTGCGTGTTGGACAGGTCCTGACGCGAGATGAATACATGCTCGTAAAGCGGCATGTGCACTCCATTTCATTTTCAAGCGCATTTCATAGGAGGGTCTTTGGCCTTCCGCGACCCATCCACGAGAGACTGCGCGGTTCAAAATATTTGTCGGAAGGATGGGCGCGTATACGACGGATCCACCTGCGGCGCAAGACTTTGTCAGCGGGGGGCAATTGCTTTTTATCGCCCGACCTTTGCCTCAATCTTGCCTAAAACTTTACCCAAGGTGGAGACAACGCAAAAAAGGACAACGACATGACGGTTGGTCAAAATAATATCGGACTGGGCAAGATTGTACCGGACTCTTTCTCTACCAAAGATCTGCGCCGCAGCGCCTCTGTCTTTGGCGGTGTGGTGCTGTGTATGGCAGCCTTTGGCCTGTGGTTGGATCCCAAAGCCGTGGCCGGACCAGAAACAACCATCATTCGCGCTGGTTTGACCTTTTTGTTTGTTGGCATCGGGTTCACCCTGTTCAATCAGGGGCGTGATGTTCAGGCCGAAGAAATTCAGTTGGATCTTGAGGCCGGTGTTCTGAGCCACGCCACACGCGGCCCAGATGGGATCGCCCGTTTGCAG
This sequence comes from Thalassovita sp., assembly GCA_049116315.1. Classification (GTDB taxonomy): domain Bacteria; phylum Pseudomonadota; class Alphaproteobacteria; order Rhodobacterales; family Rhodobacteraceae; genus Thalassobius. The sequence goes on from JAGDZD010000004.1 coordinate 38,394, forward strand.
CAAAGCTATGACCTGGCAGATTTGCGCCGCGTGATCGTAGAAGGGGGCCAAATGGTCGCCATTTCTCATGACGGCGAAGAAGTTTTGCGGGTGGATGTGGCCGAGGCCATTCCTCAGGCCGATCTCGATCGTATGATCGCCCCGTTCCAGCGCACAATGTTGCCCACAGCGCAGACCACCTGATCACACGTGACGGGCACTGCAACGGGCCTGAACAGCGACAAAATCCAAATAGAACACCGGGTGAGCCCCTGACTCAGCCGGTGTTTTGCTATGTGGGCCCCGTTTGTTGCCCTTTGGGCAGCCTGTGCGCTGGCTTTCTCTTGTGATCATGCGGGCAGAAGTCTAAACCATTGCAAACACACGAGCGATGAGGACTCCATGACAAAAGCATTCGTTTTCCCGGGCCAAGGGGCACAAACAATTGGAATGGGAAAAGCCTTAGCTGACGCCTATCCAGCTGCAAAAGCCGTTTTTGACGAGGTTGATGAGGCCTTGGGGGAAAGTCTAAGCTCGTTGATCTGGGAGGGGGAGCAAGACGCGTTGACCCTGACCAAAAACGCCCAGCCTGCGCTGATGGCCACCTCTTTGGCGGCGCTACGCGCACTCGAAGCTGAAGGAGTCGATGTCGCGCGTGACGCGGCCTTTGTTGCGGGGCATTCGCTGGGCGAATATTCAGCTTTGGCGGCGGCTGGCGCGCTGAGCATCTCGGATGCAGCAAAGCTGCTGCGCACCCGCGGTCAGGCGATGCAAGACGCTGTGCCGGTTGGCGAAGGCGCAATGGCTGCGTTGCTTGGTCTGGATTTTGACACTGCCAAATCCGTGGCCGAAGAGGCCGCCATGGGGGAGGTTTGTCAGGCTGCAAATGACAATGATCCCAGTCAGGTGGTTGTGTCAGGTCACAAGGACGCGGTTGAACGCGCTGTGACACTGGCGAAAGAAAAGGGTGCAAAACGCGCGGTTCTGCTGCCGGTAAGCGCCCCATTCCACTGCGCTTTGATGGAGCCTGCGGCGCGCGCGATGGCCGAAGCGCTGAATGACGTTGATGTTCAACGCCCTGTGGTGCCCGTGGTGGCCAATGTGGTGGCCGAAGCGGTCAGTGATCCGGCGACCATTCGCTCTTTGCTGGTGGATCAGGTTACGGGCTCGGTGCGCTGGCGTGAAAGCGTGTTGTGGATGGGCCAGAATGGCGTCACCGAATTGTGGGAAATTGGCGCGGGCAAAGCGCTGTCGGGCATGGTGCGTCGCATTGACCGTTCCATCAGCTGCAGTGCCATTGGCGCCCCGGCCGATATTGAAAAAGTCCTCGGCCAGTAACGCTGGCGGAAAATGAAATTTTCCGGTCCGTTTTCTGACAGAAAACGTCGCTGACCGGAGCTTAGGAGTAGAAGTCTATGTTTGATCTTTCGGGGAAGAACGCGCTGGTCACTGGCGCATCCGGCGGCATTGGTGGCGAAATCGCCAAAGTCTTGCACGGTGCGGGCGCCAGCGTTGGTCTGAGCGGCACACGGGTGGAGCCTTTGCAGGCACTGGCGAATGAGCTGGGGGAGCGCGCGCATGTTTTGCCGTGCAACCTTGGAGACAGCGAAGCGGTTGATGCGCTGCCCAAACAGGCGATTGCGGCCATGGGCAGCGTTGATATTCTGGTCAACAATGCGGGGATCACGCGAGATCAGATCTTTATGCGGATGTCTGATGACGAATGGCAATCTGTGCTGGATGTGAACCTGACCGCTTCTATGCGTCTATGTCGGGGCGTGATGCGTCCTATGATGAAGTCGCGTTGGGGCCGGATCATCAACATCAGTTCAATCGTGGGGGCCACTGGCAACCCCGGACAGGTGAACTATGCCGCCGCCAAAGCGGGCATGGTTGGCATGACCAAATCCATCGCTTATGAAGTGGCCAGCCGGGGCATCACTGCCAATGCGGTTGCGCCCGGCTTCATCGCGACGGCGATGACCGACAAGTTGACGGATGATCAGAAATCCAAAATCAACACCCAGATCCCAGCCAACCGCATGGGCCTGCCAGAAGAAATCGCCGCGGCGGTTCTGTATTTGGCAAGCCCAGAGGCCGGCTATGTCACGGGCAGCACCCTGCACGTGAATGGCGGCATGGCGATGCTGTAAATCAATCGGTTGGGGGCGCTGAAAGGTGCCCCCAACTTGGCGTTTTGCATTCTACTGAGTGATCAGGGCGAGGCTGCCAAACACAGTGATGGCGCTAAAGAGGATCGCTGGCGGGAAAGCCCAAGGTGTTTCGCCTTTGTGAGCGGCCACCCCAAATCCCAAGAGCGCATGCGCCCCGCATAGCAGCGTCAGGAACAGGCTGAGACCTGTGGCGGCGGGGCTGAGGGCGGCATAGGCGAATCCCAAGGAAATCGACAACAACAGCAAGCTGGCAGCGTTCCAGCTGAAAAACATTGTTGTTTTGGGCCCATTTGGTAAATCTGTGAGGGCGAAAATCGGCTGGGCATTGCGCGGGCCGCCAATAAAGACATGCGCCACAAATGTAAGGAGCGACGCGGCTGATGCGAGGCCTAGGAACAGGGTATTCATATGGGGTCTCCATTATTAGAACTTTAGTTCTAGAAATTGAGTTCTAATATTATGGGGCGAAAGTCAAGTCTGGATGAGGCGCAGCTTTTTGCTGCGGTTGGACGTCATTTGACGGCACCGGGGGCGTTCTCGCTTAAGGCGGTTTCGGCTGAAGCGGGCGTATCGATCGGGTCGATCTATCACCGGTTTGGCAACAAAGACGGGTTGCTTGCGGAAACATGGCTGGCGGCGAACGCGCGGTTTCGCACTGAATTTGTTGAAAAATTTGGCGATGGTTCGGCGCAAAGCGGGGCAGAGGCGGCGTGTTCGGTGGCGCAGTTTTGTATGGATCACCCGCAGGAGGCGGTGGTTTTGATTTGCAACCGGCCCAGCGACATCATTGGCCCAGATATCCCTGACCCGATCCGTCAGGAGGTTGCGAAAGTTCACAGTGAAGTGAAGGTCATGATTGCCGATTTCGCCACACGCAACGCGATTCCCCATGAGATCGCCAACCTTGCGTTGATCGAAATCCCCCGCACCGTCATGCGACAGTATTTGCCGCAACGCAAAGTGCCCGAAATGGCAAAAAAGATCGTTTTGGACGCCTATCGTGGCGTGATGGGACTATAATCATCGGCCAATCAATGCTTAGTGGTGCGTGAGCGCCGTAACCAATTTGGTAAAACGGTGTGAAAGCGTTTGCCTTAGCGTCACCATGTGCTATAGGCCACGCAGTTTTTCCGGGGGTGGGTTGTCTGTCCGCCGGATCGTTCCGATATAGTGGAACACGGAGCCGCCCGTCTTGGGCATTCAATAGCCAGCCCACGGGCACGGGCGACAATTCGGGCGCAAGCCCAACAGTGAGGACATAAAATGAGCGATATCGCAGACCGCGTCAAAAAGATCGTTGTTGAACACCTGGGTGTTGAAGAAGACAAAGTTACCGAGAACGCGTCGTTCATCGATGACCTGGGCGCAGACAGCCTGGACACCGTTGAATTGGTCATGGCGTTCGAAGAAGAGTTCGGCATCGAGATCCCTGATGACGCAGCTGAAACGATCCAGACTTTTGGCGATGCAGTGAAATTCATCACCGAAGCGTCCTAATCGCTTTAAAATCTTCGGATTTTTTGAAACCCTCGGTCTTGCTGACCGGGGGTTTTTTTATGGGGCAGGGTGGCGGATGGTGCCCAAATTGGGCCAACGCCGCGCCCGGTTGTTGTGCCCATGTGTGGCCAGAACGTGCGCCATTCTCTTGGGGCTGAGGGCCGGGACAAAGCGTAGACCTGTGAAGTTGGTGTTCTGCCAAACAATCTGGGCCGTATGTTCTTCACCAGCAAACCGCAGCAAAACCTTCGTGTGTCGTGGCATTTGGTGTTGGGTTTGGATTTTGGCACCGCGCCGGCTGAGATCCACAATATCCACCACCTCTGAGTGGGTGCTATGGGTGATCCGAGCATCGATCCGCACGATATAGCGCTTGGTCAGACGTCGCAGGAAGTAGATGTATTTGGTCGCCAAATAGGTGAAGCTCATGGCGCTGACGGCGAGTGCAGATACAATCGTTGCAAATTGACGCAAGGGCATGGCACCCGGAACCGCATAGTTGGCACCTGAGGTGGGGGACCACCGCGGATCCTGTTTGCATTCCATTGTCGAGATTTTGGATTTGAACGAACGCAGCTGAGTTGAGACTGCAATCTGTTGGGCCAGATAGCGCGCACTTTCTGCCCCGCTGCGTCGTTCCATGGCTTGGATGCTTTCCAGCTTTGACAGCAAGCGCAACGAGGGCAGTTCCATGTGAGAGATGCCTTGACTGCGCAGGTTCAAGCGCAGGTCAGAATGGCTATAGCTGTTCAAATGCCGGGTCAGGGTTCTACTCGCCTCAGGCGAGAAGTCGTCTGTGTATGCATCTGCATGGTAATAGAGTGTGGCCAGCCAGGTCTGCACCAAACAGGTTTGGGCCGTGGCCCGCGAAGTCATCAAAGATAGCGACAGAAAAATCGTAGTAAGTAAAAGGGGAAGGCGGTGCATGTGATGCTCCCATCGAGGTTCCCAAATCCTTCCATATCCAAGTTAAAGTGTCCTTACCTTGAGCAAGATCGGGTCAATTCCGCCGATATTGTTTGCCATACACTTGCACCCGTAGCGCGATCCAAGTTATTGAAGGCCGGAATTGCCGAGGCAAAGGAGAGCGAACATGCGTCGAGTGGTTGTGACTGGACTGGGAATGGTAACGCCATTGGCCAGTGGGGTTGAAGAATCTTGGACACGGATCCTAGACGGACAATCTGGTGCAGGTACAATTGAGCGTTTTGATGCCAATCACTTGGGTACAAATTACGCGTGCGAAGTCCCTTATGGTGACGGCAGCGATGGCACATTCAATCCGGATGACTGGATGGCGCCGAAAGACCGTCGCAAGGTTGATGACTTCATTCTGTATGGGATTGCTGCGGCGATCCAAGCGGTGACCGATTCTGGCTGGGAACCGTCGGACAAAGAAAGCCTCGAGCGCACCGGTGTTCTGATCGGATCGGGTATTGGTGGTCTGCAATCCATTGCGGATACAGCCATTTTGTTGAAAGAACGTGGACCACGTCGCGTGTCCCCCTTCTTTATTCCCGGCGCGTTGATCAACCTGATCTCGGGTCAGGTCAGCATCAAATACGGTTTTAAAGGTCCAAACCATGCGGTTGTGACTGCCTGTTCTACTGGGGCGCATGCCATCGGGGATGCAAGCCGTTTGATCCGTTATGGTGATGCAGATGTGATGATTGCAGGTGGCGCAGAAGCGGCAATCTGTGAAATCGGCATTGCTGGCTTTAACGCCTGTAAAGCCCTGTCCACCAAGGGCACAGAGAACCCCCAAACAGCCAGCCGCCCCTATGACGCTGACCGTGACGGTTTTGTCATGGGCGAAGGCGCGGGCGTTTTGGTTCTGGAAGAATACGAACACGCCAAAGCGCGCGGCGCAAAGATCTATGCGGAAGTGTTGGGCTATGGTCTGTCGGGCGACGCCTATCACATCACAGCGCCATCAGAAGATGGTGAAGGTGGCGAGCGGGCGATGCGTGCGGCGATCAAAGACGCAAAGATCGAAGCCGCGGATGTGGATTACATCAACGCTCACGGCACATCGACAATGGCTGATGTGATCGAGCTGGGCGCGGTAGAGCGTGTTCTGGGTGACTCGGCGGCCAATGCGTCGATGTCGTCAACCAAATCTGCAACGGGTCACCTGTTGGGGGCGGCTGGCGCTATCGAGGCGATCTTCTCGATCCTAGCGATCCGCGACCAAGTGGCCCCGCCCACCATCAACTTGGACAACCCAGCCGTTGAACCAAAGCTTGATCTGGTGCCCAACGTGAAGCGCGAACGCGAAATCAATGTGGCCCTGTCCAATAGTTTTGGCTTTGGTGGCACCAACGCGAGCGTTGTGTTCGGGAAGGTCGATTGATGTGGCGCTCAATCGCGTCTAACGCGCTGACTTTTCTGGTTGTCGTGTTGTTCTTGGGCGCGGGGCTGATCCTCTGGGGGCAGCGCAGCTATGAAACGGCCGGACCTTTGCCTGAAGCCATTTGTTTGCGCGTTGAAGGCGGGTCTTCGATGAATGCTGTCAGCAAAGATCTGGCAGAGCGTGGCGCCATTGGCAGTGACATGCTGTTCCGTTTGGGCGCAGATTACACCGACAAAAGCGGCCAGCTGAAAGCCGGAAGCTTTTTGGTGCCTGAAGCCGCGTCGATGCAAGAGATTGTGGACATCGTCACCCGTGGCGGTGCCAACACCTGTGGCACTGAGATTGTCTATCGTATTGGTGTGACGCGCAGCCAAATTGTTGTGCGTGAATTGGATCCCAACACCAACCGTTATGTTGATCAAGCTTCGTTCAACCCCGCAGTGGATGAGCAACCAGCCGCCTTTACTTCGGCTGCGGGCAAGGCAGACACCCGTCACCGGGTGGCCATGGCTGAAGGCGTGACCAGCTGGCAGGTTGTTGAAGGTTTGAAGTCGGTTGAGGTTCTCAGCGGAGAGGTTGCAGAGCTGCCCGCCGAAGGGTCGTTGGCCCCTGACAGCTATGAGGTGCGCAGTGGCGATGCCCGCACAGCAGTGTTGGCACGGATGCAAACGGCTCAGGATGCTATTCTGGAGGCCGCTTGGAAAAACCGCGTCGATGGCTTGCCGTTGAAATCCAAAGAAGAAGCCTTGATCTTGGCATCCATCATTGAAAAAGAAACCGCAATTGCCGACGAGCGTCGCACGGTTGCCAGTGTCTTTACCAATCGCTTGAACCGCGGCATTCGTCTGCAAACCGACCCAACCGTTATCTATGGGGTGACCCGGGGTGTCGGGGTTCTGGGACGCGGATTGCGCCAAAGTGAACTGCGGGGCGAAACCCCGTGGAACACCTATGTGATCAATGGTTTACCACCCACACCCATCGCCAGTCCGGGCCGTGCCAGCATCGAAGCGGCGCTGGATCCGGCCGACACAAACTTTGTGTTCTTTGTGGCCGATGGCACCGGGGGACACGCGTTTGCCGAAACTCTGGCCGAGCACAATCGCAACGTGGCCAAGTGGCGTCAGATCGAAGCCGACCGCGCAAATCAATAAGTTAAAATCACCCGCCTTGGCGGGTGTTTTTATATCTGCTGCAGCGTTGGGGGCCGTGAGGTCTGAGACTAGCCTTCGGACAGTTTGTGACTGTCTGAGGCAGTGAGATCCAAACCATAGGCCACGCGCATCTGTTCAATGAAGTCTAAGCTGTCGTCGCTGAAGGGCGCTTTGCCTTCAAAGCTGTGCAGCACGATGCCTTCGACCAGATCGCCCAAGCCAATTTCATTGCGCGCGGCAATCGCCTTGAGCACTTGCAGCACGCGTTTTTCAATCCGCAGGCCGGTTTGTACGCGTTCGACCTTGGGAGATTTGGGCATTTTGGCTGGTCCTTGGTGACACGTTGATTGCTGTGCAAGGTGGTACCAAAGTACCAAGTTTGGATCAACAAGCAAGCCATGTGCGCTCTACATCCCCGTGACCAGAAAGGGCGCGATTTAGCCAGGCTGTGGCGGGTGGTTGGCCAAAGTTGCCCATGGCCAACCAAAGAGGGTTTAGGCGTTCCACGCCTTGTCTTCGCCGCCCAGACCGCCGATTTGAACCCGGGTGGGCAGGCCGATGACGTCTAGGATGCTGAAGAATGGTTTGGGATCCAGTTCTTCGACGTTTTTCATTGTCTTCGCGTCCCATTCACCAGAGGCCACCAACATGGCGGCGGCCACTGGGGGCACGCCTGCGGTATAGGAAATCCCTTGGCTGCCCACTTCTTCGTAGGCGGCTTTGTGATCTGCAACATTGTAGACAAAGACTTCGGTTTCTTTTCCGTCTTTCAGACCCTTAACCAGATCACCAATACAGGTTTTGCCGGTGTAATTTGGGGCGAGGGACGATGGATCAGGCAAGCAGGCTTTGACCACCTTCAGTGGCACCACTTCGAGACCTTCGGCGGTTGTGACGGGCTGTTCAGACAACAGGCCAATGTTTTTCAACACGGTGAAGACATTGATGTAGTGATCGCCAAATCCCATCCAGAAACGCACATCTGCCTGAGGGTAGTTGGTGGCCAGCGAATGCACTTCGTCATGGCCGGACATGTAGGATTGCGAGGGGCCAACCACTGGCAGATCCCAGACTTTCCCCACTTCGAACATGGTGTTTTCCTGCCACTCACCTTGCTGCCAAGAATAGACGGTGCCGGTGAATTCACGGAAGTTGATTTCTGGATCAAAGTTGGTGGCGAAATACTGGCCGTGGTTGCCTGCATTGATATCGACGATATCGATCGATTGCACCTCGTCCAGCATGTCCGCGCCAAAGCGGGCATAGGCGTTCACAACGCCGGGATCAAAACCTGCGCCAAGAATGGCTGTGATGCCTTTTTCGGTGCACAGGTCACGCTTTTTCCATTCGTAGTTTGCATACCAAGGCGGGGTTTCACAGATTTTGTCGGGCTCTTCGTGAATGGCTGTGTCGATATAGGCCGCGCCGGTTTCGATGCAGCCATCCAGAACGTGCATGTTCACAAAGGCAGTGCCAACATTGATCACAATCTCTGCGCCGGTGTCGCGGATCAGCGCGGCGACATCCGCAGATTTGGTGGCATCAACTTGGTGTGCGCTGAGAACGCCCTCAATCTTCATGGCGTCCTTTTCACGGACAGAGTCTAGGATCGCCTCACATTTCGAGAGCGTCCGGCTGGCGATATGGATATCGCCCAGCACATCGTTGTTCTGAGCGCATTTATGCGCCACGACCTGTGCGACGCCACCTGCGCCGATGATGAGAACGTTCTTTTTCAATTCAAAAGACCCCCTTTGGGTTTCTTGGGTTATAGACCTGTTAGGACAGGGCCGATTTAAAGTCGGAATAGCCAAAGTCGCGTTGAAGACGGATTGAACCGTCTAACTCTTTGATGGCGATGGCTGGCATTTTGACGCCATTGAACCAGTTCTTTTTGACCATGGTGTAGCCCGCAGCATCTTGGATCGAGAGGCGGTCGCCTGTTTTGAGTGGCCGTTCAAATTTGAACTCGCCAAAGATGTCCCCGGCCAAGCAAGATTTGCCGCAGATCATCCAATCGTGCGGCCCGGCATTGGGCAAGACCTTTGCGTTTTCGCGATAGATCAGGAGGTCCAGCATATGGGCCTCGATGGAGCTGTCGACGATGGCAAGATCTTTGCCATTGTTCAACGTATCCAGCACCGAGACTTCGAGTGTGGTTGAATTTGTAACGGCCGCTTCGCCGGGTTCTAGATAGACTTGAACCGCGTTGTCGCCGGCAAAACGTTTGAGACGTTCCGCAAGTTTATCAAGAGGATAGCCGTCGCCCGTAAAGTGAATTCCGCCTCCTAGGCTGATCCACTCCATACGTTTGATCAAAGCTCCAAATCGATCCTCGATATGGGTCAACATTTCATCAAAGCGATCAAAATCGTCGTTCTCACAATTGTTGTGGAACATAAAACCGCTGATGAGGTCAGCGATTGGTTCAATGGCTTGGGGCGTGTGTTCCCCCAAGCGGGAAAACGGGCGTGCGGGGTCGGCCAGATCAAAATCGCTGGTGGACACGCCGGGATTGACCCGCAACCCCCGCAGATGACCTTGAGACTGAGGCTCGAACCGCAACAGCTGGGCAGCTGAATTAAAGATCAATTTGTCAGATGAGGCCAGAACCTCGTCGATTTCGTGATCGGCCCATGCCACGGAATAGGCATGGGTTTCGCCGGGAAAGGTTTCCCGACCCAGTTTGACCTCGTAGAGCGACGAAGACGTGGTGCCATCCATATAGGTCGACATGAAATCAAACACGCCCCAACCCGCAAAGCATTTGAGCGCCAAAAGCGCTTTGGCACCAGATTGTTGGCGGAGGTGGGCGATCTTCTCGAGATTTGGAAGAAGGCGTGATTTGTCGATCAGGTAATAGGGAGTTTGCAGCATCAGGCGACGGTCCTTGAGCAGAAGCGACACACAAGTGTGATTAGTGCCGTCAGTTAGCGATGGAAATCGCTTGGCGCAATCCAAATTTTGGCTTTGCGAAAAATCATCTGTCGGTATCGGGCTTGGGATCAGGGTTTGTGCCTGAACTTGGCGAAGTAGAACGCCGCCGTCTTGGGGCAGCGGACGCACCGGTAGGATGTTGCGCAGGGATCCAAGGTACGGTGAAGGCGCTGGAGACCCGCAGCTGATCGTTTTGGTTGGAGGTGGAGTTTGTGCGGAGGTCACGCATGAGGCAAAGCGAGCAAACATGACATTGATCAAACCAGACGAAGAGACCTTTGCGATGGCCGAGACTTTGGCGGATGTCGAAGAGGTGCTGCTGGACCTGAAGTCGGATGTGAAACAGCTGCAAGCGCGGCTGCGCGCGGGGGAAATCGCCGCGATCAAAGAAACCAACAAATTGACGGTGGATTTGAGGGCTTGGCTGAAGATCGCCTATGAACTGGAGGCAAATTTCTATGAACGACAACGAAAACAAGCAGGAATCGAGCGTGGATACGCCGTCGATTTTGACGCCGCACGGGATCAGATCCGGTGCCGGTTGGATCGGCTCCGCCGATGTTGCCGTTCAGACGGCCTTTCTGGATGAATTGAGCCCCGGCGAGTTGTTGGCATTGCCTTATCTATTTGAATTCTGGGCGATGGATCATCAGTTGCCACCCGAAGGGGATTGGCGCACCTGGGTGATCATGGGCGGCCGAGGGGCTGGGAAAACGCGGGCAGGGGCGGAATGGGTTCGCGCCGCCGTCGAAGGGGCAAAACCACTTGATCCGGGGCGCGCGCAACGTGTGGCGATTGTGGGGGAAACCATCGATCAGGCGCGGGAAATCATGGTGTTTGGTGAAAGCGGTATCTTGGCCTGTTCGCCCCCTGATCGACGGCCGGATTGGCACGCGGGGCGGCGTATGCTGACCTGGTCAAACGGGGCAACAGCGCATGTTTTTTCTGCCTATGACCCCGAAAGCCTGCGCGGGCCTCAATTTGATGCGGCTTGGGTGGATGAGTTGGCAAAGTGGCCCAAGGCCCAAGACACTTGGGACATGTTGCAGTTTGGATTGCGCCTTGGCACGCGCCCTCAGGTCTGCGCCACCACAACGCCGCGCAATGTCGAGGTGCTGAAAAGCTTGCTGAAGCGCGCTTCAACTGTGGTGACCCATGCCCCAACCGAAGCCAATCGGGCCAATTTGGCCGAGAGCTTCTTGGAAGAGGTGCGCACGCGATATGCTGGCACCCGGTTGGGGCGACAAGAATTGGATGGCGTGCTGCTGGAAGAGGTGCAGGGGGCGCTATGGACCTCGGCAATGATCGAGGCGCAGCGGGTCGAGATGGTGCCAGATCTGGATCGTATCGTGGTGGCTGTGGATCCGCCGGTCAGTGCGCATTCAAGGTCTGACGAATGTGGGATTGTTGTGGTTGGGGCCGTCACCCAAGGTCCGGTGCAAAACTGGCGCGCTTATGTTTTGGAAGACGCCAGTTTGGGGGCGGCCAGCCCCACAACGTGGGCCCGCAAAGCCATCGAGATGATGGAGAAGTGGGGGGCAGAGCGTTTGGTTGCCGAAGTGAACCAAGGGGGAGATCTGGTTGAAGCTGTGGTGCGCCAGATCGATCCGCTGGTGCCGTTTCAAAAAGTGCATGCCTCAAAGGGTAAAGGCGCGCGCGCAGAGCCTGTGGCGGCGCTATATGAGCAGGGACGTGTGTTCCACGCCAGAGATTGTGGGGCGCTGGAAGATCAGATGTGTGCGATGACCGCACAAGGATTTCAAGCCAAGGGCAGCCCGGATCGGGTGGATGCGCTGGTCTGGGCCTTGCATGAACTGATCCTTGTTCCCAGCGCTTCTTGGCGGGTGCCGACGGTGCGTTCGCTGTGATCCGAGCTTGTTAAACTTTTAATAGCATTGTTGTCACAAGGCCGAGGCGACTTGGCGCAGACAGAGTTCGATTTGGCCTGACTGGGTCAATCACCAGACACAAGGAGCATCACGGGAATGGTTTTCCAAATCTTCCGGAGCACGCAAAACAGCCAAGCGCCCGAGGTCAAGGCCAGCGCGGCAGGACCGGTTGTTGCCATGCAAGGCGCAGGGCGTGTCGCCTGGAGCCCACGCGACACAAGCTCTTTGATCCGCACCGGATTTACCGGCAACCCAGTTGGGTTTCGCTGTGTGAAAATGATTGCGGAAGCGGCGGCGGCTTTGCCTTTGGTCTTGCAGGATCGTCAGCAACGTTTTGATACCCATCCTGTCTTGGCGCTGGTGTCGCACCCCAACCCGGTTCAAGGGCGCGCTGAGTTGCTAGAGGCGCTCTATGCGCAGCTGCTGTTGTCGGGCAATGCCTATGTCGAGGCGGTAATGGGGCAGTCTACGGTGCCAAGCGAATTGCATGTGCTGCGCTCAGATCGGATGCGCTTGGTGCCGGGAAATGATGGCTGGCCTGTGGCCTATGAATATGCGGTGAACGGGCGCAAACATCGGTTTGACATGCGCAATGATGCGCCGCCGATCTGTCATATCCGCGCCTTTCATCCACAAGACGATCACTATGGGTTCTCTCCGATGCAAGCCGCTGCGCAGGCTTTGGATGTGCACAATAGCGCATCGCGGTGGTCCAAAGCTTTGTTGGACAATGCGGCGCGGCCTTCGGGGGCGATTGTGTACAAAGGCGCCGAAGGTCAAGGCAGTCTGAACACCGATCAATATGATCGTTTGGTGTCAGAGATGGAAAGCCATCATCAAGGCGCACGCAATGCGGGACGTCCGATGCTGTTGGAAGGTGGGTTGGATTGGAAGCCCATGGGCTTTTCACCCAGCGACATGGAATTCCAGAAAACCAAGGAAAGTGCTGCGCGCGAAATCGCCTTGGCGTTTGGTGTGCCGCCGATGTTGTTGGGTGTGGCTGGGGATGCGACCTATGCCAATTACCAAGAGGCCAACCGGGCGTTTTACCGACTGACGGTGCTGCCTTTGGTGCACAAGGTGACATCGCGCTTGGCAGAATGGCTGTCGCTTCACGTCAACGAGGCATTGGATCTGCGGCCGGATTTGGATCAAGTCTCTGCACTGGGGGCGGAGCGCGATGCGCAGTGGCGACGCGTGTCCGAGGCCGCGTTTCTGACAGATGCGGAAAAGCGGGCGATGCTGGGGTTGCCACCATTGAGTGGAGACCTTGATGCGGGATGATCGAGCAGGGTTTGAACCATTTGATTGTGCGCCCGGGCTGCGATTGGAAGCCCATGAGCGCGTGAGCAAGCTGCAATTTGATGGGCTGAACCGTCGGATTGAAAAGTTGGAAATCGAGATGGAAAAGTTGGAACGCCGCCTGTGGCTGGCTGTGTATGGCGTGGTCGGAGTGATCTTGGCCCAAGCCATCCAATCGTTGATGCAATTGCCATGAAAGGGATGACAATGGATAGCGGTCTTGAAATGAAGTTTTCGAGCTTTGGCAATGGTTTGTCGGTCACTGATCAAGCAGAGATCGAAGGATATGCCAGCTATTTTGGTCAACCGGACCAAGGCAATGATGTGGTTCAAAAGGGGGCGTATGCGCACTCGCTCGCGGCGTCAAAACGGACCAACCGCGCCATCAAAATGCTGTGGCAGCATGATCCTGCACAGCCCATCGGCATTTGGACAGAGGTGCGAGAAGACGACACCGGTCTTTATGTCAAAGGACGGCTGCTGGAGAGCGTCAGCAAGGGGCGCGAGGCGATCGAGTTGATCCGGGCCGGTGCCATTGATGGCCTGTCCATTGGCTATCGCACCAAGCGGGCCAAAACCTCGGACAAGGGGCAGCGCGTGTTGACCGAGTTGGAGCTTTGGGAAGTGTCGCTTGTGACCTTTCCGATGCTGCCCGAGGCCCGCGTGGGCGCAAAGTCGACAGTCACTTTGGGACAAGAGTTGCGCGACATCACTGCGCTGTTTGAAAGCGCCAAACGGGATTTGTTGGCGCAGCCTTAACCACAGGCCAATCCATTACATTGAAAGGGATGTCTATGACCAAGAAGCAGTCTTGGGCCGGAGAAGATTTGTCTTTGGCCACCGAAATGAAAACCGCAGTGTCAGGTTTTGTAAGCGAGTTCAAAGGCTTTCAGGCCGATGTTCAGAAACGAATTCAAAAACAGGAAGAGCGACTGTCCATGCTAGATCGTAAATCGTTTGCCCCGGTTCGCCCGGTTTTGTCCGCCGCAGCCGAAGAAGAAGTGCCACATCAAAAAGCCTTTGCCGCTTATTTGCGCTCGGGGGATGATGATGCGCTGCGCGGTCTGGAGCTGGAGGCAAAATCCTTGTCCAGCGCCGTGAACAGCGAAGGGGGTTATCTGATTGATCCCCAGACTGCGGACACCATCAAAAGCGTGCTGCATTCCGGGGCCTCCATTCGGCACATTGCCAATGTTGTTGCTGTTGAGGCGACCTCTTTTGACGTGCTGATCGACCATTCTGATGTGGGACACGGGTGGGCCAGCGAAGTGGCCGACACCAGCGAAACCTCTACGCCGGTGATTGATCGCATCACAATTCCTTTGCATGAATTGTCCGCTCTGCCCAAAGCCAGCCAACGCTTGTTGGATGACAGTGCCTTTGACATCGAAGGTTGGTTGGCCGGGCGCATCGCTGATAAGTTTGCCCGCGCCGAAGCTGCGGCCTTTGTCAGCGGTGATGGGGTAGATAAACCCACCGGGTTTTTGACCCACACTGCGGTGGACAACGATGTTTGGACTTGGGGCAACCTTGGTTACGTGCCCACGGGGGTGGACGGTGACCTTGAGGATGCATCGGTGTTGGTGGATCTGGTCTATGCGCTTGGCGCTGAATACCGGGCCAACGCGTCGTTTGTGCTGAATTCAAAAACGGCAGGTAACATTCGCAAGCTGCGCGATGCCGATGGCCGCTTTTTGTGGTCGGACGGTCTGGCGGCGGCAGAGCCGGCACGTTTGTTGGGCTATCCAGTGTTGATTGCAGAAGACATGCCTGATGTCGCTTCTGGAGCGGATGCTATTGCTTTTGGTGATTTTTCAGCCGGATACACAGTGGCCGAGCGTCCAGACCTGCGGGTTCTGCGCGACCCCTTTAGCGCGAAACCTCATGTGTTGTTCTATGCCACAAAACGGGTTGGCGGCGACGTAAGCGACTTTGCTGCGATTAAATTGCTGCGGTTCGCCACTGCGTAAGCAGCGGTGAAGGCGGGGCCGGTCTGATGGCTGGTCCCGCGGCGCGCGCGACCCATTGGGACTAGTGTTGCCCAGCTGTTTCCTCCGCCCAAGCAACGCTGAAGGCGCGCGCCTTTCCATCCAAGGGGACCGAATAGTTTCGGAGTACATCCATCATGTTAATCGAAGAAACCCTGGTGCCGAGTGCACTTTTACCAATTGCTGAATTCAAGGCGCATCTGCTTTTGGGAAGTGGGTTTGCCGAGGACAGCGCTCAAGATGTTGTTCTGGAAAGCTTTCTGCGGGCCGCGCTGGCCGCTGTCGAGGCAAAGACCGGCAAAGCGGTGCTGCGTCGTGATTTTACTTGGACCGTGTCTGCTTGGCGCCGTTTAGCCGAGCAGCCGTTGCCAATCGCGCCTGTGCAAGCGATCACCGCGGTCATCTTGCGCGAAAGACAGGGCGTCGAAACGGTTCTGCCACTTGATCAGTTTCATCTTCAGCAAGATGCCCATGTGCCTTGTCTGAAACCGGTTGCGACGTGTTTCCCTGATCTTGCGGAGACCACACAAGTACAAATCGCGTTTAGCGCTGGATTGGCGGAGAGCTGGGACCGGGTTCCTGCCGATTTGGCGCAAGCGGTGCTGATGTTGGCGGCGCATTTTTACGAATACCGCCATGAAACAGGGCTGGGGCGTGGTTGCATGCCTTTTGGGGTGACCAGTTTGCTGGAACGATATCGTGCGGTCCGCATCGGCATCGGGGGTGGGCTATGAACGCGCCACGCCTTGGCCGGTTGGTTTCGCTGGAACAATCGACAGATGTTTCGGACGGCGCTGGCGGATTTGACACCAATTGGACTCAAGTCGGACAGCTTTGGGCGGAAATATCACTGCGCAGCGGGCGGGCCCTAAACGGGGTGTCACAAAGTCGATACCGGGTGGTCGTGCGTGCGGCGCCTAGCGGGTCAACGATGCGCCCAAAACCGGGCCAACGCTTTCGTGACGGCAACCGCTTCTTTTTGATCGACGCGGTGTCAGAGCAAGATCCACAGGGGCGGTTTTTGCGCTGCTTTGCAACCGAAGAGGTGGTGGCATGAGTTACGCAATGACGGCGGCCCTGCAGCAAGCCATCTTTGATCGTTTGTCGACGGATGTGGAGGTGACGGCGCTGGTTGACGGTGTTTTTGATGCCCTGCCTGCGGGGGACAAGCCAACCCTTTATGCATTGATCGGGGATGAAACGGCGGTTGACCGCTCGGATGTGTCGGGGGCCGGGGCGCGGCATGATTTTACAGTTTCCATCCTCAGCGACAGTTCGGGGTTTCACAGCCTCAAACAGGCCGCTGCGGCGGTGAATGATGCGCTTTTGAGTGCGCCACTGTCGCTGAGCCGGGGCGCCGTTGTTGGGCTTTGGTTTTTGAAGGCAACAACCAAACGGCATACGCGCGACGCAGAGCGTCGCATCGATTTGAAGTTCCGCGTGCGCGTGGAAGAGACCTGAGATTTCACAGAAGTGGAGGAAGACAATGGCGGTTCAAAACGGCAAAGACCTGTTGATCAAAGTGGACATGACGGGCGACGGGCAGTTTGAAACAATGGCGGGTTTGCGCGCCACACGCATCAGCTTTAACGCGGAAACAGTGGATGTCACCAGCTTGGAATCTTCGGGAGGATGGCGCGAACTTTTGGGCGGTGCCGGGGTGAAATCTGCGGCGATTTCGGGGTCCGGTGTGTTCAAAGATGCGGCCACTGATGAGCGGGCGCGCCAGATCTTCTTTGACGGAGAAGTTCCTGAATTCCAAGTGATTATCCCCGATTTTGGCACAATTGAGGGCCGCTTTCAGCTGTCGTCAATTGAGTATTCGGGCACTTTTAATGGCGAGGCAACCTATGAAGTGGCGATGGCCTCTGCGGGGGCGCTGAGCTTTGGCGCGGCTGTGTGATGGGCAACCCATGGGCCGGAGAAGTGACCTTGGTCATCGATGGGCAGCCTCAGGTCATGAAGTTGACCTTGGGGGCATTGGCCGAACTGGAAACAGAGTTGGGCGCCAGTTCATTGATGGGTTTGGTGGAGCGCTTTGAACAGGGTCAGTTTTCTACGAAAGACGTCTTGAGCTTGATTGTTGCGGGCCTGCGTGGCGCTGGCTGGCAAGGGCGCGCTGAGGCGTTGTTGTCTGCCGAAATCGCCGGGGGGCCGATCGAAGCCGCGCGCGCGGCGGCGGAACTGTTGGCGCGCGCGTTTGTCGTGCCTGGTGAGACGACAAATGACGGGTTTTGAATGGCCCAAACTGATGCGCGCGGGCCTTAGGGATCTGGGGTTAAAGCCGAATGAGTTCTGGGCGCTGAGCCCCGCTGAATTGGCGCTGATGCTGGGGGTCGGGTCGGTCGCACCGCCCCTAAGCCGCGCTGGTTTGGCCGCTTTGCAGGCCGCCTATCCCGATCAAAACAAGGAACAGGAAAACGATGAACAGTGAAGAGCTTGACACGTTCGAAGATCAACTGGATGCCATGGGAGACAGCTTGGGCGTTGCTGCGGCAATGGCCAGTAGCTTCACGCTGGAAATGCGGCGCATTCAGGACACGTTTGTCAAAACCAATCATGACGCAGCGGCGCTTGAAAAAGGGCTGAGCCGGGGACTGCGATCAGCCTTTGATGATGTCGTCCTGGATGGGGCCAAATTGTCCGATGCCCTAAGAACTGTTGCAAATTCAATGGTGAACACAGTGTATTCGGCGGCGGTCAAACCTGCGACGGACCATTTTGGCGGGCTATTGGCGCAGGGCCTAAGTGCGCTTGTTGGCGGCATCTTACCGTTTGAAAGCGGCGGGAGTTTTGCGCAGGGCCGCGTGATGCCCTTTGCGTCGGGGGGCATCGTTTCAAGCCCAACCATGTTCCCCATGCGCGGCGGCACAGGGTTGATGGGAGAAGCCGGCCCAGAGGCCATTATGCCGCTTGCGCGCGGTGCAGATGGCAAATTGGGTGTGCGGGCGGGTGCTGGAAACAGTGTGACCGTGGTGATGAATATCCAAACGCCTGACGCTCAAAGCTTTCAGCGCAGTCAAAGCCAAATTGCCGGACAGATGAGCCGGTTGATGGGCCGGGCTCAACGAATTCGCTAAGGAGGACAGACGATGCAGTTCCACGAAGTGCGGTTTCCCGCAAACTTAAGCTTTGGCGCTCTTGGCGGCCCAACCCGGCGTACCGATGTCGTGGCCTTGGCCAATGGGTTCGAAGAGCGCAACACACCTTGGGCACATTCGCGTCGCCAGTATGACGCGGGGCTTGGGCTGCGCTCGTTGGATGATGTCGAGACGTTGATTGCGTTCTTTGAGGCGCGCCGGGGTCAAATGCATGGGTTTCGTTGGAAAGATTGGGCGGATTTCCGATCCTGTCTGGCCTCGGAAACGATCAGCCACACCAATCAGGTGATTGCGCATGGCGATGGTCGCCAAACCCAGTTTCAACTGATGAA
This sequence comes from Thalassovita sp., assembly GCA_049116315.1. Taxonomy (GTDB): domain Bacteria; phylum Pseudomonadota; class Alphaproteobacteria; order Rhodobacterales; family Rhodobacteraceae; genus Thalassobius. The sequence goes on from JAGDZD010000004.1 coordinate 57,100, forward strand.
AAACTATCGATCAGGGGCGCATGTCTACACGCGCCCAATTGTGAAACCCGTTTTGGGATCTGTTCGTATTGGCGTCGCGGGCACCGAGCTGCGCGAGGCCGTAGAATTTGAACTGGACGGTGTCACCGGGGAAATCGTGCTGAGTGAGGCCCCGATCGAGGGGGCCGAAATCACCGCCGGGTTCGAATTTGACGTGCCGGTGCGGTTTGACACCGACCGGATACGCGCCAGTGTGGCCAGCTTTCAGGCCGGTGAGGTGCCGGATGTGCCTGTGGTCGAGGTGCGGGTTTGATGAAGATTTCAAACGCACTCCGCAGCCATCTACAAACAGGGGTGACAACTCTGTGCCGCTGTTGGGTGATCCAACGCCAAGACGGGCAAAAATTTGGCTTTACCGACCATGATTGCCGTTTGGTTTTTGACGAAACCACATTTCAGGCTGACACCGGTTTGACAGCGTCGGCATTGCAGCAAGGGACGGGCCTGTCGATTGACAACGCCGAAGCAATGGGGGCGCTGAGCGCCGCATCGGTGACCGAAGCAGACATCGAGGCGGGGCGATTTGACGAGGCCGAGGTGATCTGTTGGGTGGTGAACTGGGCAGATCCTGATCAGCGTGCGATACAGTTTCGCGGTCATCTGGGCGAGATCGAGCGGGCAGGTGGCGCCTTTCGCGCAGAGTTGCGCGGCTTGACTGATCTGCTGAACGTACCGCGCGGACGTGTGTACCAAAAGCCCTGTGCTGCGGTGCTTGGCGATCAAAAATGCCAGTTTGATCTTGCATTGGCGGGGTATCGATCCCTGCAGACGGCCGTCGCGATTGAGGACAACCGGGTGTTCACGTTCGCAGACTTGGACGGGTTCGAAGAGGGCTGGTTTCAGCGCGGTGCTTTTACGGTGATGCAGGGGGACAGCGCGGGCCTGACCGGGATTATCAAGTCAGATCGACAGCAGCCCCAAGGTCGGGTGATCGAGCTGTGGGCCCCATTGCGCGGAGCGCTTAATACTGGTGATCAATTTCGCCTTGATGCGGGGTGCGACAAACGGTTTGAGACCTGCCGCTTTAAGTTCAACAACGTTATGAATTTTCAGGGTTTCCCCGATATTCCGGGGGATGACTGGACCTTGGCCACACCGGCGACAGCACCGCAGAGGGCTGGGGACAGTCGGCGATGAGCGTGTCAATTGAAACTCAGGTTGTCCAAGCGGCGCGCAGTTGGATTGGAACACCCTATCGGCATCAAGCCTCGGTCAAACAGGCGGGCTGTGATTGCCTTGGTCTGGTGCGGGGTGTTTGGCGTGATCTTTATGGATACGAGCCCGAACCCATTCCGCATTATAGCCGCGATTGGTCCGAACCTCAGGGCCATGAGGCGTTGTGGCAAGGGGCGGCGCGCAACTTGATACCCAAGGCCATTGAAGATGTGGCGCATGGCGATGTCCTATTGTTTCGGTTGAAAGAAACCGGGGTGGCCAAGCATCTGGGCATCGCGGCTGAACTGGGGCAATCGCCCAGCTTTATTCACGCCTATTCCGGGCATGCTGTTGTCGAAAGCCGCTTTAGCTTGCCGTGGCGACGGCGTTTGGTGGCGCGTTTCGCCTTCCCACAGTTGACTGAATCCAAAGGAGAATTCTGATGGCGACCATTTTGTTGTCAGCGGCTGGGGCTGCGCTTGGTGGCTCGGTCGGGGGCTCGGTTTTGGGCCTGTCTATGGTTGCGGCGGGGCGATTGGTTGGGGCCTCGGTTGGCCGGGTGATTGATCAGCGGCTGCTTGGCGGTGGTTCGGCGGCTGTGGAAACCGGCCGGGTGGATCGGTTCCGATTGACGGCGGCCAGCGAAGGTGAGCCGGTGGCGCAGGTGTTCGGGCGCATGCGTGTAGGCGGGCAAGTGATCTGGGCCTCGCAATTTAGCGAACACCAAAAAACCTCGCGCGGTGGGAAAGGGGCGCTGCCTCAACCTTCGACCACCGAGTTCAGCTATTCGGTCAGCTTGGCAGTTGCGCTTTGCGAGGGCGAAATTGGCGGGGTGCCGCGCGTCTGGGCGGATGGTCAGGAATTGGCCCCAGATGGGTTGAACATGCGGGTGTATCTTGGGGGCAGGGACCAACACCCGGACCCAAAGATCGAAGCCATCGAAGGTCAGGGGCGCGTGCCTGGCTATCGCGGAACCGCTTATGTGGTTTTCGAAGATTTGGATCTTGCGCAATTTGGCAACCGGGTGCCGCAGTTTTCCTTTGAAATTCTGAGGCCAGATTTTGAGTATGACAACACCGCTCTGCAAGAGCCAGCCCATGCCATTCAAGCGGTGGCCTTGATGCCGGGCACAGGGGAATATGCTTTGGCCACACAGCCTGCGGTGATGGATCAAGGTATGGGTGTCAATCGCACGATCAATGTGAATGCCCCCACGGGACAGACCGATCTTGTGACCTCTTTGTCTTTGCTCAATGACGAATTGCCCAACTGTAAATCAACGTCACTGATTGTCAGCTGGTTTGGCGATGACCTGCGATGTGGCGCGTGTTCGGTGCGTCCAAAAGTTGAACAAACCGAAACAGATGCGCAAGGAATGCCATGGTCGGTTTCAGGGCTAACTCGGACTCAGGCTGAGCAAATTCCCGCCATTGACGACCGCCCGATTTATGGCGGCACCCCGTCTGATCAATCGGTGATCCAGGCCATTTCTGCGCTTAACACCCATGGTCAATCGGTGATGTTCTACCCGTTCTTGCTGATGGATCAGCAAGAGGGCAATACCTTGACCAATCCTTGGACAGGTCAGCAAGGGCAGCCCGCGTTGCCATGGCGTGGGCGCATCACCGGTGCGTTTGCGCCCGGGGTCAGCGGCACGCCGGACCAAACCGCCACCGCAGAGGCCGAGGTGGCTGCGTTCTTTGGCACGGTCAGCGCCGCGCATTTTGATGTGCAGCCGGGCGCTGTGCAGTACACGGGACCAGAGGAATGGAGCTATCGGCGGTTCATCTTGCACAATGCCGCCCTGTGCGCTGCTGCTGGCGGTGTCGAGGCTTTTTGCATTGGGTCTGAAATGCGTGCCCTGACCCAATTGCGCGGGGAGACCGTGCGCTTTCCGACGGTCGCGGCGTTGATTGATCTGGCGCAGGAGGTGCGCAGCCTTTTGGGATCAGAGACCAAACTCGGCTATGCCGCAGATTGGTCCGAGTATTTTGGGTATCATCCTCAAGATGGCTCGGGGGATGTGTATTTCCATTTAGATGATCTGTGGGCCGACAGTGCCATCGATTTTGTTGGGATAGACAACTATATGCCGCTGTCGGATTGGCGCGAAGGGACGGATCACGCCGATGCGCCATTTGAGAGCATCTATAACCCGGACTATCTGCGCGGTAATATTGAAGGCGGCGAAGGCTTTGACTGGTATTACCACTCGCAAGAGGCGCAAGACGCCCAGATCCGCACCGACATCACCGATGGCGCGCATCAAGAGCCTTGGGTTTTTCGCTATAAGGACATTCGTTCGTGGTGGGCGCACGATCATCACAACCGCATTGCAGGAACCCGCCAAGAAGTGCCGACGGCTTGGCAGCCGCAATCCAAACCCATTTGGTTCACCGAATTGGGCTGTGCAGCGATCGACAAAGGCACCAACCAGCCAAACAAGTTTTTGGATCCCAAATCTTCGGAATCCAAACTGCCAAAGTATTCTGATGGCCGTCGGGATGAATTCATTCAGATGCAATACCTGCGCGCTATGTTGGGGTATTGGTCTGAGCCGGCGCATAACCCACAATCTGTCCACTATGATGGTCGGATGCTGGACATGCGAAAAGCCTTTGTCTGGGCGTGGGACGCACGGCCGTTTCCTGCGTTCCCCCAAAACCAAGCGCTATGGAGCGATGGCGAAAACTATACCCGTGGTCATTGGATCAATGGGCGTGGGGCGGCCCGCTCTTTGGCCTCTGTCGTGACAGAGATCTGTCGGCAGGCTGGGGTGACCAAGATCGACACAGCTCAACTCTATGGTCTTGTGCGCGGCTATCACGTGGGTGACACAAACGATGCGCGCAGCGCTTTGCAACCGTTGATGCTGACCCATGGGTTTGACGCGCTGGAACGCGATGGCGTGTTGGTGTTTCGCAATCGCACAGGGGGGACAGACTGGCAGATCGGTGACGATAGCTTGGTGGTCAGCGAGGATCTGCCCCAAGCCAAAGAACACCGCCGCGCAGGGGAAAGCGAAATCACCGGACGTGTGCGCTTGCGCTTTGTCGAAGCTGGGGCTGACTATGAAACGGCTGCCGAAGAAACCGTTTTCTCGGACGAAGTCACCACGGGTGTCAGTCAATCAGAGCTGCCAATGGCACTGACGCGCGCCGAAGGACGCCAGATCGTGGAGCGCTGGATGAGTGAGGCGCGTGTCGCGCGCGATACGCTGCGCCTGTCATTGCCGCCCTCGCAGCTGTTTGTCGGCACAGGCGACGTTCTGGCGCTTTCTGAGGCGGGGGGGACCGGAACCTATCGGGTGGATCGGGTGGAATACGGCGCGGCTCAACTGATCGAAGCGGTCCGCATAGAACCGTCCAGCTACACTGCGTCTGATATCGCAGAGGTGCCGGGAACGGTGGCGCAATTTGCAGAGCCTGCGCAGGTGTTTCCGGTCTTTCTGGACCTGCCATTGATCACCGGGGATGAACAGCCGCATGCCCCCCATCTGGCCGTATCTGCAACGCCTTGGCCCGGAACGGTTGCGGTTTACAGCGCACCGTCGGATGCGGATTACAGCTTGCTGGGCACTTCGGCTGCGCGCGCCACATTGGGGGTCACAGAAACAGCCTTGCCGCGCAGCCCTGTAGGGCTGTGGGATCGACAATCTTTGCTGCAGGTCAAGTTGAGCAGTGGCAGTTTGCAAAGCGTCCAAGAGGCGGACGTTCTGTCAGGGGCTAATCTTGCTGCGATTGGGGATGGGGCGCCTGAAAACTGGGAACTGATCCAATTTCAAATGGCCGAGCTTGTGGATCGCGACACCTATCATCTGCGTGGTCTGCTGCGTGGTCAGTTGGGCAGTGATGCTTTGATGCCGGATCACTGGCCCGAAGGCAGCTATTTTGTGATGCTTGATCAAAGTGTTCAGCAGCTTGAACTGGCCAGCAGCACCCGCAACATATCGCGCCATTATCGAATTGGTGCGGCCCGGCGAGGCTATGATGATCCGTCTTATCGCCACCAACAGCATGCGTTTTCTGGCGTGGGTCTAAAACCCTATGCGCCGGCGCATCTGCGCGCCAAAGTGGATGACCTTGGTGGCCTTGATGTCAGTTGGATCCGCCGGACCCGGATCAATGGCGACAGTTGGGACGGGATCGATGTGCCACTTGGGGAAGAAAGCGAACAGTATTTGGTCCGGCTTTTGCAAGGACCACAAGTGATGTTGGAGCGTTTGGTGAGCACGCCGTCGCTGACCCTAAGCAGCGCGGATCTGGCAGGTATCGGTGGAATTGAAGGGGCCACGCTGTGGGTGGCGCAGGTGTCTGCTTTGTACGGGCCGGGGGCCGCCCGTCAGTTGGATCTTTAGGCCGCCCGAACATCACTGTTTGAAATGTGATTGCGCACAGCTTTGCATTTTGCGATTAGCCCCTATCTGTTATACTGACAGAGCCCGGAGGACTTGGTTATGGTAGAAACACACTCACTCGTCACGGATCTTGACCCTGTTTGGGATCAGATCAGAGAAGAAGCAGAAGCGGCCGTTCAGGACGAACCGCTGCTGGGTGGATTGATCCATTCGTGTATTTTGCACCATGACTCAATCGAGGCGGCGCTGGCCTATCGCACGTCGGTAAAACTGGCATCTGCTGAGATGTCCGAACAGTTGGTGCGCGAAATCTGTGATGCAGCCTATGCCGCAGATGAAAGCCTGGCGTTGTCAGCGCGAGCTGATATTGCGGCGGTGTATGACCGCGATCCAGCGTGCAACCGTTTCTTGCTGCCTTTGTTGTTCTTCAAAGGGTTTCAGGCGTTGCAATCCTATCGTGTGGCGCATTGGCTGTTCAAAAGCGGCCGGCGCGATATGGCCTTCTTTTTCCAGATGCGCATTTCCGAAGCCTTTGGTGTAGATATTCACCCAGCGGCGCGGATCGGCAAAGGGATCATGATCGACCACGCCCATTCCATCGTGATTGGCGAAACCGCCGTGGTGGGAGACAATGTGTCGATGCTGCATTCGGTGACCCTTGGCGGGACTGGCAAAGAAGACGAAGACCGTCATCCCAAAATTGGCGATGGCGTGTTGATTGGCGCTGGTGCCAAAGTGCTGGGCAACATCCACGTTGGATCCTGTTCGCGGGTTGCGGCCGGATCGGTTGTGTTGGCTGATGTTCCCACCAACAAAACTGTGGCGGGCGTGCCGGCCAAAGTGGTTGGCGAAGCGGGCTGCTCTCAGCCTTCGGTCAGCATGGATCAACTGCTGGGCACCCGCTAACTGCAACACTTAGAATTACAGACATTTGCCAAAGGTCCTCTTGCTCCGCATGGGGGCCTTTGTGCGTTTGTGGCCCTGCGCGCCAAAGCCCGGCGCAGTGGGAGGCGCGCGAGCCCCCCATGAAACGTCCTAGAGGACCGTGTTAAAACCGAGTGCCTTTTGCGAACAACGCCCAATAGGCTTGGCCCGTCAGCGTCAGATCAAACACGCCCAAACCGTATTCACGCGCGCCCAATGACCGGGCGGTTTGGTTCAACAGCTCGCCGGGAACCATCCGCAGCCCTTTGCGGGCGTTGCCGATCACAACCATGACCCGATCCTGCCCCACATTGGCTGGTGTGAGCGAACGCCGCCCTTCTTCTAAGGAGTAGATGACGCGTTTTTCGCGCGGTTTTTTCGGCTTGCCAAACAGTTTGGCGATCAGCTGTTCTGTGGTCGAAGATTTGACCTCGAGCGTGGTCATCTCGCGCACATCAATGTCGACCTTTTCGGGCAAATCCTGCAACTCAATGGCGTCTGCGATCGCTTGCCTAAGGATTTTTTCATGCGATGCCCCATTGGCCGCAGCTTTCAGCGGGGAAAAGAGGAAAGGCAGGCGATAACCGGGGGCACAGACGTCTTCACCGCCGGCCATTTGCAGCATGAAAAACGCCTCTTGCCAGCGCTCAATCACCCATTCATCTCCGCCGTATTGTGTTGTTTCTTGTGCAGAAATTTCGATTTCGCTGTCTTCGGGGTGCACGTTGGCCTCGGTAAGATCGGCAATCGAAGCCGCAATATCGCGGGCCAAAACCGCATCGCACGAGGGGGTAAAGGCATTCACCGCCACTTCAAATCCCTCTTCATTGCGATACACGACGGCGCCGCGAAACGAGCTGCCGGGAATATAGAACACAGCTGTGCCGTTGGCATCGAGGTAGCGATACTCGACCTGCGGCATGTTCAAATCACTTAAGAGATCTTCGGGGGACACTGTGTTGGGCGTGGCGATGGTAAAATAGAAACTCACGTCAATTCCGCTCGGCTCGTTTGAAAATGCAAACGAAGCTTATGGGGGACATCGCAAAAAAGAAACCCCGCCCAAAAGGACGGGGTTTCAAAATTTTCAAACCGATTGGGGCCTAGGTTTAGGCCAGCATGGCAACTGGGTTTTCCAGATTGTCGACGATGGCTTTCAATAGGTTGGCCCCAACGGCGCCGTCGATCACACGGTGATCAACGGACATCGTGACGGACATCACTGTGGCCACGGTCAATTCGCCGTCTGCGCCAACAACAGGCTTTTTGGTGCCCGCACCAACCGCCAGAATACCGGCGTGGGGTGGGTTCACGATGGCGTCAAAGTTGTCGATGCCAAACATGCCAAGGTTGGAAACCGCAAAGCTGCCGCCCTGATACTCAGATGGGGCCAGTTTGCGTTCGCGAGCACGCGAGGCCAGATCTTTCATCTCAGCCGACAAAGCGGACAAAGATTTCATATCTGCGTCTTTCAGGACCGGCGTAAACAGACCGCCTTCGATGGCCACGGCAACCGCAACATCCGAAGGTTTCAACTGTAGAACACGATCACCCGCCCAAACCGCATTGGCTTCGGGCACCGCTTGCAGCGCATTGGCCACAGCTTTGATGATAAAGTCGTTAACCGACAGTTTCACACCGCGCGCTTCCAGCTGCTTGTTCAGCTGCGAGCGGAACTTGAGCAAGGCATCAAGGTTGACGTCCCGGCGCAGATAGAAGTGCGGAATGGTTTGTTTGGCTTCGGAGAGGCGGGCGGCGATGGTTTTGCGCATCCCGTCCAGTTTGACCTCTTCGTAGTCGCGGTCCGCATACATTTTGGCGACAACCTCGGTCGACATGCCTGCGGGAGCGGCAGCAGCGGCAGGTGCAGCGGCTTTGGGGGCCTCTGCCTTGGGCGCTGCAACGGTTGCGTTTTCAACATCCGCTTTGACAATCCGACCACGCGGGCCAGAGCCTTGCAATGTCGCCAGATCCAGACCTTTGTCAGCCGCAATGCGACGCGCCAAGGGCGACGCAAAGATGCGGGTGCCATCAGTGGCCGCAGGTGCAGCTGGCGCCGGAGCAGCAGCAACTGGCGCAGCCGCAGGGGCGGCCACTTCTGTTGCGGCGGCGGCAGGGGCCGAAGCGGCGGGCGCTGCAGAAATATCTGCGGCGCTTTCACCATCTTCAAGCAAAACGGCGATGGCTGTGTTCACGGCCACACCTTCGCTGCCTTCTGCAACCAAGATCTTACCGATGACACCTTCGTCGACGGCTTCGAATTCCATCGTGGCTTTGTCGGTTTCGATTTCGGCGAGCAGGTCACCAGAGGCAACCGTGTCGCCTTCTTTCACCAGCCATTTGGCCAGTGTGCCTTCTTCCATCGTGGGGGACAGAGCTGGCATGAGGATTTCAATAGGCATCGCGCTCTCCTCAGCGATAAGTCACTTGTTTCACAGCGGCAATCACCTCATCGGTGGTGATCAAAGCGTGACGTTCAAGGTTGGCAGCATAGGGCATCGGCACATCTTTACCGGTGCAGTTGATCACAGGCGCGTCCAGATAATCAAAGGCGCGTTCCATGATTGTGGCGGACAAGTGGTTGCCGATCGATGCCACTGGGAAACCTTCTTCGATGGTCACACAGCGGTTGGTCTTCATCACCGAGTTGATCACAGTGTCATAGTCAATCGGGCGCAGCGTCCGCAGATCAATGACCTCAGCCGAAATACCATCTTCTGCAAGCTTTTCAGCCGCTTCCAATGCGTATTGCATGCCGATACCAAAGCTGACCAAGGTCACATCAGTGCCTTCACGCCAGATACGGGCTTTGCCAAATGGAATGGTGAAATCATCCATATCAGGCACGTCGAACGACTTGCCGTACATGATTTCATTTTCCAAGAAGATCACAGGGTTGTTGTCACGGATCGCCGTTTTCATCAGACCTTTGTAGTCAGAGGCTGAGTAAGGCATCACAACTTTCAGACCTGGGATCTGAGCGTACCAAGCGGCGTAATCATGGCTGTGCTGAGCACCAACACGGGCCGCAGCGCCGTTTGGACCACGGAACACCATTGGTGCCCCCATCTGACCACCAGACATGTACAGGGTCTTTGCGGCCGAGTTGATGATCTGGTCAATCGCCTGCATGGCGAAGTTGAAGGTCATGAACTCAACAATGGGACGCAGGGTGCCAAAGGAGGCCCCAACAGCGATCCCGGCAAAGCCGTGCTCGGTGATTGGTGTGTCGATGATGCGCTTGTCGCCAAACTCATCCAGCAGACCTTGGGACACTTTGTAAGCGCCCTGATATTCGGCCACTTCTTCCCCCATCAGGAAGACGGCGTCATCACGGCGCATTTCCTCGGCCATCGCGTCGCGCAAGGCTTCGCGAACGGTCTGGGTCTTCATCGGGGTGCCTTCGGGCCAATCTGGGGTCAGATCCGCCGCGACGGCCACAGGAACCGGCGCTGCTGCAACGGCGGCGGGGGCTGCTGCAGGGGCAGGGGCGTCAACGGCGGGTGCTGGTGCCGCTGCGGCTTCCAGATTGTCCGTGCTTTCGCCTTCTTCGACCAAAATGGCGATGGCTGTGTTGACAGCCACACCTTCGGTGCCTTCTGCGATCAGGATTTTACCGATGATGCCTTCGTCGACGGCTTCGAATTCCATCGTGGCTTTGTCGGTTTCAATTTCGGCCATGATGTCACCCGAGGCAACAGTGTCGCCCTCTTTGACCAGCCATTTGGCCAGGGTGCCTTCTTCCATGGTCGGCGACAGGGCGGGCATAAGAATTTCAATTGCCATATCTATGTGTCCCCTTACGCGTCGTTTTCTGCGTAGATATCGGTCCACAGCTCTGACAGAGCTGGTTCCGGGCTTTCCTTGGCGAAATCAGCGGACTGGTTCACGATGTCCTTGATCTCTTTGTCGATCGCCTTCAGATCCTCTTCGGTCGCGTGCTTGCCGGTCAGCAGCATTTCGCGCACGTTTTCAATAGGATCGCGTTCGTCGCGCATTTTCTGCACTTCTTCGCGGGTCCGATATTTGGCAGGATCCGACATCGAGTGCCCACGGTAGCGATAGGTTTTGACCTCTAGAATATAGGGGCCTTTGCCTTCACGGCAGTGTTTAACCGCTTTTTCGCTGGCGGCTTTCACGGCCAGAACATCCATGCCGTCAACGATCTCACCGGGAATGCCAAAAGGCGCGCCGCGGGTATAGATGTCTTCGGTTGAAGTTGAGCGGTTTTGCGAGGTGCCCATTGCATATTGGTTGTTCTCGATGACAAAAATCACCGGCAACTTCCACAAGGACGCCATGTTGAAGGTCTCATAGACCTGACCTTGGTTCGCCGCACCGTCACCGAAATAGGTGAAGGTCACATTGTCATTGCCAAGGTATTTATCGGCAAAGGCCAAGCCCGCACCCAGAGGAACCTGCGCGCCAACGATGCCGTGGCCACCATAGAAATGCTTCTCTTTGGAGAACATGTGCATGGAGCCGCCCTTGCCTTTGGAATAGCCGCCTTCGCGACCGGTCAGCTCGGCCATCACACCGTCAGGGTTCATGCCACAGGCCAACATGTGGCCGTGATCTCGGTAAGAGGTGATGCGTTTGTCACCCTCTTTTGTCGCGGCCTCAAGACCAACAACCACCGCTTCCTGGCCGATATACAGGTGGCAAAAGCCCCCAATCAGACCCATTCCGTACAATTGACCAGCCTTCTCTTCGAATCGACGGATCAGCAACATATCCCGGTAATAGGATTTCAGCTCATCTGCAGAAACGTTTGATTTGGCTTGGGTTTTTCTGGCTGCCATGTGGCGCCCTCCTCCCGTCAGCAATAATAGTTTAGCGTTAAACTATTCTATATAGCAAACAGAGGCGCAGCGCGAGCTTTAATTGAACGCAACGTCACTCAGGGCGATTTTTGTGTGAAAAATAAGGCGTTGGGATCAGCGGATCACAATCTCATCGGTGCGGATCATACCCAGAACCGAACGGGCCTGCTCATCCAATAGATCGAGATCAAGATAGGTGTCAGACAGGCGGTGGGTCAGATTTTCCAAACGTGCCAACTCGACGGCAAGCACATCCAGCTCAGCTTGCAGGCTTTCGGCTTCCGCTTCGATTTCGGCGCGCTCAAACACCCCATAGCTGCCCTGAACGGCGGCGAAGGTGAAATACCCGCTTAACATCAATGCGATTGCAAAAAATACCCAAGCTCCCCAAAGGGGGCGTCGTTTCTGTTGCATAGGTCTGCCTCTTTGAACCGCCTCTTTGTGGGCGATACGCCATGGTGCCACATCTTTACGCCAAAGTGAATCCCAAATTCACCACAGGCAATATGTTCTGGGCTTTTTGTCCCCAACAGCCATCGCGCCCGGATTTTGATAAAATCCGATCCGGAAAATGTCATTTTCCGCCCCACCGCGGGATCAGGGGGCGGCGCGTGTGTCGAGTTGCAGTTGCAAAAAGGCCAAGTCCAGCCAGCGGCCAAACTTCTGTCCCACCTGCGGCATCAGCGCAGTTTGTTCAAACCCTAGGGTCTTGTGCAGCTGGATTGAGGCAGTGTTGCCCGCTTCGATCCCTGCGACCATCACATGGATCTGTTGCTTGCGCGCCTCGGTGATTAAAGCCTGCATCAAGGTTTTGCCAAGGCCTTGGCCCTGCGCAGTCTCGGCCACATAGACAGAGTGTTCGACCGTGTCGCGAAAGCCATCAAAAGGGCGCCAAGCGCCATAGCTGGCGTATCCCAGAACCGTGTCGCCTTCGCCATTTGTGGCCACAATCACCGGGAAACCCGCAGCGCGGCGCATGGACAGCCAGTCGCGGCGATTGTCTGCATCCACTTCGACGTCGTTCAGGATGGCCACGGTGGTGCGCACGGCGTGATTGTAGATGTCGGCGATGGTGTCGCAATCTTCGGGGGTGGCCGGACGAATTGGCATAGGGCCTCATAAGAAAAGGGACTGCAATGCGTCCCTTTTCCGGTTTTCAATCTGTCAGGTCAAGTCGGGGGTTAGCCCGCCAGAGAGGCTTCATAGATGCTCTGAACGCTGTTGTTCAGCGTGCTGTCAAAGCTGGAGTCATCTTGCTGGGCTGACAGGCCTTCGCTGAGAGCGCGGGAAAAGCTGGCAATGATGCCAGAGTTTTGCGCCAGACGTTGGTTGGCTTCGGTGCGGCAGTAGCCGCCAGACAGGGCCACAACGCGGATCACGGCTGGGTGCTCGACCAGTGGCTGATAGGTGTTGGCCACTTCTGGCAGCGTGAGTTTCAAGATCACTTCCTGACCCTGTGGCAGCGCATCGAGCTGTTTGAGGGTTTCGGCCAGCAGAATTTGTTCAGCTTCGGCTTTGTCTTCGATCGAAATGGTCACTTCGGGTTCGATGATTGGCACCAGACCGTGGCTGAGGATTTGTTTGCCCACTTCGAATTGCTGGGCCACCACATCGGCAATGCCCTGAGCAGAGGCTGCGCTGATCACCGAGCGCATTTTTGTGCCGTAGATGCCGTTGTTCACAGCCTTGTCCAGCAGGCTGTCCAGCTCGGGCATCGGCTTGAGCATTTGCACGCCGTTTGTCGGTTCTTGCAGACCTTTGTCGACCTTCAGGAAGGGCACAACATTGCATTCGTTCCAAAGGTAGTTGGCTGTTGGGGTGCCGTCGATGGTGCTGTCCATTGTGCGTTCGAACAAAATGGCGCCCAAAACGCGCGAGCCGTCAAACGACGGTGATTTGATGATCCGCGCTCGCATGTCGTGGATCATTCCGAACATTTCTTCTTCGCTTTTGTACGCGTTTTCTTCGACTCCGTACAAACGAAGCGCTTTGGGCGTTGAACCACCACTTTGATCCAAAGCTGCGATAAAGCCGTTACCTGCGCTGATTTGATCGGTTTGTTGCTGGTTGGTCATGAAAGATTCCATCATTTTGAATGAAAATTGATGGGCCCCGCCCGGCCCTTAAACATGCCATACTTCGCCGGGCGGGGTTTTTCAATTATGATGGCGCTAACATCATGAAATCTTTTCTAAATATCACCGAGTTAGGATGTTAGCGCTGCCACTCCGGGCAGTGTCTTTCCTTCCATCCATTCCAAAAATGCCCCGCCTGCGGTGGAGATATAAGTGAAATTTTCTGCGGCCCCAGCTTGGTTTAGCGCCGCAACAGTATCGCCGCCGCCCGCAACAGAAATCAGCTTTCCGGCTTGGCTCAGAGCGGCGGCTTTGTTCGCGGCCGCGTTTGTTCCGGTGTCAAAAGGAATAATTTCGAACGCGCCCAACGGGCCATTCCAGATCAAAGTTTTGGCCTCATCCAGAATCGCGCTGATCCGTTCCACCGCTTTGGGACCTGCATCCAAGATCATCTGATCGGCGGGGCAGGCGTCATTGGCCACAACAGAATTGGCTGCGCCTGCTTTGAATTCGGCAGAAACAACCACATCTGCGGGCAGAACGATTTCACAGCCCAAACCTTTGGCTTTTTCGGTGATCTCTTGCGCTGTTGCGGTCATGTCGTGTTCGCACAGCGATTTGCCCACGTCGATGCCCTGAGCGGCCAAGAAGGTGTTGGCCATGCCGCCACCAATCACCAGATAATCAACCTTTTCGGCCAGATTGCCCAAAAGCTCCAGTTTGGTCGACACTTTGGCACCGCCCACGACGGCAACCACGGGGCGCTTAGGTGTGCCCAATGCGCCTTCGAGCGCTTCGAGTTCCACCTGCATCAAGCGACCGGCGCAGGAGGGCAGGTATTTCGCCACGGCCTCGGTGGAGGCATGGGCGCGGTGCGCGGCGGAAAACGCGTCGTTGCAATAGATGTCACCCAGCTTGGCCAGACGTTGCGCAAAATCAGCATCGTTCTTTTCTTCGCCCGCATGAAAACGGATGTTTTCCAACAAGGCCAGATCGGCGTCGATACCGGCTTCGGCGGCCTCAAGGGTCTCAACAAAGGCCACGTCTTGACCCAAGGCTTTTTCAAGAGCGGGCAGGGTGACGCGCAGGCTCATCTCTGCGACGACCTGCCCTTTGGGACGGCCATAATGTGCGATCAGCAAAGGTTTGCCGCCCTGTGCCAAAATATCTTTGATGGTGGGGACAATGCGTTCAATGCGGGTGGCGTCGGTGACCACTCCGTCTGCAACAGGTACGTTGATATCCACGCGGACCAGCACGCGTTTTCCACCCAGGTCCATATCGTCCAAAGTCTTCCAAGCCATGGTTTGCCTCCAATTTCGGTTGTGTCTCTCTTCGCGTGTCCCGCACACAGCGTCAAGCTCCGGCTTGGCAATTGCTTCACATCGCCTTAGGTATCATGCAACGCCTAACGAAGGAGCCCAAAATGGCTGACTATAAAGACCCTGAAAACACCATTCTGATCGAACTGAAGGACGGCACTGTCGCAATCGAGCTGTTGCCTGACGTTGCCCCAAAGCATTGTGACCGTATGAAAGAGCTGGCGCGCGCCGGTAAATACGACAATGTGGCCTTTCACCGTGTGATCGAAGGTTTCATGGCCCAGACCGGTGATGTTGAGCACGCCAACATGGAAAAAGACTACAACCCCGGTCGCGCTGGCACCGGTGGGTCGGACATGGATGATCTGCCTGCAGAATTTTCCAAGCTGCCACATGACCGTGGCACATTGGGCGCGGCACGCTCTGCCAACCCGAACTCTGCCAACTCGCAGTTTTTCATCAACTTTGGCGACAACCACTTTCTGAACGGTCAGTACACTGTTTATGGCCGGGTTGTTGCAGGCATGGAATTTGTTGACAAAATCGTACGCGGCGAGCCACCAGCGAACCCTGATCGTATGATCAGCATGAAGGTGGCGTCTGATGCGTAAACTTGCTTTTGCATTGGCAATGCTGGCCAGCCCAGCAGCAGCCACAGGTCTGAGCATTGAAATTCAAAGCGGCGAGACTGTTTTGGGCACTGTTGAGATCGATCTGTTCGAAGCGGATGCGCCGAACCATGTGAAACAGATCAGCACGCTGGCCGCCGAAGGCGCCTATGACAACGTGGTGTTTCACCGCGTGATCCAAGGCTTCATGGCGCAAACCGGTGATGTTGAGCATGGCAAACTGGGGGCGGACATGCGTCGCGCAGGCACCGGTGCGTCACATCTGCCAAACATCGACGCCGAGTTCGGCAGCCTCTCCTTCGAGCGCGGTATCGTTGGCATGGCGCGGTCACGCAGCCCAAACTCGGCCAATGCGCAATTCTTTATCATGTTTGCACCTGCGCCACATTTGAACGGTCAATACACCGTTGTCGGCGAAGTCACATCAGGCATGGATGTTGTTGATACGATCAAGTTGGGCCTTGGGGCCAACGGGGCCGTACTTGGCGCGCCTGACTTTATGAAATCGGTCACCGTAACCGAATGATCGGGCCACGCCCTTTTTAACAGTGGAAAAGCCCAGGTTTCGCCCTGGGCTTTTTTGTGTGCTCACTTTTAACTTATGGTTGCATTTTGATTCAGGTGAGACAATACTTGGTTTAAGATCCGATGTGCGTTACCAAGTGTTCACCCGTTCAAAATCTCTGAAATTGACACCGTGGTTTGAAACCTTGCAGAAGTATCTTCAGATTTTCTTACCTGCGATTTGTTTGATTGCGGGATTGGTTGGATTCTACGTTGGAGCTTTGGCGCTTGGCGTGGACACGGTCAGTTTGATCTTTCTTCTTGGCTGTCCGCTGATTTCTGGTTTTGTCATTCTGTATTTTCGCCCCAAGAACAGCTTTCGCACGTTTGGTGGTGCAGTGGTGTGGTTGCTGGGGGTGATGCTCTTGGCGATCTTCCTGACTTTTGGGCTTGGCTTTGAAGGCATGATCTGCGTGGCGATGGCGATTGTGCCAGTGTTGATTTTCACGTTGCTTGGCGGGGTGTTCTACTTGATCTTCCTGCGTTGGCGCTCTGAAACCAATGGGGCGGTCACGTTGATCTCTTTTCCCCTGATTGCGCTGGCCATTGCCGATATGGCGCCGGTGGATCCGGTGATCTATGAGATCTCTACGGATGTGGTGATTGATGCCCCCGCAGAGGCGGTTTTTGCGATGTTGAAAACCATCGAGGACATTCAACCCGCCGAGGTGCCAACCCGATTGCCGCATCTACTTGGGGTGCCCAAACCCACCTCTGCCGTATGGAGCGAAACCGAAGAGGGGGCGTTGCGCCAATCTCGTTGGGGGCCCGACGTGCAGTTTCATGAGCGCATCACCAAAGTGGTCGAAGGCCAACAGATCTCTTGGGTCTTTGAGTTTCCAGAAGATTGGGCCGCCGAAGGGATCGAGGATCCGCACATCAAAGTGGGCGGTGACTATTTCGACATTCTGTCTGGGGGCTATCGTCTTGAGGATCTGGGGGGCAAAACCCGCCTGTCATTGACGACACGCACCTATGACAATTCGGGTTTTGGCGCTTATGCCAAATTCTGGCACGAGTTCTTTTTTGGCAGTTTTCACGAGGTCATCTTGGCGGTTGTCAAAACCCGCAGCGAAACTGCGAAACACGACCAGCCAACCGCCCAGGCCTTATTGGATCTTTAAGCCGTGCTTCAGATCTTCGAGGGCGGTTTTCTGTTTCGCGGATAGGCCGTGCTGCCCAAATTTGGCGATCATTTTGATCACGTTCATCAAGGGGTCGAAATACTCCTGATCTGACAATTTGAACAATTTACGAGAGAGCCGGGCGATGGCTGGTTCTGCGCCCCCACATTCCGACATGATCCATCGTCCCAAAATGGCAAGCTCTTCGGCATCATCATGAGACACATTCAGCTGCTCTCTGAGGCTGCTGATCATCGCGGTTTTCTGATCCGATGTGGGAAAGGAATCCAATTCCAGAAACGCGGCGGCCAAGGCACCAATGGCCACTTTTGGATCCTCAATGGCGTCGACGGGGTGAATTGCGCTTTGGCGTTGAAAGCCAAAGCGGCGGGCTGCGGCGCGCACATCGTTGGCCACCCCCATCAAATCCTGTGTGGCTTATGCGGCGTTGCGCGCCCGGTTGATCCAAAAAAACGCCGCTGTGGCAATCGCCAGAAGGCTCAAGATAATTGGCATTTAGTATGTCCTTTGTAGAAATGGCGCGACGCACAATCATGGGATTGCTTTTCGGGCGCACACCCATCTCAAGGTTACATGTGCTCCGCCTCAATCACAAGGCCGTGCGGATGGCTGGGCAGGGGCGTCTTTTCGCGTCACACTCAACAGGCAACCAACCTACATGTTCATCGGAGGTGTCTATGAAACGTCTCATTTTGGCCTTTGGCCTTGCCGTGGGGCTGAGTGCCGGCGCGGCTTCAGCGGATCCCACGTTCTGGCAATATGAATGGCCCGATACAGATTTTGATAAAACCATTATCACAAACTGGCAGGAAATTTTGTCGGGCGGCCCCCCCAAAGATGGGATCCCTGCCATTGATGACCCCTCGCACATCAAACACGCAGATGAAACCGAATTGGACCCAAGAGAATCCGTGATCACGGTGGCCTTGCCCGGGGAAACACCTCGGGCCTATCCGCTGCGTTATTTGATGTGGCATGAAATCGTGAATGATCAGATCGGAGAGGTGCCTGTGGCCGTGACGTTCTGTCCTTTGTGCAATTCTGCCATCGTGTTTGACCGACGCGTCGCTGGCCAAGAGCTTAGCTTTGGGGTTTCGGGCAAATTACGCAATTCAGACATGGTGATGTATGACCGGCAAACTCAAAGCTGGTGGCAACAGGCTTTGGGCACGGGCATCGTGGGTGAGATGACCGATGTTGAGTTGACCCAACTGCCGGTCTGGATGGAAAGTTGGGCCAGCTATCGTGCGGCGCACCCAAACGGGTTGGTGATGGCGCAGCCGCGTTTCGCCCGGGCCTATGGGCAAAACCCTTACCGCAATTACGACAGCTCTAAGCGGCCGTTCCTGTACAGCGGGGAAAACCCGCCGCATGATGTGCCGCCGCTGATGCGGGTTGTGCGGGTGGGGGACACCGCTTGGACGATGGCGCGCCTGCGGCAAGAGCAAACGATCCGCGAAGATGGCCTGACGTTGACATGGGAAGACGAACAAGCCTCGGCGCTGGACACCTCCAGCTTGGGGCAGGGGAAATCTGTGGGGGCTATCCGGGTGCGCGATGCCAACGGACAGGACGTGGTCCATGATGTGATGTTTGCCTTTTCGTTCCACGCCTTCTGGCCCGAGGGGCGCTGGAGGATGGCGCCTTAACCCCTAACCCTTACCCCTTAACCATGACCTTAAGCGTGGGCCAGTTCCCCAGCAAAGGTCAGCAAGGTCGCAAAGGCCTGGGCAAACGGTTCATCCGCAACGGTCATGGCCACGCGGATGTGCCCGGCGGCGGACATCCCAAAGCTTTCGCCGGGCATCACCGCGATATGGTGCTTTTCAAGCAGGGCCAGCGCAAAGGCTTCGCCGCTGAGATGCGTGGCGCGGATGTCCAACATCATATACATCGCGCCCTGAGGTGGCAGGGCTGAGACAACGGATTGCGTGGCCAATGCCTTTAGCGCAAGGGCACGGCGTCGCTCAAATGGGGCGGCAACCTCTTGTTCCAAAGCCGGTCCTTGGTGCAGGGCAAACAGCGCCGCATCCTGAATAAATCCGGGCACGCCGTAATTGGTGTTGATCGCCAGATTGCTGAGATGCGCAATGGCCTCCTCGGGCCCGACGATCCAACCTAGGCGGCTGCCGGTCATGGCGTGAGATTTGGACATCGAGCCGACCACCAAGGTGCGCTCTGCCATGTCTGGCAGGGCACGCGGGCTTAGGTGGACCCCGTCCCAAACCTGCGTGTCATAGACCTAATCTGAAATCAGCCACATGTCGTGATCCCGGGTGATCTGTGCGATCATTTCCAACGTGTCGCGCGGATACACCGCACCGGTTGGGTTGTTGGGCGAGTTGATCAATAAGACTTTGGCGACCGCCGCTTGGGGTTTCAGCGCGGCTTCTTGGGGCAGGAACCCATCGCTTGATCGGGTTTGAACGGCCTTGGGCCGCGCGCCGGCTGCGCGAATGGTGCCGGGGTAGGTGGCATAGTAGGGATCAATAAACAGCGCAGTGTCGCCCGGATCACAGCTGGCATGAAAGGCCGCGAACAGCGCCGCTTGGCCCCCTGCCGTGATCAAGACGTTGTTGGATTGCGTCGTCACGCCGGTGCGCGCCTCTACGCGGGCCGCCACTTCGGCGCGCAGGGCCGGGATGCCGGGAATATCCGCATAGCCAGTGTGGCCGGCATGGGCGGCCTCTGCCATGGCGGCAATGATGTTTGGGGCGGTGCGGATGTCGTGTTCGCCGATGGTCAATTCGATCACCGGGAGGCCGTCGGCCCGCATCTGGCGCGCCCGGTAAAACACCGCCCAGCCATCTGCACCAGTGCCATGCAACGTCTGTACGCGAAGCGATAGTTTCATGACACTCTTTCCAGCGGGCTGCACTAATTCAGCGCCAAAAGGCCGTGCCTTCCCAAAAAAGTCAATTCAGTGATTGTGAGGCACCCCATCAGCGTTTATCATGCCCGCCATGAAAAGAACAATTTGCATTATCTGCTGCATTACTGGCTGAGTTTCTCAGGCTGGTTCTTCTGTTCTTCTCAAACATCTGCGAAGTTGATAGGTCCGGCCCGAAACAAGGCTTTGCACGTGTGAGGACCGACCCATGACGACCATTCGGCTGCATAATTCTAAGACGCGGCAAAAAGAGATTTTTGAACCGATCGATCCGCAAAACGTCCGGATGTACGTCTGTGGGCCCACAGTCTATGACCGCGCGCATATCGGCAACGCCCGCCCTGTGATCGTGTTTGACACGCTCTATCGGTTGCTGCGCCACGTCTATGGGGCAGAGCACGTCACCTATGTGCGCAACTTCACGGATGTGGATGACAAGATCAACGCCACGGCGCTGTCGCGCAAAGAGGCTGGCGCGGATGGCTCGTTGGAGCAGCTCGTGCAGGAGCGTTCGGATGAAACCATCGACTGGTACCTGAAGGACATGGGCGCGTTGGGGGCGATGCAGCCAAGCGCGATGCCCCGCGCCACGGAATTCATTGCACCCATGGTGGCGATGATTGAGGATCTGATCGCCAAGGGGCACGCCTATGCCGCAGAAGGCCATGTGCTGTTTGCAGTGGACAGCTATCAGGCCTATGGCGCGTTGTCGGGACGATCGGTGGATGACATGATCGCTGGCTCCCGTGTCGAAGTGGCCCCCTACAAGCGCAATCCGATGGACTTTGTGCTGTGGAAACCCTCAAGCGACGCGCTGCCGGGTTGGGAAAGCCCTTGGGGGCGCGGGCGTCCGGGCTGGCACATCGAATGTTCAGCGATGGCGGATGAGATTCTGATGAAGGATTTGCCAGCGGATCAAAAGAGTTTTGATATCCATGGTGGCGGCAACGATCTGCAATTTCCGCATCACGAGAATGAAATTGCGCAAAGCTGCTGTGCCAATCCAGAAGGTAATTTTGCAAATTATTGGGTGCACAACGAGATGTTGCAGGTTGAGGGCAAAAAGATGTCCAAATCGCTGGGCAACTTTTTCACGGTGCGCGACCTCTTGGACCAAGGCGTGCCCGGTGAGGTGATCCGCTTTGTGTTTCTGTCGACCCACTATGGCAAACCGATGGATTGGACCGCGCAGAAGGCCGCCGAAGCAGAGGCAACCTTGCGCAAATGGCGCGCGCTCTGTGCTGGGGCAGATCCGGTTGGGCCGGATCAAGCGGTGGTGGACGCGCTGGCCGAAGATCTGAACACTGCCGGCGCTTTGACCCGTCTGCATGCGATGGCCAAAGAGATTGCAGCCAATCCGCAGAAAGACTGCTTTTATGAAAAAGGGGCGTTCTTGGCCTCGGCGCAGTTGTTGGGCTTGCTCAGCGAGTCGCTTGGCGACTGGGCCGAACAGGCAGATGTGGATCTGAGCGCTTTGGCGGAGCGTCTGGCACAGGCGCGTGACACCGCGATGCAGAGCAAAGATTTTTCCGAAGTGGATCGGTTGAAGTCGGCGCTGTTGGGCGCCGGTGTGGAAGTGCGCATGAGCAAGGCTGGGGTTGAACTGTTGGCGGGGCCGCAGTTTGATGCCGCCAAGCTAGAGGATCTGTGATGGGGTCGTGCGGGCATAGGGGGCTGTCCGCCCCCGGCGGTGCCCCCCTTGCAGGGGATCACCACCTCCCCCGCAGGTATTTGAACCAAGAAAAAGCAGGGGGGCTGGGATGAGCCGCGAGCGTCTATATTTGTATGACACCACGTTGCGCGATGGGCAGCAGACCCAAGGGGTTCAGTTTTCCACCCCAGAGAAGTTGCAGATTGCCGCAAGCTTGGATCAATTGGGGGTGGATTATGTTGAGGGGGGCTGGCCGGGGGCCAATCCCACGGACAGCGAGTTTTTTGAGGCCAAGCCCAAGTTGAACGCCGTGTTCACCGCCTTTGGCATGACCAAGCGCGCCGGGCGATCGGCGGAAAATGATGACGTTTTGGCCGGGGTGTTGAACGCAGAGACGCCGGCGGTGTGTCTGGTGGGCAAGACCCATGATTTCCATGTGAAAACGGCGCTTGGCATCGACCTGAGCGAAAACACCGACAACATCGCCCGGTCCATCGCCTATCTGGTGGCGCAGGGGCGTGAAGCCCTGTTTGATGCGGAGCATTTCTTTGATGGCTATAAAGCCAACCCGGCCTATGCCTTGGAGGCTGTGAGGGCGGCCTATGAGGCGGGGGCGCGCTGGATTGTGCTGTGTGACACCAATGGTGGTTCGTTGCCCAGCGAGATTGCGCGCTGTGTCCACGAAGTGATTGCCGCCGGAATCCCCGGGGATCGTTTGGGCATTCACACCCATAATGACACAGAAAATGCGGTTGCCGGATCGCTGGCGGCGGTGGATGCGGGGGTGCGCCAAATTCAAGGCACGTTGAACGGGTTGGGCGAGCGGTGTGGCAATGCCAATCTGACCACGCTTATTCCCACGTTGTTGCTGAAAGAGCCCTACGCCAGCACCTATGACATTGGCGTCAGCCGGGAGGCCTTGAAGGGCTTGGTCAAAGCCAGCCGCCAGTTGGACGACATTTTGAACCGGGTGCCGCATCGCCAAGCGCCCTATGTTGGGGCCAGTGCCTTTGCGCATAAGGCGGGCTTGCATGCCAGTGCGATCCTGAAAGACCCCACCACCTATGAGCATATTCCCCCCGAAGAGGTGGGCAATGCGCGCATCATCCCCATGTCCAACCAAGCGGGGCAATCCAATTTGCGTCGCCGGCTGGCCGAAGCGGGCTTGGACGTTGAAAAAGGTGATCCGGCCTTGTCGCGGATTTTGGATCGTATCAAGCAGCGTGAAGCTGATGGCTATACCTATGACAGCGCGCAGGCGAGCTTTGAATTGCTGGCACGCGAGGAATTGGGCCTGTTGCCCAAGTTCTTTGAGGTCAAGCGCTATAAGGTCACCGTGGAGCGGCGCAAGAACAAGTACAACAAGATGGTCAGCCTGTCCGAAGCCGTTGTTGTGGTCAAAGTGGACGGCGAAAAACGGTTGTCGGTATCGGAATCCATGGATGAAACCGGCAGTGACCGGGGCCCGGTGAATGCTTTGTCCAAGGCGCTTTCCAAAGATTTGGGTCAGTATTCAGCCCAATTGGCGGATATGCATCTGGTGGATTTCAAGGTGCGCATAACGCAGGGCGGCACCGAGGCGGTGACCCGGGTGATCATTGACAGCGAAGACGGGCAGGGGCGGCGCTGGTCGACGGTTGGGGTCTCTCCCAACATAGTGGACGCCTCGTTTGAGGCGCTGTTGGATGCAATAACCTGGCGTTTGCTGCGCGGCCAAAATGACGCCTGAGCCTCCTGAGACACTGCAGAAAGACCTGTCATGAGTTTTGATGACCCCGATGTGATTGCCTGCGCCAAATCGTTGGAGCGCGCTGACCCGGATCGCTTTACGGCGGTGATGGCGGCGCCGGTTGCGGCGCGCCATGCGTTGTTTCCGATCTTTGCGGCCAATGTCGAAATTGCCCGCGCCCCTTGGGTGACCAAAGAGGAAATGATCGCTGAAATGCGCCTGCAATGGTGGCGTGACATTGCCGAGCAGATTTCCAAAGGCGAAACGGTGCGCCGCCATGAGGTGGCCACACCTTTGGCAGCGGCAATTTCGGCGGAAGGTGGCGCTTTGCTGGATCAGCTGATCGTGGCGCGGCGGTGGGATATTTACAAAGATCCGTTCGAGGATCAGGCGGCGTTTGATGCCTATCTGATGAATACGTCTGGGGTGTTGCTGCAATTGGCCTGTGATGCGTTGGGCGAAGCCGACCCCGAGGTGGTGTCTGATTTGGGCTATGCCCATGGATTGGCCAATTTCTTGCGTGCTATTCCCGCCCTCGAAGAAGCCAAGCGTGTGCCCTTGTTGGATGGGCGACCCGAGGCCGTTTCTGCGCTGGCGGCTGCCGGATTGGAGCGATTGTACAAAGCCCGCGCCGGGCGCACAGCGATATCGCCCGATGCCCGCCCGGCGGTCTTGTGCACTTGGCAGACCGAAGCGATTTTGAAACAGGCCCGCGCTGAGCCGCACCGCGTGTCAGAAGGTGCTTTGGCGATGTCCGGGTTTCGCCGTTCAACCCGCTTGATGTGGCAGGTTCAAACCGGGCGTTGGTAAGTCAAGCCGGTGCTTTATGCACAAAAAAGGGGGCCATTGGCCCCCTTTGTCGTTTGATATGGTGCAGCGCTTAGGCGGTGGCTTGGTTCTTTTGGTTGAACACCAGCCAGATCAGCGCCCCGCCTGCCAGCACCAAGAAGGGGGCCATTGCAAGGTTCACACTCGCCCAACCTGCCTGCGGTGTGCCGCCAGAACAGTTCATCAATCCGCCAGAGGCCAGCGAAGCCACGGTCACACCGCCAAAGACCAGCAGGTCGTTCAGACCCTGCATGCGGCCGCGTTCATGCGGTTCATGGGCGCCGGCCAACATGGTGGTGGCGCCAATAAAGCCAAAGTTCCAGCCCAAGCCCAAGAGGATCAGCGCGCCAAAGAAGTTGCCCAACTCAACCCCTTGCAGGGCCACAGCCCCGGCCGCGGTCAGGATGATCAATCCCGCGGCTAGGATCTTTTCAGTGCCATAACGCGCGATCAAATGACCGGTAAAGAACGACGGGGCAAACATGGCCAGAACATGCGCGGTCACCACATCCGCAGCCACGTCTTTTTCAAAGCCACAGCCAACAACGGCCAGCGGCGTTGAGGTCATGACCAAATTCATCAGCGCATAAGACACCATGGCGCAGATCACCGCGACAGCGATGCGCGGGGTTTTGAGCAGCTCTAGGCGCGAGCGGCCGCGCGGTGTGTCTGCACCCGCTGGGGCCGGGGTTGGAATGTCGAGGAACAAAAACAACAGCGAGCCAACCACATTCAATGCGATCACAATCAGGTAGGCCCCAAGGAAGGGCACGACATAGGCGTCCGAGGTGACCTTGACCAGTTGCGGGCCAATGACTGCGGACAGCAATCCACCGGCCATCACATAGGAAATTGCCTTGGGGCGGAAAGAGTCACTGGCAGTGTCAGCGGCGGCAAAGCGGTAAAACCCCTGCGCAGACATGTAAAATCCGGTGATGAAACTGCCCAACAGGAACACCGGGAAAGACGACAGATATAGACCATAGGCGCCAATTGCCCCGCCCAACGCGCCGGCCATTGCACCAACGAAAAACCCAATCCGACGCCCATAGCGTTGCATCATGTTCGAAATCGGGGTGGCCGCAACCATACTGCCCAAAACGATAAGCGAGATCGGCAGTGTCGCAAAACAAAGGTTGGTCGCCAGCGACTGTCCCGCCAATCCACCGATCGTAAAGATCATGGGCATCTGGGCGCCAAGAATGGCTTGGGCCAGAACAAGGATAAGGACGTTGCGCTGTGCGCGTTTATCGGGTGTGGGGGCAAGTGTCTGTGTCATGAAGAAACAGCTAGAGCCTGACCAAAACGCGCGCAAGCGCAATTTTGTGGGGAAACAATTCTAAAATCGCCTCTCGGGATAAAACAATCTCCTTTGTCTACGGCGGTGCGGCGGCAAATTTCACGGATGGAATGGCTTCATCCAACCGGTCAAATCGGCTCCGCAAATTGACGACGGTTAGCGCGCCTGATCGATGATATGAGCGAAAGATCCGTGGGTTTTACCAAGGCTCAACCCCATATCCGCCAAAGGCTCTCCTTCGGCGTTTTGTGCTGAAAACAAGGGCGGTCCATCCGATTTAAGTGTCACCGCGTAATGAAATTCATGACCTAATAAAACATCGGTAAATGGGCCAGAAAGCGGTGTGAGACGCCGATATCCAAGGTGCAATTTTCGCTGCTGGAAGGAGGTCTCAAGCGGCAGCAATCCCAACATCTGATGGCGCGTCCCGTCTGCGTCGATCAAACCTTCTCCGAGGGTCATATAGCCACCGCACTCACCAAAAAGTGTAGAGCATTCTGATACGTTGCGCATACTATCTCGAAAAGTGATGCATTGCGCCAAACGACCGGCGTGCAGCTCGGGATACCCGCCGGGCAGATAGACAAAATCGGCCTTTGGAACCGAGTCATCTGCCAGAGGCGAGAACATCGTCACCTCGGCGCCTTGGGCGCGCCAATCTTGCAGAAGGTGCGGATAACAAAAGGTAAATGCCGCATCTCGTGCCACTGCAATTGTTTGCGCGGGCGGGATCATACGCGGGCTGGTGCCAGAGTTCTGTGGCAGGGGTCTGGCCAAGGTCAGCAACGCCTCAAGGTCCAAAGTCTGCGCCAAATGCGCCGCAGCGGTGTCCAAAAACTGTGACAAGTCTTCCCGCTCGTGTGCTTGCACCAATCCAAGATGACGCGAAGGTAAGGACAACTGCGGCGAGCGGCGCAACGCTGCGAGAATCGGCAAACCGCTGGGGGCCAAGGCACGACGCAACATGGCCTCATGGCGTTCGGACCCGACATTGTTCAAGATAACGGCGGCAACGTGGACCTCTGGATCAAACTGGGCAAAGCCCGCAACAACGGCGGCGACAGATCCCGCCATGCGCCCCGCATCCACAACCAAAACAACCGGCAGCTTTAGCTGGCGGGCCAAATCGGCGACGGCGCCTCTGCCATCTGGGGGCGCCCCGTCAAACAGGCCCATGGCGCCCTCGATCACCAATAGATCTGGGGTGGCGGCCAAATCGGCAATCCGCTCGGGTGTCATGGCCCAAGCATCCAGGTTTAGACAGGGCTGGCCGCAGGCGGCTTCGTGAAATTTGGGATCGATGTAATCTGGGCCGGATTTGGCCCCGCGCACGGCGATGCCGTGCTGACGCAACAGGCGCAGCAGCGCCAAAGTCAGCGTGGTTTTCCCTGCCCCCGAAGAGGGCGCGGCCAGGATCAGGCCCGTCATCCGTTTGGATCCGGGATCGTGGTGGACAGTTCTGCTGGCACGCCACGGCCCAAGGGGTCTAGGTTGCGAGGTTGCAGGCCAGCTTCCAGCCCTTGCCAATCCAAAACTTGACGCATCAGGACCGAGCGGCCCACGCATAGGATCGCTGGGGGTGTCATACCGCTGTCGGCGATGTCCTGCACCATAGTGCCAAGTGTGGTTTCCAACACCTTTTGATCGGCAGTGGTGGCAGAGGTGACCACGGCGCAGGGTTCATCGGCCGGGCGTCCTGCCTCGAGCAGGGCCTGCGAGATGCGCGCCACATGTTTCATGCCCATGTAGATCACCAAGACCTGCGCGCCTTCGGCAATGGCCTTCCAGTTCAGAGAGCTGGGTGTTGCGCCGGTTTGGTCATGACCGGTTACAAAGGTAACGGATTGATTGACGTCGCGGTGCGTCACGGGAATGCCGGCATAAGCCAGCCCGCCGATCCCGGCACTGATGCCGGGGATGATACGCACAGGCACTCCGTGCTGGATCAGGGTTTGCGCTTCTTCTCCGCCGCGCCCAAAGACAAAAGGATCGCCACCCTTGAGGCGCAGCACCCGCTTGCCCTGTTGGGCCAGCTCAACCAGATGCAAAGAAATGTCGCGCTGTTTGGCCGAAGGTTTGCCGCCACGCTTGCCTGCATAGATATGCTCGGCCTGAGGGGCCCATTGCAGGATCTCGCTTTGGACAAGGGCGTCATAGATCACAACGTCTGCCTGGCGCATGGCGTTCACCGCATGCAGCGTCAGCAGACCCGGATCTCCGGGGCCCGCGCCACATAGCCAGACCCAGCCGGGGGCCATTTCGGGCCAAGAGCCCTGCGGAAAAGAAAGCGAGTCAGTCATAGCACTCTTATGCCTGTCCTGATCGCCTTGGTGAAGGTCACAAACGACATATTGGCGCGGCAAGCGCCTGCACCTATAGTCCCCTCAGATGAGCAGAAAACCAGATACACCTTTGCGCCGTGGATGGACCACAGGCGCCTGTGCCACCGCCGCAACCCGCGCGGCCTTGATGATGCTATGGGGCGAAGGCCAGCCGGAAAAAATCCGCATCACCTTGCCACGAGGCGAGCGGCCCGACTTTGCCATTGCCCATGCAAAACAGGGCGCAGGCTGGGCTGAGGTTGGCATTGTCAAAGACGCCGGGGATGATCCGGATGTGACCCATCAGGCGCTGATCATCGCCCGCGTCCAAGCCAGCCCAGAGGGCGTTCGCTTTGTGGCAGGGGACGGGGTTGGCACTGTCACCAAACCCGGTTTGCCGATTCCCCCCGGCGAAGCAGCGATCAACCCGGTGCCGCGCCAAATGATGCGCGAAACTGTTCAAGAGATGGCCGAACGTCTGGGGCAAAAGCCCGACATTCAGATCACTATTTCGGTGCCCAACGGGGCTGAGATTGCGCAAAAGACGTGGAACCCCCGGCTGGGCATCAAAGGCGGTCTGTCGATATTGGGCACAACGGGGATTGTGCGGCCGTTTTCCTGTGCGGCGTGGATCGCTTCGATCCATCGCGGTGTCGATGTGGCGCGCGCCGAAGGGCTGCGCCATGTGGCTGGATGTACGGGGGCCACATCGGAAAAAGTGGTGCGACACCTCCATGCTCTGCCCGAACAAGCGATGCTGGACATGGGCGACTTTGTTGGCGGATTGTTGAAATACATCGCGCGCCACCCGGTCGAACGGGTGACGATTGGGGGCGGGATTGGCAAGATTACCAAACTGGCGCAGGGCGCGCGCGACCTGCATTCGGGGCGCAGTCAGGTGAACTTTGAAACTGTGGCTGATTGGATGGAAAATCCCGCACTTGCGCACTGCAACACGGCGCTTCAAGCCTATGAAATCGCGGGGAAACCCTTTGCAGAAGTTGTTTCTCAGCGTGCCTTGAGAGAAGTGCAGAAAATGCTGCCCGACGGCAGCATCTGTGACATCGTGGTGATTGACCGGGCCGGAACTGTTTTGGCGCAAGCGGGCCCATCAGAGGATCCGTCATGACCGTGCTTTTGCTGGCAGGCACCGCCGAAGCCCGACATGTGGCTGAGGGGTTGGCCGCGCGGGGTGTACATGCGGTGGCCTCTTTGGCGGGGGCGACATCGACGCCCAATCCCTATCCGATCTTGACCCGCAGTGGTGGCTTTGGTGGTGACGCGGCCTTTGAAACATATCTGCACGAGCATCATGTTTCCGCCGTGCTGGACGCCACCCATCCCTTTGCCGATCAGATCAGTCGGCGTGCCGCAAGTTTGACGGCCAAGCATAGGCTGCCATACCTTCAGTTGTTGCGCCCAGAATGGCGCGCCGAGGCGCAGGATCACTGGTGTCATGTGCCTGATCTAAACGCCGCAGCCGCAGCGCTGAGCGACGCGCGCAAGGTCTTTATGGCCATTGGTCGCAAAGCTTTGCCGCAGCTGGCAGGATTTGCGCAGGTCGAATTGTACCTGCGTGGGATCGAAGCGGCGCAAAGCCCGTTTCCAGCAGAATCCGGGCGTTATATCGTGGCGCGCCCACCCTTTACTGTGGCCTCGGAAATGGAGCTTTTTCAACGGCTTGAGATTGATACATTGGTGGTGAAAAACGCAGGTGGCAATGCGGTGGCCAAGTTGGAAGCCGCGCGCGCATTGGGATTGAAGGTGATCATGATTGACCGGCCGGTTCAGCCCGAGGGCGCCAAAGTGGCCACGGTGAAAGAGATGTTGGACTGGGTGGATCAGCTATGAGCGAACGGGTGATAACCTCAGATGCTTGCGTCGCCGAAGGTGTGGCGTGGCTTTGTGCCCATGACGAAGGCATGGCACGCGCCAATGCGATCACTGGGCCCTTGCCGTTGCGCCTAAAGCCCGACGGTTTTGGCGAGGTTCTGAGCGCGATTGTGTCGCAACAGGTCAGCGTGGCCTCGGCCAATGCGATCTGGGCCAAATTGGTGGCCGCAGATCTGACCAGCGCCCCAAGGATTGCGACCAAAACCCAAGATGAATTGCGGGCTGTGGGGTTGAGCCGGCAAAAGGCGCGCTATGCGCTGGCGCTGGCTGAAGCGGGGATCGATTACGACGCGCTGCGCTGCGCTCCAACCGAAACCGTGATCAAAACGCTGACCGCGGTCACCGGCATTGGGGTGTGGACGGCTGAAATCTATGCGAAATTTTCGCTGGGGCGGGCAGATGTGTTTGCGTCGGGTGACTTGGCTTTGCAAGAGGGAGCAAAACTGCTTTACGCACTGCCAGAGCGCCCCAAGGACAAAGAGGTGCGCAAAATGGCCGAACGATGGAGCCCGTGGCGATCGGTTGCTGCGCGCCAATTGTGGGCCTATTACCACGTGATGAAACAGAGGGACGGAATTCGATGACCAGAGTACTGCAGGCAGAACGCAGAGAACCCGTATCAGGCATAACACGTTCGGTTGTTGTGTTCCTGCATGGCTATGGCGCCAACGGTGCCGATCTATTGGGGTTGGCGGATCCTTTGTCAGAACATCTGCCCGACACTCTGTTCATTGCGCCAGATGCGCCCGAAAACTGCGCCGGTGCGCCGATGGGCTATCAGTGGTTTCCGATCCCATGGATTGATGGCTCTTCTGAAGAAGAAGCTGAGCGTGGCATGGTTGCCGCCGCAGAAGATCTGAATGCCTTTTTGGATGCCATCCTGATCGACGAAGATCTGTTGCCAGAGCAGATGGTTCTGTTCGGCTTTTCGCAAGGTACCATGATGTCCTTGCATGTGGCCCCCCGGCGCGAAGATGAGATTGCGGGCATCGTGGCCTTCTCGGGCCGGTTGATGTCGCCGGATCTGTTGGCTGATGAGGCGATTTCCAAACCCTCCATTCTGTTGGTGCATGGCGACGAAGATGATGTTGTGCCGCCCCAATCATTGCCAGAGGCCGCAGAGGCCCTGCAAGAAGCCGGCTTTAAAGAGGTCTACGCCCACATCATGAAAGGCACCGCACATGGCATCGCGCCAGATGGGCTTTCGGTGGCTTTGGCCTTCATGCGTGACAAGCTCGGGCTGTAACCTGTCCCTGACGCGTGGGTAATTTTTGGGCAGATGCAGCGTCATCTTCCTGTCATTTCCACGCGTTACCACTTTGTTGTCGATACTGTATCTCGTGGGGGTTGCCGGATGAACCACACGATATATAGTTATAGACAGCCGGGACGAGGGAGTCCTCGTTCGGGTGCACATGGTGGCACAGACAGGGCTAGGAGCGGTTAAGGCCGATGGATGGAGATTTCAGAGCAGAATTTGTCAGAGAACGTGGCGTGCTTAAACAGCATCCCGCATTGGTTCTAAACGCGGATTACCGACCGCTCTCTTATTATCCTCTGTCCTTATGGCCCTGGCAAGAAGCGGTCAAAGCCGTCTGGTTAGACCGGGTCGATATCGTTGCCGAATATGATCAAGAGGTACGCAGCCCCAGCACCCGAATACGGATCCCTTCGGTTGTGGTCCTCAAAGATTTTGTCAAACCTCAAAAGCGCGTGGCCTTCACGCGCTTTAATTTGTTTTTGAGGGATGAATTTTCCTGTCAGTACTGCGGCGGACGCGGAGATCTGACGTTTGATCATGTGGTGCCACGCGCCGCGGGCGGCATCACCAGTTGGGAAAACGTCGTGGCGGCGTGCTCGCCGTGCAATCTGCGCAAAGGCTCGCGCAGCCTGCGCCAGATGGGCATGCAGCTGCGCAAACCTCCACGGCGCCCCACATCCGATCAGCTGCGCAACACGGGGCGGAAATTCCCGCCCAATCATTTGCACGACAGCTGGTTGGATTACCTGTACTGGGACGCCGAGCTAGAGGCCTGACACCGGCCTCTGTTTGCACTTGTTGGTCTGGCTTAGCCGTGCTGTTCCAGCGTTACGTGAAAGTCCATTTCGGCGTTTTCGTCAAAACCAGTCAGATCCATCACCGAAAAGAACGCCGCACATGCGGGAGATTCCATTTCGCGGGCAATGACGTCTTTGGCGTCGTCTTTGGATTTGAACTGAACGATGTCCAGATAGGTGCCATCGGGATTGCGCACCAGCTCACGGCGCAGAATGCCCGCTTCCTTGCCTGCAAAATCTTTTTGGAACTGGGCAGAGGCGGCCAGAAGGTCTGCTTCGGTTTTGCCGGGGGCCAGTTTGATCGGAGCCAATACGGTTACAGGTGACGACATGATTCTTTCCTTTTTGAAGTTGTCGCCCGACAGATATCGACGAATAGGACATAATAGGTCATATTTGTGCCATGGGACGAAACTCTGCTCAGGATCAAATGAAACGGCTCGAAGATTTGGCTGTTCGGCTGCGCGAGGGGCAGCACTTTACGGTCGCTGAGGTGGCAAAGGAGTTTGCGGTCAGCCCGCGCACCATCAGCCGAGACATCCAAATTCTGCGTGACCGAGGCCTGCCTATCGAGGCGGATCGTGGGCGGGGCGGTGGCATTCGTCTGGACCGCCACTGGGGGTTAGAGCGGGTGAGCTTTAGCTATTCAGAAGCGGTGGACCTATTGGTCAGCCTGTCGATTGCAGAACAGATGAAATCCCCGTTCTTTATGGCGCGTCTGGAACCGATCCGTCGCAAGTTGATGGCGTCTTTTTCCGCCATCACCCGGACCCGCGTGGTCGATCTGAAAAAGCGGATTTTGATTGGTGGCACGGCCTCGGTGCAGGTGCAGGCGGCCTTTGAGGCGCATGATCCGGCGGTGGTTGAGGCATTGCATCAGGGATTTGTGCAAATGCGCCAGCTAGAGCTGCGCTATCGGTCTGAAAGCGGCGCAGTGACCACACGCCGGATTTGGCCGCATTACCTGCTGTTGAACTATCCGATTTGGTATGTGCTGGCGTGGGATGAGCTGCGACAGGATCAACGGACGTTTCGGGTGGATCGCATCTTAGAGATCGAGGTGCTGCGCGACAGTTTTGAGCTGTGCCCAGTGTCGCGGTTTGAACATGCATTGGCAGAGGCTGAAATCAAATAGCGCGCTTTACTGGGGCAGGGCGCGTATGCTCCTCTGCGCTTGTCGCGGTCACAAAAAAAGCGCCCCAACGGGACGCTTTGATGTCTTAGCTTTGTCGGCCACTTTAGCCTTTGGGCGCAGGGGCTGCTTTCTTGCCGCCCGACAGCGGATCGTCTTGACGCTGAACAGAGCCTTCGAAGTGGGCGCCGCTTTCGATTGCGATGGTCTTGTGGATGATGTCACCCTCAACACGTGCAGTCGATGTCAGGCGCACTTTCAAGCCACGCACACGGCCCACAATGCGGCCGTTGATCACAACATCATCAGCGACAACTTCGCCTTTGATGGTTGCGGTCTCACCAATGGTCAGCAGGTGGGCGCGAATGTCGCCTTCCACGGTGCCTTCGACCTGAATGTCGCCAGTTGTCTTCATGTTGCCTGTGACGTGAAGGTCAGCAGACAAAACAGACGCAGGCGGCTTTGCTTTTGGCGGAGTTGCTTTGAAATCTTGTTTTGGTGCAGGAGCATCGGGCATAGCAGGTTTCGCTGTGTCGGAGGCCTTAGGGCCTGGTTCGTTAATTTTACTCTTAGAAAACATCGTTTGAAGCCTTGATGTAGATCATGGGATTGACGGCCTGGCCGCCGACGCGCACTTCATAGTGTAGATGAGTGCCGGTAGAACGTCCGGAGTTTCCCATATCACCGATACGTTCCCCGCGCGAGACCCTTTGTCCGACCTTCACGCGAATTTTTGACAAGTGAGCGTATCTTGTCTCAATTCCGAACTCATGTTGGATCTTGATCAAGCGGCCATAGCCCGAAGACCAACCCGCGTGAACAATCACACCATCCGCTGTCGAATAGATCGCGGTGCCGGAGGGGCCGGCAAAATCGGTGCCTTTGTGCAGGCGGCGTCCGCCTGTCTTAGGATCGCGGCGCATACCGAAACCGCTGGTATAGCGAACGGCGTCTTTGACCGGCTTCGCAAAGGGCGCCTTGGTGGCGGCAATGCGATAAAGGTTCAGCAGGTCCATTTGGTTGAGCAAGCGATTGGCTCGCAGCTCATCCGGTCCGGGCTCTTCGCCACGTGTCGAGAAGGACAGCGGGGTCAAGGGACCACCTTGGCCGGAGTAGGTGCTGCGCACCTGTCCGATCAACGTATCTGTATTCAGGCCAGCGGCGCTGAACATCTTATTCAATGGCGCAACCGAGATTGTCATCGCATCTTCAAGCTGGCGGAAGATCTGGTCGTTCTGGTCTTCCATCAACTTGATCTGGAAGGCCAGTTCATCCGCTTCGCCAAGCGCATGCTGCGCGTCGGTCAGGATTTGGTCGCGTTCTTGGGCGGTGTCTGACAGGGCAGAGACCAAGAAATCAAAGGTTTCGTCATCCGAAATGGTCTGACCATTTGCAGGCGCAGAGCTGGCGTCTGCGCTCAGCGCGGCCACTTCGCTGCGGGCTGCGTCACGTTCTTTCAGCGTGTCGCGCAGATTAGACTGAATAACCTCGATCCCGGTTTCCAGTTCGCGCCGGGCTGTTTCAGAGGACAACAGCTCGGTCTGCATTTGCGAGATCTGTTCCAGCGCCAGGTTAAAGCGCGACTGTGCCGCCATCGCCTCTTGGGCGCGTGTGTCGCGCTCGCTGGCCAAAAGGTTCAGCCGGTTTTCATATGTGCGTTGATCGCGTTTTGCCTGTTCGCGAAAATTGCCCGATCCGATGCTGTCCATCAGCAAAACGGCGGTGGCCACGATGGCCCAAGCCATAATCGAGGCCGAGCCTGCAAAGGCCACCAACTGTGTCACCGGACGCAGCCGTATAAACCGCGTGTCGCTGTCTGATCTCAAGAATAGTCGTCGCTCTGGAAACCATGGCTCCAGCAACGCATCGATACGTGATGCAAGACGTGTCTTCACCCGTCAGTCCCCTACTTTCCGTCCCCATTCGTCAGTGGCGCACTCTTGTGGCGCGTCCACCGAAAAGGTTTTTAACAGAGCTTGACCTATAAGCAACAATTTTAACGAATCGATTCGCTCTGACGGGTGCATTTCCGCCTAAGTGGCGAAAACTTGCCTATTTTCGACTATTTAGCAGGATTAGGACTGTTTTTTGACAGCATGCTGATCCGCCAGTGGCCAATAGAAATCCGGCGGCAGACCCGCTTCAGCGCGCTTTTCTTCGTTGAAAGGCGGCTTGAGAGCCCCATGAAAATATGTGCGCACGAGGTCGTGAAACACCGCCTTGGGATCCAGATCATGGCGTCCACACAGAAAGTGGAACCACTTGGATCCATAGGCCACATGACCAACCTCTTCCGCATAGATCACTTCCATGGCTTCGACAGCGCCGGTCTCTTTGGCGTTTTCGAAGATCTTGATCATGCCCGGCGTCACGTCCAATCCGCGCGCCTCTAAGACCATGGGCACTACGGCCAAACGGCCCATCAGATCCTCGGCGGTGTCTTCGGCAGCGCGCCACATGCCCGCATGTGCGGCAAGGGCTCCGTAGTGGCTGTCCATCGCTTCAAGGCAGTCGCATATCAGATTGAAATGCTTGGATTCTTCATCCGCGCATTTGACCCAATCATCGTAAAACCCCATTGGCATCGGCACATGTCCAAACCGGGCAATGATGTCCCAATGCAAATCCACAGCATTCAATTCGATATGGGCCACAGCATGCAGCAGGGCGATCCGCCCGGCCGGGCTGCCGGGGCGACGGCGGGGCACATCCCGAGGGTCCAGCAGCTCTGGCTTCTCAGGGCGAGCTGGGCGCAAGGGTGGCGTGCCAGTGCCCACTGCGATCTCTGTTCCTGCCTCGCGTGCGGCAAACCATTCTGCGGCGTATTTGTGGGACAGGGCGGTTTTGGCGCGGCCATCTGCGGTGTTGAGAACCTCGATGGCCATGTCGGTCAGCGTTTTCATGAGCCAAGCGCTTTCGCCGCTGCCAGAACCTCTTGAACATGGTTGGGCACTTTCACCTTGCGCCATTCTTGCGCGATGTTGCCCTCTGCATCGATCAAGAAGGTCGAGCGCACAATCCCCCAAAAGGTCTTGCCGTACATCGATTTTTCTTTCCACACGCCATAGTCTTCACAGACAGTTGTTTCCGCGTCAGACAGCAAGGCGATGCCGAGGTCCTGCTTGGTGCGGAACTTTTCGTGGCTGGCAATCGTGTCTTTGGAAACGCCAAAGACTTTGACGCCAAGATCCTGAAATTCCTTTTGAAATTCGGTAAACTCTTTGGCCTCGCGGGTGCAACCAGACGTGTTGTCGCGTGGATAAAAGAACAAAACCACCGGCGCCGGGCGCAGGGCTGACAGGGTGACCGGGTCACCCCCATCCTGTGGCAGGGTGAAATCTGGGGCTGGGGTGAGATCGGTCACTGTTAATCCTCGTCCGTCGGTTTTATGATTGGCGTTAGTAATAGCGTGACAGGGCAAAGAATAAACCCATTGCGCGCACAGGCAGCACAGCAGGAGCGTTGGGGATGGACCCAGCCGAGGACGACCAAACACCAACGCCGACCAAACGCCGTGGGCTTCGCATCGCCCTCTGGGCGCTTGGCGTGGTGACGGTATTGGTGCTGGGATTGGCTTGGGTGGTCTATTCATCGATCGGGCGCACCCTGCAGGCGCCGCCTTGGCTGCACACACAATTGCAATCGCGATTGACCCAGATGGTGCCGGACGCCGATGTGCGGTTTGGGGCCATCACCTTGGTGGTCGAAAGCAACGGTCGCCCCCGGATCAGCCTGCGCGACGTTGAGTTTGCCCAGCCCGGTGGCCCGGTTGTTCTTGCGGTTTCTGATCTTGAGGCTGGTTTTGCGCCCGGGCCTTTGTTGCAAGGCAAGATGCGCTTGGGTCGTGTGCGGGTGTCTGGGGCAGAAATCTTGGTGCGCCAGCGCAAAGACGGCTCGTTTGATTTGGCCTTTGGGGCCAGCCTGCCCGAAGTAGAGCAAGCCGCCAGCCTCAGCGAAATCATCGGAGAGTTGGATGACCTGTTGCTGAGCGACGAATTGATCGAGTTGGATCAGATCGAAGCGGATGCGTTGATTGTGCGCTACGAAGACCTGCGGGCAGGGCGCGCATGGACGATTGATGGCGGTCGGCTGCGGCTTGAGCGGGGGGAGGAAACCTTGCAAATCAGCGGCGACTTGGCGCTGCTGGGGGGCTATGACTATGTGACCACAGTGGCACTGAGCTTCGAAAGCGAAATCGGGTCGAATGCGGCGCAGTTTGGCATGAACTTCGAAGACATGGCCGCGCAGGATATCGCGGTGCAAAGCGCGGCGGTTGCGTGGCTTGACGTGTTGCGGGCGCCTATTTCGGGCGCATTGCGCGGCTCGGTGGATGAAATCGGAGCGTTTGGCCCAATCAGCGGCACCTTGCAGATCGCAGCGGGTGTGGTGCAACCAACGCCGGAAACCAAGCCAGTGCCGTTTAAATCGGCACGCAGCTATTTCACCTTTGAACCGGACACGCAGACCCTGCAATTTGACGAATTGTCGGTGGTCAGCAAATGGATCACTGGCCGCGCCGAAGGCAAAGCGGTGTTGCAGGGGGCCCCCGGCAGCACCCCCGAGGCCTTCTTGGGCCAGTTCACTGTGCAGGATCTGACCGCCGCCCCCGAAGGGGTGATGGACATCGATGTGACCTTGGATCGGGCGCAGATGAGTTTTCGGATGGGGCTGGACCCGTTTACGCTGACCGTTGGCGAGTTGGTGCTGGAAGAGCGGGGACAGTTGATCAATGTCAGCGGCGAAGCTGTGGCCGACCCCGAAGGGTGGCGTCTGTCAGCCAAGGCGCAATCAGCGGCGTTGGATCCAGAGGTGGTTTTGGACCTGTGGCCCGAAGATCTTAAGGCCAAGACCCGGCTTTGGGTCAGTGAAAATGTCCACGCCATCTCTTTGCGCAACGCGCAACTGGCCTATCGCAACAGCCCCGGCCAAGAACCAGACCTTTATGCGGGGTTTGAGTTTGAAGACGCCAATCTGACCTTTGCCCGCAATATGCCGCCGATCCAAGACGGTGCAGGGCACGCAGCACTACACGGGCAACGCTTTGTCGCCACCGCGGATCGCGGTAAGGTGCATGCGCCACAGGGCGGGCAGGTTGATATCACCGGCACCACCTTCATTGTGCCTGATGTCAGAATTAAGCCTGCGCCTGCCGAAGTCCGGCTGCGCGCCGAAGGGGCCATCACGGCGGCGCTGTCTTTGCTGGATCAAAAGCCGCTGAACCTGATGGGCAAAGCCGGGCGACCGGTGGATTTGGCAGATGGGCGGGTGCGGGCGCAGGGCGTTTTGAATATGCCATTGCAGAAAAAACTGCCGCCCGAACGGGTGCTGTTTGATGTGACGGCCTCTTTGCGTGACGTTTACAGCAATAAGCTGGTGCCGGGGCGCGAATTGCGCGCGCCGCAATTGGCGCTGAACGCCACCAACGAGATGCTGCAAATTCGCGGCAATGGGTCAATTGGCCAAGCTCGGTTTCACGCTCTGTTCGAGGATGATCTAAGCAAGGAAGATCGCGGAAAATCCAAAGTCTATGCCGATGTAGCGCTGAACCAAGCCTTTCTGGATGAATTCAATATCGCGCTGCCGCGCGGCAGTGTCGCGGGCGAGGGCAAGGGCGCATTTGAGCTGGCCCTAGTTCAAGGACAGGCGCCCAAGTTCAATCTGACCTCTGATCTGGCGGGATTGTCGCTTAGGCTGGGGGCTTTGGGCTGGTCCAAATCTGCGAACCGCACCGGGGCTTTGACCATCAGCGGTGCGCTCAGCACGCCGCCACAAATCGACAGTCTCGCCCTCAGCTCCGCTGGTCTAAACGCGCGCGGCTCTGTGACGCTCAAAGAGGACGGCCAGTTGGAAAGCCTGCGGTTTTCGCGGGTCCAGGCGGGCAATTGGTTGGATGCGCCCATTACGCTGCACGGGCAGGGCAAAGGCCGCGCCCCGAAGGTCGACATCAATGGGGGCACCGTGGATCTGCGCAACCTGCCCAAATTGGGTGGTGCCACAACCGGCAGCGGCGCGGGTAGCAAACAGGGCCTCAAGGTCAATTTGGATCGCCTGAGAGTGACCGAAAAGATCAGTCTTGATGCCTTCAAAGGTACTTTCTCAACCTCGGGGGAATTGTCGGGGCAGTTTTCGGGCTTGGTCAATGGGGCCGCAGCGGTGACGGGGCAGGTGTCCCCGGTTGGCGGACGTAGCAGTTTTGAAGTTCGGGCCAAAGATGCTGGGGCTGTGTTGTCAGCCGCTGGCCTGTTGAACCGCGCCAAACAAGGTGAATTGTTGCTCAGCATGATCCCCGTGGGCAACGCGGGACACTATGATGGCTATTTGACCATTTCCAACCTTAGGATCATCGAAATCCCGGCCTTGGCGGCGCTATTGCACGCGGTATCGATTGTTGGATTGCTGGAACAACTGGGGGGGCCGGGCATTCTGTTTTCCGAGATCGAGGCCAAGTTTCGTCTGAGCCCAGAGCAATTGGTCGTCCGATCCAGCAGCGCAGTTGGGGCGTCGATGGGGCTGTCATTGGATGGCGGCTATGAGTTGGCAACCAATCAGATGGATTTTCAGGGCGTTCTGTCGCCGCTCTATGCGTTGAACGGCATCGGCTCTTTGTTGACCCGCAAAGGTGAAGGCCTGTTGGGCTTTAATTTCCGACTAACCGGCGCCTCTTCTGATCCCAAAGTCCAAGTGAACCCATTGTCGATCTTTACACCGGGCATGTTCCGAGAGATATTCCGCCGCCCAGTTCCCAAGGTACGCCAATGAAACTCAGCGATTTTGATTTTGACCTTCCAGAGGATCGGATTGCCACCCGTCCGGCCAAACCGCGCAGCTCTGCGCGCCTTCTTGTGGCGCAGCCAGATGTGCTGACGGATGCGCGCGTGTCTGATCTGACAGACTGGCTGAGGCCCGGGGATCGGTTGGTGCTGAACAACACCAAGGTGATCCCGGCGCGCCTGTCAGGATTTCGCAGCCGCACTGGCACCGAGGGGGAAACCCGCGCTGCCATTCAAGTTACCCTGTTGGAGCCGCAGGCGGATGGCACGTGGATGGCCCTGCTGAAACCCTTGAAAAAGATCCGCGAAGGTGAGGTCATCACCTTTTCCGAGGATCTCTCGGCCGAGTTGGTGACCAAACAGGAGGGGCAGGCGCTGGTGCGCTTTAACCTAACGGGCGATGATTTTGATGCCGCTTTGGCAGAGGCGGGGGCCATGCCATTGCCACCCTATATTGCCGCCAAACGCGCGGCAGATGATCAGGACAAAGAAGACTATCAGACGGTGTTTGCGCGCAATCTGGGGGCTGTGGCCGCACCGACAGCGTCTTTGCACTTTGATGAGGCACTATTGGAGGCACTGGCTGCCAAAGGGGTCTCCTTTACCCAAGTCACCTTGCATGTCGGGGCGGGCACCTTTTTGCCGGTCAAAGTGGACGATGTGACCACCCATAAAATGCATTCCGAATGGGGCGAAGTCAGCCCAGAGGCCGCAGCAGACATTGCCGCCACCAAAGCCGCCGGCGGGCGGGTCATTCCGGTTGGAACCACCGCGTTGCGCCTGATCGAAAGTGCAGGGCATTCCGGCACCATCCAACCCTGGAGCGGCGACACTGACATCTTTATCTATCCCGGTTACAGCTTTCGGGTTGCAGATGCATTGATGACCAATTTCCACCTGCCCAAGTCTACTTTGATGATGCTGGTATCGGCATTGATGGGGCAGGCGCGAATCAAAGAGATCTATGAACACGCCCTGCGCGAAGAGTATCGGTTCTTTTCTTACGGTGACGCGTCACTTTTGCTGCCATCGGGGGCGTAAAACGACTCTCTTTGTCGCAAATCAGCGATCTCTTCGATCAGGCTTGGTCTAGGCAGCGGCTTCTGACCAACCTGCCCGTGGAGTGCGAGCGATGATCCAAATCCTGTCGAGTGCCTGGCCCCTGTTTCTGGGCCTGCTGATGTTGATGGTGGGCAATGGCCTCCAAGGGACCCTGCTT
The DNA here is from genome assembly GCA_049116315.1 of Thalassovita sp. Classification (GTDB taxonomy): domain Bacteria; phylum Pseudomonadota; class Alphaproteobacteria; order Rhodobacterales; family Rhodobacteraceae; genus Thalassobius. Next base: position 97,924 of record JAGDZD010000004.1, read on the forward strand.
GGGGTGCGCGGTGGTATCGAAGGCTTTTCGACGTTTGAGATGTCGATCGTGATGTCGGCCTATTTTGCCGGTTTCCTTGGGGGATCGCGCATGGCACCAGAGATGATCCGGCGTGTGGGACATGTGCGGGTGTTTGCGGCGCTGGCCTCGTTGATTTCCGCGGTGCTGATCCTTTATCCGACCTATGCCAACCCATGGGTCTGGACCGTTGGACGGGTGTTGATCGGGTTTTGCTTTTCCGGCGTGTATGTGACAGCGGAAAGCTGGATCAACAACGAGGCGTCCAACGAAAACCGCGGCAAGGCGTTGTCGCTATATATGATCGTGCAGATGACCGGTATCGTGACCGCGCAGGGGCTGCTGCTGGTGGCGGATCCGTCTGGGTTTGTGTTGTTTGTGATCCCTTCGGTGCTGGTTTCGATCTCGTTTGCGCCGATTTTGCTGTCGATCAGCCCTACACCGGCGTTTGATTCCACCGCACCGATGAGCATCAAAGAGCTTTTGCGCCTGTCGCCGCTTGGCTGTGCGGGCATGTTCTTGTTGGGGGGCGTGTTTGCAGCACAGTTTGGCATGGCGGCGGTTTACGGCGGCGAAGCGGGGTTGAGCCTTGTGGAGATTTCCACCTTTGTGGCCAGCTTTTATATCGGGGCGGTTTTGCTGCAATATCCGCTGGGATGGATATCAGATCGGATGGACCGTCGGATTTTGATTTTGGTGGTTGCGGCCATTGGGGGCTTGGGGGGCTTTGTCGGGATGACGATGGGCCATAGCTTTAGCGTGCTGCTGGTCGCGGCCTTTGTCATCGGGGGCACGTCCAATCCACTGTATTCACTGCTGTTGGCTTATACCAATGACTATCTCAACAACGAGGACATGGCTGCCGCTTCGGGGGGCATGATCTTTATCAATGGGGTGGGCGCGGTGTCTGGTCCTATTATCACCGGTTGGGTGATGGGCTTCATGGGACCGCCGGGCTATTTCCTGATTATTGCGATTCTCATGTCAGCCATGGCGGCCTATGCCGGCTATCGCATGACCCAACGCCCTGCGATTTCGGTCGAAGATACAACAACCTACACGCCCGTTATGCCCGCTGCGACACCAGTTGCGGTAGATTTTGCGCGCGAATATGACATCGAAACGGCCGAAGAAGAGGCAGAAGCCGCCATTTCGTGAAATTCCTTACATACTGTCGTATTTTTTGACTGTCTTTTCAGAAAGTTCTGATTGTAAGATTCTTTTATCCCAGGGGACGGGATCAAAAAATGGAGACAGGCAAATGGTCGACGCAGATGAAATTTTGTCATTCTGGTTAGACGAAGTAGGTCCAGAGGGTTGGTACGAGGTCAGTGAGACCTTGGATCAAACCATACGGGACCGGTTTGGCAGCACATGGGAGGCCGCCCTCAGTGGAACCTGCGGGCTGTGGCTGACCTATCCATCAGGGGCTCTGGCCTATATCATTCTGATGGACCAATTCCCGCGCAATATGTTCCGCAACACCGGCAAAGCGTTTGCATCAGACAAGATCGCCCGCACCGCTGCTAAGATCGCCATTGACCATAAGTGGGACATGAAGATCGATGAGCCTGCGCGGCAGTTCTTCTATCTTCCGTTGATGCATTCCGAATGCTTGACGGATCAGGACCGTTGCGTCCGCTTGATGCATCAGCGCATGCCCGCCTCTGGCGCAAGCAACCTGCTGCACGCCAAAGCCCATCGCGAAGTGATCCGTCAATTCGGTCGCTTTCCGTATCGCAACGAGGCACTCGAACGCAGCACCAGCCGCCTTGAGCAGGAATTCTTGCAGGCTGGCGGCTATGGCCACCAAGTAAGAGAGCTGCAAAGCGCCTGAGTTCCGCTTTGATGCTCTTTCAAAAGCGCCTTAGATGTGAGCACCTTAGCCGTGCGCCCTTTAAAAAATAGGGGGCGCACGAAGCTGTGCGTTGAAGTGTTCGCAAAAGTAGTTTAATACCAAACTAAATTTGGAATCGGAGGGGCTCATGGCGTCCAAGGCATTTGACTTAGTTGTGATCGGGGCAGGCCCCGGTGGATACGTAGCCGCAATTCGTGCAGCACAGTTGGGGCTGAGCGTTGCGTGCGTTGAACGTGAGAACCTGGGCGGCATCTGTTTGAACTGGGGCTGTATCCCAACCAAAGCTTTGCTGCGCTCGGCAGAAGTGTACCACCAGATGGAACGCGCCAAGGAATTTGGCCTGTCTGCGGGCAAGATCGACTTCGACCTGCCAGCCATTGTCGACCGGTCTCGCAAAGTCGCGGCACAGATGAACGGCGGTATCAAAGGCCTGTTCAAAAAGAACAAAATCACCACGGTGATGGGCGAAGCCACCATCGTTGCCAAAGGCAAAGTTTCGGTGAAAACCGACAAGGGCACGGATGAGCTGACGGCGAAGAACATCATTGTGGCCACAGGCGCCCGTGCGCGTGAATTGCCCGGCCTTGAGGCTGACGGCGATTTGGTGTGGACCTACCGCCACGCCTTGAAACCAACCCGCATGCCGAAAAAGCTGTTGGTGATTGGTTCTGGCGCCATCGGTATCGAATTTGCAAGCTTTTACAACACTTTGGGCGCCGATACGACGGTTGTCGAAGTGATGGACCGCGTGCTGCCCGTCGAAGACAAGGACATCTCGGCCTTTGCCAAGAAGCAATTTGTCAAACAGGGCATGACGATCTGGGAAAAGGCGGGCGTAAAGTCGCTGGACCGGACACCGGGCAAAGGTGTTGTTGCGCACATTGAAAAGGGCGGCAAGGTCGAGAAGCACGAGTTTGATACAGTGATCTCGGCTGTTGGCATCGTGGGCAACGTTGAAAACCTTGGTCTCGAAGCTTTGGGTGTGAAAATTGATCGCACTCATGTTGTGACCGATGAATATTGCCGCACTGGCGTAGATGGCGTCTTTGCCATCGGCGACATCGCTGGCGCCCCATGGTTGGCCCACAAAGCCAGCCACGAAGGCATCATGGTTGCCGAATTGATCGCGGGCAAAAAAGTCCACGCGATCAAGCCAAACTCGATCGCGGGCTGCACCTATTGTCACCCACAGGTGGCGTCGGTTGGCTTGACCGAAGAGAAAGCCAAAGAAGCCGGTTACAAGATCAAGGTTGGGAAGTTCCCCTTCATCGGCAACGGCAAAGCGGTTGCGATGGGCGAAGCCGAGGGCATGGTGAAAACCGTGTTTGATGAGAAAACCGGTGAACTGCTGGGCGCTCATATGGTTGGTGCCGAAGTGACCGAGATGATCCAAGGTTATGTCATCGCGCGTCAACTGGAAACAACCGAGGAAGATCTGATCGAAACCGTCTTCCCACACCCAACCATGTCAGAAATGATGCATGAAAGTGTGCTGGCGGCGTTTGATCGCGTGATCCACATGTAAGTGGCGCGTTGATCGCTGATTTGAAAGGCCGCAGAGCATTGCTCTTGCGGCCTTTTGTTTGTCTTGAGCTGATATTAGCTGGGCACCTGAAACTCTGGATACAGGGTGATGGTGGATTTGGCCGCCTTGTTTCGCATCGCGTGAATTTCGGCAATCTCCGGGTCATTGAACCAACCCTTGGCGGCTTCCTCAGTCGGAAAGCGCAGCACAACTGTGCCAAGGGGGCCACCTTGGGTGTCCTCCAGCACTTCGTGCGGGCCAGCGGCAAGAACCTGTCCGCCATGTGCTAAGATCGGGGCCAGCGCAAGCGGGCGGTACTGCGCCAGAAGCTCTGGGTCGATTGGGTCCATTTGGACGATAACTGTGTAGGGCATTGTCACCTCCGAGTAAGTGTTGACATGGCCTTGGATAGCCCCACATCCTCTGTGACTTAATTCGCCATTGAGACACGGCTGTTGTGCAATTCTGCAAGGGGCACCATGGACTGGAACCAGCTTCATCTAATCTTGGAAATCGGCCGCGCCGGGAGCCTGTCGGGGGCTGCGCGCAGCATTGGCGTGAACCACGCCACGGTGTCGCGCAAACTCAGCCAGATCGAGGCTCGCGCCGGGGTGCGTTTTTTTGAGCGTCTGCCAGATGGGATGGTGCCCACCGAAGAGGGCCGCTTGGCCATGAGCTATGCCGAGAAGATGGAAGATCAGGCGCTGAGTTTTGATCGGGTTCTGGCTTCCTCGGATCAAAAGTCGCAAGGCCAGATTGCGCTGGCTGTGCCGGCCTTATTGGCGGACGCCCGCTTTGCCGAGGATCTTAGGCTGTGGGATGTGGAAAATCCCGGCACCGAAGTCACGGTTCTGGGGGACGCCCGGGTGTTCAATTTGCACAAACGCGAAGCCGATGTTGCCATTCGGATGACCGCCACACCGGGTGAAAGCCTGTGGGGCCGCAAGGTGGTGGATCAAAAACGCGGGATCTATGCCTCTAAGGGGTTTGTTGAGACCTATAAACAACAGCTTGAAACCGGGCAGGGTGCGGTGCCGGTGATTGGGTTTTCTCATTGGAGCGAACCGATCCTGCGCGACATTCGCCAGCGTTTTCCCAATGCCAAGCGGGCAACCACCTGTGACGATCATTTTGTGGCCCAAACCTTGGTTCGAGCTGGGCGCGGTATGACGCGCTTGCCGTGTTACATCGGCGAAAGTGACCCTGAAATGATGCGCGTACCGGGATCCGAACTGACAGAATATGCGCCAATTTGGGTGTTGATCCATCCTGATGCGCGCGCCAATCAGCGCATCGCAGCCTTTGTCAGTTTTATCGCGCGCCGGTTTCGACAGCGCCAAGCGCTGTTTCTAGGGCAAACTAGTTAATAAGTTCGCCTAATGTTCTCATTTTTCGGTTGGAGACTCGCGGCATCTGCCCTATTTCTTACGCAACACCGTGAGGACAGATATGGCTGAGCTTAAAAATATTGAGGTGCGCGGCGCGCGCGAACACAATCTCAAGGACGTGGATGTTGATATTCCACGTGACCAGTTGGTGGTAATCACCGGTCTGTCCGGGTCGGGGAAATCCTCGTTGGCGTTTGACACAATCTATGCCGAGGGACAGCGACGCTATGTCGAAAGCCTGTCGGCCTATGCGCGCCAGTTCTTGGACATGATGGAAAAGCCTGATGTGGATCACATCAGCGGTCTGTCTCCGGCGATTTCCATCGAACAGAAAACCACCTCCAAGAACCCGCGTTCGACGGTTGGCACCGTGACCGAGATCTATGACTACATGCGGTTGTTGTTTGCGCGCGTTGGCACCCCGTTTAGCCCAACAACCGGTTTGCCGATCGAAGCCCAACAGGTGCAGGACATGGTGGACCGGGTTATGAACATGCAAGAGGGCATTCGCGCCTTTTTGCTGGCGCCGATCGTGCGTGACCGTAAGGGCGAGTATAAGAAAGAATTCCTAGAGCTGCGCAAGCAAGGCTTTCAACGCGTAAAGGTCGATGGCACCTTCTATGAGCTGGACGAGCCGCCAACGCTGGACAAAAAATACCGCCATGACATTGATGTGGTGGTGGACCGGATTGTGGTGCGTGAAGGGCTGGAAACCCGGTTGGCTGACAGCTTCCGCACCGCGCTCAATCTGGCGGATGGAATTGCGATTCTGGAAACCGCCCCCAAAGAGGGTGACCCAGAACGGATCACCTTTAGTGAGAATTTTTCCTGTCCTGTCAGTGGCTTCACCATTCCAGAGATTGAACCGCGTCTGTTTTCGTTCAACGCGCCTTTTGGGGCCTGTCCTGAATGTGATGGCCTTGGCAAAGAGCTGTTCTTTGATGAACGCCTTGTGGTGCCCGACCAGACGCTCAAGGTCTATGACGGGGCTTTGGCCCCATGGCGCAAGGGCAAATCGCCCTATTTCCTGCAAACCATCGAAGCCATCGCCAAACACTATCAATTCGATAAGAACACCAAGTGGAAAGACCTGCCCAAAAAGGTGCAAAAGGTGTTTCTGCGCGGCTCTGGCGACGAAGAGATCGAATTCCGCTATGACGAAGGCGGGCGGGTGTATCAGGTCAAACGCGTCTTTGAAGGTGTCATTCCCAATATGGAACGGCGCTATCGCGAAACCGATTCAAACTGGGTGCGCGAAGAATTTGAACGCTATCAGAACAACCGGCCATGCGGATCCTGTGGCGGGTATCGCCTGCGCGAAGAGGCTCTGGCGGTTAAAATTGCCGATGTCCACGTTGGGCAAGTGGTGCAGATGTCCATCCGCGAGGCCTATGCCTGGTGCCAAGCTGTGCCCGAGCATCTGACCGCACAGAAGAACGAAATTGCCCGCGCAATTTTGAAAGAAATTCGTGAACGTCTTGGCTTTCTCAACAATGTTGGGCTGGAGTATCTGTCGCTGTCACGCAATTCGGGCACATTGTCGGGTGGCGAAAGCCAAAGGATCCGTTTGGCCAGCCAAATTGGTTCGGGGTTGACCGGGGTTCTCTATGTTTTGGATGAACCGTCCATTGGTCTGCACCAGCGCGACAATGACCGTCTGTTGGAAACGCTGAAGAACCTGCGCGACCAAGGCAACACCGTGATTGTGGTTGAACATGACGAAGAAGCGATCCGCGAGGCGGATTATGTTTTGGACATCGGACCGGGGGCTGGCGTGCATGGCGGGGCCATTGTGTCGCGTGGATCCCCTGAAGATATCGCAAATGATCCCAATAGCTTGACTGGTAAGTACCTTTCTGGTGCGCGCGAAATCGAAGTGCCCGCAGAACGGCGCGAGGGCAACGGCAAAACGCTGAGCGTGATCAAAGCGACGGGCAACAACCTGCGCAATGTGACAGCGGATTTCCCACTGGGTAAGTTTGTCTGCGTGACCGGCGTGTCGGGGGGCGGCAAGTCAACGTTGACGATTGAAACGCTGTTCAAAACCGCTTCGATGCGGCTGAACGGAGCGCGTCAAACGCCAGCGCCTTGTGAAACCATCAAAGGTCTAGAGCATCTGGATAAGGTGATTGATATCGACCAGCGCGCCATCGGGCGCACTCCACGGTCGAACCCCGCGACCTACACCGGGGCGTTTACCCCGATCCGGGATTGGTTTGCGGGCCTGCCCGAAGCAAAGGCGCGCGGCTATAAGCCCGGTCGCTTCAGCTTTAACGTCAAAGGTGGGCGCTGCGAGGCCTGTCAGGGCGATGGGGTCATCAAGATCGAGATGCACTTCTTGCCCGATGTCTATGTGACCTGCGAAACCTGCAATGGCGCACGCTATAACCGCGAAACCCTTGAGATCAAATTCAAGGGCAAAAGCATTGCAGATGTCTTGGATATGACTGTCGAAGACGCGCAAACCTTCTTTCAGGCGGTGCCATCGATCCGCGAGAAAATGGATGCGCTTATGCGGGTTGGCTTGGGCTATATCAAGGTTGGTCAGCAGGCGACAACCCTGTCAGGTGGCGAGGCCCAGCGGGTCAAACTTTCCAAAGAACTGGCGCGTCGTTCGACCGGGCGGACTTTGTATATTCTGGATGAGCCGACAACAGGTTTGCATTTCGAAGATGTGCGTAAGCTATTGGAAGTGCTTCATGAATTGGTCGAGCAGGGCAACACTGTCGTTGTGATCGAACACAATTTGGATGTGATCAAAACCGCCGATTGGATCATCGATATTGGTCCCGAAGGCGGGGATGGTGGCGGTGAAATTGTCGCCAAAGGGACACCGGAAAAAGTGGCGCGCAGCAAACGCAGTCACACCGGGCGCTATCTCAAACCGATGCTAGAAGGGCGACGCGTGGCGGCAGAATAAGGTCCGCGGGGCGATGCGCAGGAACACTGATCTGCACCCGGTATTGGCCGCTTTGGCGGTGACGCTACGGGACAACAGCGTTTTGTTGGTCCGTCGGCGCAATCCGCCAGATGCGGGGCTTTGGGGGTATCCGGGGGGTAAAGTGGACCCCGGTGAAACCGTGTTGGCCGCCGCACAGCGCGAGTTGGCCGAAGAAACCACCGTGCACGCTACGCCGCAATTGGTGCTGGATAATCTGGATGTGATCGGGCAGGGCAGTGATGGCCAATTGGCCTATCACTATCATCTGGTGGCGGTGCTATGCGCCTATGAAGCGGGCACACCTTTGGCGCAAGACGACGCGTTAGAGGCGGGCTGGCACCCCATTGAGACAGTTTTGGCCGGTCGGCTTGAAATGAGCCAAGACGTTGATTGTGTTTTGAAAAAGGCGTTGGCGGCCACCCGATAGGTGGAAAAAATCAGCAAAATTCGCGCCACCCCTCTTGCATGTTAATCCGATTTACTTACGTAATGGTGATACCAATGAGGAGAGATTTGATGTCCCGCATTTTACCAATCGCCATTTTAGCCGCCACCACCGCCACAGGGGTTGCTGCGGAAACCAAAGATTTCAATTTGAACGGATTTGACAAGGTTCAGATTTCGGCTGGGGTCGAGGTCACTGTTGTCACGGGCAAAGAGTTTCGTGTCATCGCCGAAGCCAAACGGGGCAGCCTGCGCCGTCTGCATTTGGATGTCGACGGCGACACCTTGGAAATCGGGCGCGCCAAAGGTTTTGGCCTGTTGAGCGGGTCGCGTCGTGACAAATTCGAAGTGACGGTCATGATGCCAGAACTGACCAAAGTCGACGCCCGCTCAGGGTCTTCGGTGGATGTCAGCGGCACAGCCACCATTCTGGAACAAGCCACGGCCTCAAGCGGGGCGCGCTTGGATATCGAGGCGGTCACCACGTCTGCGCTTGATCTCGAGGCCTCTAGCGGTGCGACGGTGCGTGTCGCAGGCGCATGCGGGACGTTGCACGCCGAAAGCCGTTCTGGGTCCAGCCTGTCAGGCAGCAACTTGATCTGTAAAACGGGGGAGTTGGACGTCAGCAGCGGCGCGTCAATCAAAGTGCACATCCAAGACAGCGTGGACTCCCGTGCCTCGTCCGGGGGCTCAATCCGTATTGCGGGCGGGGCCACACAAGGGATGACCGAAACCAAATCGGGCGGCTCTGTCCGCTTTAACTAAACGCAAAACGCGCCGCAGGCCCAATGGCCGCGCGGCGCGCCTGTGGTCCCGTCACACGTACCGCCACAGGGGCCGTCCGTGCGCAGGATGGATCAGCTGTCGCGACTGCGCTTTTCAAATCTTGGCAGCATGGCAGAGAAATCTTGCCCCAGACCGCCCTCGTCTTCGACAAATGTTTTGTAGAGGTCCAGTGCCGCTTGTCCCATGGGGGTATCGGCGTTGGCCGCTTGGGCAGCTTGCTGGGACAGGCCCAGATCTTTCAGCATCAACTCGGCGGCAAATCCGGGTTTATAGTCATTGTCGGCTGGGCTTTGCGGGCCAACACCGGGGGCAGGGCAATAGGCGTTCATCGTCCAGCTATACCCAGAAGATGTGCTGACAACGTCGAACATCTTTTGGCGATCCAACCCCAGTTTGTCCGCCAAAGCAAAGGCTTCACAGGTGGCGACCATCGTGACGCCTAGGATCATATTGTTGCAGATCTTGGCCGCTTGGCCTGATCCGGCATCGCCACAATGCACCGCTTTTTGGCCCATGATGTCAAACAATGGGGTAACGGTGGCAAAAGCGTCGCCACCGCCGCCGACCATAAAGGTCAAAGTGCCGCCCGCTGCTCCACCGATGCCACCAGACACCGGCGCGTCCAGCGCCCCCAAACCTGCGGCATGGGCCGATGTGGCCACGTCGCGCGCGCTTTCGACGTCAACGGTCGAGCAATCACACAGCACCGATCCTGCCCCCATCACCGGGATCACCTGCGCAGCCACTGCACGCAAAATTGCGCCATTGGGCAGCATGGTGATGACCACCTGTGCACCCGTGGCGGCCTCTTCGGCCGTGTCAGCTTTGGTGACACCCTTGGGCATTGGTGCCGCCAGATCAAACCCGGCAACCTCGTGGCCAGCCGCCGCCAAATTGGCGGCCATTGGTCCGCCCATGTTTCCCAGTCCAATAAATCCGATTTTCATCACAGTGTCCTCACAGCTTTAGGGCGTCGGCCCCCAAGGGCATCAACATTTTTGACATTTCGACCGGTGCCACGGCGGTCAACTCGGCGTGTTTCCACGTTGGATTGCGGTCTTTGTCGATGATCTGGGCGCGCACGCCTTCGATAAAATCACCGTGCTCCATGGCGCGATGGGTAAAGCGGTACTCAAGCTCTAGCGCTTTGTGGATGTCATCGCTGCTGCGGCTGCGGTGCACCATTTCGACGGCACAGGTCGCCGAAAGCGGTGAAACCCGGTTGAGTTGCTTCAGGGTGTCTTGGGTAAAGGTGGTGTCCTCTTGCGTCAGTTGCCGCAGAATGTCGGGCAGAGTTTCACCATCAAAGAAGCTGTCGATTTGCGGCTGCAGGGCCGCCAGCTTGCCCGGATATACCGGTTTGGCTGCACGATCCACGGCTTCCCAATCTCCGGTTTCGACCAGTTCTGCAATCAGATCAGGCCAAGCCTCTTGTGGGATGAAGTAGTCTGCAAAGCCCGCGTGGATCGCGTCTGCTGGTCCCATGCGCGCGCCAGTGGCACCGAGGTATTCGCCCAAACGACCCGGAGCGCGGGCCAACAGCAATGTGCCGCCAACGTCGGGGATCAAACCGATGCCGGTTTCTGGCATGGCCACGACGCTGTTGTCACAAACCACGCGGTGTGAGGCATGACAGCCCACCCCAACGCCGCCGCCCATCACAAAGCCCTGCATCAAGCTGATCACGGGTTTTGGGAACAGGAACATCTTGGCGTTCATGCGGTATTCATCGCGCCAAAAGTTGCGCGGACTGTCATAGTCTTGGGCCAAGCCAGCTTGATACATCTGTGCAATGTCGCCGCCGGCACAAAAGGCGCGCTCACCTTCGGCATCAATCAACAACAGCTTGACCCGGTCGTCTTCGGCCCACGTATCAAGAACGGCTTCGATCGCCAGACTCATGTCGTGACTAAGCGCATTCAACGCATCAGGACGGGTCAGTGTAATGCGGCCAATCTGACCTTCGATACGGGTGGTGATGTCGTTCATTTGGCTTCGCTCAGCAGATGACGCGCAATGATTAAGCGCATGATTTCGTTGGTACCTTCAAGAATTTCATGCACTCGAAGATCACGGACAATCTTCTCTATCCCATAATCCGCCAAATACCCATATCCACCATGCAATTGCAGGCATTGATTGGCCACTTTCGACCCGGTTTCGGTGACAAACTTCTTGGCCATTGCGCAGAAAGCGCTGGCATCAGGGGCCCCTTGATCCAGTTTCCACGCCGCCTGGCGCAACAAGATGCGGGCCGCTTGCATTTCGGTTTCCATGTCGGCCAACCGGAATTGCAACGCTTGGAATTGATCAATGGAGCGGCCAAAGGCTTGGCGTTCGCTCATATAGGTCAGCGTGGCAGTCAGCGCAGACTGAGCCGCGCCCAGCGAACAGGCAGAGATGTTCAACCGCCCCCCATCCAGACCCTTCATTGCATAGGTAAAGCCTTGGCCTTCTTGTCCTACAAGGTTGTCGGTGGGGATGGTGCAGTCATCAAATTGCACCTGACGGGTGGGCTGGCTTTTCCAGCCCATTTTGTCTTCGAGACCGCCAAAGCTCAGGCCTGCGGTGCCGTCTTCGACCACCACCGTAGAGATGCCTTTGGGGCTGTCGTCGCCGGTGCGGCACATCACGACATACGCGTCAGAATACCCGCCCCCCGAAATAAAGGCTTTGGTGCCGTTGAGCACATACCCTTGGTCCGTTTTTTCTGCGCGGGTTTTCAGCGCTGCCGCATCGCTACCGGATCCGGGTTCTGTTAGGGCATAAGACAGGATGGTTTCCATCCGCAACGCCGGCGCGAGAAAACGCGCTTTGACGTCGTCGCTGCCAAACATGTCCAGCATTCTGGCACACATATTGTGGATCGACAAAAAGGCCGCAACGGAAGGGCAGCCCATCGAGAGGGCCTCAAAGACCAAAGTCGCATCTAAGCGCGACAAGCCAGATCCGCCAGACTCTTCAGAGACATAGATGCCTCCGAGGCCCAATTCACCAAGCTCGCTCCATAGGTCTTTGGGAATGGTTCCTGCCGCTTCCCAATCGCGGGCGGATGGGGCGATCCGCTCTTGGCCAAAATCATAGGCCATGTCAAAAATAGCCTGTTGTTCTTCGCTTAGAGCAAAGTCCATCTCCGTCCTCCCAGACAATCTGCGTCACTTATTGAACGCCTGTTTAATTATTAAATCCTGCAAGAATATTGCAAGAGGGCAGACCGTCACAAATCCGCATGAAATTCGTCGATCAAATGGGACACAACAGCGCGCAGGGCCTCATGTGGGGGGATCTTCTTAGCGAGGGCGTCTTGATAGACTTGGCGTTGTTGATCCGCCGCATTGCCCTTGGCCAAGATTGCACGCAGGTTTTCAATTTCAGCGACCGATCCCAACGCCTGTGCATCCTCCTGTACCAAGGCGATCAGATCCTGAACCAATGTGTCAAAGCCTATGATTTCGCGTGCGCCAAAATCGATCAGCCCCTGTTGCAGGCCATAGCGTTGCGCACGCCACCGGTTTTCGGCCACCAGAAAGTTGTCATAGATCCGCCAGCGTTGATTGTTCTGCGCCAACCGCCAAAGCATCCGGGTCAGCGCCTGAATGAGCGCAGCGAGGGTCAATGTCGTCTCTAGGCGTGGTGAGACATCACAGATCCGGGTTTCCAGCGTGGGGAACTTGGCCGAGGGGCGCATGTCCCACCAGATTTTTGAGCTGTCCTCAATCACGCCAAGATCGACCAGGGCCTGCACCGAGCGATCATAGCTGCTCCAACTGTCAAATTGCGGCGGTAGGCCGGTGCGGGGCAGGTTGTCAAAAACGGCCAAACGGTAAGAGGCCAGCCCAGTGTCTTCACCTTGCCAGAACGGTGAAGAGGCGCTGATGGCCAACAGATGTGGCAGGAAATAGCGCAATTGGTTCATCACATCGACACGCTGATCCGCAACGCTGATGCCCACATGCACATGCATGCCGCAAATCACCATGCGCCGTACAACGCCCGCCAAATCATCATAAAGTGCGTTATAGCGATCTTTGTTGGTGTGATGCTGTTTGCGCCAATCCGAAAACGGATGGCTTGAGGCTGCTATAGGGGCCAGATGATACTCGGCAGCGATGCGCGCCACTGTGCTGCGCAATCTTTTCAGATCGTCGCGCGCTTGGGCAATATTCGTGCAAACGCGGGTGCCAATTTCCACCTGACAATCCAGAAATTCTGGGCTGAATTGACCGCTCAGCGCGTCACTACATCGGGCCATCAGATCGGCGGGGGCCGGGGTCAGATCAAGGGTGGTTTGGTCAACAAGAAGGTATTCTTCTTCGATGCCAATTGTGAAATTTGGTGTTGGCAGGGTCACGGCGCACTCCCCATTGTTGGTTTCGTCGCTTGGGGTTTGAGGTGTGTATTCAAGGGCTTGGGCATGGTCTTTAGGCCTGTTTCCCGGCACTGGCCAAGGGGAATTAGACTGGGGCCCAGCCGGTTAGGAAATCGGTAATCCGCGGGTCAGACTTGCCCAGATGTGCCAAAGTCGACTGAACGCTATCAGTCAGATCAATGCGCACATTGGTGAAAGGTTTCCAAATTTCGCGGATCGAATGGGCCACTTGGCGTTGTTTATCGTCGGTACAATAGATGACCGTATGGCCGCTGGTGTCGTCGGGCGGACGGGTCGCCAGAATGTGCTCTTGGATCTTCAGCATCTCTTCCATATCCAAGAAGGCGGTGTGAACCCGTGACAGATCGACAAGCTTTTGCTGAAACGGGCCAAAATCGGGGTGGTTTTGATAACGATCAAAAGCATCCCAAATTTGATCCGAGTGTGTCACGCGTGCATAGCGGAAATAGACCAGATCAAGATCCGGAACGATCTGAAAGCCGATTTGCATGCCGCCGAGACTATGAGGCATCGCCATCTCCTTGTGGGTGCAGGCGGTCATGAGGCAGGTCGTTTACGTGCGTTACGATGACATCAGTTCCGAGATTAGGGTGACCGGCAGACCCATACGGGTCAGGGCGTCCTCTTCTGAGGTGGCCAGACTTGCGGTGACATTGGGCGTGGCATCCCACATCTGCGTGTATCTTGAAGCCGCTTCGACAGCGACCATGATGGGCATGATCAGCAGGAAGTTTCGATGTTTGTCCCCGGCGGTCAAAATCGGCGCCATCCTAGAATGAAGGATCAGCCGCTCTTTGTCGTCGATGGTTGAACCTGTGATCCGAGAGGCATCGGTGATGAAATCCTGACCCGGTGCGGCGTGTTCATGGGTGGCATAAATCTCAAAGGAAGAGACCATATCTTCGAGGGTGACCAAGCCATCCATGCGCGTGTAAACGAGGTTATGTTGCGGCAACACGTGCTGAACATATGGCATAAAACTCCCTCCGCCTCGTTTATGTGCGCGCTGAAACGCGGCAAAACCCAACTCGGTTTCGCAGCACTCTCAGGGCTTTGATCAAGCCTAGGCCTGAAAAGCGCTTTGGGTAAAGAGATTTTCTAGTGTGTCTGAATACACCAGAGGGCGAGGAGTTAGGAATTAGCGCGCTCTTAGGGGAAAGAGCGCGCTTGGTTTTCGAGGTTCGATGCTTGCTGTCCACTTTGTGACGACGGCCGTGTACTCAGCAGTTGTGCAATGGAAGTGTAGGGCAATTTAAGCTGAACAAAGGCTTCTTCTTCAGTACGCGTGATCATGACTTTGAAATAGGGGGAGGTGTTCCACAGCCGCGCAAATGTTTCTGCCGGGCTGCGGGCCCCTGCGCGCGGTGCCACCAAAAGCACCTTGCGAATACGATCTCCGATGGACAGTACCGGTTCGTATTTACTTTGAATGACCAAGCGGGTTGTGTCGTCAAAACGTGACCCCAGGTAATCTGAGATATCGTTCAATAAATGCTGACCAGGCTTGGCATCAGGATGCGTGGCATAGGTTTCAAACGCGTTGGTCAGATCATCAACTTTGAGCATTCCCCAAGATCTCATTAATACGAGATTCAAGTCGGGTAGGATTTGAAATTTTATAGGCATTTTGAATACTTTAATGGTTACGCGAAACCAGCAGAGTGACAAACGTCACAGGCCAATTTCCGGTGTCGATAACTTAAGATGAGTGGGATTTAGGTAATAAGAAACCAGTATATATGAATTACTACCAAGAGTCCATATATTAACAGTGATTAACCTGTTGGGGCTGTATACAAAAGAAAAAGGCGGCCAAGCCGCCTTTTTCCGAATTCAATGTGTCGCTGGATTTTAATCCATCGCTTTGAATGCGAATTCACCACCTTCTTTGATACCCGAGAACCAACGCGCCGTAACGGTCTTGGTTTTGGTGTAGAACCGGAAGGCATCTGGGCCGTATTGGTTCAAATCGCCAAAGGCCGATTTTTTCCAACCGCCAAACGAGAAGTAGCTGAGCGGGACAGGAATGGGGAAGTTGATCCCCACCATGCCAACATTGACCTTTGTGGCAAAGTCGCGTGCGGTGTCCCCATCTGCGGTGAAGATGGCTGTGCCGTTGCCGTATTGGTTCTTCATCACCAGATCCAGCGCATCTTCGTAAGTGTCTGCGCGCACTTGGCTGAGAACCGGTCCAAAGATTTCTTCTTTGTAGATGTCCATGTCTGGGGTGACGTTGTCAAACAGGCTTGGGCCAACAAAGAAACCGTCTTCATAGCCTTGCAGGCTAAAGTCACGCCCATCAATCACCAGGTTTGCACCCTGTTCGACACCGCTGTTGACCAGACCTTCGATCCGCTCTTTCGACGCGGCCGTGATCACCGGGCCGTAATCCACATCGTCACCCGAGGTGTAAGGGCCAACCTTCAGTTTCTCGACACGGGGCACCAGACGTTCAATCAATGCATCGGCTGTTTTTTCGCCCACAGGAACCGCGACAGAGATCGCCATGCAGCGTTCGCCCGCGGCGCCAAAACCGGCCCCAACCAAAGCGTCAGCGGCTTTGTCCAGATCCGCATCCGGCATAATGATCATGTGGTTCTTGGCACCGCCAAAGCACTGTGCACGCTTGCCGTTGTTGGCGGCGCGGCCATAAATGTATTGCGCAATTGGGGTGGAACCTACAAAGCCAACCGCTTGGATGGTTTCATTGTCCAACAGCGCGTCCACGGCCTCTTTGTCGCCGTTCACAACCTGCAGCACGCCGTCGGGCAGACCCGCTTCTTGCAGCAGCTCCGCCAGCTTCATCGAAGTAGAAGGGCAGCGCTCGGATGGCTTTAGGATCATCGCGTTGCCGCTGGCCAAAGCTGGGGCCATTTTCCACAGCGGGATCATCGCCGGGAAGTTGAACGGGGTGATGCCCGCCACAACGCCCAAAGGCTGACGCATCGAGTAGAGATCGATGCCGGGGCCGCCATCGTTCATATACTCGCCCTTCAGCATGTTTGGGGCGCCCATGCACACTTCGACCACTTCAAGACCACGCTGAACGTCACCCCGGGCATCGGGTAATGTCTTGCCGTGCTCGCGGCTGACCAGCTCGGCCAGAACGTCCATGTTTTCGTTGATCAAAGCCGCAAATTTCATCATCACGCGGGCGCGACGCTGTGGGTTGGTGGCCGCCCAAGCAACCTGTGCTTTTTCGGCACGGGCAATAAAGCCGTCGATTTCATCTTTGCTGGCCAAAGATACCTTGGCTTGAACCTCGCCGGTCGCGGGGTTGTAAACATCGGTGAAACGGCCCGAAGTGCCTTTGACGATCTCGCCGTCAATAAAGTGATGGATCTCTTGCATGGTCGGTCCTCCATAAACTGATAGGGGCACAATAGCCTTGCGTTTTTCATCGCAAAAGGGAAAAGTTTCCAAAACTGATTTGCAGAAATGCAGGGACTAGAAGAGACGAAAAATGACACCAAATTGGGATGATATGAAGGTTTTCTTAGCCGTTGCACGGTTTGAAAGCCTCTCGGCGGCGGGACGCGAGTTGAAAGTGGATCCGGCGACGGTTGGTCGACGCGTTGCCCGGCTGGAAGAAGAGCTGAGCGCGCCGCTATTTGCCAAATCCCCCCAAGGCTATGCGCTGACAGATGCAGGGCAGAGGTTGATGGCCCATGCAGAGCGCGCTGAACAGGCGATGTCGGGCGCGGTCGAGGAGCTGGCGGGGCAGACCGGCCTGTTGTCTGGACAGATTCGCATTGGGGCGCCGGATGGCTGCGCCAACTATCTGTTGCCACAGGTCTGTTCCCGCATTGCAGAAGAGAACCCAGATCTAGAAATCCAGATTGTTGCCTTGCCACGCGTCTTTAACCTGTCCAAACGCGAAGCGGATATGGCCATTGGTGTCAGCCCGCCTTCGGCGGGGCGGCTGAGCGTGCAAAAGATCACCGACTATAAACTGCATTTGGCAGCGGCGCGGAATTACTTGGTGACCCATCCTCAAATCACCTCGGTGGCGGATCTGTCAGAGCATCAGGTTGTTGGCTACATCCCGGATATGATTTTTGACAAAGAGTTGGATTATCTGGCTGAAATTGGCGTGGAAAAGGTGGATTTGGCGTCGAACTCGGTGTCGGTGCAGTTCAACTGGATCCGCTCTGGTGGCGGGGTGGGGGTTGTGCATGACTTTGCCATCCCAACCGCGCGCAACCTGCGCCGGATCTTGACAGACCAAGTCAGTTTGACCCGCAGTTTCTATTTGATCCGCCACGCCGAAGATCGTCGGATGGAACGGCTGAACCGCTTTGCCACCGCACTAAGCGAAGGATTACGGGCTGAAGTAAATCGTTTGGAAGCCATGACTTGACACTCTGACACAGCTGGGTGACGCTGAAGATGTGAAATTTTGTGGAGGAGGAAGTCGACTATGTTGGTACAACAAATCCTGAAAGCAAAAGGCGATGACGGCGTCGTAACAGTCAAGCCTGGCACACTCATTTCAGAAGCATCGCAAATCTTAGCAGAACGTCGCATTGGGGGCGTTCTGGTGTCAGAGGATGGACAGACCGCCAGAGGCATTTTGTCTGAACGTGACATTGTGCGGGCTCTGGCCGTGCGCGGGGCGGTGTGTCTGGAGGATAAGGTTGACGATCTGATGACCGCCAATCCCGTGTGCTGCACGCGCGACGACACCGCTGACAACGTTCTGACGCGGATGACCGAGGGACGGTTTCGTCACATGCCGGTTGTCGAAAAGGGTGTCTTGGTGGGGATCGTGACCATCGGTGACGTGGTCAAAGCCCGTCTCGAAGAGCTTTCGATGGAGCGAAACGCACTAGAAGGCATGATCATGGGGCACTAATGCCGCGGTTGCAGCAATCCCTCTTGCATTTGGCGGTGTAATAATATTGCGTGCCGCCAACTGCAGCGCTGACGTGACAAGAGAAGAGGGTTTCCATGCGCATTGGTCTTTATCCAGGTACCTTTGATCCCATTACACTGGGACATGTAGACATTATCCGACGCTCGACCACCTTGGTGGACCGTCTGGTCATCGGCGTTGCGATCAATCGCGACAAAGGCCCGATGTTCTCGCTCGAAGAGCGGGTTGAAATGATTCAGACTGAAATCGATGTGATGCAAGACTCGATTGATGCTGAAATTGTTGTTCATCCCTTTGAAAATCTGCTGATTGACTGTGCCCGAGATGTTGGCGCGCAAGTGATTTTGCGAGGCCTACGTGCGGTTGCAGATTTTGAATACGAATATCAGATGGTTGGCATGAACCGTGCACTAGATAGCTCTGTTGAGACTGCATTTTTGATGGCCGAGGCCAAGCATCAGGCAATTGCCTCTAAGCTGGTCAAAGAAATTGCACGTCTGGACGGAGATGTATCGAAATTTGTTACCCCAGCCGTGCAGCGCAAATTGTTGGCAAAGTTGGGGAAGTCAGCATAGGGCACCCATATGGCAATGCGTCAGGATCTGATCGAGGCACAGGAAGAAACCATTCTTGGTATTCCGATTAAGAGATTGATCTTGTGGTTGTCACTGACTGTTGCTGCGTTGATTGCAATCATGGTGATCTGGATGCTGACGCACAATCGCTATGTGGTGACGGCGGATGTCATCGAAGTGGATGCACCGCACGAATGCTGGCAAGAGTTCGACAGCAACCTATTTCGCAAAGGGCGTGAAAGTGCGCGCACCAAAGCGCCGCGCCGCTCCTATCTGGGCTATTGCGGCGTAATTCGCACCTCGATGGGTGATTTTGAATTGCCCGAGACCTATCCGCGTCCTTGGATGGGGCAATCGCGCGATGAATTGCATTCGCGGGTGCGGGCAGGGTGCCGCTATGACTTTGTGGTTCTCAGTGATCGTGGCCGCCCAAGGGCGCGTGATCGTGGTCGCAGCACCAAGACCCCAGCCCGGGTGCGCCGGATCCTGTTCACCTATCCTTGCTAAGAGGCGCTGAGCCTAGCGCCAAAAGGCCGTCCATTCGATCAGATCTGCGAACTTCTTTCCCAAGAACAGCAAATTGCCGCCGCCCGTCATAAAAATATCGCCGAGAATAATCGCGGCGATAAAGAGGGCGAGGCCCAGGGCAATCTGATTGGTCATGGCAATTTGGGTCCCGTAGAAACAGCGTTACGCCATTTCATGCCCAAGTGCTTCCAAAGGATCAAGCTTTGCGTGCAATTGACGGCCCATTGCCACCGCAACATCGGCCATACGGCACGAAAAGCCCCATTCATTGTCATACCAAGCCAAAACCCGCACCAACCGGCCACCAGTGACCTTGGTTTGGTCTGGGGCAAAGATCGAGCTTTCTTCGGTGTGGTTGAAATCAATCGAAACTTTCGGCGCTGCGTCAAATCCCATGATGCCTTGCATCTTTAGGGCTGCCGCTTCGGCGATGACGGCGTTGACCTCTTCGACGGTGACCGACTTTTTGGCAACAAAGGTCAGATCCACAGCCGAGACATTCGGCGTGGGGACGCGAATGGCCGATCCATCCAATTTGCCTTTCAGCTGGGGCAACACTTCGCCTAGGGCCTTGGCAGCGCCTGTCGAGGTTGGGATCATCGCCATAGCCGCAGCGCGCGCCCGGTAGAGGTCGGCGTGACGGCGATCCAGCGTTGGCTGATCGCCCGTATAGGAATGGATGGTGGTCATGATGCCCGACTCGATGCCGATTTCATGATCCAGAACCTTCGCCAGAGGCGCCAAGCAGTTGGTGGTGCAAGAGCCGTTTGAAATCATCACGTCACCGGGGCGCAACTGATCGTCGTTCACCCCCATCACGATGGTTTTCTGAACGTTCTTGGCAGGGGCAGAGATCAAGACAGATTTGGCGCCGCGCTCAAGGTGAGCTTTGGCTTTGTTGCCATCGTTGAACTGACCCGTGCATTCCAACACAACATCAACGCCGCTCCAGTCCAGCTCGTCCATGTTGTAGGTCGACATCACCTCGATCTGGCCGCGACCAAGGTCGATCCAGTTGTCGCCGGTTGTGACCTCGTTGCGAAACCGTCCATGAACCGAGTCATAGCGCACCAGATGGGCTGCTGTTTCCAGCGGGCCGGTTGCATTGAGTTTGACAACTTTGATGTCTTCACGCGCGCTTTCGGCGATGTGCATCAGGGTGCAACGGCCAATGCGGCCAAATCCGTTAATTCCAACTGTGATGGTCATAAGAGGTGCCCTCTGTCAGCTTTTGTATCCCCGATATAGACCCGGTTCCAAATTTCGCAAAGTGATAAAATGCTTATTTTACAGATCGTTAGCGCAATCATTGCAGGTTTGCGCTAACAGTTGGGGTGGCTTAGCTCTTGCTCTGGGGCGCACATTGATTAAGTTGGCGCTAACTTAAAAACGGGGTTGAATATGAGTGGTCTTCTTGCGCTGTTGGATGACGTTGCTGCCATTGCAAAAGTGGCGGCGTCGAGCCTAGATGATATCGCGGCAGCGGCCTCCAAGGCAGGGGCCAAGACGGCGGGCGTTGTGATTGATGACGCTGCGGTCACCCCAAAGTACGTGCATGGGTTTGCGCCAGCGCGCGAATTGCCCATCATCTGGAAGATTGCGCGCGGTTCGGTGTTCAACAAGCTGGTGATCTTATTGCCGCTGGCGTTGCTGCTGGCCAATTTTGCCCCTTGGGCGGTGACACCTTTGTTGATGCTCGGGGGGAGTTACCTGTGTTTTGAGGGGGCCGAGAAGATCTTTCATGTGCTGTTCCCGCATGGGGACAAACACATCGAGGCCGATATGTCGGTCAAAGACCCCGGCCATCTGGAAGAGCAAAAGGTAAAAGGCGCGATCAAAACGGATTTCATCCTGTCGGCTGAAATCATGACCATTGCTTTGGCCTCGATGCCCGAAAGCTCGTTGTGGATTGAAACGGCGGCCTTGGCCTTGGTTGGGGTGATGATCACCATTGTGGTCTATGGATCTGTGGCCTTGATCGTGAAAATGGATGATGTAGGGCTTTATATTGCCAGCAACGCGCGCACAGGCGCGGCCCAAAGCCTTGGGCGTGGCTTGGTTAAGTTCATGCCAATTCTGATGCGTCTATTGTCGATCATCGGCACCGCCGCGATGCTATGGGTTGGCGGATCGATCATGGTTCATGGCCTGCACGATCTGGGCATGCACCACCCCTATAAAGAGATCCACCATATGGCCGAAGTGGCCGGACACGCGGTTGCCAGCTCTTATCAAGGCTTTGCCACTTGGGCGGTGACCGCTTTGGCGGATGGGATTGTGGGGCTGGTCTATGGCTTGTTTTTGATCCCAATTGTCACGCGGATCGTTTCTCCGGCCATCGGTGCGGTGACTGGGAAAAAGGCGGCGCATTAAGTCACGGCTTCAGGCCGCAGTTCCAAGCGACTGTTCCAAACCAGGGACCAAGATCACAGGTCTCTGACCAAAAGTCTTGGCCAAAGGTCTTGGACAATGTGTCAAATCGGGCAGGGGGCTTGTCGTCCCTAGCGGTGGATCTGCTGCGATCTGGGCAGCCCTAGCAAGGTTTTGCAAAGGGCTGCGTCAACGGTTGATGGCAAGCCCACGCAGGCCGCATTGCTTGTTTAGAATGCGAATTGCACATTGCCGCGCAGCGTTGTGTCCAGCGTTGAGGCATCCGATCGGCCCAATTCGATTTCGATGTTCGAGGAGATCGAGCCATTGGCGCCTGTCTTGACGCCAAACATCACCCGTGGTGCGGTATAGCTTTGTGAGCTGAGCAAAGAGGTGTCGCTGCGGCCAAATTCAATTGCGATACTGCCATAGGGGCGCAATTGCGTGGCGGCGGTGTCTTGCCGCTCTGCACGCAGGCCAATCTGCAGGTTTGTATCCCGGTGGGACTGCGCAGTGATGGTGCTGCCGCCAACGGTATAGGTGGGCACGTCTTCGCGCGATCCACGCAGGGCCAGAAAGGGCTGCATCTGAAAGCTATTGTAATTGTGTTTGGACGCGACCCTTAGGCCAAACGAGGTCAATTTGGATTGAAAATTGGTGCCGCCAATGCTGTGTTCGGGCCGTGCAAAGGCAACATAACCATTGAACTCTGCTCGTGGTGAGTGAAACCCAAAATAGGGGCCAAGCGCGGTTTGGCGTGTGATGTTTTCACCGCTGGTGGCGGTGGTTGTCATATGCGAGCGGCTGGCGACCAATCCGACATAGGCATTGGGTCCCATTTCGACATCAGCACCAATATGAAAACTGAGCGCGTCCCCGCTGTTGGTACCGGATAAATGGCGAAATTCAAGCAAGGACCACAGGTTTACTTGGGCGTTTTCATCATCCTGCGTGTTCCAGAACAAGCCATTGCGGCTTGCGGCAAAGCCTGTGTCCCCATGGCGAAGCCCGCCAGCCAATGACAAAGCGGATCCCAAACTCGCCGCAGAGGCGCTGCGTAGGGATTGAACGTGGGTGATGCTTTCAACGGCATGGGCCGGGGTGCACAAGATCAGCGCGGGAGAAAAGCCGTTTACGGCGCGGACAGTATAGGTGCCAGCCACCGTCACCCGAAAGTGCCGTTCGCGTAATCCACTGTCTGTATGGGTGGTGGACACATTGGTTACGCCCCAAAACGGTGGGGCTTGGCCCTGCATAACCGGAGACAAATCGTTTGGAAAATAGAGGATGTCGCCAACGCTTAGGGCCACGGTTGTGTTGTCATAGGTTGACCCCTGGCTGAGGGTTGCACAAGACCCTAGGGATTGCGCATGGGCCGATTGAAAAGAAAGTCCTATTGCCGCCAAAGCAGCAAACCAAATGCGCAACACAAGACACCTCAAAAAAACAACCTGATACACTTGGTAAAACGACAGGGGTAATTTTTAATTAAGGCAAAAAAAATCCGACGCCTGCAAGCGCCGGATTTTCATGTTTTGTTGGTTTAAACCGGGCTTAGCCAAGCAAGGTTTTAACCTGTGCAACAACGTTTTCTGCGGTGATGCCGAACTTTTCGTACAGAACATCTGCAGGGGCTGAGGCCCCGAAGCTGGACATGCCAACAAAGGCAGCTTTGGCATCACGGCCACGCTCGCCCAGCAACCATTTGTCCCACCCAGTGCGCACGCCAGCTTCGATACCAACGCGGACAGGTCCGGCTGGCAGAACGCGTTTGCGATAGGATTCTTCTTGCGCTTCAAACAGCTCCATACACGGCATGGACACAACACGTACGCCGATGCCTTCGGCTTGCAGGATCTCACGCGCTTCCAATGCGATGGCAACCTCGGACCCGGTGGCGATCAGGATGGCCTGACGTTTGCCTTCGGACTCGGCCAGAACATAGGCACCCTGTGCGGTCAGGTTCTTGGTGGTGTGGTTCTTGCGCACAGTTGGCAAGCCTTGACGTGTCAGCGACAGCACCGAAGGTGTTTCTTTGGTTGTCAGTGCCAATTCCCAGCTTTCCGCAGTTTCCACGGTGTCCGCAGGGCGGAAGACCCACGTGTTGGGGGTGGCGCGGCTGATGGCAACATGTTCAACCGGCTGGTGCGTTGGGCCATCTTCGCCCAGACCAATCGAGTCATGGGTCATGACAAAGACCGACGGAATTTTCATCAAAGCAGCCAGACGCATGGGCGGACGAGCATAGTCAGTAAAGGCCATGAAAGTGCCGCCGTAAGGGCGGATCCCGCCGTGCAGCGCCATGCCGTTCATCGCAGAGGCCATGCCGTGCTCGCGGATACCCCAGTGGATGTAACGTCCCTTGCGGTTGTCGAGGTCAAACATGCCCAGATCGCCGGTGCGGGTGTTGTTCGAGCCTGTCAAATCGGCTGAGCCACCAACGGTTTCAGACATGATCGGGTTGACCACCTCAAGAACCATTTCCGAAGATTTACGGGTCGCCACTTTGGGCTGCTCTTCAGAGATTTGCTTTTTCAAAGCGCGGATGGTTGGCGCCAGACGCTTTGGCGCTTCGAGATCATAGACACGCTTGAATTCAGCTTGCTTGCGCTCGGAGATCGACGACAGGCGTGTTTCCCATTCGGCGCGATCTGCGGCACCGCGCGATCCGATGGCTTCCCATTGGGCTTTGAGGTCAGCTGGGATTTCAAACGGGCCATAGGTCCAGCCATAGGCTTCTTTGGTGTCTGCCATCAGTTTTTCGTCTGTCAGCGCGCCGTGACCCTTAGAGGTGTCTTGCGCAGAAGAGCCCAGAGCAATGTGGGTTTTGCAGGCGATCATCGACGGCTTGCCGGCTTTCTTCGCGGCGGCAATGGCGGCGTCGATTTCTGCAGGGTTGTGGCCATCGATTTCCTGAATGTGCCAACCGGCAGCTTTGAAGCGCAGGATCTGATCGGTGCGATCGGCCAGATCAACGGTGCCATCGATGGTGATGTTGTTGTTGTCCCAGAACACAACCAGTTTGGACAGCTGGTGACGGCCGGCCAAAGCGATGGCTTCGTGGCTGACACCTTCCATCAGGCAGCCGTCGCCCGCGATCACATAGGTGTAGTGATCAACGATCTTTTTGCCATAGTTGCCGCGCATGATCTCTTCGGCCATGGCGAAGCCAACAGCGTTGGCGATGCCCTGACCCAAAGGACCGGTGGTGGTTTCGATCCCTGTTGCGTGACCGAACTCTGGGTGGCCAGCGGTTTTGGCGCCCCATTGACGGAAGTTGCGGATCTCTTCGATGGTCATGTCTTCGTAGCCGGTCAGGTGCAGCAGCGAGTACAGCAACATCGAGCCGTGGCCAGCAGAAAGGATAAAGCGATCCCGGTCGGGCCAATGGGGTGCAGAAGCATCAAACTTGAGGTGCTTTTCAAACAGAACGGTGGCAACATCGGCCATGCCCATAGGCATCCCAGAGTGGCCAGAGTTGGCAGCGTGAATAGCGTCAAGTGTCAGCGTGCGGATGGCCGCAGCTTTCATCCAATGGTCAGGGTTGGCAGTGCGCAGGGCAGTGATGTCCACGGAAGGCTTCCTTATATCATATCTGGGCAGTGTTTGTTGGGTCATAGCAGCCCCAGAGTGAAGATCAAGCCGCGAGACGGGCGTTTGAGCGTTGGGGGGCGCATTTTCTCTGTTCATTGGATAAACTTAACCAAATGACCGCCATTTTGATTCGCGTCAGCGTCGTATATGAGGGGTCAGGGCAAAAAATGAAGGCAGAGGCGCATGAGCGAAATCAGCGAGTTTGAACGCCGTATCACCGCCGCGATGGACCGGATCGCAAAAGGTGTCGAGCAACTGGGACCCGTTCCCGAAGATGAAGAAACCGCAGGTCAGGACGCCGCGCCCAGCCCCGAGGCTGCGCCGAGCGAAGACACCAGCGACTTGCGACGTCAGCTAGACGACGAAAAGATGGCCAATGCGCAGCTGTCTGAACGGTTGAAAACGCTGCGCATCAAATTGGACAAATCAGACGCACAGACCGAATTGGCCACCGCCGATTTACGTGCAGCGCTTGCAGATATGGACGCGGCGCTGGGTCAGATGAAATTGACCAACGAACAGCTGCGCCAATCCAACGAAGTTTTGCGGCAGGCGAATGCCGAAGGTTTGGGGGACGCTGAGGCGGTGAACGCTGCGTTGGCGGCTCAACTGGCCGCTTTGCAAGCAGAGCGTCAGGCCGAAGCGGCGGAAAGCGCGGCGTTGGCCGCAGCTTTGGATCCCTTGCTGCAAGTGGCAAGTGGTGCTGATGCAGGCAACGAAAAGGAAAATGTCTGATGCCCGAAGTTGAAATTCACATCGGTGGACGTGCCTTTGAAGTGTCCTGCCAAGAGGGCGAAGAGCATTACCTGCATTCCGCGGCCAAAATGCTGGACACCGAAGCCGCTGTCCTGTCAGGCCAAATTGGGCGGTTGCCCGAAGCGCGTATGCTGTTGATGGCGGGTCTGATGCTGGCGGATAAAACCGCTGGGGTTGAGGACAAGCTGAAGGTGCTCGAAGAGCAGCTGGCCGCCAAAGACGCTGAAATCGAAACACTGCGCAATGTGCCCACACCTGACCCCGAGCGGGTCGAAGTGCCGGTGATCCCATCTGAGGTGACCGATGCGATGGCTGAAATCGCAGCACGCGCAGAATCCATGGCGCATGAAATCGAAGAGAAACTCGCGCCAGACAGCGCCGCCGGTTAATTCAGACAGCGCTGCAGGTTAATCCTGCGGCGTTTGGCCTTTGCGATCGGCCGGGGCCGTTTGCAGTTTCTCAGCGTCGCTGCGCAGCAAAATGCGCAGCCGCACAATCAAAAGCGCAGAGAGCGCTGTGGCGGCAATCACACCCAGACCGTCACGCACCATCGGCCAGACATAGCTGAACTGATCCACAACACCTGCGCCCAATCCCACATAGATCGACACCCAGGTTACTTCGCCAGCCAAGCTGCCAGCGGAAAACGGGAGCCATTTCATGCGAGCTGCCCCGGCGACAAAATTCACATAGGGGCCAAGCGGGCTGATCAACCAGCGGCTTAGGAAAACCGCGATGATGCCGCGTTGGCGGGTGAATTCGGTCGCCTTTGACAGGGCCAGCGCCTGCTTGCCCCCCTTTTGTTCGATCCGCTCCAACACATGCGCACCGGTGCGGCCCAGCTGATATCCGATCTGATCCCCCATCAAAGCCCCGATCAGCGCGCCCAATCCAATTTGGGTCAAGGACAGTTCACCCGCGGCCGCAAACCCGCCCGCCGCCATCATCACGACAGAGGCCGGAATTGGCAGCGCCAAGCAGCTGAGCATGGTCAAAATGGCGAGGAAAGGCGCGCCATAATCGGGCAAGAGGGCCAAGAGTGTCTCGGTCATGGGCGTTCAGGCGGTGGCGCAGCGCGCTTGGGACGGTGGGCCTGAATAGCGGCGTCCAGTTCCTGCAACAGCTCTTCGACGCTGCGGCCCTGTCGACTGGCAATTTCGTCAAAGTGCAGTCGTTTTTCAGGATCTTCAAACCCAATCATCTCGCGGATAACTTTGGGCGGGATGTGATAGGCATGGGCGACAAAACCGATGGTCATCCAGGCTTCGATGGGGGGCTTTTCGGGGGGGCGGCCACGCCAATGACGATGATCAAAGGCAAAGCGGGCGCCAAAAACAACGGCTGCGACCAAAGCCGCAGCCAGTAAAAGCATCGTGGGTTTGTGGTTGCGCCACAAATGGCAAAGAGATGTCAGCAGTTTCATCGACCCAAGCTCCGAAAAGAGGTCAGGCCCAATGGGCCTTGATCAGGCGTTCGCTTCGCGAATTTTATCCGCGGCTTCTTTGTTGAACGCAACACCATTGTCGTCAAACAACGTGTCCAGCTCACCCGAGAGGGTCATTTCGGTGATGATGTCACATCCGCCGACAAATTCACCCTTCACATAGAGCTGAGGAATGGTGGGCCAATCGGAGTAGTCTTTGATGCCTTGGCGAATGTCATCATCTGCCAGCACGTTCACATCGGTATATTCGATGCCCATATAGTTCAAAACGCCAGCGACACGGCTAGAGAAACCGCACTGCGGCATGTCTTTGGTGCCCTTCATATACAGCACCACAGTGTTGGCTTTCACAGTTTCGTCGATGCGGTTTTTTGCGTCGCTCATGGAACATTCCTTAGATAGACCGGCATAGCGCCGAGTGTTTGTCTGTTCATTTACGCCAGATTTGGCCAATTGCAAGGTTTAGCGTTGATTTCTTCGATATTCGCGGTGACGCAGCCTGCGCAGAACGCGCCAGTCTCGCGGTCCAAACCTAACAAACTGGATCTTGGAGCACAGCGAAAGCGGGCTTTCCGCGTGCCATTTCGTTGTTCAAGTTATCTTTCACACCAAGGCCCTGCAACTGGAATAGGTCTTATTCTGGGGTGGGGTTCTTTTGGCGGGCGTGTTCCGTGGCCTTGTTGTTTGCAAGATGCTGGCGCTCTTCTGCGGCCTCTGCATCCTGTAGATCATCCAAGAGGGTACGATGCCCGGTTGAGACTTCTTTGCCCAGAAAATTGTGATGCAGCTTTCGGTTCACCTCGGCCACACGTGGTTTGGCCTGTGACAACGGGCGATGCGCGCCCTTTTTAAGGTAAGCCTCAACCAGAATGGCCAGGACAAGCCCGCCAAGCAGCACCGCAAAGACAATCAGGCCAAAGCTCATGTGTTTCACTTAGGGCCTGTCTTTGGCCAGAGGTCAAAGGCGTTCTGACCGGCCAAGAGTTAGGCCGGTGCTTTGGTGGTCAAAGCCAAGGCGTGCAATTCGCCGTTTGGGCCATCCATTTTGCCTTTCAGGGCAGCATAGACGGATCGTTGCTGTTGCACGCGGTTTTTGCCCCGAAAGCTTTCATCAATGATCATGGCAGCCATATGCTTGCCGTCTTCACCTTCGACGGTGATCTCAGCATCAGGGAAGGACGCGCGCAGCAGATCTTCGAGCTCTTGTGCAAAAATGGCCATTGGGGACTCCGATAAAGATTGTGTTGCTTTAGATTTAGGGCATTTGGGGCAGGGCGCAAGTCAGCGCCTTGCCCGTCTGTCTGATGGAGCAGCTGTTGCCTTAGGCAAAGGTCGCTTCAAAGGTACCCCGGAACAAGGCGCTCAGTTCATCCAGCGACGCTTCTGAACCGCCAAGGCGCACAGTGTCGCCAGTGAATTTGCCAACCGAGCGGATGGCAATGCCTTCTGCGCCCGCAGCACTCATCAAAGCTTCGGCTTGGTCAAAGTTACAGGCGACCAAGTACCGGCCCTGATCTTCGCCAAACAGCTGCGCCATATCTGTGTCATCCAGCTGAACACCCACGCCGCCTGCTTCGGCCATTTCAAAGGCTGTCAACGCCAAGCCGCCATCCGACAGATCGCTACAGGCTTTGATCAGCGCTGCGTTTGAGCGCACAAAGGTGCCGTTTTGTTTCTCAACAGCCAGATCAACATGCGGTGCATCGCCATCTTCACGATTGAAGACTTCTGCCAATAGGGCTGATTGCCCCAGATGACCTTGGGTGTCGCCAATCAGCAAGGCGACATGGCCTTCGCGGGCGGTGCCCAGAATGGCGTCGTCCAGATCGTTGATCAGGCCCACCGCGCAGATGGTTGGGGTTGGTAGAATGCCCTCACCATCGGTTTCATTATAAAGGGACACGTTGCCCGAAACGATTGGCACATCCAATGCGGCCACGGCTTCGCCGATCCCTTGGATCGCGCCCACAAATTGGCCCATGATTTCGGGCTTCTCTGGGTTGCCAAAGTTCAGGTTGTCGGTGGTTGCCAGTGGCAGGGCGCCAACGGCGGACAGGTTCCGATAGGTTTCTGCAACGGCCTGTTTGCCACCCTCAACCGGGTTGGCGCGCACATAGCGCGGGGTCACATCGCTGGTAAAGGCCAATGATTTAGGGGTGCCATGCACCCGGACAATCCCGGCACCCAAACCGGGGGCTTGGACCGTGTCACCCATCACCATGGAGTCATACTGCTCATAGACCCATTGTTTGCCAGCATAGTTGGGCGAGCCAATCAATGCTTTCAAGCCGTCAATCGGATCAACAGCAGGCACGTCGCTCAGCTCTTCGGCGGCAGGGGTTGGCACCCAAGGGCGATCGTATTCAGGCGCGCTTGAGGCCAGTTTTGACAGGGGCAGGTCGGCTTTGACCTCGTCGCCTTGCAAGATCAAAAAGCGATCTTCGGCAATGGTTTCCCCTACGATGGCAAAATCGAGGTCCCATTTGATAAAGACGGCACGCGCCTCTTCTTCTTTTTCAGGACGCAGAACCATCAGCATCCGCTCTTGAGATTCCGAGAGCATCATTTCATAGGCGGTCATCTGAGTTTCGCGCTGTGGCACGTCATCCAGCTGCAGCTTGATGCCCAGCTTGCCTTTGTCGCCCATCTCAACCGCAGAACAGGTCAGGCCCGCAGCCCCCATATCCTGGATCGAAATCACCGCGCCGGTCTGCATCAGTTCCAACGTGGCTTCCATCAGACGTTTTTCGGTGAAGGGGTCGCCAACCTGAACGGTGGGACGCTTCTCTTCGATGGTCTCATCAAACTCAGCCGAGGCCATTGTTGCACCGCCCACACCGTCGCGGCCGGTTTTAGCGCCCAGATAGACAACGGGCATGCCAAGGCCCGAAGCGGCGGAATAAAAGATCTTATCCGCATCCGCCAAACCCGCGGCAAAGGCATTGACCAGACAGTTGCCATTATAGGCCGGGTGAAAGCGCACTTCGCCGCCAATGGTGGGCACGCCAAAACAGTTGCCATAGCCGCCAACACCTTCGACAACGCCGTGCACCAGCTGCTTGGTCTTGTGGTGGTCTTTTTCACCAAAGCTGAGCGAGTTCATCGCCGCAATTGGACGCGCGCCCATGGTAAAGACATCGCGCAGAATACCGCCCACACCTGTGGCCGCCCCTTGATAGGGTTCGATATAGGATGGGTGGTTGTGGCTTTCCATCTTAAAGACAACAGCCTGACCGTCGCCAATATCAACCACACCGGCGTTTTCACCGGGACCACAAATCACCTGAGGACCATCCACCGGCAGGGTGCGCAGCCATTTCTTCGAGGATTTATAAGAACAGTGTTCGTTCCACATCGCCGAGAAGATCCCCAATTCGGTGAAATTGGGGCTACGGCCAATGATTTCCAAAATCCGCTCATATTCATCTGAACTCAACCCGTGGGCTTGGATGATCTCTGGCGTGATAATGGGGTCTGACATGTGGCTCTCTCCGGCAGGACGCAGTTGCGCGTCTCTTTACGCCAAGGTGGGCAAAGGGGAAAGGGGGCAGACGCCCTCCATTTGGCCAGTTTCGCTATATAACGCGTTTTTCGGGGCCTCAGGCGGCCCGAGGCACTGGCAAAGCCATTGCCGAGACATCCTGTGCGTCCGGAACGGACGCGCCGCTTTGATCCTGCAGAGTGGGCAAACACTCTGCAATAGCAGGGACGCAAAAAAAAAAGGCCGAGCGCAAAGCTCGGCCGAGTCCAACAGGGAGGTAGAAGGTGATGCGATCTTAATCTGCATCAACTTCTGATGCTCAAATAGGCATCACAAATGAATCGATCAAGCACCATAATGCCGCAGTCGCATCATGGCCGCTATGCGCTCCTTGCATACCTCAAGGTCTCTATCGGTTAAGCGTTTGATCTTTCATCTGTTTACGGTAGAGCACGATCTCTTCCTGAATGAAGTCTCGGAAGGCGGAAATCCGCTTTGAATGCC
Source organism: Thalassovita sp. (assembly GCA_049116315.1). GTDB lineage: Bacteria > Pseudomonadota > Alphaproteobacteria > Rhodobacterales > Rhodobacteraceae > Thalassobius. The sequence goes on from JAGDZD010000004.1 coordinate 129,402, forward strand.
GCAACTCTTCTGGATAGGCCAAAAACACCGGGACTTCGACCGATTGAACCTCGGGCAGAACCCGCACCAGATTTGGGAAATCATGCTGCAGATAATTGGGCAGCACCCCAATCCCAAGATGGTTGGCCACCGCTTGCATCACGCCATAGTAGTTGTTCACGTTCAGCGTTGAGCGAATATCATAGGTCATGAGGTGCTGAACCAGATTGGCGCTGGCGCCGACCTGCGCTGATTCTGTGTTCTGGCAGACCAGGCGATGTTTGCCGATATCCTCGATATGCTCGGGGGCGCCGTGCTTTTCGATATAGTCTTGGGTGGCAAACAGCTGCATGCGCACCGACATCAGCCGTTTGCGGATCAGGTCTGCTTGACTGGGTTCCTTCATCCGAATGGCAACATCAGCTTCGCGCATCGGCAGATCGAGGACTTTTTCCTCCAACATCAGCTCGATATTCAGATCTGGGTATTTCTCATAGAGTTTGGGCAGGCGCGGGGCCATCCACAACGTGCCAAAGCCGATGGTGGTGGTGACACGCAGATGACCAAAGACTTCTTCTTCACTGTCGCGAATGCGCGCTGCGGCAGCATCCAGCCGTTTTGCCATCGCGCGGGTTGCGTCAAACAGCAATTCGCCCTGCTCGGTGAGAATCAGTCCCCGGGCGTGGCGGTGAAAAAGGGTCGCGTTTAGGCTCTCTTCGAGTGCGCGCACCTGTCGCGACACCGCAGATTGCGACAAATGCAGCACGTCGCCGGCATGTGTTAGACTGCCAGCGTCCGCAACAGCGTGAAATATTCGTAATTTATCCCAGTCCATCTCGATAACTTTCAAGTTCGCGCGGCCCGCTAACACGAAACGAACCAGAATTTAAACTGTGATAACAAGTTTATCTAACCTTTTGTTAAAAATCTGCTTTGTAGGTCATTAGTTATGACCTATTGTTGCCCTATAACTAAGCAGACATGACGTGTGGGAGGCGCAAATCATGACGAGCCAGGACATTTCGCTAAACGATCGCTTTGATTTATCCAAATCGCAGGTTCTTTTGAACGGGACTCAGGCGCTGGTGCGGTTGATGCTGATTCAAAATGCCCGTGACAAAGCTGCGGGGTTAAAAACAGCTGGCTATGTCACAGGCTATCGCGGTTCGCCGCTGGGGGCTGTGGATTTGCAGATGACCAAGGCCGCCAAATATCTGGCCGCGGCTGACGTCAAATTTCACGAAGGGCTGAACGAAGATCTTGCCGCCACCGCCCTGTGGGGCAGTCAACAGGCTGAATTGCGTGGTGAGGGGCGTTTTGATGGCGTCTATGGTCTTTGGTACGGCAAAGGGCCGGGGGTGGATCGCTCTGGGGATGTGATGCGCCACGCGAACATGGCTGGGACGTCGCCGCACGGCGGTGTGTTGATGGCGATGGGCGATGACCACACTGGGGAAAGCTCAACCGTATTGCACCAGTCTGAATGGGCCATGGTCGACAGCTATATGCCCGTTGTCAGCCCCGCCGGTGTTCAGGAAATTCTGGACTACGGTGTCTATGGTCTTGCGTTGTCACGTTTTTCTGGCCTTTGGGTCGGTCTAAAAACGATGAAGGACACCGTCGAAGCCACCGCTGTGGTGGATGGGGATCCCAACCGCATGTCCTTGGTTTTGCCTGAGTTCAAGATGCCCGATGGCGGCTTGAATATCCGCGTGACCGACACGCCGACCGACCAAGAAGCCCGCATGATCGACTATAAGCGGTTTGCCGCAGAAGAGTTCAGCCACGTCAACAAAATGGACAAGCGTATCTGGGGGAAACCGGGGGCCAAGATCGGTTTTGTTGCCGCCGGTAAGAACTGGCTTGATCTGTTGCACGCGATGGCATTGCTGAACATCGACCAAGCCGAGGCCGAGCGTTTGGGCATCACAACCTATAAGGTTGGTCAGGTTTTCCCCTTGGATATGAAAGGGTTCCGCGATTGGGCGGAAGGGCTTGATTTGATCGTTATCATCGAAGAAAAGCGCAAACTGATCGAAGTTCAGGTCAAAGAAGCGATCTTTGATGATCGCCGTGGGCGGCGTGTCTATGGGTGGTACAAAGGGGGCGCCGGGGGCAGGGATACCCAAGAGCTGTTCCCGACGCGCGGCGCGTTGGATCCGATTTGGATCGCGGAAAAGCTGGGGGAAATTCTGACCGAAGAAGGCCGTGGCACTGATGGTGTTAAGGCGGGCTTGTCGGCCTTGTCCGAAGCCCGGCGCAACGACAACGCCGAAGAACTGGCCAGTCGCTTGCCCTATTTCTGTTCGGGATGTCCGCACAACAGTTCAACCAAAGTGCCCGAAGGCAGCCGGGCCTATGCCGGTATTGGGTGCCACTATATGGTGCAGTGGATGGAGCGCGACACTGTGGGCTTTACCCATATGGGCGCCGAAGGTGCCAATTGGATCGGTGAGGCCCCGTTTTCTAATTTGCCGCATGTTTTCCAGAACTTAGGTGACGGAACCTACAACCATTCCGGGGTGCAGGCCATTCGGGCAGCTTTGGCGTCGGATGTGAACATCACCTATAAGATCCTGTTCAACGATGCGGTGGCAATGACAGGGGGGCAAGCCAACGAAGGTGGATTGACCTCGCATCGCATAGCCGCTGAGCTGAAAGCGATGGGCGTGGGCCATGTGGCGGTTGTCTATGACGACAAAGAGGATTTGGATCTGACTGCCTTCCCTGCGGGGGTAGAGCTGCACGAACGCGCCAAGTTGATGCAAGTTCAAGAAGAATGTCGCGAAATCAAAGGTGTATCGGCCATTATTTACGTGCAGACCTGCGCGGCTGAAAAGCGCCGTCGTCGCAAACGTGGTCTGTTTCCAGATCCAGACCGACGCGTCTTTATTAACACAGATGTTTGCGAAGGCTGTGGCGATTGCGGTGTGCAATCCAACTGTGTTTCAATTGTTCCGGTCGAAACCGATTTGGGACGCAAGCGTGCAATTGACCAATCCAGCTGCAACAAAGATTTCAGCTGTGTGAACGGATTTTGCCCCAGCTTTGTCACGCTGGAAGGGGCCAAAGTGAAAAAGGCCGCCACCAAAGACGTTGAGATCCCCGCGCTGAGCACGCCGGATCTGCCGGTGATTGACGGGACCTACAACGTGGTGATCACTGGGGTTGGTGGCACAGGTGTGGTGACCATCGGAGCGGTGCTTGCTCAGGCGGCTCAGATCGACGGCAAAGGCGCCGGCATGATGGAAATGGCCGGGCTTGCGCAGAAAGGTGGTGCGGTCCACATTCACTGTCGTATTGCTGAAAAACCGCAAGATATCAGTGCTGTACGGGTCGCAACGGGCGAGGCGGATGTGCTGATTGGTGGCGATTTGGTTGTTTCAGCTGGCGCAAAGACCTTGGGGTTGACCAAAACCGGACGCACCGGGGCGGTGGTCAACAGCCACGAGATTGTCACCGGAGATTTCACCCGCAACACAGAGTTCAGCTTGCCGGGCGATCGGCTTGAGTTGCAGTTGCAGGCGCGGTTGCAAGAGGGGGTCATCTTGTTTGATGCCACCGATTTGGCCAAAGCCACTTTGGGTGATTCAATCTTTTCCAACATGATCATCCTCGGCGCGGTTTGGCAGCGAGGTCTGTTGCCGTTGTCGCAAGAGGCGATCACCCAAGCGGTGCAATTGAATGGGGCCGCTGTGGAGCGCAACCTCAGAGCCTTTGAGATCGGCCGTTGGGCCGCACAACATCCTGATCAGGTTGAGGCCTTACTGGCCCCAGCCGAAGCACAAGAGCCCAAGACGTTGGGGCAGATGATTGCGCTGCGCGCCCGAAAACTGATCGACTATCAGGGTCCAGCGTTGGCAAAGAAATACAACAAGCTTGTGTCCAGCTTTGAAGCGCCAGAACTGCAAGAGGCCGTGGCAAAGGGATATCATAAGCTGTTGGCCTATAAGGATGAATACGAAGTTGCCCGGTTGCTTTTGGACACGCGATCCAAAGCCGAAGCTGAATTTGATGGTGCCTTTTCCATGCGCTTTCATCTGGCGCCGCCTCTGCTGGCGCAGAAGGGATACAAAGGACGGCCCGAAAAGCGCGAATTTGGTCCCTCAATGATGCGCTGGTTTGCGGTGTTGGCCCGTTTGAAGGGCCTGCGGGGGACAGTGCTTGATCCCTTTGGCTATACGGACGAGCGTCGGATGGAGCGGGCGTTGATCACGCAATATGAACGCGACATGGCCGAGGTGAAAAAGCTGCTTAAACCGGAAACACTTGAAGCGTCGGTGGCATTGGCGCAATTGCCTTTGCAAATCCGTGGTTTTGGGCCGGTCAAAGCCGCAAACGAAGCCAAGGCCGCAAAACAACGAGAGGCGCTGTTGGCGGTGATCCGATCGGGTGGCGCGGGTTTTGCACAAGCTGCAGAATAACAACGGGTCCCGCGACCTTTCAGCAGATATCAAGTAGGGGCTGTTCATGATTGGACATTGCCCCTATTTGGGGCAAAGATTCTGTGCCACAACGGATTAACATGGCCAAAAAACACCATATCGCCCGCGACATCAGCTATGCGCATTCGGCCCAAAGCCGCAGTGGAAAAATGATGATCCGCGTCACCGAAAACCTCACTGGACGTATTGGTTTGATCAAACGTGCACGGGGCTATGAACAAGACGTCGCAAATGGCCAAAGCTTTTGGGATGTCATTGTGGATCGATATGGATTGTCGCTGGATGTGGTTGGGGGCAGTCTGGAAAATATCCCCAAAGAGGGGCCGTTGATCCTGATTGCCAATCATCCCTACGGTATTCTGGACGGATTGATGATGGGACATATTCTGGCCCATGTGCGTGGCGATTTCAGGATCTTGGCGCATCAGATTTTCCGTAAATCACCCGAGTTGAACGAAGTTATCCTCCCGATTTCATTTGATGAAACCAAAGAGGCGGTCAAGTTGAACCTGCGCACCCGAAAAGAGGCGTTGGGCTATCTTGAAGCAGGGGGCGCGATGGGGATTTTCCCGGGGGGCACAGTCTCGACTGCGGCGCGGCCTTTCGCGGCGCCGATGGATCCGGGATGGCGCAATTTTACCGCGCGGATGGTGGCAAAATCCAATGCCACCGTGATCCCGATCTATTTTGATGGGCACACCAGTCGGATGTTCCAACTGGCCAGTCATCTGCACTATACGCTGCGGATGAGCCTTTTGATCAAAGAATTTGCCAAACGCGTGGACACGCCGGTGAAGGTTGTGATTGGGCAGCCCATTGCCCAGTCAGAGATTGAGGCGCGTCGTAAAGACGCCAAAGCATTGATGGATTTCCTGCGCGAAGCGACGTATGAGCTATCCCCAACACCGCTCAAATCGTTGGAATACGGGTTTGAGTTCGAAGAAAAACACCGCGCATAAGCGCTAGCAGGACAAAGCAAATGGCAGTTGGAATTTTTGACAGTGGTCTGGGTGGCTTAACGGTACTGGATGCGGTGGCAAAGAAGCTCCCTGATGTGCCCTTTGTCTATTACGGCGACAACGCCCATGCGCCTTATGGCGTGCGCGACGCGGATGATGTGTATGACCTGACCACCAAATCCGTCGAACGGATGTGGGAGGCGGGGTGTGATCTGATCATTCTGGCGTGCAACACAGCCTCTGCGGCGGCCTTGCGCCGGATGCAAGAAAGCTGGATCCCCCCCGAAAAGCGGGTGCTTGGGGTGTTTGTCCCGTTGATCGAAGCCCTGACAGAGCGCAAATGGGGCGACAACAGCCCTCCGCGCGAAGTTGAGGTGAAGCATGTGGCGCTGTTTGCAACGCCCGCCACGGTGGCCAGCCGCGCGTTTCAGCGCGAACTGGCCTTTCGGGCGATTGGGGTTGATGTCGAAGCCCAAGCCTGTGGCGGTGTGGTGGATGCCATCGAAGATGGGGATCTGATTTTGGCTGAAGCTTTGGTGCGTTCCCATGTTGATGCGCTCAAACGCAAAATGCCGGATCCGCAGGCGGCCATTTTGGGCTGTACCCATTATCCCTTGATGCAGGATCAATTCCAAAGTGCGTTGGGACCGGATGTGACGGTCTATTCGCAGGCGGATTTGGTCGCCGAAAGTCTGACCGACTATTTGGCCCGCCATCCCAAGATGATTGGGGCGGGCACCGAGTCGATGTTTTTGACCTCGGGGGATCCGGACACGGTTTCCGTGCGCGCAACGCAATTTCTACGTCGAAAAATCACCTTTCAGGCGGCTTGATTGATTTTGGTCAATGTCAGCCTTGATTGAGGCTGACAAAAGGGCGCAGGGGGTTGGACTTGTGTGTCCGATCAATTGGCATATGTCTGTCATATCGATGACGTAAGGAGCTTGGCGATGAAGGGCCTAAAGAAACAGCGGCGCATTCAGATCATTTTGGTGTCTGTTGTGGCATTGAGCTTGTCCACCGCCTTGATCGGCTATGGCTTCAAAGATGGCATCAACTTTTTCCGCTCTCCGAGCGAAGTGCTGGCCGAACCGCCGCGCCCAAATGAAACCTTTCGAATTGGTGGATTGGTCGCCGAAGGCAGTCTGAAGCGCGGCGAAGGCGAAGTTATCCTCTTCAGCGTCACCGATGGCGGCGCAACCGTACCGGTGAGCTATACTGGCATTCTGCCGGATTTGTTCGAAGAAAACCAAGGAATGATTGGCACCGGCTCTTATGTGGATGGTGTGTTTGTGGCCTCTGAAATTCTGGCCAAACATGACGAAAGCTATATGCCCAAAGAGGTGGTGGACGCGTTGAAAGAGCAGGGCGTCTATCAGGCGCCGGACAGCTAATTCCGCAAAAGGGCGCGCGCCAGCTTTGGCGGGCGTTAATCAATCTGCACTCAGATGAGGCCGGTCAGACGGTTACATCTGAGGTCAGAACATGTTGAACGTCAAAGAAATTGCACAAGAGATCGTGGCACGCGAAGGCGGCTTTGTGAACGATCCTGATGATCCCGGAGGGGCCACCAAACACGGTGTCACTTTGGGCACGCTGCGCCGGCTCAATCGGGATCTGGATCACGACGGGGATGTTGACAGTCAGGATGTGCGCCTGATCTCGCGCCGGGATGCACTCGAAATATTCCTATCAGATTACTATCAGCGCCCTCGCATAGACCAATTGCCCGAAGCGCTGCAGGCCAGCGTTTTTGATATGCAGGTCAATGCCGGTGCCAATGCGGTCAAGATTTTGCAGCGGTTGCTGCGGCAGATGGGGTTTGATGTGGCCGTTGATGGTGCCATTGGCCCCGTGACCCGCGCCGCAGCTCGTCGCGCCGCTGAGCAGGCGCCAGAGCATTTGGCGGATGCCTATGGGATTGCCCGGCGCAATTACTATTTCCGACTGGCTGATCGCCGCCCTGCCAGCCGCAAATATGTGCGCACCCGTGCCGGAACCAAGGGCGGGTGGATCAAACGGGCCGAGGAGTTCATTTCAAAGCCTTATCACCTTAGCCAAGCCGATTTTGAGAAGAGGATTGCCAAATGGGGCTGATGCGACATCTGTTTGATCTGTTGTTTGGGGGCACGGCCTCTCAGGCTGAGCTGCGCAAGACAGTGGAAGTGTTTCGCGAAAACGCTGACGCCAGCGCGGCACGCAGCAATGATCATAAATTGGCGGTGTTGCGCCAGTTTCAGCACGAATTCGCCCAGCACAATCGCAGCCCGTTTGATCGCGTGATCGATGGCGTGAACCGCTTGCCGCGTCCGGGCATGGCCTTGGGCACATTGGCGTTATTTGTGGCGGCGATGGTCGATCCAATTTGGTTTGCTGCGCGGATGCAGGGCATTGCTTTGGTTCCCGACCCCCTGTGGTGGCTGCTGGGGGCAATTGTGTCGTTTTATTTTGGCGCCCGCCATCAACTGAAAGGGCAGGCGTTTCAGACCCAGCTGTCCCAAACATTGGCGCAGGTGCCGGTTGTGGTGGAAAATCTGCGCGAACTGGACCAGCTTCAGATCGAGACCGCCGCGGCGCAGGATGTCACCGCCGCTGAGGCCCTGATCGGCGAGCGCAACCCGGCTCTGGATGCATGGCGCCAAAACAAGCCGGGCAGGGGCGCGACAATGTGAACAGCGAAACCGACTGAATTCCGTTGGCCGCCACTGAGGGCTGCCCTATAACCGAGGTATGATTACAGAACTCGGTCACTTCGCCCTCATCCTGGCCTTTACGGTCGCAATTTTCCAAGCTGTGGTGCCATTGATTGGCGCCCATAAGCGATGGCCGGGCTGGATGGCTTCGGCCGAGCCTGCCGCCACGGCGCAGTTTTTGCTGACGGCCTTTGCCTTTGGGGCGCTGACCTATGCCTTTGTGACTTCTGATTTTTCTTTGCGCTTGGTGGTGCTGAACTCGCATACGCTTAAGCCAATGCTGTACAAAGTGTCCGGCGTGTGGGGCAACCATGAGGGGTCGATGCTGCTTTGGGTGTTGATCCTGACGTTGTTCGGCGCGATGGCCGCTTGGTTTGGCGGGCAGTTGCCCCCTTCGCTTAAGGCGCGGGTTCTGGCGGTGCAATCCGCCGTTTCGGTCGCCTTTTTTGCCTTTATTCTCTTTACCTCGAACCCGTTTGAGCGGGTCAGCTTGGCCCCCTTTGACGGGCAGGATCTGAACCCTCTGTTGCAAGATCCCGGTTTGGCGTTTCACCCGCCCTTCCTCTACTTGGGGTATGTGGGGCTTTCGATGGCCTTTTCCTTTGCTGTGGCTGCGTTGATCGAAGGACGCGTGGACGCTGCATGGGGACGCTGGGTGCGTCCTTGGACCTTGGCGGCTTGGGTCTTTTTGACCATCGGGATCGCATTGGGGTCTTGGTGGGCCTATTACGAGTTGGGTTGGGGCGGTTTCTGGTTCTGGGATCCTGTTGAAAACGCCAGCTTTATGCCATGGCTGATCGGCACCGCGCTGTTGCACTCTGCCATTGTGGTGGAAAAACGTGAGAGCCTGAAAAGCTGGACCATTCTTTTGGCCATCTTGGCCTTTGGTTTCTCGTTGATTGGCACATTCATCGTGCGGTCTGGTGTGATCACCAGCGTGCATGCCTTTGCCAATGATCCTGAACGCGGTGTCTTTATCCTGTTCATTCTGGCCTTCTTTATGGGCGGCGCTTTGACGTTGTTTGCCGCGCGGGCCCAGTCAATGGAGGCCAAAGGCGTCTTTAGCATGGTCAGCCGTGAAAGCGCGCTGGTGATGAACAATATCCTGTTGGCAGTCAGTGCCTTTGTTGTCTTTATCGGCACCATTTGGCCTTTGGTGGCGGAACTGGCGTTTGATCGTAAACTCTCGGTTGGGGCCCCGTTCTTTAACATGGCCTTCACGCCCTTTATGATCCTGCTCGGTCTATTGCTGCCGCTGGGGGCGATGTTGCCCTGGAAACGGGCCAAATTAGGCCGGTCGATGAAGCCACTTCTGCCAGTGCTTGCCTTGGCGATCTTGCTGGCAGGCTTGGCATGGTCGATCCAGTCGGGGCGCAGTTTGCTGGGGCCGGTTGGCCTGTTCTTGGGCAGCTGGCTGGTGTTTGGATCCTTGTTTGACCTGTGGAGCCGCACTGGGCGGAGCGGGCGTTTTGCGCGGCTGTGGCGCCTGCCTCGTGCCGATTGGGGCAAGGCCGTGGCGCATCTGGGCATGGGCGTGACCATGCTGGGCGTGTCCGGTCTGATGGCGTGGGAACAAGAAGACATTCGGGTTGTGCAGTTGAACGAGCAGTTTTCGGTTGGGCGCTATCAGATGGTGTTGACCAACGTCGAGCGCAAACAAGGTCCCAACTATTTCACCACGATGGGCACTGTGGACGTGTCGCAAAACGGTCAGCCGGTATCGACGCTCTATCCGGAAAAACGGGACTATCCGGTGGCGCGGATGCCCACCACCGAAGCTGCGATCGACAACGGGATCTTGCGCGACATCTATGTGGTGATTGGCGACGAGCAGAACAACGGGGGCTGGGCAGTGCGCAGCTATTTCAAACCCTTGGCCAATTGGATCTGGGGCGGTTCAATCTTGATGGCCCTCGGCGGCGCGCTAAGCCTATCGGATCGTCGTTACCGTGTGGCCGCAGGCGCGCGCAAAACCCCCAAAGCCGGAGTGCCCGCAGAATGAAACATCTGATTGTTGCTCTGAGCTTGTTGATTGCCGCGCCCGCTTTTGCGGTGCAACCCGATGAAATTTTGGCAGATCCTGTGCTGGAAGAGCGCGCACGGGATCTGTCTAAGGATCTGCGCTGTCTGGTGTGTCGCAATGAAAACATCGACGACTCCAACGCAGAGCTGGCGCGCGATCTGCGCATTCTGGTGCGCGAGCGTTTGGTGGCGGGCGACAGTGACCGTGAGGTGATTACCTATGTTGTGGATCGCTATGGTGAATATGTCTTGCTGAACCCAACCACCGGCGGCGCCAACTGGCTGTTGTGGGCAGCGGGGCCGATCATGTTGATCGGGGCACTAGGGGTGGGATTTGTCTACCTCAGACGCCGGCAAAACACCCCAGAAAAAGTGGTCGCGGCACTGAGCGACGCAGAAAAAGAACGGTTGCGCAAAATTCTGGGCGAATAACTTGGCGTTAGCCCTTTCACTTGGCCGCAGGATGCTTAAATTGAACTGACCGGTTCAGGAGAGCACCAATGAATTACGAAACGATCAAATTAGAGATCTCAACCAACAATATTGCTGTTCTGACGCTGGCGCGCCCCAAGCAAATGAATGCGATGAACACACAGATGCGGGCCGAACTGACCTATGCCATACGTGATGCGGCCACCAAGGCGCGCGTGTTGGTGATCACCGGTTCCGGCAAGGCGTTTTGCTCTGGTCAGGATCTTAGCGACGGGGCGCGGGCCTCGAACTTGGATCTAGAGCGTACGCTGCGGGACGAATACGTGCCCTTGCTCAAAGCGATCTATGACTGCCCCATCCCCACCATCGCGGCCGTGAACGGCGCTGCGGCGGGCGCGGGGGCGAACTTTGCGTTGGCGGCGGATATCGTGATTGCCAAAGAAAGCGCGTATTTCTTGCAGGCCTTTACCAAAATTGGATTGATGCCAGATGCGGGGGGCACCTATTGGCTTCCACGGATGATGGGAAATGCCAAAGCGATGGGCGCCGCCCTGTTCGGCGAAAAAATCAGTGCCAAACAGGCCGATGATTGGGGCATGATCTGGGAAGCGGTTCCCGACGAAGATTTTGCCGCCACCTGCAAAGCCCGCGCGTTGCATTTGTCCAAAGGCCCAACATTGGCCTATGAGCACATCAAAGAAGCCATCCGTGGCGGATGGGACAATTCTTTGGCGGACCAGCTGGAACTCGAAGGTCGCAAACAAGGCGCCTGTGGCAAAAGCCGCGACTTCCAAGAGGGTATTGTGGCCTTTGTCGACAAACGCCCGGCGCATTTTGAAGGCCGTTAAGGCATACTTATACCGATGGGATCAGCGCGACATGATCCAAGGTGAACTGGTCTCTGAGCCCTTTGAGGCGCAGAGACTGATGCCCGTCTGCATGTAAAACCGCGTCATGCCCCAGTGCCGTGATTGACAGCTTGGGCGGCGCTGCGGTGCTGTAATAAAACACCAACACATCTTGCAAAGGATCAAAACCCCGCACCACAGGTGCTGGCGGGCGGTGCTGCCACGTGGCGGGGCCGTTGTACTGCAATGCAGGGCGTGTGGGGCTTTGCTCGGGTGGGGCGGCGGATTGATGGGCCACCAAGGTGACGTTGTGCAGCGCGATCAAGCCAGCGCCTTGCGCCACGCGCGCGACCACCTCTCCGTCAAAGGCGATCAACGCATCCAGACCCTGCACCGAAATTGACACGTCTGGACGGCCATGAGCCGGATCATAACTGAGCGAGATTTCTTGCTCTGTGATTGCGGACATTGGGTCCAGTAGGTCGGGAGAGCTGCGCTCATACCCATCCTCTGGTGGGAAGGCATCCTGATCAGGTTCCTCGTCTGTGTCGGCCACATTCAGAGAGCCAAACCCCCAGACCAACCCCATGCCCAACAGGCTCAGCGCAATCAGATTTAACATTGTGCCTCCGGGGTTGAAGTTTCGATGCCAGGTGTCCTGGCCACAGAGGGCCCAATAGACAGAGGTTACATTCGCGCTAAGCGCGATCCTGATGCGAAAAATACCCTAAGGACTTCGCTGCGCCTAGCGTTCAATTTACTATGGCCACAACGCAAAACGGCCACACCCGAAGGTATGGCCGTAATGATTTGATTTTAAATAAAATTAACGGTCTTCGACGTCTGTATAGTTGCGCGATGTTTCGCCGAGGTACAGCTGACGTGGACGGCCAATTTTGTTCTGAGGATCGCCAATCATCTCTTTCCACTGGCTGACCCAGCCCACAGTGCGCGACAGCGCAAAGATTGGGGTGAACATCGAGGTTGGGAAGCCCATCGCCTCGAGGATGATGCCCGAGTAGAAATCGACGTTCGGGAACAGCTTTTTGGAGACGAAGTATTCGTCGCTCAGGGCGATTTGCTCCAGCTCTTTGGCCACTTGCAACAGTGGGTTATCTTCAACACCCAACAGTTCCAGAACCTCATCAGCGGATTCTTTCATCACTGTCGCGCGGGGATCCATGTTCTTGTAAACACGGTGTCCAAAGCCCATTAGACGGAACGGATCGTTCTTGTCCTTGGCGCGCGCAATGAATTCTGGAATGCGATCTGGTGTGCCGATTTCACGCAGCATTTCCAAGCATGCTTGGTTTGCGCCACCGTGGGCTGGACCCCAAAGACAGGCGATGCCCGCCGCAATACAGGCAAATGGGTTTGCACCCGAGCTTGACGCCAGACGCACAGTCGATGTCGAGGCGTTTTGCTCGTGATCGGCGTGCAGGGTAAAGATCCGGTCCATCGCGCGGCTCAGGATCGGGCTGACGTTATAGTCTTCGGCTGGAACCGAGAAACACATGTGCAAGAAGTTGGACGCATAATCCAGATCGTTGCGTGGGTACACAAACGGTTGGCCGATTGAGTATTTATAAGCCCAAGCTGCGATGGTTGGCATCTTGGCGATCAGACGGTGCGACGCGATTTCGCGCTGACGCTCGTCCGAAATATCGGTGGAGTCGTGATAGAAGGCAGCCATTGCGCCCACAACACCAACCATGATCGCCATTGGGTGTGCATCCCGACGGAAACCGCCAAAGAAGTTCACCATTTGCTCGTGGATCATTGTGTGGCGGGTGATGGTGGTTTCGAACTTCTCCAGCGCGGCTGCGCTTGGCAGTTCACCATACAGCAGCAAGTAGCACACTTCGAGGAAGTGAGATTTACCCGCCAGTTGGTCAATTGGATAACCACGGTGCAGCAGCACACCTTCGTTGCCGTCAATATAGGTGATGGTGCTGTCGCAAGACGCAGTCGAAGTGAAGCCCGGATCATAGGTGAACACGCCACCCTGAGCATAGAGTTTACGGATGTCGATTACGTCAGGGCCCGCAGTGGGGGTGAACATCGGAAGGTCTAATTCCTTACCGTCAAAACTCAGCTTTGCAGTTTTGGTTGGTTCAGTCATTTTTTTCCCTTTCACAGGCCGCAGTACCGGGGGGTACGGGCGTTGCAGATTTACGTTAAGCGGGCCACAGCATGTTGCAGCGTCAGCCCGTTGTGTCGGTCAACCGGGCGAGGGTTTCTTCCCGCCCAAGGACCAGCATCATGTCAAACACGCTCGGTGTTGCGGTGCGTCCCGCAAGAGCAGCCCGAAGGGGGCCAGCCATCTTACCAAACTTCAACTCTCGCGCGTCAGCGAACTGATTGGCCGCAGCCTCCAGATCTTCTCGCGTCCAGCTAACATTTTGCAGATGCGGCGTCAATTCTTTCAGTATACCACGGGATACATCATCAAGATTTTTTGTGGCTTTTTCGTCCGGAACGATGGGGCGACTGGCCAGTGCAAACTCAGCCTTTTCAAGGAGTTGAGGGAAAGTCTTGGCCCGCTCCTTGAGACAATACATCGCGTCTGACAAAAGTGAACGCTGCCCCTGCGTGAACGGGGGTTGACCGGTTACGTCCCGGAAATCAGACAGTTCTTGCAGCAGTGCAGCATCGTCCGCAATCGCGTTATGTTGCCCGCAAAGGTTTTCCAACTTCTTAAAATCGAACCGGGCAGGAGATTTGCCAATGCCGCCAAAGTTGAACCATTCCCGGGCCTGCACGTCGGTGAAAAACTCGTCATCGCCATGCGACCAGCCCAAACGGGTCAAGTAATTGCGCATGCCCGCGGCGCTATAGCCCATCGCTTGGTATTCTTCGACACCCAGTGCCCCATGGCGTTTGGACAGCTTTTTGCCGTCTCCGCCGTGGATCAACGGGATATGGGCCCAGACTGGCACATCCCATCCCATCGCTTGATAGATCATCATTTGACGCGCTGCATTGTTAAGGTGGTCATCGCCGCGGATCACATGGGTGACACCCATATCATGGTCATCCACAACCACGGCCAGCATATAGACCGGGCTGCCATCCGAGCGCAGCAGGATCATATCGTCCAACTGATCGTTGCGGATCGTCACATCACCCTGCACCTGATCTTTGATCACAGTGACACCGTCCTGCGGCGCCTTGATGCGCACCACAAATGGCGCCTCTGGATGGGTTTCGGGCGCGGCGTCGCGCCAAGGGCTGCGGTATAGCGTCGATGTGCCCGCCTCTTTGGCGGCCTCGCGGAACGCTTGGATTTCGTCTTGGGTGGCAAAACACTTATAGGCCTTGCCTTCGTCCAGCAATTGATGCGCCACAGCGGCGTGGCGCGCGGCTTGCTCAAACTGGCTTACGGCCTCGCCGTCATAGTCAAAACCCAGCCATTCCATACCCTTAAGGATCGCTGCTGTGGCCTCTGGGGTGGAGCGTTCGCGATCTGTATCTTCAATGCGCAGCAGGAATTTTCCGCCTTGGCTGCGGGCAAACAGCCAGTTGAACAGCGCCGTTCTGGCCCCGCCAATGTGCAAAAAGCCTGTGGGCGAAGGGGCGAAGCGGGTCACAACTTGAGTGGTCATAAGGGTCTTTACCTTTCGGTAACCAGGAATGAGGTAGCGTTGGGGCCTGTCTACCGACCTGCCGAAGAGAGGACAAGGCTTGGCACTGTTCCCGGGGATCGTCGCCAGATTGGCGGAGGGGCTGTTGGCCCAACGGGGCGCCTTGTTCCCTTGGGTGCCGGTGATGTTGGCCTGCGGCATTGGCGGGTATTTTTCCCTGTCGTGGGAACCATCTCTTGTGGGGTTGGCGGCGGCGGCGCTGTTGGCCAGCGCTTTGGCCGGGGCAGCGCTGCGCTGTTCGGCAAGTGTGGCCCCGCTGGTTTGGGCGCTGGCCTTGATCAGCATCGGCTTTGCCATGGCGGGCGCGCGCGCGCATGTTGTTGGCGGCCCTGTGGTGCAGTTTCGATACTATGGTCCAATCCAAGGGCAGGTCATTGCTTTGGATCGCTCTAGCTCGGATGCGCTGCGCGTCACGCTGGATCAGGTGATATTGTCCAATATGGCGCCACAGAAAACCCCGCGCCGGGTGCGGGTCTCGCTGCATGGGCAACAGGATTGGAGTGATCCGTTTCCCGGTGATGTGGTGATGATGACCGGTCATTTGACACCACCCTCGGGTCCGGCAGAGCCGGGCGGTTTTGATTTTCGCCGTCACGCGTGGTTTCAAAAAATCGGCGCGGTTGGGTATACGCGCACGCCGATGCTGCGACTAAAGCCACCCAAAACGCTGTTTACGGTTGGGGCGCTGCGCATGCGGGTGTCGGATCGAGTGCGGGCCGTTTTGCCGGGGGCCACGGGGGAAGTGGCCACTGCTGTGATGACGGGGGACCGCTCCAGCTTATCTGCAGAGACGATCCGGTCTCTGCGCCGCTCAAATCTGGCGCATTTACTGGCCATTTCAGGTTTACACATGGGGTTGGTGGCGGGGTTTGTCTTTGCGGCCCTGCGCCTTGTCTTTGCGGCGGTGCCGTTGCTGGGCCTGCGCATTCCCGCCAAAAAGGTGGCGGCGGTGGGGGCTTTGGTGGTTGCGGCGCTGTATTTGGTCCTATCGGGGCGCAATGTGGCGACCGAGAGAGCCTTTATCATGGTGGCGGTTTTCCTGATCGCGTTGGTGTTTGATCGCCGAGCTTTGTCCCTGAGGGCGGTGGCTGTTGGCGCTATTCTGGTCTTGGTCTTGCGACCGGAATCCTTGCTAAGTCCCGGATTTCAAATGTCCTTTGCGGCAACGACGGGCTTGGTGGCGGTGTTCGAAGCGCTGCGCGGGTTTCAATGGCACAAAGTTGGCTGGCTGCGCGGACCGCTGTCGTTGTTGGTGTCTTCGGCAGTTGCGGGATTGGCCACAGCCCCCTTTGGGGCGGCCCATTTCAATCAGCTGGCGCAGTTGGGGTTGCCCGCCAACCTGCTGACGGTGCCTTTGATGGGGGCCGTGGTGATGCCTGCCGCCGTGCTGGCGGGGCTGTTGATGCCCTTTGGGGGCGAGGCGGTGCCGCTTTGGGTGATGGGGCAGGGGCTTGATTGGATTTTGGCCGTGGCCCATTGGATTTCGCAACACCCCTATGCCACGCGTATGATCGCCAGCCCGGCATGGTATGTTCTGCCGATCCTAACCTTTGGCGCGCTGATCTTGATCCTATGGCAAGGGCGCTGGCGACTTGTGGGCATCTTGCCGGGTCTGGTGGCATTTCTGCTTTGGGGATTGGCCGACAGACCACATTTATTGATCGCCGAAAATGCCAGTTTGGCTGGGCTGACAACACCCGCGGGGCGGGCGGTTTCAAAACCCAAAGGTGCGGGGTTTGTTGCAGGGATCTGGCTGGAAAATGACGGAGATAAGAGCCTGCAAAGCGTCGCGGCCGCACGCTGGCCCAAAGAACCCTATGTCGGGCCGCATCGCGTGATTGCCGTCTCGGGCAAGCGCGCGGCGCAATCTGCGGTCTGTGTGCACGGAGACTGGATGATCAGCACGCACCCGTTGCCAGCAGATATGCCATGCAAAGTGTTTGACCCAAACACCCTAAAGGGCATGGGCAGCGTGGCGGTCTATATTGATCAGGACAAGCTGCGGATCGTGACCGCTGCCCAGCACGCCGGGCAGCGATTGTGGAACGCGCCACATCAATAGTTGCGGATCAACCCAACCAAACGTCCTTGAACCTTGACCTTATCGGCAGGAAAGACACGGGTTTCATAGGCAGGGTTGGCGGCTTCGAGGGCGATCGAGCTGCCCTTGCGGCGGAAGGTTTTCAGCGTGGCTTCGTGATCTTCCACCAAGGCAACCACAATTTCACCGTCCTGGGCCACATTGGTTTCGCGGATCACCACCACATCACCGTCATTGATGCCAGCGTTGATCATTGAATCGCCCTTGACCTCCAGCGCATAATGTTCGCCTTGACCGTGCAGCATCGACCCGGGCACCGCAATGTTGTGCGAGGCATGGCTGATCGCTTCGATTGGAACACCGGCGGCGATATGGCCCATCACAGGCAATTCGGTGGCGTGAACCACTTCAAGCGGCATGGCGCTTGGTGGGGTTGCTTCGGGGCGGCCCCCGTCGATCACCTTGGGGGCAAAGCCGGGTTCTCCGCCCATGCTTTCGGGCAGTTTTACAATTTCAATGGCGCGGGCACGATGGGCCAGACGGCGAATAAATCCGCGTTCTTCCAAAGCTGTGATCAACCGGTGAATGCCGGATTTGGATCGCAGATCCAGCGCCTCTTTCATTTCATCAAACGACGGTGGCACACCATCACGTTGTACCCGTTTGTGAATAAAGTTCAGCAATTCTAGCTGCTTTTTGGTCAGCATAAACGCACCCTCCGGCTGTGCCATTTTGGGTTTGTTCTACACATGTTCTCGTTTTGTGTCAACACGCATCGCGTGGATCAGAGCGCCACATACTCGACCATGGTGCCCGCTTGGCGTGCCGGATCCGAGATCGGACGCACCACCAAACCGGTGGCCTGCGACATGACCGACAACATGGCGCTGTCTTGATTGTCAAAGACATGCACCCGTCCATTTTCCAACCGAGCGCGCATGAAATGTTTGCGCGGTCCATTGCTGGCCACCTCATGCGCCAGTGGCACAGTGATCGGGCTGATGGGCTGCGCTGGAAGGCCCAAAATGGCACGCACCACCGGAATAAGGAAAATGGCCCCGCACACCATCGCAGAGACCGGATTGCCGGGCAGGCCAACCATCATCGCGGTGTCCAAACGTCCCGCCATCAAAGGTTTGCCCGGACGCATCGCAACTTTGTAAAAAGCGCGTTCCATCCCAAGCTCTTCGGCCACAGGGGCGACAAGATCATGATCCCCCACCGATGCACCGCCAATGGTGACAATCAGGTCCGACCCACGGGCCAAATCAAAGGCCGTCATGAGGGACGATTTGCTGTCCCCAGCGATCGGCAATATGCGGGTGTGCGCACCAGATTGATCCAGTAACGCCTTCAAACCAAAGGTATTTGAAGCAATAATTTGATCTGGGCCGGGGGTATCTCCGGGCATGACCAATTCATCCCCGGTGGAAATCAACGCGATATCTGGACGACGCACAACCGGCACATCAGCGATGTTCATTGAGGCCAATAAGGCCACATCAGAGGCGCTGAGCACCCGCGGAGCCGCCATCACATCCCCGGCCGAAAAATCGCCGCCCGCCGCACGGATATTGGCGTTGCTGCCGGTGTCGCCCGTGATGGTGATAGAGCCCCCCTCACGGGTCACGTCCTCTTGGATCACAACAAAACTGGCCCCGTTGGGAACGGGCGCGCCGGTGAAAATCCGCACGGCTTGACCCGCGCCAAGCGCGCCGTCAAAGCGATGCCCCGCAGCGGCTTCGCCGATCACCTCGAACCGGGCGTTGGGCGCCAGTTCACTGGCATCAATCGCATAGCCATCCATCGCCGATGCCGCAAAGGGCGGCTGGGTGCGTTGTGCGGTCAAATCTTTGGCCAGAACGCGTCCTGCTGCTTGATGCAACGGAACGGTTTCAAATCCATTGGGGCGCACCAATGAAAACAAATGCGCCAGTGCGTCTTCGACCAGAATCATAAGGCTTCGTAGCGGCCCGATTTGCCACCATCTTTCAAAGTGACGCGCACACCGCCAATTTCCATCGCTTTGTCGACGGCCTTGAGCATGTCATAGACCGTTAAGGCGGCAGTGCTTACGGCGGTTAAGGCTTCCATCTCGACACCCGTTTGACCGGTGGTTTTGACGGTGGCCTGAATGCGTACGCCAGGCAGATCAGGATCTGGCACCAGATCAACGGCCACTTTGGTGACGGGCAGGGGGTGGCACAGCGGGATCAATTCTGGGGTCTTTTTGGCTCCCATGATCCCGGCCAAACGCGCCACGCCCAAAACATCGCCCTTTTTGGCAGTGCCCTCGGCCATCATTTTGTAGGTGTCTTCGGCCATTTTGACCCAACCCGCCGCTGTTGCAACGCGCGAGGTGACCGCTTTGTCAGAGACATCCACCATGTGGGCGTCGCCTTTGGCATCAAAGTGGGTCAATCCGGACATGGCTTACATTCCCATTGGAGTCAGAGGGTTGGCCAGCAAACGCCGTGTCGCGGCGGCGACATCCTCATTGCGCATCAGGCTTTCACCAATCAAGAAGGTGCGCGCCCCATAGCGCGCCATATCCGACAGATCTTCGGGGGTGAACAAGCCACTTTCAGAAATCAACATCCGACCCGCAGGCACCTGTTTGGACAGGGTGCGTGTTGTGTCCAATGTGGTCTCAAAGGTTTTCAGATTGCGGTTGTTGATGCCAATCAAAGAGGACTTGAGAGCCGAGGCGCGCTCAAGCTCTTCAGCGTTGTGCACTTCGATCAGGGCATCCATGCCCCATGCAAAGGCAGCGTCTTCCAGCTCTTGGGCTTGGCTGTCGGACACGCTGGCCATGATGATCAAGATGCAATCCGCCCCAAGGGCGCGTGCTTCGGCAACCTGATAGGTGTCATACATGAAATCTTTGCGCAGGGCTGGCAGGTCCACAGCGGCACGGGCGGCGACCAAATACTCTTTCGCCCCTTGAAAGGACGGGGTGTCGGTCAAGACAGAAAGACAGGTGGCGCCCCCCTGTTCATAGGCTTTCGCCAATTCAGGCGGGTTGAAGTCTTCGCGGATCAAGCCTTTGGAAGGGCTGGCCTTTTTGATTTCAGCAATCAAGCCATAGCCCGAACGGCTGGCTTTGATGAGCGCCTCACCAAAGGGACGAACCGGGCTGGCCGCACGCGCCTCTGCTTCGACTTCGGCCAGAGGTTTCACCGCTTTGTCTGCGGCCACTTCTTCCAGCTTGTAAGCTTTGATTTTGTCGAGAACGGTTCCGGTGCTCATGATGCCTCCGAGGTGATTTTGGCCAGGGCCGTGGCGGATCGCAGGGCGGCACCGCTGTCGATGCTTTCAGCCGCAATTTCAACGCCTTCTTTAAGGCCATTGGCTTTGTCTGCAACCACCAATGCAGCGGCGGCGTTCAACAACACGGCATCGCGATAGGCGCCGGGGGCCCCTTCGAGCAACGCTTTCAGCGCCAGACCGTTTTCTTCAGGAGAGCCGCCAAGGATATCGCGCAGGTGGTGTTGCGGCAGACCCGCGTCTTCTGGGTGAATTTCCAAGGGAATGATCTTGCCATCCGCAAGAGCCGCAACCGCAGTGGTGCCCGTGATCGACATCTCATCAGTGCCATCAGACCCGTGTACCAACCAAGCCTTCTCGCTGCCAAGTTCCTGCAGGGTTTCGGCCATTGGGAAAATCAGATCAACCGCAAAGGCGCCTGTCAGCTGGCGTTTGACGCCCGCTGGATTGGTCAGGGGGCCCAGAATGTTGAAAATCGTTTTGCAACCCAGCTCTTGGCGCACAGGCATTACGTGTTTCATCGCCGGGTGGTGCATCGGGGCCATCATAAAGCCGATTCCGGCCTCGGTGATGGCGCGTTCCACCACATCGGGTTTGACCATCACATCGATGCCCAGCTGACCCAAAGCATCTGCCGCTCCAGATTTAGACGACAGGTTGCGGTTGCCATGCTTGGCCACTGGCACACCAGCCCCGGCCACCACAAAGGCCGCTGCGGTCGAAATATTCAATGTGCCGATTCCGTCGCCACCGGTGCCCACGATGTCCATCGCGCCCTCGGGGGCCTGAACGGGAATGCATTTTGCCCGCATCGAGGCCGCCGCTGCAGAATACTCCGCAACAGATTCGCCACGCGCGCGCATCGACATCAACAATCCTGCGATCTGAGCAGGGCTGGCTTGGCCATCAAAAAGGATTTGAAACGCCAGATCGGCTTGCGCCCGGCTCAGGGGGCCTTCGGAGGCCGCAAAAATCAGCGGTTTAATTTGGTCGGTCATGCCGGAACTTTCATCTCATTCAGGAAGTTTTGCAAAAGTTGATGCCCCTGTTGCGAGGCGATCGATTCTGGATGGAATTGTACGCCATGAATCGGCAGCTCTTTGTGCTGCAATCCCATGATGATACCGTCATCCAACTCTGCAGTGATTTCGAGGCTATCGGGCAATGTGTCGCGATCCACGATCAATGAATGATAGCGGGTGGCCTCAAATGGAGAGTCCAGTCCTGCGAACAAGCCTTTGTTTGTGTGGGAAATTTTACCCATCTTGCCATGAACAATCTCATGGCAACGCACCACTTTACCGCCAAAGGATTGCCCAATGGTTTGGTGGCCCAAACACACGCCCATCAACGGGGTGCGGGTTTCTGCCGCGGCCTCAACCATGGCCAGACAAATGCCGGCCTGATCGGGATCACACGGACCCGGAGACAGCAAAATTCCCGCAGGTTTCATTGCCATGGCCTGTTGCACATCTAACGCATCGTTTCGCCAGACTTCGACGTCAGCGCCCAGCTCGCCTAGATAATGTACCAGATTATAAGTGAAACTGTCGTAATTATCGATCAACAGCAGCATCAGTGCACCCTTTGCAATTTGGGGGCTGGAGGCCCATCAACGTCGCGCTATACTTGTTCAGGGTTGCGCCGGAGCGTCAAGGGGGGCAAAGCCCAAGTTATTGAATGAATCAGAACCTTTGAAAGGGTCAAGTGTGGCACGCGGAGCATTAGGTGGATTTGTGATCGGCGCAGCAGTGGCTGTGGTTGGAACGGCAGTGGTCTCAGTGGTGACGCAGCCAACGGGCCCACAGCCCGAGGCGGACTCAACTGCACCTGTCAGCAACACAACCCCGCAGGCCACCCCGATTGATGTGCAGGCGGCGCTGCCGCAAAGTGGCGAGCCTGTCGCCCCCAATGGGGAACTGGCCCCAATGGAGGCGCCAAACGCCACGCAAACCGCCCCACTTGCCGATCTTGACACGCGCCCCGCCGAAGTGCCCGATACCGCCACGGTGCAGGGCACATTGAGCGCGCCATCGGGCGAAGACCAACCCACGCTGGCCGCGCCCATCGGCGACGCCCCCGTGGCCACACCCTCGCATAGCACGGCGCCTGCGATTCCAACCTCAGAAGACACGCCCAAGGCCCTTGCCGCCCCGGTGCGCCCGGCGCTGCCAGATCAGCCCGAAACGCCGCAGTTGGCAGCTTTGCCTGACGAAGGGGCCGCACCGCTGCGCCCAACACAGGGTGATCAAGCCCCAAGCGAAGCGGCGGCCCCCTCTGCGCCAGCTCTCAAAGACGCCACCGGCGCGCCGTCGGTGGAAACGACACCTGCGCCTGCGCCTGTGACCAGCGACGAACCTGACAGGGTGCCCGCTGAAATCGTGGCTTTACCGCGCTCTAATTCAGGCACAACGCGGCCCGCCTTGCCCAAGATTGGCCAAGACACCACCGAAACCGTGCAAATTGGCACACCCGCCACCCGGTTGACCGATCGCACCAACACAGACGCCGCCCCGGACACGGTTCCCAACCCCGAGGCCGCACCGTTGCCACCTTTGCTGGCCCATGCGGAAATATTTGATAACCCCGAAGACAAACCGCTGATGTCTATCGTGTTGATCGACAGCGGCGACAGCCCAATTGGGCTCGAGGCTTTGGCAAGTTTTCCCTATCCGCTCAGCTTTGCAATCGATGCGGCCAGTCCCACGGCACAGGCCAGAATGCGGCGCTATCGCGAGGCTGGATTCGAAGTGCTGGCCATGACCGACATGCCGTTGGGGGCCACAGCTTCAGACACCGAAGCCCTGCTGCGGGCTGGGCTGCTCGAAGTGCCTCAAGCGGTGGCCGTGATGGAAGGCCCGCAAACGGGCCTGCAATCAGACAAAGCGGTGTCGGATCAAACCGCCGCGATTTTGCAGGAAACCGGCCATGGATTGGTGTTGTTCCCCAAAGGGCTGAACACGGCGCAAAAATTGGCCCTCAAATCCGGTGTGCCCGCGGCCTCTGTGTTTCGCGATTTTGACAGCAAAGGCCAGAACGCCGCGATCATCCGCCGGTTTCTGGATCAGGCCGCGTTCAAAGCTCGCCAAGAAGACGCCGGCGTGATCATGGTGGGGCGATTGCAGGCTGAAACCATCTCCGCCCTGCTGCTTTGGGGGCTGCAGGACCGGGCCAATCGCGTTGCTCTGGCGCCCGTCTCAGCCCTGTTGCGCAAACTCCAAGACTAAGCGTCGCGCCACTGACCGGGCTCCAAACCGTTCAACCGCCATTGCCCCACCTGAACCCGGATCAAGCGCAGGGTGGGAAAGCCCACCGCTGCGGTCATCCGGCGCACCTGGCGGTTGCGCCCTTCGGTGATGGTCAACTCCACCCAACTGTCTGGAATGGATTTGCGCACCCGAATGGGCGGCACCCGATCCCAGACTTCAGGATTGGACAGGCGGCGCGCTTTGGCGGGGCGGGTTTTGCCGTCTTTCAACGTCACCCCTTTGGCCAGCTGTTGCAGCGCGGTTTCGTCAATCTCACCTTCAACCTGCGCCCAATATATCTTGGGCTGTTTGAACTTCGGGCTAGAGATCTGCGCCTGCAAAACTCCGTCATTGGTCAGCACCATCAACCCTTCACTGTCGCGATCAAGCCGACCCGCCGGATAAACTTCAGGCACATCAATATAGTCAGACAACGTCGCGCGTTTGCTGCCCTCGGTTCCCTTGTCCGTAAACTGTGACAACACTTCAAACGGCTTATTGAACAGAATAACACGCGCCATGAGCCTGACCTTTCATCTTGCTAAAATACTCCCGCCGGAGGCGACGGGCGTGGCCTTAGGCCGCGCCCACAGATCCGCCCAGGGTGCCCCGCAGGGCGCCCCGCTCAGTGGATCGGATAAACGAGGCAGATCAGCTGTTGCCGTTGCCCGTAAAGCGCGCCGCATCCGCCGCAGCCCGCCGGATTGCGTTCGATTTATGCACGGTTTCCATATATTCGGCTTCGGGGTCGCTGTCATAGACCACACCGCCGCCGGCTTGGATATAGAGCTTGCGATCTTTCACAATGGCGGTGCGCAGTGCGATACACATATCCATGTCGCCCCCGGCGCTGAAATAGCCCAGACCACCACCATAGACGCCGCGTTTTTCGGGTTCCAGCTCGTCGATGATTTCCATCGCCCGCACTTTGGGCGCGCCAGAGACTGTGCCCGCAGGCATTCCGGCAAAGAAGGCGCTCAGCGCATCATGATCGTCCGACAGTTCACCCACCACGTTTGAAACGATATGCATCACATGGCTATAACGCTCGATGATGAATTGCTCAGTTGGGCGGACCGTGCCAATTTTGCTGACGCGACCAGTGTCATTGCGGCCAAGATCCAACAGCATCAGATGCTCTGCCAGCTCTTTCTTGTCGGCCAGCAGGTCCAATTCCAACGCTTTGTCTTCGTCTGGTGTAGCGCCGCGTGGACGAGTGCCGGCGATCGGGCGAATGGTGACTTCGCCATCAAATACCCGCACTAGAATTTCGGGACTGGCCCCCACAACCTGAAACCCGCCAAAGTTAAAATAGAACATAAAGGGCGAGGGGTTGGTGCGGCGCAGCGAGCGGTAAAGCGCAAAGGGCGGCAGGGGGAAATCCTGCGTCCATCGTTGGCTGGGAACCACTTGGAAAATGTCGCCGGCGCGAATGTAGTCTTTGGCCTTTTCAACCGCGGCAAGGTATTCGGGCTTGGTAAAGTTTGACACAGGCTCAGCAATTTCGCTGGCATCGCCCAGATCCCGGCTGGCCTGCGGCATCGCGCGTTCCAGATCGCGCACAGCGTCCATCACCCGTTCTGCGGCCTGCGCATAGGCGGCGCGGGCCGATTGACCATCACTGACCCAAGCGGGCGAGACGACGGTGACTTCCCCTTTGGCACCGTCCAGCACGGCCACAACAGAGGGGCGCATCATCACCGCATCCGGCAGGCCCAGTGGATCTGGGTTCACATTGGGCAGGTGTTCGACCAAGCGAATGGTGTCATAGCCCAAATAGCCAAACAGCCCCGCCGAGGCTGCGGGCATATCGTCGGGCAAATCAATTTTGCTCTGCGCGATCAAGTCGCGCAGGTTGGCCAGCGGATCACCGCGTTGGTCTTGGAACGCGTCGGAATCAAAGCGTGCTTCGCGATTGATCCGGCTTTTGTCGCCATGACATTGCCAAATGACATCAGGTTTCATCCCGATGATCGAATAGCGCCCGCGCACCTCTCCACCGGTGACAGATTCCAGCATAAAGGCGTCTTTCTGAGCGCCAGACAGCTTGAGCATCAATGACACAGGCGTATCAAGATCCGCTGCCAAACGCGCATAGACAACTTGGTTTTCACCCGCTTCATAAGCGCGTGAAAATTCTTCAAATGACGGCGTCAATTCCACGAGAGCGGTCCTTATCGGTGCTGAAAGTTAGCATGCACAGCTTCGATTGCTGTGCGATCCAGTGTCAAACCTGCCGACTCTTGCAGGGATTCGCTGAAGTCTGCGTAAAGATCCTGCGCGATGCTGGCGTTGGATTGGGCCGCAATCCTGTCGGCAAAGCCGCTGACTTCTTCATTGCTCAGATCGGGGCTCAGAACCTCGTTCAACTGAACCAGCACAACAACATTGTCAAAGCTTTCAACAGCGGCTTCGCCGGCGTTCAAGCCAAAGACAGTGGTCAAGAATTCAGGCCCGGTGCCGGGAATGAAATCGCTGCGCAGGGTGTCGGTTTCGCTTTGAGCGGTTAGACCCAAGGCGGCGAAATCTTCACCGGCGTTCAGACGCGTCAGCAAGGATGCAGCGTGATCGGCCAAAGCCTGCGTTGTGGCGGCTTCGCGCCATGCGGCTTCGACGGCGTCGCGCACATCTGCCAATGGTTCAAGCTGGGCTTCCAGCACTGATTCCAGACGCAGCGCCGCGATGCCACCGTCATCCAATTCGATCACCGTTGGATAATCGTCAGCGGTCACATTGGCCGCCGCCACACGGAAATCAGAATAGGCGGCGATGGGGGCGTCCGCGCCGTCAAACCAATCCAGTTGTGCCAAAACCATATTGGCCTCGGTTTGCAGCTCTTCTAAGGTCGCGCCACTGGCCAACAAATCCTGAGCGGTTTCAGACTGAGTGGCGATTTGACGGCGGGCAGTGTCAGCGGCCAGTTCGTCGCGCAATTGCGCTCGGGCCTGTTCCAACGTGGTCGCTTGACCGGGCAAAATGCCGTTGACCCGCAACAGAGCGGGACCAAGCGAGGTTTCCACCGGGCCCACAATATCGTTCACATTGGCGGCAAATACGGCGTCGCCAGCGCTGCCCAGTTGGGCTTGGGTTACATCACCAAGGTCAATGTCTTGCAGGGCAAGGCCGCGTTCGGTGACAAGCGCTTCGTAGTCAACCTCACCGGCGTCCAACCGGCTGCGGGCCGCTTCGGCTGAGGCGGCGTCAGACAGCACCAAGCGTTCGACCAAGCGACGCTCTGGGATGTTAAACTCTGCGCTGCGATCGTTGTATCGTTGGATGATCAGCGCTTCGTCGACGGCGACATCGTCGATTAGGTCATCGGGAGACAACCAGACATAGGTCAGGCGTTTTTTCTCTGGCTGGGTGAAATCTGCGGCGTTGTCAGCATGAAAGCTTGTCAGATCCGCGTCGCTTGGTGTCGCAATCGCCGTTTCCAGCGTGGCAGGGTCCAATGTGACCCAATCAAAGTTGCGCCGCTCAGCAGCGTAGTTCACCAGCAGGTCCGTATAGGAGGCGGGCATTTCAAGGCCCGTGACAACCGCGCCTTGGATCAAGCCGCGCACCATATCGTTGCGCATCTGCTCTTCAAAGTCAGCTTCGGACTGACCAGAGCGTTCGAGCACAAAGCGATAGGACTCACGATCAAAGTTGCCATCGGTGCCTGCAAAGCTCTCGATGCCCAAAATCTGGCGGCTCAGGTTATCGTCGCCAACAGAAAGACCAATGTTTGCAGCTTCGTTGTCCAAAGCAGCGATGCCCACAAGGCGTGACAGAGTTGTCTGGGGAATGCCAAATTGCACCGCTTGCTCAAAGCTCAGAGCTTGACCTGTCTGTGCTTCGACAGCCCGGATATCTTCTTGGAGACCATTGGCATAGCTGTTGATGTCGATGTCTGCGTCACCCACAGAGCCGACGGATGTGATGCCCCCGGTCAAGCTGGTGGCCCCAAAGCCGCCCAACGCCAAGATCAACAGGCCCATTAGCCCCCACATGAATGATTTTGAGGTTGTTCCGCTCGCCATGCTCTTCCCTTACCCGTTGGGTCTAAATTCGTTCGTTTGTGTTTACGGTGAGACCTGAATGGGCACAAGGGCTGAGCGCAGCCCGGCCATTCGATCAAACAGTTGTGTGATCCCATCCCGGTCGACATTTGCAAAGGCGATGCGCAATTGGCGTTGCCCCGCAGGATCATCGCTTGGCATGAACATCGTGCCCGGAAGCGCTAAAACACCAATGGTATCAACCATTTCCTGTGCCAAACGATCTGACGGTCGTTTGAACGGGTGGGCGACATAGGCAAAATAGGCCCCCACACCCAGCAGATCCCAACCTTGCTCTTGCAGGGCGCCAAAACCTTCTGTGATCGCAGCGCGCCGGTCCAAAATCTCTAACCGTTCGCCTGCCAGCCAGTCTTTGAGGTTTTGCATCCCCCACAACGCGGCGTATTGCGCCAGCTGATTGGGGCAGATGGTGACCGTATCAAGGAATTTCTCGACCTCGGCCAAACGCGCAGGCGAGGCAATCATCGCCCCGACGCGGTGCCCGGTCAGCCGATAAGCTTTGGAAAACGAATAAAGCTGAATAACCGTGTCATGCCAATCAGGATCGACGAACAGGTCATGCGGCGCCCCGGATTGGCTGTGAAAATCGCGATAGGTCTCATCCACAATCAGGGCAATACCAGCCGCGCGAGCGATATCGCGAAACTCTGCAATCAATGCGGCCGGGTATTCCACGCCCCCCGGATTGTTGGGGGTCACCAGAACAATCGCTTTGGTGCGTTCAGAAATCAGCGCTTTGGCCAGATCCGGATCCGGCAGCAAACCGTGGCCTGTCGGCAGCGGAACCGCTGCAATTCCGGCCATATCAAGCCACATCTTATGGTTAAAGTACCACGGGGTTGGCAGGATGATTTCATCTCCATCAGAGGCCAGCGTGGTCATGGCTGCGCAAAAGGCCTGATTGCAGCCAGAGGTGATGCACACATTCTGGCCGCTGATCGCACCACCATAGGCGGCCGAGAATTGCGCGGCCACTTCGTCTCTGAGATCAGGCAAACCCAAGACCGGACCATAAAGATGCGCCTGCGGTTGGCTCAGCGCGGCGTCGGCAATGGCTTGGCGCAACGCTTCGGGCGGCGGATCCACCGGGGCGGCCTGACTGACATTGATCAGGGGGCGGTCTTGCGGAAAGGTTTTCCCTGCAATCCAGCGGCGTGCCTCCATGACCGGAGGAGAAAATGTGGTGGCGGTACGGGGCAGGGACATCAGGTACTCCGATTGCAGAATCGACGGTGAGGATATCGGCCCCGGTCACAAGGGCAAGAGCACTATTGCGAGGGCTGTTTGAACAGGGCGCTGCCCCAGCGGCTGATCTGGGCAATCATCCAGCCCAAAATTACGCTGCCGACAAAGGACATCGCAAACACCGCAAAGGTCAGCGTCAGGCGCTGTGTTTCCAAATCGATAACCCGGGTCAGCACCATCACGCAGAACGGGTGCATCAGATAGATGCCAAAGGCCGTGTCACCCAGAAACTTGGCCCAGCTGCCGACCCACTTGGCCCGCAGCGCAAGCTCAAAGGCCAAAGCCGCAAGCGCTAGGAACAAGGCCGGTTGCGCGTGACCCAAGGCGCACATGCCGCCGCAAATCCCAGCGATGATCAGCACCGGTGAAATGGCCCGGCCAGAGGCCCGCATCACCGCATAGGCCAAGGACGGAAAGGAAAACGCCCACTGAAGATAGGGTTCGGGCAAGGCCATAGTGCGTTCAAGATAAAGGCCAAAACAGCACAGCGGCACCAAAGTCACGATCATCGCGGCGCCAAAGATCCGCCCATGCGGCAAATGGGTTGCCAGAAAGGTAAACGGGCTGGAAAGCATTAAAAACGGCAGGAACCAAAGGTGGATCACCGGACCGATCAACAACCAGTTCGGATCACTGAGTGCAAATACAGACGCAGGGCCTTGGGTCAAACCGCGAAGGGCGAGGTAAAAGCCACACCAAACCAACCAAGGGATCAAGATGCGGATCACACGGCGGTACAAAAAGGTGCCAAAGGGGTGGCGCAGTGACGAACGGGTGCTGAGCGCCACGCTGAGGATGATAAACGCGTCCAACCCCGCATAGCCAATGATGGCAAAGGGCGCATGCATATGGCCCCATACAATTGTAAAGGCGCAGACAAAGCGCAACAGCTCTAGGCCGTAAAACGGCTGCGCTTTACCATCAGGCGCAAACGTGCCCGCCAAATGTTCTTTGATTGTGGGGAAGGTCAGATCAGCCCCCAAGGCAAAAGTTGCTTAGTCGTTACCACGGTAAGGTTGAACGTACTGCAATGCCATATCCCATGGGAAGAAAATCCAAGTATCTTGGCTGACTTCGGTGATAAAGCTGTCCACTTGGGGGCGGCCTTTGGGTTTTGCATAAACCGTGGCGAAATGCGCCTTGGGGTACATGCTGCGCACCAGCTCAAGTGTTTTGCCGCTATCGACCAGATCATCGATGATCAGAATCCCGGTGCCATCGCCCATGACCTCGGCGTCGGGCGATTTCAGAACCTGCGCGTTGCCTTGATCTTGGTGGGCGTAAGATTTCACGCTGATGGTGTCGACGGTGCGCACATCCAATTCGCGGGCAATGATCATCGCCGGGGCCATGCCGCCACGGGTGATGGCCACAATGGCTTTCCATTGGCCATTATCCGGCCCCTGTCCATCCAAGCGCCACGCTAAGGCACGGCTATCACGATGGATTTGATCCCAGCTGATGTGAAAACCTTTTTCGTGGGGCAGACGATCTGACATTGGATACCTCGTTTAGATTGTCGACGAAGCCGCAGGAGCTCCAAGTTAGCTAAGGTCGATACTGCGGCCGACCGTTCGACGCAAGAAAAAGCAGCCATTTAGTTTCTACAAAGGACAGTATTTAGCGACAGTCAAATTGAGTCTTTATCGATTTGATACGTCTCAGATTTGATTGCGAGCTTTGCCCACAATGGTTTTCGCATGGAACTCCATCATTATCGGCATCAGCCCTGCGGTAACCGCATACACACCATTGGTAAACAGCCTCTTCACAACTCCGGACCTCACTGCAGTTTTTGCCACAACTGTATCTTTGCGCCGTCTGAAATTCAGAAAAATTTGGGGGGGATTGAGCGAAACTTGGCGATGGGTTCGCAATTGCCAACGCCAGCACAGCCAAGATAACAAAATAGATTTGATACATAATGATTTGAAATTTCTAAATAAATAAAGGAAGTTAATCTTCTGTTAGCCCCAGTAGTAGCTTGTGACACAAAGATCAACGTTACTCCGCGTACTGAGGAACAACCGCTCCATAGAAAAAGGGCGGCTTTGGAAAAGCCACCCTTTGTTAACGTCTTGATCAAAATTATGGATAACTTTCACGATCCATCATTTGCGGCCAGTCACCGCGTCGATGTCAGGTGCATCAACCGCTTTCATGCCAACAACATGGTAACCCGCATCAACGTGCAGGG
The DNA here is from genome assembly GCA_049116315.1 of Thalassovita sp. Classification (GTDB taxonomy): domain Bacteria; phylum Pseudomonadota; class Alphaproteobacteria; order Rhodobacterales; family Rhodobacteraceae; genus Thalassobius. The sequence continues at coordinate 160,483 of JAGDZD010000004.1, forward strand.
TTTCACCTGTCACACCGCTGCCAAGATCGCTCAGCAGATAGAGGGCAGATTTACCAACATCATCAATGGTCACGTTGCGACGCAGAGGCGAGTTCAACTCGTTCCACTTCATAATATAGCGGAAGTCACCGATGCCGCTTGCGGCCAGTGTTTTGATCGGGCCGGCGCTGATTGCGTTGACACGAATACCATCTTTGCCGAGATCTTCGGCCAGATACATCACCGACGCTTCGAGCGCAGCTTTGGCGACGCCCATGACGTTATAGTGTGGCATCACCTGCTCAGCACCGTAATACGTCAGCGTCAGCGCGCTTGCGCCTTCGTTCATGATCTTTTCAGCGCGTTGCATCACGGCTGTAAAGGAATAGGCCGACACATCCATGGTCATCAGGAAGTTGTCGCGGCTGGTATCAACATAGCGCCCACGCAGCTCGGCTTTGTCAGAAAAGCCAATCGCATGTACGATAAAGTCGATCTTGCCCCATTTCTCTTCGATCACATCAAAAGCTGCATCGATCGACGCTGGGTCCGATACGTTACAGTCGATCAGTGTTTCAACACCCAGCTGTTCGGCCAGGGGTGCGACGCGCTTGCGAAAAGCTTCGCCCATATAGCTAAAGGCCATCTCTGCACCCGCTTCGGCACAGGCCTTGGCGATGCCCCAGGCGATCGACTTGTCATTAGCAAGCCCCATGATCACGCCGCGTTTTCCAGCCATCAATTGGTTTGACATTGCGTATTCTCCGCCCAAAAGTTTGCGTGCAACCCTTTAGGGGATCGCCCGCCTTGCATCAAGTGCCGCTTGCACCGTAGGGGAACCCTGCGTGGCTTTGGGGTCACCCGACGTTGAAATCGATACACCAAGACTAAGTTAAAGAAAACAAACGAACCAAGGACCAAGTGATGAGCGATAGAACAGGCCTGTTTGCAGGCGACAACCCATTTGAAATTGCGCGCAATTGGTTGCTTGAGGCAGAGGGGGCCGAAGTGAACGATCCCAATGCGATCGCCTTGTCGACCGTGGATTCTGCAGGAATGCCCAATGCCCGGATGGTTTTGCTAAAGGAAATCGAAGATGGGGCGTTTGTTTTCTATACCAACTATGAAAGCGCCAAAGCCCAAGAGATTGATCAGGCAGGCAAAGCGGCTTTTGTGATGCATTGGAAATCCTTGCGGCGCCAAATTCGGGTGCGCGGCACAGTGACCAAAGAAGAGGGGCCCCAAGCGGACGCCTATTATAACTCTCGTTCGCTTAAGAGCCGCCTAGGCGCTTGGGCGTCACAACAGTCTCGTCCGTTGGCCTCGCGTACCGCCCTTATGGCAGATGTGGCCAAAATAACGGCAAAGCATGGCCCGAATCCCAAGAGACCATCCTTTTGGGGAGGTTACAGAATCGCGCCGGTTGAGATTGAATTCTGGGCGGATGGTGCTTTTAGGCTGCATGATCGCTTTGTTTGGCGGCGTGAAAGTGATAAAGAAAACTGGGCAATAACGCGCCTGAACCCGTGATTTTCGCGTGACGCGAAATGCAAATAGTTGATAAAATTTCAACTTTTGCCTTGCAAGGGACACTTGCTTTGTCACATGAAATGTATGGGGATGACGATTATGTGGGTAACAATACTGTGGAAACTGAAGTTGACGGCACCCGCAGGGTACTAGGTCAAGTCAAATGGTTCGATCCTGTTAAGGGCTTCGGATTTGTCGTTTCAGACGACGGCGGACCTGACATTCTGCTACACGCCAACGTGTTGCGTAATTTTGGCCAAAGTTCGGTGGCCGATGGGGCGCGCATCGAAATTGTGGTTCAAGAAACGGATCGGGGCATTCAAGCCACCGAGGTCTATGAGATTGAACCACCAGCAGGCAGCCCGGCTGCGGCGCTGGCTGATTTTGAAGATATCGATCCTGAATTGATCCGGACCGCACCGCTGGAACCCGCGCGCGTCAAATGGTTCGACAAAGGTAAAGGATTTGGCTTCGCCAATATTTTTGGTCGTGGCGAAGATGTGTTTGTGCATGTCGAAGTGTTGCGCCGGTCAGGCTTGGCGGATCTGCAACCAGGGGAGGCGGTTGGCCTCCGGGTGATTGATGGCAAACGGGGTCGTATGGCGACCGAGGTTTGCGCATGGGAATCTGCCCTTAAACTTTTGGATCAATGATGATGCGGCGGTTGGTTGCTTGGAAACTTGCCGCCTGCCTGTTCCTTTCAGCCTCCTCTGTGGCGGCGGATACCTGTCGCGATGACACCGTGCATTTGCGCGGCGACTGGGGAGAGGTGCGGTTTCGTGTCGAAGTGGCTGATTCCGTCGAGGAACGGTCTCAAGGGCTGATGCACCGCGAGTCGATGGCGCGCGGAAGCGGCATGCTGTTTATCTATCCACGGCCACAACGCGTGGCCTTTTGGATGCGCAACACTCTGATTCCTTTGGATATGCTCTTCATGGATAAATCGGGCGTGGTGCAAAAGATTCACCACAACGCGATTCCCTTGGATGAGACTCAGATTCCCGGCGGATCGGGCATTTTGACCGTATTGGAGATCAACGGAGGCCTGTCACAGGCCCTTGGGATCACTGCGGGCACCGAAATGAGACACCCTTCGGTCAATGAAAATTGGGCTGCGTGGCCTTGTGACAAAGAAAGTTCAAAATAGGACTTTTCAATCCCGTTCGCTCACGTTAGGAACCCCCCACGGTCCGGGGCGTAGCGCAGTCTGGTAGCGCACCTGTTTTGGGTACAGGGGGTCGTGAGTTCGAATCTCGCCGCCCCGACCACTTCTTCGGAAGATCAAAAACCCAGCCAATGACGACATTGGCACGCACCTGCGGGTGCAGCCCTGCGGGGCAGAAATCCAGACCCACCCCTAGATCTAGATTGATGAGCGGCAAGACCACCCTACGCGGGCGGTTGGTATGGTGTCGCGGTTTTGGCGTTTGGGGTGACTCGGCGCCAATTGAGGCGGCGGCTGAGATGCACGTTGCAAAAATATTCATCACCACCCTCAAAAGTATCAGCCTTGCGTGTCGAAATTTTGGATTTCCGTCAGGGCAGACAAATTTTAAATTGGAATGGCAACTATATCTATAGGGTGATGTATTTCGGCCAACCTATATGTGGGGCACTGAACCCAAAAGTTGAGCAGTTATGGCTAAGTGCCTTTTTTAAAAGAGCCTTCGCGAATGCCTGCAGGAAACGTGCCGAGTGGCGCTGCAGCGCAGCGGTTTTTTGGGAATCACAAAAACGTGCGTGAGGCCCAATACCGACCACTTCGGTCAACCGGCAAATGGCAAAAAAATGAAAATTTTCTCGTTGACCAATTATGGTGAGATACGCCAAATTGTGTGAGCCAGCGCCAAACAATACAATATATAGTGGGTGCGGGCTGAGGGACGGTTTTCAAGTTTTAACGTATCTATCTACGGCAAGACGCAGTGCGTGCGGGCACTGTGCTCAGTAGATTTGTCTCTTTGCTCTGCGGTGGCCAAGCCGGATGCGTTGCAGTCCGGACAGAGGGAACAGCTGATTACGGGGCAGCACGCATGAAAATTGAGAGACAATTCACCAAAGCCGGTCAGGACGCCTATGCGGACCTGGATTTCACGACCACCACGTCGGAAATTCGCAATCCAGATGGGACCGTTGTGTTCAAATTGGACGAGGTGGAGGTGCCCTCAAGTTGGAGCCAAGTGGCCTCGGATGTCATCGCTCAAAAGTATTTCCGCAAAGCCGGTGTGCCCGTCGAAACCAAAGCTGTGCCCGAAGACGGTGTGCCCGAGTTCCTGTGGCGCTCGGTTCCAGCCAGCAAAACCACCGAGAAGATCGGCGAGATCAGCGCCAAGCAGGTGTTTGACCGTTTGGCCGGGGCGTGGTGCTATTGGGGCTGGAAGGGCGGCTATTTCTCGACCGAGGCTGACGCCAGCGCCTATTATGATGAAATGCGCTTTATGCTGGCCACCCAGCGTGCTGCGCCGAACTCTCCTCAGTGGTTCAACACGGGCCTGCACTGGGCCTATGGCATCGATGGGCCGGGGCAGGGTCACCACTATGTCGATTACAAGACCGGCAAGTTGGTCAAATCGAAATCCGCCTATGAGCATCCACAACCGCACGCCTGCTTTATCCAATCGGTCAGCGATGATCTGGTCAGCGAAGGCGGCATCATGGATCTTTGGGTGCGTGAAGCGCGCCTGTTCAAATACGGCTCCGGCACGGGCACCAACTTCTCCTCCCTCCGTGCCGAAGGGGAAGCGCTGTCAGGCGGGGGCAAATCGTCCGGCCTGATGGGCTTCCTGAAAATTGGAGACCGGGCAGCGGGCGCGATCAAATCGGGTGGCACAACCCGTCGGGCCGCCAAAATGGTGATCTGTGATGTGGATCACCCCGACATCGAAGAATTCATCAACTGGAAAGTTAAAGAAGAGCAGAAAGTGGCCAGCATTGTGGCCGGCTCGAAAATGCATGAAGAAAAGCTGAATGCGATCTTTGCTGCGATCCGCGAATGGGACGGCAGCACCGAAGATTCAGTGGATCCCAGTAAGAACCCAACGTTGAAAACAGCCATTCGCGGCGCCAAAAAAGTGGCGATCCCCGAAACCTATGTGAAACGCGTGTTGGATTATGCCCGCCAAGGCTATGACAGCATTGAATTCCCGACTTATGACACCGATTGGGACTCCGAGGCCTATGCATCGGTGTCAGGTCAAAACTCCAACAACTCGGTCCGGGTGACGGATGCGTTCTTGAAAGCCGTCAAAGACGATGCGGATTGGGAACTGCTGCGCCGCACCGATGGTGAGGCCGCCAAAGTTATCAAAGCCCGTGATTTGTGGGAAGACATTGGTCACGCCGCTTGGGCCTGTGCGGATCCGGGCATTCAATTCCATGACACTGTAAACGCGTGGCACACCTGCCCAGAGGATGGTCAAATTCGGGGTTCAAACCCTTGTTCTGAATACATGTTCTTGGATGACACCGCCTGTAACTTGGCGTCGATGAACCTGTTGACCTTCTATAAGGACGGCAAGTTCCAATCTGATGAATATGTGCATGCCACCCGGTTGTGGACCGTGACGCTGGAAATCAGTGTGATGATGGCACAGTTCCCCTCCAAAGAGATTGCGCAGCTGAGCTATGAGTTCCGCACCTTGGGATTGGGCTATGCCAACATTGGCGGGCTGCTGATGAACATGGGCCTAAGCTATGACAGCGACGAAGGGCGCGCGTTGAACGCGGCGTTGACCGCGATCATGACCGGTGTGTCCTATGCCACCAGCGCCGAGATGGCCGGGGAACTGGGTGCCTTTGCCGGCTACAAGCGCAACGCTGATCATATGCTGCGGGTGATCCGCAACCATCGCAACGCCGCCTACGGGGCCTCTGAGGGCTATGAGGGACTGGCAGTGAAGCCTGTGCCGCTGGATCTGCAGAACGTGCCGGACCAAGGTCTGGCGCAGTTGGCCATGGCCAGCTGGGACGAGGCGCTGAAGCTGGGTGAAAAGCACGGCTATCGCAACGCACAGGTGTCTGTTGTGGCCCCAACCGGCACCATTGGTTTGGTGATGGATTGTGACACCACCGGGATTGAGCCTGACTTTGCCTTGGTCAAATTCAAGAAACTGGCAGGCGGCGGCTACTTTAAGATCATCAACCGCTCGGTGCCTGCGGCTTTGGCCAAGCTGGGCTATGGCACGGCGCAAAGCGAAGAGATCATCAGCTATGCCGTCGGGCACGGCTCTATGGGCAATGCACCGGGCATCAACCACACGTCGCTGATTGGCCATGGCTTTACGCAGGTTGAGATTGATAAGGTTGAGGCTGCGCTGAAGACCGCCTTTGACATTCGTTTTGTGTTCAACCAATGGACGCTGGGCGAGGATTTCTGTCAGAAAACACTGGGCATCCCAGCCGAAAAGCTGAACGATCCAAGCTTTGACATTCTGATCCACCTTGGGTTCAGCAAAGCCGATATCGACATGGCCAATGACCACGTCTGTGGCACCATGACCTTGGAAGGGGCGCCGCACCTGAAGCAAGAGCACTATCCGATCTTTGATTGTGCCAACGTCTGCGGCAAGAAAGGCAAACGCTACCTGTCTGTAGAGAGCCACATCACCATGATGGCCGCAGCCCAGTCGTTTATCTCTGGTGCGATTTCCAAAACCATCAACATGCCCAATGACGCCAGCATCGAAGATTGCAAAGCGGCTTATGAGCTGAGCTGGTCTTTGGGTGTCAAAGCCAATGCGCTCTATCGGGATGGGTCCAAACTCAGCCAGCCATTGGCCTCAGCCTTGGTCGAAGACGATGAAGAGGCCGCTGAAATTCTGGAAAGCGGCAGCACACAGGACAAAGTCAAAGTTCTGGCAGAAAAGATCGTCGAAAAGGTTGTTGTGAAAGAGCTGGTGCGCAGCCACCGCGAAAAAATGCCAGAGCGTCGCAAAGGCTATACGCAAAAGGCGGTTGTGGGGGGCCACAAGGTCTATCTGCGGACTGGTGAGTATTCAGATGGCGCCTTGGGCGAAATCTTTATCGATATGCACAAAGAGGGGGCTGGCTTCCGGGCGATGATGAACAACTTTGCCATCGCGGTGTCGGTTGGTCTTCAGTACGGTGTGCCGCTAGAAGAGTTCGTGGATGCGTTCACCTTTACCAAGTTTGAGCCCGCCGGCATGGTGCAGGGCAACGACAGCATCAAAAATGCGACCTCTATTCTGGATTACATCTTCCGGGAATTGGCGGTCTCTTATCTGGATCGCACCGATCTGGCGCATGTGAAACCCGAAGGTGCCAGCTTTGACGATCTGGGCCGGGGTGTCGAAGAGGGCGTCTCGAACGTCGAAGAGCTGTCAGAAACAGCCGCGACCCGCAGCCTCGAAGTGCTCAAGCAAATCAGTTCTACCGGCTACCTGCGCAAGCGTATGCCACAGGATCTGATCGAGCTGAGCAACGGCGGCCAACAGCCTGCGGTCAGTGATGCGGTTTCAGCGCTGCAGCAGGCCCTGGTACCAGAAACGGGTGGTGACACAGCAACTCTAAGCACCAGCACTGCGATTTCTTCTGGGGCGGTCGGCATGGATGCCCGCGTCAAAGCCAAAATGCAGGGCTACGAAGGTGATCCCTGTGGAGACTGTGGCAACTACACTTTGGTGCGCAACGGCACCTGTATGAAATGCAACACCTGCGGGGGCACCTCGGGCTGTTCCTAAAAGTTTTGGGGCGGATGCGTTCGCCCTTAAACGTGAATCGGAATGCAGGCAAAAAACGGGCGGTAGAAAATTAGCGCCGATTCACGAAACTGGGCTCCCTTCGGGGGGCCTTTTCTTTGGGAATTCAAATTGTTGGATTAGTTGCAGGAGGGGTCTAAAACTTCTTCGCGGGATTCCGTTAAGGCTTATGAGACTGTCAGTTAATAAGTGAAAAAGGGTCCCTCCATGGAAGTGACTTCGATCCCAACCTCCGACGCGACGCCTGTATCGGCCCAAATGGAGGGCGATTCTCTGGCAGCGGTTACTGAAATTGCCGAGCGCATCGGCAGTTTGAGCGTTTCGATTGCCAAAACCACCGGCGAAATCACCGACACATCGACACAAGTTGATAGCGAAGCTCTGGTCTTTCAGGACATCGCCTCTCAAACCGAAGAGATGTCTGCGCAAAGCAAATCCGTTTTGGCATCGGCCAACAACGCCGTCGAAATCTCGGACAAAGCCGAAGAGCGTATCGCTGCGACCAGCAGTCGACTGGCCAAAATGGTGTCCGAAGTGACCGGCTTGATTGGCGCCGTCAGCAATATCTATGATCAGCTCTCCTCGCTTGATACCACGCTGCAACGGGTTGCGCAGGTTTCAAGCGAAGTTGACAATATTTCGCGCAAAACCAACCTTTTGTCGTTGAACGCCTCGATCGAAGCGGCCCGTGCCGGTCGGCATGGTCGCGGGTTTATGGTTGTTGCTCAAGAGGTTAAGGATCTCTCAAACCTCACCGGTGAGGCCACCGGCGAGATCCAAGAAACCATTTCGACCCTGTCGACCGAACTGCGTCAACTGATGTTTGTCGCCAAAGGAGCGGTTGATTCAGCCGCTGAAATCCAATCCCAAACGGATGGAATTGGAACCGAGATTGAATCCATTCCGCAAACTTTGTCGCAAGTTGGTAGCGCCCAGAAAGACATCTTGGTTGCCGCCACAGATATTTCACAAGCCACCACCGATGTGGGCAGCAGCGTCAGCCGCCTCTCCAATGAGGTGACAAGCAGTTCGGAAAAACTAAAAGATGCCTTGGGTATTTTGGGCAATATCACTCTGAACGCCGAGGCCATCACAGGTATGGTGTCGCGTCTTGGGGTGGAAACGGTCGACACGCCCTATATTCGGGCGGTTCAAACCGTCGCGAAACAGATTTCGGACGTGTTTTCGCAGACCGTCAATTCGGGGCGCATCACCATGCGCGACCTGATGGATCGCGAGTATGTCGCCATTCCGGGCTCAGATCCGGTGCAGTATATGACACGCTGCACACAGTTCACCGACGCGGTTTTGCCCGCCTTCCAAGAGAAAATGCTAGAACTCGCGCCTGATGTTGTGTTCTGTGCCGCAGTTAACGTGGATGGGTATCTGCCGACCCATAACCGCAAATTCTCGCAGCCCCAGATCCCAGGCAAGCCTGAGGTGAACGCCTCAAGTAGCCGAAACCGCAGGATTTTTGACGATCGTGTTGGTCTGGCCGCTGGCAACAACAAACAACCGTTCCTGTTGCAGGCTTATCGCCGTGACATGGGCAACGGAGAGTTTGCAATGATGAAAGATTTGTCTGCCCCAATCTATGTGAACGGCACCCATTGGGGTGGTTTGCGATTGGCTTACAAAGCGTAATTTATGTGAAGAGTGCGCCACCGTATGTGGCACAATACGCCAAAACGGGCAGGGCGGGGAGTGCAGACCCCTCCCTGCCTTTTTTGCGCTCAGGCCTTGGCGCGTGCGGCCAAGATCCAGATCACCACAAGACAGGTGGAAAACAGCCCGTTCCATGTCGCCATGGAGAGGGTCAAAAACTCCCAGCTGACCTGATCACACATCACCAGAGCTGGGCCATCCATCGACAATAGGTTGTTGGGATCAAGACCACCGGTGCCCGTGCAGCTGGTCGGACCTTCCCACCAATCCCGCTCGACACCGGTGTGGTAATAGCCCAAACCAGCCGTAATCGCCGCTGCAATCGCTCCAAGCCACGCCAAACTGCGCAGCCCTAAGATGAGCGCCAACACCCCAATCAGGATTGCGGCCCCATGTGGCCACCGTTGCCACAGGCACATGGCACAGGGGGCAAATCCTAGGAATTGAAAGAAGAAGGCGCCACCGAGCAAGCCGGTTGAGCCAGATGTGGCCAACCCTGTCATCGCGCGGAAATTGAAGATGCTGTTCATAGATACTTTACCAAGCTGAATCCGCCGATGAGGATGACGACGAACAGGGTAAACATCAAGCCCAGTCGTTTTTCGATGAATTCACGAATTGGTTCGCCGTATTTCCACAGCAAGGCAGCCACAGCAAAAAAGCGCAGGGCGCGCGCGATAATTGACGTGGTGATGAACACGCCAAGCGGCAAACCTGTCCAACCCGACATGATCGTAATGACCTTGAACGGGAAGGGTGTGATGCCTGCAATAAGGACCGGCCAGAACCCAAATGAGTTAAACCGCGTGTTAAACTCTGCCATTTTGTCGCCTTTGCCCATCATCTCAAGGATGGGTTGGCCAACGGCTTCGTAAAAGAAGGCACCAATGGCATAGCCCAGCAAGGCACCCAGGATCGACCCAAGCAACGCTACGCCGGCAATCAGCCATGCTTTTGACGGGCGCGCCAAGATCATCGGGATCATAAGCACGTCTGGCGGGATCGGAAAAAACGACGCTTCGATGAAGGAGATCACACCAAGAACCCAAAGAGCCTTTGGGTGGTTGGCCAAGCCCATAGTCCAGGCGTAAAGTCGCTTTATCATAATGGACCTCATAAAATTCAGCTTCCTTACGCCATGCATAGGCCAATCGGTCAATAGAATATGTCCAGAATGGCGCTTCAAAACCTGCGGAAAACAAAAGGATGAAAAAATGTCTGATTTTGTGTCGTTTTGTGTCTGGACGTCGCTGAAAAGGAAGGCTAATCAGTCGCTACTGTGTGCCCAAGTGGCGGAATGGTAGACGCAGGGGATTCAAAATCCCCCGCCTTAACGGGCGTGCCGGTTCGAGTCCGGCCTTGGGTACCAGTTGAAAACATTGATGTTTTCAATCTTTCCGCAAAATTTGAAATGTGATTTTGGTTGCCTGCAGATGCAGCTGGCGCTTTGATCAATTTTACGATGTGGCTTTGGGATGATGCCTGACAGGCAAGGCCTGTTGCGCGTTTCGGTCAACTGCTCGTGATCCAATTGGCGCGCTGATGTGTCTTGGCGCTGCGGGTTCCGCGCTAGGTCTGCTCATCGAAATAAAGCCGATTTCTTTGCCGGTCGTTGACGTATTCGGATCTGACAATCGTCAAGTTTTGCCCACCGGACCCATTGCGCAGTCGCCCCGCCAAATCAAAGTGTTGAAGATCTCGAATCTCAAAGAAACCCCTAAAACTCCGGCTCTCAACCTAAGACCTTGATCCTTTTAGCGAGGACCGCATGCACAAAGAGCCATTCGCCATCCAAAGTTAAATTTGCGTCCTCCGCCAAAACCGGATCCGCATGTCCCAAGACAGATGAATGCCGCAGGCGCCACGCGTTGGATTTGTTTTGCTTGGCTGCAAGGATTTTGTCAGCTGCGTTTCGTCGCCAAACAATTACCTGTTGTTTGTTGTGGGAGATGAACTTTATGTCCCCGGGTTTAAAGTCTGAAACATTGATAGTTGTTTGACGCTCTGCCATTCGCGCTAAGACATCAGCTGACGGGCGGCCTGTTTGCAAAAGGAATGAAACTGCAAACAAGAGCGCAGTTAAGATCCAGGTTGCTGTTGCGATGAACAGTGTTTGTGGTGACTTCATACGCATGAATGCGAGTGACAATTCAACCTTGAATCAAGTTTTTGACGGGGCGACACCTCAAAGCTTCAGGGCCACTCCGGTGTCATGGATGAAAATCCTACATCCGGTGAGACAACTGACAGACCGTGTCAGTTGGCCTGTGCAAGAACGCGGCTTCAAATGAATGGAGTTCGAAATGAAAACACTACTACTTTCTGCGTTGGTCAATTTTTCCGTAGCTGGGGCCGCATTTGCAGAGGCCTGTGTGCATAATACTGACGCCCCTGCGACCACTGCCGAAATCGTAGAATTTCGTCTGGTAGAGGGGACCAGCCAAGACCAGTTTTTGGCCTCAGCGCAGGTGACCGTTGACTATCTGTGTCAAGTTGACGGGTTTGTTCGGCGCAGCTTGTCGCGCGATGACACAGGTCTGTGGACCGATTATGTAGAGTGGACCTCACCCGAGCTTGCGCAGGCGGCCGCCCAAGCGGCAATGCAGCGCGAAGACATGATGCCCTTTATGATGGCCATTGACCCGAAAACCCTCTCCATGCGCTATGCTGACATCACAATGATAGAGTGACCAAATGCGCAGAACCGATCGGCTTTTCAATATCATCCAACTGTTTCGTGATGGACGGCTTCACAAAGGGGCGGACATTGCCGAACGGATGGAGGTCTCGTTGCGGACCATCTACCGCGATATTGAAACGCTGATTGGGTCGGGCGTGCCAATCACCGGAGAGCGCGGCGTGGGCTATATGATGACCGAACCCGTCTTTCTGCCGCCACTGAACCTGACGCCGGGCGAATTGGAAGTGTTGGAGCTGGGCATGGCTTTGGTGCAGTCCAACTTTGGCAAAAGCCTCTCTGAGCACAGCCAAAGCTTGGGGGAAAAGGTGCGCGCGGTTCTGCCACGTCCGGAACTGCTTGATCCAACGCGGGGCGCGATCGCAATTTATGCCCCGCGATTTTCACAGGATGTTCTGGATGTTTTGGACATTGTCCGGCGCGCCATCCTCAGTCGGACACTGCTCGCGTTTGACTACACATCTTTGGCTGGCCAAACCTCCACCCGCCTTGTCCGCCCGTTGGAAATCGAAGTTTGGGACGATGTTCTGACACTGACCGGATGGTGCGAGACACGGGCCGATTTCCGGGTCTTTCGACTGGACCGGATGGACGCCACAACTTTAAGCGATCGCGGCTTTCGGCCAGAGATCGGGAAACGATTGCAGGACTACATTGACCAACACGAAACAAAACCTGACACCACTAGAGATCCTTGACGCCTTGCTGCAACGGTTCGAAGGGGTCACCGTTGTAGAGGCATGGGGCGAGACTTCGCTTTTTTACAATCCCGGCAACCAACTGCCACGTGGCGTGTATTTCGCCACCATCAAAGAAAAGAACGGCGACAATGACCGCGCCTCGGACTTGGATCGCGCGGGGGTCTTTCGCCTTAATATTGGGACCACCAGACCGCTTTTCCTTGAACACTTTGGACCACCGCCGCCGCGACCGGGCAAGGGGGGCGTGGTGGAGGGCCCTTGGGATTTCACCGCTTTGGATCGCCTGACGCCCCATCCTGTCTATGGCTGGATGAGCTGGGTTGCCGTCCTCAATCCCACAAAAGAGAGGTTCGACGAAATCCAGCCGTTGATCGACGCCGCTTATGGCAAAGCAACAGCGAGCTTCGCAAAGCGAATAAAACGGTAGCCAAAGCCATTTAACCGTTTGGAAGGTTTGCGCCTCTGGCCGCGGATGATGCGGGTGTCCGGGCGTGAGGGCTGTCTTAGCGTGGCTCAGGTTGCAGAAACGCAAAGGGCCCCGATGCGCCGTTCAGATCGTCGTTGGTATTGGCACCCGAGGGGGAGGAGAGGAAGAGCGCTTGGGGGGCGCGGTACAGGATCTGTTTGAATGACATACGCTTGGTCTTTGGGCAATCGGTGGCACATTGGCCCCAATTGTCGCTTTCTCTGCTTTTGATGGTCTCAACAAAGAAGCCCAGCGCGGTTTTGCAAACGCACTGGGCTGTCTTTTGAGATCACCCTCATCTGATGTGATCCGCGAGGCGTGTCGGTCGCGTTACCGCGCCAACCACCCACCGTCGACGTTCAAGATCGCACCATGGATATAATCCGACGCCGGAGCGGCCAGAAACACAGCCGCCCCCGCAATATCCTCGGCCTCACCCCAGCGCCCGGCGGGGATCCGAGACAGGATCTCGGCGTTGCGGTTGGCATCTTCACGCAGCGCCGTGGTGTTATCCGTGGCGATATAGCCCGGCGCGATGGCATTCACATTGACACCTTTGCTGGCCCATTCATTGGCCATCAACTTGGTCAGCCCTGCCACACCGTGTTTGGACGCCGTGTAAGAGGGCACCCGAATTCCGCCTTGAAAAGATAGCAACGACGCGGTGTTGATGATCTTTCCTTTGCGCCCAGCGCTCAGCGCAGCACGGGCAAAAGCCTGAGAGTTCAGGAACACCGCCTTGAGGTTGATGTCCATCACATCGTCCCAGTCTTTCTCTGAGAAGTCGACGGTGTCATCGCGGCGGATAATTCCAGCGTTGTTGACCAGAATGTCGATCTGCTTTTCAACAAACAGCGGTGTCAGCGCAGAGGGGTTGGACAGATCCACTTGCACACCTTCTGCACTGGGCAACTCGGCGACGGTGGCCTCTGGTGAGGAAACACCTGCGCAAATGACATGTGCGCCGGCATCGCCCAAAGCCTTGGCAATCGCCTTGCCGATGCCGCGATTGGCCCCTGTGACCAATGCGGTTTTGCCGGTCAGAGAGAAAGAGATCATTTCAGCTCTCCCATTGGGATCATATCCATGTCGGTAAAGCTCATGTTGTCGCCCGCCATCACCCAGCAAAACGTGTAAGAGCCTGTGCCCGCCCCAGAGTGCAGCGACCACGGTGGGGAAACAGCGATGTCTTCGTTGCGCGCAATGATATGGCGGGTTTCTTGCGGTTGGCCCATAAAGTGGAACACACATTGCTCATCGGCGATGTCAAAATACAGATAGGCTTCCATCCGGCGATCATGCAGATGCGAGGGCATGGTGTTCCAAACGGACCCATCATGCAGTTGGGTAAAGCCCATGACCAGCTGACAGCTTTTGACCCCATCTGGGTGGATCAGTTTGCAGATGGTGCGATAGTTTGAGGTCTCAGTACTGCCCAATGTCACGCGTTCGGCGTCTTCGGGGCGCAGCAAAACCGACGGGTAGGTGGTGTGGGCCGGTGCCGAGGTGATGTAAAATCGACCTTCGCCCGCAAAGGTCACCGGACCGGCACCCATCCCAATATAGAGCATATCGCCCTTGTTCATGTCCCAGGTTTGATCCCCCGCAGTGACAGATCCAGAGCCGCCGATGTTCAAGATCGCCATTTCGCGACGATCCAGAAAGCTATCGGTGCCGGTTTCGGCCACGTGATCCAGCGTCAACTCTGCCCCAGCAGGCACAGCGCCGCCAACCGTCAGGCGATCGTAATGGGTGTAAGTCAGGCGAATTTCACCCGCAGCAAAGGCGCCTTCGACCAAAAATTTGTCGCGCAGGGCGTCGGTGTCATAGGTTTTTGCGGTTTCGGGATCGACAGCATAGAGGGTTTTAACAGTGAGCATTTTAGAGCCTTTCAAAGAAAATCGTCGCGACGAGGGGTGAAGCAATCCACCAGCAAGCCTGCTTCGATGCAGGTGCAGCCGTGGACTGTGTTTGAGGGGATGACAAAGCAGTCGCCTGCGTGAATGCGGCTGACGTCTCCGTCCATTTCAAAATCAAAGACACCCGACTTTACATAGGTGGATTGAACGTGCGGATGGCTGTGTGGCGCGCCGACTCCGCCGGTTTCGAAGCGGAACTCAACAACCATCAAGTCCTGATTCTCGGCGCGAACACGGCGTTCAACACCTGCACCGGACTCGACCCACTTGTCGATGTTACTGCTGATTTCATTCATCTTTTTCGCTCTCCGCGCTGTTGAATTTTCAAGCGGTCAGAATTTTTTGTTGACCGATTGGATGTTGCTGGAATAGTAATTTACCAACTGATACGTCAATTGGAAATTTTAAGATGTCACCTAAAGCAACTGATACGCAGCGTCGTGAACCGGCGCTGCCGGTAAGCCAGCAGGTCTATGAACAGATCCGTGAAACAATCATTTCTTTGCAATGGCAGCCGGGGGAACGGGTATCAGAGAAAGACGTTGCGGCCAATCTTGGGGTGTCCAAAACGCCGGTGCGCGAAGCGTTTATTCGCCTTTCTGACGAAGGGTTGATGGAAATTCGCCCGCAAAGCGGCAGCTATGTTTCTCCGATCAGTTTTGAAAAGGTTTATGAAAGCCTGATGCTGAGACGCGCCATCGAAATGGCTGTGTCCGCGCAGGCCGCCGAACAGCGCACCGCCCTTGATTTGGTGCGCCTGCAAGAGTTGATCGAACAGCAGGTTCTGGCCTCGGAGCAGGGTGACAAGTCGCGGTTCTTTGAATTGGACGGCGAGTTTCACCGGGCATTGGCCGAGATTGCCAAGATGCCATCGGCCATTCGCATTGTGCGGATGGTGCGCGGCTCGGTTGATCGGGTGCAGCGTCTGCGGATTTCACGCGGCGAGTCGCGTCATGCTCAAGTGCTTGAAGCCCACCGCAATATTGTTGCGGCCATTCAGGATCGTGATCCGCGTAACGCCTCAAAGGCGATGGATATGCACCTGAACTGCGTTGAGCTGTTTGAACAAATTATCCGCAGTCCCGAAGTCCGGGAACTTGCGACGCCGCAAGCGTCCTAAGACGCACGCGAGGGGGAGGCACTAAAGTGACCAATGTGAAGTTGGAGAAAGTCGTAAAGCGTTACGGCTCCGTTGAGGTTGTCCACGGTGTGGATTTGGAAGTGAAAGCAGGGGAATTTGTGGTCTTGGTGGGCCCATCTGGCTGCGGGAAATCAACGATCTTGCGCATGATTGCAGGGCTCGAGGATATTTCGGGGGGCCGCGTATCCATCGGAGAGCGCGTGGTGAACCGGGTGGCGCCTAAAGACCGCGATGTGGCGATGGTGTTTCAGAACTATGCGCTTTATCCGCATCTTTCCGTCGAGCAGAACATTGGCTTTGGCCTAAAGCTGCGCGGTGTCGAAAAGGAGGATCGCGCGGGCGTGGTAAAAGAGGCCGCCGAGGTGTTGGGCCTGTCTGACTATCTTGACCGACGCCCAGCCGATTTGTCGGGGGGACAACGCCAGCGCGTCGCCATGGGGCGGGCCATCGTGCGGGATCCGGCGGTGTTTCTCTTTGACGAACCTCTGTCCAATTTGGACGCCAAGTTGCGCAACAAAATGCGTGCAGAAATCAAACGGTTGCACAGTCGTTTGGGCACAACATCGGTTTATGTCACCCATGACCAAGTCGAGGCGATGACTTTGGCAGATCGCATTGCGATCCTGCGCGATGGTGAAATCGAACAGGTTGGCACCCCGATTGAAATCTTCACCAACCCCGCAAACGCCTTCGTCGCAGGGTTCATGGGCTCACCGCCAATGAACTTGATCCCGGGGCATTTGGGGCAAACGGCGGCCAATCCGCATTTGGTGGTGGATGCCGACACTCTGTTGGAATTGCCAGCCATTACGGCCGCTAGCTTTGCGCCAGATATGGCGGTGCAATTGGGGCTGCGCCCCGAGACCATTCAGCTTGTGGCCCCCGGCGACAAAGACCCCGTCAAAGCCTTTGTTGACATTGACCTGGTGGAGCCGTTGGGGGCGGAAAGTCTGGTGCATGCCACGCTCAGCGGCCATGAACTTGTGATCAAAGCCCCGGGCGTCGTGTCGCTTGAAACTGGGGCCAAGGTTGGGATCACTTTCGCCGCCGAAGACTGCCACCTGTTTGATGGCGGCAAGGGTGAACGTCTGTCGCTTGAGGTAACCCCATGAGCCTTGAGCACTTAAAACGCTATACCACCTCTGAATTTGATCTGCCCGCCCTGACGGTGTCGCAGCGGATTGCAGAAAGCTTTCAGCGTAATTGGCAGATCTATCTGATGCTGGCGCCAATGGTGATCTATTTCTTGGTCTTTGCCTATCGCCCCATGTTGGGGCTGACCATCGCGTTCAAAGATTTCTCTTTGTTCAAAGGCATTTGGGGCAGTCCTTGGGTTGGGTTGGAACATTTTTACACCCTGTTTGATGATCCCTATTTTTGGCGCGCGGTGAAAAACACGGTCATCATTTCAGGCTTTAGTCTGGTGTTTGCCTTTCCTGCCCCAATCCTGCTGGCGTTGATGTTCAACGAAATTCGCCATCAAGGGTTCAAGCGTTTGGCCCAAACGATTGCCTATTTGCCGCATTTCATTTCGATGGTGATTGTCGCCGGGATTGTGGTGAACTTCTTTTCCCCCTCGGGGATTGTGAACCTGATCCTGACCAAGCTTGGCATGGCAGAGCCGACTTATTTTCTGACCAAACCTGAATGGTTCCGCACAATCTTTATCGGCTCCAACGTTTGGAAAGAGGCAGGGTTTGAATCGATCATCTATCTGGCCGCCATCGTGGGGGTAAATCCCTCCCTGTATGAAAGTGCCAAGGTGGATGGAGCCACCCGATTTCAGATGATGTATCTGATCACTCTGCCCTGCATTTTGCCGACCATCTTGATCATGTTGATTATCCGTATCGGCAACCTGCTAGAGGTCAGCTTTGAATACGTCATCCTGCTGTATCAGCCCGCAACCTACGAGACCGCGGATGTGATCACCACATGGATCTATCGCCAAGGCCTGCAAAACAGCAACTACGACGTGGCAACGGCGGCCGGGGTGTTTAACGCAGTGGTGGCCTTCACCTTGGTGATCGCCGCGAACCAAATCTCCAAGCGTCTGTCCAAGACATCGCTTTGGTAAGGAGTTGATTATGCGTACGTCTTTTGACCTTTATAGCCGCGGAGACAAGATCTTCGGTTGGGCTGTGGCCATCCTCTTGGGGCTTTTTGTGGCCTCAACGCTCTATCCCTTTGTGTATGTGCTGGCGACGTCGATGTCATCCGGTGCCGCTGTGGCGCGGGGCGATGTGGTGTTGACCCCCAAAGAGATCACCTTTGATGCCTTCGCCTATGTGATGGCGGACAAGCAGTTTTGGATCTCTTACGGCAACACCTTCTACTATACGATCGTGGGCACGTTGACCTCTTTGGCGGTGATTATTCCCGGGGCCTATGCGCTAAGCCGTCCGCAGCTGCCGTTCCGCTCTGGGTTCAACCTGTTCGTCGCCTTCACCATGTGGTTTCACGCAGGCATGATCCCGGTGTTTTTGAACATTCGTGATCTGGGGCTGTTGGACACGCGCACCGCTGTGATCGTGGCCTTTGCGGTCAACGCCTTTAACGCCATCCTGATGCGCAACTTCTTTGAAAACGTACCGCGGTCCTTTGAAGAGGCGGCGCGCATGGATGGGGCCAATGATTTTCAGATCCTGTGGCGGGTCTATGTGCCTTTGTCCAAGCCCGCAATCATCACTGTTGCGTTGTTCTGTGCGGTGTTCCGCTGGAATGGATACTTCTGGGCGATGGTGATCTTGCGCGATCAAGACAAGTTGCCGTTGCAGGTCTATCTCAAGGAAATCATTGTCGAATTGAACATGAGCGATGAATTTGCCACCGACCTTTTATCGGCCAGCTATTCGTTTGAAACCATGATCGCAGCCATCATCGTGCTGTCCATCATCCCCGTTATCATCATCTACCCCTACATCCAGAAATACTTCCAGAAGGGGGTCATGCTCGGAGGGGTCAAAGAATGACAAGCGGCCAGAAAGAGCTGTGAAGACTTAACTTTACCATCGTCATATCCAGGGAGGATTACATATGACACCCAAGGCACTTCTCTTGGGGGCAGTGGCTTCGGCTGCCCTAACGTTCGGCACAACGGGAACACCCGCATCTGCAGAGCAGATCGTTTCCGAGCCGCTAGAACTCGAAATTTTCATGCACTTCCGCGACAAATACGGGTGGGACAGCGATTGGCCAGTGGCCCAAGAACTGGAAAAAAAAACCGGTATCACGCTGAACGGCACGGCGCCTGTGTCTGCGGGCAACACGCGGGAATTGTTCAATCTGATGATCGCCTCAGGTGATATTCCTGACATTGTTGGCGGCGAATTCCGCGGCGCTGGCATGAAAGAAGCCTTTGACCAATATGGGATGGAAGGCGCGTTCCAGCCTTTGAATGATCTGATCGCAGAGCATGCGCCAGACATCCAAAAAGTGTTGGATAACAACCCTTTGATCCGCGCAGCTATTTCGGCACCTGATGGCAATATCTATTATGTACCTTACCTGCCGGATGGGGATGTGGCGCGGATTTGGTTCGTGCGTCAGGATTGGCTTGACACGCTGGGCCTACAACAGCCCAAAACCGTGGATGAGCTTTATGACGTCCTTGTTGCGTTCCGTGATCAGGATCCAAACGGCAATGGCGAAGCGGACGAAGTTCCCTATTTTGCCCGCCACACCGAAGAGGCGCTGCGTCTGGTCAACCTTTGGGGCGCACGCTCGACCGGGTCTGACAGCTATCACCAGTTCTATATTGATGACGGCAAAGTGGTGCACCCTTATGCCCACGCGAACTTCCGCACTGGGATTGCCAATGTTGCCAAATGGTACGCGGAGGGTTTGATCGACAAAGAGGTCTTTACCCGTAAATCCCGCGCGCGTGACGAGCTGTTGGGCGGGGACCGGGGTGGGGTGACCCATGACTGGGTGGCGTCGACCGCTGGCTATAATGGCAAGCTTGCCGATCAGATCGACGGGTTCTCTTTTCAACCGATGGCGCCGCCAGCGGATATCAATGGCAACGTCTGGGAAGAACACGGCCGCATTGCGGTGAAGCCATCGGGCTGGGCCATTGGATATGGCAATGAGCACCCCGTTGAGACCATCAAACTGTTCAACCACTACTTCACCGAAGAAGGCCGCCGGATGGCTAACTTTGGCGTCGAAGGTCTGACCTATGACATGGTGGATGGCAACGCCGTCTTTAAGGACTCTGTCTTGAAGGGCGAAGGGTCGGTTGTGTCTCAGATGTGGGCCATTGGCGCACAGATCCCAGTTGGGTTCCCACAGGATTATGACTACGAGCGTCAGTGGACCAATGACATCGCCCTGAAAGGGATCGAGCTGTACACCAACGGCGGCTATGTCGTTGAGCAGTTCCCAGGCATCGCCATGAACGCCGAAGAAAAGGCGATTTATGACAAGTATTGGCCCAATATCCTGTCGTTCATGCAGGAAAGCTATGAAAAGTGGATCCTTGGTGCCGCCGATGTCGAGGCCGATTGGGACGCGTATCAGGCGCAATTGCAACGCCTTGGCTATTCCGATGTGATTGCCGCGCTGCAAGGCGCCTATGTGCGCCAATACGGCAACTGATCTTTCGAAACTGACCACAGCAGGGGGCGGGCAACCGCTTGCCCTCTGCAGCTTTACAATGATGACAGAGGCGTCCAGATGGCCCGGCCCCAATTGAATACACAACCGCTCTCTTTGCGCCCCTTGCTTCAGCCAGAGGAAAACCCTCTGACCATACGCTACCAGCCGACGATGGCTTTGCCTGCCGCAGAAAACCCTCCTCGGTTTCAATGGCTTCCTCCGCAAATTGGCGCGCATCGCTATGAGGTGGAAATCGCCCCCGTTGCCACTGAGGACGCGACGCTTAAGGCAACTGAAACATGTTTGTTTTCAGATATTTGCTTTCCTTTCTTCACGCCCTCAAAACCTTTGAACCCCGGGGTTTATGACTGGCGGTATCGCACAAACTGCCCTGAGACAGGCCCCAGTGAATGGAGCGCCCAGCGCCGTTTCTGCGTTGATGCAGACACCGCCGTGTCACCCGCCGACATCGATCTGGAAAAGATCCGCGCTGCAAGGCCGCGCTTGGCGATTGCCCCAAACGCGCATCGTGACCTGCGCCGCACCAAAGACAGCCTGCCTGAATGGGTGCAGTTTCAGCGCGACAGTGTCACCGCGTGGATGACAATCGACATCCCAGCAGAGCCAGCCCGTTATCCCGATGACAAACGGGTCGCCGCCCTGTGGCGCAAATCATATATCACCTGCCAAGAAATGCTGTACGGCATCCGTAATTTGGCCATTGCCGGCGTGTTGAATGACGATGCGGCGATGATTGCCCGGGCCAAGGATTGGGTGCTTACGCTGGCCGCTTGGGATTGTGATGGCGCAACCTCGCGCTCGTACAATGACGAAGCCGCGTTTCGCTGTGCAACGGCTTTGGCTTGGGGCTATGATTGGTTGCACGACGCCCTGTCCGAGGCCGAGCGCCAACAGGTCAAAACCGCTTTGATCGCGCGCGGCCGAGACGTGGCGCGCCATGTACAGCAATCGTCGCGCATCGACAGTTTTCCTTATGACAGCCACGCGGTGCGCGCGGTTTCTGCCGTGATGTTGCCCGTTGGTCTGGCCCTTGCGGGTGAAGATGACGAGGGGGATGGTTGGCTCGATTTTGCCACCAGTTACCTGACGGGACCGTTCAGCGCTTGGGGAGATGGCGCGGGGGGATGGGCCGAAGGCATCCATTATTGGACCACGGCAATGTGCTATGCGCTCGAAGCGCTGGTGGTCTTGCGCAATGTGTCGGGGCTGGACCTGTTCCAGCGGCCATTTTTTCGCAAAACTGGGGCTTTCCCGCTGTATTGTCGCCCGGCATGGACCAAACGCGCCACATTTGGCGATGACTCGACCCTTGGGGATGCGCCCAGTCCCAAGATTGCGCGCAACATGCGACTGCTGGCACTGGCCACTCAAACAGCCGAATTTGCAGGCTACGCCGATCAGATCGAGCAAACCTCGACCAGTGACCACAAGGCCTATTATAACTATGGCTGGTGGGATTTTGCCTTTGATGATGTTTTGGCAGCGGCCAGCTTTGGCCGCATGACCGGGCGACCTGCGCCCGCAGAGCCATCAATGAAGGTGTTTCCAGATGTGGGCTGGGCGTCGCTGCAAACCCGGATGGATGATCCTGCAGCGCAGATCCACTGCGTGTTTAAATCCAGCCCCTTTGGCGCGATCAGCCATTCACACGCGGATCAAAACGCCTTTTGTCTGTCGGCCTTTGGCGAAGATTTGTTGGTGCAAAGTGGCCACTACGTGGCGCATAACTCGTCGATGCATCGCAACTGGCGGCGCCAAACCCTGTCCAAAAATGCGTTGCTGATTGACGGGCAGGGGCAATATGGCGGCGATGACAAACTGTTGGCCAAGACAGCGTCGGGGGCGATTTTGGGGCATGGTCAAGGGGCCGGACACCGCTGGGTGGTGGGGGACGCCACGGCGGCCTATCGCTCTTTGACCCCCTCGATCACACGCGTTCAACGTCACATGCATATGGTCTTTGGCGCGTCGGTGATTGTGGTGGATTTTGTCGAAGCTGAAACGCCTGTGTCACTGACATGGTTGGGGCACACTTTTGGGGCGTTGCGCCTTGGCGAGTTGGCCGCAACAGTGCAGGGGGACAAGGCGGATCTCGGTGTCGAAGTCATCTATAGTGCGGCGCCGCTGTCGGACATGCGCTCGGTCGAGGGCTTTGATAATGTGGACCCATCTGACTATGACGGTTTGCCGATCTCTCGCCGGATCGAGATTGCACTAGAGGCCAAGACCAGCCACGTCATGGCAACGATGCTGTCGCCCATCCAGAAAGGTGGCGCCCCACAGGTGCATTGCTTTGTGGATGATCAAGGCTTTGGCAAAACGCTGTATTGTCTGCACAAAGATCGCCCACCGGTGCGCATTCCCTTGCGGCTTTACTAAGTGGGGATAAGACATAAAAAAGGGCGCTTTAAAGCGCCCTTTTCTTTGGCAGAAGCCGCCTGCGTCAAACGATCCCGCCACCTGCGCCGCTGGCGATGGGGCGTTTCTGGGACACATCCGCGCGATAGCCAGATGCGCGATAGGCCGACACAGGATTGATCGCGCCCCCAGAGCGCTGACGCGCCTTGGCGAGGATCGGATCCACATCGGTGCGAAACGCGGCCCGCAATGTGGCCGAGGCCATCAAAGCATCATTGGCGTCCTGATAGCCGGCCAAAGCCACGCGATCGACCAAAGAGGCCTGAACATAGGCCCGCTGAATTTCAACACATGAAATCATCAAGCTTTCGATCGGGTCGGTCACGTTGTGGGACTGATCGATCATA
Organism: Thalassovita sp.; assembly: GCA_049116315.1. GTDB lineage: Bacteria > Pseudomonadota > Alphaproteobacteria > Rhodobacterales > Rhodobacteraceae > Thalassobius. Next base: position 183,684 of record JAGDZD010000004.1, read on the forward strand.
TGAGACAGATCTAGGCCCGGCGTGTTTTCCGCATCCACCAGCTCGTTCCAGACCAAGAACAGGCGATAGGGATCAATGGTGCCGCTGTCCAAATCATCATCGCCATATTTGCTGTCGTTGAAATGGAAGCCACCAAGTTTGCCCGCATGGATCAAACGCGACACGATCATTTCGATGTTCACATTTGGCGCATGATGGCCCAGATCGACCAGACACATGGCCTTGTCCCCCAGATCTTGGGCGGTCATCAAAGAGGTGCCCCAATCCTGCACAACGGTGGAATAGAAGGCCGGTTCATAGATCTTGTGTTCTGAGAACAGCCGCCAATCATCTGGCAAGCCTGCATAGATCTCTTTCATCGAGGACAGATAGCGTTCGAATTGGCGCCCCATGTGGGTTTGACCCGGGAAATTCGCCCCGTCACCGATCCAGACGGTCAGCGCTTTGGATCCGATCTTATTGCCGATCTCGATGCATTCCAGATTGTGCTCAATCGCCTGGGCGCGCGTCGCGCTGTCACTATGGGTGAGCGAGCCAAACTTATAGGATTGCGCCTGGTCCGGCTGATCCTGAAACGTGTTGGAATTCATCGCATCAAAGGCCAAACCATGCTCTTCGGCTTTGGCCAGCAGGTCCGCAGGATTCGCTTTGTCCCATGGGATATGAAGCGACACTGTGGGGGCTGCCTGGGTCAGAGCGTGGATCACACCGCAGTCATCCAGCTTGTCAAAAATGGTGGCCGGTTCCCCTGTACCGGGGAAGCGGGCAAACCGGGTTCCGCCCGTGCCAGTGCCCCAAGAGGGCACCGCAACACCAAAGGATTGCGCCCGCGTCACCAAGGTTTCAATGTGGATACCTTGGCGATCCAACTTCTCCGCCAGATGGGCGAAATCCGTGTCCAAGTCCTGCGCAAGTTTTGCGTTTTCTGCTTCGATCACACTGTTCTTAATCATGTCATTCTCCTCCCACGGAGCGCGCGCCACCCGATTAAGGTGGCGCGACGGTTTTAGCGCGTAAAGGCCTGAACGTTGCCTGCGTCCACATTGACGATGTTGCCAGTCGATTTTGCCGACTTGTCAGAGGCAAAGAAATAAGCCGCCTCGGCGATGTCCTCGGGCAAAACGGACCGTTTCAACATCGAGCGATTGCGATACATCTCTTCCAGACCTTCTTTGTCGGTGCCATAGGTGCCCGCACGTTGATCCAGCCAGTCGCCTTCCCAGATCTTAGAGCCACGCAGCACCGCATCAGGGTTCACCACATTCACGCGGATACCTGCCTCAGCACCTTCCAACGCCAAACAGCGCGCCAGATGAATTTCCGATGCTTTGGCTGTGCAATAGGCCGATGCGTTTGGCGATGCTGCCAAGCCGTTCTTCGAGGCGACGAAGACAATCGATCCCCCCAAACCTTGGGTGCGCATGATCTTGAACGCCTCACGCGACACAAGGAAGTAACCGGTGGACAGGATGTCCATGTTCTTGTTCCACAGGGCCAAAGTGGTTTCTTCAACCGGTGCAGAGGAGGCAATCCCCGCGTTGGACACCAGAATGTCGACGCCGCCAAATTCCACAGCAGTTTCCGCATAGGCCGATGCAACCGCGGTTTCATCAGTGACATTCATCAAGACGGTGCGCACCACATCGGTGCCATACCGGCTGACCAGATTGTCATAGGTCGCTTTCAATGCGTCCGCATCGATATCGGCCAACATGACACAGGCACCTTCGGACAAATAGCGTTCGGCGGTTGCGGATCCGATGCCGCCTGCGCCACCGGTGACCAGAGCAACTTGACCCGCCAGCGATTTTGGCTTGGGCATGCGTTGCAGCTTGGCCTCTTCCAGCAACCAGTATTCAATATCAAAGGCTTCTTGCTCGGGCAGACCACAATAGGTCGACACCGCAGCGGCGCCGCGCATCACATTGATTGCATTGATATAGAACTCGCCCGAGATCCGCGCGGTGGCCCGATCTTTGGCAAAGGTGATCATCCCAACACCGGGGATCAGATAGACCACCGCGTTTGGATCCCGCAGGGCCGGGCTGTCGTCATGTTTGCAGCGATCATAATAAGCGCCATAGCCATCCCGGTAGGTCGCGATCTGTGCTTCGAGCCCCTCAAGAACGGCGTCGATGTTGTTCTTGGCTGGATCGAAATCAAGCACCAGCGGGCAAATCTTGGTCCGCAAGAAGTGATCCGGGCAAGACGTCCCAAGTGCGGCCAGCGCTGGCATATCCTTGGCGTTCACAAATTCCAAAACGGTATCTGTGTCGACAAAATTGCCAACCATGTGCTGCTGACCAGAGACAAAGCCACGAATCGCCGGCATCAAGCGGGCGGCAATGGCGCGACGGTTGTCAGCCGGCAGGCTGCTGTGCACAGCTCCGCCAAAGGCCGGCACCTCTGCGGTTTTGGTTTCAAAGTAGGCGATGGCTTTGTTGATGATCTCAAGCGTCAGCTCATAGCAGGTTTCGGCGTCATCATCCCACGTGAAAAGCCCATGTGATTCTAGCACCACACCTTTGGCATCTGGGTTTTCCAGACAGAATTTTTCCAACCACAGGCCCAATTCATAGCCAGGCTTTTTCCATGGCAACCAACCGATATCGTCGCCAAAAATCTCTTGGGTCATGGCCTTGCTGTCTTTTGAGGCCGCAATTGCGATGATCGCATCGGGGTGCATGTGGTCGACATGGGCTTTGGGCACATAGGCATGCAGTGGCGTGTCGATCGAGGCCGCGCGAGGGTTCAGATTAAAGGTGCAATGGGGCAGATAGGCGACCATTTCATCTTCATGCTCTAGGCCGCGATACTTGCCTTTCAGAGCGCGCAGCTTGTCCATGTAGAGTGTTGAAAAGCCGTCCATTTTGATCGATCCGACGTCGCCGCCAGATCCTTTGACCCATAGAACTTCGACCTCTTCACCCGACAAAGGGTCCGCTTGAAACACTTTGGCCGAGGTATTGCCGCCACCATAGTTGGTCACGCGCTTGTCAGAACCAAGCAGGTTTGAGCGATAAAGAAGCTTTTCCGGCTCTGACATCGTGGCGGCCTTGGCACTATCCCATAGGGAATTCAGGCGGTTGGCGTCGGTTGTCATTGTGATCTCCTCCCGATCAGCAGATATTTGTATCAGATTTGGTCATAAGTTGAGCGTGACGCGACAGAATGTCAATCACAAACAATCATAAATGATCAAACGCGATCGAAAAATGAAGATAAATGACATTTAATGATTGACAATGATCGATTGCTTGCGGCATCGTCAGCGTCAACGGGAGGAAAAAGATGCACGAGAAGGAACGCCATAGGGTCATTTTATCTGCGGTACAGGAACGTCCAGTTGTGACTGTTCTTGAGCTTTGCAGTATGACAGGTGCGTCCGAGGCGACTGTTCGCCGTGATATTTCAGCGCTTCACGAAGATAAGAAGCTGCGCCGCGTTCGGGGCGGAGCAGAGGCGTTGCACCCCAACCAGTTTCCCAGCCTAGCGGGTCGTCCTTTCGCCGTGAACGAAACGATCAATAGCAATCAAAAGCAAGCAATCGCCCGAAAAGCGGTTGAGCTTTGCGACGAAGGCGAGCCGATTATCATCAACGGTGGCACCACCACGTTTCAGATGGTGCACCCTTTGGCGACGCGGCGGTGTCAGGTCTTTACCAATTCGTTCCCAATTGCTGAGCATTTGCTGAAGCATTCCAAGAACACGGTGCTGATCTCTGGCGGCGTTATTTACCGCGAACAAAACATCGTTTTGTCACCATTTGATAATGATGTGACCCGCAACTTCTATGCGCGGCGCATGTTCATGGGCGCGCAGGGTGTTGGCCCCTTGGGGGTCATGGAAGCGGACCCGCTGATCATTCAGGCCGAACAAAAGCTGATCGGTCAGGCTGATGAAGTGGTTCTGCTGGTGGATTCTGGGAAATTTGATGCGCGGTCCAGCCTGGTGCTGTGTCCGTTGCAAGATATCGATGTGTTGATCACCGACGAGGGGATCAGCGACCGCCATGCCGCTATGGTTGAGGCGGCGGACATCAAACTGATCGTTGCACCGCTCGGTGCTGCGAAGGAGGACGCGGTTTCGTAAGACCAGAAATGGAACGGCGGGCCGCAAATTTTGAGAAACTTTGGGAGGATACTCAATGAAACTTGCAAAACTAATGACCTCGGCAGCGGTTGCTGCTGGATTGTTCGCCGGACCTGCTGCCGCAGAAGACATGCGCATTGCGCTGGTGGTAAAAGCTTTGGGCATTGGCTTCTTTGAAGCCGCCGCAGAAGGCGCCAACGAAGCTGCCGCTGAATTGGGTGGCGTAGAGATCATCTACACCGGCCCAACCGACACGACCGCCGAAGGTCAGATCGAAGTGATCAACTCGCTGATCGCGCAAAAAGTGGACGCGATTGCTGTGTCTGCCAATGACACCGATGCCTTGGTGCCAACTTTGAAAAAAGCCATGCAGCGCGGGATCACCGTTGTTTCTTGGGACTCTGGTGTGGCCGAAGATGGCCGCCAAGCGCACCTGAACCCATCGTCCAACGCGCTGATCGGCAACATGATCATCAAGCTGGCCGCAGATCACCTGCCTGAGGGTGGCGAAGTTGCGGTTCTTTCGGCCACCACCACCTCAACCAACCAGAACATCTGGATTGATGAGATGAACAAGGTGATGGGCGACTACAACGGGATCGAAGTTGTTTCGACCGTTTATGGCGACGATCTGGCGGATAAATCCTATCGTGAGGCCACTGGCCTGATGCAATCGCACCCAGAACTGGACGCCATCATCGCACCAACATCTGTTGGCATCGTTGCTGCGGCACAAGCTGTGGCTGATGCGGGTAAAATCGGTCAGGTCAACGTGACCGGTCTGGGCTTGCCATCCGAAATGGCCGGCGCCATCGAAAGCGGCGCATCCAAATCCTTTGCGATCTGGAACCCAATTGATCTGGGCTACTCTGCCACGATGCTGGCGCATCAACTGGCCACCGAAGCTGCAACTGCGGAACCCGGTGCGGAAATCGCGATTGGTCGCATGGGCACCATCACCTTGGATGACACCAACGCAGCGGCGATGGCTGATCCGTTTGTCTATGACAGCGGCAACATCGACGCGTTCAAGGACATCTTCTAAGCTCCTCCCAGCCAAGAGGGCGGCGTATTCTGTACGCCGCCCATTTTTCAAAGACTTTTCCGCTGCTTCAGCGGCTTGCGATGGGGATGCGCAAATGCAAAATCTCAGACACCATGATCCGCGCGGCGGGCAAAACAGCCCCGTATTGCAGCTGGATGGGATCACCAAGACCTTCCCAGGTGTAAAAGCGCTGGATGGCGTTCAACTGGATCTCTACCCCGGACAAGTGACCGCTTTGATCGGTGAAAACGGGGCCGGTAAATCCACCGTGGTTAAAACCCTGACCGGTATTTATCAGCCCGACGGCGGGCGCATTCTGTTGGATGGCACCGCGTTGAATTTCGCCACACCTCAGGATGCCGCAGACGCGGGTGTCACCGCGATTCACCAAGAAACGGTGTTGTTTGACGAATTAAGCGTCGCAGAGAATATCTTTATCGGCCATGCGCCGCGCGGTCGTTTTGGCCTGATCGATACCAAAGCCATGTTCGACAAAGCAACGGCCATTCTGGATGGAATTGGCGCCAAGATCGATGCCCACGTAAAGCTTAAGGATTTGGGCATTGCCTCGCGCCATCTGGTGGCGATTGCACGGGCTTTGTCGGTCGAAGCGCGCGTTGTGATCATGGATGAACCCACCGCAGCGCTAAGTCAGACAGAAATCGAAGAGCTTTATGAGCTGGTCGACACGCTGAAGGCACAGGGCAAAGCAATCCTGTTCATCTCTCATAAATTTGACGAAATTTTCCGCATTGCGGATCGGTTTACTGTGTTTCGTGACGGTCAATTCGTGGGCGCGGGTCTCATGGCCGAGGTCCAGGAACAGGATCTGGTCCAGATGATGGTTGGCCGGTCGGTCGATCAGCTGTTTCCCAAGCGCGACGCCAAGATCGGCGAGACCGTATTGACGGTTGCTGGATACAGCCATCCCACCGAGTTTGAAGACATCAACTTCACGCTGCGCAAAGGGGAAATCTTAGGATTCTATGGATTGGTCGGGGCAGGGCGCTCGGAATTCATGCAGTCCCTGATTGGAGTCACCCGTCCCTCAAAAGGGGCTGTGCGCATCGACGATAAGGTGCGGGTGATCCGGTCGCCGGCGGCGGCGATCGAGGCCGGCATTGTCTATGTGCCCGAAGATCGCGGCAAACAGGGCGCTATCCTGGACCTGCCAATTTTCCAAAATGTCACGCTGCCATCTTTGAGCAAAACCTCACGCCAAGGCTTTATCAAATTGGCCGAAGAATTTGCGCTGGCGCGCCAATATACCCAACGGCTTGATCTGCGGGCGGCCTCTTTGGATACGCATGTGGGGGCTTTGTCTGGTGGGAACCAGCAAAAAGTGGTGATTGCCAAATGGTTGGCCACCAAACCCAAAGTGATCATTTTGGATGAGCCTACCAAGGGCATCGATATTGGCTCTAAGGCGGCGGTGCATGACTTTATGTCTGAGCTGGCGGGCGAAGGTCTGTCGGTGATCATGGTCAGCTCTGAAATTCCCGAAATTCTTGGCATGTCTGACCGTGTCATTGTGATGCGCGAAGGCCGAATGGTGGCCGAGCTTGAAGGCGACGACATGACGCCTGAAACCCTCGTGCGCCACGCAGTTGGCATCTCAACCTCGGAGGACGCGGTATGAGCGCGCTGAAATCACGTGAGGCCATTTTGCTGGCCGCAATTGCCGTGTTGGTGGGGCTGATCGCCACGCGGTTTCCCGGTTTTATTGCCCCGCAAAACATCGTCGCGGTGTTTGCGGATACGTCGCCTTTGATGATCTTGGCCTTGGGGCAGATGGTGGTGATCTTGACCCGCTGTATTGATTTGTCCGTGGCGGCGAATTTGGCGCTGACGGGTATGATCTGTGCGATGATCAACGTCGCCATGCCGGATCTGCCTGTGGGTGTGATCCTTGTGGTGTCCTTGGTGGTTGGGGCTGCCTTGGGGGCCATCAACGGGATTTTGGTGTGGAAGCTGAGCATTCCTCCGATTGTTGTGAGCCTTGGCACGATGACCATCTTTCGCGGCGTGATCTTTCTGTTGACCGAAGGCAAATGGATCAACGCCCATGAGATGAGCGCGCATTTCACTGGGTTCCCGCGCACCGTCATTTTCGGATTGCCTGTATTGGGCTGGATCTGTGTGCTGGTGGTTGGTGTGATGCTGTTGGTCATGGCGCGCACCACCTTGGGGCGCTCGTTCTACGCGGTGGGCGGCAACCCTCATGCGGCGGTCTATACCGGGATCAACGTTGGGCGCACTCAGTTCTACGCTTTTGTCATCTCTGGCATGTTGGCCGGGTTGACCGGTTATCTGTGGATCGCGCGCTACTCGGTGGCCTATGTGGACATTGCGGGCGGGTTTGAACTGGACGTTGTCGCGGCCTGTGTCATTGGCGGCGTGTCCATCGCCGGAGGGGCCGGCACTGTGATCGGTACATTGCTGGGGGCTTTGTTCCTTGGCGTGGTGAAAAACGCTCTCCCTGTGGTCGATATCTCTCCTTTCTGGCAGCTGGCCATTTCCGGCGCTGCGATCATCGTCGCCGTTGCCTTTAACGCGCAATCTGGACGGTCCAAGGGACGTGTCATTCTAAAATCTGCGGAGCATGCCCAATGAGCCTGACCGATATGAAACCCTCCGATACGCCTGATATGCAGGGGCGTCAGATCCCTGACCGTTTGCGGTCGCCGCTTAAGGCCAAAATGGTCAGCTGGGAAACGCTGTTGTTGGCGGTCGCGATTGGCATCTTTGTGTTCAACTCCTTTGCCTCTCCGTATTTCTTGAACGCTTGGAACCTGTCAGATGCCACGTTCAACTTTACCGAAAAGGCGATGATCGCTTTTGCGATGGCTTTGCTGATCATCGCAGGGGAAATTGACCTGTCGGTGGCAGCCATCATTGCCTTGGCGTCCACCGCAATGGGGGTCGCGATGGAGATGGGAGCCGGCACGCCGGTTCTGGTTCTGGTTGGTCTGGGCACGGGGCTGTTGTGTGGTGCGTTCAACGGCGTTTTGGTGACCAAACTGGGGCTGCCATCCATCGTGGTCACAATCGGCACCATGAGCCTGTTTCGCGGCATCAGCTATATCATCCTTGGGGATGGGGCGTTCCGCGGCTATCCCTCTGACTTTGCGTGGTTCGGGCAGGGCTATGTGTTCTGGGTGATCTCGGTCGAATTTGTGATTTTTGTTGTGCTGGCGCTGTTCTTTGGCGTGTTGCTGCACAAGACCAACTTTGGCCGCACGGTTTATGCCATTGGCAACAACCCCACGGGGGCGTTGTTTTCCGGTATCCGCGTTGATCGTGTTAAAATGATGCTGTTTTTGATGACAGGGTTGATGGCTGGGCTGGCCGCGGTTTGCCTGACCTCACGGCTTGGGTCGACCCGCCCGTCAATTGCAACGGGAATGGAGCTGGAAGTGGTGACGATGGTTGTGCTTGGAGGCGTCAATATCCTTGGTGGATCTGGGTCGATCCCCGGTGTTGTGATCGCGGCCTTTGTGATGGGATTGGTGACCTTTGGACTGGGGCTGTTGAATGTGCCCGGCATTGTGATGTCGATCTTTATCGGCTTGTTGTTGATCGGTGTGATCGCCTTGCCCCGTCTTTGGGCCATGTCGCGAGGCTGATTTGATGCAAGACACTTCACAGATGGAGAAATACGCCTTTTGCATGCAGCTAAACCCAGGCCAAGTGGCAGAATACCAACGACGCCATGATGAGATTTGGCCCGAATTGTCAGAGCTGTTGAAAGAGGCGGGTATCGTTGATTATTCACTGCATCTGCACCCTGAGACGTTGCAATTGTTTGGGGTGTTGTGGCGGCGCAAGGACCACGACATGGACCGTTTGCCAGAACATCCAGTGATGCAAAGATGGTGGGCCTATATGGCGGATCTGATGCAGGTGAACCCTGACAACAGCCCCGTTGTGAAGGACCTTCAACCGATGTTTCATCAGCTATGACCGCCCCATCACGCCTGCGCCACGTGGCGGTGATTGACGTTGGGAAGACCAATGCCAAATTGGCGTTGGTCAACACCGACACGATGACCGAAGTTGCGGTGATCACCCAACCCAACACCGTTCTGCGCGCCCCCCCGTATCCGCATTTTGACCTTGAGCGGCACTGGAGCTTTTTCCTGAACGGGCTGGCAGAGTTTCATGCCACCCATGGGATCGATGCCATTTCGGTGACAACCCATGGCGCCGCTGCCGTGTTGCTCGAGGCAGATGGCACTTTGGCAGCCCCCCTGTTGGATTACGAATTTGACGGTCCAGATACGATGGCGGCCACCTATGACGGGCTGCGCCCCAGCTTTGAGGACACCGGATCGCCCCGGTTGGCAGGCGGGTTGAACATTGGCGCACAGCTGCATTGGTTGTTTGCCACCGATCCAGACCTGCATGCACGCACCGCCCATATCGTGACCTATCCGCAATATTGGGGCTTTCGCCTGACCGGGGCATTGGCCTGTGATGTGACGTCGCTTGGCTGTCATACCGATCTGTGGACCCCGGCAAGCGGACGCCCGTCGGATCTGGTGCAGCAGCTCGATATTGCTGAAAAACTGGCCCCAGCCAAACGCCCGTCAGAGGTGTTGGGCACGGTCACAAAAGCCATCGCTGACAAGACCGGTTTGCCGGAAACGACGCCTGTTGCGTGTGGTATCCATGACAGCAATGCCTCGCTGGTGCCTTACCTAACAGGGGCGCATGGGCCGCAATCTGTTGTGTCCACAGGCACTTGGGTGATTTGCATGGCGATGAATGCGGTCACACCCACATTGGATCCAACCAAAGACACGTTGATCAACGTCAATGCCCATGGCCACAGCGTTCCAACCGCGCGCTTTATGGGCGGGCGTGAATATGACCTGTTGATGGCGGGGGCAGATGCGCCGGTCACCCAAGACGATCGCGAGGCCGTTTTGACCAAGGGCATCATGGTTTTGCCAGCGATTGCGCCAGAAAGCGGCCCCTTTGCTGGCCGCATCGGAGGCTGGACTGTCGCGCCGGACACGCCGGGTCAACGGGCCTATGCGGTGGCGCTTTATCTGGCACTGATGACCGAGCACTGCCTGTCGTTGATAAACGCTGCAAATCCGGTGGTGGTCGAAGGGCCCTTTGCAAAGAACCACGATGTGCTGCGCAGCTTGGCCACATTGCGCAAGGCGCCCGTTCTGGTGTCGGCTGCGGCAACGGGCACGGCAATTGGTGCGGCGATGCTGTTGGCAGGCGCGCGCCAACCTCAGGTGAACACCGTCAGACCGACGGAGCAGGGCGCGGCGCTTGATCGCTACCAAGCTCAGTGGTTGAGCGCGATCAACTCTCTCTAACCCTCTGGGGAATAGCAAAAACGGGGGGCAGGCCGTGCCGTCCCCCCGTTTCAACACGGCTCACACCCCCTGGGGTATGCCGCCCTTTGGGCGATTGGGCTTAACCGCCGCGAATGCGCTGAAGCAACACAACTTCAGCCCCTTCGGGGATGAGTTCGACCACGCTTTCGGCATAGATCTCGCCATTGATGGCGACCGAAACACCTTCATCAATGATGGGTTCCAGACCGGGATATTGTTGCGTCAAAGCCACCAGCATTTCGCGGATGTTGCGGGCCTCAACGCGCACGGTGCTTTCGCCATCCGTGAAGCGTCGAAGACCCGCCCAAAGTTGAACCTCAACCATCAGTTCTTTTGGCTTTCATGCCGGCCAGAACCCGCGGAGGTGACATTGGCAGACGCGTTTGGCGCACACCTGTTGCCGCCGATACCGCATTCGCAATCGCCGCCAATGGGGGCACAATCGAGGTTTCCCCAACACCGCGCACACCGTAGGGGTGACCGGGATTTGGCACTTCGACAATTGCGCAATCGATCATCGGCAGATCCGAGGCCACAGGAATACGATAATCAAGGAAGATTGTGTTTTGCAGTCGCCCTTTCTCGTCATAGACATATTCCTCGTTCAGCGCCCAACCGATGCCTTGCACCGCGCCGCCCTGCATTTGGCCCTCGACATAGTCGGGGTGGATGGCTTTGCCTGCATCCATCGTGACCAGATAGCGCAGCACAGTGGTTTTGCCGGTCTCTGGGTCCACTTCGACATCCACAACATGGGTTGCAAAACCCGGTCCCGCAGTGCTTGGCGAGGCCTCAAAGTGGCCGTTGATTGGGCCGCCCGTGCTGTTCATCTCGGCCGCGATAGCTTTCAATGGCACCGGTTCAAACGACCCTGCATTGGGGCCTGAAGGCACCGCAAACCCGTCTTCCCAGCGGACCGCTTCGGCGTCGATGCCCCATTTTTCCGCAACACGTTTGCACATCTCTTTGATGGCGCTGCGGCAGGCTTCGATTGTGGCCAGACCCGAGGCATAGGTGACGCGGCTGCCGTGGGATTGTTCGTTGAACCCCAAGGATGCCGTGTCGGCAATGGTCACGCGGATGTCCTCGTAAGGAATGCCCAGCGTTTCCGCCGCCATCAACGCCATCGAGGCGCGCGATCCCCCAATATCAGGGCAACCCACCGATAGAGCAATGGAGCCATCTTCTGACATGGCCATCGAGACCGATGTTGGACCACCAAAGTTGAACCAGAACCCCACAGCCACGCCGCGACCTTGGTTTTCTTTCAACGGGATTTGATAGTTCGGGTGCGCTTTGGCCGCCTTCAGACACTCGACCATGCCGATCTGTTTGTAGGTCGGACCATGCACCGCTTTGGTGCCTTCTTTTGCCGCGTTTTTGAGCCGCAGGTCAATAGGATCAATGCCAAGCTCATGTGCCATTTCTTCGATGATCTGCTCGGAGGCAAAAACACCCATTGGCGCACCCGGCGCCCGATAGGCGGCCTGTTTGGGACGGTTTGTCATGATCGACAGACCAACCATATCGGCATTTTCCAAATCATACGGCGCAACGGTTGCTTGGGCAGGGGATTCAGACGGTGCTGAGGGGAACGCGCCCCCTTGCAAACGGTATGTGCCTTGAACGGCGGTGATTTCACCGTCCGATTTCATACCAACCTTAACGGTCGACCAAGACGAGGCCGCAGGGCCGGTGGCCCGCATCACCTCGGCCCGGTTCATCACAAGTTTCACCGGACGGTTGGCCTTGCGGGACAGGGCCAAGGCAACAGGTTCGATGAACAATGTGGTCTTGGCGCCAAAACCACCGCCAATTTCCGAGGCCGTCACTTTGAGTTGGCTGGTCTCCATGCCCAACAATGCGGCGCAAACGCGCTGAACGTTAAAGTGACCCTGTGTGGTACACCACAGCTCGCCTTTGCCATCGGTTGTGATATGCGCCAGACAGGCATGGGGTTCGATATAGCCCTGATGCACCGCTTCGGTGAAGAAATCACGCTCAACAACCAAGTCCGCTTTGGCAAACCCCTCTTCGACGTCACCTTTGCCGATTTCAAAGCGACGGGTGATGTTTTTGTGGTGGTTTTCTGGCACGTTTGGCTCGATCGAGCTTTCGCGGATGATGGGCGCGCCGTCGCTGATGGCTTCGACAATATCCGTGACATGAGGCAGGATTTCATAGGTGACCTCGACCAATTTGGCCGCGTCCCGCGCAATCAACGCAGAGGTGGCCGCAATTGCCGCCAACGCATGCCCATCATAAAGGGCCGTTTCATCCGCCATGATGTTTTCAAGGACATTCCAGTTCTCACCGCTTAACCCTGTGGCAAAATCTTTGCGGGTTACGACCGCTTTCACCCCAGCCAGTGCTTCGGCTTTGGAGGTGTCGATTTTCAGGATCTTCGCATGGGCATGAGGTGAGCGCACAATCGCGCCGTGCAACATGCCCGCTTGATAGGTGTCCGCACCATATTTGGCTTGGCCGGTGACTTTGTCGACACCGTCCTGACGGTTCGGCCGTGTGCCGATGTATTTAAATTCCTTAACTTTTCCCTGATCGAGTGCCATTATGCAGCCTTCCTAAGCTCTGCTGCCGCATCAAGAACGGCGCGAATAATCTTGTCATAGCCAGTACAGCGACACAGGTTGCCGGCCAGCCAATAGCGGATTTCAGTTTCGGTTGGGTTCAGGTTCTTTTCCAACAAGGCCTTGGCGGCCACAATCACACCCGGTGTGCAGACCCCACATTGCAGACCGGCATGAGAAATGAGTTTTTCTTGCAAAACATGCAGCTCATTGCCGGTTGCAACACCTTCGATGGTTTCGATTTCTTTGCCCTCGGCTTCGACACCCAGCACCAAACACGAACAGACCAAACGCCCATCCAATGTGATCGAGCACGCGCCACAATCGCCCGTGCCGCAGCCCTCTTTGGACCCGGTCAAAGACAGGCGGTCGCGCAGGACATCCAAAACGGTTTCACGCGGATCGCAGATGAATTCTACAGCGTCCCCGTTTACGGTTGTTGAGATAACTTGTTTTGTCATTGGGCAGACCTCGCGCGGGCATATGCGGTTTCAGCAACGCGGCGGGACAACACGCCCGCCACATCGATGCGAAACTCAATCGTTCCGCGTTTGTCATTGATCGGGTCACAGGCTTTTTGAACCGCTGCGGCCAATGCATCCAAAGCATCAGCATCTAGGGTCGAGCCAACCAGTGCAGCCTCGGCCTCGGGCACCAAGCGGATGGTCGGGGCAACAGCACCAACTGCCACTTGGGCTTTGACAATTTTGTCGCCCTCGACCTGCAGGTTGATGCCACAGCCAACCACCGCAATGTCCATTTCTGTGCGCGGGATGAACCGCTCATAGGCATCCCCTCCACCGGATCCGCGTGCAGGGATGTGCAGGCGGGTGATGATTTCATCCGCAGCCAGAACTGTTTTTCCGGGCCCCGTGGGAATATCAGCGACAGCGATGTCACGGGTGCCGCTTGGCCCTTGAACCGTGACATAGACCCCTGCGGCCACCATGGCCGGGACACTGTCGGCTGCGGGTGAGCCGTTGCACAGGTTGCCAACCAAGGTGGCGCGCCCCTGTACTTGGGTCGAGCCAATCAGATCCATGGCTTCAACGATGCCGGGCCAGTCTTGGCACAAGGCGGCATGTTCGGAAATCTCTGCACCAGAGACGGCAACGCCGATTTCCCAGCCGCCGTCGGGTTTTTGCAGGATGTCTTTGGTGCCTGCGATCCCTTTGAGATCGATAAGGGCATCAGGGGTGAAAATGTCTGAGCGAAGTTGAACAAGAACATCCGTTCCCCCCGCGAGGTAACGAACGGATCCCGTCTCCTGCGCGGCGATTGCGAGTGCGTCGCCAAAGGTGTCGGGTTTGAAATATCTCATGGAGTAGCCTCCGAGTTGGGTGCAGTTTGTGGGTAAAGAGGACGGGCGATTTTCATCTGGTCCAATTCGGGTGTTTGGCGCCTGAGCGGACCAAGGGCTGGTCTGGTCAGGGGGATCGGTGCTGACCATATCGAGGTGAATATCGACAATCAACAATTAAACATCATATTAATGTAAAAAATCGAGAGAAAGCCAAAACGGGCAAGTAAACGACAAGATGTCGAGCTGTGAGGTAGTGAGTAAAATAATTGTATTTCAATCGCTTGAATGTGCATTTGAATGCAAATTCGCATCATGCGAATGTAAGATTTCGTGAATGCGTTTTTGCTCTGCACATCCAAAAGACGGGTAGAAACGGTGGCGGGCCCAATCGAAATTGGGCCCCAGCTCAGACCAATGAGCTCCACACGCGCAACCTTTAAGAATAGGCAGAAGACCCGTCAGGTTTGATATACCCGACACGTTCCCAATGTACGTAATCTTCGACTTTCAATGCGTCCAAGTCGATCTCAACACCCCAGCCGGGACGATCGGGGCGCAGCTCAAGATGGCCCCCAACCGGCAGGTAAGGATCTTTGATCCAAGGACAGTCGTTGGTGACTTTGTATTCAAGGATTTTGAAGTTGGGGCAGGCGGCGGCAAAGTGCAAATTATGCGCCGTGGCCAATGGTCCCATTGGGTTGTGCGGGGCCACCGGCACAAAATGCGCATCCGCAACTTCGGCGATCCGGCGCATTTCGGTCAGGCCACCAACCACCGCGATATCGGGCTGCACAACATCTGCGCCACCTTCTTGCAGCAACGCCAAAAACTCGAACCGGTTATAGAGTGATTCACCCGTGGCCAGCGGCACGTTCAGCTTAGATTTAAGCCGGCCCCAAGCAGGCATGTGTTCTGGACGCATCGGTTCTTCAAAGAACATCGGCTCATGTGGTTCCAAAGCTTGGGCCAATTGTACGGCGTGGGCTTGTTCCTGGATCACGGCATGGGCGTCAAAGGCGATCTCAAAATGATCTGGCAACCGTTTGCGCAGCTCACCAAAATAGTCACCTGCGGCTTTGCAGACCAATCCCCAGCGCGTTGAATAAGGATCAATGCGGTAAGGGCTGAGCTTAAAGGCATCGATACCAAATTTTTCGTTCAACCCCATCAACAAAGGCACCGCTTCGTCAGGATGCGGGTGGTAAAGCGCGGTGGCATAGACGCGGATACGGTCGCGTACGTTGCCCCCCAGCAATTGATAGACCGGCAGGCCATTGGCCTTGCCAGCGATGTCCCACAACGCGTGATCAATCGCCGCAATGGCTGCCAGACCCAAAGCGCCGGGTGGGAAGCGCCCGTTGTGCAGCATCTTAGAGTGCAAAAAGGTGACACGTCTGGGGTCTTGGCCATTCAGAATGGGAAAGAGATAGTCGAGCATCGGTTCGTAGGCGCGATCCGGACCATGATTATAGGCCTCACCCCAACCGGTGATGCCAGCGTCGGTTTCCACACTGACCAACACCCGTGGGCGTTCGTCAACGCGCTGAAAATATGCTTTGACGGCGGTGATCTTCAGGGTGGCGTCGGCGGGGATTTGTTGATCAGCAAGGGCGCTTGCGCGCGCCGGCGTTGCCGATTTCAGGGCTTGGTCTGTCATTTCGGTTGTGTTCCTTGTCTCTTCCGCCGTGCCATTTTGTGTAGCATTTCGCGTATGTCATCGATTATTGATTAAACATATTATGTTTGTTAGCATAATGTGAGTCGAAATGAAATGACAACCAGATTTACGGAGGGTCTCTACAAAAAAGAGGCGTTGATCCGTCAAGTCGCAACCAACTGGTTCAACATCAGCGGGGTGAAAGAATGATTAAATTTAATGGCTTAGCATG
This sequence comes from Thalassovita sp., assembly GCA_049116315.1. Taxonomy (GTDB): domain Bacteria; phylum Pseudomonadota; class Alphaproteobacteria; order Rhodobacterales; family Rhodobacteraceae; genus Thalassobius. The sequence continues at coordinate 199,958 of JAGDZD010000004.1, forward strand.
GCCGAGATAGACATGCCTGCGCCGAAGCAGATGATGAACCGAAACCTATCTGAGCAAGTGGCCGAACAAATCGGCACGCGGGTTCTCAATGGTAAATACCCACCGGGCGCAACTCTGCCTGAGGAGCCTTCGCTCTGTACCGAATTCGGTGTCAGCCGGACGGTGATCCGCGAAGCCGTGCGAATGCTGGTGTCCAAAGGCATGCTCGAAGTACGCCCCCGTATAGGCACCCGCGTGCTTGATCCCCGAGATTGGCAATTGCTGGATCGCGCCGTTTTACAGTGGCAGCAAAGCGTTGAAATCGATGGGCGCCAGCTTAAGGATCTGTTTGAACTGCGCCAATCGGTCGAACCGGCAGCCGCGGCCCTTGCGGCAGAGCGCCGCTCGGATGCAGATCTTCAAGAAATCAGCTATGCCTTGGGCAAGATGGAACTGACGCTTGGCATCAACAGCGAGTTTGCAGTTGCGGATGCGCATTTCCATATCGCCATTCTGAGGGCGGCCAAAAACCGGTATTTTGACGCGTTAGAGAGCGCCTTTTTCACGGGTTTGTTGCTGAGTATTCGGGTGACCAACCCCGATGAAGAACGCAACCAAAAGTCGCTGCCATTTCACCGGGGAATCGCCGACGCCATCGTCGCGCGTGACAGCGATGCAGCCCGCGAAGCGATGACTCGCCACCTGAGTGACTCGGGAAAACGTTTGAACAAAAACTTACCAAAATAGGGTTAACCCATTCAAATATAGTCGTTATTGCCAATGTTGTCTTTTAGGTTGATTTCGCAAAACCTCTATATTAGTTGTTTTTATCGATATTATGGAGAAGACACATGTTGACAGAAGCTGAGCGCCTAAGCGCCGCACATAGCCTGATTGAGGCCGAAAAAACGGCGGTCCAAGCACCGCAGGTTTCGGTGCAATTTCCCAATGTAGAAATTGATGACGCCTATGCCATTTCACAAACCGTGGCGCGGCTGCGGGCCGAAGCAGGCGGCGTGTTGATCGGGCACAAAGTGGGGCTGACCTCAAAGGCGATGCAGGCCAGCTCTAAGATCGACGAACCTGATTACGGCCACGTGTTTCAGGACATGATGATCGAAGACGGCGCTTCGGTGAACACTGCAGATTTCTGTCGCCCCCGGGTCGAGCCAGAGCTGACCTTCATCATGAACAAAAGTCTGCGTGGCCCCAATGTGACGCTGAACGATGTGCTGAATGCCACGGAATGGGTGGTGCCATCGATTGAAATCATTGATGCCCGCGTGCTTGAGCCGCGCAAAATCTATGACACCGTGTCCGACAATGGGGCCGCGGCCGGTTTGATCTTGGGCAAGAAGCGTTTTCGCCCCGACGACATTGATCTGCGTTGGGCTGGGGCTTTGTTCCGGCGCAACGGTGAAATCGAAGAGACCGGCATCGCCGCTGGGGTGATGGATCATCCGGGCAACGCAGTGGCGTGGTTGTGCAACAAACTGGCCAGCTTTGATGTGGGCATGCAGGCGGGGCACTTGATCCTGTCAGGGTCGTTTACCCGCCCGGTCTTTGCCTCCAAGGGTGACGAGCTGGTGGCTGATTTTGGGCCGCTTGGCAGTGTTTCGGTCACCTTCGCATGAGCGAAATCACCCCAAACCCCTTTAAATCAGGGATCGCCAAGGGCCAGCCACAGGTTGGGCTTTGGTCGACCCTGTCCAGCCCGACCTCTGCTGAGGTGATTGCCGGGGCGGGTTATGATTGGCTGTTGTTTGACAGCGAGCATTCGCCGGTTGATACGCCGGGTTTGATCGAGATTTTGCGCGCGGCCAATGGATGTAATCACGCTGCCGTGCGGGTGCCTTGGAATGACGCCGTCATGATCAAAAAGGCTTTGGACATTGGCGCACAGACCATTTTTGTGCCCTTTGTCCAAACTCCACAAGAGGCTGAGCAAGCGGTTCAGTCCTGTCGCTATCCGCAAGCAGGCATACGGGGCGTCGCCGGGTCGACCCGCGCCAGCGGCTATGGTCGCACCAAAGACTATTTGCACAAGGCAAGTGACGAAATTTGTGTCATCCTACAGGTGGAAACCCGCGAAGCATTGGAGCAAATCGAAGAGATTGCCACAGTGCCCGGTGTGGATGGGATCTTTATCGGACCCTCTGATCTGTCAGCCTCTTACGGGCATCTGGGCGCGCCCACCCACCCTGAGATGCAGCGCGTGTTGCAACAGGCGGCGGCAACGCTGAAATCGATTGGGGTGCCTGCGGGGATATTGGCGGGCTCTGCTGAGCAGGCCAACCAGTACTTTGACTGGGGCTATACCTTTGTGGCGGCCGGTGTCGATACAACGCTTTTGGTGCAAGCGGTCGATGGTCTGCGGGCCAATATTGTAACGTCATAGGGATCAACTTGGATGGATAAGAAGCTACGGTCAGAGCGCTGGTTTGAAACCGATGACCTGCGCGGGTTTGGGCACCGTTCGCGGCTTTTCCAGATGGGATATGATGAACAGGATCAGCGCGGCAAACCTGTGATCGCGCTGATCAACACATGGTCTGATATCAACCCCTGTCACAGGCATTTGCGCGATCGTGCAGAGCATATTAAGCGGGGCGTGCTTCAGGCTGGGGGCTTTCCACTAGAGATTCCGGTGCAATCTGTACCCGAGATTTACACCAAACCCAGCCCGCTGATGTATCGCAATTTCCTCGCGATGGAAGTCGAAGAGGTACTGCGCTCTTTGCCAGTGGATGGGGCCGTCCTGATGGGGGGATGTGACAAGACCACGCCCGGCTTGTTGATGGGGGCCTTTTCCGCGAATTTGCCCACGATCTATTTCCCAGCGGGACCCATGTTGAAGGGGCGGTACCACGGCGAAGTGTTAGGCTCTGGATCGGACAGTTGGAAATACTGGGATAAAAAGCGCGCTGGCACGCTTAGTGCGCCCGATTGGAAAGATATCGAGACCGGCATTGCGCGCACCGACGGCCATTGCATGACAATGGGCACCGCCAGCACGATGACCGGAATAACCGAAGCGCTTGGCTTAACTCTGGCCGGGGCGTCGTCAATTCCGGCGCCTGATGCGGATCATATCCGCATGGCCAGCGCCACTGGGCGCGCCATTGTCGAGGCCGTCCAAGCCGATCGCACGCCAAAAACTTTGCTGTCCGCGGCGTCCTTTGGCAATGGTTTGGCTGTGGCAATGGCGATGGGATGCTCAACCAATGCGATTATTCATCTGATTGCAATGGCGCGCCGCGCCGACATCGCGCTGTCGTTGTCAGACTTTGAAGCCGCCAGCGCTAGGGTGCCAGTTTTGGCCAATGTGCGCCCGATTGGGGCGGGCTATTTGATGGAAGATTTTTTCCACGCCGGCGGTCTGCGGGCGCTCATGTCGGAAATGGGGGATCTGATCGACACTTCGGTTCGAACCATCACCGGACAAACGGTGGCGGAGACGCTTGCAGGCGCGCAGACCTGGAATAGTGATGTCATCCGCCCCAGATCAAATCCGGTGAGTACACAACCTGCACTTGCAGTTTTACGCGGAAATTTGGCTCCTGACGGCTGTGTCATCAAGCCAGCCGCTGCGGATCCCAACCTCTTGCATCACATCGGACCTGCGTTGGTTTTTGAGGGGATGGCGGATCTGAAAGCGCGCATCGAGGATCCGGATCTAGAGGTCACCAAAGACACTGTTTTGATCCTGCGCGGGGCAGGGCCCGAAGGGGCGCCCGGCATGCCAGAATGGGGGATGATTCCAATCCCAGCCAAACTGCTCAAAGACGGGGTGCGCGATATGGTGCGCCTCTCTGATGCGCGCATGAGCGGAACAAGCTATGGCACTTGTGTGTTGCACATGGCCCCCGAAGCCCACGTCGGTGGCCCTTTGGCATTGGTGCGCACCGGCGATTTGATCGAATTGGATGTCGCCGCAGGTCGACTGAACATGCAGGTTTCAGAGGCGGACATCGCCGCGCGACGGGCCCAGTGGCAACGACCTGCGCCGCAGTATCATCGAGGATTTGGCTGGTTGTTTGTCAATCATGTGCGCCAAGCCAACGAAGGCTGTGACTTTGATTTCTTGGAAACCAGTTTTGGTGACGCCGTTGATGAACCGGTGATTTTCTAATCGCTTAAGACGCGGATATCTCAACCAAACAAGACGTTATGACATCTCTTGCAGGGATGGGTTTATCTGCGCCACCTAAGGCGGCGCAGATAGGGACCAATTAGGTGGCTGTGTCTAAGGGCAACCAGACCGCCATGGTGTTATCATCCCGGTTATTCCAAGCGTAGTAGGGGATCAATGTCGCTTGAACCGTTTGCGTGTCCAGGCTGGCCAGCGGCAGGTATAGCTCTGGAGAAGTCCAATCAGAGCGCGCGCTAAGACGTACATCCAACAAGGTCATCCCAGCAAACAGGCCTTGGCCTTCACGCGGTGTCAGCGTGGCCTTTGCCCCCAATGCAACATCTTGCACATTCACCCCTTCGGGAAGATCCGCGCCTTCAAGGCAATAAACCACTGGGCCGCTGATCACGGCGCATTGGTTGCGGATCTCTTCGACGTCAGGTTTGCCGACCACAATCTGAGGCGTCATATCCAAGCCAAGCGCAATGGTGTCGCCCTCGGCCCAAGACCGGGTCACGGCCACATAATGCGCACCGGTTTCAGTGATGGCAATCGGCGCCCCGTTTACGGTCAGGGTGGAATTTTGCGACCAAGCAGGAATGCGCAGATGCAGCGTATGCACCCCCTTGGGCGCTTTGGTGACTGTGATCGACACGTCGCCAGACCACGGAAAATCAGAGGTTTGGGTCAAGCCAATCGAAGAATCGTTGAGCGTGTTTGAGCCATAAAGATGAACCCAAGTGGCATCTTGCGCCGTTGAATAAGCCCAGCGATGCACCCCTGCGATGGTGCGTGTCACCTGAGGCGGGCAGCAATAGCATGTCCAACGTGTCCAACGCCGTGGGCTGTCATTGTTGCCGATGAACTGTTTCTCCCCATTGAACCGCAGCGGATTGGAATAGGTGAAATGGGTGCCCGACAAGGACACGCCGGACAGACCGGTGTTATACATCACCCGTTCCATCACGTCGGCGTAGCGCGCATTTCCCGTCAACTGCAACATCCGCCACGACCACATGGCCTTTGAAATATTGGCACATGTTTCATTGTAGGCGGTGTCATTGGGCAGTTGGAATGGGCGACCATAGGCCTCTGAAACGGCCTCATAGCGCGGGTGGCTGCGTTCCGAGGCCCCTTTGTGCAACGCGCCGACACCCCCGGTGATGTACATCTTGCGATAGGTCGAATCTTCCCAGATGCGGGTGATGGCGTCTAGCAGCTCGGTTTCATTGGTTTCCATGACGATATCAGCCGCGCCAGCCCACAGGTAGGGCCCCGTCACCGCATGTCCGACGGCCTCGGTCTCGTCAAGCAAAGGCACGCGCATCTGGCTTTGATCGCCGTTGTTGCCCTCTAGATCCGGATGGGCGCCACGGTTTTCGACAAAGATGCGGGCCAGCTCGAGGTAACGTTGCTCCGCGGTTTCGCGAAACAGCTCGACCAACCCCATGATCTGAGAGGGGTTAAAGCCGAATCTCGCCTTGTCGGGATCGCGCGTCACGAAGGTTTCATAGAGGTAATCCGCCGCACGAATCGCAATGTTGAGCAACCGATCTTGTCCGGTGACCTGTTTGTGCAAAACGCCGACGGTAAAGAGGTGTCCAAAATTGTAAATTTCGTGGTGCTCGATGTCTGTCCAGCGCCCGCGCGTCGTGGAAAGTGTGATCTGAGTGTTCAAATATCCGTCGTCTTCTTGCGCGGCTTCGATGTCTTCGATCATTTCCTCGATTTTTGCAGAAAGTTTTTCATCTGGCGATGACTCAACCATAAGAAGCATTGTTTCAATGGTCTTGTAGCAATCGCCGTCGCTCCAGAACCGACCATAAAACGGTCCTTTGCCCTTGGCGGCATTTTTGAAATTCCCAAAGTAGGTGGCGTTTTCTGGGTCATCCAACGCGTCGAGCACGCTGGTCAACGATGCGTCACGCATCAATTCTTGTTTCTGTTTCCAAAACCCATCGGTCCAATCAACCGCCGAGTTTTTCAGCGGTTTCAAATGGACAAAGGGGCTGGAATGAGGCTGAGCCTGTTGAGTCATAAAGGTCTCCGATTGAACGTGTAGGTTGTTTGGTGATTGCAGAAGCGGCCACATTTGAAACGGGCGTCCCGTTCGCAAACTCAAAGATGTGACAGTTTCTAGACAATATTGATTGACTACATCATTCATAATATGTTTCAAATAAAAATCGACAAAAAACGATACGTTCGACAAAATTTCGACCGGTACCAAGGGAGGACCTCATGAAGAAATTTCTGTTAACCGCAACTGCGCTGGCCACGGTGGCCATGCCAATGACGACATCGACGGCGTTTGCCGCAGGTGAAGTGTCATTGTTCCACCGTTCCGCTGCAGAATCGGCCCGCACGCCACGTATGGCGATGTGGAACCACTGTTCAGAAAAGCTGGACATCAAGATCATCGAGAACTTTTCGCCACCAGATCAGTACGAAGTTCAGCTGCCTGTTCAGCTGTCCAGCTCGACCCCACCAGACATTTATGCTCTGTGGCCAGGTGGGCGCGCGCAGTTCCAAGCTGACACCGGTGTCATCCGTTCGCTGAACGATGTGTGGCCAGACTTCAAAGACAACTTCCCAGCCGGGATCCAAGCCACCAGCACCGAGCCAGATGGGCATGTTTATATTGTTCCAACCACATTCCAGCCGAATGTCTTTTGGTACAACAAAGCTGTCTTTGCAGAGCACAACCTCACGCCTCCTCAGACATGGGAAGAGTTCACAGCCGTTGCCGAAACACTGAAGCAAGCGGGCGTGACACCTTTTGTACTGGGCGCAAGCTCGGGCTGGGAGCCACTGTTCTGGTTTGACTATATGGTTCTGCGCGTTGCCGGATCTGAGTTCCGCAATAACCTGATGGCCGGCACCGAAAGCTACCTCGACCCGAAAGTTGTTGAGGCGATGGAACTCTGGGGTGGTCTGATTGAACAGGACTACTTTGTTGATGGGTTCTCTTCGATGGGCTGGCGCGAAATGGCGACCAACCTGCTGAAGGGTGAAGCCGCGATGGAAATTATGGGGCCATGGACAGCAGGCAACTTTATCAAGTCCGGCTGGGAGCCTGGTGTCGACTTTGACATCTTCAACTTCCCAACCATCGATCCCTCGATCCCTGCGGCTGTTGAAGGCGCAGTAGAGGGCTGGGCCGCAAGTGGTGAAGGCAAAAACACTGAAAACGCCTTGGCGATGTTGGCATGTGTGTCTGAGCGTGATCCTCAGGAACAGTTTGCCATTCAGGCGCAACGCCCAACAACCAACGTGGATATCCCGGTGTCTGTCTATCAGCCTGAATCGATCCAACCGATCATTCAGAACTTCTATGACATGCTGGACGCCCCGTTCCACCAGAACCTCGAGCTCGCAACGCACCCAGGTGTGACCGAGGTTGCCAAGCGTGAGTTCCCACGTTTCTTGGTCTTCCCTGATCAATACATGGATGTCCTCGAGAAGTTGGAAAAACGCCGCTTGGATACCTTCTCTAAGTAACGAAGCCATTGTTCTGGCGATCTAAAATGGGTCGCCAGAATTTATTGCCTCGCATCCGCGCGAGGAGGGCCACACGCGGTCCGCAAGCAAACCGGCGCTCCGACATGGTGCGTCAGTTTCTTGTTGCAATTGAGGAGTAAGGACGTTGAACGCGCGATATGTACCCTGGCTGTTTTTGATGCCAGCAATTTTGATCTATGGCATCTTTGGTGCCATACCGATCTTTCAGACTTTTGCTATCAGTTTGACCGATCAGGTGGGCGTGGGTGCGCCAGGTGAATTTGTCGGATTGCAGAACTATGTAGATCTGGTGTCTGACGACTACTTCCTTAACTCGTTAAAGAATACCGGTATTTGGGTGGCTTGCTTTTTGGTGGTGCCAAACTCTTTGGCAATCATCATTGCCTTGTTGGTCAAACGCACCTTTTGGGGGGCCAGCCTGATTAAGACGGTCTTTTTCATGCCACTTGCATTGTCTTTCGCAATTGTTGGCGTGATCTGGGCTTGGATCTATGAGCCAGACGTCGGCCTGTTGGATCAACTGTTTACGGCCTTGGGGCTAGAGTTCCTGATCGTTGAATGGCTCGGCCCACATGCGGGGAACTTCTCGGTCATTGCCGCAGCGGCTTGGCGCCAAGTTGCCTTTGCAACGGTGGTCTTTTTGGCTGGCTTGTCGGCCATCCCACAAGAGTTGATCGAAGCGGCCAAAGTGGATGGCGGCACCCGTCGTCAGATCTTTTTCCGAGTGACGTTGCCCTTGCTGAAACCCGCCACCACCATCGCGGTTTCTTCAGCTTTGATCCAAGCGTTGCTGGCAACAGAGATCGTTCTGACAATGACCCGAGGCGGCCCGTTCGGCACCACCGAAGTGGTTGGCTATCGGATGTATATGGAAACCTTCTGGAATTACAAATTTGGCTACGGAGCTTCGATCGGTGTGGTCGTGACGCTCATGACGGCCGCTTTGGTTGTGCCTTACGTACGCCGGATGGCCAAAGCACAAGAGAGAGAATGGGGCTAAACAGATGGTTCAGACTAACGTCAACAATGGGGTGGCACCCAAGAAGCGGACAGATGGCACTAGCCTTTATGAACGCTACGAAGAGACCGCCGCCCGCACCTCACAAATCGGCCTATTGTTGCTATTGGCATTGATATTCTTTCTGCCCATCGGGGGAACGCTGCTCACGGCGATCCGTTCGGTGCCAGATATCACGCAGAATGGCGCATGGGCTTGGCCGGAAACCTTTCATTTTGAAAACCTTCAGCAAGCCTTTTGGCAGATGCTGCCCTATCTGAAGGCCTCGGTGATCATCACCTTGCCCTCCGTGTTTGGGACGCTGTTGGTGGCCACGATGGCGGGGTATTCCTTGTCTCGGATGCGGTTTCGCGGTCGGATCTGGATGTTCTTGGTCATTGTATCGCTCAGCTTTGTGCCCGTGCATACGCAGCTGATCCCAGTGTTCCGCTTGATGAGCAACATTGGACTTCACGATACGTTTTTGGCTCAGATCATCGTGCATGTCATGCGTCACATTCCCTTTGCGGTTTTGATCATGACCAACTTTTTCAACACGGTTCCCGGAGAACTGCGCGAAGCGGCGCGGATCGATGGGGCCAATGAATGGAAGATCTTCCAGCGCATCTATGTGCCGGTGGCGCGTCCTGCGATCTCGGCCTTGGTTGTGCTTGAATTCACATGGATCTGGAATGACTTGCTGTGGGGACTGGTGCTGACACAAGGGGCCGACAAACGCCCTGTAACGGTTGGGATCCTGTCCTTCCAAGGCGAATATGAGATTGCATACAACATGGTGGCTTCGGGCGCTGTGATTGCGGCAATCCCGACACTCGCCGTGTTCCTGATTTTCCAAAAACACTTCATCCGCGGGATGACGATGGGTTCGGTCAAGGGCTAAGCGCCCGACCACCCCACGCTAAGGGAGAGATAAAATGGCAGACGTTGCAATCAAAGACGTTCACAAATACTACGGCGCATTCGAAGCGATCAAAGGCATCGACATCGAAATTGAAACAGGGGAGTTTGTTGCGCTTGTTGGCCCCTCGGGCTGTGGCAAGACCACCTTGTTGCGCATGATTGCCGGTCTAGAAGACATCAGCGCCGGTGACATTGAAATCGCGGGCCGGGTGGTTAATGACCTACAGCCAAAGGCGCGCGACATTGCGATGGTGTTTCAAAACTACGCACTTTATCCGCATATGAAGGTGAAGGACAACATGTCCTTCTCGATGCAGCTTGCTGGTGCCCCAAAGGCTGAGATCAAAAGCAAGGTCGAAGAGGCTGCGCGCATTTTGAACCTGACAGAGAACCTAGAGCGTTTCCCACGCGAACTGTCAGGTGGTCAGCGCCAACGGGTGGCCATGGGGCGCGCGATTGTGCGAAACCCAAAGGTGTTCTTGTTTGACGAACCTTTGTCGAACCTAGATGCCAAGCTGCGCGTGTCGATGCGGGCCGAAATCAAATCCCTACACCAGCGTCTTGGCACCACGGCGGTCTATGTAACCCATGACCAGATCGAAGCCATGACCATGGCTGACAAGATTGTGGTGATGAGCGCTGGCCGTGTCGAACAAGTTGGCACGCCACTAGAGCTATATGACAAACCTCAAAACCTGTTTGTGGCAGCCTTCATTGGTTCTCCATCGATGAACCTGCTGGATGCAACTGTGGTCGAGGGCGGTCTGCAATTCGCAAATCAGCCGCTGATCCCAGCTGACAGCGCGCCTTGGCTGAAACCGGGGGCCCAAGTGGTCGTTGGCGCTCGTCCTGACAACTTTGCTTTGGTTGAAAAAGGGCTGGAGATTGACGTGACCGTGACCGAACCCACGGGCGCTGAAACTCAGGTTGCCGGTCACATTGCAGGCACGCCCGTCACCTGCCTGTTCCGCGAACGTGTGTCGGGGCGCTACGGCGACAAGTTGCACGTGATGCCCAACGGGCCGTTGCATATCTTTGACAAGGAAAGCGGTCAGCGCTTGGGCACCTTGCAAAGTCCAACGGTCAACTAAGCCACGGATCCAGAGAAAACCAAGGTTTCGATGACGCGTACACCTGACAATTCGTCGAAACCTGCATTCTGGATTGGGGCCATTTTGGTGCTGAGTGCAGGGTCTGTGTTTGCCGTTCAAGACGCAATCGCCAAGACCCTCACTCAGACCTACGCCCCAACACAAGTGGCATGGCTGCGCTTTGCATTGCACGCCACCTTGGTGGGCCTTTGGATGCATTCACGGGGCCATCATCGGTATCTGTCCTCCAAGCGCTTTGGCGTTCAGGCGGCGCGGGCAGGGGCCTTGGTTTTGGTCTGTGTCTCAATGTATTCGGCGGTGTCCCTTATCCCCTTGGCCCAGGCCACGGCGGTGCAGTTCTTTAGCCCCATTCTGGTCACGCTGCTGTCGGTTCTGTTTCTCGGCGAGCGGATTGGTTGGCGGCGCTGTCTGGCGATTGTGGCGGGATTTATCGGGGTGATCATCGTGTTGGCCCCCTCTGGCAGTGGGCTAAGCATCGCAACACTGCTGCCGTTGGTGACAGCGCTGTCTTTGGCGATCTTTGTATTGCTCACCCGCACGCTGTCGCAGCCCGAAGAAAAACTGCCGGCGATTGGGTTGATGCCAGTGATTTGCACCTTGCTGTTGCTGCCGGTGATGCCCTTTGTCTGGCAAACTGTCGTGCTGTCGGATTGGCCGTGGTTTCTGGCGATGGCCTGTTGCGGCACGCTGGCTCATCTTTGTTTGCAGCTTGGGCTTCGGGTGGCACCGGCTTCGGTGATGTCGCCTTATCTTTATGCCCAAGTGATCTGTGCCGCTGCGATCAGCGCATCAGTGTTTGGCGATCCGCTGAGCTCCAGCTTTGCGCTGGGGGCTGCGTTCATCGTCGGCAGCGGTGTTTCCATTTGGTGGCTCGAACTTCGCGCCAGCCGATCTTTACGTTCTCTCTCGAAGGTGTCTCACCATGAAGCCTAAAAATATCGTTCTCTTTGTCACCGACCAATGGCGTTGGGACACGCTTAACGACCCTCAAAGCCCGGCAAAGCTGCCCAATTTGCAGAAATTCCGGGCACAATCGACAAATTTCACCAATGCCTTTACCTCGGTGCCATTGTGCACCCCAGCGCGCGGCAGTCTGTTTACAGGCAAATGGCCGCATCAAAACGGGACAATGGACAACGTCCAAGGCACGTCGTTCTATCCGCATGGCAAGCTGCATCCCGATCAGACGACCTACTTGGAGCGCCTGCAAGAGCAGGGTTATGACGTGTCCTTTATTGGGAAGTGGCACCTTGGCGCAGGGACCTTGTTGGATCGCGGCATCGCGGATGCGCAGCTCAGTGACGGGGGCCATCCCGCAATCGTCGAAAACGATGCCCCAATCCACTTTGCTGAGCCCAAGCTGACCCCCTATTATGGCACCGTCACCGAGGGCACCCCAATGGATGAGCACCGGGTACGGTTGGGCATGGATCGACTGGAGCGCTATGCCAAATCGGACAAGCCATTTTGTCTGGTCGTTTCATTGCATGGGCCGCATTTCCCGCATTTTGTACCGCAAGAGTGGGTTTCGCTTTATGAGGACCTGCCGCAGGACTATATGCCGGACAATTTCATCCCTCAGTTTACCGAAACAGGCAAGCCCGTCGCACAGGGCGCGCATTATTGGCCGTGTCAGGACACCCGCGCGCTGAGCCAAGACGATTGGCGGCGCACGGCGCAACATTATTGGGGGTTCTGCTCTTATATTGACCATCTGTTTGGTACGTTTCGCGACAAGATGGTTGAGTTGGACATGGATCAAACCTGTGTCACGGCCTTTACGGCGGATCATGGCGAAATGCTGGGGGCACATGGCTGGTTCGACAAGGGGCCGTTCTTTTACGAAGAGGTCATGCGCATTCCGATGATGATGCGGGTCGGGGATCAAAGTGACAGCGCGACGCGCGAAAACTTTGTCAGCTTGAAGGACCTTTTTGCAACCGTGATCGATGCGGCTGGCACTGGCGATCTTTTGTCAGCCCATGAACAGGCCCAAAGCTATTACCAAAGTGACAACAGCTATGTGACCTATGGCTATGATGCTTATCAGGGGCGTCAGTTCAAATTTCGCGGCCTGCGCAATGAGCGTTATAAATACGCCTGGAGTCCACATGATCTGGCCGAGCTTTATGATCTGGAAACCGATCCACAAGAGCGCAGCAACCGGGCCGGTGATCCCGCCCTTGCCGAGGTGCAATCAGAGCTGCACGCCCAACTGTTTGCCTGGATGCGGTCGCAAAACGACGCGCTGGCCTATGATGTGCCGCAACTGCCTGTGGGCAGCTATATTGATGGGCGCCCCATCAGCGCGCAGCACGATCATGGTCATGGGCGCAAACCGTCCGGATTGGGGCCTGCGCCAAACCAATCAGCTTAGAAGGCAGAGCGACCGCGCTTCATCGCTTCGACAGCCTGAACCGTTGTCAGATCAATGTGCCGTGTCAGGTGTTTGCAGGTCTCTTTGACATCCCGACGGATCGCAGCTTCAAAAATGGCTGCATGTTCCGCCGGTGTGTCGCGCTTACCAAAGCTGTGCTGGCGCGACACATAGCGATAGCGTTCATGATGGGCATAGACATGGGCGCGCATTTCCAGCAGCCAGTTCGAATTGGCCGCGGCCACCAGCGCATCGTGAAAGGCCCGGTTGCGTTCTTCTAGGTCTTCGCTTTGGTCGTCACTTTGGCGTCGTTTTTCAGCCAGCGACAGTTTGTGATAGGCGGCAACAAGGTTGGATTCCCATTCGTCCGAGCCATTTTCAAGACTGGCGCGCACGCCTTCACATTCCAGAAGGATCCGCATTTTGCTGAGATCAACCACATCTTCGGTCGACATGTCACGCACACGAAACCCGCGTTGGCTTTGCTGCACCACAAACCCACCGCCAACCAAACGGGCCAACGCTTCGCGCACCGGTGCGGCGCCAAAGTTATAGTGTTCGCGAATGTGGGACACCTTAAGTTTGGTCAAGGGCATCAGCTCGCCCGAAATGATATCTCGACGTATGATGTCATAGATCCGCTCAGATTCATTCTGTTCGATTTCGGGTGTCTGATTGCTCGCCATTTTGTCTTAACCATCTCTAGTTTATCGAGGCTGCTCCGAATAAATTTGGCCCCAACATCAATTTGACGGCAGAGCTACTGTTTCGTCAAGAATTTGTCGACATAAAATCGGGTGAAAGACATGTATTAAAAATATCGATGTTCTCAAGTTTTGCATAATTACCACTAAGACGTTAATATACGGGTGATATTGACTGAATTTGACAAATTATTTGAGCATCGGATTCGCAATTGCTAAAGTTTTGGCAAACATATTACCAATAATCAAGATGTAGGATTTCGCTCTCAGCGATCAAAATGCGCGCCGGCTGTGTGCGCCTCATTTGGCGCTATCTATCGGCGCAGATCCTGCGCAAGGGGCTGTGTCGGTTTGTGACCCAACGACCGCTCGTATCATTCAAGGAGAAACACATGACACAAACACCACTTGCCGGTCAGGTTGCATTGGTCACGGGGGCAGGGCGCGGCATTGGGGCGGCGGTTGCGACCACCCTTGCGGCGCAGGGCGTCAAAGTTGGGCTGGTGGGGCGCAGGCTGAGCTCGGTCACCGAGGTGGCCCAACAGATTGGTGAAAACGCCTTAGCAATCGAAGCCGATGTCACCAATGCGCAGGCCATCAAAGACGCCGTGGCAACAACCGAAAGCCATTTTGGCCCTATCGATTTGCTGATCAACAATGCGGGAATTTCGGGCACGCCGGGTCGCATCGCCGAGGTTGATCCCAAAGCATGGTGGCGCACACAGGAAATCAACGTGCTTGGCGTGTTGCTGGCCAGCCAAGCGGTTTTGCCGGGGATGATCGAGCGTGGGCGCGGACGCATCGTGCACATGGGCTCTGCCGCCGGGAACATGCCGGGCCCCGGGGTGACGGATTATTCCGTGTCCAAAACGGCGCTCTTGCGTTTGAACGAAAGCTTGTCAGCAGAAGTGGCCGATCAAGGTATCCTGTCCATTGCGGTTAGCCCCGGCGTGGTCGCCACGGATATGTTGGATCATTTTGACAGTGTGTTTCGGGACACCCGAGCGGGCTGGAGCGGGTTTGATCCCGATATGATTTTCCCAATCGAGGCCATCACAACACTGGTTTCCCGCATCGCACAGGGGGACGCCGATCAACTGGGTGGGCGCTTTGTGCATGTGCGTGACGGGCTTGACGCGGTTTTGCAAAACTTTGAGCGGGTGGTGAAGGATGAGCTTTTGCTGCTGCGCATTAATGAGCTTTGATCGCTATTCTGCTGCAATAAAAGGAAAAATGCCGGAATGAAACACCCCGGCATTTCGCGTTTAATTCGAATATAGCTCGTTGCGGCGTTCTTCTAGTTTTTCCAGCACGCTCAGATATTGATCGGGATAGGTCAAGAACCGGGGGAATTCCCGCTTGGCCACTTCGGTGATGCCGGGATGGGCGGCCAGTTCTAGGTTCTGATGGAACGGTGCGTCCAACATGTCGAAATACGTTTGCACAAAGGCACGCGACTCCTTGGTTTCGTAGACATCCATCGAAACATGTTTGTTGGCCGCCAATTCCTGTAGATCAGAGGCAAACTGGGTCTGCACATCGACATCTGTGATGCAGGTCAACACCTCTGCGGCGGCTTCGGCGTTTACGCCGCCTCCGCTAAGCGCATAGCTTTCCACCGCACCTTCTGTGGCAGCTGGCACGCCGGCATCGATTTCAGGAAACGGAAAGATGCCATAATCTTGTGTGGCCACCATATCGGCGTCTTTGAACACGCCTGTGGTCCAAGGGCCCATCAGCTCCATCGCGGCATTTCCAGCGATGACTTCGAGGGACATTTCACGCCAGCCCAAGCTGGAATACCGGTCGTTAAAGAACTCCCGCTCAACCAAATCAGCCCAAAGTTCCATGGCGCGCACCACCTTGGGATCCACAAAGCTTTCTTGGCCCGCCATCAGGCGTGAACGAAACTCTGGCCCGGCCGTGCGCAGCACAAGGTAGTCAAACCAGAACAGCGGCTCCCATCCCAACTTGGTGCCCAAGACAAAGGGGGTCACATCCGCCGCTTTCAGCGTTTCCGCGGCCGCCATCAGCTGATCCCATGTTTGAGGGATTTCCAGACCATGGGTGTCAAAGACTTCTTTGTTGTACCAGAACGTGGTGGGCAGCATCGAATAGGGCACAGAATAGACTTTGCCATCCGGTTCCGTTGCCACGGATTGAATACCGGGCCAAATGTCGTCTTTGATGGCGGTCCAATTGTCCTCAAGCGCCACAATGCGCCCGTTTTCCGCTTGGAACTGCACCCGTCCACCGGGCCATGTGCCATAGATTTCAGGTGGGTTCTGGCTGGCCAACTGTACAGGCAGCAAAACTTCGTATTGGGCGTAGGGAATAAAGATTTCTTCAATCTCATAGCCAAATCGGTCTGCACATGTTGTGAACATAGCGAGGCGCGGATCACGATTGTGCGGGTCGGAATGCATATGCATCACCCGGATTGTTTTGTCAGTGTCTTGCGCCAATGTCGGCAAGGCGGTCGAGGCAAGTAAGGCCGGCGCAAGCAGCGCCATCAGAGTTCCGTATTTCGGTAGTCTAGTCACGAGGTTTCCTCCACTTGTGTGTCTTGAGTGAGGCCTGTCCATCCCAAAAGGTGGCGCTGCAAACAGCGGCCCTGTGATTTTTAACAAAGCGTAAATTGCACCCACCGGCGCTCCCTCAAGTAGATATATCATATCATTATAATTATAATATGAGTCAACAACCTAAAATGTCGACAATGGGAAAACCTGCCGGTAAAAATTGGCGAGGCATTAAGGTGAATTTAAAACAATGACTTACATCGCTTTCTAAATCCTAAAAGCGACCCATCGGTCTTCAAGATCGAGCATTTGGCGAAGATGACGCCCCAATACAAAGTCCGCTACACACGCAAGTTGATCCCTTCGTAAAGGGCGAAAACCTTGCCGCGACGCATGGCGTTTGAATTCAGAGCGCGTCCCGGTATGGATCGCTCCATCCCAATTTTGCGGCCCTTTTTCGGCTTGTGGTCGGGCTTTGCTTGACGACCGTTGCGTCATTAAGCCTCGTCACGGCAAGAGAATGGATCTCCGCGTCACTATTCGCTCGAACTCTCAACGGCTTTGTGTTGAGAATGACCCCACATCCTATGCGGATCTTGTGGATGTGATGTCGCCTGTTTAGCCTGCACGGATCCACCAACAAACTGCGGTCGGGGACCTATGCCAGATCACACCTTATGCGCCTGCGCTGTGACCCACTGCGTACCACCTATCGGCCGATTTGGCATTGGGGGCGCAGTGTGATCCGACTATTGCACACCGCTGACATTCATCTGGATTCACCGCTGAAATCCCTTGCGCTGCGGGATCCAGAGCTGCGCCAAACGGTCGAAGCGGCAACCCGCGCCGCGTTGATGCGCATCATTGATTTGGCATTGTCCGAACAGGTTTCAGCCCTGTTGATTGCGGGAGATCTGTTTGATGGCAACGCGCGCAGTGCCAGCACAGCCGCCTTTTTGACCCAACAGCTTGAACGACTGCAACACGCTGGCATTCGCGTGTTTTACATCAAAGGCAATCATGATGCAGAAAACCCGATCACAGGCGCGCTGGATCTGCCCGAAAATGTTCACACCTTTGATGCCCGTGGCGGCAAAGTTCAGCTGAGTGATGACCTGTGGATCCATGGCGTGAGCTTTGCAGACCGGCATGCGCCGGAAAGCCTGTTGCCCCGGTTTTCCGCCCCTGTTGCGGGTGCGGTGAATATAGCGATGTTGCACAGTTCATTGGCCGGTGCGGCCGGGCATGACGTCTATGCCCCTTGTGCGCTGAGCGAGTTGACAGAGGCTGGGTTCGACTATTGGGCGTTGGGGCATGTGCACAAACGCCACGTGCATTCCTCCTCGCCTTGGGTGGTGATGCCGGGCATGCCACAGGGGCGTGATATCGGCGAGGCAGGGCCAAAATCGGTGAGCCTGATTTCAGTGGAAAATGGCAGCATCGAGGTGCAAGAGAGGGCAACTTCGGTTTTGGAATTTGTCACCTCTGATTTGGATATCTCTGCGGTCGACAGCTCGGACGGGCTGCGCCTGATGCTGCGCACACACCTGACAGATCTGCGCAATACGGTGACAGCTCAGGCCGGGGTTGTGCGACTGACACTGACAGGAACGCCCTTAAATCATTGGCAAATTTTACGTGATCGCGAATTTTGGGTCGAACAGATTGCCCAGCTCACACGCGAATCTGGCGCGCTTTGGCTGGACAAGTTGGTCTTGGATTTCGACCCGGCGCAGGCCAGCACCGAAACGTCCTCCGCTGTGCAGGAATTGTCAGAATTGATGGCTGAGATCCAAGCAGAGCTGGGGTTTGCAGCCCTGGCTGAAGATGAGATCGACAAAGTTATGCAGGATCTTCCGCAATCGATCCGCGAACGGGTGTTGCCGACACAAGAACAGCGGGACGCTTTGCTGCGTCGCTTGGCCGCCGATGGCGCCGATAGCGTTTTGGCCCAGATGAAAGGGGCTGACAGCTGATGCGTTTGCGCAGTCTTTCTCTTGAACGGTTCGGACATTTCACCGATCACACCTATGATTTTGGCACCGCCAATTCCGGGTCAGATTTTCACATCATCTATGGTCCCAACGAAGCGGGAAAATCCACCACGATGGAGGCGGTGTTGCGGCTGTTCTATGGCTTTCCCACCCGCGAAAGCTATGCGTTCAAACACACGCGCCCCAACCTGATGGTGTCTGGGGTGCTGGACATTGATAACGGCACCTTGCCGCTGACACGACTGTCCAAACGCAATGGCTCGTTGCTTGATCCGTCGGGGGCCGCGCTGCCGGAAACGGCGCTTTCTGCCCATCTGGCCGGTCTAAGCGAAGATGACTATCGCAAACTGCTGTGCTTGGATGATGAAACGATTGAGCGGGGTGGTGAAGAAATTGCCCAAGCCCGTGGCGATATTGGGCGGTTGCTATTCTCTGCGGCGGCGGGTGTTGCGGATCTCAGTTCTGTTTTGGACGGGGTGCAAACACAGGCCAAGACACTGTGGAAAAAGGGCGCCAGCAAGACCCGAATTGCCGAATTAAAGCGCACCTTAAAACAGGTGACCGCCGAAATACGCGATCACGATGTTTCTGCCAGCGCTTGGCGCGGGTTAAAGCGCGCGCGCACTCAGGCCGAAGAGGCCGAGCACGAGGCCAGAACCCTGCGCAATGCCTTGCACAGCAAGGTGGCTCTGGTGGCCGCCCAAAGCCGCGCCATTCCACTTTTGCTAAAGATCGATGGGCATATCGAGCGTTTGGCACCCTTTGCCGCCTACCCAGATCATCTCAGTTTTGACCCTGAGGTTCTGGTCGATATGATGCGCGAAGACATTCGCCTCACCTCAGAAGTGCAGCGACTGAGCCATGAGATTAACACCCTGACATCAGAGCTGGAGCAGCTAGAGCGCGCGCCTGATTTGTTGGGGTTGGGGGAACAGCTTGAAGCGATGTCACCGCTCAAGGCTCGTTATGACACCGCCAAAGCGGATGTGGATCGCCGTCAGGCTCAGGTCGATCTTGAGGTTCGTGCGATGCGCCGCGCGGCGCAGGACCTGGGCGTCGCGGCAGATATTGATCCAACCGAATTGGTGGTCAGCGCGCCTCAGCTTGCCGCGTTTGAAGCGGCGCGTCAGACTTTGCGGGATGCGACCCATGTGCAAGAGGCGGAAACCCAAGGCGTGATTGAGTTGCAATCACGGCTGGATCAGGCCCAACAGCTTGTTGAACAGATCAGCGCCTCAGACTCTGACCCACAGACGACGGGTGTTGATGCCATTCTGGCCCGTCATGATGCGGATACCTTGGCGACATTGATGTCCAAAGCGCAGCTTGCACTGGACACGGCGCAGCAAGAGGTTGCGCGCACATTGGGGCGTCTCAGCTTCGATGGCGCGGGGCGTGACGGGCTGCCCCCCTGCGCCACCAGCCCAATCAAAGCGCAACGCTGGGCGGACACGCATGCCGATCTGCGGCGCAAGATCGATCACATCAACGGCGAGTATGCCGATCAGACCGCCAACATAGCAGCCATGAAAGCGCGCTCGGACCAAGTGATCGCTGCGGGGCAACTGATTGCCGACGCCGAGGCACAGACCTTGCTCAGCACCCGTGACACGCTTTGGCACAGCCATAAGTCCGAATTGAACCAAGGATCGGCTGAACAGTTTGAACGCGCGATGCATAGTTTGGATGGCGCAATGCGCCTGCGGGTGGAACAGGCGCGCGATCTGGGGGAATTACGTCAGATTGAAACGGCGCTGGCCGAGGCAGAGGCGCGCGCCGAACACTTGGCGACAAGACTTGCGGAAGCCTCTGAACAAAAGAGTGCGCTGGAGCAAGAGGTGGCACAGGCTGCTGCTCAAAGCGGGATCCATTCAGAAATTGAACCGGCGGAATGGTTGGATTGGGTGCAACGCCACGCGCTGGCCAGCGACGCCGTCCTTGCGCTCGAGCAGGTAAAATCCACCTATGGTCCTGATCTGAACCGCGCAGAGGCGCTGTGCGCAGAACTAGGCTCGTATCTGGATCTAAGCGCCCCCAGTTTTGAAACGGTCCTGTCGGCGGCGCGGGCGCTTGCTCAAGACGAACGAGACGCCGCTGCGGCGCGCGGTAAAGCGCGCGATCACCTTGAGACTGTTGCCAGTGAACACAAACGTCGGGCCGCGACGCGGGATTTGGCACGTGATGCGGTCAAACAGGCGCAAGAGCATTGGCACTCTTTGGTCCAAGCCACATTTGGCGCGTCCCTGAACGCAGACACTTTGCGTCATTCGCTTGAACCGTTGCGATTGCTGCGCGCACATGATGACAAACGCGCCGACGGCGAACAGCGCGTGAAGGCGATGCTGGCGGACCAAGCCAAGTTTCGTGAGGAAATCAATGCCTTAGCGGTGGATCATTCCCTGTCAGTTGGCGCCTCTGCTGCGGAAACATTTGCATCACTTTCCGACAAAGCCATCTTGGCCCAAGCCAGCGAAGAGAAAGCCACGCGCCTGTCCAAGACGCGAGAGGCGGCGCAAACGCAGTTGCAAAAGCACAAGGACCGCCTCCAAGCAATGGCCCAAGAGCGTCAGGTTTTGGCGCAGGAATTTCCAGCAGGGGCAACGGACACCTCATTAGAGGCGTTGCGCCAGATCACCGCGCAGGCTCACCAAGTGATTGCGGATCGACACAGCCTGTCGGACCTAGAGCTTTCACTTGTCGCAGAATTGGGCGTGACGGATGTGCAGGCGGCCAGGGATATGCTGGCTGGGGCGTCGTTGGCGGATCTTGAGGCGGATGCCAATGCGCTGCGCACTGATTTGGAATCCGCCGAAGTGGCGTTGACCGCCGCAACAGAAGCACGGGTGACCGCCACACAAGCATTGCAAGAGGTGACCGGAGGGGTTGAAATCGCCGCATTAAGCGAGCGCAAGACAACCCTTGAGTTGGAGCTGGAAGAGGCGGCGCTTGAGTATTTGGAGCTGACACTTGGCCATCGCTTGGCCGAAGAGGCGATCCGACGCTACCGCGACAGTCACCGCAGCGGGATGATGACAGCCACCGAGCGCTGCTTTCGCACGTTGACCAATGGCGCCTATGAGCGTCTGGATACGCAACCGGACGGTTCGGGAGAGGTGTTGATGGCTGTGGATGCGGCGGGTCAATCCAAGCAGGTGGCCGACATGTCCAAAGGCACCCGGTTCCAGCTTTATCTGGCATTGCGGGCCGCAGCGCATGAACAATTGGTCAGTCAGGGCACACGTTTGCCGTTCTTCTGTGACGATATTTTTGAAACCTTTGACGAAGAGCGCACCAGCGCGGCCTGTAAGGTGATGGAACAGATCGGGCAGAACGGTCAGGCCATCTATCTGACGCATCACCGTCATGTTGTGGAAATCGCGCTAAAGGTCTGTGCCGTGCCACCGCGCATCCACACCATCGGACCAAAATAAACCGAACCCTTTAAGGTGCTGGTTTTAAATCGAAAAACCGCATATTTCATGCATCAATATAAGTGTGATTGTCAGAGACGAGCCCCCGGCACTTGGGCGCATTGCCTTGGCGCGAACTCTCTAAGGTTGATCATTCCGTCAGAGCGGTTTTATAGTCATCTCAGAGGCATTTGTTCGGCCAAGTTACATTAAGGGTGGGGAAATTTTTCCAAAACGTCAGGGATTAAATGCCCTCAAGGGTGGTCGTGGAAATGCGCGACCCTGAGGGGGTTGAGCATGGCTTTTGGGCAATCAAGGCCCGGCAGAACAAGTGAACAGTCATTCTGGGAGGATATACGATGGTTCAGTTCAACAGACGTCAGACATTGGGATTGATGGGGGCCGCTGCGGCGACAACTCTTGCGGCACCGGCGATTGCCTCATCTGCTCGCAACAAAAAGATTGTGATTGGCGCGCTGCGCTTCACTTCACACTCCGGCAGCTTTGTTGCCGCTGAGCGCGGCTACTTTGCCGATGCGGGTCTTGATGTCGAATTGAAGTTCTTTCAGGCGGCTCAGCCAATGGCCGTTGCGATTGCCTCGGGCGATGTTGATTACGCTGTGACGGCGGTGTCTGGCGGCTTGGTTTCTTTGGCGGACAAAGGCGCGATCAAAGTGATCGGTGGCGCGCTGAGCGAAGAAGCGGGCATTGATGGGCAAAAAATCCTGGCGTCGGATGCGGCGTTCAAAGCCGGTCTGACAAGCCCGGCTCAGCTTGGTGGCAAGACCTTTGGGATTTCGACCGCTGGCTCGTCCTTCCACTATATGGGGTCCAAAATCGCCCAAGCCGAAGGGATCGATCTGTCCTTCAAGCCGCTGCAAAAGGTAGGGGCCATCATCGGCGCACTGAAGTCAGGTCAGATTGATGCTTGGTCCATCGTGCCCCATATCGCCAAACCATTGGCGGGCTCTGGCGCGGTGCATATCATCGGCAATGTGTCCGACTACCTGCCCAGCTATCAGGTGACAACCGTGTTCACCTCGGCCAAAAACGCGGCCAATGAACGTCAGCAAACCACTGATTTCTTGGCCGGATTTGGGCGTGGGGTGACGGATTACAACAGCACCATGATCGACAAAGCGCAAGGAGATGCCGGTGTCGATGCCATGGTCGATCTGATCCATAAATATGTCTATACGGATCGGCCTCGTGAAAAAGCGGCCCCATCGATCATCAATGGCACCATGCGGATCAACGAAGGCGCGCGCCTCAACACGGCCTCGCTTCAGGATCAGCTGAGCTGGTTCCAGTCCGAAGGTTTGGTTGATGCGGGCATCACGCTCGATACCTTGGTCGACACCAGCTATGTCGACACATTCGAGGCCTAATTTGTGACCTAAGAGGCAGCCCAGTTAAGGGCTGTCTCACCCTAAATACCGGATTTTCATGGATATTCAGCTTGACGCCATAGGCCATTCATATGGCGACACCGAAGTTTTGCGAGACATTTCGCTGGATATTCCCCAAGGGCGCATTGTCTGTGTCGTGGGACCGTCTGGCTGTGGCAAGTCCACGTTGTTGCGCTTTATCGGCGGGCTTGAACGCCCAAAGTCGGGCCGGGTGCTGCAGCTTGGCGATGTGCCAGAGAGCTGCCTTAACCCGCTGACCTATGTCTTTCAGGATTTTGCGTTGCTGCCGTGGCGATCGGTCTGGGGCAACATCTCTTTGGTTCTCGAAGATCATAGCATTCGCGGTGCGCGCGCCGACGCCATTATCCAAGATGTCCTTGCTCGGACCAAACTGTCAGATTTTGCCTCGGCGCTGCCCAAACAGCTATCTGGTGGGATGAAACAGCGCGTCGCAATTGCCCGTGCGCTTGCAGTGAACCCAGCCGTTATGCTGATGGATGAACCCCTGTCTGCGCTGGATTCTCAAACGCGCGAACTGCTGATGGATGACCTTATTGCGCTTTGGACCCGTCAGCCCTTTACGGCGGTCTATGTCACCCACAACTTGGCTGAGGCCGTGCGCCTTGGGCATCGGATTGTGGTGTTGTCACGCCGCCCCGGTCAGATCCGCGAAATCGTGGATATCGACAAACCGCTCAGCGATCGCGGCTATGGTGACAGCGACCTGGAGGTGGTGCAAAAACATCTTTGGGATCTGATGCGTGACGAAGCGCGCGCCGCAGATGAGGAGTTGGTGAATGTCTGACGCGCCGCACTCTGGTCACCGCGAAGTTCGTTTCCGCGGCGGTGGCTTTGCCGCAAAACCCCATAAATGGGTGGGGTTTGTGGTGTTTATCCTGTTGATATCATTGGCCGAATGGGGAACGCGCAGTGGCTGGATCTCTGCGCTGACCTTGCCGCGGCCGTCGGATGTGTTTGAGACATTTCAACAGCTCTGGACCAGCGGCCTGCTTTTCAAACACGTGGGGCCCTCGCTCAGCCGGCTGGTGGTTGGGGCCGCATTGGGGGTCAGCATTGGCATTTCGGTTGGCGTTCTGATTGCGCTGTTTTCTTATGTGCGGGCAGGGGTGGTGCCGATTGTTGCGGCGTTGTTTCCGATCCCCAAAATTGCGCTTTTGCCGTTGTTTGTGATCTGGTTTGGCATTGATGAGGGGTCAAAATATGCGCTGATCGCTTTTGGCACCTTTACCCCGACGGTGGTTGCGACCTATGGGGCGGTGGACAATGTGGATCGCTCGTTGATCCGCATGGGGCAAAGTTTTGGGCTGTCGTGGTTTTCCATCGTGCGCAAAATTGTGCTGCCGGGGGCCATGCCGGGCATTTTGTCTGGCCTGCGCATCAGTCTGGCAATTGCAATTATCCTGCTGGTTGCCGCTGAGATGTTGGGCGCTGAATATGGCATTGGGGCCTATATCCTTGAGGCCGGATCGCTGTACGATCTGGAACGTCTGTTTGCCGGGGTGGTGATCCTGTCCGTTCTGGGGGTGATTGTCAGCAGTGTCATCGGCCTGATCGAACGGCGCGTGTTGAGCTGGCGCACCTAGGCAGAACGGTCCGCCAATACAGGTTCAAGCTGTTTGAGGCGATGCCCCACCGCGACAATGGCGTCCAACGCTGGGATCAACTCGGCGCCGAGATCGGTCAACTCATATTCGGTCGACGGAGGAGAGGTGCGCCGCACATGGCGCACCAGCACGCCGCGCGCTTCAAGTTCCGACAACCGAGCAGACAAAACCTTGGCGGAAATTGGGGGAATATCGGCGCGCAATTCGCTGAATCGTCGTGGCCCAGCCCGTAAAGACCAGATCACATTGGGGGCCCAAGCCCCTGAAATGATGGCCATGCATTCGGTCAGCATACAGGGTTCTGGCGGATTAGGGCTTTGATTTTTGGTCATTTTCAGCGCCATCATGTACCTCTGTCTATGTAACTAGGTTTCTCTGGGGTAACTCAATTCTGT
This sequence comes from Thalassovita sp., assembly GCA_049116315.1. Taxonomy (GTDB): domain Bacteria; phylum Pseudomonadota; class Alphaproteobacteria; order Rhodobacterales; family Rhodobacteraceae; genus Thalassobius. Next base: position 225,057 of record JAGDZD010000004.1, read on the forward strand.
TGGTAACCGATGGTAACCACGTTGCCAAGGGATACTTGTTGAGCGCATCACTGCACCCACACATAACCTAGAAAGTGAAACACGTTATGAAACTCTATTACAAACCCGGTGCCTGTTCCTTGGCCAGCCATATCGTCCTGCAAGAAATCGGCGCCCCGTTCACCGTCGAAGCCGTTGACACCGATGCAGGCCGCACCGACAGCGGCGCTGATTTCCGCGCGATCAATGTCAAAGGTGTTGTGCCGGTTCTGGCCTTGGACAAAGATGACGTGCTGACCGAAGGCCCAGCCATTCTGCAATACCTTGCCGACAGCGCCCCCGACGTGAACCTGCTGCCAAAATCCGGTACCCGCGCACGGGCTAAGGTCATGGAACATCTCACTTATGTCTCATCAGAGTTGCACAAATCGTTCAGCCCGCTGTTCCGCAGCAGCACAGATGACGCTGGCAAAGAGGCGGCCCGCACCGCGGTCAGCGCAAATTTCGATCACATCGAAACGGTTCTGGCCGACGGGCGCCGTTACTTGGTTGATGACAGGTTCTCGATTGCTGACAGCTATTTGTTTGTGGTGTCCAACTGGGCCAACTTTACCGGGATCGACCTGCAGCGCTGGCCAAACCTAGCCGCCTTCGTCAGCCGGGTTGCTGAGCGTCCAGCCACCCAAACGGCTCTGAAAGCTGAGGGGCTTCTTGCGGCATGAGCAAAGATTACGCCGAAATCAACACGTTGATGGAGCACTATTTTGAGGGTCTCTATCAAGCGGACAGCGCCATGTTGCGCCGGGTTTTTCACCCCAATCTGGCCTATGTATGTGCCACCAAAGGGGACCCGCTGTACCTCGATTTGGAAACCTATATGGCGCGCATTGATAAACGTGTTGCGCCAGCCCAAAGCGCGGATCCACGGGATGAAACCGTGTTGGATATCACCATTGGTACGCCAGAAATGGCCAAAGTGACTGCCCGCATGATGCTGATGGGGCGCTCTTATTTGGATTTCTTAACCTTGTTGAAAACAGATCAAGGGTGGCGCGTCATCAGCAAGATTTTTGCCTATGAGCCCCTGAAAGGATAAGGCATGCCCTATGTGAATATCAAAGTGACCCGCGAAGGTGGACCCGAAGGCACCGGCCCAAGCGACACCGAAAAAGCACAGCTGATTGAAGGGGTTACAAGCCTTTTGCAACGTGTTTTGGGCAAAGATCCTGCAACAACGATGGTGGTGATTGACGAAATCGCGATGCCCGATTGGGGGATCGGGGGCCTGCCGGTCCTTGCCTATCGGGCGCAAAACCAAAGCTAAATCGCGCACGGCCCATTGGGTTGGGCCGTGCGTTTTTACGCCTCAGTTTGGTATCTCTGCACAAAATTACGCAGGATTTTTTCGGGTTGATCCACCTGCGCAGAGCGGCACAGATCAATCAAACGGTCGGCATCCTCGGGGGGGAAATAGCCCTTGGATTTGTACAAGCGGATGCGCAGTTCAAAACCGGCGCCGTCAGCTTCGGGGTGAAACTGCGTGGCATAGATGTTTTGCTTGTACTTGATCATTTGAAACGGGCAGGGATCAGAGGACAGCAATTGCGTGACGCCTGCGGGCAGGGATTGCAGCGCCTCTTTGTGACCGACAAAGGCGTGAAAGCTTTCTGGCAGCCCCTCTAACAAAGGATCCCCGCGTCCAGCCTCGGTCTGGGTGCAGTGGCTTGGGCCCACATCTTCGCCATAGCGCTCTTTGCTTACATCTCCATTGAGGTGATGCCCCAGAATGCCAATGCCATAGCAACACCCTAGGAAGGGAACATCATTGTCAGTGATTTGCGGCATCGCGGCCAAAATTTGTGCTTCGATCCTGGCCTCGATCGGGTCTTTGGTGGCCACAGGGTCAGACACACAGCCCGGCCCACCGCCAACAATGACCCCAGAGTAGTTTGAAAAATCCAAGGCGGGCAGATCTTCTTGATCCAAGCGAATGCGATGTGTGTCGTCACGCGACAGACCACCTTTGTCCAAGAAGGCCTGATACTCATCATCCGAGGCTTCTGTTTCGGGACGCAATTGCAGGATTAGAAATGGTTTGCTCATGTCACCCTCAATGGCCATGTCAGATCATCCCTGTCTGAAACAACAAAACCCGCCTGTAAAGGCGGGGTTGAAGGGATGTAGACGGAATGTTGGGGCTGTTAGCCGCCCCAGGTCCGAACCGGACCGCAATCCATATGCACAAAGTTGGAGCCAGAGTAACGGCCCACACCGCCAGCTTTGCAAGCCGAGGCGGCGCGCGCCATTTGGCTGACAGAACGGGTCGCCAAACGCAAATCTGCGGCTTGGCCTTTCATGTGCAAAGAGTTTTTCGCCACACCGCGCGAGCGGCTGCGTAACATTTGGTTGGTCTGAGGCGAGCGATAGCCCGACAACAGCATGAAAGGTTCCGAGACATCCAACAAATTGTGCGACGCGGCCATGATATCCACGGTGCGTGTGTCAATTTTAATGGAGCCATTGGTGCGCCAGTCACGCATGAAATGGTTAATTTCTTGCAACGCATCAGGGATATATTCGCCTTCGAGCCAATAGATCATATCGATCCGTTCGCCAGTGCGCCCTGAATACATCTTAAGGCGGCGAATATCGCCCGAGCCTTTTAGGAAGCCGGCGGCGTTCGAAAACGTCGGCGCGGCCGCGATTGTTGTTGCTGCAAATGCGCCGAGCAAGGCCCGCCGCGTAAAGCTCTTTGAGCTTTCGTTCATCATAATAGCGCCCGTCCTGTCGCTTACCTGTTGCCCACGTTGTTACGTGAGGCCTGCCATCTCATCCCCAGATGCAAGCGTTTTATTACATACAAGAACCGTTCCACCAACTGCGTTTTGGTTCAAATTCTTTATTTCAAGGGGATTCGGCGGATTTTTGCGCAAATGTTGCTCAAATCATGACGTTCAGTGGATTTTAAGCACTTTTGGCCGCTAAACCTGCCAAAGGAGTAAGGAAATTACCTTTTTGTGAATAGACAGAAAGCGCAAAATTTAGGACATAGGTACCCAGATATTAATCTCACATTTTTTGAGAGGCGCGCATAATGAGTACGACCAAACGTTCCGGAATCGCCAAATTTGGTATGGCTCTGGTTGCATCCCTGCTGATTTCAACCAGCATCCCGGGCGCTGCGACGGCTCAGGTCACCGCCTTCAAACAGGCAGTTGCCGAATACGCCTCTGATGATCGTGACCTTGCCGCCTTTTATCGCGACCAGACCTTTGGTGCGGTTTGGATCGGGGCTGACGCGGTGTTCACCGAGCGACGCAAGGCCTTGCTGAACGCGCTGAAATCGGCCGAGTCTCATGGTCTGTCGGCGTCGCGCTATGATGTGGATGGTCTGATGGCGCAGATGGCAGCGGCCAAAACCTCTCGGGATATGGGGATTTTGGATGTTGAGTTGTCCAAGACCTATCTGAAATATGCCCGCGACGTGCAATATGGCATGCTGAAACCCACCACAATTGATGACGGCATCAAACGCAAAGCCCCGTCACGCCCAGCGTTGGACTATTTGACCGATCTTTTGGCTGGCGACGCGGATCAAGTGATGGCGCAATTGCCGCCTCAAACTGGTGAATACCCCCGTCTGCGCAAAGAGATGTTGCGTCTGCAAGCCCTGATGACTCGTGGCGGTTGGGGGGAAACCGTTTCCGGTAAAAAACTCGAACCCGGTGACAAAGGGGCCAATGTTGTAAAGCTGCGCAACCGTTTGGTGGCGATGGGCTATCTGACCCGCACAGCCACACAGCGGTATGACGCGCGCATCGAGGCCGCCGTGCAGCAGTTTCAAACCGATCATGGTCTCGAAGCGGATGGCGTTGCCGGAGCAACCACCATTACCGAGTTGAACGTGCCGGTGCAAAAACGCCTGCAATCGGTTCTGGTTGCGATGGAGCGGGAACGCTGGACCAACATGGAGCGGGGCGATCGCCACGTTCTGGTCAATTTGACCGATTATACTGCCAAGATTTTTGACGATGGCAAAGTGACCTTCCGCACCCGGTCGGTTGTGGGACAAAACGTATCTGACCGTCGCAGCCCAGAGTTTTCCGATATCATGGAACACATGATCATCAACCCGACTTGGCATGTTCCGCGCTCGATCGCGGTGAACGAATACCTGCCAATGATGAAGAAAAACCCAAATGCAGCGGGTCATTTGCGCTTGGTAAACGGGCGGGGACAATCGGTATCGCGCGAAGGCATCGACTTCACCCAATATACGGCCAGAACTTTCCCGTTTGACATCAAACAGCCGCCTTCAAACCGCAATGCTTTGGGGCTGGTTAAGTTCATGTTCCCAAACAAACACAACATCTATCTGCATGATACGCCTGCAAAAAATCTGTTTTCTCGTGAGACACGCGCCTATAGCCACGGCTGTATCCGCCTCGCGCAACCGTTTGATTTTGCCTATGCGTTGCTGGCCGTTCAATCCGATGATCCCAAGGGCGATTTTCACCGTCACTTGAACACAGGTCGTGAAACCAAAGTGGATCTGGTGAAGAAGGTGCCAGTGCACATCATCTATCGCACCGCCACCGTACCAGCCAAAGGCAAAGCCAACTATCGCCGCGATGTTTATGGCCGTGACGCCCGCGTTTGGAACGCCTTGCAACAAGCAGGGGTGGCCTTGGACGCCGTAAGCATCTAAGTCTGTCCCCGACATAACGCGGGGACATCTTTATGGGCCATACCATCGGAGACATTGCATCTGCTCTCGGAGCTGAGGCGTTCGGAGATCTGGACGTTCAGATCGACGGTGTGGCCGAACCTGCGATGGCTGGAGCCCGCGATTTGGCGCTGGCGATGAAACCCGAATTTGCCAAAGGTCTGCCCGAAGGTCAGGCGCAAGCTGCGATGCTTTGGGCAGGGGCCGATTGGCAGGCAATGGGGCTGAAGGCGGCGATTGTGTCGCCGCGTCCACGTTTCACCATGGCCGGACTGTCCGCAATGATGGATCCCGGTCAGGGATTTGGGTCTGGTGTGCACCCTTCAGCCGTTGTTGACCCATCAGCAGAGCTTGGCGCCGATGTCTCTATTGGACCGCTGAGCGTGGTGATGGCGGGGGCCAAGATCGGCGCGGGGTCAGTGATTGGTCCGCAATGTATGATTGGGGCTCATGCCACGCTAGGTCAGGGCGCTTTTCTGCGCGAAGGCGTGAAAATCGGCGCGCATGTGACCATTGGGGATCGATTTATCGCGCAGCCCGGGGCCGCGATAGGCGGGGACGGATTTTCCTTTGTAACCCCAGAGCAATCCACAATCGAACGTGCCCGCGACAGTCTGGGCGATCAAGGCCAAGCAACCGCGCAATCCTATGCCCGAATTCATTCTCTCGGCAGTGTCAGCATTGGCGATGATGTCGAACTTGGGGCCAATGCCTGTGTGGATCGCGGCACGGTGCGCGACACGCGGATCGGCAACGGTGTAAAGGTCGATAATCTTGCGCAAATTGGCCACAACGTTGAGGTGGGCAATGACACGTTGATCTGTGCACAGGTTGGCATCGCCGGCTCGTCACGCATCGGTCATAATGTCGTGCTAGGCGGGCAAACCGGGGTCAGTGACAACCTGTTCATTGGGGATCATGTGATCACGGGTGGGGCCACCAAAGTTTTGGCCAATGTGCCTGCTGGTCGGGTGATGTTGGGCTATCCGGCGATGAAAATGGATCGCCATATCGAAGTCTATAAAGGTCTGCGGCGCTTGCCTCGTTTGTTCCGAGACGTGGCTGCCTTGCAGAAAGCTGTTTCCAAGTCGACTAAGAGCGACTAAATCATCCTCAACACGAGGAGAAAAGGGCCGAGATCATGAGCACTAAGGATAAGGTCATCGCAATCATTGCCGAACAGGCTGTTTTGGAACCGTCCGATGTGACGATGGACAGCACGTTGGAGGACCTTGGCATCGACAGTCTGGGGTTGGTCGAAAGCATTTTTGCCATCGAAGAAGCCTTTGATGTCACGGTGCCTTTCAACGCCAATGAACCTGAGCAGAGCGATTTTGACATCTCCTCGGTGGCCTCGATCATTGCGGGCATCGAAAAGCTGGTGGCCGAGCAAACCGCATGAACCGAGTTGTAATCACTGGCGCGGGAACGATTAACGCGCTTGGCCACAATGTGACAGACACGTTGTCGGCCATGAAAGAGGGCCGGTGCGGCATCGGCGAACTTGAGTTTCGCGACGTGGACCGGCTGGCAATCAAAATTGGTGGCCAGGTCAAAGATTACGAACCCGAAGGGCGGTTCAACCGGCAACAGATGGCGCTGTTTGATCGCTTTACCCAATTCACGCTGATCGCTGCCCAAGAAGCTTTGGAACAAGCGGGTCTAGAGTTTTCCGGCGAATTGGCGGCAACCTCGGGTGTGATTTTGGGCAATTCCGGTGGTGGGATGACCACGTTGGATTCGAACTATCGCACGGTTTATGAGGATGGCAAAAACCGGGTCCATCCCTTTGTTGTTCCCAAGTTGATGAACAACGCCGCCGCCAGTCACATCAGCATGCAATATAACCTGAAAGGCCCGTCCTTTACGGTGTCAACGGCCTGTTCGTCGTCCAACCATGCGATGGCTCAGGCGTTTCAGATTGTGCGATCGGGCATGTCCAAGGCCATGGTCACGGGTGGCTCTGAATCAATGCTGTGCTTTGGCGGCGTGAAGGCCTGGGAAGGGCTGCGCGTCATGTCCAAAGATGCCTGTCGTCCCTTTAGCGCCAACCGCAACGGGATGGTGCAGGGCGAGGGAGCTGGGATCTTTGTTTTTGAAGAATACGAACATGCCAAGGCCCGTGGCGCCGATATTCTGTGCGAAGTTGTCGGCTATGCCATGTCCTCGGATGCCTCTGATATCGTGATGCCGTCGAAACAAGGCGCGGCGCGGGCGATTTCTGGCGCGTTGCACAATGCCAAGATCAACCCGGAACAGGTGGGCTATGTGAACGCGCATGGCACTGGCACCGCGGCCAACGACAAAACCGAATGCGCCGCTGTGGCGGATGTTTTTGGCACCCACGCAGATCAGTTGATGATTTCGTCAACCAAGGCGATGCATGGCCATTTGATTGGCGGCACTGGAGCGGTGGAATTGCTGGCCTGTATCATGGCGCTGCGGGACGGTGTGATTGCGCCGACCATCGGCTATGAAGAAGAAGATCCAGAATGCGCCCTAGATGTGGTGCCCAATGAGGCCCGCGACGCCGATGTTGAATATGTGCTCAGCAACGCCTTTGCGTTTGGTGGGTTAAACGCGGTTTTGGCCCTGAAGCGGGTTTAAAACCTACTTGGTTCCATGAAAAAGGCCGCCCAAGGGCGGCCTTTGGTGTTTGGATATGTCCAAAGTCTGAGTGTTCAGATCACTGAGGGGACACAGACACCAAGTCATACCCAGCAGTGAAGCCAGTCAAAGAAATATCCGCCGTCACGACATGATCAGGGGCCACAAAGGGCACCAATGCGATGGTCGCTTTCGCCCCACGCTTAAAGGCGTCAACGTCTTCTTGGGTCAGGCCAATGCGGGCATAACATCCCAGACGGTCACACACTGTGTAAGGATAGCGCTTGGACGGGGCATTATCGACGCTGATGGTCAATTGTGCGGTCAACAATGTTTCAAGCGGCACGGCAACTGTTGCACCGGCAACGGCAGGGCCTTGGCCTTCTAGGCGGAACAGGCGAATGGTGGCCAACTCTTGGCCTTCTTCACCAAGCAAAGCCTGAAACAGCTGACACACTTCGCCGGAATTTTCGCTTGCGTCACAAAACAGCGACCAATCCCCGGATGTTTCGCGGATGTAGGGGCCGGTTTGTGCCGGTTCCACAACTTCACCAAGATTTAGATCGGTGGCCGCGGCGGGTGCCCCCTCGGTGGCGTCAGAGCTGGCGGTATCCTGTGCCAAAGCACCAGAGGTCAATCCCATCACTGCGACAACAGGCAGTAGGTTCAAAAATTTGGGCATATTGTTCCCATTTCTTGGTCAATTTCAATGCATAGGCTCTAGCACGTGTTGCGCGGACTGTCAGGCCAAAACGCGTCCAATGCGTGTTCGCCAGCAAAACCCTGCTTAAACCTGTAAGACATTGCAAAAATACAAAAAAGGGGCCAGTGGTTGGCCCCTTTTTTAGCTATTTTTTAGCTCCCCGTCGGACTGGCCGACTTATTATGCGCTCACGCTAAAAGGTTTCCCGTTAGGCGTCAACAGCCAAGAGAAAATTCGCTGAAAAAAGAAACGCCGCCCTGAAAGGTCAAGGCGGCCAGTCCAACAGGGAGGTATCAGTTCTTTCATTATAGGAGGAGGTGAATGAACGATTTCACTTTGGCATGAAGGGGTTAACAATGTACTTTCAGCCCGAACACAGGCGTTTCAAAAGGACATACCAAGGTGAGCGACAGCATTTTTATCGGCGGCGGCGCTGAAAATTACGGCACCAAGCAGGCGTTGAAACTGAAGTACGCCAACCGGCATGGTTTGATTGCGGGCGCAACGGGCACCGGGAAAACAGTCACCTTGCAAATCATGGCCGAAAGCTTTGCCGCGCAGGGTGTGCCGGTCTTCCTCAGCGACGTCAAAGGCGACCTTTCTGGACTGGCCAAAGCGGGCAGCGAAACGTTCAAACTTCACGAGGCTTTCACCAGCCGCGCGACGCAGATCGGGTTTGATGACTACCGCTATGACGCCTTTCCGGTCACCTTCTGGGATCTTTACGGCACGCAGGGCCATCCCGTGCGCACAACCGTTGCCGAAATGGGCCCATTGTTGATCGCTCGCCTGCTCGAACTGTCAGAGGCTCAAGAAGGCATATTGAACATCGCGTTCCGACTGGCGGATGAGCAGGGGCTGGCGCTGTTGGATCTCAAGGACCTGCAGGCATTGCTGGTGTGGGTTGGGGAAAACCGGGCGGATCTTGGTCTGCGCTATGGCAATATCTCGGTGCAATCCATTGGGGCGATCCAACGCCGCTTACTGGTGTTGGAAAACCAAGGGGCGGCCCAGCTGTTTGGCGAACCTGCTTTGGCGCTGAGCGATATCATGCGGGTTGATCCCGATGGGCGCGGTCGAATCAATATCCTTGCTGCGGACAAGTTGATGGGCGCGCCACGTCTTTATGCGACATTCCTGTTGTGGTTGCTGTCTGAGCTGTTCGAAGAGCTGCCTGAGGTTGGCAACCCGGACAAGCCAAAGCTGGTGTTCTTCTTTGACGAGGCGCATTTGTTGTTCGAAGACGCCCCCAAAGCATTGGTGGACAAGGTGGAACAAGTGGCAAGATTGATCCGCTCCAAAGGGGTTGGGGTCTATTTCGTCACGCAAAATCCCGCAGATGTGCCCGAAGATGTGTTGGGTCAACTGGGCAACCGCATTCAACATGCGCTGCGCGCCTTCACCGCCAAAGATCGCAAAGAATTGCGTCTGGCGGCGGAAACCTATCGCGACAATCCCCGCTTTGACACGGAACAGGCCATCCGCGAAGTGGGCGTGGGGGAGGCGGTTACATCGTTCTTGCAGAAAAAAGGCGTGCCCGGTGTGGTCGAACGGACGTTGATCCGCCCACCGTCCTCGCAATTGGGCCCAATCACCGAGGAGGAGCGCGCTGCGGTGATGGCACGCTCTCCAATTGCAGGGAAATACGAGGCAAAGATTGACCGCCTGTCCGCTTATGAAATTTTGACGCAACGCTCTGAACAGGCGGCGCAAGCTGCAGCGCAGGCCGAGGCCCAAGAAGAAGAGGCCTCGACGGCGGATCGTGAGTTCAGGGCAGGGCGTCGATTTTCGGGCAGCCGTGTGAGCCGCTCCACGTCTTACAACCGGCGCAGTTCTTCGCGGGGGGCAACCATTGGTGACGCCTTGGGGCAAGCGTTGGTCAAAGAGCTGAAAGGCACCACCGGACGCCGCTTGGTGCGCGGCATTCTGGGCGGATTGTTCAAGGGACGCTGACGGTGTCGCCCGCGATGGCCAATGCGGTGTCATGGGCGGTTTGAAGAATGCTTTGGCTGCGCGCAAGTTCGACCGTTTGGTCCATTGCGCGCGCCAATGTCACCGCACCCACCAAACAGGATAGAATTTGCCAGGCCCGTTCCAGGCGATTCTCTCCGGCGAGACCGTTGCTCATGGTCTGGGCAATTTGATCCATGTCCCGCTGATAAGCCGCACGGATGGCCGTGCTGGCGCGCGCAATGTCGGGCGTCATTGAAGTCATCGCACACAGACGTTCGCCATTTTGAACATGCGCCGTGCCCAAGTAATACCCCACAAAGGCCTGAAGCCATTGGTCACCATTTTGGGACTGAAACGCGGCCAAACCTTCTTTAACCTCTTGTAATCCGAGATCTAATGCGGCGGCAAATGCCCCATCTTTGGATCCAAAATGATCATAAAGCGCGCCAGTGGTGACGCCTGCCGCCTTGGCTATGCCGGACACACCGATCCCCGCATAGCCGTGCTGGCGAAACTGACGGCTGGCCGCTTCAATCACTTTCTCACGTGTTTGTACGGGGTCTCTGCTGGCTTTGGGCATGGGCACATTCCTCTATATAACGATCACTATATTTATCCCTTGACTGGATAGCGATCATTATTTAACTCTCATATCGATCATTATATAATGATCATTATATAAACTTGTAAGGACATCACATGACTGTCTCAAAACCGCACCTTGGTGCGAACGATCCTGCACGCCGCCACGTCTTGGCCGGTGGCGCAGCCCTGATGTTTTCCACCCTTGGCGCTTCGGTTCTGCCCAACGTTGCCGCCGCAAAATCGGAGTCCAAAATGATCCCCAAAGCGTTTGTCTATACCGAAGTTCAACTCTCTGCGCCCTTTGACCAAGTGCCATGGGATCGGTTGAACAAAGCGATCCAAAACCAGCCCGGTTTTATGAACAAAACTTGGTTCTCAGGCGTTGGCAACGGCTCGGTTGGGGGGTTCTATTCCTTTGACAGCATTGAAAACGCACAACACTTTGTCACCGACTATTTCCCAAGCGAAGCTGCGGGTTTTGGCACGGGGCACACAACACGGGTGTTTGATGCCAGCAAAACCCAAGAGGCCAGTTTGGACATGGGCGCGCCTCATTACGGTGCAGCAGCGCATGCCAAACCGGGCGCCTATGTCTATACCGAGGTGCAGGTGAACGTGCCGTTTGAAAACGCCCCTTGGCGGGATCGCAACCCAGTTCTGCGCGCCCAAAAAGGTCTGCTGAGCAAAGTCTGGTTGAGCGGCTTGCACACCAACACATTGGGCGGTGTCGATGCCTTTGACACCATTGAGAACGCCAAAGCCTTTGCGGTGGATACATTCCCAGAAACCGGGCGGGCGCTGAATGCATCGGTTTACACCCGCATTTTTGATGCCGCTGTGGTGGAAACCGCCAGCCGTCACATGAACTCGCCTTACTACAGTTGATCTCAGGCGCTTCCATTTCATTGTGACTTGGGCCCTGATTGACGGGCCGCAAAAGCACAACGCCCGGGCCTCATGGATCCGGGCGTTGTGTGATCAGAGCACGGGACCTCAAGGGCAGGGGGCGCTGCCCCCTCCGGTGAAGGACTTCACCGTTCACCCCCGAGGTATTGATCCCAAGAAAAAGCCAGGGGCTATTTTTCCGGAATGAGACCACGGGGGCTGAAACGCAGCACCAGCAACAGGACCAACCCCATGGTCACAAAGCGCATATAGGATGCGGCGCCCAAAAGATGCGCTTTGAGCGCGCTGTCTTCAGCCATGCCATAGGTCAGCGAGGATATAAGCATTTGTCCCAAGGGTTCGACCTGAATCCAAAGAAAATAAATCAGGAATCCGCCAAGCACGGCGCCAAGGTTGCTGCCCGATCCCCCCACAATCACCATCACCCAGATCAAGAAGGTATAGCGCAGCGGTTGGTAAGCACCCGGAGACAGCTGTCCGTCCAAAGTGGTCATCATCGCACCGGCAATGCCACAGACGCCAGAGCCGAGTACAAAGATTTGCAAATGGCGTTTGGTGACGTTTTTGCCCATGGCACGGGCGGCCACTTCGTTGTCGCGAATGGCACGCATCATGCGGCCCCACGGTGAATGCAGCGCGCGTTGTGCCAACCAGAGCAGGATCAACAGGACCACTGCAAACAATCCAGTATAGAGCAGCTTCACCCAGAGAGTTGAGGCCGTGGTGGGATCCAGACCCAGCTGCGTGGCGCGGGCCACAAAGGCGTCGCTTTGTTGCAGATCGATCTCTTTGGGGATGGGGCGCGGCAGGCCATGGACGTTTTTCACACCGCGCGCCAACCAGTCTTCGTTCTTCATCACGGCAATGATGATCTCAGCAATTCCCAGCGTGGCAATGGCCAGATAGTCCGAGCGCAGACCCAGCGCAGTTTTCCCGATGATCCAAGCCGCGCCAGCCGCAAAGATGCCGCCCACAGGCCAAGCCAAGAGCACGGGCAGACCCAGCCCACCGATGTTGCCATTTGAGGCAGAATTGATGGCTTCGACAGCGAGAACCGCCGGGTCAAACACAGAGCGGAAAATTATAAAGCCCAGCCCAAGTACGGCCAGAAGCGCGAGCGTGCGGAGGCGCGATTTTGGCATGCGGGTATAGGTCAGCACCGCCGCAACGATGGTGATCGCCCCAAGCGCCAGAGCCAGTAAGATCTGATAGCCACCCGCCGGCCAAGCTTCGGGGATTGGTTCGATGGAGATCAAAACCGTGGCCAGCCCCCCAAGCGCAACAAACCCCATGATGCCGACATTGAACAGGCCGGCAAAGCCCCATTGCAGATTGACCCCAAGCGCCATGATGGCGCTGATCAGGCCCATGTTCAGGATGACCAACGCCGAGTTCCAGCTTTGAAACACGCCCGTGGCGATGATCAAGGCGGCGACAATTCCAAACAAACCGATGTTTCTTGTGCTCTCGCTCATACCGATTTCCCCTTAAACAGCCCGGTGGGTTTGAACAGCAGAACCACCACCAAAATGGCAAAGCTGACTGCAAATTTGTAATTCGTCGACAGCAGTTGCACCATTATGTCTGGCTCTAGGTCTTCGGGCAGCAGATAGCGCAGCACCTTTCTCCAAGCATAGGTGATGGTCACTTCGGAAAAAGCGATGACAAATCCCCCGGCAATGGCGCCAAGCGGGCTGCCCAGCCCCCCAACAATTGCAGCAGCAAAGATCGGCAACAGCAATTGGAAGAAGGTGAATGGCTTAAAGCTTTTGTCGAGCCCATAGAGCGTGCCCGCCACCGTCGCCAAAGCGGCCACAATCAACCACGTGTACAGCACCACGCGTTCGGGATTGACGCCCGACAACAGCGCCAGATCTTCGTTGTCAGAATAGGCGCGCATGGATTTTCCGGTGCGCGTCTTGGTCAGGAACCAGAACAACAGCGCCACAACAATGATCGCAGTGACCACTGTCAGGCCTTGAGTGGTACGAATGGCCAATCCCTCACTCAACCCGGTCATCGATTTGAAGGTACGCACAGAGATGATGAACCGTTCGCCATCTGCAAAGCGTTGATCGCCGGGGCCGATGACAATGCGCACCAGCCCGTTCATGATGAACATCACCCCCATCGAAACGATGACCAAAATCACCGGCTTGGCTTTTTGTTGCCGGTAAAACCGGTACACAACCCGATCGGTGCCAATGACAAGGGCGGAACAGATCGCAATCCCAAAAGGCAGCGCCAATAGGGCTGTGGGCAAGGGCCCCAAGCTGATCCCCATGGATTGGAACCACCAGGTAAAGAACACCACAAACATGGTGCCAAAGGCCATGGTGTCGCCATGGGCAAAGTTTGAAAATCGCAAAATCCCATAGATCAACGTGACCCCAAGGGCGCCCAGAGCCAACTGACTGCCATAGGCAATCGCCGGGATCAGGACAAAATTCGACAGCACCACAAACGCGTTTAGGATTTCCATCAGATCCGTCCTCGCAGGTGAATTGCCGGGCTCAACGCGCCCGCAGCGGCGCAGCACAAAAAATTGAAACCAATAATCATATCAGCCCCCCAGAAAACTTTGACGCACGTCGGGATCAGCCAGCAACTCTTGCCCCGTGCCCGTATGCGCGTTGCGCCCTTGCACCAGAACATAGCCCTTGTCGGCGATCTCCAGCGCTTGGCGCGCGTTTTGCTCCACCATGAGAATTGAAATACCGGTTCGCGCCACCTCAATGATGCGGTCAAACAATTCATCCATAACGATGGGGCTGACCCCCGCGGTGGGCTCATCCAACAGCAAAACTTTGGGCTGGGTCATCAAAGCCCGCCCCACAGCCACCTGCTGACGCTGCCCGCCCGACAGTTCGCCAGCCGCTTGCGCCCGCTTGTCCCGCAGGATCGGGAACAGATCAAACACCTGCTCCAAGGTGTCCCTGAAATCATCGGTGCGAATAAACGCCCCCATTTCCAGGTTTTCCTCCACGCTCATCGAGGTGAAAATATTGCTGGTCTGCGGCACAAACCCCATGCCCTCAGCCACCCGCGCCTGCGGAGATAAGCCGGTGATGTCGCGCCCATCCAGACGCACCGCCCCCGCCCGCAGGTTCAACATGCCAAAGGTGGCCTTCATCGCGGTGGATTTACCAGCGCCATTAGGGCCCACAATCACGGCGATTTCACCACGATCCACCGAAATGGTACAGTCATGCAGAATGTCAGGCCCGGACTTGCCATAGCCGCCAGTCATTCCCTCACCGATAAGAAACGGCTCAGACATCGCGCGCCTCTCTTTCATCTTGCAATAAATACTCTGGGGTCCGGGGCAAGGCCCCGGTGCGAAGACATAGGCTGTGTGACACGATCATTGCACATCCTCGTCAATTGCCAGTTTCAGATTGTCCAGAAAGTCGGCGTTCCAAGTCTGAAACTCTGCGTCGAACTCTTTGCCCACATTCCAGACCAGTGACTGCACCGTCAGATCCTGTGTGATCAATAAGGTGTTTGCATAGACCACATTGAGCCCGTCAATCACCGCGCCATAGACCATGGTTTCACCGTGGTGCCCGTCAATCTTGACATCATACACGTCCAACACCGGGATTTGCTCGATCGGCACTTGGCTCACAAAGGCTGCATGTTCCAGCGCAGCACTGCGCATGAACTCAAAGCTGCTGCCTTCGTCCCAGCCAAATTCTTCGATGATCAACCCGGCGTAAATATTGCCCGAGTGATGGAACATCACGCTAAAATCACCGGTTTTGGCTGTTGGGCGCCAATTGCTGAAACTGCCACAAAACTCGATGTTCACATGCACCGAAACACAGCGGGAAGAGGTTTCAGATTCAGCGAACTTCCACGTGTTGTCACTGAGCAGATGCACTTTTTTGCCGCCAAGAACGGTTGACCCAACCACCTCCTGCGCCAATCCCTGTCCTGCGGTGACCAAGGTCAGTGCCGCCCCAAATAATGACGCGCGCAGGCTCATACTGCCTTCTCCTTGTTCTTCAATCCGGTGCCAAGATAGGCTTCGATCACCTGCTCATTGGCTTTGATTTCAGCCAAGGTGCCTTGGGCCAAAACGGCCCCTTCGGCCATGCAGATCACTGGATTGCACAGGCGTTCTATAAACTCCATGTCGTGCTCGATCACCACAAAGGTATATCCGCGCTCGGTGTTCAGCTGCTTGATCGCATCGGCAATCGTATAGAGCAAGGTGCGGTTCACGCCGGCACCAACCTCGTCCAGAAAGACGATTTTGGCATCCACCATCATGGTGCGCCCCAGCTCCAGCAGTTTCTTTTGCCCACCAGAGACTTCGCCCGCCTTCAGATCGGCAATATGCCCAATGGTCAGAAACTCCAAAACCTCATCAGCTTTGGCACGTAACGCTCTCTCTTCATTGGCAATTCTCTTGCGTCCGAACCAAGTATTCCAAAGTTTTTCACCGGATTGATCTCCGGCAACCATCATCAGGTTTTCACGGCACGTCATCGAGGAAAACTCATGCGCAATTTGGAACGTGCGCAGCAATCCCTTGTGAAACAACTCATGCGGAGGCAGGCCCGTGATGTCTTGCCCATCCATGGTGATCCGGCCAGAGGTTGGCGGCAGAACACCTGCGATCACGTTAAAAAGGGTGGTTTTTCCCGCGCCATTGGGCCCGATCAATCCTGTGATTGTCCCAGTTTCAATGCGCAGAGAGGCCCCGTTTACGGCACGAAAACCGCCAAAATGTTTGTGGACGTCTTCGACAACGATCATTCCACATCCCCCGTCACAGCGCTGTTTTTATGCGCTTGTTGTTTTATGTAATTCAGCCCGGTGCAAAGACCGGGCTGAGAAATAGTCTATCAAATCCAAAGTGGCTTAGCGGTACTTGACCGTTTCCATCATGCCGTCTTTGATTTCGATCTGACGGTATCCACCCGCAGCTTCACCACCGCCGATCAGCTCAACCGCAGTTGCGCCGACATAGTCGATTTCACCACCAGAGGCCAAGATTTCCAGCGCTTTGGCCAGTTCACCTGGATAGATGGCTTCGCCCGGAGCATTGGCAACGTCAGTGATTTTGGCTTTGTAATCGCCCGGTTCAGAGGACCCCGCCGCTTGCATCGCCAGCATGATCAAGGCCGCTGCGTCATAGCTTTCACCGACATAAGGGCCGTCGCCATTTTCGATGCCCGCAGCTTCGATCAAAGACGCCATGATGCCTGCGCCTTCGCTTTCGGTGCCTGGAACAGTCCCGATCGAGCCGTTGATTTCAGCGCCGAAGTTGGTTTCCAACGCCGAACCGATCATGCCATCTGGCAGTACAAATGTGTCAAACGCACCGGTGTCCAGCGACGCACGGATCATGCCCGGACCACCTTGGTCAACATAGCCCGCAACAACCAGCGCTTCGCCACCTGCGGAGGCCAATTCGCCAACTTCAGCAGAGTAGTCCGCTTTGCCGTCTTCATGGGCAGAGGTTGCTGTGACGCTGCCGCCAGCGGCTTTATAGGCCGCAACAAAGCTGTCAGACAGACCCTTGCCATAGTCGTTGTTGGTATAAGTCACAGCCACTTCGCTGATGCCTTTTTCCATCAATACAGAGGCCAGAACCTGACCCTGGCGCGCATCAGACGGGGCTGTGCGGAAGAATAGACCGTTGTCTTCTGTATCTGACAGCGCCGGCGAGGTGGCCGAAGGTGAGATCATGACGATGCCGTTTGCCAAGGCAACGTTGGACAGAACCGCGCCGGTAACACCGGAACAATCTGGGCCCATCAGGCCTTTGACGCCATCAGAGGTGATCAAACGTTCCGCGGCGGCGGTTGCAGCAGCGGAATCAATGCATGTGGAATCGGCCCGTACCGGAGAAACGGTCGATCCGCCCAGCAGCTTGCCACTGTCGCTGACTTCGCTCATCGCCAGTTCAGCGCCCGCAGCCATCGCAGGAGTCAGCGATTCAATAGGGCCGGTAAAGCCCAAAATCACTCCCAATTTGATTTCGTCAGCCGAAGCGACGCCGGACATCAGTGCTGTTGCGGCCGTGGCCATCAAAAACTTTTTCATTTTTAGTCTCCCAAGTTGGAATTTTATTCCTGATTCGAGCCTAAGCCGACACCCCAAGAAAGTGAAGGCCCGATCCGCGTTGAAACGCGCCTTGACCCTAGGGAAAACACAAAGTCCAAGAAATCTGTTTATTCGCGTCAGGCGCGCCCTATATAAACCCGTACACGTTAAGGGGCACGCATCATGAGATCTGGATTTCTAAAGTTTGTTTTGACGATGTTTCTTTCCGCCTCTTCGGCGCAGGCCTTAGAGTATACCCAAGTGGCCGAGGGCTTTGATGTGCCATGGTCGCTCGGCTTTTTGCCAGATGGCAGCCTGTTGGTCACAGAGCGTGCGGGTCAATTGTGGCATGTGTCGCCGCAGGGACAAAAGTCTGAGATCCAGAATCTGCCCCCAATTCTTGCAGACGGGCAGGGCGGATTGCTGGATGTGGTTGTGGCGCGTGATTTCGACCAAAGCCGCACCATTTTTCTGAGCTACACCCAAAAGCGTCCCGGAGGTGTTGGCACGGTGCTCAGCTCGGCCCAGCTGAGCCTTGGCAATCACCTGCTGAAAGATCACCAAACCTTGTTCGAAATGGCGCGTGGGTCGGACACCGGACGTCACTTTGGCGGACGCATTGTCGAAAGCCGAGAGGGGCATCTGTTCCTGACGCTTGGGGATTTGGGGCAACGGTTGGATGCGCAACGCCTTGACCTGCACAGCGGCAAAGTGGTGCGCGTGGCCCGTGACGGATCGGTGCCGCAGCGCAACCCGTTCAAGGGCCGCCGGCAATCACAGCCAAAAATCTGGAGTCTGGGTCATCGCAATCCGCAAGGGGCAGCACTGGACGCCGATGGAAACCTCTGGGTGTCAGAACATGGCCCCAAAGGCGGGGATGAAATCAACCGCGTTGAAAAAGGGGCGAACTATGGTTGGCCGATCATTGGGTATGGTCAGCATTATTCCGGGGAACAGGTGGGCGACGGCACCCATATGCGCGGCATGGAGCAACCAGAGTTTTACTGGGATCCCTCAATAGCCCCCTCAGGTTTGATGCACTATCAAGGGGAGATGTTTCCGCACTGGCAGGGCGATTGGTTTGTCGGGTCCTTGAAGTTTGACTATATCGCGCGCCTGTCAGGGACGCCGCTGCGCGAGGTTGAGCGCATTCAATCCCGTCACACCGGTCGGGTCCGCGATGTCCGTCAAAGCAAAGACGGCGCCATTTGGTTCCTCAGCGAAGACAATGGGGCGCTCTATCGCATCACGCCGTAGCAGCGCGCGATGCCCCAAAGACCTTAGCCATGGGATCCACGTTCGCGATAAGGTGTCGTGTTGTAATGCGCCCGATAGCATTTGGAAAAATGCGACGGTGATGAAAACCCACAGGCCAGCGCAACATTGATCACACTCATATCGGTTTGCATCAACAGATTGCGGGCTTTTTGCAGCCGCAACTCCATATAGTGGCGCTTGGGGCTCCGACTGAGATATCGGCGAAACAGCCGCTCAAGTTGCCGGGTGGACAGCCCCACATCTTTGGCCAGCAGCGAGGGGCTTACCGGTTCTTCGATGTTCTCTTCCATCATCTGGATGACTTGGCTCAACTTTGGATGACGCACCCCAATGCGCGTTGGCACGGACAGGCGCTGCGTGTCCTGATCGGTTCGGATCGACGAATAAATCTGTTGGTCAGCAACGGCATTGGCCAGATCTTCGCCTTGATCTCGTGCAATCAGATGCAGCATCAAATCAAGCGAGGCCGTGCCCCCCGCCGTGGTCACTCGGTTGCCATCAACCACAAAGACGGATTTGGTAAGCTCAATTTCGTCAAACTCTTCGACAAAACTGTCGTAGTTTTCCCAATGAACCGTCGCCCGTTTACCCTCCATCAAGCCCGCTTTGGCCAAAGCATAGGTGGCCGTGCACAGCCCTCCCAGCGTCAGCCCTTTGCGGGCCTCGCGTCGCAGCCAAGAAATCAACTTCTTGGTCGTGGCCTTTTGGACATTCACCCCACCAATCAGCAAAACCGTGTCATCCTGAGACAATTCGCCCAAGGCACCATCCACCTGAAACTCCGATCCCGCAGAGCAAGCAACATTCACGCCCTCTTCTGATTGCACCTGCCATTGATAGAGCTCGCGCTCAGCCATCCGATTGGCCAAACGCAGACATTCCACCGCTGCGGCAAAACTCAAAAGCGTAAATTCCTGCATCAAAACAAAGACAAAGCGCTTGGGCTTGTCGCCAACCATCCGGCTGAGATTCAGGTCAGGTTTGGGATCCATTCGCAACTCCTTCGAACAGAGGTGGCGTTGACCTGATCAGGTTTACAGCCCCCACGCAAGAGGCCGTGGTCACTGCGCAGCAATTTTGCAGGAAATTGAATCCCTTATGGTCAGCGCTAACACCCTTCGTTATAGAAAGGGCGACCAATTCAGGACGAACCGGAGCAAGACAATGAGTGAGTGGCAAAAAGCAGATTGGCGGACCAAGCCGAGAGTCCAAATGCCCGAGTATACGGACCAAGCGGCGCTGAACGCTGTCGAGGCGCAGCTGTCCAAATATCCCCCTCTGGTTTTTGCCGGCGAAGCCCGCAAACTCAAAGCCTCTCTGGCCGCAGCGTCGCGCGGCGAGGCCTTTTTGCTGCAAGGCGGCGATTGCGCCGAAAGCTTTGATCAATTCAGCGCCAACGGCATTCGCGACACCTTTAAAGTGATGCTGCAGATGGCGATGGTTCTGACCTATGGCGCCAAAGTGCCTGTGGTCAAAGTGGGCCGCATGGCCGGGCAATTTGCCAAACCACGGTCCGCCCCCACCGAAACGGCCAATGGTGTTGAACTGCCAAGCTATCGCGGTGACATCATCAACGAGCTGGATTTCACGCCAGAATCCCGCATTCCAAACCCGTCCAAAATGCTGCAGGCCTACACCCAGTCGGCCGCAACCTTGAACTTGCTGCGCGCCTTCTCCACCGGGGGCTACGCAGATGTGCATCAGGTCCACGCTTGGACTCTTGGCTTCACCGAAGGTGAAAAAGCCGCCAAGTACCGCGAAATGGCAGGCCGGATTTCTGACACGCTCGACTTTATGAAGGCCGCAGGCGTTGACAGTGATCGCGCCCATACGCTGCAAACCGTCGATTTCTACACCAGCCATGAATCGCTGTTGCTGGAATACGAAGAGGCGCTGACACGTCTGGATTCGACCTCGGGCAAATGGCTCGCAGGCTCCGGCCACATGATCTGGATCGGCGATCGCACCCGTCAACCCGATGGGGCGCACGTTGAATTTGCCAGTGGCGTGATGAACCCGATTGGTCTCAAATGTGGTCCAACCACCACCGCCGAAGACCTCAAAGTGCTGATGGCCAAGCTGAACCCGGAAAACGAAGCAGGGCGCTTGACCCTGATCGCCCGATTTGGTGCAGGCAAAGTGGCCGATCATCTGCCACGCCTCATCCAAACGGTCAAAGACGAGGGGGCAAATGTGGTTTGGGTGTGTGATCCGATGCATGGCAATACCATCAAATCCGCCACCGGCTATAAAACGCGCCCCTTCCAACTGGTCTTGCAAGAGGTTCAGGAATTCTTTGCCGCCCACCGCGACGCGGGCACAGTGCCCGGCGGTGTTCACTTTGAAATGACCGGCCAGGATGTGACCGAATGCACCGGCGGCGTGCGCGCCGTCACCGAAGAAGATCTGTCAGACCGCTATCACACCGCCTGTGATCCGCGCCTGAACGCCAGCCAATCGCTGGAATTGGCCTTCTTGGTCGCCCAAGAGCTTTCGGCTCTGCGCACACCGGCACAGTCTGCCGCAGTTTAACGCTTGTACGTCATGCGACAAACGGGCGGCCCAAGGGGCGCCCGTTTTGCATTTTGACCTCTGCCGTTTCATCTTGCCAAAAATACTCCCGTCCCCCGGCACCATCACAACAGCGCTTGGGAGAAGGCACAGCCCCAAACTCACTCGCTCTTGATCAACCGCAGATAGGGGCGGTGTGACAGATGTTCTGCGCCATCTCTGCCCCCATGCTGTGCATGCTTTGATGCTTCTACAGGCTTTGCTGTCTCAAACCGCCTGCGTGGTTCGGCAAACCCAGCCACGGGCTGGCGAGGGAGTGGCTGCGCAGGTTGCTCTGCGGTCAATTTGATCAGGCGCGATGAGGCCACCATAAAGCGGCGCGGCGCGCGCCCGATGTGTCCCTGAAAGGACAGACCGCCCAACAAACGGGTGGCATAGCCCTGTGCATCGGCCAAAGGCCAAAGGGTCATCCGCGCCTCAATCGCGGGTTTGCCCAGCCCGCGTTCTGCACTGAGCTGAAATTCTGCTTTGGCAGGACCTGTGCAGACGTGCTCGCTCAGTGTTTCAACCGTTTTGCGATGATGCGCGGCAAAGAATGTGCTGAGCGGCATGCCGCGCACTTCCATCCCCATCAGATCATTCAGGTGATGCCCCGCCAGCCGCAAGCGCGTGATCCCTGGCGCAATCCGTTCCAGAATAAAGGTATGTGACAAAGCCCCTTCGATGCCGCGTGGATCCACATCTGCGCGTGATGGCATCGAGCGTCCGCGACAAAGCGCGCTCCAATAGCTGTCCAGCTCAGAGATTTCAGGAAAGCGTTTATCGGTTAAAAAGGGTGACATCTCGACCACGTTTTGACTGTTTTTGTTTGAATTCCACATTGGCGGACCCTCGCTGCTCACTCGTTTCGACCCAGCGCCGGTTAACAAATCGTAACGACGCAATGGTTACCCCGCCGTTAACATGTCACGCTTCGTTTAAAATTTGTCCCTAAATCGTTGAGAATGGTTAATCTCTCGCAATGCTGGCCACAGGGCCGGTTCTGGGCTAAGGGCAATAGCAACGGTGAATTGAAGGAGCGCTCCATGGTCCAATCGATGACAGGCTTTGCCTCAGGCACGGGGGCGCTTGCGCCCTACAGCTGGCACTGGGAAATCCGCTCGGTGAATGCCAAGGGCTTGGACATCCGTTTGCGCGTGCCCGACTGGATTGAAGGCCTCGAAGCGGCGCTGAAAGCGCGGTTGGCCAAATCGGTTTCTCGCGGCAACATCACCCTGTCATTACGCATTCAACGTGAAGAGGCCACCGGCGCGCTGACGGCGAATGATGCGGTCTTGGGGGCGGTTTTGACAGCCCTGAAACACACGCAAGACCAAGCGCGCGATCACGGCATTGACCTCGCGCCCAGCTCTGGCATGGAGGTGTTGAACATGCGGGGTGTGTTGGAACAAAGCGCAACGGACAATGACAGCAAAGCCGTGTCGGCGGCTTTGCTTGCCGATGTTGACTCTGTGCTGGATCAGTTTCTGGACATGCGCGCCGGTGAAGGCAAAGCGCTGCACGATGTGCTCACGCGCGCATTGGGGGACATCGAAGACTTGGTTGCAGCAGCGGCCACAGCGGTTGAGGCGCGCAAAGACGAAAGCGAAGCCGCGTTTCGGGCCGCCCTGGCGCGGATCACCCAAAACAGCGATGCGGTCGAAGATCAACGCATCGCGCAGGAACTGGCCGTTCTGGCGGTCAAAGCGGATGTCACCGAGGAAATGGACCGCCTGCATGCCCATGTCGGGGCGGCGCATAAACTTTTGCAAGAACGCAAACCTGTTGGGCGGAAATTCGATTTTCTCATGCAAGAATTCAATCGCGAGGCCAACACCCTGTGTTCGAAATCGCAAAACAAACAACTGACGCAGGTTGGGCTTGATCTTAAAACAGTGATCGACCAAATGCGCGAACAAGTTCAAAACGTAGAGTAAGAAAGCAGAGTTATGCAACGACGTGGCCTCTTGATCATCCTGTCTTCACCATCTGGCGCAGGCAAATCCACTTTGACCCGTCGGTTGCGTGACTGGGATCCGTCAATCCAGTTCTCGGTCTCTGCCACGACCCGCGATCCACGCCCGGGCGAAGAGGATGGCAAAGACTACCGTTTCCTGACGCAGGACCAATTTCGTCGCGATGTGGCCGAAGGTGAAATGCTGGAGCATGCGCATGTGTTCGGCAACTTCTACGGCTCACCCAAAGGACCCGTGCAAGCGGCGATTGATCGCGGAGAAGACGTGCTGTTTGATATCGATTGGCAAGGCGCGCAGCAGATCGTCAACTCGGCCCTTGGGGCCCATACGTTATCGGTCTTTATCCTGCCACCATCGATCACCGAATTGCATCGCCGTTTGGTCAGTCGTGGCCAAGACAGCGACGAGGTTATCGCCAAACGGATGCAGAAAAGCTGGGACGAAATCAGCCATTGGGGCAGCTATGACCATGTGCTGATCAATGACAACTTGGATGATACTGCCACAGATCTTCAGAAAATTGTCGAAGCCACGCGCTTGCGCCGTTTGCAACAGCCTGCCTTGCTGGAACATGTGCGCAAACTGCAAACCGAGTTTGAGGAGCTGAAATGACCCTGTATCTCTTGGATGGCATAGCGCCACAGACGCCACAAGATGGTGATTTCTGGGTGGCACCGGATGCCAATGTGATTGGGAAAGTTGCCTTGGAAAGCGCCAGTTCGGTCTGGTTTGGCTGCACGCTGCGCGGTGACACCGAAGAAATTCGTGTTGGGGCTGGCAGCAACGTTCAGGAAAACTGTGTGCTGCATACAGATCTGGGCTACCCGCTGGTGATTGGGTCTGGTTGCACAATTGGGCACAAGGCCATGCTGCACGGCTGTCGCATCGGGGACAACAGCTTGATCGGCATGGGCGCAACAGTGTTGAACGGCGCAAAGATCGGCAAAAACTGTCTGATTGGGGCAGGGGCCTTGATCACGGAAAACAAAGAGATCCCGGATGGATCCTTGGTTATGGGCGCGCCGGGCAAAATTGTACGGCAACTCGATGAGGCTGCCATTCAGGGCCTGCGCCAAAGTGCCTTGCACTATCAAGCCAACATGCGGCGCTTCCGCGCCGGATTGACCCCTCAAAGCTGAGACATCGTCATGACCACACCCGCCATCCGCTCGCTCGTCGAGGCCGTTCCTTTGCCCACGCTTCTGATCGCGCAAGGCGTGCGGATCGTTGGTGCCAACTTCAGAGCAGAAACCCTGCTGGGACAAACCATGCTGGGGCGGCATTTGACAACGGTGATCCGTCAACCATCTGTTCTAAGCGCAATCGAAGCCTGTCAAGCGGATCGATCCCCCAAGATGGCGCGCTATATTTCAACCGAAGACCGCAATGAGCAGACATTTCAGGTGCATTGCAGCTACCTTGATCTGGCGCCCGCAGCCGAAGGGGTGATGGTCAGCTTTGAAGACGTGACCGATGTCGAAGCTGTGGGGCAGATGCGCCGCGACTTTGTCGCCAATGTCAGCCACGAATTGCGCACGCCGCTGACGGCCTTGACCGGTTTCATCGAAACCCTGCAAGGCCCCGCAGCAAACGACAAGAACGCGCAAGTGCGGTTCTTGGATATCATGCTGAAAGAAGCCGAGCGGATGAACCGTCTGGTTGGGGATTTGCTGTCCCTCAGCCATGTCGAAGCAGAAGAGCGGATCCGCCCCTCACAAAGCGTCGATGTAGTCACCCTGTGCGATTCCACATTGCGCAGCCTGCATCCGGTGGCCGAACGTTCCAACGTGACCGTGTCACAAAACATGCCCAGCGACGAAGTGCTGGTGCCGGGGGATGAGGATCAACTGCGCCAAGTGCTGACCAACTTGACCGAAAATGCGATCAAATACGGTGGCAAAGATCAAACCGTGACGCTGTATGTGTCCAAGATCGAACGCGATCTGTCCTTGCGCGGTCCTGCGGTGCGAATTGCGGTGGTCGATACCGGACCGGGCATTGATCCGGTGCATGTGCCGCGATTGACGGAACGGTTTTATCGCATCGACAGTCACAGATCCCGCGAGATGGGCGGCACTGGATTGGGTCTTGCGATTGTGAAGCATATTGTAAACCGCCACCGCGGACGGCTGAAAATCGAAAGCCAGCTGGGACGGGGCACTGTCTTTACTGTGATTCTGCCAGCGCTAGACTAGTGGCGTCATTTGTCTAGAAAAGACGGGGAATTTGGGGGAATTTCAATTTTCTCGTTAATTGCGTTTTTCCTTTAATTTCAGTGCCTAAGAAATTTCACCCAGAGATTTGTGTCAAAGTTTTTCGCCAAACCCCTCATCTGTCATGAAGTTGTTACATAGCTGTCACAAAAGCATTATCGAAGGGCTTTAGGACGCCCAGCAGAGGACATCACGATGGTGTTCCATTAACCGAATTCAGGAGAGACTCCTTATGTCGTTTGTGAAACTGACCGCTTCAACTCTGGCGATCGCTGCCGTTTCCGCAACCGCTGCTGTGGCCCGTGACCAAGTCCAAGTTGCTGGCTCGTCCACTGTACTGCCTTACGCCTCAATCGTAGCCGAAGCCTTTGGCGAAAACTTCGATTTCCCAACTCCAGTTGTTGAATCAGGCGGCTCTTCCGCTGGCCTGAAGCGCTTCTGTGAAGGTGTTGGCGAAAACACCATCGACGTTGCAAACGCATCGCGCAAAATCAAAGACAAAGAAATCAAAGCCTGTGCTGAAGCTGGTGTTACCGACATCATCGAAGTTCGCATCGGTTATGACGGCATCGTATTTGCCTCTGACATCAACGGCGAAAACTTTGCCTTCACCCCAACTGACTGGTTCTTGGCTCTGTCCGACCAAGTTTTGGTAGACGGCGCATTGGTTGCCAACCCAAACACCACATGGGCCGATGTAAACGCATCTTTCCCAGCCCAAGCTCTGGCCGCCTACATCCCAGGCACCAAGCACGGCACACGTGAAGTGTTCGAAGACAAAGTGATCCTGGCCGGTTGTGAAGCCACTGGCGCATTCGAAGCCATCATGGCGGGCAACGGCGGCGACAAAAAAGCGGCTGAAAAAGCTTGTATCGCTCTGCGTACAGACGGCGTTTCTGTAGACATCGACGGTGACTACACTGAAACTCTGGCGTCCATCGAATCCAACAAAGACGGCATCGGCGTCTTTGGTCTGGCATTCTACGAAAACAACACAGACAAGCTGCAAGTTGCAACAATGTCTGACATCGTGCCTTCGACAGAGTCGATCGCAACTGGTGAATACCCTGTATCTCGTCCGCTGTACTTCTACGTGAAGAAAGCCCACATCGGCGTGATCCCAGGTCTGAAAGAATACGCTGAATTCTTCATCTCTGACGAGATTGCTGGCCCAGACGGCCCGCTGTCCGAATACGGTCTGGTTGCAGACCCAGAGCTGGAAGACACTCAGACTATCGTATCTGACGAAGCCGTAATGGGTTCTAACAGCTAATCGACTGCTGACAGAGAGGGACGGCTCAACCAGCCGTTCCTCTCACTTTTGGGACCTCTTCCAAAACAATCGGAGACAACATGCCTGTGTTCTGGCTCGTGCTGATCGTAACTGCTATGGCAGCGATCGGCTTTTTTATCGGAAGACGACGCGCGCTAAATTCAGCGGGCGGTGATAGCCGAAATCTGCATTCCCTGCCATCCTACTATGGGTTCAACGTTGGCTTGATGACGTTTGTCCCCGCCACGATGGTTCTGATTGTTTGGGCCTTGGTTCAGCCCACTCTTATTGAAAATTCTGTGTCGCGGATGATCCCTGCTGACGTCATCTCCGAAGGCAGCAATCTGTCGTTGCTGATGTCGGATGTGCGTCGTGTTGCCGAAGGTTTGGACTTTGCGGTGAGCGAAGGCGTGCTGAGCGACGACGCGGCCAAGTCCCTAAAGACCGAGGCCACGGATGTGCGCGCCATGCTGGGCGAGATCGGCGTGGCGCTTGGATCCGACGTTCTCCCCGAGGTGCTGGACGCTGCGCAATCTTATCGTCAAATGAACGCCAAAGGCGCGATGACAATGACCGTGCTTGTGCTGATTTTGGCCAGCATCGGTTTTGGCTTTTCGGTTCGACGCACTGACAAGGATTTCCGCGCGCGTAACGTTGTCGAACGTGGCATTCTGATCTTGCTGATCGCGGCCGCTTCGATCGCGATTTTGACGACAATCGGCATCGTGATGTCGATGCTCTTTGAATCGATGAACTTCTTCAGTCTGCATGACTGGAAAGACTTCTTCCTTGGCACCACTTGGGCGCCAAACTTCCGCGGTGACTCGGAACTGTCGATCCTGCCACTGCTGTGGGGCACGTTGTTCATTTCGATTGTGGCCCTGATTGTGGCCGTTCCAATCGGGTTGTTCGCCGCGATTTACCTGTCCGAATATGCATCCAATTCGATGCGCAGTTTCGCCAAACCCCTGCTTGAGATCCTCGCGGGGATCCCGACCATTGTATATGGTCTGTTTGCCTTGGTGACCTTTGGTCCGTTTTTGATGCGGATCTTTGGCGAAAACGGCGTGTTGGGGGTTGATTGGATGACCGACGCACGCTCGGTGGCCACCGCTGGTATCGTCATGGGCATCATGTTGATCCCTTTCGTCAGCTCCTTGTCCGATGATATCATCAACGCGGTGCCGCAATCGATGCGCGACGGTTCATATGGCCTTGGGGCCACCAAATCCGAAACCATTCGTCAGGTTGTTATCCCCGCGGCGCTGCCGGGCATTGTGGGGGCGATCCTGCTGGCGGCCAGCCGCGCCATTGGGGAAACGATGATTGTGGTGATGGGCGCCGGGGCGATCGCCCGCCTGTCCGTCAACCCACTCGAAGCCCTGACCACAATCACCACCCGTATCGTAAGCCAACTGACAGGGGACGGAGACTTCTCCAGCCCTGAAACACTTGTTGCCTTCGCTTTGGGCCTGACCTTGTTTGTTCTGACCTTGGGTCTGAACGTCTTGGCCCTGTACATCGTACGCAAATACCGGGAGCAGTACGAATGACCGACACACCTTTTCCTAAAGGCGCGCCCAAAACTTCGATCCACGAAGTCGATGCGCGCACCAAAAAACGCAATGCTGCCGAAGCTCGGTTCCGCGCGTTTGGTCTGGCGGCCATTATCGCTGGCTTGTTGATGCTGGTTGTCTTGGTGACAACGATTGTTGGCAACGGTTATGGCGCCTTTCAGCAGACCTTTATCACGCTGAAAGTTGAGCTGCTGGAAAGCAAGCTGGACAAAAAGGCCACCGGTGACTTCGAAGTGATCAAGAAAGTTTCGACATTCGGCTATAGCCCTTTGATGAGCCAAGCCTTTGAAACCAAAGTCGAAGAACTGGGCCTTGAAACCGACCTGAAAGCCAAGAAGATGGCGGCCTTGCTGTCCAAATCCGCGGCGGCTGATCTGCGCAACTATGTTCTGGAAGACATTTCCCGGATCGGTTCCACGGTCGAATTCACCTTTTTGGCCAACAGCCGGGTGGATGGCTATCTCAAAGGCCGTGTGACCCGCGACAGCATCGCCAATGACAAAAACATCTCGGTGGCTCAGCTGGATTTGGTGGATCAACTCAAAGAGGCCGGCGTGATCAAGAAGCGCTTCAACCTCAACTTCATCATTGGGGCCGATGCCTCGGATCAACGCCCCGAAGCGGCTGGGATCGGCGTGGCGATGGCTGGCTCGTTCTTTATGATGCTGGTTGTGTTGGGCTTGGCCTTGCCGATTGGTGTCGCGGCCTCGATCTATCTGGAAGAGTTTGCTCCAAAACGCTGGTGGACCGACGTGATCGAAGTGAACATTTCTAACCTT
Source organism: Thalassovita sp. (assembly GCA_049116315.1). Taxonomy (GTDB): domain Bacteria; phylum Pseudomonadota; class Alphaproteobacteria; order Rhodobacterales; family Rhodobacteraceae; genus Thalassobius. The sequence continues at coordinate 254,219 of JAGDZD010000004.1, forward strand.
GCTGCGGTGCCGTCGATTGTGTTTGGTATCTTGGGCTTGGCCGTCTTCATCAACTATATGCATCTGCCACAATCCGCCCCGCTGGTGGGGGGGCTGGTGCTGACCCTGATGACACTGCCAACGATCATCATTTCGACACGCGCCTCGCTGAAAGCGGTGCCGCCGTCCATTCGCGATGCCGCCCTTGGGCTTGGCGCCTCAAAGATGCAATCGGTGTTTCACCATGTGTTGCCTCTGGCTGCACCTGGGATCCTCACCGGGACCATCATTGGTCTGGCCCAAGCGCTTGGTGAAACTGCCCCCTTGCTGTTGATCGGTATGATTGGCTTTATCGCGTCAAACCCACCTTCGGGGATCACCGAAGGTCTGTTGTCGCCCAACTCTGCAATGCCGGCCCAGATTTATGAATGGGCCAAACGGGCTGACCCTGCGTTCTATGAGCGCGCTTGGGGCGGCATTATTATCCTCCTGGTTTTCCTGGTGACTATGAACACGATTGCCGTGATTTTGCGCCGCCGCTTCGAACGCCGCTGGTAAGCTGTTACAAAGGGAACATCACATGTATGACGCGCCTAATCTGGAGAAGACTGTGGACCAGAAAGAGATCAAGATCACCGCTGACAACGTTCAAGTTTTCTATGGTGAGACCCATGCGATCAAAGACGTAAACGTCCAGATCGCTGACAAGACTGTCACCGCCTTTATCGGCCCGTCGGGCTGTGGGAAATCAACCTTCCTGCGCACGTTGAACCGGATGAATGACACCATCGATATTTGCCGCGTTAAGGGCAATATCCTGTTGGATGGCGAAGACATCTATGACCCCAAAGTTGACCCGGTTCAGCTGCGGGCCAAAGTGGGGATGGTGTTTCAAAAACCCAACCCGTTCCCCAAATCGATCTATGACAATATCGCCTATGGTCCCCGGATCCACGGTCTGGCTCGCTCCAAGGCGGACCTTGATGTTATCGTTGAGAAATCTCTGCGCCGTGGGGCGATTTGGGATGAGGTCAAAGATCGTCTGGATCAGCCCGGCACCGGCCTGTCAGGTGGACAGCAACAGCGCCTTTGTATTGCGCGCGCCGTCGCCACAGAACCCGAAGTTCTGCTGATGGACGAGCCGTGCTCTGCACTGGATCCAATTGCGACTGCACAGGTTGAGGAATTGATCGATGAACTGCGGGCCAGCTACTCGGTGGTGATTGTGACCCACTCTATGCAGCAGGCCGCCCGGGTCAGCCAAAAGACCGCGTTCTTCCACTTGGGCAATTTGGTGGAATATGGCGACACCAGCCAGATCTTCACCAACCCGGTGGACCCACGCACCGAAAGCTACATCACAGGCCGTATTGGATAAGGACCCTCGCTATGAACGATAATATTATCGGTGACGAACATATCGTTAAATCCTTTGACCGTGACCTTGAGTCCATTCAGGCTCAGATCATGAAGATGGGGGGCTTGGTCGAAGAGTCGATCCTAAAAGCCGCTCAATCGCTGGAAGAGCGCGACGAAGAGCTGGCGGAATTGGTGCGCAACAGCGACAAAGCCATCGATGGCTTGGAAACGCTGATCAACGAACAGGCAGCCATGCTGATTGCCCTGCGCTCACCAACGGCGACCGATCTGCGTGTTATCCTGACGGTGATGAAAATCGCCGGCAACCTAGAGCGCATTGGCGATTATGCGAAGAACATGGCCAAACGCACAGGTGTGCTGGTTCAGATGTCTCCGATCAACGGGTCCCACTCGGCGATCCGGCGCATGGCTCGTGAAGTTCAGCTGATGCTGAAAGACGCGCTTGATGCCTATATCCAGCGTGACGCAGAACTGGCGATGGATGTGATCCAGCGCGACCAAGACGTTGACCAAATGTACAACGCTTTGTTCCGTGAGTTCCTGACCTTCATGATGGAAGACCCGCGCAATATCACGGCCTGCATGCACCTGCATTTCATCGCCAAAAACACCGAACGCATGGGCGACCATGTCACCTCGATTGCCGAACAGGTGATTTATCTGGTGAAAGGCGAAATGCCCGACGATCCGCGTCCCAAAGGCGATTTCACCTCGCTGGATCCGCAACTGGGTAAGGTCTAAAACGATGTCCAGCTCGCAACCAACTGTGTTGATCGTCGAAGACGAACCCGCCCAGCGTGAAGTCTTGGCCTATAACCTCGAAGCCGAAGGGTTTCGGGTGGTCAAGGCAGACAATGGCGAAGATGCGCTGATCACGGTCGACGAAGAAAATCCCGATATCATCGTTCTGGATTGGATGTTGCCCAGCGTGTCTGGCATCGAAGTGTGTCGCCGCCTGAAGACCCGCAACGAAACCCGCAACATTCCCATCATCATGCTGTCAGCGCGATCCGAGGAAATCGATCGGGTGCGCGGTCTGGAAACCGGTGCGGATGACTATGTTGTGAAACCCTATTCGTTGGTGGAACTGATGGCCCGCGTGCGCGCACAGCTGCGCCGGACCCGCCCGGCAACGGTTGGGGAACGTTTGGAATTCGAAGATATCATTCTGGACGCAGAAACCCACCGGGTGACGCGTGCGGAGATGGCGCTGAAACTGGGACCAACCGAGTTTCGCCTGCTGTCGACGTTCATGGAAAAACCGGGCCGGGTCTGGAGCCGTGAACAACTGTTGGATCGGGTCTGGGGCCGCGACATCTATGTCGACACCCGAACAGTGGACGTGCACATCGGTCGCTTGCGCAAAGCGCTGACCCGTCATGGCGGCGAAGACCCCTTGCGCACAGTGCGCGGCGCGGGCTACGCGCTTGGCTAACCACTGGCGCGTTTTCTGATAGAAAACGGTTCGGAATATATCATATTCCGCCTGCGCTACCTCGGCAGGGCGTCCTCGTCTTCGGACTGGGTCACCAGCCAATCCCGGAAGGTCTCCAGCGCTTTTTCCCGCGCCTTGAGATGGGGCCAGACTAGGTAATACGCGCCACTGGCCGCCATGGGCGCGCCGTAGGCCGTGACCAATTTCCCAGTCGCCAGATCTTGCTCAACCAAATAATCGGGCAGCAACGCCACCCCCAGACCGTGCACTGCGGCCTGCAAAATGGTTGAGAATTGGTCAAACAGCATGCCTGTCACGGTTTCTGCAGCCACGCCTTGTGCTTCGAACCAATCGGACCACGCATCGGGGCGTGTTTCGATGTGCAGCAACGGCAGCTTTTGAACATCCTGCGCTGTGCTGACTTGCGCAGCATCCAGAACATGCGGCGCGCAGACAGGCACCACCATTTCGCTTTTCAACCGCAGATGATCCGCCCCCATCCAATCGGTTTCCCCAAAGTGCAGCGCGGCGTCCATATCCTGACTGGCAAAATCAAACGGCTTCAGCCGCGATGTCATGTTGATTGTGATTTCAGGATGCAAGCGCGCGAACTCGGACAGGCGCGGCACCAGCCACCGCATCCCAAAGGTGGGCAAGATCGCCAAGTTCAGCGTGCCCCCTTGCGGGTTGATCTGTAGCTTCAACGAGGCCTGCGCGATGTTGTGCAGCGCATCACGAATTGTGGCTGCGTAATCTTGGGCCGCGGGGGTCAAGCGCATGGCTTTCTTTTCTCTTAGCACCAACGTGGTGCCCAGCTGCGCCTCAAGTGCCTGCAACTGACGGCTGACGGCGCTTTGGGTTTGCGCCAGCTCTTCGGCCACCGCAGTCGCGCTACCCAGCCGATCAAGCGCTTCGAGAGCGCGCAGAGAGGCCACAGAGGGGAGAAAGCGTCGCGGCAGGGACATTATGCGTAAATCTCATGAGTGGATGTGAATACATTGCTGTATTTTCAGAAATTATTGGCGTAACCAAGGGTAAATGACAACCAAAACTCATATTTGAGGCCTGAAATGACTGATCGACCTAGCCTGCGTGCCAAAGATGCTCCTGATTTGGGGAGCTTTGAGTGGGCTGACCCCTTTATGATCGAGACGCAGCTCAGCGAAGATGAACGGATGATCCGAGACAGCGCTCAGGCCTATTGTCAGGAAAAACTGCAGCCGCGCATCCTTGAAGCATTTCGTGATGAGCATACGGACCCGGATATTTTCCGCGAGATGGGCGAAATGGGATTGCTAGGGGTCACCACCCCCGAGGCCTATGGCGGCATCGGAGCGGGCTATGTGGCCTATGGGTTGGTGGCACGCGAAGTTGAGCGGGTCGACAGCGGCTATCGATCTATGATGTCCGTGCAATCAAGCTTGGTGATGTATCCGATCTATGCCTATGGCAGCGAAGACCAGCGGCAAAAATACCTCCCCAAACTGGCCAGCGGGGAATGGATCGGCTGTTTTGGCCTGACCGAACCTGACGCGGGATCCGATCCTGCGGGCATGAAAACCCGTGCGGTGAAAACCGAAGGTGGCTATGTGCTGAACGGTTCCAAGATGTGGATTTCAAACAGCCCGATCGCTGATGTGTTTGTGGTTTGGGCCAAATCCGAAGCCCACGGCGGCCGCATTCGTGGCTTTGTATTGGACAAGGGCACCAAGGGGCTGAGCGCGCCAAAGATTGGCAATAAGATGAGCCTGCGCGCCTCGATCACCGGTGAAATTGTTCTTGAAGATGTCGAAGTTTCAGAAGACGCCTTGCTGCCTCATGTCGAAGGTCTGAAAGGGCCGTTTGGCTGTCTGAACCGGGCCCGCTATGGCATCAGCTGGGGCGTGATGGGGGCGGCAGAACAGTGCTGGCACAGCGCGCGTCAATATGGGTTGGATCGCCACCAATTCAAACGCCCCTTGGCACAAACACAGCTGTTTCAAAAGAAACTGGCTGATATGCAAACTGAGATCGCCTTGGGGCTGCAGGCATCCTTGCGGGTTGGCCGCTTGATGGATGAGGCGCAGGCCGCGCCTGAAATGATCAGCATGATCAAGCGCAACAATTGCGGGAAAGCCTTGGAGATTGCGCGCCACGCCCGTGATATGCACGGCGGCAACGGCATCAGCTTGGAATTTGGCGTGATCCGCCACATGGTCAACCTTGAAACAGTGAACACCTACGAAGGGGCACATGATGTGCACGCTTTGATCTTGGGACGGGCCCAGACGGGCTTGCAGGCGTTCTTTTAAGACGGGGAAACCATTGGCATGGGGAACAGCGGCAATCTGTGGCACGACAGCTGCGCTGAGCGTTTGCAGTCCCATGCTTTGGATCGGGTGCTAACCGCAGATCTGGTGATTATCGGCGGGGGCTTTACCGGCTGCGCCGCAGCGCTAAGTGCGCGTCAGCTTGGCGCGCAAGTGGTGCTGCTTGAGGCGCAGACCATTGGTCACGGCGGATCAGGGCGCAACGTTGGGCTGGTGAACGCGGGCCTATGGTTGCCGCCCGATACTGTGCTGGCAAAGATGGGCGCATCGGCCGGAGCGCGGCTCAACACCGCATTGGGGCAGGGACCTGATCAGGTGTTTCGCCTGATCGACCAGCACGGTATCGCGTGCGAAGCCCGCCGCAATGGGACGCTGCATTGTGCCCACGCGCCCAAAGGGATGCGCGAGCTGACCCAGCGATATGAGCAATTGAAACGCAGCGGCGCGCCGGTGGCCCTGTTGTCAGCGGCTGACGCCCAACGAGCCTCAGGCACACAAAACGTGTTTGGCGCACTCCAGGACAATCGCGCCGGCACCATTCAGCCTTTGGGGTACGTTCGGGGGCTGGCGCGCGCTGCTCAGCAGGCCGGGGCGCATCTGTTCGAACACAGCCCCGCCGTGCAAATCACCCAGTCTGACGGCCAATGGACAGTGACAACACCAAACGGCGCGGTCGCAGCGCCCAAGTTGCTACAAGCCAGCAATGCTTACCCGTCACATGGCGCAAAAACTCACGCCACAAAAACCGCAAAAATACATTATTTTCAAATGGCTACGCAGCCTCTCTCACCAAAGATCTTGGCCACGATACTCCCAGACAGCCAAGGCTGCTGGGACACGGGATTGATAATGAAGTCGTTTCGGCGCGACGCCGCGGGGCGCTTGATTTTTGGGGCGATGGGCCATCCTGATCGGTTTGGCATCCATCGGGGCTGGGCGCGCCGGGCGCTGAGAAAGCTATATCCCGAGTTGGGGTCACCTCAGATCGATCACTTCTGGTCTGGGGCGATTTCTGTGACGCAGGATCATATCCCAAAAATGCGCCGAATTGGTGATCAAGGGTATGATATATTTGGATATTCCGGTCGCGGCATCTCGCCCGGCACCGTTCTGGGAACCGCCGCGGCGCAGGCGCTGTTGCAGGACAATGAAACGCTTTTGCCGTTGGATCCAATAACAGAGTATCACCACGGCGCCGCAGGACCTTTGTCGGCCTATTACGAATTGGGCGCCAAAACCTATCACTTTGTGTCAGCGCGCTAAGCACATGTTCCGACAGTCTAGTTTGCGGGGTCGTCTGCGGGCAAGATGACATGACACATGAGATCGCTGACAATCTGGATCCATATCACGCATGTCAGGAAATATGGCGGAGAGACAGGGATTCGAACCCTGGGTGGGCTTGCACCCACAACGGTTTTCGAGACCGCCCCGTTCGACCACTCCGGCACCTCTCCGCGGGGGTCTGTGGAGCCTGCGTTTAATGTCGTTTGATGGGGCTGGCAAGGGCGTATTCTCGAAAATGTAAAAGTTTTTAGACCGACCCTGCGGGGGGTTAGAGGGCTTGGCGACAGTGGCTTGGCCGATTTTCCACAATTGCGCTCAAATGAAGGTGAGGTGCGGACGTTAACTCTGTCATGGTCTGTGTTCGCTCTTGAGGTGGGGCCGTGCACAGGCGTAGTCTGGGCCAAATGACACATTGCGGTTCCAAGGGATTGGGCGCAGACGTATTTTGAATTGAATAGTCCTTTGTTAGGGAAAAATTTTGCGACACTTAGTGTATGGCCTGACGCTCTTAGTTCTTTTTGCCTTGCCCGCGCAGGCACAGCGCCGCAGTGACATAGATGCGCTGTTTTCAGCGCTCCAGATGGACCGTATTTTTGAGGTAATGCGCGAAGAAGGCTTGGTGATGGGCCGGGATTTAGGCAATGAGATGCTGCCCGGTGGATCTGATCCTTATTGGCAGCATCTGGTTGAACGCATTCATGACACCGACAACATGGCACTGGTGGTGCGTGAGGCCTTTGAAGACTCGTTTCAGGATGCCGATATCACGCCCTTGCTGGAGTTTTTCAACAGCGAAACCGGGCAACAGATTGTCACCCGCGAAGTCGACACCCGTCATTCCTTCTTGAATGAAGGCCAAGAGGATCTGGCGCGGGCTTACTTTCTGTCTCATCCCGAACCCTTTGATGCCCGACTGAGTGCGATTGCCGACTATATCGAAGCCAATGGGCTTATTGAAAACAACGTGGTTGGGGCGCTGAACTCGAACTATCTGTTCTTTCGAGGTCTGGTTGAGGGCGGCGCATTAGAGTTGAGCGACGAAGAGATGTTGCAAGACGTCTGGTCGCAAGAGGACCTGACCCGCGCTGACACCCGCGAATGGCTGTTTGCCTTCTTGCTTCAGGCCTATGATCCCCTGAGCGATGAAGCGATCCTTGCCTATGCCGAGATGTCGCGCAGCCCAGAGGGCAAAGCGCTGAACCGGGCCTTGTTTGCTGGGTTCGACGAAATGTACGGGGCGATTTCCCTGTCCTTGGGGCTGGCCTTGGCCAAGCAGTTGCGCGGTGAAACGCTCTGAGCGCAAATATCGCAGGTGGGCGCTGATTATTCCTTGACTTAAAGGCTGCAAACGACAATAAGCGCGCATCTCGGGCAGGGTTTTCTCTGCCCGTTATTCTTGTAATGACGTCTTATAGACGCGCAGTTTGCGGTGGCATAGGCCAGAAACACCCTGAAAAGGGGACCAAAGAACGCGGTAAACAAAGGAAGATGCAAATGTTTGCGGTCCTCAAGACCGGCGGCAAGCAGTACAAAGTTCAGTCCGGAGATATCCTTCGCATTGAAAAATTGGCTGCAGACGCGGGCGAAACTATCCAATTCAATGAAGTTTTGATGCTTGGCGGCGACAACCTGGTTGTTGGTGCTCCTCTGGTAGAAGACGCAGCTGTTCAAGCTGAAGTCGTTGACCAGATCAAAGGCGAAAAACTGATCCACTTCGTAAAGCGCCGTCGTAAGCACAGCTCGAAGCGGACAAAGGGTCACCGTCAGCAACTGACGCTGATCAAGATCACTGATATCCTGGCGTCCGGCGCTGGCAAATCAGGCGTTAAAGCAGCCATCGGTTCCGGTTCGGTATCCGCTGCTGCTGTTGCAGAAGCGGCGCCTGCTGCCAAAGCAAAACCAGCCAAAAAGCCTGCTGCTAAGAAAGCAGCACCGGCCGCAGCTGGCGCAGATGATCTTAAAACTCTGTCGGGTGTTGGCCCGGCGCTTGAGAAAAAACTGCTCGAAGCTGGCGTGACCACCTTCGCTCAGATCGCTGCCTGGACCGAAGCCGATATCGCTGCGATGGACGAGAAATTGTCTTTCAAAGGCCGTATCGAGCGTGAAGGCTGGGTTGAACAGGCCAAAGAACTGGCCGGCAAGTAAGGGAGCTAATCACAAATGGCACACAAGAAAGCTGGCGGTTCATCCCGTAACGGTCGCGACTCAGCTGGTCGTCGCCTTGGCGTTAAACTTTATGGTGGCCAAGCGGCTATCCCTGGCAACATCATCGCGCGTCAGCGCGGCACCAAGTGGTGGCCGGGGGAAGGCGTTGGCATGGGCAAAGATCACACCATCTTTGCAACTGTTGACGGCAAAGTAACCTTCCACAAGGGCTTGAAGGGTCGTACCTTCATTTCTGTCCTTCCAGTGGCAGAGGCGGCTGAATAAGCCTTCCGGTTTAGCGAAAGCATAGAGGGACCGGCTCACAAGCCGGTCCCTTTTTCCGTTTTAATCATTGGTTTGATTTCAAAGCGAAAAGGGTTCCTGACGGGAACTTGGTTAAGAGTGAAGGGTTGCCGGCTTGTAATTGGCAACTCAGGTGCCATGTGTTTGACATCTTGCGGTGCAAAGATGCTGTTCAATCCAGGAGGAGGGGGCGAACAGAAGATCTCAGCCGTTGGACAAAGTATTTGGAGGAGTATGTAAATGATGCTCGAAACTGTACCGCCCCAAGCGGTGATTTCTTCTGACCGGTTTGACCTGCGCCCGCTGCGTAAATCGGACAAAGGTATGATTGAACATTACGCAGGCGACCTGCGTGTGTCGAAATTCATTCGCGGATTGCCGCATCCTTTGCCACCGGGCGCAACCGAAGCATTGATCGATCGCTCTCATGCCAGTGATCGCACCGAAGACGTCTGGGCCATTGACGGCACCAAAGCCGGTGCGCCTGAGTTCATGGGCATCATCACCTTGGAACGCATGGATCGTGGCCAGTCAGAGATTGGCTATTGGGTTGCCCCGCCATTTTGGAACACCGGGATTGCCTCTGCTGCGGTTGAAACGCTGATCGACGCCAACCCACAGCAAAGCAAAACGCTGTTTGCCGAAGTGTTTCAGGACAACGCTGTGTCTGCCCGTGTGCTGACCAACTGTGGGTTTGAATACCTAGGGGATGCGGAAACCTTTAGTGTGGCGCGCAATGCCAAAGTTGCCACATGGACTTACAGCCGCAAACTCAGCTGAAAACACACATTTGCGCAGATCGCAGGCCCGGCGGTTTATCCCCGTCAGACGGCACCGGATCTGCGCAACCAGCCTTCTGGCCCCCGATGGGGGCCGGGCAGGGACCAAACGCCCCGGGTCAAACAACACCCTTGGGATCCCCCCATAAAATCGGATCAATTTGCCCCAATTTGATGGGGGATGTGATCGCCGGGACCAAAATCGAGTATTTGGTGCAGTTCAAGGGTCAAAGAACGGTGGGTTTTGTGTAAGCCTGCTTGAGCATGGGGACATTCCCCGCTACACCACGCGCACTCTTATGTGAAAGCACCACGCCATGAAATTTCTTGATCTCGCGAAGGTCTATATTCGATCCGGAGCAGGCGGAAACGGCTGCATCAGTTTCCGTCGTGAAAAATACATCGAATACGGCGGCCCGGATGGCGGCGATGGCGGCTCGGGTGGCTCGGTTTGGGCCGAGGCTGTGGATGGTCTGAACACGCTGATCGATTTCCGTTATCAACAGCATTTCTTTGCTGATAATGGTCGTGGCGGCATGGGCCAACAGCGCACCGGTGCTGATGGCGAAGACATCGTTTTGCGCGTGCCTGTGGGCACCGAAATTCTGGACGAAGACGAAGAGACGCTGATCGCGGATATGACCGAAATTGGTCAACGCGTGTTGCTGGCCAAGGGTGGCAATGGCGGCTGGGGCAACCTGCATTTCAAATCCTCGACCAACCAAGCGCCACGACGCGCCAATCCAGGACAGGAATGCGTCGATCGTACGCTGTGGATGCGTCTCAAGCTGATTGCGGATGTCGGGTTGCTGGGCCTGCCCAACGCGGGGAAATCGACTTTCTTGGCCGCTACCTCAAACGCGCGTCCCAAAATTGCGGATTACCCGTTCACCACCTTGCACCCCAACCTTGGCGTTGTGGGCATCGATGGTGTTGAATTTGTGGTCGCTGATATTCCCGGCCTGATCGAGGGTGCCAGCGAAGGGCGCGGTCTGGGCGATCTGTTCCTTGGTCATGTAGAACGCTGTGCCGTTCTGCTGCATCTGGTGGATGGCAGCTCTGGCTCTTTGATCGAAGATTACCACACGATCATTGGCGAGTTAGAAGCCTATGGCGGCGCTTTGGCGGAAAAGCCACGCATCACCGTGTTGAATAAGATCGACACTTTGGATGACGAAGAGCGCGAATTCCTGAAAGAAGAGCTGGAAGCGGCGAGTGGGGGGCCTGTGATGCTGATGTCTGGCGTGTCACAAGAAGGAACCGATGATGTGCTGCGCGCATTGCGGTCGCAGATTGATGACAATCGCTTGCGTCTCAAAGCTCCTGACGAAGAGGAAGAGACGTGGCGTCCCTAACTGCTGCAAAACGGCTGGTGGTCAAAATTGGCTCGGCCCTTTTGGTGGATCGAAACACCGGAGATTTGCGGGCTGACTGGGTGCGCGGATTGGCCGAGGACGTGGCGTGGCTCAAATCTCAGGGCACCGAAGTTGTCTTGGTCTCTTCTGGATCCATTGCACTGGGGCGCGGGGTGTTGGATCTGCCCGCAACCAAACTGCCGCTAGAGCAATCTCAGGCGGCCGCAGCGGTGGGCCAGATCCGGTTGGCACGGGCCTACGAAGAGGTCTTGGCCCCACATGGCATCACCACGGCTCAGGTTCTGGTCACCCTCGAAGACAGCGCCGATCGTCGGCGCTATTTGAACAGTCGTGCCACGCTAGAGACCCTGTTGTCGTTGGGTGTGGTGCCAATTGTAAATGAAAATGACACCATCGCGACGGATGAGATCCGATATGGCGACAACGACCGTCTGGCTGCGCAAGTGGCTGTGACTGTGGGCGCGGATCAGTTGATCCTATTGTCGGATGTGGACGGGTTTTACACCGCCAATCCCGGCGATGATCCCACCGCGACACGCTATGATGTCATTGACACCATCACCCCTGAAATTGAGGCCATGGCCGGCGATGCCGGTTCGGGCCTGTCCAAGGGGGGGATGAAAACCAAATTGATGGCTGCAAAAACCGCAACCGGTGCAGGATGCGCCATGGCCATCACCGAGGGATCGGCTCAACGCCCCCTCACGGCGCTTGAAGGCGGCGCCAACGCCACTTGGTTCACCGCTCAGGGTGATCCGCACGAGGCCCGAAAAGGATGGATTGCTGCGATGAAGCCCAAAGGCGACATCACAGTGGACACCGGGGCCGCCAAAGCTTTGCAGCGGGGCAACAGCTTGTTGCCTGCCGGGGTTTTGGGTGTTGCGGGCACTTTTGGTCGCGGCGACCCTGTGGCGATCCTTGACCCGGCCGGGCATAAGCTGGGACAGGGACTGAGCCGGTACACCGCTGGCGAAGCGACGACAATCAAAGGGCACCGCTCTGAAAAGATTGAAACGTTGCTTGGTTATCCGGGACGGGCAGCCTTGATCCATCGCGATGATATGGCGCTGTAGAGGCGCCTTGTGCTACGTACAGACAAACATGCGAAAGACGATCCGATGAAAGATATCGAAAACATCTCTGCATTGATGCAGGACTTGGGCAAACGGGCCAAAGCGGCCTCGGCTGAACTGGGCTTTGCCAGTGCCGAAACCAAAACCTTGGCGCTGAACACGGCGGCGGATGCCGTTTGGGACCAGCGGGCCGACATTATTGCGGCAAATGTCAAAGACATGGAATTTGGCCGCAACAAAGGGCTAAGCCCCGCCATGATGGACCGGTTGATGCTAGACGAAGACCGGGTGCAAAGCATTGTTGACGGCCTGCGCGCTGTCGCAGCGCAAAGCGACCCCGTGGGCGAAGTTTTGGCCGATTGGGACATGCCGTCGGGGCTAAACATCCGCCGTGTGCGCACGCCTTTGGGGGTGATCGGCGTGATCTATGAAAGCCGTCCGAACGTGACAGCCGATGCCGGGGCGCTGTGCTTGAAATCAGGCAATGCGGTGATCCTGCGGGGTGGATCCGAAGGGTTCAACTCTTCGTTGGCGATCCACAAATGTTTGATGATCGGCCTCAAAGCCGCAGACTTGCCCGAAGATGCCATTCAATTGATCCCCACCCGTGATCGGGCTGCCGTTCAGGAACTGCTGACGATGACCGAGTATGTGGATGTGATTGTGCCCCGTGGAGGCAAAGGGCTGGTTGGCTTGGTCCAGCGCGAAGCGCGGGTGCCGGTCTTTGCTCACCTCGAAGGCATTGTGCATATCTATGTCGACAAATCGGCCGATGCCACCAAGGCGCTGGATGTTGTGTTGAACGCCAAAACGCGGCGCACCGGGATCTGTGGCTCAGCGGAATGCTTGTTGATCCATCAAGACGTTGCCGAAACCTTGGGGGCGGATTTGCTGCGCCTGTTGGTCGATGCCGGCGTCGAAGTGCGCGCACAGGGCCTTGCGGTTGACGGTACAATTCCTGCCACGGATGATGACTGGGGCAAAGAATTCCTCGACAGCATCATCGCGGCCAAAGTTGTCACCGATGTTGACGATGCGATTGCGCATATCCGCCACTTCAGCTCAAGCCACACCGATTGCGTTTTGGCCGAAGATGATGCTGTGGCCGAGCGTTTTTTTGAGCGGCTGGACAGTGCGATTTTGATGCGCAACGCCTCAACCCAATTTGCTGATGGCGCTGAATTTGGCATGGGGGCCGAGATTGGCATCGCCACAGGCAAAATGCACGCACGTGGCCCAGTGGGTGCCGCCCAGCTGACCAGCTTTAAGTATCTGGTGGTTGGGGATGGCACGGTGCGCAGCTAGGCTAAAACCCGTCTAAAACCATAAACTTACCGCCGTTTCCCTGCATTCGGCGGTAAGGGATCGCTGAGAGGCGCGCAACGCCTCGGGCAACAGTGCAAACTGCACATTGTTGGGTGTGGCCTCGGGGCTTTGTCCACGACACAATGGGTCCCATAGGGCAGCGTCCCAGACGATCCGCGGGCCTGTGCCGCTCAGATGCCAACGCCCATCCCCACAAGTCAACGAAATTTCCCCACCACGCACCAGACATGTTTCAAGGCACATCAGCGCTAAGAACACCTGTCGGGTTTCGATCCGGCTCAGATCTTTGGGCCTGTCCCAGCGATAGGTGAACCGGCCACCGATTTCGATGGCTGCCAAGGTTTTCAAGATGTCTGAGTGTCCCACCGCTTGACCTTCGGTGGCCAATCCAAACGCAAAGCGGAAAAACCGGATCCGGGCGCTGGCATTGTGCAAACTGTCCATAATTAAGGTGATTTCCGGCGTCACCGGCGTGCCGTCCAATTGCATCAACTCCAACCCGTTGCCAATGGCCCCGATAGGGCTTACCAGATCATGACAGATCCGAGATCCGATGAGTTGGGTGATCTCTTGGTTTGTCTGGCCCATATTGTTCCTTTCGACGGATAAGATCATGTCTGACCTGAATGCGTTTTTAGAACCCGGAAACTTTGTAAAACACCCCGGCCAGCCCGCGTGGGGCGTTGGTCAGGTTCAATCCAATATCGGCGGGAAAATCACGGTGAATTTCCCGGACGCTGGTAAAGTTGTGATCGACGGGTCCCGTATTCAGTTGATGCCCGTTTTTGATGGATCAATTTAGTTAGCATAGTATTAATCAACCATAGGTCGAAATCTAGATATTTTGTGATCAGATTTCCGTGTTGAGTTGCCAAGCCCTGCTGGGTTGCCTAAAACCCTTTAAACTCAAGGACGAAAGCGTTTATGGCCATGGCCGAACCAGAATTTTCGGTAAAATTGGCGGAAACTGACGCAGAGCTACGTGCGGCGCAGCGTCTGCGCTACGAGGTGTTCGTTCAAGAACTTGGGGGAGGTGGCGCAGAGGTTGATCACCAAAACCGGCTGGAATGCGATCGGTTCGACCCCTATTTTGATCATCTTCTTTTGCTGGACAACGCGCGTATGGTCGAAGGAGCCCCGGCCGTTGTCGGGGTTTATCGCCTGTTACGGGACGATCAAGCCGCCAAGCTTGGACAGTTCTATTCAGAGGGTGAATATGATCTGACCGTGCTGAAAACCAGCGGCCGCAAGCTGCTTGAGCTGGGGCGATCTTGCCTCGCCACGGACTATCGTGGTGGCGCAGCCATGTTCCATCTCTGGAATGCTTTAGCGGCCTATGTCTTTGAACATGAAATAGAAATTCTGTTTGGTGTGGCCAGTTTTCATGGCACGGATGTCGCGGCGCTGGCCCAGCCCTTGTCGATGCTGCATCACAATCATCTCGCGCCCGAAGATCTGCGTGTGCGCGCCCAGCCCACCAGTGCTGCCTCGATGAATTTGGTGGCCAAGGACGATTTGGACCGCCGCAAAGCAATGCTCGAAGTGCCCGCTCTGATCAAAGCCTACTTGCGATTGGGCGGCTGCGTCGGCGAAGGCGCCTTTGTGGATCATGCGTTCAACACAACGGATGTCTGTTTGGTCATGGACACCAAACGGCTCAATGCCAAACAAAAAAACATTTACACCAAAGGGGTCGCCCGTTGAACATTGACTGGGATATGCCATCAGAACCTGAATTCAAGCCAATTGGGGTTTGGGGATGGCTGCGCGTTTTGTTGCGGGGGCCTGTGTTTGCAATCGTTGTCTTTGGCAGCTTGCTGGTAAACCTGCCTTTGCGCGCGGTTGAGCGCCTGTTTTTTGGCATGCACCGGCCCATCACCCCCTACATTACCCAATTTGCCGCGCGTCAGGCGCTGCGAGTTCTGGGCTTGGGGTTTGTGGTCCATGGTGAGCGGATGAAAGAACGCGGCGCGGTGGTGGCCAACCATTGCTCTTGGCTGGACATCTTTACGATGAACGCCGGCAAACGCATCTATTTTGTCTCAAAATCCGAAGTGGCAGGATGGCCGGGCATTGGCACATTGGCCAAAAGCACCGGGACGGTGTTTATCAACCGCACCCGCAAAGACGCCAAAATCCAACAAACCCAATTCGAAGAACGGCTGCTGGCGGGGCATAAGCTGCTGTTCTTCCCTGAAGGCACCTCAACAGATGGCATGGTGGTGCTGCCGTTTAAATCCACGTTGTTTCAGGCGTTTTTCAGCGAAGAGCTGCGCCACGAAATGCACATCCAACCCGTCACTATGGTCTATTGGGGCCCAAAAAACGGTGATCCACGGTTTTACGGTTGGTGGGGCGGTATGGATTTTGGCGCTCATATGCTGCGGGTTTTGGCCGCGCCGAAACAGGGACGGGTAGAAGTGACCTATCATCCACCAGTGCGGGTGGACGATTTTGCCAACCGGAAATCTCTGGCGTCTCATGTTGAGGCCACGGTGCGTTCGGCCATGCCGCTGGATCGTCAAAAGAACGGCCTGACGTCCCCAACACAAAAATAAGCCCAGTGGCTGGGGCGGCGGACAACCTGTACGCCGCCGCCACCTCATTTTTTGTACAAAAAATGGTCCAAAATTTGTACAAATTTTGCGTTGCGCCAGCGGCTTAGTTACCGCGCCAAATCCATCCGCCGCCAAAAATTCGACTGCCATTGGGGTCATAGAACACGCAGGCTTGTCCCGGCGACACGCCATCTTCGGGGGTCAGCAGTTCCACCTCGGCGGTGGTCTCACTCAGCGGCCGGATAATCGCCTCTCTTGGTGGTTTGGTAGAGCGCACCTTGACCGACAGATGCCATTCGGACTTAGAGGTAAATGGCGCATCCCCCAACCAGTTGATCTCGCGGACCGGAACAATCCGGGTCGCCAGAAGCTCTTTGGGGCCCACGACAACGTGTTTCTTATCGACATCCAATTTGACCACATAGACAGGCTCTGCCAGACCGCCAAGGCCCAAGCCACGGCGTTGACCGATGGTGTAGTGGATCACGCCGTTGTGCTGCCCCAGAACCTTGCCGTCAGTATCCACGATATCCCCTGGATCTGCTGCCCCAGGGCGCAGTTTTTCGATCACGCCGGCGTAGTCGCCATCTGGCACGAAACAAATATCCTGACTGTCGGGCTTATCGGCGACGGACAGTCCGTATTTTGCGGCCAAAGCCCGCGTGGCATCTTTTGAGGGCAGGTGGCCCAATGGGAAGCGCAGGAACGACAATTGCTCTGGTGTGGTGGAGAACAGGAAATAGCTCTGATCGCGATTGGCATCCGCAGCGCTGTGCAACTCGGGTCCAACCTCGCCATCCATCCGTTGGATATAGTGGCCTGTGGCCATGCAATCGGCCTCAAGGTCTTTGGCCGTCTGCAGCAGGTCTTTGAATTTCACCCGTTCGTTGCACCGAATACAAGGAACTGGCGTTGCCCCGGCCAAATAGCTGTCGGCAAACTCATCAATGACCGCATCCTTAAAGATGTTTTCATAATCCAGCACATAATGCGGAAAGCCCATTTCCTCGGCAACACGGCGGGCATCATGAATGTCGATCCCGGCGCAGCAGGCGCCTTTTTTGGCCAAAGCAGCGCCATGATCATAAAGCTGAAGCGTGACCCCAACGACGTCATAGCCCTCTTCGGCCAGCTGAGCGGCCACGACAGAGCTGTCCACGCCCCCGGACATGGCCACCACCACGCGGGTTTCGGACGGCGGCTTGTTAAAGCCGAGCGAATTGAGATTGGAATTGTTGTCCAGCATGGTGCTGCTCCAGATGAGAAGTCTGAGGGAATATATGAAAATTGCAATCACTCTCAAGGGGCACTTTCACCTGACGTTAAAGACTGGACGCAAAAACTGCCCCAACAAGAGGAGTTGGGTGATGTTTTTGAAGAAAGTTGATGGGCCAAGGGCGGTCAAATTGCCGGATGGCTCGGTTCTATCCTTGTCTGACTTGCCGCTGCCAACCACCAAACGTTGGGTGGCCAGTCGCAAAGCCACGGTTGTGCGGGCGGTTTTGTATGGGCTGCTAACGCAAGAAGAGGCCATCAAACGCTACAGCCTCAGCGAAGAAGAGTTTCAAGAGTGGATTTCGGCGATGTCCAAGCACGGAGAAGTGGCTCTGAAGGCCACTTGTGTAAAAAGATATAGACAACCTTAGGTGGTTGCTACTATTCTCAGTGCGGCGATAACGGGTGGTTAACCTTTTTTGTTCACGTTTAATTCCAACATGACCGACGACGGAGATGCTGTGATGCGCGTACTATTAGTAGAAGATGACCCAACAACCTCGAAGAGCATCGAAATGATGCTCACTCATGCAAACCTGAATGTCTACACAACCGACCTTGGCGAAGAAGGGATCGATCTGGCCAAGCTCTATGATTATGATTTGATCCTATTGGATCTGGGCCTGCCCGATATGAATGGGCACGAAGTGTTGCGACAGCTGCGGCTGTCCCGCATTGATACGCCGATTTTGATCCTGTCTGGGGCAGATGACACCGAAAGCAAAATCAAAGGCTTTGGCACCGGGGCGGATGATTATCTGACCAAACCCTTTCACCGCGAAGAATTGGTGGCGCGCATTCATGCCATCATCCGCCGTTCCAAAGGGCATTCCCAATCTGTGATTCGGACGGGCAAAATCAATGTGAACCTGGATGCCAAAACCGTCGATGTGGGTGGCAAAACGGTGCATTTGACCGGCAAAGAATATCAGATGCTGGAATTGCTGTCCCTGCGCAAAGGTACCACTCTGACCAAAGAGATGTTTTTAAACCACCTTTACGGCGGCATGGATGAACCAGAACTCAAAATCATTGATGTGTTCATCTGTAAACTGCGCAAAAAACTCAGCACCGCCACAGAGGGGGAAAATTATATCGAGACGGTTTGGGGGCGTGGATATGTGTTGCGCGATCCAGATTCCAGCATTCTGCCCGCTGAACGAATTGCGGTTGGGGCCTAAATCCTGATCCACCACTCTGGACCTCGCCGACAAGCGCCCCTATCACTTGGATAATTGGCAAAGGGGTGCTTGCGGTGAAAAATATTTCGGTGGATCAGCTGACAGAAACGGACGCGCAACAAGAGCTTGCCCGCCTCGCAGACCTGCTGACACAGGCCAACCACGACTATCACACGCTGGATGCGCCCAAGATTTCGGATGCCGATTATGATGCGGCCAAACGCCGAAACAGCGAAATCGAAACACGCTTTCCTCATCTAAAAAGAGCCGACAGCGCGTCGGATCAAGTTGGGGCCCAGGTTGGCGACGGGTTTGGCAAAATCCATCACGCTGTGCGGATGCTGTCGTTGAGCAATGCCTTTGACGACAGTGATGTGGATGAGTTTGACAGCTATATCGTCAAATATCTTGGTCAAACCAGTGGCAGTGTTGCCTATACGGCCGAACCAAAGATTGACGGGCTCAGCCTGTCGTTGCGCTATGAACAGGGCGTATTGGTGCAGGCGGCAACGCGCGGGGATGGCGCGGTCGGTGAAAACGTCACCGACAATGCCCGCACCATTGCCGATGTGCCGCACCACCTTGAAGGAGCGCCAGACGTTCTTGAGGTGCGCGGCGAAGTCTATATGAGCCATGCGGATTTTGAGGCCTTGAATGCCCGTCAAGCAGAGCGCGGCGGCAAAGCCTTTGCCAATCCGCGCAACGCAGCAGCGGGGTCGTTGCGCCAACTGAACGCCGAAATCACCCGCGAACGCCCGCTTAAATTTTTCGCTTACAGCTGGGGGGATCTCTCGGCACCTTTGGCGGACACCCAGATCGGGGCGATTGAGCGACTGCATCAGCTGGGGTTTCAAACCAATCCACTGACCAAGCTATGCGCCACCGTAAATGAATTGGTGCAGCACTATCGCCAGATTGAACAGGACCGCGCTGCTTTGGGCTATGACATCGATGGCGTGGTCTACAAGGTGAATGATCTCAGCTTGCAGACCCGGTTGGGCTTTCGCTCTACAACGCCGCGGTGGGCAATTGCCCACAAATTCCCCGCAGAACTGGCTTGGACACGTCTGGAAGCGATCGACATTCAGGTTGGGCGCACGGGCGCGCTCAGCCCGGTGGCGCGTTTGGCCCCGGTGACGGTTGGTGGCGTGGTGGTGAGCAACGCCACATTGCACAACGAAGACTATATCCTTGGTCGCGATTCAAAAGGGGTCGAAATCCGCGACGGCAAAGATATTCGGATCGGCGATTGGGTGCAGGTCTATCGCGCGGGTGACGTGATCCCCAAAATTGCCGATGTCGATTTGAGCAAGCGCCCAGATGGGGCCGCGCCTTATGACTTCCCGACGCTTTGCCCGGAATGTAATTCCGAAGCGTTCCGCGAAGAGGGGGACGCGGTGCGTCGTTGCTCTGGGGGGATCATCTGTCCCGCACAAGCCGTTGAAAAACTAAAGCATTTCGTATCTCGTGGCACCTTTGACATCGAAGGTTTGGGGGCAAAACAGGTCGAGATGTTCTATCATGATGAGATGCTACCGGTGAAAGAGCCCGCCGATATCTTCACCCTGGCGCACCGCGACAAATCCCAATTGGCCAAATTGGCAAACCGGGATGGTTGGGGCGATAAAAGCGCCAAAAACCTGTTCAAAGCCATCGATGAAAAACGTTCTATTCCTTTTGGTAAGGTGCTCTTTTCTTTGGGTATTCGCCATGTTGGCGAAGCGGCGAGCAACTTGATCGCCAACCATTTTGGCACATGGCAGTCGCTCGAAGAAACGCTGGAAAAGGCCGCTGAGTTTGAAGGTCCGGCATGGGACGATTTGTTGTCCATTGATGGGGTTGGCGAGGTTATGGCGCGCTCGTTGGTGAGCGCCTTTGCCCAAGCGAGTGAACGCGCCAGCATCGACCGGTTGATCGCGCAACTGGATGTCCAAGAGGCGGTGAAACCCGCCACGGAAAACAGCCCAGTGGCGGGAAAAATTGTTGTGTTTACAGGCACATTGGAGAAAATGAGCCGGGCAGAGGCCAAGGCGCGGGCCGAAACACTGGGGGCCAAAGTCTCTGGTTCGGTCAGTAAAAAGACCGACCTGCTGGTGGCTGGGCCCGGCGCGGGCTCCAAGGCCAAAAAGGCAGCCGAACTGGGCATCAAAACCCTAAGCGAAGATGACTGGTTGGAACTGATTGAAGGCCTATGAGTGGACGTCCTGAACAGCTGTTCCCGCTTTTTGCCGGGCTAGAAACGCTTGAAGGTGTGGGGCCAAAAACGGCGCTGAACCTTGGGCAGCTGCATATCGAAAAGCCACGTGATCTGTTGTTTACATTGCCTTATTCTGGCATCGACCGGGCGCGTCGAGACACGATCGAAGGTGTATTGCCCCCTGAAACCGTGACCGTTGAGGTGACCATTGGCGCCCACAAGGCACCGCGCAATCGCTCTGGCGCATATCGGGTCACGGTTGAGGATGCGCAAACCAGCTTTCAGTTGGTCTTTTTCCATGCCCGGGGGGACTATCTGCAAAAAACCATCCCCGAAGGATCCCGCCGGCTGATTTCGGGCAAACTTGAGCTGTTTGATGGCGTTGCGCAGATGGTGCACCCCGATCACATGGTGTCGCTGGACGAGGCCGGTGAAATTCCGGTGTTTGAACCGGTCTATCCTTTGACATCGGGCGTCAGTCAAAAACAGATGGCCAAAGCAATGCGCGCGGCGGTGTCCAGGGCGAAAGATTTGCCCGAATGGATTGATTCAGAACAAAAAAAGCAAAGCGATTGGCCAAGCTGGAGCGCAGCGATCGAAGCCGCCCACAGCCCTCAATCCACCGGAGATCTGGCACCGACCGCCAAAGCGCGCGAACGTCTGGCCTATGACGAGTTGATGGCGCATCAGCTGACCTTGGCCTTGGCGCGTTCACAATTGCGACGCGGCGTCGGGCAGGTCACCCAAGGTGACGGGCGGCTCCAAAGCCGCGTGCTTCAGGCCTTGCCGTATCGCCCCACGGGGGCTCAGATGCGCTCGATTGACGAAATTCAGGGGGATATGGCCAAGCCTCTTAAGATGAACCGGCTGTTGCAGGGGGACGTGGGCGCGGGCAAAACCTTGGTGGCTTTGATGGCGCTGCTCTGTGCGGTTGAGGCTGGCGGGCAGGGCGTCATGATGGCCCCAACCGAAATTCTTGCGCGGCAACATCTAGAAGGTCTACAGCCCTTGGCCGAAGCCTCAGGCGTGGTGCTAGAGGTGTTGACCGGGCGCGACAAGGGCAAAGATCGCCAAGCCAAACTGGCGGCTTTGGCCAGGGGAGACATCCAAATTTTGGTGGGCACCCATGCGGTGTTTCAAAACGATGTTGAGTTTGCTGACCTGCGTCTGGCCGTTGTGGATGAGCAGCATCGCTTTGGCGTGCGCCAACGACTAGAGCTTGGCAAAAAGGGCGCCGCGGCGGATGTTTTGGTGATGACTGCGACGCCAATTCCGCGTTCTTTGGCGCTGGCGCAATACGGCGACATGGATGTGTCGGTGCTGGATGAAAAACCACCCGGACGCAAACCCATCAAAACCGCTATGGTTTCTACCGGGCGCATAGACGAGGTGATTGATCACCTGCGCCAAGCGGTGAAAGAAGGTCGGCAGGCCTATTGGGTTTGCCCGCTTGTCGAAGAAAGTGAAGTGGTGGACCTGACCGCCGCCGAGGCACGGTTCAAAACACTTCGGGCGGCCCTTGGCGAGGGTGTTGTTGGTCTGGTGCATGGGCAAATGCCCCCGGCTGATAAAGACGCCGCCATGGCCGAGTTTGTGGCGGGGCGCACCAGTGTGCTGGTGTCGACCACTGTGATCGAGGTTGGCGTCAACGTGCCCAACGCCACCATCATGGTGATTGAGCGGGCAGAGACCTTTGGTCTAGCGCAGTTACACCAACTGCGTGGGCGTGTTGGTCGCGGTGATGCCGCCTCCACCTGTTTGTTACTCTATCAGGCCCCTCTCAGCGAAACCGGGGAACGTCGCTTGACCACGTTGCGCGACACCGAAGACGGGTTCCGTATCTCGGAGGTGGATCTGGAGATGCGCGGATCCGGAGATCTGATTGGCACGGCGCAATCGGGCTTGCCCCGATTCCGAGTTGCCGATTTGGAACGCCAAGCAGCCCTTATGGCAGTCGCCCAAAGCGACGCCCGCGCGCTATTGCATGAGGATCCATCGCTGGAAGGAGACCGCGGCAAGGCGGCGCGCGTTCTTTTGTGGCTGATGGAACAGGATCAAGCAATCCGTTTAATTTCAGTAGGTTAAACCGATTTGATGCGCAGGCCGCGACGGTTTTCGCCCCCAAAAACCCACTTTGTTCACAAATGTTCTCATAAAGTTCTTTACGACTCACCCTGAATATGAGAACAAAGAGGCAACAAACAGGTGCAGGGAGAGCAGCCGATGTTTCGTGAAATCAAATCTATCATATCGCGGTCGCAAGACACGTTGTTGGCAGACGCTATTGGCGCGGCTGCTTTGATGATTATGTTCGTCATCGGCCTACACTTGCCGCTGTTTGCCTGAGTTTTCTGCCCGCGTGTTCTTCTGGGCCTGTGCCGCGCCTTATCCCCATATCGCGCTTGTGACACTGCCTGTCCCGTCACAGGGAAAGCCTCTTCCCCTTTTATGGGTCCAGACTGTCCAGAACACGCACCTTCTCCGCCGCCATCCTTTGCTGGGTGAGCGGCGGTTTTTTTTAGGCGCAGTCAGATTTTTCAATCGCAAGGTCAAACGCTTCGAGCGTGGCTTCAAGGGCCAACATGATCGAGGCGTGACGATTTTTATACTCGCGTGCGGGCTGCAACACTTCGAGACCCGAAAACGGGGCATCCGGGACGGGACCCTCGTTTTTAAGCATATCTTTCAATTGATTGCGTGCCGTTTCAATCTGATCTCGCGAAGCGCCAATCACGGCGCTGCCGACCACTGAGGCCGCCGCTTGTCCCAAAGCACAGGCTTTGACGTCTTGACCAAACTCCGCAATCACACCGTCGCGCAACGACAAATCAATTGCCACGGTTGACCCGCAGAGCGGAGAGCGTCGTTTGGCCGTGGCTTGGGGATCGCTGAGGCGATCCATATGGGGAATATCCGCTGCGAGCGCCAAAATCCGGGCTGAATAGAGTTTGATCAGATCTGTTTCGCCGCTCATGTCTTTTCCTTTGTACCACTTCCCCATAGATAGGGTTCATATCTGCAGATGCAAAAGGTTTTTCGCATGTCCTTTGATCCTTCGACTTTGACTTATGACGCCAAAGGCCTGATCCCGGCCATCGCCCAGGACGCCCAGTCCGGTGAGGTGTTGATGATGGCTTGGATGAACGCCGACTCTGTCGCCAAAACCCTGGCCACCGGCAAAGTCACCTATTGGAGCCGCTCGCGGCAAGCCTTTTGGATCAAAGGTGAAAGCAGCGGCCATGTGCAGGAACTGGTCGATTTCCGCTTTGATTGTGATCAAGACTGTTTGCTGGTTCTGGTCAATCAAACGGGCCCCGCCTGCCACACCAATCGGCGCAGTTGCTTCTATTCTGCGGTGCGGGATGGGGCGGTGGTCGAATTGATGGCGCCTGAAAGCTAAGACCTGGCCCCTAAGGGCCCTAAGGGTAGGATCAAGGGGGCGCTGCCCCCTCTGGGGACAAGGTCCCCGTTCACCCCCGAGGTATTTGACCCAAGAAAAAGATCACAGGCCCACGAGGGCACGGATGTCTTGTGGCGTGGCGCCATCGGCGCGGTATTTGGCAATGGCGCGCGCATCGTCGCGTTTGGCCAGACGTTTGCCAGCGCCATCACGGATCAGACGGTGGTGGTGATAGTGAGGTGTCGGCAAATCCAGCAGCCGTTGCAACAACACGTGAATTTGGGTTGCATCAAACAGATCCTGGCCGCGAATGACATGGGTGACGTTTTGCGCCGCATCATCCAGCACCACCGAGAGGTGATACGAGCCCAAAAAATCTTTGCGCGACAGAACGATATCGCCAACAGATTGGCGCAACGTCTGGGGGGAGAGATGGATGGTGCGATTTGTGTCAGGCCCGTCGCCGGCCTCCTCAAAGCTGAGGTCTTGGGGATTGGGCAGGCTGGCCAAGGCACGCGCCATGTTGAGCCGCAGCGGGAGTTGTGTCGGCATGTCCTGAGAGGCGTGCCCGTTTGCGGGCCGGCAAGTGCCGGGATAGATCAGCCCGTCAGGCCCGTGGCTGGGCACACCTTCTTGGGGGGCTGCACTAGCAGCGAGAATATCACGGCGGGTGCAGCGGCAGGGATAAAGCAGGCCACGACGCCAGAGGGCGTTGAGCGCCGCACCGTAGGTCGCGCTGCGATCGGATTGGCGCAGGATTTTCGGCGCCCACTCAAGGCCAAGCCAGCGCAGATCTTCGTAGATCTGATCCTCCCAGTGGGGGCGTGACCGCGTTTGATCAATGTCTTCAATTCTGAGGTGGAATTGCCCCCCCACCGCGCGGGCCCTGTCATAGGCCAGCAGCGCAGAGTAGGCGTGACCCAGATGCAGCGGCCCGGTGGGGCTGGGTGCAAACCGGGTCACAAATGTCATGAGGATTGACCCTCAAGCCATTGAGTGAACTCTTCTTTTGCGCGATCCGTATAGGCTTTGTAGCGATCTTTGCGACCGCGACGCCCGCCTTTGAGCCCTTCCACCGGGTGGAACAGACCAAAGTTGACGTTCATCGGTTGGAAGGTTTTGGCATCCGCGCCCCCGGTGATGTGGTGGATCAAGGCGCCCATGGCGGTGTTTTGCGGCGCCGTATCCAAAGGTTTGCCCAGCAATTCGGCCGCCGCCAGACGTCCCGCCAGCAGGCCCATGGCCGCGCTTTCCACATAGCCTTCGACGCCGGTGACCTGACCTGCAAATCGAATGTTGGGTTTGGATTTCAACCGCATCTGATTGTCCAGCAATGTGGGTGAATTCAAAAACGTATTGCGGTGGATCCCGCCCAAACGGGCAAAATTGGCGTTTTGCAGCCCCGGAATGGCGCGGAACACTTCGGTCTGTGCGCCGTATTTCATTTTGGTTTGAAATCCGACGATATTGTAAAGCGTTCCCAAGGCGTTGTCCCGGCGCAGCTGCACCACCGCATAGGGTTTGTTGTCCGGATCGTTTGCATTGGTCAGGCCCACCGGTTTCATCGGGCCGAAACGCAGGGTTTCGCGGCCCCGTTCCGCCATGACTTCGATCGGCAGACAACCATCAAAATAGCCTGCGGTTTCCCCTTCGTGAAATTCGGTTTTATCCGCCGCCATCAGGGCATCAATAAAGGCTTCGTATTGCTCTTTGGTCATTGGGCAATTGAGATAGGCCTTTTGTTCTTCTTCGGTGTCGCCTTTGTCGTAGCGAGATTGCAACCAAGCGACATCCATATCGATGCTGTCAGCATAGACAATCGGCGCGATAGCATCAAAAAAGGCCAAACGCTCGGCGCCGGTTTCTGCTTGAATGGCTGCGCCAAGACCAGCTGAGGTCAGCGGCCCGGTGGCGATGATCCATGTGCCCTCGCTCGGCAACTCGGTGATCTCATCATAAGACACCGACACATTGGGATGATCCAATAAGGCTTTGGTGACGCTGGCAGCAAAGGCATCACGGTCCACCGCCAAAGCGCCGCCCGCAGGCAGGCGATGTTGCTCTGCCATCTGCATGATCAACCCGTTGGCAGCGCGCATTTCCCAATGCAACAGACCCACCGCATTCTGTTCGTCATCATCCGAACGGAAGGAGTTTGAGCAAACCATCTCGGCCAGATTGCCGGTTTGATGCGCAAAGGTTTCGACTTTGGGGCGCATCTCGTGGATGACCACTTGAATGCCCTGATTGGCAGCCTGCCAAGCTGCTTCGGATCCGGCCATGCCGCCGCCGACGATATGCAATGTTTTTTCCATGTGCCGCGATGTAGGGCAACAACAGGCGTTTGGAAAGCCCTCAGCGATCAACGGGCAGGCCAGAGGGCACATTGTCCGGCACCCCAAGGCGCCCACGTTTGGACCCCGGATCAGTCAGCGCGTTCAAAAACGCCAGTATGTCGTCAACCTCTTGGTCACTGAGTGATTGCGCCGGCAGTTCGATTGACGCTGCAATTTCAAAGAGTTCCACCTCATCATTCATGGCTTTCCAATCATCAAGCGGCACGTCATGCAGCACCGCCTGGCTGCGGTCATAATTCAGCAACGCCTGATTGGGCTGCAGATGATGGCGCACCATCGCTTCGAGGGTGGCATAGGCGCCGGCGTGGCCATAGGGCGCGGTCAGCGCTATGTTGCGCAGCGTCGGCGTGCGGAATCGATAAAGGTCTTCTGGGATGCCGGTCACAGAATGACGTCCAAAATCTGCATATGGGGTCAGTTCGGCGTCTTTCCCGGGGCCCAGTTGCGGCAGGCCAATGGCGTGAAAGCCGTGATCGGTTTGAAACAGGCCGCTGTGACAGCTGGCGCAGTTTGCCGCCCCATAAAACAGCTCTAGCCCGCGTTTGGCCGATTGAGGGAGCGCCTTTTCCTCTCCGTTCAAGTAGGCATCAAACCGGCTGTTGGTGGCGCGAAATTCATAGGTGATAAAGGCCGCAATGGCGCTGGCGATATCACTGAAATGCACCGCCTGATCAGCACCGATCAGAATATCAAAGCGGCGGCGATAGTCTGGAATGGCGTTGACACGCTCGGCCAACAAGGCCCATGCCAGTTCTGCTTGACCCTCGGCAACCGCATCGGCCACGGGGTTGCTGCCCGGCTGGCCTGCCATTTCCACCGCTGACAACACCGGCAACATCGCTTGAGCCGCCAAAGGTGACGGCATCACACGATCCAAAGGGCGATCCTGTGGCATCAAAATGCCAAACGGCGCGTCTGGGTCTTTGGCCACACGCCCGTCATGAAACATCACCTCAAATTCGCGCGCACCAAGATTCCAAAGGGCAGGGGCATTGCGTGGCACGCGGCCTTGGGGCAATTGCCCCCCCATAAGCACCCGTTCCGGCCCCAAACCTTTGGCCCCAGCCCCAAGCGACAGCGACATGCCATCGCTGGATCCCAACGTTGGGTGGTGGCATGTGGCGCACGCGATGTCCTGATTGCCCGACAGGAGCGGGTCATAAAACAGGCTGCGGCCAAGCAAAACTTGGGACATGTCAGAGCGGGGGAAGGTCGCGTGGGTCACCGTTTCCGGTAGGTCGGCAGCCAGTGAGAGGCTGGCTTGGAGAGTTAGTATGCCGAAGGTGACCCACCGTCGCATGATCGAGAGGGCCAATCGGCGCCTCTTCATGTTCAATACCAGACCAAATTGAGGCAGAATATAGCTCAATTTGAAATAATGCGGATCAAATTTGGAAACACTGGGCCGCGCAGGCACACCCTTTCGCGGTTTTTCATAAGAACTGTCGCGGTGTTTCGGCATCACAAGGCCAGAGGATGCGAGCAAAGAGGCCGCATTTGCGCCCGAATTGGGCTTATAAACGGACAGCGCGCGCCGACGGGAGTGACTTTGCAGAAAGGTGCCCACAAAAAGAAATCCCCGATTTTGCAATGACATCTTGTCCTCCGGTGCGATGCCGGGTCACTTTACTGGCGCAGCGCAAGGGAGGGAAGCCATGTCAGCCATCATGAGCAAAGAACAACTGCAGGAGTTTTTGCAGAGCGAATTTCCGCAGGTGGCAGATGAATTTGTCATCGAAGAGGTGCGCGATATGGCGTTGCGGGTGCGCATGTTGATCTCGGATCATCATCTGCGTCCCGGCGGGACCATTTCGGGGCCGACAATGTTCTCTCTGGCCGATTGTGGGATCTATCTGAATATTTTGGCGATGATCGGGCCCGAAGCCTTGACCGTGACCACCAATATATCGATGGATTTCATGCGCAAACCAGCGGCGGACAAAGATCTGATTGGGGACTGCCGATTGCTGAAATTGGGCCGTGTTCTGGCCGTGGGTGATGTGTTGATCTATTCGCAGGGGGACCCCAAGCCTGTGGCGCGCGCATCGATGACTTACTCGATCCCACCCAAGCGTATCGATACAATTTAGGTCGCAGTATCCAGTTGAAAAATCGATATAAAAAAGGCCGGGGCGAACCCCGGCCTTAAGTACATTCCAGCGCTGACGGGGAAGTCAGGCGCGCCAGAATGGGCGACGGGCCTCCGTATAAGCCGCGTCACGTGTCAGACCAATGTCCAAAAGCATGGTATTGGTCATATTCTTCAATGCCTTACGAGTGTGATAGCGCAGGTGCCATTTTGTCAGCGTCACTGCAAAGACAAACGCCAGACGTGCCGCCACTGGGGCGTTCAGGCCCAAGTCGGTGCTGATGATTTGTGATGCGAGTAACGTTTGCTGTGACATGACACATATCCTTAATTGTATTGACACAATGTAGCGCCATCGCTACAAGGCAATGGATACAATCACCAACACAAAGCGTCCAGAGAAACATTGTCATGGGTACAAATTGGGTTCCGACTCTCAATACAAACGGCAAATCCAAATATCGCGCCTTGGCCGATGCGATCCGAGACGCTGTTGCAGAGGGCACGTTGCCAAGCGGTGACAAGCTGCCGCCGGTGCGTGAATTGGCCTATCAGCTTCAGGTTACCCCGGGGACCGTGGCACGGGCCTATTCCGTGCTGACAGAAGAGGGGGTGCTTCAGGCCGGCGTGGGCCGTGGTACCTTTGTTGCGGAACCTCAAACCAAGGGGGACCCGTCGTACCACTGGCCGCAAGTGTTGAACCTGCGCAGCCCCCAATTGCCAGATATGGGACAGACACAGGTGTTACGTGACGCGATGCGCGCGCAGGCGGATTCCATCGGGATCGAAGACCTCTTGTGCTATCCAGACCGCGCCATGGATTTGCCGTTGCGGCGCGCCTTGCGACGTTGGATGGCGGATTTACCGATTGGCAACTTCACCGCCGAAGATCTGGTTGTGACCCATGGGGCCCAAAACGCCGTCCTGCAGGTGATGCAGACGGTTTTGACCGGACCCGAGCCGGTGGTTGCTGTGGAAAATCTGGCCTATCCCGGCTTTCGCCGATCTGCACAGCTTTGCCGCGCCAAGGTCATTGGCATCGAATGCGATGACGAAGGCCCCATTCCAGACGCCTTGGAACGCGCTGTGCGAGAACAGGGGGCGCAGCTGTTTTGCACCGAGTCTGAGGTCAACAACCCGTCTTTGCGCACAACCTCTTATCGCCGTCGCCGAGAAATTGCCGCGCTGGCACAACGACTAGAGCTGCATGTGATTGACGATGATTGCTACGCCATTGGTGAACACCGCGCTGAAAGCTACCACTCGTTGATGCCTGATTTCGGCTGGTATGTGTCCTCGCTGTCAAAAACCATGACGCCTGCATTGCGGATTGGCTATGTTGTGGCACCCCGAAACCGAGTGCAGGATCTGGTGCGCAGCGCCGCCTTTAGCCACTTTGGCCTGTCACGCCCCTTGGTTCAGATTGCCACCAGTTTCGTATCTGATCCGCGCATGCTGAGTGTTGCCGCCAAGGTGCGCGCCGAGATTTCGGACCTTGTGCGCTTGGCTGTGAATCATCTGGGGGGTCATGATGTGGTCTGGAACGAAGATGTGCCGTTTCTGTGGATTCGCCTGCCTCAGGGCTGGCGCGCTTCGGCCTTTACCCACGCCGCGGAAAACCAAGGGGTGATTGTGCGCAGTGCCGAAGGCTTTGCGATGCGGGATGCCCGCGCGCCCCATGCCATACGTGTTTCGGTGAACGGGTTGGTCGATAAAGCCCGCTTTGAGGCTGGAATCGTTCAGCTGCGCAAGCTGTTGGACAACCCACGCGAAGAAATAACGGTCTGAGAATGACTTAATTGTGGGGTATTTTAATACCTATTTCATAAGTTGCTGAAATATAACAGTTAAAATGACATTGCGGCGCTTGACGTGAAACTTTGCCCTTGTATAACCACGCAATCGAATTCGGAACCGGTCGTTTGGCCGTTCCCCAACTGAACCAAGGGTACTCCCGCGATGAAAACCTTCTCTGCTAATCCAGCAGACATCGAGAAAAAGTGGATCGTGATCGACGCCGAAGGCGTTGTTCTGGGTCGTCTTGCCTCGATCGTTGCTATGCGCTTGCGCGGCAAGCACAAAGTTACTTTTACCCCTCACATGGACACTGGCGACAATGTCATCGTGATCAATGCTGACAAAATTCAGCTGACCGGTAAAAAACGCACTGACAAAAAATACTACTGGCACACTGGCCACCCGGGCGGCATCAAGCACCGCACCGCGGGTCAACTGCTGGAAGGCGCCTACCCAGAGCGTGTTGTGACAGCGGCTGTTAAGCGCATGCTGCCAGGCAACCGTCTGAGCCGTCAGCTGATGACAAACCTGCGTGTATACGCCGGTGCCGAGCATCCTCATGAGGCCCAGAACCCAGAAGTTCTGGACGTTAAGTCCAAAAACTCGAAAAACACCCGGAGCTAATCGATGACCGATCAAATCAATTCGCTCGAAGAGCTGGGTGCTGTAGCTGGCGATGTTGCCGCTGCCACCGAAGTAGAAGTTGTACGTGAGCCAGTTCGTGACGAACTGGGCCGTGCCTATGCAACCGGCAAACGTAAAGACGCGGTTGCCCGCGTTTGGATCAAGCCAGGTTCCGGCAAGGTTACTGTAAACGGCAAAGATCAGGACACATATTTTGCGCGTCCCGTTCTGCAGCTGATCCTGCGTCAACCGTTCCAGGTTGCTGGCGTTGAAGGTGAGTTCGACGTTGTCGCCACCGTCAAAGGCGGCGGTCTGACTGGTCAAGCGGGTGCGGTTAAGCACGGCATTTCCAAAGCTCTGCAACTGTATAACCCATCGCTGCGTGGCGCTCTGAAAGCCGCTGGCTTCCTGACACGCGACAGCCGCGTTGTGGAACGTAAGAAATACGGTAAGCGCAAAGCGCGTCGTTCGTTCCAGTTCTCGAAGCGCTAAGTCGTTTCAGATACGAATTTGCAAAGGGCTGCGATTTTTCGCGGCCCTTTCTTTTTGGTCCACTCTTTGGGATTGAGCTCTACGACGTGCGCCCCGTTCTTTGGCAGGTGGTCAAAAATCAAAGGGACATTCAACATGTCAATTTGATCATGTGAGGGTTGCATCTTTGGGCATTCTAAGACGTGATAGCTGTAAAGCACCGCGTATCAGGGCCACCAAAGGAAGCCAGATGAACCTCAACTCTGATGTTTTACCAGTTTTGCGTCACTATCTAGGACAGATCGATAAGCTTCTGCGAATAGACGGGGTTGGCGAGGCCTTGGACACGCGCCTGTCCAAAGATGCGCTCTCTGCCGGAGAGCACCTGCGCACGGCGCAGGGGTTTGCGCTGCGCACCTTGCTGCCGCCTCTGGGGCAGAAAGTGCCATCACTTGGGACCGAAAACTGTGATTTGGCCGGTCTAAGACAACGTTCCAAAGAGGTGGCGCATATTCTGCACCATCTGGAACACGAAGACCTAACTGCGGTGCAACCGGTTCAGCACAAAGCTGGCTTTGCCGAATTGACCCAATCTTCGTCGGATTATGTGATGATGTTTGGCCTGCCGAACTTTATGTTCCACTTTGCCACGGCCCACGCTTGTCTGCGTTCAACCGGGATAGCGATCGGCAAAGCGCATTTTGATGGGCTGCATGACTATCCGGCGGGGTTTTCTTGGGTGCCCAAGACGGTTTAATCCGCATCTCGGCGTTTATATGCGCGGCGCATCAAGCGCAGCCGGCGAAAGATATTGGCGTTGTCACGGTTCAACTCGGTCAGCAGACGACAGGCGAGGGGGCGCAGCACCGGATCCCTCTCTGCACTGTCCCACAACAGACCCAACAGGTTCCGATCCAGATCGCCTGCGCGCAATGAAAAGATCGGCAATTTGAACAGGATGCCACCTTTGGCGCGTGTCTCGATATCAAAGTTTTCTTTTGATTTCAGACCACTATAAAGACGTTCGCTTTCGTATAACTTACTAAGCGAAAACAACACCGTCATCTCAGAGGCACAGCGGCGCTGCGCTTCGTTTTCACCAAAACTGCGAAAAGTCTGCAGGGCAGAGATCTGCCAGCGAGGGGAAAGCGCCTTGAGCAAGAATGCGGCGTGCTGGCGCCAAATCTCCACAAAGGTTTCGCGTGCAATCGCAGGCGCATCCCCATTGCGCGACGCGGCAATGGTCAGCGCATGCAGCGTCAGGATTTGGGGCTGATCAACAAAATCACGCTGCAACAAGGTGTATTTGTCGCGCGCGTCCCGCACAGGATCGGGAATGCGTGCCAAAAACGCGGGGTCTGGCGCCGCCGTCATTTGCTCTACCAAGGGGGCAATCCCGTCTTTGGTCAGCTCTTCAAGCAGAGACTGCATACCGTCATAGCCGGGACGATTGTCCGGAATATAGCTGACGAGATCGGCAAACCCATTGGGATAGGTGAATTCGGCGCGCAGATTTTCAAACATCGTGACAGCCTTACTGGTCTGGCGCCAACAACCCTAAACCACGCAAATAGATTCCTATGCCGGTTTCCAGCAGATCATCCGGCGGGAAGGGGCTTTGACTGCCCGGAGAGTTACGTGCGAACAGTTCCACAACGCCGTGGCTCATCGCCCAGATATGTGCGCTGAACATGCTGGCGGGGGGACGTTTTTCCGGAGGAATTTGTTCTGATAGCTCCTCGGCTGCTTTTTCAAAGACGGCGCGGGCGCGTGTCGCAGCGGTGGCCAGCTCCGGCGTCCGGTTGACCGAAATACCACTTTCGAACATCGCGATATAATGGCCGGGATGTTTGCGGGCAAAGGCCAGATAGGCCCGCCCGGTGGCCTCAAACGCTGACAGCGGCGAGGGCTGCCCGGAATCATAGGCAAACTGCATCACGTCCGCAAAAATCTCATAGCCTTGGCGGGCTGCTTCACAGATCAAATCCTCACGGCCAGCGAAATGGCGATAGACCGCAGCCGGCGTCACGCCTGCGCGTTTCGCCGCCTCTGACAGGGTAAACCCCGTCGGGCCTTTTTCTGTGATCAGCTCGAGTGCGGATTCGACCAGAGCTTGTCGCAGATTGCCGTGATGATACCCACGTTTAGCCATCCCAGATGTCCGGTCCGCCACAAATTTTGCTATCTATCTCACCAATAGACTTAGTGCTTTTCCTAGCATATTCAATGTTTTGCAAGACCATTCGGATCGCTGCCAGCCGCGCGCGCTTTTTATCGTCCGATCGGATCAACGTCCAAGGGGCGTGCACGCTGTGCGACAGGGTCAAGGTTTCACTGATGGCTTGGGAGTATTCATCCCATCGCTTTAGCCCTTCGACATCGATCCAACTCAGCTTCCACTGTTTGAGCGGGTCACGTTCGCGTGCCATAAAGCGGCGCAGCTGCTCGGCGCGTCCGACATTCAGCCAGAATTTGAACAGCAACACACCGTCGTCTACCAGCATTTTTTCAAAACTGGCGACCTGCGAAAAAAAGTGGTCGCGCTGCGCGTCCGTACAGAAATCAAACACCTTTTCGACCACGCCGCGATTGTACCAACTGCGATCAAAGAAAACGATCTCACCTGCAGAGGGCAAGTGTTTGATATAGCGTTGAAAATACCATTGGCTGGTTTCTTTTTCGCTGGGGGCTGACAGGGCCACGACGCGCGCGCCACGCGGGTTCAGATATTCGCGGAACCGCTTGATCGTGCCGCCTTTGCCCGCGGCATCGCGCCCTTCAAAAACCACCGCGATGCGGGCACCGGTTTCTTTGGCCCAGTTTTGCAGTTTGACCAACTCAATCTGCAACTCCAACATCTCTTTTTCGTAGGCTTTGCGCGACATCCGCTCTGCGTGCGGATAGTCCGGATTCAGGATATCCCCTTTGTCAGCGTCCTTGATAGCCTTGCGCACATCTTTGGGCGCAGAGTCTTCAAAATACGCGCTGATCGCCCCATCAAAAGGCAGCTCCATATCGCCTCTCCGTTCTTGTTTGCCCTCAATATGGGGCGTTCGTACAGTCAGCGCAATCCGGTCCTTTTGGCGGCGCGGTTCACAGCTCCGATTACTTCGTCTTTTGCGACGTGATGTGGCATGTGGCCAATGCCTTCGAGGATCTTAAGATTGGCGCGTGGAATCTGGCGTGCCAATGGGATCGAGTGGATATCAACGCTGACGGTTTCATCCTCATCCCCGTGGACAATTTCGGTCGGCAAATCCAAGCTGGGATACATCGGCACCAATGCATAAAGCTCTTCTTTGAGGTTGGCGCGATGGCGCGCGTTCACCTGCATGGTTTGGCGCCGCAACGTCAGGCCAGCCCCAATATGGGTGCCATAGCCAAGCGGTGGTTTTTGCGGAGAAAAAATCGTATCCAGCTCGCGTTCAACCCGAGCCTCAGAGACATAGGCCGACAACAACGGCGTCACAATCTTAGCCAATAGCGGTATTGAATTGATCAGATAAAGCGGCGGCAATCCACCGTCCCAGACCTGCGACGGAGAGGATACCAACACAAGGGCCGAAATCCGTGTGGGAAAGCGCACCGCCCAAGCCAGCGCCACCGCACCGCCGTAAGATTGACCAAGCACAATGGGCGCTTCGGCCCCCAATTGGGCCGTGGCCTTTTTCAAAATGCGTGCCTGATCAACAATCGAGTCATCGTCCGGCCCAAGATCGTCGCTATAACCAAGCCCCGGACGGTCAAACACCAGCACCCGATAGCGCAGCGCCAGACGCTCTGCCAGCGCTTGAGTATAGTCGCGCGCGCTGCCAGATAGGCCGTGGATCAACACCACAGTGGGGCCCGAGCTGCCTTTGACAACCACATGGACCTGTTTGCCTTCGACGGTCAGATAACGTCCCTCAGGTGGATAATGCTGTCGGGCCAATGCCTCTTGGCTATTGGCCCGAAAGTGGGTCAACGCCCCAAACAACACAATCAATATGATGAGGACTGTTAAGATATCAGGACCCTATTTTACGGATGTCAAAATGGGTGGTCTGATAGATCTCGTTGATCCAATTGCCATAGAGCAGATGCGCATGGCTGCGCCAGCGGTTCTGCGGTGCCTGGCTGGGATCATCATCGGGATAATAGTTGATCGGGACATTGATTTCCGTGCCGCTTTCAACGTCGCGATCATACTCTTCTTTCAAGGTGCCACTGTCATATTCGAAGTGGTTAAAGATATAGAGCGCGCGGTGATCGCGGTCTTCGATCAAGCAGGGGCCCACGTCGTCGCTGCCCAGCAGCGTGCGCAGCCCCGGAATGGCGGCCTCATGCTGGCGGATCTCTGTCCAGCGGCTGACCGGGATCACACAATCATCTGAAAAACCACGCAAGTAGGGCGAGGCCGGGAAAAGATTGAGATGACGGAAACAGCCAAAGGCTTTGTGATCCAGAATGTGTTTTTGAATGCCATGGAAATAGTGAATCATCGCCATGCCGCCCCAGCAAACGCCAAAGGTCGAATGCACATGGGTTTGGGTCCACTCAAAGACCTCTTTCAATTCGTCCCAATAGGTGACCTCTTCAAAGGGCAAATGTTCAATCGGGGCGCCGGTGATGATCAACCCATCAAATTTTTCACCCGTGTCGCGCACCTCTTGGAACGAGCGATAAAAGCTCTCCATATGCTCGGCGGCGGTGTTTTTGCTTTCATGTTCGGTCATGCGGATCAAGCTGAACTCGATCTGCAAAGGTGTGGCCCCAATCAAACGGGCAAATTGGTTTTCCGTTTGAATTTTTTTGGGCATGAGGTTCAACAAGGCGATCCGCAACGGGCGGATATCCTGATTGCCGGCGCGGTCGTCTGGCATCACCATAACACCCTCGCGTGACAACACGTCGAAGGCGGGTAGGGAAGCAGGCAACTTAATGGGCATTTGATCTGTCTTTCAGAGTTTTTCAGTGAACCATAGACTTAGGCTGTTGGTCAGGCACGCTCAATAGCGTGGGCGATCAACATTCCGAAATCTTCGGCCGTTTCAATGTTTGAGACATCATCGGCGTCCAAGGTGATCCCCCAATTCTTGGCCATGGCCTCATAGCGCGGTTGGCGATGCGCCAATGCCTGCGCATAGGTCCAGCGGATAAAGTCATCCGGGTCAACTTGCTCTTCGCGCAGTTTGAACAGGGCCAAATACTCGTGCCACACCCGATCCAAAAAGGCCGGTTGGTACGACATCGGTTTAGGGGCGCGATCAAAGCGGCGGATCAGCTCTTCGGTATGGGCCGTATCGCCCTTGAGCCAAACAAGCAGGGTGTTGTTGGCCAGCGATTTCAGCACCGGATCATTGGGATCTTCGGGATCAACCCATTCACAAATGGAACCGCCTGTGTCGCAAATGAAATGCGGATAGCCATAGAGCGCCTCAGCGCGTTCGATAAAATAGCGGGTGTCGGTCAGCGCTTTGATCTCGGCTTGGCGAAACTGATCCTGACGACGGGTGTATTCGTCAAAACTCAGCCCACCTTTGTCCGGGTTGCCCGGCTTTCCAAGATAGGCCGACACGGGTTTTAGATTATCAAAGGTGATGTTGGAGCCGATATAGATGGAATCCGACATCAAAAGATCGCGCAGAAACGGCACCTGCATGGCTTCGCGTTTGGCGTTATCTGCGATGTATTCGCCCATGTAATGGGTGCCGATCCGGTAATCGATCGAATAATGGAACCAGTCGCCCTGATCGCGCAGAATGTTTGAGATATAAGTTTTTCCCAAGCCAGACATGCCAAAGAACAGCACGCGTTTATGCGATGCGGCACTCCAGTCTTTCGCGCTTCGATAGATCATGCAAATCCCCTTGATTTATAGGCTGCATAGCTTTGCGTGGGTGAGGGGTCAAACCAAATGCGCCTCTCAAAGCCCGTTGCACTAGCCTACGGCGAGAATTTTGCGAAGTTAAGGCCAATCAAACGGAAAAAGCCCCGCATGAGGCGGGGCTTTTGTGTTCAATTGAAGGGGTTTAGAATGAGTAGCTGTACTTCATCCCAAAGGCCCAAGCACTGTTGTCAGCGAAGGTACCATTTGCCCCGCCAGCCCCGGATGAGGTTGCATCGCCAATCCACACGTGGCGCAGGCCACCGCTGATTTTGTGCTGACCGCTGCTATAGCTGACGCCGACACCCAAAGAGGTGAAGCCATCTGTTGGGCCTAGGTTCCCGGTGGTGCCACCTTGTTGGGCCTCGTGGCCAACGCTAACCGACCCCGACCAGTTTTCATTGAACTTGCGTCCCACACCCAATGTATAGGTGATCCGGTCTTGGTCGTAATCAAGCAACGCAGATTGACCCAAAGTGTTCACATAGTGATCTGGCGAAATGTTGGTCCGGCTCCAGTCAACCCAACGCACAGACCCAAACAGCAATGTGTTTGCGGCGATGCCGGTTTGGAAATCGAGGTTCACCGACTGAGGCAAAGTGATCTGCGTGTCAGGAGAGGTGATATCCGCGCCGCCCGTCGCCACCGACGCTTCGGTGGTGGCAACCGAATGGGTCACCTCGGACGAGTAGGTCAAAGCAACGCGCAATGCGATGTCAGGAATTTCATAGGCGGCACCGACAACATAACCCGCTTCAAAGTCGCGCGCGCCAGAGGCGCTATAGGCCAACGCGCCGCCACCCGGGACCGCCACGTTCATTTCAACCCACTGACCTTTGATCCCAGCGTGCACGCTCAAGCGGTCGCTAAATTCGTAGCGCGCCAAAGCGGTCAAACCCTGAGAGGTAAACTCGGCGTTTGTGTT
The DNA here is from genome assembly GCA_049116315.1 of Thalassovita sp. Classification (GTDB taxonomy): domain Bacteria; phylum Pseudomonadota; class Alphaproteobacteria; order Rhodobacterales; family Rhodobacteraceae; genus Thalassobius. The sequence goes on from JAGDZD010000004.1 coordinate 292,351, forward strand.
GGCCAAGGCGGCGAATGTTGCGGTGCTTGGATAGGATACAGCCGCCCCAAACGGTTGATCCGCAATCAGCGCCATCGACAATTTGTCATTGATCTGGTGCTTAAAGCCAAACGTGGTCAGGTTGTAATCCACACCCACCTGGCCAGAACTTGCCGCACCGCCAACATAGGTGCCGCTGATCGAAGGGCTGACCTGCCCAAAGCTCAACTCAACTGTTGTGCCATCTTCAAAAAGAACGCCAATGGCTTGACCAGATCGGTCAATACCACCCGCGAACGCACCACCCGCACAGAGTGCTAGAACAGATGCTGCTGCTGCGATTTGTCTCATGTTTTTTCCTCCCTTACGTCTTGTCACCTATCGTATCGGCAAGAACTAGCCGGTCAATCATTGACCAAGGGTAAGTTACGTCACGGAAAAAATATAGGGCTTAAGGTTGCATAAAGGTTTCACGAGACGCGTTTGGATGCACGTGTTTCGCTGAGAATGTTGTAATAATTGGCCCCAAAGATGATCAAAGCCCCGCCCACCACGAACAAATCAATCTGTTCGGAATAGAGCGCCCAGCCCACAAATGCCATGACGGGCAGGCGGGCAAAATCGATTGGCATGACCAATGTGGCTGGCGCCAAACTCAGCGCGCTTGTCAGGCAGAAATGCGCCACCAGCCCAGAACAGCCAATCAAGACGAGCCATGGGACAGCCTGCCATGTTGGCACCGCCATATCGCCGTCAATGCCTGCGCAGACCACGCCAAAGACCGCCTGAAACACCGTCAGATAGAACATGATTGTGGTGATCGATTGGGTGCGCGTCAGCCGTCGCGTCAACAGGGCCGACATGGCAAATCCAATCGCCGCCAAGGCCGCTGTGATCTGACCAAGTTCAACCGCTGATGGGTCTGGACGCGCTACGATCAGCACGCCAACAAACCCAACCGCAGCGGCGATAATCCGTTGCGCGGTAATTTTTTCACTTAAAATCAAGGGGGCTAGCAACATCGCCCACAAAGGTGAAGTGAACTCTAACGCAATGACCTGAGCCAACGGGATGGCCGAAAGGGCAAAGAACCACAGGTTTTGACCCGCGAAATGAAAGAAGTTGCGCGTGAAATGCAGCCCCAATTGTTCGGTGTTGATCTGGCGATGAGTGCGCATCAAACGGCTGATGACGACCACCAGAAAGATGCCCACAAAGCTGCGGTAGGTCATGATTTCAAACGTGTCGAGCTCGGCGCTCACCGCGCGTCCGGCAATGGCCATCGCTGTGAACGAGCTGATCGCGCCGATCATCCAGAGCGCCGCTTTGGTTTGTGACATCATGAGCAGGGCCTTTGGGTGAAACACGTGACCGAGGGCACGCTGGCGGTGATCTTGGAAGCGCCTCAGCAGAGACCACGAGGTTGTGCAACCTTCACGCGCGGTTGGCAAGGTCATTGTGCAACGCGCCGCAGCCCCCCATCGTCAAGAGGCGGCGTATCAACATGGGTCGCAAGAGGCCGCAATGGATCGCAGCAAGGGGCAGAAACGAAAAACGGCGCCAGAAAGGCGCCGTTTCTATTGATCAGATCACGCAGATGTGACGCGGGTTATTCCATTTCAATGGTGCCGGGCGGTTTAGACGTGCAGTCATAAAAGACCCGGTTGATGCCTTTGACTTCGTTGATGATCCGCGTTGCGGTTTCACCGAGGAATTCATGGCTATAGGGGTAATAGTCCGCGGTCATGCCATCGACACTGGTCACAGCGCGCAGCGCCAAAGCATAGTCATAGGTGCGCCCATCGCCCATCACACCCACGGTGCGCATTGGCAAAATCGCAGCAAAAGCCTGCCAGATTTCATCGTACAGACCATGTTTGCGGATCTGATCGATATATACGGCATCTGCTTCGCGCAGGATCTCTAGCTTTTCGCGGGTGATCTCGCCGGGGCAGCGAATGGCCAGACCCGGTCCGGGGAAGGGATGACGGCCAATAAAGCTGGCAGGCAAACCCAGTTCAGTGCCCAAGGCGCGCACCTCGTCTTTGAACAGCTCGCGCAGCGGTTCAACCAGTTTCAGCCCCATCTTTTCGGGCAACCCACCCACGTTGTGGTGCGACTTGATGGTCACAGAAGGGCCACCGCTGAAGGAGACAGATTCAATCACATCCGGATACAGCGTGCCCTGCGCCAAGAACTCGGCGTCGTCGATTTGGTCCGCGTATTTCTGGAACACATCGATGAACAGCTTGCCGATGGTTTTGCGCTTGGTTTCCGGATCAGACTGGCCTTCCAGTTCGCCCAAGAACAAATCGCTTTCATCCGCATGGATCAGCTTGATGTTATAGTTGTCGCGGAACATCGCCACCACTTCTGCGGCCTCGTTCTTGCGCAGCAACCCGTGATCCACAAAAACACATGTCAGCTGATCGCCAATGGCTTCGTGCAGCAAGATCGCAGTGACCGAGCTGTCTACGCCGCCCGACAGGCCACAGATGACGTTCTTATCGCCAACCTGTTCGCGAATGGTCTTGATCGCCTCTTCGCGGTAGGCCCCCATGGTCCAATCGCCCGAGAACCCCGCCAGTTTGACGAAGTTTTCATAGAGCTTGGCACCGCGCGGTGTGTGGTGCACTTCGGGGTGGAACTGCACGGCATAGAAGTTGCGCGACACATCTGCGGTGATGGCATAGGGCGCATTCGGCGAGGTGCCGTAGACTTCGAAACCGGGGGCAATTTTGCTCACGTGATCGCCGTGGCTCATCCAAACCTGTTCGTCGCCCTCTTCGAACCAGCCCTCAAGGATGCCAAGGTCGCTGGATGGGGTGACAAAGGCACGGCCAAATTCGGCGGTGCCATGGCCGCTTTCGACCTTCCCACCCAATTGGGTCATCATCATTTGCTGACCATAGCAAATGCCCAAGATTGGCACGCCAAGATCATAGATCTCTTGCGGGACACGGGGCGATCCGTCGCGTGTGACGCTGTCTGGCCCGCCAGAAAAGATCACGGCGCGTGGCGCAAGATTGCGCACAAACTCCATCGTGACGTTCTGATATGGGTGGATTTCGCAATAGACGTTCAGCTCACGCAGGCGGCGCGCAATAAGCTGCGTTACCTGGCTGCCAAAGTCGATGATTAAAAGGCGGTCATGTGATGTCTGGCTCATGTTTGCCTAGTAGGGCCGCAGTCGCCTCTAGGCAAGAGGGAAGCGTCGCTCGGCGCAAATTTGGCGCAGTTCGCGACCGCTTTTGTGCATAATCACCTGCGACCCCGGCCAATTTCACCCATTGCGGCGACCCAAAGCGCCACTGCTGAGCCCATCCCCGGCACAGCGCGCAACGCCCGTGATGTCGTTTTTGCCCGTTATTCGCCGCAATCCACCCGCGCTTCACGCTGGGCCTGCGCTAACACTAAGACAGATCGCAAACGCCAGACCAAGGGAACGCTATGACCGAAGCTGCAACTCGCAAACGTGCCAGAGGGGGTGGAGGCGCTGCGCGCCGTGCCGCGCGCAACGCTGTGTCCTTTGAAACCGCCAAATTCATCCAGCGCTATGTTCCCAACTACGAAGTGCTGAGCGAAGAGGCATTGGAGATCATCGAAACCAACGCGGAAACCGTGTTGGAAGAGATCGGCGTCAATTTTGTGAACAATCCGGCCGCTTTACAGCTTTGGCGTGATGCAGGGGCAGATGTGCGTGAAGAGCGGGTGCATATTCCGCGTGGATTGGCCCGCCAGCTTTGCCAGACGGCACCGGCATCGATCACCCAGCACGCCCGCAACCCCGCGCGCTCGGTCGAGATTGGAGGTAAATCGCTTGTGTTGGCCCCGGTCTATGGACCGCCCTTTGTGCATGATGCCAAAAATGGCCGTCGCTATGCCACGATGGAGGATTTCCGCAATTTTGTGAAATTGGGCTATATGTCCAAATGGTTGCACCATTCCGGTGGTACCGTGTGTGAGCCAACAGATGTGGCTGTCAACAAGCGCCATCTGGATATGTTGCACGCCCATATGACGCTGTCAGACAAACCCTTTATGGGATCCGTGACCGATCCAACTCGGGCCCAAGACAGTGTCGAGATGTGTAACATTCTGTTTGGCAAAGATTTTGTGCAGCAAAACACCGTCATGACCTCGTTGATTAACATCAACTCTCCGATGACGTTTGACGATGTGATGATGGGGGCGCTTGAAGTCTATGCGCGCAACAACCAAGCCTGCATCATTTCACCCTTTATCGTTGGCGGCGCCATGGCGCCAGTGTCGGTGATGGGCACCTTGACGCAGGTTTTGGCCGAAGTTCTGGCAGGCGTGGCCTATAGCCAACTGGTGCGCAAAGGCGCCCCGGTGATCATGGGGGCCTTTGTCAGCTCGATCGATATGAACTCTGGGGCCCCCACCTTTGGTACCCCAGAAGCCAGCCAAATCACCTATGGGGCAGGGCAGTTGGCACGCCGTCTTGGATTGCCGTATCGCTCTGCCGGATCGTTCTGCGGTTCAAAACTGCCGGATGCACAGGCGGCATATGAAACCGCAAACAGCCTGAACATGGGCTTGTTGTCGGGCGTGAACTTTATGCTGCATGCCTGCGGCTGGCTCGAAGGGGGGCTGTCTGCCTCTTACGAGAAGTTTGTCATGGATGCAGATCAGCTGGGCGCATTGCACAAATTTGCCGCCGGCGTGCCCATTGACGAAAACGCCCAAGCCATGGGGGCCCTGCGCGAAGTTGGTCCCGGCGGGCATTTCTTGGGCTGTGCCCACACGCAGGAAAACTTTAAATCTGCGTTCTGGCGGTCAGATCTGTTTGACTACAAACCCTTTGAAACATGGGCCGAAGAGGGCAGCCGAGACACAATGGCCTTGGCCACGGCACGGGTTGAAAAGATGTTGGGCGACTATCAGCAGCCCGCGCTCGACCCCGCCAAAGCCGAAGAATTGGCAGCCTATGTGGCCCAGAAAAAAGCCTCGATGCCCGATGTGATCGGCTGAACCAGATCAGGCATTGCTGTTTTGACCCCGCGAGGCCCGCAGGATGCGCGCCTCGCCCATAATGGCCACCAAGACCTCGACATGGTGCGCACAAGAATAGCCTGCGCTGTCGTCAAGGCGTTCGCGGTTCATCTCGGCTTCGACATCCATCAATTGCATCAACGCCTCACCGTTTCCGGGCAGAGGCACGCCCCCCAAAATGCGGCGTAAATGCACCTTGCGCTGGTAGGCGTCCACCCCGTGGCGCGCGGCGCGGATCAAGAGGGTGGGGCGGCGCAATTGGGTCAGCATAGACAGCAGATCGATCATTTCTCACTCCTTTGACGAATTGAATGCGCAGAATACACAACCCATAAGGGTGTTGCGTCACATCCAGCACCTGCGTTCGGAAGATTTCACCGCCGTTCATGATTTCGAAACAATTCTTTCCAAATCGGAAACTGTTAACCATCACTTAAGGATCTCAGCCCTAGGTTGTGGATCATTCTGGGGGTAAACTGTGAATAACCAAGAATGGAACCACGACCTAAAGAAGGGGCAGCTGCCACATTCTGGTATGACCGCTTCTGGCAAACACATGTTGCCCGGCTGGGTGCCGCAAGCGGCCCATCACTATCTGGCTCATACCGAAGATGGCCTTTCCATGCGTCTTTTGGCGCGCCAAGCGGGCTGTCATGCCTCTACGGTTATGCGTCAGATACGCAAATTGGAGTGCCGCCGTGACGATCAACTGGTTGATCAGGCGCTGCGCAGATTAGAGCTGGAATACATCAAACGTCCTTCTGTTGGTTCGGTTTCCTTATCCCACGACAACCAAGAGGATCCCCAGATGACAGCACATACTTCAGGATTTTCCCTGCCCGACGAAGACAGGGTGAATGCGGATTCATTGCGCATTCTGCGCCGCCTGAGCGAAGCAGGCGCCGTTTTGGCGGTGGCACCAGACATGGAAAAAGCTGTGGTGTTGCGCGAAACGGCCAATGGCAACAGCCTGCGCACCGCCGTAGTGGATCGCACCGTGGCCGAAGCAATGGCCTTGAAACACTGGATCGATTGCGCCTCACCCGGCCGTATTTCCCGCTACCACATCACAACCGAAGGTCGTGCGGCCCTGACCCAATTGATTGCGCGGGCCGAAAGTGAACTGCAACCCGGCTTTGCCGAGGCTCAAACCCCGTTTACCGCCGCTCCTTTTCGCGCCGTCCAATCGGCCGCCACCGACGAAGGCCAGTCACGGAGGGTCCGGTATTCTGCGGCGGAATCGCCCTTGGCCCTCTTGGCCCGGCGTCGGGACAAGAACGGGCGCCCGTTCCTCAGCGAGGATCTGGTCACGGCGGGCGAACGCCTGCGCGAAGATTTCGAACTGTGCCAATTGGGGGGCCAAGATCCCCAAGACTGGCAGGTCTTTTTGTCCCAAGACGCCGCCACAGCGCAGGGGCAGACCTATGGCGCCACACAGGCACGCGATCGGGTCAGCGGCGCGCTGCGTGACCTTGGGCCGGGGCTGGGGGACGTTGTCTTGCGGTGTTGTTGTTATCTCGAAGGGTTGGAAGCCGCAGAAAAACGCATGGGATGGTCGGCGCGGTCGGGCAAAATTGTGCTGCGCATCGCATTGCAACGATTGCGCCGCCACTATGATGGACTGGGCGCAGATGGTGCTATGATCGGCTAGGTTAACCGCCCACCAGCCAGCCCACAAAGAAGGCCACTCCCGCACAAAGCGCGCCCACTCCAACGGTTTCCAGTTGGGCGCGCGCCATAGGCTCTTGTGTGGCCCAGCCTCGTAACGCGCCCAGCAAGGTCAAAGCCAGCAAGGCCGCCCCACATGACAGCTGAAAACTGAGGGCGTCCGCCTCTCGCACCAGATAGGGCAGGATGGGCAGACCGCCAAAAATCACAAACGCCAGAAAGGTCATGCCCCCGTTCACAGCCGGGTTTTCACGCTCAGGCGCCGGGCCGACATTGCCATAGCTCAACAGCTGTTCGGCAAATAAGGACGGGTGCGCCTGAAAGGCCGCTGCCGCCTGTGTCGCTGCGCCAGCCTCTAAGCCTTGGGCTTGATACATCTCGGCCAGCCTTTGTGCCTGTTGCGCCGGCGCGGCATCTATATCGGCCAAGGTCTGGCGGCGATGGCGTCGATACAATTGATGCTGAGAGCGGGCGGACAGAAACTCGCCCAATCCCATGCTCACCGCATCTGCAAACAGGTTGGCCAAGCCAAAGACCACCACAGCAATGCCTCCAATTTGCGCCACCCCATCGGCCTGCGCACCGGCAAACCCGGCCACAATCGCAAAAGTGGTGACGATGCCATCATTGCCGCCATAGACAATCTGTTTGAGATAGTCGCGCAAGGCGTGACGGGCGTGAGGAGAAGAGACAGATGTAACAGTCATGATCGCTTTGCCAACTGAGGTGGGGGTCGAAAGTCCCTGCAAAGCTACCGGCTTTTGATCGCGGTGCAATGCGCCAGATCAGCCAGCGCGCCCCATACATGCCAATCATTTTGAAGTTTCCAAAGAAAAACCCCGCAAAGCGCCAGCCTTGCGGGGTGTTCATTCGGCATCGACCAAATTTATTCAGCAGCAACCGCCGCCGATTTTGCGTCGAGGTATTTCAACAGGTTTTCAGGTGAGCTTTCGCCATAAGGATCCTCACCGAAGTTGTCGTCACGGCCAGGCTCTTCGAACCATGCTTCGACTTTGCCATCCGTGATAACCGCCGCATAGCGCCACGAACGCATGCCAAAGCCCAGATTGTCCTTGGCCACCAGCATGCCCACTTTACGGGTAAACTCACCGGAGCCATCAGGGATCACTTTGACGTTTTTGATCTCTTGTGACTGGGCCCATTTGTTCATCACAAAGCTATCGTTGACCGACATGCAGTAGATCTCATCAATGCCATTCTCTTGGAATTTGGCAAAGTTGTCTTCAAAGCCGGGCAACTGATAGGTCGAGCAGGTTGGGGTAAAGGCGCCGGGCAAAGAGAACAGGATCACGCGCTTGCCACCAAAATAGTCCGCTGTGGAAACATCCTGCCACCGAAACGGGTTCGAGCCGCCGATTGATTCATCGCGTACACGGGTGCGGAAAGTAACGTTAGGCAGTTGAAGTCCAGCTTGCATTTCAGAGTCCTCGCAAAAAAATTTGAGCGCTGTTTATAATGATTCCAATGTAGACACCAGATCTCGTTCTGCAGTTGCACAAAATTTTTCATATTGAATTCATGAATTTGTCGACTAAGCCTTTCAAAAAACGTGATAAATGCTGCACCTGCACTGCGTCGCGTTGCGCCCAATGCATGACAGATATGCGGCTCTGGCGGTTTCCTCCCCAGCGAACTATAGTATCACTAAGAAAAACAGCAGGATGAATGACGTGCGTGACCTGAATATTCCCGAGCAACGGCATCCCGAAAAAGCCCATCGGGCCGACAATGCTCAGCCCAAAAAGCCCAGCTGGATCCGGGTCAAAGCCCCGGGCGGCAAAGGCTACGCAGACACGCATAAAATCATGCGTGAGAACAAATTGGTCACCGTCTGCGAAGAAGCGGGCTGCCCCAATGTTGGCGAATGCTGGAGCCAGGGCCACGCCACGATGATGATCATGGGCGAAGTCTGCACCCGCGCCTGTACCTTCTGCAATATCGCCACCGGCAAACCACCCGAAGATCTGGATCCCTATGAACCGGGTCGCGTGGCGCATGCCGTTGAAAAACTGGGCCTCAAACATGTGGTGATCACCTCGGTGGATCGCGATGATGTCACCGATGGTGGCGCCGATCACTTTGCGCAAACCATCCGCGCCGTGCGGCACCGCTCCCCCAGCACCACAATCGAAATCCTGACACCGGATTTCATCAAATGTGATCCAGCTGTGCTGGAAACCGTGGTCGAAGCCCGCCCCGACGTCTTCAACCACAATCTGGAAACCGTACCCGGCCTCTATCCCGAAGTGCGCCCCGGCGCGCGCTACTTCCATTCTCTGCGCCTGCTGCAACGGGTCAAAGAACTGGATCCAACCATGTTCACCAAATCGGGCATCATGGTGGGCTTGGGCGAAGACAAACAGGCTGTCCATCAGGTGATGGAAGACATGCGGGCCGCCGACATCGATTTCTTGACCATTGGGCAATACCTGCAGCCCACTCCGAAACACCATGCTGTGGATCGGTTTGTGCACCCAGACGAGTTCAAATCTTACGAAAAGACCGCCTTTGGCAAAGGCTTTTTGATGGTCTCGGCCACGCCATTGACCCGCAGTTCCTATCACGCAGGGGATGATTTCGCCCGCCTGCGCGCGGCGCGGATGGCCAAACTCAACCGCAACTGATCTTTTTCTTGGGTAAAATACCGCGGGGGTGAACGGGGAAATCTAATTTCCCCGGAGGGGGCAGAGCCCCCTTGCTCCCGCAACACTCGGCCCTGCAACTCTTGTGCACGTCTCTAGCGTTCCTACCGTTGGAGTCCCAGCCGCTCTTGCGCCTCTCGCCGGCAGGCACAGTGTTGTGTCCGTTAGCGGGTCGCCCCCCTTAAAACAACCACCATAAACCAACCCAATTGGGGTAAACTCTGCGCCTCAGCACGTCGCCCCAAGGGCAAGTGCAGCAATGATCAGCCCGATCACCAAAGTCCTTAGTTCAGGGGCGCCACGGCTGGCACGACCTTCAGATAGGCGGCAATCGCTGCGCGATCTTCCGGCGCAAGCTTTGACATGTTTTCAACCACATCCGCCATCTCGCCCCCTGCGCTGTCAAAGTCAGGGGTAAAGCCGCTGTTCAGGTATTCCGCGATATCCGCTTCGGACCAATCCAGCGCAGCCGGGGTGATGTTGGGAATTTTACCCTGACCAGAGGGGTTATCTGCGCCGCCCAACCAGCGCGTCTTGTCCACGCCCCCCAGCGCATTGCGCGGGCTGTGGCATTCTCCACAATGGCCCAATCCTTCGACAATTTGCTGACCGCGGGCTTGTTGCGGCGACAGGTCTGCAGTGACCACCGCGCCAGCGCCTCCAAACAAGAACTTCCAACCGCCCAGCAAACGGCGGATCGAAAACGGCAGCCCAACATCATGGGCAAGGCTTGGCTGCGCCGAGGCGGGCAGGGTCTGCCAATAGGTGAACAGATCAATCACATCCTGCTCTGAGGCCCGCGCATAAGAGGTATAGGGAAAGGCGGGATAGTAATGCGCGCCCTCTGGCGACGTGCCCTTAAGCATTGCATTGCCCAAATCCTGAACGCTCCAGTGCCCAATCCCATGGGTTGGATCCATCGAGATATTGGGCGCATAAAAGGTGCCAAAATCACTGGCAAATGCCCGTCCGCCTGCAAGGACAAGCTTGTCCTCACCTTCGGCTTTGGGCGCCGCATGACAGGAGGCACAGCCCCCTGTCCAAAATACCTCTTCCCCACGGGTGGCGTCTCCGCTCAGACCGGCAAAAGCCGTGTCCGCCAACTTAGACGGCGCGGTCACCCAGACAAAGGCGATCAGGCCTGCAAATCCAAGGAAAACGAGGTATTTCAATGCGGTATACATTGGTTCTCACCGATTAGTTTGCAGGTCCACGATAGGCTTTGTGACAGGCACCACAGGCACCGCCAACGCCGGGCATTGCCCCACGCAACGCATCAAGTCCGGATCCTGCAGCTGCCTCCATGGCCTCCGCACCGGCGATCATCGCCATTGCTTTGGCACCAACATCAGATCCGTCCTGCCAGATGGCGGGCAGGGCGCGTGTTCCTTCGACGGACGCATTGTCCGACCCGGGCAACCAGAGTTTTGAGGCATCCATTTTGGCCACAGCCGCAAGGCTTGCAGCGGCATTGCTGGCGCTGGCCGCATCATATTCGATGGTGCCTTTGGCCATAGCGCCAAGAATACCAAGGTTGTGACCATATAGCGTCATTTGCGCTTGGCGGGCTTTGATCGCACCTGCGATGGTTTTGGCATCCTGCGCAATGGCGCTGGTGCCCAAGCTGGCGGCGATAACCACAGCTGTGGCAATCGTTTTGGTGACATTCATTTGGTATCCTCCGGTGCGTTGGAATTATGAAGTCATCAGGCCGCAGGAGCGGCGCACTGGCAAGGCCGCAGGCAAGCTCTTCACGAAGTTGTCATGACCGCTCTACGGCCACAGCCCACCCCGATCAAACGGGATCAGGCCATTCAGCACAGCAGCCTTCAGGCGCAAGCATGCTCAAAACCAGTTTTTTGCACGCCCTCAGAGCGCCATGCTTAAGCGTTCTCAGCTGTCCGATTCGGGAAAGCGGACCTTGCCAATGAACGGCAAGTTGCGATTGCGCTGCGCAAAGTCGATGCCATAGCCGACCACAAATTCATCCGGAATTTCAAACCCAATCCAGTTGGCTTTGATATCCGCTTCGCGTCGCGAGGGTTTGTCCAACAGGGCAATCGTGCGCAATTTGCGCGGCGAGCGGGATTCCAGAAGATGCAGCACATGGGTCAGCGTAAATCCGGTGTCCACAATATCTTCGACCACCAGAACATCGCGCCCCGAGATTTCCCCGCGAATGTCTTTCAGAATCCGCACCTCGCGGCTGCTTTCCATCGAATCCCCGTAAGACGACGCTTCGAGGAAATCGACTTCGACCGGCAGATCCAATTCGCGCACGATATCGGCGATGAACACAAAGCTGCCGCGCAACAGGCCAACCACAACCAATTTATCGGTTTTTTTGTACTCAGCCTCAATTTCGCGGGCCAGAACCTCGATCCTCGCCGCGATTTGTTTGGCGGAGATCATTTCGTCAATGACATATGGACGCTCTGGCATATCACCCTCTTGCTTTTTCAGCTGCAGTCTACGAAATGGAGCCATACTGTCACGCGAAAAGAGACACAATGCCTACCCACTCTGAAACCCGCCCTTTGCCCTATAGCGCCCAACAAATGTATGACTTGGTTGCGGACGTGGCGGCATATCCTCAGTTCCTACCATGGTGCGCCGCTGCGCGCATCCGATCGGTGACAGATCAGACAGACGGCACACAGGTAATGGAAGCGGATCTTGTCATCAGTTTTAAGGTGTTTCGCGAACGCTTTGGCAGCCGTGTGGTTTTGAATTCAGATCAAAAGAGGATTGATACTGAATACTTAGATGGACCGTTTAAGTATCTGAAATCCTATTGGGAATTCAAAGACACAGAGCAGGGGTGCGATGTGTCATTCTACGTAGATTTTGAATTCAAAAACGCTGTTTTGCAAAAGATCATCGGCGTGGTGTTTAACGAAGCCATGCACCGGATTGTCCGCGCTTTCGAAAGCCGCGCGAAAGATCTCTATGGCTGATCCTTTCATCGCGGTCTTTTTGCCTTAGGGCGATTGGCCCTCTGCCAGACCGTATCTTTTTGACAGACAAACATGTTGCCCAAAAGAAAAGGCCGCCCCTGAAGGGCGGCCTTTCTTAGGAGTGATGTGTCAAAAGATCTTACGAGCTGTGATCGTAGGCACGTTCGCCGTGAACTGTCAGATCCAAACCATTGGTTTCGGTTTCTTCGTCCACGCGCAATGGGGTTACAAAGCCAACCAGCTTGGCAAGGACAACGGTGACCACCAAGGTGAAGACCCCAACGATCGCCAAGCTGCCCAACTGCGCCGCCCATGCCCCGGCCCCAAAGGCCGCGATCATGATGGTGCCGAAGATACCGCCAACACCGTGCACAGCAAACACATCCAATGTGTCGTCGATGCTCAGTTTGTTGCGCACCAAGTTCACAGCTTCCTGACACAGGATACCCGCAACGGCCCCGATGATCAGCGCCTCTACCGGGCCAACAAAACCGCTGGCCGGGGTGATCGAGGCCAGACCGGCAATGGTCCCGGTGACCAGACCCACCAAAGAGGCTTTGCCGTATTTGATCCGCTCCCATAGGGCCCATGTCAGCGAGGCTGTCGCTGCAGAGATATGAGTGACGGTCAACGCCATTGCAGCGCCACCATCGGCGGCCAGCTGAGAGCCACCGTTAAAGCCGAACCAGCCAACCCACAGCATCGCTGCACCGATCATCACATACCCAGGGTTATGAGGCGGGGTGTTTTTGTTTTTGCGTGCGCCCAGCATCACGGCCAGCACAAGTGCGGCGATCCCTGCGGTTTCGTGTACAACGATACCACCGGCAAAGTCTTTGACGCCGGTTTCACCAAAGATGCCACCATCAGACAAAAAGCCACCGCCCCAGATCCAATGGGTGACGGGGGCATAAACCACCAACATCCAAAGCGCCGAGAACAGCAACACAAAGCCAAAACCGATGCGTTCCACATAGGCGCCCACAATCAGGGCCGGCGTGATGATCGCAAAGGTCATCTGAAAGGCAAAGAACAAAACCTCAGGCAGATTGCCCGAAAGCGTGTCCGCGGTGATCCCATTGAGGAAGGCCTTGTCCAAGCCGCCCCAGATTACGTTGCCTTCGCCAAAGGCGATGGAATAGCCAAACGCAAACCACAGCACGCTCATCAAGCACGCAATGGCATAGCAGTGCATAAACACGCTTAGTACGTTTCGTGCGCGCACCAGCCCGCCGTAAAACAGCGCCAGTCCTGGCAATGTCATAAACAGCACCAAGGCTGTGGCGACGATGATCCAGGCGGTATCCGCTCCGTTCATTTGTATGTCCTTCCCTCTAACGTTTGGGCAGGACCAACAGTGCATTGCGCGCGAAATAAAGAGGCGCGCCCCTCTGGACGCGTCTAAAAAACAGTCATTTTGCAAATAGATTAAAAATTAGGCGCAAAAGAGCACCTATGCCACATGTTTAATCATGTATGAGATGCCGCTTTAAGCAGCAAGCTGAGTGATTTTTGAACAGATTCTGCCCGCACCCTGTCGCGTCCCAAGGCCCCAAACTCGACCGTTTCGCTGAAAACCGGCTGCGATTTCACCGCCAAACCAAAACACACACGCCCCTCAGGCTTGAACTCGGATCCGCCGGGACCAGCGATGCCAGTGATCGCAACAGCCACCATGGCCTCAGAATGCGCAAGTGCGCCACGGGCCATCTCTTCCGCGACCTGTTCGGACACCGCGCCATGCGCCTCTAAGGTGGCGGCTTGGACACCCAGCATCTCCATCTTGGCGGTGTTGGTATAGGTGACAAAGCCACGCTCAAATATGGCCGAAGATCCAGCCACGTCCGTCAACCCCGCCGAAACCATCCCACCGGTGCAGCTTTCGGCGGTGGCGATGGTCCAACCTTTGGCGCGGTACCGCTCTAGGATTTGGGCCGCAAGGGTCACACCAGCACCCCATGGGCCAACCAACCGCCAAGCCCCACCAGCAGCGCCGCAAAAACACCGGCAATCACGTCATCCAGCATCACACCCAGCGCATCGCCCCGACGATCCGCCCAACCCACAGGGCCCGGCTTCCAAATGTCAAACAGGCGAAACCCCAGAAAGGCCACGATCCAACCGGGCCACATGGCCAATACCGGCACCCCGGCGTGTGCAGCGCCCACCACAATGGGCAACAAGGCGATCCATTGCCCGGCCACTTCGTCGATGACAATCTCGCTGGGATCATGATCATCCTTGCCTTCGGTGTCTTTGGCCGTGGCCCACCATCCGACAAAGAACACAAGCAGCGTTGCTATCAAAAAGGCGGGCAAGCCCCCTAGGACATAGAGCGCCCAACCGACCGGCAAAGCCGCCAAAGAGCCCCAGGTACCCGGCGCAGGGCGCATATGGCCGACGTAACAAAAGGTCGCGATCAAATGAGTCATGATTTCACCAATGCGGTTGTGGCCAGCGCAGCAATACCCTCGCCGCGCCCAGTGAAGCCGAGGCGTTCGCTGGTGGTGGCTTTGACAGACACCCGATCCACCGGGATATCCAAGATGCGGGCCATTTCTGCCTGCATGGCCTCTGCGTGTGGCCCAATTTTGGGAAACTCACAGACCAACGTGCAATCCACATTGCTGATGGCATAGCCCATTGAGCGGGCCAGTTGCGCCGCATGCTTTAGGAAGATTTCGCTGGCGGCGCCTTTCCATTGCGGATCCGACGGCGGGAAGTGACGGCCGATATCCCCCTGCGCCAAGGCGCCGTAAATGGCATCGGTCACCGCGTGCATGCCAACATCCGCATCCGAATGTCCCTGAAGCCCGCGCCCATGCGCCACCGGAACACCACAGAGGATCACATGATCCCCGGGTCCAAACCGGTGCACGTCATAGCCATTGCCTAATCTGATATCCATGGGGCCTCTTAGTATCTTCTCTGCCCGCGCAAAATCTGCGGGATGGGTTATTTTGAGATTGTCTTCGCTGCCTTGCACAATGGCGACGTCAATGCCAGCGCTGCGCGCCACTTCGACATCATCCGCCGCGCCACCGGGATGGGACCGATGCGCCGCCAACAAGGTGTCAAAGTGAAACCCTTGTGGGGTTTGCGCCCGAAAAAGCCCGGCGCGATCAGCTGTGCCCTGCACTTGATCCTCTGCTCCGCGCCAAAGCGCGTCGATCACCGGCAGCGCCGGTGCGGCCCCTTTGGCAGCGCCAAGCGCCGTCACCACATCTGAAATCAGCTTTGCAGAAACGCAGGGCCGTGCCGCATCATGGATCAGGACAGCATCTAGATTATGCGGCGCAAGCGCTTCTAGGCCGCGGCGCACCGAGGCATCCCGACTGTCGCCCCCCGGTGTGATCAACAAATCTGAATGTCGCGCCAGTGCAGGCTGCGCGTGATCATCAGGGTGAATGACCACCATAACAGTGTCGATGTCAGGATGATCCACAAAGGCTTGGAGTGTCCAATCCGCAACCTGCCGCCCTGCCAAGGCACGCCATTGCTTTGGCACGCCAGCACCAGCACGTGTGCCACGTCCAGCGGCAACTATAAGGGCGGCGGTTTTCATGCAATTGGGCTCCTGCAGTCCAGCGTTGCCTTGGGTTATCGGGCAAAGGGCAGGGGGCATTCAAGTGTAAAGCAATCGACATTCCCGGCGCATCTGCCTATTTATTGTGCAAATGCCCGCGAAAAGGTCCAAATCACGACGCGATTCATTGATGGCGGACCTTGGGTGCGGTACCCAGAAGCAAATGCACAAGGAATAGGCACGTGTCTCTGACGCTCGCTGACAACACCCTCTCACCTCCGGTTTTCTTAGCCCCACTGGCAGGAATCACTGATTTGCCCTTCCGCGATCTGGTTGCGGGCTTTGGCGCAGGATTGGTGGTCAGCGAAATGGTGGCCAGTCAAGAAATGGTCCAAGCCAAGCCGGGCGTGCGCGAAAAAGCCGAACTTGGCTTTGATAAAGCCAATACAGCTGTGCAATTGGCGGGGCGCGAAGCGGTCTGGATGGCCCACGCGGCCCAAATTGTGCAAGACAACGGCGCCAAGATCATCGACATCAATATGGGGTGTCCGGCCAAAAAAGTGGTGAACGGCTACTCCGGCTCTGCTTTGCTGAAGGATCTGGATCACGCGTTGACGTTGATCGAAGCGGTGGTCGAAGCCGTAGAGATCCCTGTGACATTGAAAACCCGGCTGGGCTGGGATGATGCGCTGTTAAACGCCCCTGAATTGGCCAAACGCGCCGAAGCTGCTGGCATCCAGATGATCACCATTCACGGTCGCACCCGGTGCCAGTTCTACAAGGGCGCCGCCGATTGGGCCGCCATTGGGGCCGTCAAAGAGGCGGTGTCGATCCCTGTGATAGCAAACGGCGACATCTGCTCGGCGCAGGACGCCCGTGAAGCGCTGCGCCTCTCTGGTGCGAACGGCGTGATGATCGGGCGCGGTGCGCAGGGCAAGCCTTGGCTTTTGGCGCAGGTCGCCGCCGAATTGATGAACAAAACGGGGCCCAAGGCCCCACAAGGACAGGAATTTGCCGATATGGTGGTTGCCCATTACGAAGCCATGCTTGGCTTTTATGGCACGGATCTAGGCCTGCGCGTCGCGCGCAAGCATTTGGGTTGGTATATGGATGTCAGCCAAACGGAAACCGCGACACGACGGGCGGTTCTGACAGAAAAAGACCCCGCACAGGTGATTGCCCTGCTGCCAGACGCCTTGATCACGCAGGTGGCAGCATGAGCGGCGAAGCAATGATCTGGACGTCGTTGCCCGTCCCGGGTGTGATCGTGGATCCAGACGACAGAATTTGCGACATCAACTCTGCGGCCGAGGGCTTTTTGAATGCCTCCGCCAAAATGCTCGAAGGTGATCCGGTGTGGGATCGCATCATGATTGATGCTCCGCTGGAAGAGGCCTTTGAAAGAGCCCGCGCCTCGAACTCGCCCTTGTTTGTGAACGACGTGGATGTGGGCACCGGCAGTCGGGCACCGCTGCATTGCAACTTGCAGATTGCGCCTTTGCAGGGGCGCCCCGGACATATGTTGTTTTTGATTTCACCTCGGGAATTGGCGGGGCGCATGACGCAAAGCCATTCAGTGAAATCCGCCGCAAAATCGGCGATCGGCATGGCCGAAATGCTTGCACATGAAATCAAGAACCCCTTGGCGGGCATCACGGGGGCCGCTCAGCTGCTGTCGATGAGCCTCAGCGCTGAAGATCGCGAAATGACCGATCTGATTGTGTCTGAAAGCCGTCGGATCGTGAAACTACTTGAGCAGGTTGAACAGTTCGGCAACCTCAGCGAACCCGACCGGGTGCCTGTGAACGTTCATGATGTTTTGGACCGTGCGCGCCGCTCTGCTTTGTTGGGCTTTGGGGCGCATATGCAGATCATCGAGGATTACGACCCCTCTTTGCCGATGGCGCTTGGTGACCCAGATCAGATGCTTCAGGTGGTGTTAAACTTGGTGAAAAACGCCTCTGAAGCGGGCTCAAAAGAGGGGGGAACCATTCGGTTGCACACCTTCTATGAGCATTCTTTCCGTTTGCGTCGTGCCGATGGCACCGGGCAATCCTTGCCATTGCAAATCGAAATCATCGATGACGGTCCCGGCCTGCCCGAAGACATCAAAGGCGATATTTTCGACCCCTTTGTTTCGGGGCGTGAAAACGGCACCGGGCTGGGGTTGGCCTTGGTGAGTAAAATCATTTCAGACCATGACGGATGGATATCCGTCGACTCTGTGCCCGGACGCACAGTGTTCAAAATTTCCCTACCTATGGCGCCAAATCTTAATAAGCGCACGAAGAAGGAGCCCAGCTAATGGACGGAACCGTTCTAGTCGCTGACGACGATCGTACAATTCGCACCGTATTGACCCAAGCCCTGACCCGGGCCGGATGTAAAGTGCATGCCACCTCTTCTCTGACCACGCTGATGCGTTGGGTGGGCGAAGGCAAAGGTGATGTGGTCATCTCTGATGTGATGATGCCAGACGGCAATGGCCTTGAGATGCTGCCAAAAATCGCCGAGGACCGCCCGGGCCTGCCGGTGATTGTGATCTCAGCTCAAAACACCATCATGACCGCCATTCAGGCCGCCGAAGCCGAGGCCTATGACTATCTGCCAAAGCCGTTTGATCTGCCCGATCTGATGAAGCGGACCGCAAAAGCACTGGAGCAATCGCAGCGTGTCGCGCCGGCCGCTCCGGCCAGCAATGAGAATGAGCGCCCCGAAGAATTGCCTTTGGTTGGGCGCACCCCGGCGATGCAATCCCTGTATCGCTTGGTTGCCAAGGTGATGAACACCGATCTGCCCGTGTTGATTTCAGGTGAATCTGGCACCGGCAAATCGTTGATTGCTAAGGCTATTCACGACTTTTCGGATCGCCGTTCTTTGCCATTTGTGTCAATCTCTGCGTCAGAGTTGCAAGACATCGAAGGACCGGCGCGCGTCTTGGCCCGCGTCAAAGGCGGCACCGTTCTGTTTGACGAGATCGGCGATATCGATCTTGAAACCCAAGCCCGTATCGTGCGGATGATGGACAATCCCGGAGCCCACGCGCCGCGCTTTATGGCCACCAGCCAAGGCAGTTTGGCCGGGGCGTTGGATCGCGGTGAAATGCGTCAGGATCTGTTCTATCGTCTCAGCGGCGCAACCTTGCAGGTGCCGTCTTTGCGGGAACGGGTTGAGGATATTCCGCTCTTGGCCGAACACTTCTTGTTGCGGTCAGAACGCGAAGGGGCGCCAACCCGCACCCTGTCTCCAGAAGCGCAAGAAATGATGCGCACCTACAGCTGGCCCGGCAACGTGCGTCAACTGGAGAACGGCGTGCGCCGTTTGGTGCTGACCTCGCGCGCCGAAGAAATCACCCGCAGCGAAGTTGAAGGCGTGTTGGGCAACCAGCCTGAAATGGAACCGGCGCTCGGTGGGGGCGATACTGAAAAGCTCTCGGCGTCTGTTGGCCGCCATCTGCGGCGCTATTTCGATCTACATGGCAATATGCTGCCCCCCGCAGGGCTGCACGCGCGCATCCTGCGCGAGGTGGAACATCCCTTGATCGAGATCGCTTTGGAAGCCACTGGCGGCAACCAAGCGAAATGCGCTGATTTGCTTGGCATCAACCGCAATACTTTGCGCAAAAAGATCAACGATCTGGATATTCGCGTGACACGGCGCCGCAAATTGATGTAAAACCGCAACAATAGCGTGGCATATAGGCGTCTTACGTCCGTATGACCCCAAAATATAGCGGTAAGTCGCGCAAAGCGACACATCAGAAAGAGAGCGGCGGGTGGCATCGCGGTCACAGAACTCACCCACTTGGGCGAAAATCAGCCGATTGAGACGGCAGAAACGTCTGCAAACATTTGCGACATTCGGGTTGGTTTTGCTGGCCCCCATTCTGGCCGTTTCCACGTTCCTCATTTTGGGCCCCTTGGATCAGGGGGCCTCTTCGCTGAGCCTGCGCTTGGTGCTTTTGGCCGATTTCGTTTACGTCATGCTGGTGGCAGCGTTGGTGTTGCAACGGGTTGTGGCGTTGATCGCGGCGCGGCGCGCCAAATCTGCGGGTTCTCGGCTGCACCTGCGGTTGACCGGGGCCTTTGCGATCCTGGCGTTGATCCCCACGGTCTCCGTGGCCATTTTTGCTGCGCTGACTGTGAACGTTGGCCTTGAGGGGTGGTTTTCCGACCGGGTGCGCCAAGTGGTGGGCAGCTCTCTTGAAGCGGCCGAAGCCTATGAAGAAGAGCACCGGCGCGACCTGACCTTGGATGTGGTGGCGCTGGCCAATCATCTGGATGACACGCGCCGGCAAAACTTCTTTTTGGCAGATGGCGATGTGCGCGAAGTGCTTGCCATTGGGCAAACCCAAATTCAACGTGGTCTGCGCGAAGCCTTTGTGATCGATGGCGATGGCGAAATCCGCGCCCGCGGCGATCGCAGCTATCTGTTTGATTATGAGCAACCCACAACAGAGCAACTGGAACTGGCCGCCACCGAAGGTGTGCAGGTCATCGAGGATTGGGCCAACAATGAATTTCGCGCCCTGATCCGCCTCCAAGCCTTTGTCGATCGTTATCTCTATGTCAGCCGGTCGGTGGATGGTGAATTGCTCAGCTTGCTGGATGACACCAAACAAACCGCGCAGTTTTACCAACAGCTTGAAAGCGAGCGCGGGCGGGTTCTGTTTGAATTTGGCCTGATCTATCTGGGCTTTGCTGTGATCTTGATCCTTGCGGCGATGTGGCTAGGGCTTTGGTTTGCCGAACGTCTGTCCGCCCCAGTGGGGCGCCTGACCGGCGCGGCGCAGCGGGTTGGTGCCGGTGATCTGGATGTGCAGGTCATCGAGAGCGAAGGTGACGATGAAATCGCCATGTTGTCGCGCTATTTCAACCAGATGACGCGCGAGTTGAAGGGCCAACGCGAAGCCCTGTTGGACAATACGCAGCAGGTAGAGCGCCGTCGTAGACTGTTTGACTCGGTCCTTGGGTCGGTCACCTCTGGCGTGGTGGGTTTGGATCCCGAAGGCCGCGTGACCTTTGTGAACAATTCGGCAAAACGATTGCTGGATTGGCAAGAAGATCAACAGTCATTGGCTTTGGCAGCTGCCGTGCCGGAATTTGCCGCCTTGTTTGAAAAGCTGCGCACCGGCGATCAGTTGGCCGTGCAAGAAGAAATCAAGGTGACCCGGGCAGGTCGCCTGGAAAACCTGCTGGTGCGAATGGCCACAAGATTCAGTGAAAACAACCAGTTAGAAGGTTATGTTGTCGCCTTTGATGACGTGAGCGAACTGGTGGCGGCACAGCGTATGGCCGCGTGGGGCGACGTCGCGCGCCGCATTGCCCATGAGATTAAGAACCCACTGACACCTATTCAATTGTCCGCCGAACGCATCAAACGCAAGTTCAGCCGCCATCTGGCCACGGAACATGTGGAACCGTTGGAACAATTGACCGAAGTTATTGTGCGTCAAACCAATGACTTGCGGCGCATCGTTGATGAGTTTTCCAAATTTGCCCGCATGCCCGAGCCGGAAAAGCGGTTCGAAAGCCTGACCCAATTGGTGCGGGACGCCGTGTTGCTGCAACAATCCGGTCAGCCAGATGTCCAGATCCGCAGCGAATTGACCGACAGCGATTTGCCGACCGAAGTGGATTCAACAATGATCAGCCAAGCGCTGACCAATTTGTTGAAAAACGCAGGCGAAGCTATTGAGTCTTATAAAGAAAAACACGGTGACATTGCGGGGGAAATCCTTGTGCGCACCTGTGTTGAGGGCCAAAGCGCCCTTGTGACCATCGCCGACAACGGCATTGGTCTGCCCGAAGACCGCACGCGGTTGTTTGAGCCCTATGTCACGACCCGGTCGTCAGGCACAGGGCTTGGATTGCCGATTGTAAAGAAGATTATCGAGGAACATGGGGGCGCTCTGACGTTGGAAGACGCCCCTGTATTTACCAATAACGCCCACGCCGGAGCGATGGCCGTAATCCGTCTGTCTCTGGTTGCAGCGCAACCCAGCGCAGCAAAAGAAGAAGAAAAGTTGAGGACACTATGAGTGATATTCTGATTGTCGATGATGAACGCGATATCCGTGAGCTGGTTTCTGACATTTTGAAAGACGAGGGCTATAGCACCCGTCTGGCCGGAAACTCGGACGATGCGATGACCGAAATCAACAACGAGCCGCCAGCGCTGTTGATCTTGGATATCTGGCTCAAGGACAGCCGGATGGATGGCATCGATATCCTCAAGGCCGTCAAACGTGACAACCCAGATGTCCCTGTGGTGATCATCTCGGGTCACGGCAACATTGAAATCGCTGTCGCTGCGATCAAGCAGGGCGCCTATGACTTCATCGAAAAACCCTTCAACATCGATCAGCTGTTGGTGGTGATCCGTCGCGCGATGGAAACCTCGCGTCTGCGCCGGGAAAATCAGGAATTGCGCCGCAATGACACGCAGACCTCGGAAATGGTCGGCAGCTCGGCCTCGTTCCGCACAATGGTCAGCCAATTGGAGAAGGTCACGCGCTCGAATGGGCGGGTGATGCTGTCAGGGCCATCTGGTGTCGGCAAAGAAGTGGCCGCACGCCATATCCATCTGCATTCAAACCGCGCATCGGGCCCGTTTGTCAGCGTGGGCTGCGCCACGATTGAACCTGAGCGAATCGAAGAAGTCTTGTTTGGTCGCGAAACCCCAGAGCGCGGTATCGAACCGGGGTTGCTGGAACAGGCCCATGGCGGTGTGATCTTCTTTGACGAAGTGGCTGATATGCCTTTGGGATCACAGTCTAAAATCCTTCGGGTCTTGGTGGATCAACAATTCCAACGTGTCGGTGGCACCGATAAGGTGCGGGTTGATCTGCGGGTCATTTCCTCGACCAGTCGCGATTTGGACGAAGAGATCAAAGCTGGGCGCTTCCGTCAGGAACTGTACCATCGTTTGAACGTGGTGCCGATTGCGGTGCCCTCGCTCGAAGAGCGTCGCGAAGACATCCCAGTTTTGGCCACTCATTTCATTGAGATGTTCAACCAAACCCAAGGCCTGCCGTTGCGCAGCTTTAGCGATGACGCCGTGGCCTTGATGCAAACTATGATTTGGCCCGGAAACGTCCGCCAATTGCGCAATCTGATCGAACGAGTGTTGATCCTTGGCGAAGGCAACGGACCAATTGAAGCCAAGGAACTTCCGGCCAAGGAAGAAGCCAGCAGCGACGATGATCGGGTGTTGTTGACGGGCACCCTGGCGACCTTGCCCCTGCGCGAAGCCCGCGAAGTGTTTGAGCGCGAATATCTGCTGACCCAGATCAATCGATTTGGGGGCAATATCAGCCGCACAGCCAACTTTGTCGGGATGGAGCGCAGCGCATTGCACCGCAAGCTCAAGTCGCTCAATGTGGTGACAACCAACAAATCCGGCGCTCGTGTCGCGCGGGTTGAAAAGGAAATCGAAGAGGCGGAGTGATCCGCCCCTTTAGGGCTTTGCCCCTTTGATTGTGTCGATCATCTGGATCAACGGGGGCAATGGGCGCTTGGATTAGCCGGGCGTCACAACCTGCCAACGTCCAGCGGACCCATGCGCGACACATGAGGCCTCGGTGAGGGCGGGCATGGCTGCGTTTAGACTTTGAAACGGGGTGGCGTCTGGGCAATTGGGCAATTCGATCCATGCATAGCCTTTGTCCGCCATACATTGGCTTTCGACTTTGTTGCGCAGGTCGGTGTTGACGTCGACCTGATAAGGCTCGCCCCCGGTCCAGACGTAATCGATATGACAGGCCCCACGTGAATCGCAGACCTCTTTTTCAGCCAGCTTGCGCGGCGTGAACCGGGTTTGGTTCGCCACAGGCGCGCTTTGCAGCGCAGTGACCTGACATGTGGTCAAATCGCGGTCCATGGTCACAAAAGAAGCCCCCTGACGGTAATACAAACCGTTGCTGCAGGCGCTGAGTAAGAAAAGGGCGGATATTGGAAATACGGCGAATCGTGTCATCTGTGTCTCCTTAATAGGCAATATGGTGCGGCGAGGTCGGGAAAAAGACAAACCAATTGACGATCTGGCGGCCCCATGCCATCCAAGGCCTCTGAAAGCAGGGGATCCTTGAGATGAAAGTCATCATCTGCGGCGCAGGCCAAGTTGGCTGGCAGATTGCGCGCCATTTGTCGGGCGAAAAGAACGATGTGACGGTCGTGGACAACAACCCAGATCTGGTCCGTCGGGCGACAGATACCTTGGATGTACAAGGGATTTCTGGCTTTGCCTCCTATCCGGACGTGTTGGATCAGGCTGGGGCAGGGCATGCGGATATGATCATCGCAGCAACCCATTCAGACGAGGTCAACATGGTGACCTGTCAGGTGGCGCACTCGGTGTTCTCGATCCCACGCAAAATTGCGCGTCTGCGGTCTCAAAGCTATTTGACGGCAATCTATTCGGATCTCTACCGCCGCGATCACATGCCAATCGACGTTGTGATCAGCCCCGAACGCGAAGTCGCCGAAGCGGCGTTGCAGCGCATCGCCTCACCCGCGGCCTTTGATACAGAACGTTTTTTGAACGACAAAGCACATCTGCTTGGCATTCTCATCGAAGAGGAATGCCCGATTGTGAACACGCCCCTGCGTCAGTTGACCGATCTCTTCTCGACCCTGCGCGCGATTGTGGTTGGCATTCGACGAGACGGTCGCCTGTTTGCACCGGAATCTTCTGATCAGATTTTTGTCGGCGACGAGTGCTATATTTTTGCGATGAACGAAGACGTTCAGCGCACCATGGAAATCTTTGGCAAAACCTCGAAAAAGCGCGAACGTGTGGTGATTATTGGCGGCGGCAACGTCGGGTTGGCTGTGGCGCGGGCGCTTGAAGAGCACCCTGATCGCATCCGCGCCAAAATGATTGAACGCAACCGTGGTATTGCCGAAAAAGCCGCCGATGTGTTGGAAAAAACCATCGTTCTGCATGGTGACGGTCTGGATGCGACCTTGCTGGCCGAGGCCAATATCGACCGTGCTGACGCGGTTCTATGCGTCACCGACGATGACAAAACCAACATGCTGGCTGCGGTGCGCGCCAAAGCAGAGGGCTGTCCGGTGGCCATCACCTTGATCAACGATCCCACCTTGGTGCCGATGATGACCCCCTTGGGCATCGATGCCTTTGTGAACCCGCGCGCCACCACTGTGAGTTCGATTTTGCGCCACATTCGCCACGGGAAGGTGCGCGGTGTTTATTCGATTGGTGACGCCGAAGCAGAGGTGATCGAAGCCGAAGTCCTGTCCACCTCGCCAATTGCAGGCCAGAAAATCCGCGACGTTGATTTCCCAGAAGGCGTTTTGGTCGGTGGCGTTCTGAAAGGTGACAAAGTGGTCAAACCTGTTGCGGACACCCGGATCGAAGAAGGGGACGTGATCGCGCTCTTCTCGATGGCCTCTGACATTCCCGAAGTTGAGCGCCTGTTGCAGGTCTCAATCGACTTTTTCTAAGCCATGTGGGCGTGGATCCTTAAACAGCCGCTGATACTGCTGTTGATGGGGCTTTGGTCCTTGGCGATGGTTGTGCCGGCCATCCATGCCAGCGCCATCGGCAACCACCACGAAGCGCGCAGCTTTTTCTATGCCTGTATTCTGGGGTTGCTGATTGTCGTCTTGGTGACCTTGGCCTTGTCTGCACGCGAACGCAAGCGCGGGGAAATGGGCAATCTACTGGCCCTGTTTTCCGCATTTGCTGCGGTGCCGATCATGCTGGCCGTGCCATTTTATGACGCGCTGCAAACCACCAGTTTTCTCAACGCCTATGTGGAAATGGTCTCTAGCCTGACCACCACCGGCGCAACGCTGTTTGAACCTGAGCGCCTGTCGACAACGTTGCACCTGTGGCGCGCAATGGTGGGCTGGATGGGCGGAGCGCTGATTTGGGTCTCTGCGGCGGCGATCCTTGCCCCGTTGAACCTTGGCGGTTTCGAAGTGACGGCCACCGGACATACCGGGCAAAGCGATTTTCATCACGGCCGGTTTGAGCGCGCCGATCCCCAGCGCCGCATTTTGCGGGTCACCGCGCAATTGGTACCGATCTATGCCGGGCTGACGTTGGCCTTATGGATCATGTTGACGATCAGCGGTGATCGTCCTTTGGTCGCCCTTATTCACGCGATGTCGATCCTTTCCACCAGCGGCATTTCCCCTGTGGGCGGGCTGCAAAATGGCGGTTCCGGTCTGGCCGGTGAAATGCTTATGGCGCTGTTCTTGCTGTTTGCTTTGTCTCGGCTGACCTTTTCCACTGACACCGTGACCAACGCCAAGCGCCATCTGCACGAAGACCCAGAGTTCCGATTGGGCCTGATGTTGGTGCTTGGGGTGCCTTTGTTACTGTTTATGCGCCATTGGCTGGCTTCTTACAGCATGGACGAAGAGCAAAACATCGGCGTGGCGCTGCGGGCGCTTTGGGGCGGGGTTTTCACAACGCTGTCGTTCTTAACCACCACAGGATTTGAAAGCGCCGATTGGCACACCGCACGTGAATGGTCGGGTTTGCCCACCCCCGGTCTGATCTTCCTTGGTCTGGCCTTGGTGGGGGGCGGCGTGGCCACAACCGCGGGCGGGGTCAAATTGCTGCGGGTTTGGGCGCTCTATCTCAACGGTCTGCGCGAGATGGAAAAGCTTGTGCATCCCTCTTCGGTGGGGCGCGTTGGCAACCTGTCGCGGCGCGTGCGGCGCAAGGGGGCCTATATCGCTTGGATCTCTTTCATGATGTTCGCCCTGTCGCTTTCGGCCTTCACAATGCTCTTTGCAGGGTTTGGTTCGGATCTCGAAGGGGCGATCACTTTGGCCATTGCCGGGCTGTCGACAACGGGCCCATTGGTGATGGTTGCCTCAGATTCAGCCGTTGTTTTGGCAGATCTTTCAGGAGCGGCAAAACTGGCTTTTTGTGCTGCAATGGTGCTGGGACGCCTTGAAATGTTGGCAATTGTGGCCCTGATCTCCAGCGAAGTCTGGCGCCGATAGTTACTTTTTTGCCGTTTGGTCGCAGTAAAGGTCTGTTTTTGGGCTGGAAACTCAGCTTCGCCCAAGACATAGTGATCGCGTCGCTCAACAGGGACGCCGCGCCACGGCATTGAAAAACAAAAATAAGGTACCTATAAATGGCTTCCGATAAGCAAAACCTGCAAGACGCATTTCTCAATCACACCCGCAAAACCAAAATTCCCGTGACCATATTTTTGATCAACGGTGTAAAGCTGCAGGGTGTGATCACTTGGTTTGACAATTTCTGTGTGCTGTTGCGCCGCGACGGTCAATCACAGCTGGTTTATAAACACGCGATTTCGACAATCATGCCGTCGCAACCGATTAACCTTTATGATGGTGACGAGTCCTAATTGGAAACACATGAGAAGGTCCTAACCCGGGCCTGGGTCGTACATCCCGACCTGAAATCCGATCAAAACCGTCGCGAAGCCAGCTTTGCGATTGACGAAGCTGTGGCCTTGGCCGCAGCCCTCCCCGAAATTGACGTTGTCGGATCCGAAGTGGTGCGCCTGCCCAAGGCCCACGCGGGGCATCTGTTTGGTTCGGGCAAAATCCAAGAGCTGAAAGCGCGCATGAAAGCCGCCGATGTGGATCTGGTATTGGTCGACGGCGCGGTGACACCTGTGCAGCAACGCAACCTTGAAAAAGAGTGGGGCGTCAAACTTCTGGATCGCACCGGTCTGATCCTAGAGATCTTTTCGGACCGTGCGCGCACCCGAGAAGGGGTGCTGCAAGTTGAAATGGCCGCGTTGTCTTATCAACGTACCCGATTGGTGCGGGCCTGGACCCACCTGGAACGTCAGCGTGGCGGGCTGGGCTTTGTTGGTGGACCGGGGGAAACCCAGATCGAGGCGGACAGACGCGCAATCGATGATCAATTGGTACGGCTGCGGCGTCAGCTGGACAAAGTGGCCAAAACCCGTGAGTTGCACCGGGCTTCGCGCGCGAAGGTGCCTTTTCCGGTAGTGGCTCTGGTTGGCTATACCAACGCGGGCAAATCCACCCTGTTCAACCGGGTGACCGGGGCCGATGTCATGGCCAAAGACATGTTGTTTGCCACGCTGGATCCCACCATGCGCCGCGTGGACCTGCCAGAGAATGGCCCCGAAGTGATCATGTCCGACACCGTGGGCTTTATCAGCGATTTGCCAACCGAATTGGTCGCCTCGTTCCGCGCCACGCTGGAAGAGGTGCTGAGTGCGGATCTGATCTTGCATGTGCGGGACATTTCGCACCCTGAAACCGAAGGGCAATGCGAAAACGTTCTTTCGATCATGACCTCTTTGGGTGTTGGCGAAGACACGCCCGTGATCGAGGTCTGGAACAAGATCGATTTGCTGGATGAAGACAATCGCGAGGCGCTGATCCAACGAGCCGAGCGCGAAGACAACATCT
The DNA here is from genome assembly GCA_049116315.1 of Thalassovita sp. Classification (GTDB taxonomy): domain Bacteria; phylum Pseudomonadota; class Alphaproteobacteria; order Rhodobacterales; family Rhodobacteraceae; genus Thalassobius. Next base: position 320,564 of record JAGDZD010000004.1, read on the forward strand.
ATTCTATTTCGGCGGTGACAGGCAGTGGTCTGTCCACCCTGATGGAGGCGATCAAAACCCAGCTTGAAAGCGAATTGCACGACAGCCATGTCGTTTTGAAATTTGCCGATGGCCGCAAACGGGCTTGGTTGTTTGAGCAGGATGTTGTGCAAGACGAAACGCAGAGCGAAACCGGCTTTGAGCTGGATGTCCGCTGGACCGCCCGGCAGGAAAAACGGTTCCGCGATCTTTGATCTATTCTAAGGGGTGCGTCTGGCGACGCACGCAGGAAACCTCGGGTGCTGGCCTTTGGCCCGCCCCCTCAGGCGGGCGCTTTTGGTGGCCCGCCTTTCTTTTGCCTAAAGGGGCGCTTGCGCAGAGTTAATTCGCCCCCCGAGGCGTCAGGGTGGTGATGCCAACGCCCGCGGCATGAGCCAGATCGCTGTCGAGCGACATCGGGATGTATTCGCCCCGGCGCCACAGCCCGCCCAAATCGTCATAGTGGCGCGACAGGAAATGGCCCGATTGCCCCGTGGCCGTGACAAAGACCGAACTGTCAGGATCCGCAAAATCATAGACACCGCGATACCCAGCGCCGTGCACATTGTTGTACGGCGCCTCGGCCGCGCCGCTGGTCAGCCCGCGCATCAAAGTGTGATCGCCGCCACTGGTGGATTGGCGAATGTTCACAAAGCTGCGCAGCAAGGGCACCTCGCCAAGGGTGGGGTGATCGTGGGTGGCCTCATGGGCCAGACCCCAGCGCAGACTTTCGATCTCTTGGCCAAACTCTTCGTTCAGCCAGATCAGCGCGTCATCCAAAGACAGGCGCGCCATGGTGGCGCAGTCTTCGATGGGGGCGCTTTGCACAATGTCACACCAGCTGCTTGCCCCGTCGATATTGCGAAACACCCGTTCGATGAACAGCGGTTCCACATGGTTAAAGTGATCCGCCAGCGGCCCAAGGTCATCGCGGATCAACCGATCTTGCAATGCGCGCACCCAAGCCGAATACAGCAAGGGTTCAGGCAGATGTTCGTTCATCTCGCCGTTCCAGTTGGCCAAAAGCGCCAGCGCCCGTTGACGCAGGCGTGTCGGCGTGCCCTCTGGAGCCGCTTCGCCAGTGAACCACAGATCCGCCCCAATCAAAGGCAGCAAGGTGCGGGCCGCAGGGCTGACAGTGTCGAGCTGCGCTTCGATAAAGCTGTCACGGGTGTGAACTTGGCGTGATTGCATCAAGCGCTGCCAGCGTTGAATGCGTTGGGTGTCGCCCCAATCAAAGGACATATGCAGCGGAAAAGGACGATCGACAATCTTGTTGTTTGTGTTGCCCACAATGCCGCCAATTGGATTGAGGAATTCGGGATTTGCGGCATAGGAATTGATCCCTTGCCAACGATTTTCGTCAACCCACCCCGGCGAGGGCAGGCGGCCTTGTCCCTGATGGTCTGCGCTGCGGCGGGGCATGATCCCGATGGTTTTCAGCGCGATCTGATCGCCATCTGACACCGTGAGGTTCAGCGAAGGCGCAACCATGGCTTCGCCCGCAGCCAAGGCCTCTTGGACGGTGGTGGCATACATGATGCCAACAGCCGCACTGAGGGATGTGTCATCCGGCGTCAGCGCGGTCCATGCCAAAGAGGTCACATGACCTTTGGGCGTAATGGTGCCCAGATCATAAAAGCTGCCGGGCAGCACCGGCCCGTTGTCTGTCCAGCGCAGGGTCAATGTCAGCGGCAAGCTGTCGGCGACATTGACAATGGTCTGGCGGGTGGCAAATTTCTTCAGCCCGGTTGGGGTCAGGTATTCTTCGGGGTTGTCGGGGTTCAGTCGTTCAATATGAACGTCCTGATCATCTAGGTAAGACGCGGTGACCCCCCAGCCAATTGTGTCAGAGCGCCCAGCGAGAATGCTGGGAATGCCGGGAATTGTCGCACCAATGGCGCCGCCTTGGCCCAGCTCCAGCCGGGCCAGATACCACGTGCTGGGGGCCGAGAAATCCAAGTGCGGATCATTGGCCAGCAACGTGCCGCTGGTGGCGGATCGGCTGGCGGCGGCGGCCCATGCATTAGAGGCCCCGGCAAAGGTGTGACGGCGGAACGGTGACAATGGATGCGCGGGCAGGGCGGTGGTTTGGGCAAACTGCGGCACCGGGGCCCCAACAAGGTTGGCATAGCGCGGCAAGGCGGCGATCCCGCTGCCCGGCGCATCTGGGATCAGATCAGACAACCGCTGCGGATCCCCCAGTTGCAAGGAGGTCCGCGCGCGCAGCACCTCTTTGTCCAGATGTCCCGTCAGTTGCAGGGCCATCAACTTGACGATCGCCACGGAATCTGCGGGCTGCCAGGGCGCAATGGGCATGTTGAACAGGAACATCTCAGGTGCCCCGCGCCCCAATGCATTCTTGTTGATTTCCTCAAGCCGGGCATTCACCCCCGCAGCATAGGCGGTCATGGCGGTTTGGGTGCGCGCGTCTTGATCCTCGACCGACTGTTGCGCCAAAGCATAGAGATCAAGCCGACGCATCAACGCATCGATTTCGACTGTGCGCACGCCAAACACTTCGGACAGACGTCCCTGCACTGTGCGCCGAGTGGTGACCATCTGCCAGAGGCGATCCTGCGCATGGGCATAGCCCAACCCAAAGAACACATCCGCATCGGTGTCGGCAAAAATATGCGGCACATTGGCGTTGTCGCGCGCGATCTCAACCGGGGTGGTGATACCGGTGACGCTGAGCGTGTTGTCATAGTCAGGCAGCGAGCGCGCTGCCAGATAGTAGACGCCAAGCAACGCCACAACGGCCAATACAATCAGACCGCTTGTTACCCAGAGTAACCATCGAAAGAAGAAAGCCATTGCCTGATCCCGTTACGCCCTTGCTTTTGTTTTGATAGCTAGCCACAAACCAAGGGAAAGACAAACACTCGAGAGGTAAAAATGGCAAAAGTAGCATTTCTTGGCTTGGGCGTGATGGGCTATCCGATGGCTGGTCACCTGCAAGCGGCTGGCCACGAGGTCGTCGTCTACAACCGTACCGCTGCAAAGGCTGAGGCTTGGGTGGCAGAGCACGGCGGCAAGATGGCCGTGACACCGCGCCAAGCCGCCGAAGGGTGTGACATTGTGTTTTCCTGCGTGGGCAATGATGATGACCTGCGCTCAGTCTGTGTTGGGGATGATGGTGCTTTTGCGGGCATGAGCAGCGGCAGCATCTTTGTGGACCACACCACCGTTTCCGCCAAAGTCACAGCCGAGCTTTATTCCGCAGCCAAAGAGCAAGGCATCGGCTTTGTGGACGCTCCTGTGTCAGGCGGCCAAGCTGGCGCTGAGAATGGTCAATTGGTGGTCATGTGCGGTGGCGAGCAGGCGCAATATGACGTCGCAGAGCCGGTGATTGATGCCTATGCCAAACTGTGCAAACGCCTGGGCGACAGTGGCGCGGGCCAGCTGTGCAAGATGGTCAATCAAATCTGCATCGCAGGCTTGGTTCAGGGCCTGTCCGAAGGGTTGAACTTTGCCGAAAAAGCCGGGCTTGACGGCCGTGAAGTGGTTGAAGTGATCGGCGGCGGTGCCGCAGGCAGTTGGCAGATGATGAACCGGTTTGAAACCATGATCGATGATCAGTTTGAACATGGGTTTGCGGTGGATTGGATGCGCAAAGATTTGGGCATTTGTCTTGAGACAGCCGATGAAATCGGGGCCTCCTTGCCGGCCACAGCCTTGATCGATCAGTTCTATAAAGACGTGCAAGCGTTGGGTGGCGGTCGTTGGGACACGTCAAGCCTGATCAAACGTCTGCGGGCTTTGTCCTAAGCTTTCGAAAATCGGTGGTGCCCAACTGGTTTGGGCACCATTGCATTGCCCCAGCTTTTAGGTGGCTACATACCAATCTTTGCGGTGATTGACCGCGATGATAAGATTGACCAGCCCCGCACCAAGCAAGGAAAACACCACTTGGCGAGGCTCCAGAACGGCGAAAGCAACCGCGAACAAAATTGCATCAAAGATCAACTGGGTATAGCCCGCGCGAAATCCGATTTTGTCTTGCAGGTATAGCGCCATAATCCCAACGCCTCCCAAACTGGCCCCATGGCGGAACAAGGCCAACAAACCTGCTGAACTCATCATGCCAAAGATCAGCGCCGCCGCTGCCGGATGCAACGCCGAGATTTCAAAGACCTGCGGCAAATAGATGGAAAAAACCGACATCAACGCCACGGACAAAAAGGTCTTTAACGTAAAGGCCAGACCAATGCGGGTGTATCCCAGCCAATAAAACGGCAGGTTGATCACAAAGAACACAACGCCAAAGCTATAATTGCTTAGGTAGTTCAGCAAAACCGCAAGCCCAGCAGTCTGCCCCGTGATCAACTCGGCATGTGTGAGAAAGATCAGCGATGTCGCGGTGATGCCCGTGCCAAACAAAATGCCCATGATATCGGCAATTGGTCCATGTCGATGCGGGATGTCTGTTGAAATCTGTGCCATGCGCGCCTTGTTGCAGATCTAATTCGCTCACACCAGCAAAATATGACTGCATTGCTGACCTAAAGTTAATCTCACAAAAAAACGGCGGAACCAAAGTCCCGCCGTTTGAATTTTAGGCACCCAGAGCTTTGTCCAGGTTCTCGTCGATCTTTTCGAGGAAGCCCATGGTGGTCAGCCAGCCCTGATCAGGTCCAACCAACAAGGCCAAATCCTTGGTCATGAAACCGCTTTCCACGGTATCGACAATCACCTTGTCCAATGTGGTGGCAAAGCGCATCAACTCGTCGTTCTCGTCCAGTTTGGCACGGTGCTTCAACGCCCCGGTCCATGCATAGATCGACGCCACTGAGTTGGTTGAGGTGGCTTCCCCAGCTTGGTGCTGGCGATAGTGGCGGGTGACGGTGCCGTGGGCGGCCTCTGCCTCGACGATCTTACCGTCCGGCGTCATCAGCTGGCTGGTCATCAGACCCAACGAGCCAAAGCCCTGCGCCACAGTATCAGACTGCACATCACCATCGTAGTTTTTACAGGCCCAGACAAAACCACCGGACCATTTCAAACAGCAAGCCACCATGTCATCAATCAGGCGGTGTTCGTACCAGATGCCCGCTTCTTTGAACTTATCGGCAAACTCTTCTTCATAGACCTGTTGGAACAGATCTTTGAACCGGCCGTCATAGGCTTTGAGGATGGTGTTTTTGGTCGACAGATACACAGGCCAGCCCACATCCAAACCATAGTTCAGCGAGGCACGGGCAAAATCGATGATCGATTTGTCCTGATTGTACATGCTCATAAAGACGCCCGCGTCTGGCGCGTCATAGACCTCGCGTTCGATCACGGTGCCATCTTCGCCAACAAATTTCATGCTCAGCTTACCGGCGCTTGGGAAATGAAAGTCCGTCGCCTTGTATTGGTCACCAAATGCGTGACGGCCAACCACGATGGGTTGGGTCCAGCCGGGCACCAAACGGGGCACGTTGTTACAGATGATCGGCTTGCGAAACACCACGCCCCCCAGAATGTTGCGGATGGTGCCATTGGGGCTGCGCCACATCTTCTTGAGGTCAAACTCTTCGACGCGGGCTTCGTCGGGTGTGATGGTGGCACATTTCACCGCGGCGCCAACCTCTTGGGTTTTCAGCGCGGCGTCGATGGTGATCTGATCTTCGGTGCGATCACGCTCTTGGATGCTAAGATCATGATAGAGCAGATCAATATCCAAGTAAGGCAGGATCAATTTGTCCTTGATGAACTGCCAGATGATGCGTGTCATTTCATCGCCGTCCATTTCGACGATGGGATTTTGGACCTTAATCTTGGACATGGGAGAATCCTTGAGGCTGTTTCAGCTGCATTCGTTGCCACCTACATACCTCAAAAACCCGCCCATGCAAACATTGTATGCGATGGTATACTTAATGATGTACCCCTAACGCTCCGCAGCTTCGCGTTTACCCGCGCCGTTCGACCTGCAGCATAAGTTGCAGCATCAGCCACCCCAACAGGGCCGCAATCGCAGCCCCCAGCGTCAAGGGCACCGGCGTGCCGTTAAACGCCAAGCCCACTGGCGCCGCTAGCAAGGCAGACAACACCGTAGAAATGCCCCCAGAAACGCTGGCGGCGGTGCCGGCAATATGGCCCATCGGTTCCATCGTGATGGCATTCAAATTGCCAAGTGTCAGACCTGTTTGGAAAAACACCGTCGTGACCCACAGCATAAAGAAGTAGAACATATAATCGTTGCCCGGGTTCAGAACCCACAACAACGTCATAAGGGCCGCAAACAGTGTCTGGGCCCCCAAAGCAATGCTGGCCAATTTGCGCATGCCAACGCGCACCACCAAATAGGCGTTCAACAAGCTACCGGTGCCCGACAACAGCGCCATGGCCCCAAACCAAAGCGGAAAGCTGTCGGCGCGATCAAACACATCGTCAAAAATCGGCTGGATCAAGCTGATCGCCATGAACAGCACGGAAAAGGTAAATGTCTGGGCCAAGATCGACAGGCGCACCGTGGGATGGCGCGCCATTTCGACAACGGCCTCCCAAAGCAGGGGCACACGTAGCGGGCGGCGGTTTTCGGGGGCCAAGGACTCGGGCTGTCGGATGGTCAACCACGACACGGAAATCGCCGCAAACAGCACAAACGCCAAAAAGATGCCACGCCAGCCAACAAGCGCAATGATCCCCGATCCCAACAGCGGTGCAATCGCCGGCACAAGGGTAAAGATCATCATCGCAAAAGACATGATCCGCGCCATTTCACGCCCAGAATAGAGATCACGCACAATCGCAAGGCCCACAATCCGAGGCGCCGCAGCCCCCAGACCTTGGATCACCCGCGCCGCCAAGATCATCTCCATGCCCTCGGCGTAATAGCCCACAATCGCGCCTGTAATATACAAAACGGCCCCGCCCAAGATGACGGGTTTGCGCCCAAAGGCATCTGATAGGGGGCCAGAAAAGAAGGTGCCGACGCCCATGCCAAACACAAAGCTGGTCAGGATCAATTGGGCACGGTTGACGTTTTCGGGGCTCAGCTCTTGCGCAATTTCAGGCAGTGCAGGCAGCATCGAGTCGATGGAAAACGCAATCGTGGCAAACATCATTGCGACGAGCGCAATAAACTCCACACGAGACAGGCGACGAGGATCACTCATAAGCGGGACTTTCGGTAAGGTATACCTAGCCGCTATCACAGAGTTTCAACAGGAGCCATAGCGGAGAACTACGGTATCGAAACCCGCGCGTTCTCCGCATGTTGGTCATTGGTTTCAGGCGGTTTGATCAACCTGTTCGATGATTTCATCGATCACTTTCAGCCACATGTCGGTGGATTGCGCACCGGGCACCGCGTGACGGCTGTCGACGATAAAGGTTGGCACCGACGAAATACCCATTTGGCGGGCGGCGGTGTCGCGTTCGCTGATCTCAGCACTGTCAGAGTCTGAGGCGAGCAATTTGCGCACCACAGCAGCATCCATGCCGTTGCTGTCGGCGATATCCGCCAAGACTTCGCGATCGCCAATATCGCGCCCTTCGACAAAATAGGCCTCAAACAGCGCCGAAACGATGGCAGTCTGCGTGCCTTCAAGGCGGGCCCAGTGAATCAGGCGGTGGGCATCAATGGTATTGGGGGTCTTCTTGATCCCCTCAAGATCCATGTTCAGCCCTGCGGCTTCGGCGGTTTGTGCAATCGGTGTGTAGGCGCGCACGGCCCCAGCTTTGCCGCCAAACTTGCCTTCGAGATAGGCCCGGCGATCCATACCGTCCGCAGGCATATCGGGGTTCAATTGGAAAGGGTGCCATTCGATCACCAGCGGGTGACCGGGACGTTGGGCCAGCGCACGATCCAAATAGGTTTTTCCGATATAGCACCACGGGCAAATCGGATCGGAAACGATATCCAGCTTAACGGTCATAGTCAGGCACTCCTTGGTTCAGGCACCGCCAGATCCGAGCATAGGTGAGCCCAGCGGGTCTTTGTTTTCCCTTAGATGCGCGAAACCACCCCAAAATTCTAGATGTCAATTCACACCAAAGAGAAAAGAACGGTGTTCCAGCGGCTGAATTCGGCACCGACCTTCGGGTGTTCCGGTTGACCTATATCTTGTGCTCTTTGGAGTTGTAAAATTTTTTACACTGCGGTTTTCACGATTCATCCCCCATTTGTTCGCGCGAAAACACGCAGGTTTTCCGCCAAGCCCCATGGGCTGACGCGCGATTATCGGCTGTCAATTTATTGTGAAGCGTTTGGGCAAATATATATATTTTTCAATGCATTGACCGAATCCCCAAGGAGAATTCACTCTCAAAGAGTTTCCGGTACCGAAAAGGAGGTCACTGCCATGTCACTTCTCGAAAAATTCATAAAGCCACGTCAACGCACAGCTTCGCCCGACTGCAAAGCAGGGTCGGATAAGCCAGAGAACCGGGTCGAAATCACTTTTGGCACATTGAACGTTCGCTTTCCGGTTTCAGCGATCGAACCGTTTCAAAAATTGGTGAACGCTGTCTTTGCTTGGCTGTTTTGGTTGGTTGTGGTGATCAGCGCGTCTTTGTGGTTTGACATCTACACCCCATTTGTCCAAGCGATGCGCCCCTAACGGTCAGCAGATGGAAACTGGAGCGCAAGCTGTTTGCGCGCCAGTTTTCCGTTTGGATTGGTTGGCAAGTGATCCAGATGGACCCAAGCCCGGGGCTGTTTGTAGCGCGCCAGTTTGGACGCGGCATAGCGCTCCAGCGCCTCTGTCGGCACCGGCATGTCCGCCGTATAAAAGGCAACGATGATCTTGGTGTCGGTTTTGACCTCAACCTCTGTGACGCCGATCTGCTTGATCGCGGTGTGCCCGGCCATTGCGCTTTCGATTTCAAGCGGGGACACCCGATAGCCACCAGCATTCATCATATCGTCGTGTCGCCCGGAAAACTTGATCTGCCCATCCGAGGCCATGCTGGCGTGATCCCCGGTCATGAACCAATCACCGCGATAGCGCGCGCGGGTGTCTTCGGGCGCATTGTAATAGCCCAACATCAGCCCCGGATCGCTGCGATGAATGGCAATCTCACCTTCTTGCCCAAAGGCAACCGGCCCCTCAGGCCCCATAATCGCCACACGTCGCCCGGACTGCGGACGCCCTAGATGGCCCGGTGCCGCCGGCGCAGCAGGGCTGGCGGACAGAAAGGTGGAACATTCCGACATGCCAAAAGCTTCGTGGATCAATCCCCCTTGGGTGGCCAAAGCCCAGTCATCGCGCATCTTTTGGCTCAAACTTTCTCCTGCTGCGACCCCGTGGCGTAAATCCGGCAGATCCAGCTGTGCGTGGCTTTGCAACAATTTGCGATAGACACCCGGGACTGCGGCAAACACGCTGGCTTTGTGCTGGCGCAGCAACGCAGGCAGGTCCTGTGGATGGGTGCCCGGCGCCGGGATCAATGCTGTGGCCCCCATACGCCACGGATCCATCAAGCCGGTCCCCAAGGTAAAGCTCCAGTTGAACGCACCGGCGTGCAGAATGCGATCCTCTGGCCCAAGGTCCAACCAATCGCGATGCATCATTTCACGCGCCCAAATCGAGCGATGCGCATGCATGACCGCGCGCGGCCGCCCCGAAGTGCCCGAGGTAAATATCAAATAAGCCAGCCGTTCCGGTGATCCCATGACATAGGCCGCCGCGGGCAAAGCCTGCATCTCTCTCAGGGTCTGAACCGAAATCACCTCCATCGGATTTGTGTCGCCCGTCCTATCGGGTTCCAGCTCGGGACCGCTCAACTCTGGATCCAGAACCACCGCGCGTGGACAAAGCTCGTCGAGGATATGGGACAGCTCAGATCCGGTCAGCTGCGCAGATAACGGCACCGGCACAAGCCCAACACTGATCGCGGCAAGGAAGGCAATGGGAAACTCAACCGTATTGCCCAGCCGCAACAACACCAGATCCCCGCCCGACAATCCCCGCTGCAAGAACCCCGTCGCAGTGCCCCGCACCGCCTGCTCCAGCGCCCCATAGCTCCAACGCTCAACAGCCTCGGCAGAGACAATTTTCAGGGCGGTTTTGCCCGCCAAACCCGATGCTTTGCCCAAAACATGCCCCGCCAGATTAAACGGCTGCGGGCAGGGGGCCGGGCCCGCGTGATCAAAAATCGCATCCATGTTTTTGGTTTAGGTAAGGAACGCCATCGTTGCAAGGGGGGCCGCATCGGCCTATGTCACACCTATGACCCAAGAAACCGCGCCCAAATCCCTGATTAAAATCGCCCGCGAAAGCGGCGACACACAGGTGCCAGAACCGCTGGACCTGCCCGAACGGGTGCGCGAAATCCGCAAGTCACGCGGCATGACATTGGAACAAGCCGCCGGTCAGGCCGGCCTGGCACGCTCCACCCTGTCCAAAATTGAAAACGGTCAAATGTCCCCCACCTACGAAGCCCTCAAAAAGCTCGCCGGTGGGCTCGAAATCTCAATCCCCCAGCTGTTTACCGCGCCCAGCCAAGAGAAAGTCAACGGGCGCATGGCCATCACCCGCTCCAACGAAGGCGCAGCCCATGCCACCACCACCTACGAGCATGAGCTGCTGGCTGGGGCGCTGACGCAAAAGAAGATGCTACCCTACCGCGCCCGCATCCGGGCCCGCGCGTTTGATGAATTTGACGGCTGGGTGCGCCACGACGGCGAAGAGTTTCTCTATGTTTTGACCGGCGTCATCCGGTTGATCACGGAATTCTACGAACCCGTAGAAATGCGCCGCGGCGATAGCGCCTATTATGACGCCACCATGGGCCATAACGTCATCTCGGTCAGCGAAGATGATGCCACAATTCTCTGGGTCACCTCGCTGGCCTAAGCTTTTCCTTGTCTCAATACCTTGGGGGTGAAGGCGGGCAGATCTTTGATCTGATCGGCTGAGGGGGCAACGCCCCCCTGGCGGCACGGCGCAGGCGACCCGCTGTTCAAACAAAGAACGCGCCCAAAGGGCGCGTTCCGTATGTCTCATCCTCGACCTTTGGTCTCGGCCTCGGGGCGTGATGGCACCGTGAGACACAGTCCATCACACTCAACCGGTGTGAGGTGTCACAGCCAGCTTTGGACCCGACGTGCGCCGCCAGAAATGTCCTGACCGACCCCGTCAATCGTTGCGCATCCCGCCAGGAGGCCCAGCAGAAGATAGGGAAGTAGTCGTTTCATTTGGTTACTCCTGATACCACCAGACATCGGGTGTCCAGCCAATGCGATCTCCATAAATTGGGGTATTTTTCGGAAAATGCAAGGCGTCCGCATGGGCAATGCGGCTGGGGCCACCGGCCCAGATTGGAATGACATAGCGCCCCGCCATCAGCAGACGATCCAAACCGCGCACTGCGGCGGTGAAATCTTCGCTGCTACGGGCAGAGAGCATGGCCTCGATCATCGCATCTGCTGCAGGGTTTTTCATACCCATCAAGTTGCGTGATCCTTCGATATCGGCACTCGCAGACCCCCAATAGAGGTTTTGCTCGTTGCCCGGGCTGAGCGACAGGTAGCGCACATAGGGCATCATATCGAAGTCTTGTTTGGCCTGACGCTCGGCAAATTGCGCGTTGTCGACTGTGTCGATTTGCATCTCGATGCCCAGATTATGCAGGGCCTGTTGATAGAGCTCGATCACGGTCAGGTTCTCTTTGTCCCCTTGACGCAGCAACACGGTGAAGGAAAACGGCGCGCCCGCTTCATTGGTCAAAACGCCTTCCTTGACGCTCCATCCGGCTTCGGTCAGCAATTCTGTGGCAACGGCAAGGTCCTTGCGATTGCGACTGCCGGTGTCACCGGCGGGCAGCTCAAGCCCCTCTAGCGTGCCGGGCAGCAGGGTTTGAGCATAGGGGCTCAAAAGCGCTTGCGTTTTGCCGGTCGCCGCGCCGGGGATCAGCCCCAGATGTGAATTGGAGAAATACGACTGGATACGCGACTGGCGCCCCCCAGTGACGGTCTCGTTGATATTGGGGAAGTTGAAGGCTTGAATCATCGCCTGACGCACGCGCCAATCCGAGAACACCTCGTTGCGGGCATTCATCACAAAGCCCACCATGCCGGTTGGGCGCTGATGCGCCACCTCTGATTTTACAACCGATCCCTCTTGAACGGCATTAAAATCATAGCGAGACGCCCATTTTTCCGCATTGCCTTCGCGGTAGAAGGTGATTTCACCGGCCTTGAAGGCCTCAAACATCACCGAGCTGTCGCCAAAATATTCCAGACGAATTTCGCCCAGATTTGCGGTGCCCTTGCGAAAGGCAACATCATTGCCCCAATAGTTGGGATCCCGGGTCAGGCTGACATAGCGCCCTTGTTCAAAATCGGTGACCACATAGGGGGCGGTGCCGATGGGCACATCATGCAGACCTGAATCGGCAAAATCTTTGTCGTCCCATTGCGCCTTTTTCAAAATCGGACGCAATCCTGCCAGCAGGGCCAATTCGCGATCTTCGGTATTGAATGTCATTTTGAGCGACCGCGGCCCGGTTTGCTCTAGCGTCTCGACCTTGCCCCAGAATCCGCGATAACGCGGGTGCCCGATGGTGCCCAAGGTCTCATAAGACCAGATCACATCTTCGACGGTGACAGGAGAGCCATCAGAGAACGCAGCTTCCTCGCGCAGGGTGAATTCGACCCAAGAGCGATCCTCTGGCACTTCGATGGTTTCGGCCAGCAAGCCATAGAGGGAAAAGGGTTCATCCCAGCTGCGGCCCATGAGCGATTCGTAGCCGATAAAACGCAACTGCCACGGCACGGTTCCTTTGCGGATAAACGGGTTAAGCGAATCGAAACCACCCGTATTGCCTTCGATAAACACGCCACCCTGAGGTGCATCCGCATTGGCATAGGGCAGCGACGTGTAGTCCGCCGGCAACGCCGGATCACCGTACATTGCAATGCCATGAGTCGGCTCGGCCGTGGCGGCTGACCCCAATAAAACAAGTGAGAATGCGCCAATCAGGCGCTTAAGCGGGGGGAAATTCTCTGATCTCATTCTAGCAACAATCCTACTCTGCCTTTATTTCTTTGGGTTTAGCCTAACGTGTGAATCCACCTATTTCAATTTTTTAGCTTGGAAGCAGAGGCTCAATTGCTTATAAAGGAGTCACTGCTCGATAGGTTTCTTGCCTGTATGAAACCTGCCTCAATAACTTTACGCCGGCTTCGTGCCGGCGTTTTTTTTTGAGTAGTTCTGCGTACTCGTCATTGTCGAAGTCCTTCGTTATGCTGCGGCTGCATAATGACAAGAGGACGTCTGGGCATGGCATTGAATGGCAAAACCGCAATCATCACAGGGTCAAATTCTGGAATCGGCTTGGGGGTCGCACGAGAACTGGCGCGCGCAGGCGCGGATGTGGTCTTAAACTCGTTCACCGATCGGGATGAAGATCATGCGCTGGCCGCTGAAATCGCGGAAGAATTTTCTGTGACGGCCCGCTATATACAGGCAGATATGTCCAACGCCGAAGCCTGCCGCCAGTTGATCGAAAAGGCGGGACGCTGCGATATTCTGGTCAATAACGCGGGCATTCAACATGTCGCTCCGCTGGAAGAGTTCCCGGTGGAGAAATGGGACGCGATCATTGCGATCAACATGTCTTCGGCGTTTCACACCACAGCGGCGGCCTTGCCAATGATGCGCGATGCGGGCTGGGGGCGGGTGGTCAATATCGCCTCGGCCCATGCGCTGCGCGCCTCTCCGTTCAAATCCGCCTATGTCGCGGCCAAGCACGGGGTCTTGGGATTGACCAAAGTGACCGCGCTTGAAACCGCACGCGAGCCGATCACCGCCAATGCCATCTGTCCGGGCTATGTGGCCACGCCGCTGGTTGAATCGCAAATCCCCGACACGATGAAAAAATATGGCATGAGCCGCGAAGAGGTGATCGAAAAGGTCCTTCTGGAGCGCCAACCTTCGAAGGAATTTGCAACCGTTGAGCAGCTGGGGGAGACAGTGGTGTTCTTATGCTCGTCTGCGGCGAGCCAGATCACCGGCACCAATTTGAGCGTCGATGGTGGCTGGACAGCTGTTTGATTGAAGGCCCGCGGGTTGGGGCGCGATCGATGCCTCCGGCGGGAGTATTTTGAGCAAGATGAATATCAGGGCCCTGGTGAGGGGGCCTTGAGTCCTCTTTATAGCGAGCGAGAGCATCATGGTGCGCAACACGCCTCCTTTGAAACGGATCAGTTTGGCTTTGCAGGGGGGTGGGGCGCATGGCGCGTTTACCTGGGGGGTGTTGGATCGGCTGCTGCAGGAAGAGCGCCTGGAAGTGAGCGCCATTTCAGGCAGCTCTGCCGGGGCGATGAATGGAGCGGCGTTGAAAGCGGGTTGGGTGCAGGGCGGCGCTTAGGGCGCGCGCGAAAACCTGAATTGGCTCTGGGGGCAATTGGGGGCGGTGCATGATCTGCGCATGACCTCGTGGTTGACCGGGTTTATGCCCGACGCTGGGGTGATCAGCACGATGATGGAGTATTCTTTGCCGGTGACACTGGCAGAATCTGTATCGCGGATGACCTCGCCGTATTCCTTTGGTCCGTTTTATCAGAACCCATTGACTGGCATTGCCGAGGCTTTTGATTTTGATCGGGTGTGTTGTGACACGGGGCCGCATTTGTTTGTCGGCGCAACCAATGTGCGCACGGGCAAAATCCGGGTGTTTTCGGGTGAAGAGGTGTCCACGGATGTGTTGCTGGCCTCGGCCTGTTTGCCCACTTTGTTCAAGGCGGTGGAGATCGAAGACGCCAAAACAGGACAGATGGAGGCGTTTTGGGATGGGGGCTACACCGGCAATCCGGCCCTATTTCCCCTGATGGGCCCAGAGATGTCGCAGGACGTTTTGATTGTGAATATCAACCCGTTAGAGCGCGACGAACTGCCTGTGACCCCACAACAGATCAACAACCGGGTCAATGAGATCAGCTTTAACACCTCTTTGCTGCGCGAGTTGCGCGCCATCAGTGAGGTGCAGAAGGGCCAAGGGGAAGAGACCCAGACCCATTTTCACATGATCGCGGATGATGCC
The DNA here is from genome assembly GCA_049116315.1 of Thalassovita sp. Classification (GTDB taxonomy): domain Bacteria; phylum Pseudomonadota; class Alphaproteobacteria; order Rhodobacterales; family Rhodobacteraceae; genus Thalassobius. Next base: position 335,564 of record JAGDZD010000004.1, read on the forward strand.
TTGATGAATGATCTGTCGGTTTTGACCAAGATTGTGCCGAGCCCGGTGATCTTGCGGCGCTTGAAAGAGGCAGGGCAGGCGGCCGCACACTCCTTTTTGGAGCAACATTTCGACGACATCGGCCGTCGCAGCAGCGTCAATCTGAACGAGATGTTCGGCTAGCGCGGCTGCGGGCTGGTTTGCTGGGGTCTTTGGGGTTGGGATAGACGAGCCCAGCAGAGATCACCAATTTGGCCGCGTCTTCGACCGTCATTTCCAATTCCATCACGTCAGTCTTGGGAAAATAAAGCAGAAAGCCCGAGGTGGGGTTCGGCGTGGTCGGCACAAAAACGCTTTGCAATTCGCTGTGCTCTTCGCCCCCGGCCAACAGGGCCACTTCGCCTTTGGCCTCGGTTGAGATGAACCCAATCGCCCAGATGCCTTTGCGGGGGTATTCGATCAGGCAAGCCCGTTCAAAACTGCGCTCGGATTGGGCAAAGACGGTTTCGGCAATCTGTTTGACCCCCGAATAGATCGACCGCACCACTGGCATGCGTTGCACAACAGATTCCGCAAATCGGATCAGGGAACGCCCCATCAAGCCCTTGGCAATCCACCCCACAACGATGGTGAACAGTAAGAAGATGACGATGCCCACACCACGCAGATTGATGCCGATATAGGGTTCGGGTTTGAATTGGTCTGGCACCAGAGGCAGCACAAAGCTGTCGACCCAGCCGGCAAATGTCCACAAGAACCAGATTGTCAAACTCACCGGAGCAATCACAACGATGCCGGTCAAAAAGCTGGAACGCAGCCGCGACAACAGGCCCGGGCGGCGCGGAGAGATCGGTTTTTCGTCAAACGGCGTGTTCATAGTCGCTCTGGTCAGTCTTTGTTGGTTTGGCGACATAGTTAGGCAGTTTCGGGGGGCTCTACAATGTCCCCCGAAGTGAAGTTTGAATTATAATCGCGGATCAGCCCAATTCGCGGGCAATTGCAGCAGCAAGTCGCGCATTATTCAGAACCAAGGCGATATTGGCGGTCAAAGAACGCCCTTCGGTCAGCTCAAAAATCCGCTGCAACAGAAACGGCGTGACCGCTTTGCCTTTGATCCCATGCGCCTCAGCCTCTGAGGTGGCTTGGGCAATAATCGGGTTCATGACCTCTGCGGTGATCTCGTCGGCCTCTGGAATGGGGTTGGCAATCAGCTGACCTCCGGGCAATCCCAATGCGCCCCGCATGGTGTGGGCCGCGGCGATATCCGCTGCGCTGTCCATGCGCAGGGGGGCCATCAAAGGGGAGGTGGCCGACCAAAAGGCGGGAATGCTGTCTTGCCCATAGGCGATGACAGGAACCCCCTGCGTTTCCAGGACTTCCAGCGTTTTGGGCACATCCAGAATGGCCTTGGCGCCCGCTGCGACGACGGTGACAGGGGTTGCGGCCAATTCCAGCAGATCGGCAGAAATGTCAAAGCTGTTTTCAGCGCCTTTATGCACGCCGCCGATGCCGCCGGTGGCAAAGACATGGATGCCCGCCAGATGCGCCGCAATCATGGTCGAGGCTACGGTTGTCGCGCCAGTGCCACCAGTGGCCATGCAGGCGGCCAAATCGGCGCGGCTCAACTTGGCCACATCCTTGGCCTGCGCCAGAGCTTCGAGTTGGTCATCGGTCAAGCCTGCGTGCAGCGTGCCATTGAGCACCGCAATGGTGGCAGGTGTTGCGCCAGCCGTGCGAATTTCGTCTTCGACCTTGCGCGCAGTTTCCAAATTTTGCGGATAGGGCATCCCATGGGTGATGATGGTGCTTTCCAGCGCAACGATGGGCTTACCGGCGGTTTTGGCCGCTGCAACTTCGGGCGAAAGAATGGGGGTCAGGCTCATGCGGGATGTTCTCCGGATACATAAAGGGCGGCTGCTTTCAGGGCGCGTTCCAACGCGTCTTCGCGGCTCATCTTGTGAAATTCAGCCGCGATATGGGCGGCCATAAAGGTGTCACCTGCGCCAGTGATGCGGGTGACCAACACGGCAGGCGGCGTGGCGCTGATAACGCCGTCGGGGCTGCCATCGCTGGCGGGTTGATCGCCGTTAGTGACCAAGGCGCGCGCTGCGCCGCGCGCCACCAGTGCCGCCGCCGCTTCAGCGGAGCTGTCAAAGCTTTGCTGGCACAAAAGCCCCGCTTCTTCGAGATTCACATACAACATTGCGCGAGAATGGCGAATAAAGGGCAACAGGCGTTCCGCTTTGCCCGGCGATGCCGGGGCCACACGCAGATCCGCCTTGGCAAAGGCCGGGTCCGTGGCGATGTCCTCAAGCAGGGCGTGGGTCAGGTTTCCGTCCAAGGCAATAAGCCCCTCATAGGGGGCCTGCGCCGAGCCCAACTCACCCTGCACCAATGGCGTTAAAATTTTTGCTCCCGCCGCTTCAAGCGAATGGGCATCGGCAATGGCTGCGATCAGGCCGTTTGCCCCCTCAACCGCCATATATTGATCCGTTGGCAGATCTTCGGAGCGATAAACATGTGAGGTTGCAACGCCCAACCGCTCACAGGCCGCGATCAACTCGTCCCCCTCTGCATCACGTCCCACCGAGGTCAAAACCGAAGGCGACAGCCCCAAACGTCCCAAAGCCATAGCGATATTCATCGCCACACCGCCCGGCAAACGTTCGATCCGACCCGGCACATCAGAGCCCTGCTTCATTGCGCGCGTCGATCGTCCTATGATATCCCATAGGACAGAGCCGATGCATAAGATTTGTGTATTCTGTGTCATATGCCAGATGTGACGAATTCCGCTCTCTAGCACAAGCCCTGCGACACAGGCGCGGAAAATGAGATTTTCCGGACCGGAATTTATCAAATTCCGTGGCGTTGCGCGGTTTCCCAAGGGAATGCCTTATTTTTAGGGCGCAGCACTTGTCATCGGAAAAAAACCAGACTATACGCGCGGCACTTAAACCCGCAGACGGGGTTGGGCCATTCAGGGAGACATCCTGCAAAGGTCCGCCGGTTGGGCATTTGCCCGAAGACCCCGTCGAGGCGAAAACCGGAAAAAGGATATTGCACATGGCTCTTCCCGAGTTCTCCATGCGTCAGCTGCTTGAAGCAGGCGTACACTTTGGTCACCAAACACAGCGCTGGAACCCCCGTATGGGCGAGTACATCTACGGCTCGCGCAACGGCATCCACATCATGGATCTGACACAAACAGTTCCAATGCTGGACCAAGCTTTGACTGTTGTTCGTGACACCGTTGCCAAAGGCGGCCGCGTTTTGTTCGTCGGCACCAAGCGTCAAGCAGCCGGTCCTGTTGCTGAAGCGGCTGAAAAATGCGCTCAGTACTACATGAACCACCGTTGGTTGGGTGGCACATTGACAAACTGGCAGACTGTTTCTCAGTCCATCAACCGTCTGAAGTCGATCGACGAGCAGCTGGAAACCGGCGCCGAAGGTCTGACCAAGAAAGAGCGTCTGAACATGGAACGCGACCAAACTAAGCTGCAAGCTTCGTTGGGTGGTATCCGTGACATGGGCGGCGTTCCTGATCTGCTGTTCGTCATCGACGTGAAAAAAGAAGCGCTGGCAATCGCCGAAGCCAACAAACTGGGCATCCCAGTTGTGGCCATCGTTGACACCAACTGCTCGCCCCTTGGTGTGGATTACATCATCCCAGGCAACGATGACGCGTCGCGCGCCATCACCCTGTACACCGATCTGGCCAGCCGTGCCGCTCTGGACGGCATGACCGCTCAGATGGAAGGTGCCGGCGTTGATCTGGGTGCATTGGAAGAGGCTCCGATTGAAGAAGCCGCTGCCGAAGCGCCTGCAGAAGCGTAAGCTGTCACATTTCTGATACGGGGTGCGGGCTATCTCGCCCCCGGACATTCAAACTATATTCCTAGGAGAGCCACCCATGGCGATCACTGCTAAGCTGGTTAAAGAGCTGCGCGACACAACAGGCGCAGGCATGATGGACGCGAAAAAAGCGTTGACCGAAACTGATGGCGACATCGAAGCGGCAATCGATTGGTTGCGCACCAAAGGTCTGGCCAAAGCGGCTAAGAAATCTGGTCGTACCGCGGCTGAAGGTCTTGTGGCTGTTGCGGTTACTGCTGGCAAAGGTGTTGCAGTTGAAGTGAACTCAGAAACCGACTTCGTTGGTAAAAACGCTGAGTTCCAAGAAATGGTTAAGTCTATCGCAGACGCCGCCTTGAACGTGTCCAACGTTGAAGAGCTGGCCGCTGCGGATCTGGGCGGCAAATCGGTTGCAGACACTGTGACTGACAAGATCGCGACCATTGGTGAAAACATGAACCTGCGCCGCATGGCGTCTGTCGAAGGTGCATGTGTTGTGAACTATGTCCACAACGCGGTTGCGCCTGGCATGGGCAAAATCGGTGTTCTGGTTGGTTTGTCTGCTGACAACGAAGCGTTTGGTAAGCAAGTTGCGATGCACATCGCCGCTGCAAACCCTGCCGCTTTGGGTGAAGCTGACCTGAACCCAGAAATCCTTGAAAAGGAAAAACAGGTTCAGATCGACATCGCCAAAGAATCTGGCAAGCCTGACGCCGTGATCGAAAAAATGATCGTTGGCCGCATGAAGAAATTCGTTGCTGAAAGCACGTTGCTGGGTCAAGCGTTTGTTGTGAACCCAGACCTGACCGTTGAAGCGGCTGCAAAAGAAGCTGGTGTTGAAATCACCTCTTTTGTCCGTCTCGAAGTTGGCGAAGGCATCGAGAAAAAAGAAGAAGACTTTGCAGCAGAAGTTGCAAAAGCGGCTCAAGGCTAAGCCTCGACCTCACAGTCTTTGTGAAAGAAACGCCTCGCATTTTGCGGGGCGTTTTTTTGTGGCCTCAAACAATTTGACGCTCAAAAGTTAAGAAAATCAAACGCCTTGGGGCAGGGGCTCTGGTAAGGGATCAACATAAAAAAGACGACACTGCCGTAGTCAAGCAGTGCCGCCTAATTTATTGAACGCACCCCGGGACGATTGGGGATGAGCTAGGGTGCATCCGAAGATGCCGACCGTGACGCCGATAAATAAACGCCCAGGCCGACGCCGGAAAACCGGTAAGGAAAACAGAGCTCTGTGATCTCAGAGTTACTTCCCAATGTCCGAAGGCTTAAAGCCACCACTCACGAACATCTATAAGATGCAATTTAACGCCAAATTAGGAAAGTATGGGATTCCGTACTTTGGCAGGGTTTACGAGTGTGAATGTGCGTTTTACGTCAGGATCCCCGACATAGATGTTCGCTTTAGGCCTCGATAACGAACATCTGGTTCTGCAATGCGGCCTTTAGAACGGCTTGAGCGGTGGTTTCAACACTCAAAGCGTCGCGCGCCAAACGCAGGTGTTTTTCAACGGTGGCTTTGGTCAATCCCATCAACAACGCAATGTCCTGCGTGGTTTTGCCGTCTCCAACCCACTCAAGCGCTTCGCGTTGCCGTTTTGTCAAACTGCGGCTTGGCCCTGAATAGGGCAGGGTCATGATCTTGAGGTGAGCCACATTGTTCATCACCACCAGTTCCGCGCCATGTTCGGCCCAGACCTCGTCAATCTCTTCTTGCGAGATTTCAGCGCGCGCTGTCAAAGCAATCGCCCCTTTGGCCCGCGGAGAAATCGATTTGAAGCTGATGGAATAGCCCGCCGTCACACCCATTGAGGCATTGAATTCAACAACTTGGCGCTCACTTGGTGTCAAAGTTTCGGATTCAGCCATCTTGCGCAGAATATTCCAGCTGGACGCACCTTCGTTTTCCAGCACCCATTTCACCATCGGCGCGTGGAAGTACAAACTTTGTCCCATGAAAACATCGGTGTAGGCCGAGCTGTGATTGGTTAGGATGATAAAGTCTTCGGGATCGCCAAGCGAGTTTGAAGTCCGATAGCGGGTGAACCCATACAGCAGCCGATCAAATCCAAACGTGGCCATCTTTTTGGTGTGCATGTCCCAAAGCTCTTCCATGCTTTGCGCATTGGTAAGATCCTGTAGGTATTGGCTGTATGACATCTCGTCCTCGTGGCATCGATCGAATTACGCAGCCATTTAAGCATGGGCTTGCGCTTTCAATTTTCATAGGTCCTATTTTCTTAGTAGCAATAATAGGGTTTCTCAGCAGCGTGTCGAGAGGTTGTATTTACTTTCCAGATAATCGTGTCGCTAATAGTGCTTTTATCGCAGGGAATTAGCTTGGTTCGGGTTCCAATCAATTATTTAACATAATATCGATTATACGATTTACTGATTTGCTTTCAGGACATGAGGTCCCGATAGCAACCCCATGAAACCAAACTGTAAAACCCAGTCAGTCCTCCTTGATGAACGCTTTACTCATCTCAACCGGATCTACACGCATAACACGCTTGTCGCCACCGACACTTGGTTCCGACCAAGCCACGCAATGAAGCGCCGCTTGGCCGCATTTAACCGGCTCACATGATCGAGTTGCAACCCGTCAAGCCGCCATCAACCACCAGCTCTTGCCCAATGACAAAACTGCTGTCCGGTGAAGCCAGATACAGCACAGCCGCAACCTGATCCGCCTCTTCGCCCATACGTCCGGCAAGGATGGCCTGCCCCAAAGCCGCGCGGGTTTGATCAAGCGCCTCGCCCTCAAGTCCCATCTTGCTAAAGATCGGTGTTGCGGTTGGCCCAGGGCTCACGGCGTTGACACGAATGCCTCGCGGCGAAAATTCACGTGACAGCGTGGACACCAATGATTTGACCGCCGCTTTGCTGGCGCCATAGGCCGCCGAGGCTGGCTCGCCAAATTGATTGGCGATCGATGTGGTCAGAACGATGCTGGCCCCATCATTCAAATGCGGCAGCGCAGCAGTAATTGTGTTCACGGTGCCATGAAAATTGACATCCATCACACGTTTGAAATGCTCTGCCTCTGCACCTTCAAATGGCTGAAACTCGGCGATACCTGCATTGGCAAACAGCACATCAATGGCGCCGTTTTCAGCCTTGGCCTGCGTCATGACCCGCGCCAAGCCGTCTTGGTCTGTGACATCACAGGTTTGCCCCAGAACGCCCAAGTCTTGGACCGTTTGTGCAACCGTTGTTGGGTTGCGTCCTAGGATTGCAACTTTTGCACCTTGGTCCTTAAAGGCTTTGGCTGCGGCGCGCCCGATACCTGAATTGCCCCCGGTAACCACGATTGATTTGTCTTTGAAACGCATGACCGTCCTCTTTCTGCTGAAGTGATGGGCGCAGATTTAGTGTCTGCCACTTCATCATGGAAATGGATTGTCATTATGGTTACATTGACGTCATGAATGATAAACGCCACCTCAGAAACATCGATCTCAACTTGCTGGTCGTGTTTGACATGCTTTACCGGGAACGCCATGTCACCCGGTCCGCCAGCAAGCTTGGCATGTCACAACCCGCCGTCTCAAACGCCTTGCAGCGTCTGCGCCAGACCTTACAGGACGATCTGTTGATCAAGACCCCAACTGGTATGCAGGCGACAGACCGCGCCATAGAGCTGGCCGGGCCGATCCGCAGCATCGTCACCGAGTTGGAAGGCCTGTTTGCCCATCGCCATTTTGATCCGGCAACCGCCGAAGATGAGGTGAACCTTGCTACGGTAGATTATTTCAACGTGGCTTTGTTGCCGGGGTTGACCCAAATTTTGAACAGCCAAGCGCCCAATATGACGCTCAGAGTTGTGCCGACCAATGGGCGGTCCTATGAGCTGTTGGATCTTGGCGAGGCGGATTTGACCTTTGCAAGCTTTGACGATCCCCCTGCCCGATTTGACAAATGCACTCTGCGATCTGAGGGCTATGCCTGTATTTTGCGACGCGATCATCCCAGCCTCACCCAAGGGTTAACGGCGCAGCACTATGCAGAGCTTCGCCACATTTTGCACAGCCCCAGCGGTGATGTCCGTGGGGCGACGGATGCAGCACTGGCCGACCAAGGATTGCGGCGCCACATCGCGCTTACGGTCAGCAGTTTTCTGCACGCGGAAACGATCCTCAGCACCACCGATATGATCATGACCGCGCCTGTGTCCGTCACCAACCGCTTGGCACAAAACCCTGCGCTGTGCGTTGTGCCTTGTCCCGTCGAGGTCAAGCACAGTGCTCAGAGATTGGATATGCTGTGGCACCGCCAATTTGGAAATCGACCTGTCATTGACTGGCTGCGCACCAAAATTCAAAGCCTTGTCGACCCCGCCCCACAGCCCCCAGTTGGGTGATCGTTGACGCCGCCCAATAGGATCGCATAGGGGCGATGGCGCGACACCGGGCCCGCGCCACAGCAGCGTCAATGGTTGGAAATCTGCAATCGATTCCATAGGTTTATCATGCTGGTCACGACGATCAACGCGGCGATTTCGCCTTCGGAGTAATACGCGCGAAGGGCCGCGCGCCCTGCCCCATGCGACTGTGTCGCGTCAAGATCACTCAGCGCTTCGACCCAAGCCAGCGCGGCTTTCTCGGCGTCGCTGAACTCCTTTGCAAAGCGCCACGCCGCCAAATGATCCAAGCGCGCGTCCACCTCGCCAGCGGCGCGCAAATCGGCGGCATGCATCTTGACGCTATGGGCACAGCCATTGAGTTGTGACACCCGCAGCTTAACCAAATGGACCAGCATCGGATCAAGCCCGGACCCGGCGATCCAAGCCTCGACCTCTTGCAGATGGCTGAGCACCGATCCGGTTTCGGCCAACAGGTTAACAGGGACCGTGCCCGCATTTGTTTCGTTCATTGTAAGGGTCCTTTTCGTTATGACTGTTGTTCAAACGAGCTGGCCCCTTTCTTTGTGACGGTTGGGCTGTCAAAAACCGCCCCGGTGTTGGCTTCTACGGTGATTTCGCGGTGCAACTGGATCAATTTGTCAGGATTGCGCACAACAAAAATCTGTTGGATCTGTCCTGAATTGCTGATGTCCAGACTGACACAGCCAAAAACTTTGCTCCCGTCCCACAGCACAAGGCCGGGATCACCGTTCACCTCGACCATCTGCATGGTTTTCCCAGCCCAAACCCGGTGCAGCCCCAAACGGATCAACGCAGTGATGTCTGCTGCGCCGCAGACCACGCTTTGCGCCGCGACGACCTGACCACCGCCATCAGCGTGCAGTTGAATTGAACGGCTCAACATCTTTTCAAATTGACGGGTGTTGCCTGTTTCCACAGCCAAGCGAAATGCCCCCAACAGTTCGGTCTTCTTTTCCTCAGAGGCATGGGAGCGCACCACATCATGATCGATATGCACTTTGGCGCGGGACACCAACTGGCGACAACTGACCGCGCTGATCCCCAACGCCTCAGAAACATCGGCATAGTCGTAATCAAACACCTCACGCAGCAGAAAAGCTGCACGTTCTTTTGGGGTGAGCCTTTCGAGCAGGGCCAAAAATGCAAAGCTAAGTGAAGAGGCGTTCAAGGCCATATCCTCGGGGGAGCCATCGGTGGTCGTGTGCAGAGGTTCTGGCAACCACGGACCCACATAGCGCATGCGCTTGCGATGCGCAGACTTCAAAATATCCAAACAGCGGTTAGTGCAGACTTTCACCAACCAAGCCGAGGAGTTGCCAGCCCGCAAGATCGCGCTGTTCTCGCTCCACTTAATATAGACGTCCTGCACGGCGTCTTCGGCCTCGCTGAGCGTGCCCAGCATCCGGTAGGCGATCCCCATCAAACGGGGGCGCATGTGTTCAAATGTGTCGTCTGTCATTGTGTCGCCTCAAGCGGACTGGCGTGGCTGTCTTACTCAAGAACGAGTGGCCGCCCCTCTTTGTGACATACAATAAGATCAAATGTCACAAGAGCAGTCGCCAAATCGTCTTTGAAGGTATGAAACCACCAAAGAGGACACAATGACACGTCGATTGATTTCAACAGGTTCGCCCATGGAACACCAAGCCGGCTATTCCCGCGCGGTCATCAAAAACGACTTTGCCCATGTGGCTGGCACCACAGGGTATGATTATCACACGATGACCATGCCCGAGTCTGTGCGCGCGCAAACCCGCAATTGCTTGTCAACCATTGCGCAGACGCTCACCGAAGGGGGCTTTGACATCGCAGATACAGTGCGGGTCACTTACTACGTGACCAACGTCGACTTTGTTCCCGCCGTGTTCGAAGAGGTTGGGCGCGTGTTTCGCGACATTCGTCCTGCGGCAACGATGATCATCTGTGATCTTGTGGATCCTGCGATGCTGATCGAGATTGAGCTGACGGCTCAGCGTTGAGGTCAGAGCTGGCCGGTACATCCGGCCAGCCCCACAAAATCAGAGCGACTGCTCAAAGAAGGTGACTGAAATCTCGGCGGTGTCAGCCGGCAGGTCATGACCGCTTTCGATCCAATAGACCTGTGGTACAATTGGCAAACCAGCAACCAGTGTCTCAACGGCCTCGCGGGTATAGAGCGAGTCTTCGGTGGCCGCGATCAGCCCCAGAGCCTTGCCTTCAAACCCCGGCGCATAGGCAAACGGAGAGGTAAAAGAGGCGTTTTGCCCCTCGGACACCGGCACCAGTGGCAAGGCCATCATCAAGCTTGCGTCGATCCGCGGATCCACGGCAGAGGCCAGATATCCAGAAAACGCCCCCAACGAGAACCCAGCCAGACCAATGCGATCGACATCCACCGCACCAATCTCCTCCACGGCATCGATGGCTCCGCGCGCATCAATTGCGGTCTCGGCCACCAATTTGCGCACGGCATCAATGTACCAATTCTCAAGATAGGTTGCAGGGTTTTCAAAGTCGGTGGCGGTCATGCGATCCCCGTGTGCGCGCGCATCGATGGCCAGAACCGCAAACCCGGCTTGCACCAGCGCCTCGCGGTGCCGCGACGGGAAAGAATAGGGCCCATCATCTTCGCGCCACCATTGATTACGGGATTGGGTCAACCCGTGCATCAGAATGATCACCGGTGGCTTTTCAACGGACATCGGCACTTCTAGTCGCGCAGGCACCACTTGATTGTCAAAACTCGTATAGGTGAATTCAACGCGACGTCTGGTGTCGTTCTGAATAACCTCGACGATGGCAACCGTTTGCGGCAGATGCGGGTCAGTGGCAAAATACGAACGCAAGTAATCATAGGGGGTTTCGGCCTGTCCTTGTGGCGCCATCAAAAGGCTGGCCCCCACCACAGATGAAGCGAGAATGTTGCGGAACGTGATCATTTTGTGTTTCCTCATATTTGCATTGCTCAGCGCCCCATTGGGACGACATGACAAGAACGCCTGAGGCGACGCGTTTGTGACATCCGATTGCGATTGCGCCGCGAGACGACCGCCTGCAAAGGCCCAGACCCAGTGCAGCGCAACCGACCACAGCGGCCAGCCACGCCGCACAGTCGCCAAAAGGTCAAACCAGATGCGAAAAGGCGCCATTGGCGACATAGCGTCCCGGCGCTAGGAAAAAGGCATTCAAATCGTGTTGGCGGGCCATTTTTAAGCCATCCTCGGTGCCCGCCACCAACAGCGCCGTCGCCCATGCATCCGCCGTGCTGCAACGCTCTGCCGCGACGGACACGGATGTTGTGACATCCGAGCAAGGCACGCCGGTGAACGGGTTGATGGTATGGGTGACCAATTGGTCTTGGGTCTGGCGAAAGTGGCGATACCCGCCAGAGGTGGCCAAGCACACATCACGGCATTCAAACACCCGGTGCACCCGGCGCTTGGTTGGATCAGGATATTCCAGCGCCACGGTCCAGCCTTCTGCCTGTGGAGGTGCCCCGCATGTTGCGACCTCCCCGTCGATCGAGGCGACAAAATCATGGATACCGTTTTCATGCAGGACCCGCGCAAGCTCATCCACGCCATAACCTTTGGCAATACCGCAGAGGTCAATCTGCACCGGGCGACGTTTGACAATCTGCCCGCGGTCGGGATCAAGGTCTAACGCCTCTGCTGACAGTATCGGTGGCTGGGGTGTCGCGCCCTGCCCGCCTTTTGAGCTGGAAAATCCCCAATGCTGTACATGCGCGCCAACGCTGGGCGAAAACGCCCCCCCACTGGCGCGCTCAATCTCAAATGCCTCCTGCAGAACCTCCATGAACTGGAATGGCACGCTAAGGCCTTGCCCAAGGGGGGCTTGGTTCAGCCGGTTCAAGTCAGAGCTGGCCTGCCAAGGCGACATCTGCTGATCCACAGCGCTGACAGCGGCGTGCAGCACCCGATACAAATCATCCATATCCGGAGCGGCATCTCGGGCAATTTGCACCGAAAACCGGGTGCCCATAGTGGGGCCTGCTAAGGTTTTAAGGGGGTTTGGCGGTTCAATAGACATCTTCGAGATACCTCTTTTCGGATTTCAAGGTCGCAACACTCAGGCCCATCGGCGCCAGAATGGTGTCAAAACTGGCGGCCACATCGCGCCCCATATGTCCGCCGCCACAGATCAGCACCTCGGCGCCATCGCGGATCAATGCCCGCAACTCGTCTGCCTGTTCCAACAGCCGATTTTGGACATAGCTGCCTTCGCTCAGCCGCGAAAATGCAAAGCTGCTGGCGGTCAAACGGCCGCTATCGCTCAAATTTTGCAGCTCAGATTGGTATAGGAAATCTGACTTGGGATGGCGTCCGCCCCAAAACAGATGCGCTGGGCGTTCGGCGGGTTTGCTGCGCAAAAAGCCCATCAACGGACCGATCCCAGCCCCAGCCCCGATAAGCACCATCGGGGTTGTGCGGTCAGAAGGTTTAAAGCCGGGGTTGGGCTGGACATAGGCGTTCACGCTGTCCCCCACCTTGAGCGTGGTGAGAAACTGGGAACAGACACCGCCTTGTTGTTGGCGCACACAGATTTCCAACACGCCGTGGTCATGCGAGGAGGCCAAAGAATAAAACCGCGCGCGGTTTTGCTTGGGAGCGAGAACCGCCAACAAGTCTCCGGCTTCAAATCGGGGCAGCTGCGCGTCGCCCACAGCGCGAAAGCGCAGGATCGCCACGGGGGCTTGCACCTCTTGTCCCAACAACTCTGTGTGGATCAATTCAAGCTGGGACGGATCGACTTTGCGGGTCTGCGGCGCGACAGTTAAGCTGCACCCAATGGCGACACCCAAATCCTGCGCCCAAGTCTGAAACTCTGCGGGATCCTGACGATCCACTGTGCCCATGGGGAGGATGTGCTGCAGCGCTTTGTTCTGCAACGCCTGATCAACGTCTTTGGCAAACTGACAGAACCGGGCAAAGCTGCGGTCTCCGAACCCCAGCACCGCATAAGAGATGTTTGCCCCCTGAAAACGGGTCAATTTGGTGAAGAACTCCTGCGCCGAGGCGGGCGCGGCCCCCGCGCCATAGGTTGCGGTCAGAACCAGCAGATGCGCGGCCTTGGGATAGGACGGGGCGAGCACGTTCATCGCTGCGACATGCACCTTTTTGCCGGCCAAACTTAGGGCATCGGCAAGCGCGTCGGCGGCGCCCCATGTTGTGTCCCCCTCCGATCCAACCAGGATGACTGTATCGGCCTGATGTGCGGGCGTATTGGACCTTGTGCCACCACGCATTCGGCGCAGCGCCAAATAAACTCCGCTGACAATCGCAATGGGCACCGCAAGCATCGACAGTCCCAACACAATGCCAAGTGGCCACGCCCCCTGCCCGGTGTGCAGCACATAGATGACCTCATTGATCCGGGCCAATGGGCTGAGTGGATCAAAGGTCAGATGCACCCCTGTTGCGGGATCGACCAGGGCGGTGCCTTTGTCGGTTTCCAACACGATCGGATCTCCGGGAAATTCTGGGTCAGGCAAGACCAGTCGCCGCAGGTCTGTCAAAGGCACCGCCTGAAGGGCTGGCATATCCGCCAAAGCCATGGCGGGCACAGGATCAACCTCGGTCCCATCAAACCCCTGTCCAAAATCCTGGCCAAAACCCTGTCCCTGCCCGTCTGGGACAATCGAAAAGGTCACCAGCGACAAAAACACGCCGGTTGTGCCCGCCACCAACAGTCCCGGCAAAGCCACCCGTACCGCATCCATATGGATCCGCTGGGCCCCGGCGGATTTTGGCGGCCTCAAGATAGCGCGCCACCCCCCCATACGCCGGGCCATGATCACCATGCCACTGATCGACAAAACAAGCATTGCCGCCGCGCCTAGCCCAGCAACAGCACGCCCCACATCCCCTAATAAGAACGACCGATGCAGGTCTTTCAGAATGGTCCAAAGTCCTGTGTCATTTTCAAAGGGCACAAAGCGCATATCAACCGGATCAAACCGCAATGGCCCCTCTGTTGCGCCATAGGCCGGAAGGACTGAAACCGTATGATTGGCGGATTTCTTAAGACCCAGCACATCGGGGCGCTGGGCGGTGATCTCGCTGACCAAAGCGGCGGTGCTGATCGATGGGGGTGCCAGCAGGGACCCGGTCGTGACCGCTTCACTCAGCGGCGCTGTGGCCAGAAAAATCCCACTCAGCGCCAGAACCATGCCAACGCCAGAGGCGGCGATGCCCACCCATCGGTGTAATCTGCGTGTGCGCATCCTCAGTCCACGCTGACCGAGTGCACAACACCCCGGCCTTTGGTCTTTGCGGGCGCGCCAAGGGTCAGAACGGCCGCTTTGGGATAGTCACCGCGATCTTCGACCGAGGCATCCACACGCACCTGATAGCCCTGCGCCAAGAGGGCGTCAGCGATCTCGACCGTGGTGCGCAGAGTTTTTCCAGAGCCAACACTGGCACCGGTTACGGCGCTGATTGGCGTTTGTGACGCTTTGGCACCGCGCACCCACCCGCGCAGGTGGCCGTAATATTTGGATTTGCGCCCCGCCACCGACAGCGTGTCATAGACCGCACCATTGGGATCGGTCACATAGACCACCACATAGGCGCGTGGCCCAGCAAACTTGGCCATCTGGGTGGTCACGGTGATTTCACGGGCCATGGACGGATTGGCCAGACCGACAGTCAGACCAGCCACGCTGACAAGCATTCGGCACAGTTTCATAGAACGTCTCCAATTGATCTGTTTCACTTGAAGACGTGTTTTGCCGCTGGACCTGACAATGGGCTGAACAGAAGAAATAAATTTGTTCAGGTTCCGTTCAGCTTGCCGTAATAGTCACCTAATCGTGAAGGAGACGACCTGAATGCGCATTTTATTGGTGGAGGACGACCATGTACTTGGCTCAGCCATTCACGCATATATCGGCGCACAGGGGCATGGCGTGGACTGGGTGCAGCGTTTGGACGACGCAACCGAGGCCTGCGCCACCACGCGCTATGGTCTGATCTTGCTGGATCTCAGCCTGCCCGATGGCCGTGGGTTGGATTTCCTGCGTGTACTGCGCCAGCGCAAAGATGAAACCCCTGTGATCATTGCCACTGCGCAAGACCAGCTTTCGATCCGCATCGAAGGGCTAAATTCTGGGGCCGATGACTTTCTGGTCAAACCCTTTGATCTGGCAGAGCTGGCCGCCCGCCTGTCGGCAGTGGCCCGTCGCCATCAGTTAACGATAGAAACCCAAGTACATTTCGATGATGTCACCATTGATTTGGACCGACGCTCTGTGCAGCGCCTTGGCAAAGATGTGGTTCTGACATCGCGTGAATGGGCTGTTCTGGACTGTCTGATACGCAACAAGGGTGCCATTGTGCCCAAAACCACCATCGAAGATGATCTGTATGCCTTTGGCGCAGAGGTCGAAAGCAACTCGGTTGAAGTGTTTGTCAGCCGCCTGCGCAAAAAGCTGGGGCGCGACCTGATCAAGACCCAACGTGGTCTTGGCTATACATTGGTGACGCCATGACAGCACGCCCCTCGATAGCACAACGATTGGCGGTTGCCTTGGTTGTTGGGGCCTCGGTCATGTGGCTGAGTGCCGTGTTGATCGCAACGCAGGTGATGCGCGAAAAGGTCAACGCCGCCTTTGATGACACCATGCGCCAAGGGGCGTTGCGGATCCTGCCGCTGGCCGCGCATGAGTTTGCCGAAGCCATCGATGAAGATGAACCTGAAGAGATGGCCTTTATCGAAGGGCTCAGCACGCAAGGGGCCAATTACAACTACTATGTTCTGAACCCCGAAGGCCGCATTGTGGTGTTCTCAGGCGAAGCGCCAGTGCGCCTGTCCAGCGAACGGGTGCCCTCTGGTTTTTTCACCCTAGAAGGTGCGCGGGCCTATGCGCTGTTTGATACCCAGAGCGGCTTTGGCATCGTGGTGCGGGAACGCCCCGGCATTCGCGACACCCTGTGGCGCGACAGTGCCAAAAGCATGGTGTTGCCGCTGGCGCTGTTGCTGCCCTTTCTGGGGGGGGTGTTTTACTGGGCTGTGCGCCGAGCTTTGGCACCAATGCGCAGCCTCAGCGTGGCCATTGCCGCGCGCCATAAATCAAACATGGCGCCGCTTGGGCTTGGGGCGCAGCCGCAAGAGCTTGCCCCCGTTGTGCAGGAAATCGACGACCTATTGACCCGGTTGCGCAAAGCGATGGAGGCAGAACGCAGTTTTGCCGCCGAAAGCGCCCATGAATTGCGCACCCCCATTGCAGGGGCTATGGCCCAGCTACAGGTCCTCTCTGCCAAGTTGGACGACCCAAATCAGCAAGACAACCTGACACAATCGTTGAATGCCCTGTCCCATTTGGCCCGTTTGTCGGAAAACCTGTTGCAGCTGTCCCGGCTGGATGCGGGATTTGCCGCCTCTGAAAGCCCCACCCACCTGAACCCCATTCTCAAGCTGGTTCTGGCAGAGCCTGCCTTTGGAGCGTTGGCCGGGCACATCACACAGCATGACGCGCCGCTTTATGCGCCCATCACCGCCGATGCCTTTGCCATTGCGCTGCGCAACCTGTTGCAAAATGCAGAGCGGTACCGCACCCCCGGCAGCACCATCACCTTGACGGTGCTGGAAAACGGGATCGAAATCAGCAACGCTTGCCCGGTTGTGGCCCCAGAAAACCTTGCAACATTGCGCCAACGCTATGTGCGAGGCCATACTGACGTTGCCAAGGGCAGCGGTCTTGGCTTGGCGATCACGGCCGGAATCGCCGAAGATGTTGGCGGTTCACTTGACCTTCTTTCTCCGCGCCCAAGCCATGAGGATGGGTTCACGGCGCGTCTTCTTTTCACTCCAGACACAACGAGTTTGATGCATGAAGCTTAAACCTCTTGGCTTGGCTGTCACCACAGCCGCAATCGTAGCCCCTATTTATTGGATGGCTCCTCTTGCCGCCGAACGCGATTCCATTGCGCTGTTAAGTCAGTACTTTGGCATTGTCGCGCTGATCGCTATGGCGCTGACCCAAATCATTGCCACACGGCTGAGCTTTGTTGAGCATATTTTTGGCGGGTTGGATCGCAGCTATGTCTTGCACAAGTGGTTGGGCATCATTGCCCTCGCGGCCATCCTCTTGCACGATACGATTGATGCCGAAATGCGAGGTCTGGGGCGCCAATCCGTTCTGGTCGATGTGGCAGAAACTGCGGGTGAAATCAGCCTTTATGGGATCTTGATCCTCATCGTGATCTCAATCGCCACTTTTATCCCTTATCACCTGTGGTTCTGGACCCATAAGTTGATGGGCACATTTTTTGCGCTCAGCGCGTTCCACTTTATGTTCATCCAAAAGCCCTTTGCCAATCCCGACCCGCTAGGTCTCTATGTGATTGCGATCTGCGCGCTGGGCGTTCTGTCCTATCTCTATAAGCTTGGACCAAACTGGATGCGCCCCAAGCATCGCTATCAGGTTGATCAAGTAGCACATGTGGGTTCAAACACCGTGTTGACCCTGACCCCCGACGCCAAGCCGCTGCAATACCACGCAGGGCAATTCGCCTTTCTTCAGTTTGAAAGCGCGGGCCTGCATGAACCACACCCGTTCACCATCAGCAAAGCACCGGATGACACGGGGGCGCTGCGGTTCTCGATTGCGCCTTTGGGGGATCTGACGGGACACGCACTGCGCCAAGTGAAACCCGGGACAACCGCCAAAATCGAAGGCCCCTATGGACGCTTTAAGCGCAAAAAGACCAAAGGATCAGAAATTTGGATCGCGGCGGGCATCGGCGTCACCCCTTTTGTGGCTTGGGCGCAGACGCTGGATGAAAACGACAATGTCACGCTGTATTACTGTGTGAAAAACGCTGAGGCCGCACCACATCTGGCCGAGTTGCAAGAGATCGCGGCGCGCCACAGCACTTTCAATCTGGTCGTGCACGAAAGCACAAAAAGCGGCCGTCTTGATCCCAAAACCATCGCGGCGCAGGCTGGGGATGGCTTTGCACAGGCGCATGTCTATTTCTGTGGTCCAAAACCAATGCGCGAGGCGCTGCAAACGCGTTTTGCATCCCTTGGGTTAAGCGCACGCAGGTTCCACTTTGAGGCCTTTGACATTCGCACTGGAATCGGGCTGAACAAATTGGCCGCTTGGATCCTGAAACGGGTGAGCGAAGCCAGAAAATAAAGCACGGATCAGACGTTAGGGGGTAGGCATCGCGGGTGCCTGCCCCTTTTTCTATGCCGTGACGCGCGCGGTTGTTGATCTCAGCCCCCGTTGGGGTTTGACGGTGGTCACGCGTCTTGCACAGCGAACCGCGCCAGTGCGGCAGGTCACCCCAAAAAAGGACACAACTCCGCGGTTCCTGATCAGGTCAGGGCCTTGGGGGTCAACAAAGTGCAAAAAATGGTGGTCCCGACAGGATTCGAACCTGTGGCCTCTCGCTTCGGAGGCGAGCACTCTATCCAGCTGAGCTACGGGACCAATGGCGCATTGATTACCGCAAGCATTTCAACTGTGCAATCGGTAACCCGCGCTATGGTTCAGAAAATTGCGGCCCCTTGAGGCGCCGCAAAAAGTTTATCCAAACAGATCATGCGCCAATTCCAGCGCCTCAACCAAAGCGTCCACCTCGGCTGTGGTGTTATACATCCCAAACGAAGCGCGACAGGTTGCCGAAACCCCAAGATGATCCATCAGTGGCCCTGCACAATGGTGCCCGGCACGCACAGCCACACCTTTCTTGTCCAAGATGGTCGAGATGTCATGCGCATGCGCCGCCCCCTCCATCGTGAACGAAAAGATCGCCGCTTTGCCTTCGGCCTTGCCTTGCACGTTCAACCAGTTCAACCCGTTCAGCTTGGACGCAGCATAGCGCGCCAGACTGGCCTCATGGGCAGCGATCTTGTCCATGCCAACGCCCATCATGTATTCCAGCGCCACACCCAAACCGATGGTGGGCACAATACCCGGGGTGCCGGCCTCAAACTTCATCGGAGCATCGGCGTAGCTGACACAGTCTTTGTGCACCTCGCGGATCATGTCACCGCCCCCCATAAAGGGGCGCATTTCTGCCAGTCGTTCTTTGCGGATGTAAATTGCACCGGAACTGGAAGGACCATAAAGCTTGTGCCCCGTGATCGCATAGAAATCACAGCCAATGTCACGCACGTTCACAGGCATATGCACCGCACCTTGCGATCCATCCACCAGAACCGGCACACCTTGGGCGCGTGCGCCGTCGCAAATGGCTTTGACATCCACAATTGTGCCCAACACGTTTGAGCATTGTGTCACAGCAATCAGCTTGGTCTTGGGCGTGACCGCCTCCAGCACCTTTTGCGGATCCAAGGCCCCATTGGCATCGACATCCACCCATTTCAGAACAACCCCTTGCCGTTCGCGCAAGAAGTGCCACGGAACGATGTTGGCGTGATGCTCCATCACACTTAGGATGATTTCATCGCCTGCCTCTAGCTGAGGCATGGCCCAGCTATATGCCACCATATTGATGGCTTCGGTTGTGCCCGAGTTCAGAATGATTTCATCTTCGTCTGGCGTTCCCAAAAAGCGGGCAATGGTGCCGCGCACCGCCTCATACTTTTCAGTTGCCAGATTAGAAAGGTAGTGCAAGCCCCGGTGAACATTGGAATATTCCATTGAATACGCCTGAGTGATTGCATCAATCACCACTTGGGGTTTTTGCGCCGAAGCGCCATTGTCGAGATAGGTCAGCGGCTTGCCGTTCACCTGTCGGGACAGGATCGGAAAGTCAGCGCGGATTTTTTCAACGTCATACATAGTCAGGCCATTCAATGGAACAGGGCTCCGAGGAGGAGCGAGAGAAGTGTCGCCCCAAATGCCGCAGCAAATGAAGCCAAAATGACAACCAAAAAGGATTTGAAGAGCGAGCCAAACTGTTGAGCTTCTTCAAAAAAGTGGACCATCAACCAGATCGCCCAAAGACTGGCGACAACGCTGACACCGCTGCTGAGGGAGACCGAAACCACCATCAACAATAGGGTGACAACCTGAACAACGACGTTGACGATCTGCAACCAGATGACCAAGCTCAGCACGTCTTCAAAGCTGGCCCGGCCGCCAAAACCTTTGCCGACAAACGTCAAAGCATAGGCGCTAACGGCAGCCACAATGGCCAGAAAAACACTGAACAAAAGCGGTGAGCCAAAGACCATTGGCACCTCTTCCGGGGCGGGCAGAATGACCAAGGTCACCCCATGCACAAAGCCGCCCACGACCGCGATGAAGGCCAGCAGTAGCCACATGATTTGTGGGGCCACGTGAAGGTCCAAAATTTCGCGCGCCGCTGCGCGCGGTTGGCGCAGCGTGGTCATCAACAGCTCTTTCGGCTCAGGCAGTGTCACGGGTTTTCCCCCATTCGGATTCGATCAGGCCACTTAGCCAAAACCACGCAAAGAAGCCAAGCCACAACAGCCCAACAATATCCAGAACAATACCGCGTCCGACAAACCCGGCCAAAAGCCCATGCACCAACATCACGGGCGACGCTGCAAGCAACGCCCAAAACAATGCCATACGTGCCCCAAACGCTGTGCCCTTACCGCCAATCGCACGTGCCCCCAAACGGGTGACAAATGCCATGAGGTACAAAAACAGCGGCATAATAAAGACCCATGCCAATAGCGTGCTGCCCAACAGGATATTGAGCTCTTCACCAGAAAGATGAGCCTGACGGGCCAATCGGGGCCATTGGGCGATGAACACCACCACACAGCCAGCCATCACCACCACCAAAGCCCGGTCTTCGCGGATGCCCATCGTCAACAGACGACCAAGCACCCGACGCGGGCTTCGGTAGGTGGCCGCGATATCGCTCAGAAAAGCCATCAGTCGCGCCGACGCTCCAGCCAGCCTTCGAGCAGGCCAACAATCTCGTCGCGCAACGCTTCGGCTTCGATCTCGTCAACCGCTTCGGCCAGGAACGCCAACACCAGCAAATCAGTGGCCGCCGCTTTGGGCACACCGCGCGATTGCAGATAAAACAGCGCTGTTTCGTCAATCGCGCCAGAGGTCGAGCCATGTGAGCAGGCCACGTCATCCGCGTAGATTTCCAGCTCTGGCTTGGCCAGGAACTGGCTGTCGTCATCCAACAGCAACGATTGACTGATTTGATAGCCATCGGTTTTCTGGGCGTCGGCTTTCACCAAGATCTTGCCTTGGAACACGCCGGTGGCGCCGTTGCGCAGCACTTTCTTAAACACCTGACGGCTTTCGCAGTTCACCGCATCATGGGTGACAAAAACCGTGTCATCATGGTGAAAGTCCCCGTCGCCCATGCAGGCTCCGGCCACATGTGCAAAAGCATCGTCGCCTGTCAGCTCCAGAATGCATTCGTTGCGCGTCAGCACCCCGTTTGCCGTCAAAGTGAACGATTTGAACAGGCTTTCGCTGCCCAGACGGCCAAAGATATGGGTCACAGCGCGACGCTCGTGGTCCCGCCCTTGGGTGCGCACGTGGTTAAACGCAGCGCGATCCGCAATCGACACTTCCATGACTTTGTTAAACCGCGCCGCAGCTGGGCCCGTTTCCAACAGCGTCAAGCTGGCGTCTTCTTCCAGCTTGATCACGTGGTGCAGCATCGCGTCAGACGAAACATCGTTGTGCTTATAGGTGATGCAGACCGGTTTGGTGACCTTGCCGGTCACATGGATCAACACACCATCGCTGGCAAAAGCGGTGTTCAAAGCCGCCAGCGGGCGTTCGACAGGATCCTGACCTGCCAATTCCAGCTGACCATACAGATCTTTGGCCCAGTGAATATCGGCGGCGCCAACCTCAGCCAAACGATCAAGGGTCAGACCTTCGCCTGTCAGATCGTCCGAAGCCTCTGCATCAAAGACACCGTCCACAAAGACGATGTTCAGCCGGTCAATGCTGGAAAACGGCGCGTCTTGGCCGGGATCAAACAACGCAGCCTCTGGCGCGTCGACCTGCACCAATGTGTCTGGGCGGGTGTATTTCCAGTATTCGTCACGACGGTTGGGCAGACCCATGGCCTGAACCCGCGCCAATGCGGTTTCACGAGCAGGCTGAACCCAGCCCCCTTGTGGCAGATCCAAGACCGCCAACCGGGCGTCGGTTGCATCAATTTTGGGTTGCGGCAGCGCCATTATGCCACCTCCGCCAAAATGTCGGCGTAGCCGTTTTTCTCAACTTCCAACGCCAGCTCTGGGCCGCCGGTTTTGATGATTTTGCCATCAGCCATGATGTGCACAACATCAGGTTTGATGTGGTCCAGCAGGCGCTGATAGTGGGTGATCACCAAGAAGGAACGCCCTTCGTTGCGCAGGGCATTCACGCCTTCGGCCACCAGTTTCATCGCATCCACATCCAAACCAGAGTCGGTTTCATCCAGGATACACATCTTTGGCTCTAGCATCGCCATCTGCAGGATTTCATTGCGCTTTTTCTCACCACCCGAGAACCCAACGTTCACAGGGCGCTTCAGCATATCCGCGTCGATTTTCAGCTCTTTGGCTTTGGCGCGGATGGTTTTGAGGAATTCAGCCGATGACATTTCTTCTTCGCCGCGCGCCTTGCGCTGGGAATTCACCGCGGTGCGCAGGAATGTCATGTTGCCCACGCCGGGGATCTCAACCGGATATTGGAACGCCAAGAACAGGCCTGCCGCGGCGCGCTCTTCTGGTTCCAGTTCCAGAACGTCTTCGCCTTGCAATGTGGCTTCACCACCGGTGACTTCGTAACCGTCTTTGCCAGACAAAACATAGGACAATGTCGACTTGCCAGAACCGTTTGGCCCCATGATCGCGTGGACTTTGCCGGTTTCGACCGTCAGGTCCAACCCTTTGATGATCTGTTTGTCTTCGTCTTCCAGCTTGACCTGAAGGTTTTTGATTTCCAACATTTCGCGCGTTCCTTCTTGTGTTCGATTGGCGCCCGCTCAGGGGCGCGACATCAGTTGAACCATCTTCAGCAACCGATCCGCCGGCACTGATTGTGGTGATATTTCAAACCGGGCCATGCGACCGATGATTTCGGCCGGTGCTCCCAGAAACTCTTCCACGACATGCAACCGCTCGCGGCCGGCATAGTCGTCAAAATACAATGTGACCGGACGGGTGATCCGATAGGCCGTCGCCAACGCACAGCCGACCCGAAACCGTCCATCCACCAGCACCACATCAGGGTGCTTAAAGCGGTCATTGTCCCAAACCCCCAGCGGATAGCGCGCATAGCGCTTCCAGCCGCTGTCATCCACGGGCTGCCCCCATTCGCGGGTTGGGCCAATGTCTGAATAGACCACATGGGCTTTGCCCGGTGTCGGATTGTCCCGAAACCAAGCCTTCATCATATCGGCCCAGTCTTTGTCGCTTTCGATGGTCCAGACCATTTTGCCCAATTCCGCCGCCAAAACGGTGGAGCCGCCGCTGCCATACTCCAAGATGACCTCTGCTGCGCCATAGGCGGCACGGATGGCGGCCGCTTCAGCGTCAGGAAAGGTCAGTTCTGGCCGATCCGGGGTTTTGGGCGGTGTGCTCACGTTAGGCCACCACCACCGCAGTGCCGCTTGCAGAGACCATCATCATCGAATCCCCGACAACTTCGTAATCCAGATCCACGCCCACAACCGCATTGGCCCCCATAGCCGCCGCGCGCTGTTCCAATTCGCGCAGCGCGGTGTCACGGGCGTCTTGCAGCTTGCTTTCATACGCCCCCGAGCGGCCCCCAACGATATCGGTGATCCCGGCAAAGAAATCGCGCACGATATTGGCCCCCACAATGGCTTCGCCAACGGCAATGCCACGATAATCCGCGATCTTTTTGCCTTCGATGGAATTTGTGGTCGTCACAATCATTCTTACATTCCCAAATAGGTGATCAACATGAAGGCAACCTGTGCCAGACACCCAGCCGCCAGCGCCGTCAACATGACCGAATTTGCCAGCAGATGTTCGGTATTGCCCCGGCGCTTGCGCAGGCCAAAACCAACCAGAACACCGACAAACACACCAATGCCAATGCCGGCAGATTTGACAAAGAGGTAACCCAATAAGCTCATTTTTTCTTCCTTAAGACCAAGCTGGCAAACAATGAGCCGCAAAACCCGGATACGAAGGCCAGCGCAATGCCGGCCCACATGCCTGTCATGCTCAGTATCGCATTGGCCGTAAACGCAAAAATCGCGCAGAAGACGCCGGTAAGGGCCGCAGGTACAAGAAATTTAAACATCATGTCATCCTTTGTGCGACCCTCAGGTGGCGTCTTTAGCCAACAGACCCTTCTAGAGAAATCGCAACCAATTGCTGCGCTTCCATGGCAAATTCCATCGGCAAGGCCTGCAGAACCTCTTTGCAGAACCCGTTCACAACCAAGGCCACAGCTTCTTCTTCGTCCATGCCGCGTTGACGGCAATAGAACAGCTGCTCGTCATCCACCTTGGAAGTGGTTGCTTCGTGTTCGACACGGGCCGAGTTGTTGCGCACCTCGATATAGGGCACCGTGTGGGCCCCACATTTATCCCCAATCAGCAGCGAGTCACACTGGGTGTAATTGCGCCCCTCTTTGGCCTTGGGGTGCATGGTGACCTGACCACGATAGGTGTTTTGCGCACGTCCGGCGCTGATGCCCTTGGACACAATCCGCGACTTGGTGTTTTTGCCAAGGTGGATCATCTTGGTGCCGGTGTCGGCCTGCTGATAGTTGTTGGCAATGGCGATCGAGTAGAATTCGCCCTGACTGTCGTCGCCGCGCAGGATGCAGCTTGGGTATTTCCACGTCACAGCAGACCCGGTTTCGACCTGTGTCCACATCATCTTTGAGCGCGCGCCACGACAATCGGCCCGTTTTGTCACAAAGTTATAGATGCCACCTTTGCCCTCTTCATCGCCCGGGAACCAGTTCTGAACGGTCGAATATTTCACTTCGGCATCTTCTTCCAAAATGATCTCAACCACAGCCGCGTGCAGCTGGGCGGTGTCACGTTTTGGAGCAGTACAGCCTTCCAGATAGGACACATAGCTGCCCTTGTCGGCGATGATCAATGTGCGCTCAAACTGCCCGGTGTTCTCGGCGTTGATGCGGAAATAGGTCGACAGCTCCATCGGGCAGCGTGTGTTTGGCGGGATATAGACAAACGAGCCATCCGAAAACACAGCCGAATTCAGCGTTGCATAGTAGTTGTCAGACACAGGCACCACAGAGCCAAGGTATTTCTTGACCAATTCAGGGTGCTCGCGGATGGCTTCGGAGATCGAGCAAAAGATCACACCGGCTTTCTTCAACTCATCCTTAAAGGTGGTGCCCACGGACACGCTGTCAAACACCGCATCCACCGCCACTTTGCGCCCTTCGGCAGGCATGTCTTCGGCGCCCTCAACCCCAGCAAGGATCAACTGCTCTTTCAACGGAATGCCCAGTTTTTCATAGGTCGCCAGCAGCTTTGGATCCACCTCGTCCAGGGACTTCGGCTTGACTTCCATCGATTTTGGACGGGCATAGTAATACTGGTCCTGAAAATCGATTTCAGGATAGCTGACCATCGCCCAATCAGGCTCTTTCAACTGCTCCCAACGGGCAAAGGCCTGCAGACGCCATTCGGTCATCCACTCAGGCTCATCGTTTTTCTCGCTGATCAGACGCACGATATCGGGGTTTACACCTTTGGGGGCGTATTCCATTTCAATATCAGTTTCCCAGCCGTATTTATACGCGCCGCCAACTTCGCGAACTGCATCAACCGTTTCCTGATCAACGCCGTCTTTCACTTGATCAATCCCCGAGGGGGTTTCCAAAGCTGTCATTGTCTTCTCCTGTTCGCGTCTTGTGTCACGCCGCGCGGGCGTGGAATTTCTTACGTTTTTGCAGCCAGCTTTCCGCAAACCGCATCACATCATCTTCTTGTGTCTCAAGGCCAAGCGAAATGCGGATCGCACTGCTGGCCAGGTCGTCATTCAATCCCATTGCGGTCAGCACCTTGCTGGCGCGCACCTTGCCGCTGGAACAGGCTGACCCGGCGCTGATGGCAAATCCTGACAGATCCATCTGCATCACCTGGGTCTCTCCCTTCCATCCGGGGGTCGCAAAACAACTGGTGTTTGGCAAGCGCGTGGCGGTGCGGCCAATCACTTCGGTGCCCGGCGCCTCCTCCAACAGACGCGCCTCCAGCGCATCGCGCAGCTGTTCCACCCGCGCCCATGCGCCCGCAGCGACATCTGCAACCGCCGCCTCTGCCGCAGCGCCAAATCCGGCGATACCAATCACATTTTCCGTGCCAGCGCGACGGCCCATCTCCTGACCGCCCCCCTTCAACTGAGCCGCAACGTCGGTGCCGCGCTTGATCACCAATGCCCCCACACCTTTGGGCCCGCCCAGCTTATGCGCTGAAATCAACGCCGCCACCGCGCCTGTCCAGTTAAAGGCCAAAGGCACCTTGCCAAACGCCTGCGTCATATCACTCAGCGCCAAGCCTTCGGGCAATTCCTGCATCACACCGGTCTCAGAATTGGCCAGCTGCAACACAGACCGCGCCGGATCCAGCACCGTCACCGCACCCGCCTGATCCACAGCCAAGGCCTCAGACACCCAAGCGCCAACCGCTTCATGCTCCACCGCCGCGCCCGCCAAGTCTTGCCCAGCACAGATCAAAGCGGCCGCTTCCGTGGCGCTTGACACAAACACCACATCGGCCCCGTCGGCGCCCAAGGCACTGGCCACTTGCGCCCGCGCCGTCTCAACCACTGATTTTGCCGCGCGCCCTTCTCCATGCACAGAGGACGGGTTGCCCACCACATCCATCGCCGCGATCATCGCAGCGCGCGCTTGCGCCCGCAGGGGCGTGGTCGCGTTATGATCCAGATAAACCCGCTTCATCTCTTCATCTTGCCCTAAATACTCCGGGGTGAATGGGCCTCAGGCCCAGAGGGGCAGCGCCCCTGCCCCAGTTCAGTCTTCATCCACCACTGCAAACAGGTTCGGCACCGCTGGGCAGGGCTTCAAACCGTTGCAAATCACATCGGACAACCGGGTCTGATGTAAAAATACATAGACATGTGCCGACAACCCTTCCCACAGGCGATTGGTCACCGACTGAGCCTTTGACCCAGACAGCGCACCGCTTGCGCCTGCGCCTTTGTGCATCGCATCCACCGTCTCATCGACCGCAGAGAGCACCTCAACCACACGAATTTCATGGGTGCTGCGCGCCAAACGATAGCCCCCGCCGGGGCCGCGCACCGATTCGACCAGCCCAGCACGGCGCAATTTGACAAAAAGCTGCTCCAGATAGGGCAGCGAAATGTCCTGACGCTTGGAAATATCTCCCAATGTCACCAGCGCGCCTTCGGGTTGCAGCGCAATATCCGCAAGCGCCACCATGGCGTATCGACCCTTGGTACTTAATTTCATAAACCAGATCCCTCGCGAACATGATTGACGATAAGGCTTACAGGGCTTATCTCGCTTGCACCCGCCCGGCACAAGTGTCGGAAATTAGAACCGTTCTAAAGTGCTTGAGCATATTCGTCAAGAATAACCAAGAGCGCTTTTGTAAAAGGAGACAGGCGCCATATGCCCGAGGTCATTTTTCCTGGTCCAGAAGGCCGCCTGGAAGGTCGTTATCACCCTCAAAAAGACCGCGACGCACCGATAGCCATCGTGCTCCACCCGCACCCGCAATTTGGCGGCACCATGAACAACAAGGTCGTGTATAATCTGCATTATGCCTTTTATAACATGGGCTTCACCGTTTTGCGTTTCAATTTCCGCGGTGTCGGACGCAGTCAGGGTGAATATGATCAGGGCATCGGAGAGCTGTCTGACGCCGCTTCGGCGCTGGATTATCTGCAATCGATGAACAGCAATTCCAAACATTGCTGGGTTGCTGGGTTCAGTTTTGGCGCGTGGATTGGCATGCAATTGTTGATGCGCCGTCCCGAAATCACTGGCTTTATTTCGGTCGCGCCTCCGGCAAATATGTATGATTTTTCCTTCTTGGCCCCCTGCCCAAGCTCGGGTTTGGTGATCAATGGGGCGGCAGATCGGGTTGCGCCCCCCTCTGACACAGAATCACTTGTGAACAAATTGCACGAGCAAAAAGGCATCAC
Organism: Thalassovita sp.; assembly: GCA_049116315.1. GTDB lineage: Bacteria > Pseudomonadota > Alphaproteobacteria > Rhodobacterales > Rhodobacteraceae > Thalassobius. The sequence goes on from JAGDZD010000004.1 coordinate 363,843, forward strand.
CATCACCCACGAACAGGTTGATGGTGCCGGACACTTCTTTGAAAAACCCGATCATATGGACACGATGATCGGCTCTGTTTCTGACTATGTGAAGCGTCGCCTCACTGAAACCTCGCGCTGAGGCTTTCATGAGTGTAGCCGAAGAACTGGCAGATGCCCTGGCCAAAGACACCATCGAAGCCGCCGAGGCTTTGGGGGATGACCAGTTGATCAACGAGGTTGCCGCACAGCTCGGCGCCTCGTCTCAAACCACACAAGAAGCCTTTCTGACCGCCGTCCGCGTGCGTCTGTCTGAAAAACGTGCCCGCAACTTCCTACAAGAGAAATTGCAAAACTACCTCAACGCCCAACAGGCCCAACACGGCTCTGACGCGGAATGACGCGATGGGTCGGCGCCCTGATCTGTGTATTGGGAACCGGCTTGTTGTTATCGTTCTTGCTGGCCTTAGGGGAACGCAGCTGGTTTCAGTGCTTTGCACAAACCGGTGATGGCTCTGACCTGCTGGCGGGTCTGTTTGCCTCGGGGGATGTGGTGCCAGTGTTGCTGGAAACGCTGACGCCGCCCTTTGGGCATTGGGCCCTGTTTTTATTGCATTATGGCGCGGGTATTGGGTTTGCGCTGGCGCTGGTGCTGGCGCGCACATCCCGTCAACGCAGGGCGCTCTGGGCGGCATTGGCGCTGTTCTTGGTCGTCGCCCTATGGATGTTGGTGCCGGTTAGCTCCCAGCATGATTGTGATCGCAAAGGCACCAATGCGGTCTTCCTTTTGATGCTGCTGTCACCGCTGGGCTATGTTCTGGCCCTTGGCAGCCATGTTCTTTTTCACCCCAAACGGAGATCCCCGTGACCCCTACCCGTCTTGATGCTCAAATGGCCTTTCTGACCGAAGCCTGTCAGCTGAAACAAGTGTCGCGCCAAAGCTTTCTGCAAGACCTGTCGCGCGCCGAAAACTCTGGTGAACATAGCTGGCATGTCGCGCTATATGCGCTGGTGATGGAGGTGCCCGACTTGGCCACACCAGAGGCGCGCATCGAGGCAATCACAATGCTTTTGCTGCATGATCTGGTCGAAATCGATGCTGGGGACCATCCCATCGACGAGGGCCACGACTGGAGCCAAGTGGCGCAAGCCGAACAGCGCGCCGCCACCCGTCTGTTTGGCTTGCTGCCCGCAGATCAATCCGCGCATCTGCGTGGGCTTTGGGACCAGTTTGAAGCGGCCAGCAGCCCCGCCGCCCGCGCGGCCAAGCAGATGGACCACGTCCAGCCCATGATCCAAGCCGCAGCGCCTCAGAGCCCGCTGGAAGATCATATCGAAGTGGTGCGCAACAACTTGGCGACCGGGCGCGCACGCCTGCTGCACCAAAGCTGGCCAGACATGTTTGCCTATGTCACGAATTTGCTGGAAAAACGCCCGCAGCCCGACAGCGATCTGGCCAAACGCATCACCTTTTTGAACGAGGCGGATCGGCTGAAATCGATTGATCGCGCCACCCGGATTGCCGGGGGATCGCGGGTGGAAAACTCGGCCGAGCACAGCTGGCACCTGGCGCTGTATGCCTTGGTTCTGGCGGAACATGCCACAACCGAGATTGACCTGTCGCGGGTGATCCAGATGCTGTTGATCCACGATTTGGTCGAAATCGACGCTGGGGATGCGCCGATCTTTGGGGATGTGGACTACGCGGCCAAAGAAATCGAAGAACGCGACGCCGCAGAGCGCCTGTTTGGCCTGTTGCCCACCAATCAAGGCGCAACGCTGCTTGCGTTGTGGTTGGAATTTGAAGCCAATGCAACGGCAGACGCCCAATTTGCCAAGTCATTGGACCGATTTCAGCCCCCCAATCAAAATCTGGCCTCAGGGGGAGGATCTTGGGTGGATTATGGCGTCAGTTTCGACATGGTTGAGCAGCGCGTCGGGCAGAAAATCCAACTGGGTGCCCCAACGCTTTGGGACTGGGTTGCCCCCCAAATTCAAACGTTTCTGCGCGATCTGAACCGATAGAGGGGGCGTGGCCCCCGGGGCGCGCTGCGCCCCGCCCCCAAGGTATTTTTGCCAAGAAAAAGCAGCCGCTTAGCGCAGGATCGGAATATGCGGTGCTGCCTGTTCAGGCAGGATATCATTCAGGCGCGGATCGGGGGCAATTTCGACCTGACGCTTGGTGGCGACAAAGCCAGAGCGGCGGTAAAAATCAAGGGCAGCGGGATGATCAAGGGTGCAGGTGTGCAGATGCAGCCGGGTGATCGGTGCAGACCATGCCAGATCCAAGGCTTGGTTCATCAGCCAGCGCCCAGCCCCGGTGCCAATGGTTTCTGGCGCCAAGCCAAAGAAGGCCAGCTCGCAGGCTTGAGGGTCAGAAAAATCAAGTTCCAGCAGGCCAACATCCTGCCCGTCTTGCTGCGCAGCCCAGATCCGGGTCTGAGGGGCGGTGATCACCCGGTGCAGCTCTGCCTGAGGTAGGGCCAGACGGGAAAACCACAGCCAATCCTCCCCGCCGACGCGACGAAACAAGCTGCGGTACCAATCGGCCTCGGGGTTTGGCATCGCCTTGAGTCTGAGACCTGTCGCAAAGTCCGGCCGGCTGGCTGGTTTTTCCCGCATTTCCAGATGGGTGACAATTGTGGCGACATGCCCGGCGGGAACGTCATAAAAACCGGCATCTAAGGTCATGATTTACCCCGCTTTTTGTGATCAACAACTTTTTGCGCCAGATCGCGGGCGATAGCAAAGGCCCCTTTGATCTTATCGCTGTCGCGCTGCCAATCGCGGCGCACGACGATCTTATTGTCTTTGACTTTGGCCAGCCCGTTTTGCGCCTGGATGTATTCCACCAAGCCCTGCGGCGAGGCAAATTTATCATTGTGGAATTGAATGGTGCCGCCTTTGGGCCCGCCATCCAATTTCGCGATACCAGCTTTCTTGCACATCTCCTTGATGCGAACAATGAGCAGTAAGGTATTAACCTCTTTGGGTAATTTTCCAAATCGGTCGATCAGTTCGGCGGCAAAACCTTCAAGCTCAACCTTGCCGGACAGGCCGCTGAGGCGGCGATAGAGGCCAAGGCGCACATCCAAGTCCGGCACATAGGCATCCGGGATCAAGACTGGCACGCCCAGATTGATCTGCGGCGCCCATTGATCGCTGGTTTCGCTAAGACCTTCGAGTTCACCCGATTTGATCTTGGCAATCGCCTCTTCCAGCATGGATTGGTAGAGCTCATAGCCCACATCGCGCATCTGGCCCGATTGCTCTTCGCCCAGCAAGTTGCCGGCGCCGCGAATGTCGAGATCCTGTGACGCCAACGTGAAGCCGGCCCCCAAGGTATCCAAAGAGCCAAGCACCCGCAGGCGCTTTTCAGCTGTGGCGGTCAATTTGGCGCGCGGTTTGGTTGTCAGATAGGCATAAGCGCGGGTTTTGGAGCGACCAACACGTCCGCGAATTTGGTAAAGCTGGGCCAGACCAAACATATCGGCGCGGTGCACAACCATGGTGTTGGCGGTGGGAATATCCAGCCCTGACTCGACAATGGTGGTTGCCAACAGCACGTCATATTTGCCGTCGTAAAAGGCGTTCATCCGATCATCAAGTTCGGTGGCTGCCATTTGACCATGCGCTGTGATGTAACTGATTTCAGGCACATGTTCGGTCAGAAATGCCTGGATCTCTTCGAGGTCACTAATGCGCGGCACCACATAGAAGCTTTGCCCACCTCGATAATGCTCGCGCAATAGCGCCTCGCGGATGGTGACGGTGTCAAATTCGCTGACATAGGTGCGGATCGCCAATCGATCCACCGGCGGGGTGCCGATGATCGACAGATCACGCACGCCTGACAGGCTGAGTTGCAGCGTCCGTGGGATCGGCGTTGCGGTTAGGGTCAAGACGTGGATATCGGTGCGCAACTGCTTAAGTCGCTCTTTGTGGCCAACGCCAAAATGCTGTTCTTCGTCGATGATCAACAGGCCGAGGTTCTGGAACCGAATATTTTTGGCCAGCAACGCATGGGTGCCCACCACAATGTCAACGGTGCCACGGGCCATGCCATCACGGGTCTTGCTGGCCTCTTTGGCCGGCACAAAGCGCGACAGAGAGCGCACTTCGAGGGGGAAGCCGCGAAAGCGTTCCTGAAAGCTTTTGGTGTGCTGGCGCGCCAAAAGAGTTGTTGGCGCCACAATCGCAACCTGTGTGCCCGACATCGCCGCGATAAAGGCCGCCCGCATTGCCACTTCGGTTTTGCCAAAGCCAACATCCCCACAGACCAAGCGGTCCATTGGGCTGCCCGAATGCAGATCAGACATCACGTCCTCGATGGCGCGCAGCTGGTCGTCCGTCTCTTGATAGGGAAAGCGTGCGCTGAAGGTTTCCCAAGCGTGATGCTGCGCTTCGAGCACGGGGGCCGTGCGCAGGGCCCGTTCGGCAGCGACCCGGATCAGGCGGTCCGCCATTTCCCGGATCCGCTCTTTGAGCTTGGCTTTCTTGGCCTGCCAAGCGCCACCACCCAGCCGATCCAACAGGCCTTCGTCATGGCCGTATTTTGTCAAAAGCTCGATGTTTTCGACCGGCAGATACAGCTTGGAGGCTTCGGCGTATTCCAGCAAAATGCACTCGTGTGCCGCGCCGGCGGCTGTGATCACCTCAAGACCTTTGTAGCGCCCGATCCCGTGATCAACATGCACCACCAAATCGCCCGGTGTCAGGGATTGAGTTTCGGTCAGGAAATTTTCCGCCCGGCGGCGTTTTTGCGTTTTGCGGATCAGGCGATCCCCAAGAACGTCCTGTTCGGAAATCACCGTCATGTCACGGGTTTCAAACCCGGATTCCAACGGCCAGACCGCCAGATGCAGCCCGTGTTTGCCCACCGCGGACACATCACGCACCGACACCGCACCGATCAAATCTTCGTCTGCCAGCAACCCTTCCAGCCGTTCGCGCGCCCCTTCAGAGTAAGAGGCAATGACCACGGGACCTTTTTCAAGCTTATCGCGAACATGCTCCGCTAAGCTTTCGAAAAGGTTCACATTTTCCTGTTGACGCTCGGGCGAAAAATTGCGCCCAATCCGACCGCCCGCATCGATCACACCGGGGCCAGTGGCCTGTTGAAGCGGATGAAACTGCACCACACGGTGCGCGGCAACCGCCGCATCCCAAGCGGCGTCATCAAGATAAAGCAGCCCAGCCGGAACCGGTTTATAGACCGTGTCCATCCGGCCCTTTTGCGCCATCGCCAAGCGACGCGTTTCATATTGATCTTCGATGCCTTCAAAGCGGCTGATCTTGGTGGGCAGAACCTGATCATCCAAGGTGATCGGTGCCTCGGGCAGGAAATCGAACAAGACCTCTAGGCGGTCATGAAAAAACGGCAACCAATGTTCGATCCCTTGGTGTTTGCGCCCGGCACTGACCGCCTCGTACAGGGGATCATCCGTGCCCGCTGCGCCAAATTCGATCCGATAATTTTGCCGGAACCGACGGATCGCGGCCTCGTCCAAGATCACCTCGGACACGGGGGCCAATTCGACAACCTCTAACTTTTCGGTGGTGCGCTGAGACACCGGATCAAACCGGCGCGCACCATCAAGGACATCCCCAAACAGGTCCAACCGCACCGGGCCGCCGTCACCGGGCGGAAAGATATCAATGATGCCCCCCCGGATGGCATAATCCCCCGGTTCCATCACCGTCGGGGATTGCGAAAACCCCATACGCACAAGGAAGTTGCGCAACGCAGCTTCATCAATACGCCCATTCACCTGAGCGCTAAAGGCGGCTTCACGCAGAACGTCGCGCGCGGGCACCCGCTGCATCGCCGCCCCAACGGTGGTCAACAGGACAAACTGTTTGGGCGCGCCATGCACCAACGTGGCAAGCGTCGCCATGCGCGCCGCCGAGATATCTGCGTTCGGGCTGACCCGGTCATAGGGCAAACAGTCCCATCCGGGAAAGCGCAACACCGGCATGTCTGGGGCAAAAAAGCGCAGGGCAGCTTCGGTGGCAGCCATGCGCTTATCGTCGCGGGCCACATGGATCACCGGGCCGCCCGTTTTGCTGATCTCATTCAGGATCAGACGGGCGTCGAAGCCTTCAGGTGCGCCGCCCGCCGTGATCGTTTGCGTAGTCTTCACCATAAGAAGAATTCAGTCCCAAAGGTTTGAAATAGTCGTCGTCAATCTGCGCGGACAGCGTGGAATAGATGCCCCAGACCGACGTTACAAAGATAGATATCATGCCAATGATCTGCGTCCAGAGCCGCAGGCGCCAAAGTGTCTTGCGCAACACAAGTCCGCTCAACTGTTCCGCCCGGATAAATCGCGCCGTGCGCAGCGCCAACACCCAGACAATGCTCATCGGAAAGCCTAATAAAAACAGGGCTTGTGCGATCTGCAGATCATAGAAGAACCCAAGCAAAACCAAACTGGTCAACAAGAAGAACACCAAGGTGATCAGGATCAGTCCCGACACATCAGCGATGTACAAAACGCGGTTCACATTGATGCGCACCAGATCATGTAGGTCATCCTCAGCCTCGCCACCGTGGCGCGCCGCGCGCACCACCATGTCATAGGGCACCCCCAGCACCCAATGGCTGGCTGTGGACCACATCACCGCCAGTGCAATCCAGAACCACAGATTCGAAAAGGATCGCAGATCCAACATTTCATTTATCGTTATAAACAAGTCCAAGAAATCGCCCCACCAATCTGTCACTCTCTCCTTTACTGCGCCAGAATGGCAAATCCTACCCCTTGAGGTGGCGTAAATTCCATGCGAGGCATTACGGGCTCAGAAAGGATCCATTTATGTCCCATGCCAGTCAGGCCCCCTTCCCGCTGACCCGGTTGCGTCGCACCCGTCAATCGGCGCCATTGCGCGCGTTGGTGCGTGAAAATACGCTCACTGTGGGCGATCTGATCTGGCCGGTTTTTGTGCGTGATGGCACTGGCATAGAAGAGCCCGTCGCCTCGATGCCCGGTGTGATGCGCCGCTCGGTCGACAAGATCGTCGAGGCCGCCGCAGAGGCGGCTGATCTGGGCCTGCCGGTGATTTGCCTGTTTCCCTATACAGATCCGTCCAAACGCAGCGCGGATTGTGCCGAAGCTTGGAATCCCGACAACCTCAGCAACCGCGCCACCCGCGCCATCAAAGAGGCCGGCATCGATATTGCGGTGATGACCGACGTTGCGCTGGATCCCTATAGCGACACCGGCCACGATGGATTTGTCAAAGACGGCAAGATCTTGAACGACGAAACCCTCGAAGCTTTGGTCAAACAGGCGCTGTCTCAGGCTGAGGCTGGCGCCGACATCATCGGCCCCTCTGACATGATGGATGGCCGTATTGGCGCCATTCGCGCCGCGCTCGAGGCTGCGGGCCACACCGAGGTGATGTTGCTGTCTTACGCCGCCAAATACGCCAGCGCCTTTTATGGCCCGTTCCGCGATGCGGTGGGCGCCAGCGGCGCGCTCAAAGGGGACAAGAAAACTTATCAGATGGATCCAGCCAATGCCCAAGAGGCTCTGCGCTTGGTCGAGCGCGACCTCAGCGAAGGCGCCGATATGGTCATGGTGAAACCCGGGATGCCCTATCTGGACATTTGCCGCCAAGTCAAAGACCGGTTTGGCGTGCCCACCTATGCCTATCAGGTCTCTGGTGAATACGCGATGATTCAGGCCGCGGCTCAAAACGGCTGGATCGACGGCGAAAAGGCCATGCTGGAAAGCCTGATGTGCTTTAAACGGGCGGGCTGCGACGGCATCCTGACCTATTTTGCCCCACAGGTGGCGCGGTTGCTGCGCGCGCAGTAACCCGCCGATCTCAGGCAGATCGCGTGACAGCCCCCCGTCAAACCGATATAGTCAAACCAGACCGGGACCACCCGGCACGTCTCAAACACCAACAGAGAACACAGGCAACGCCATGAGCAATTTTACACGACGCAGCTTTACGCTGTCGGTTTTGGCCGGCACAGGTATGACCGCAGCCTGCGGCAACGGCATTGGCAGCAACGCCAGCCACACCATTGACGCCCGGGTCGACGCCACGTTGGATCACCTCTATTCTCGCTACCCCAACGCCCGCGATCTGGCGGATAAATCCAATGGCCAGCTGGTGATGCCGTTGATCACCGAAGCAGGGTTCGGCATCGGGGGCGGCTATGGGCGCGGCGCGCTGCGGGTGAACGACGTCACCGTCGATTATTACTCCGCCACCAAAGGCAGCTTTGGCTTTCAAATTGGCGCCCAGCAATTTGCCCATGTGCTGTTCTTCATGACCCGCGAAGCCTTGCAACGGTTCCGCCACTCTGATGGCTGGGCCGGTGGCGCTGATGTGGAATATGCCTTCAACGATGTTGGCGGCAACCTGCGCGCCGAAACCACCACCGCGACCTCACCCGTGGTCGGGGTGATCTTTGGTCAGGCCGGCCTGATGGCGGGTGCGACCATCGAAGGTGTGAAATACACCCGCATTATTCCCTGATCCACAACGATCCCCAGAGGGGCGCACAGCCCTTCTGTCTCCCCCCATTCATCTTGCCCAAATACTCCCGCCGGAGGCGTCCCAACGGCCCGGCCAGCAAAGACGTCGCGGGGCAGAGCGCAATCAACACGCGCCAAGCAGCTGAAATAATATGATTTTTCACGCTTAAAAGCTGCATCACCGCGCGAGGCCATGCGCCAGAAGGCCTCCCAACAAAGCTCAGCTTTCTGCCTTTTTCTCCCAACGCCCGGAGTCTTCGGACCAATATTGCGCTTTGCAGCCCGCAGAGGTCAGTATTTTCCACTGATCACGCGCCCGCTGCACCGCCTGTTGATCATTGCCATCAAACAAAACACAGACCCGCTCCATGGCGGCGACATCTTCGGCGGTGACCTCGGCCCCTTCCACCGTCATCAGGCAGGATGGATCATTGGCCGCTGTGCCGCCTTCACCAAGCAGTAAAATCGGTTGCAGCGCATCATGCGCGCCCCCAGCCAGACCATGCGGCAGAAAGCTGTCCGGCGGACCCTGCCAAAGCGCTTGATCCAGCCAGTCCAGACGATCTGGGTCCGGGCCGCGCACCGCCACCGACCAGCCCGCCGCAAGTGACTTGCCCAGCAACAGCGGCAAGGTCTCTTCCAGACGGGCCCGGGTCAGGTGATAAAAATACGCAGCCCCCATGGCTTAGTCGTCCTCTTTGGTGGCTGGGGCCACAGGTTTGACTTCAAAGTGATCCGCCACCAGACGGTTCAGCGCCATCACACCCCATCCAGTTGCACCTTTGGGGGCCACTGCCGTTTCGGATTTGACCGAAGCCACACCGGCGATATCCAAATGGATCCACGGGGTGCCGTCTTGGATGAAACGTTGCAGGAATTGCGCCGCCGTGATGGATCCCGCCGGGCGTCCGCCAACGTTTTTCATATCGGCGATGCGAGATTTCAGTTGATCATCATAAGATTGCCCCATGGGCATCCGCCATGCGCCTTCGCTTTCGTTCTGGGCCGATTTCAAGAAGTGATCGCACAGATCATCGTTATTGGAAAACACACCGGCGTTGTCATGTCCAAGACCAATGATAATGGCCCCGGTCAGTGTCGCCAAATCGATGACCCCCGCCGGTTTGAAGCGATCCTGCGCATACCACAGCACATCGGCCAGAACCAAACGGCCCTCAGCGTCGGTGTTGATCACCTCAATCGTATCGCCTTTCATCGACGTCACAACATCACCCGGGCGCACCGCGGTGCTGGAGGGCATGTTTTCCACCAAGCCAACAAGACCAACCACATTGGCCTTGGCTTTGCGCAAAGCAAGAGAGCGCATCACACCGGCAACAACGCCTGCGCCGCCCATATCCATGGTCATATCTTCCATGCCGCCAGCGGGCTTCAGGCTGATCCCGCCAGTGTCAAAGACCACACCCTTCCCAACCAGAGCCAGCGGCGCGGCCTCTGCCTCGCCCCCTTTCCAGTTCATCACCACAACTTTGGACGGGCTGGCGCTGCCTTGACCAACGCAGAGCAAGCTGCCCATGCCCAGTTTTTCCAGCTCGGCCTCTTCCAGAACCTCAACCTCAAGCCCGAGTTCCGTCATGGCCTCAAGGCGGTTGGCAAATTCAGTGGTGGTCAGCACATTGGCCGGCTCATTGACCAGATCACGGGTAAAGAACACCCCTTCCGCCACGCTGAGCAACGGTGCCGCCAAAGCACCGATCTCTTCGGGTTTGGTGCACATAAAGGTCACGGCATCCCCGGATTCGGAGGTGGCTGACTTATGATCGTTAAAGGCATAGGCGCGCAGAACAACGCCAAAGGCCAGCTGTTCGGCGGTGCGTTGGGATCCCGCAAGGATCAAAAGCGCAGCGCTCCCTTTGGTTTTGGCCAGTGAGGCCCCAGCTTTGCGGGCCTCATCTTGCGACGGACGGCGCGGCAAGCGCACAACTTCCACCGCTTCGGCTGCCATCCCGACGGGGAACGCCAAGGTGACTGCTTCGCCGTTCTTCAGTTTGGCAAAGCGCTCAGACTCGGCCAGGCGGGCAATCGCCCCTTTGGTCAAGCGGTTCACACGGCGGGCACCGGGATCCAACTTGCCGTCATCCGACAGGATTACCGCAACACGGCCTGTGGCTCCTTCAACGGCATCCAGATCGGTTTGTTGGAACTGGATCGAAATTGGCGTGGTCATAACAGTGCTCTCCTGATTGGCTCCCCCTAGTCCTAGCGCCGCTCCGCCGACTTGGCCAGATAGCAGTTTTCCCCCGCCGCTACATCTTGTAGTGTCCGCTACAGAAATAACGGCCTGGGGGGCTAAGTGTCGAGATTCGACAGATATATGCTGTCGCAGCTAATGGTGCTGTTCGGCTTTTTTGCGCTTGTCTTGGTGTCCATCTATTGGATCAACCAAGCCGTCCGGCTGTTTGATCGTTTGATTGGTGATGGCCAATCCGCCCTTGTTTTCTTGGAATTCACCGCGCTGACCCTGCCCAATGTGATCAGCTTGGTGTTGCCGATGTCGGTGTTTGCCGGGGCGGTCTATGTGACCAACCGCCTCTCCAGCGAATCTGAGTTGGTGGTGATGCAGGCCACCGGCTTTAGCCCATGGCGATTGGCGCGCCCGGTGGTTTATTACGGGATTCTAGTGGGGGTGATGATGTCTGTGCTCACCCATTTGCTGGTGCCGATCAGTTTGGGCGTGATGAAAGACCGCGAAAATGAGATCGCCAACAACTTGACTGCGCGCTTGCTGAGCGAAGGTACGTTTTTGCATCCCTCTGATGGGGTTACTTTTTACATCCGAGAAATCACCCCCGAAGGGGCGTTGCAGGATGTGTTTCTGTCCGATCGTCGCAACCCTGACCGCGAAATGACCTATACCGCGACGCGCGCCTATCTGATCAGCGACGACGGGGCGGTCAAACTGGTCATGGTGGACGGCATGGCCCAAAGCTTTGCGCCCACAGATCAGCGCCTGTTCAGCACGCTTTTCGAAGATTTTGCCTATGATATCAGTGGCCTCATGGGCGAACAAAACACCCAGCTGCGCGGCATTCGCCACAGCACCACATGGGAATTGATCGGTGATTTGCGCGGTGTCGGTATTGTGCGCCCCAACGACCATGGCCGGATCGTCGAAGAAATCCATTCGCGAGTCAACCAAGCGTTTTTGTGCATTGTCTCGGCCTTGATTGGCTTTTCAACCTTGTTGATCGGCCAGTTTTCCCGCTTTGGGGTCTGGCGCCAGATCGTGGCCGCTTTGGTGCTGCTGGTGGTGGTCAAACTGGTCGAAGGCTTGGTCACTGACGCGGTGCGCTCTGATGCGGAATTGTGGCCGCTTGTCTATGGGCCTTCGGTGACTGGAGCTGCGATTTCGGCGGTTCTGCTTTACTGGGCAGCACGTCCCAAAACCCGGCGCAAAAAGGCGCTGGCCGAGGCGACGCCATGAAACTAGACCTGTATTTCGCACGCAAATTCTTTTTGATCTTTGCCGGCATCACCGGGGTATTTTTCCTGCTGATGCTCCTGATCGATCTGGTCGAGCAAATTGGCCGCTTTTCCGCCCGCGGGATTGCGTTGCAAGATATCTTTGAGCTGACCTTATTGAACACGCCCAAGGGTCTTTATGACATTTTGCCGCTGATTATGATCCTTGCCACCATCAGCCTGTTTCTGGGTTTGGCCCGCTCCTCCGAGTTGGTGGTGGTGCGCGCTTCGGGCCGGTCGGCGTTGCGCAGTTTGCTGGCGCCACTGGCTGTTGCAGGTGTTATTGGCGTGCTGGTCGTGACGATGATGAACCCAATTGTTGCCGCAACATCAAAACGTTACGAAGAGTTGTTCGAAGCCTACCTAAGCGGCAGCACACAGACATTTTCAATCAGCGCCGAGGGTCTTTGGTTGCGCCAAGGCGACGCTGCGGGTCAAACTGTCATTCGCGCGGCGCGCGCCAACTCAGATGGCACCACCTTCTATGACGTGTCGTTTTTGTCTTACGCCAAAGATGGCGGTCCGCAACGTCGCATCTATGCCGAAAAAGCAGTTCTGCTAGAGGGGCGCTGGGAGCTGACACAGGCCAAAGTGTGGCCGCTGCAACGCCAGCTTAACCCCGAAGCGGAATCCAGCGTTCACGAAACCCTTGTGGTGCCCTCCTCGCTCACACAGGACCGGATCCGTAACAGCTTTGGCCTGCCCAGCTCGATCTCGATCTGGGATTTGCCAACCTATATTGCCCAACTGGAAGAGGCCGGTTTTTCGGCCCGCCGCCATGCCGTTTGGTTACAGCGTGAGTTGGCCCGGCCCTTGTTTCTGGTGGCGATGGTGATGATTGCCTCGGCCTTTACCATGCGCCACACCCGTATGGGGCGCACCGGGATTGCGGTTTTGACCTCAATCATGATGGGGTTTGGCCTGTACTACATTCGAAACTTTGCCCAAATCCTCGGAGAAAACGGCCAGCTGCCCATTATGTTTGCGGCTTGGACTCCTCCGATTGCATCCGTGCTTTTGGCCCTTGGGATCTTATTGCATATGGAGGACGGATGATGTTGTCCCGTCTGTTCACCCGGTCCTTCAGCTCTTTGGCCGTCAGCACGCTGTCGCTGTCGACGCTGGCCCTGACCTCTTTGGCCGTTGTGGTCCCGCAGGGCCCAGCTCTGGCGCAATCAGCCCCCCAAGTGCAACCAGCGCAATCCAAAGACGCCGTGTTGATCGCAGACAACCTGCAACTTGACGGGCGCGATCGTCTGGTTGCCGAAGGTCATGTCGAAGCCTACTTTGACACGATGCGCCTGAAGGCCAAGAGGATCGTCTTTGATCGCAAAGAGAACCGGCTTTACCTAGAAGGTCCGTTGGTCCTGACCCAAGGCAGCGAAACCATTATTCTGGCCGATGCTGGCGAATTGGATCCCCGGTTTGAAAACGGCTTGCTGCTGGGGGCGCGTTTGATTTTGAACCAGCAGGTGCAGCTGGCCGCCAACCAACTGGGGCGCGTGGATGGGCGCTATACTCAGCTTTACAAAGTTGCAGCAACCTCTTGCCGGGTTTGCGAAACCGGACGGCCACCGCTGTGGCAAATTCGGGCGCAGAAAACGACCCACGACAGCGAAGAAAAGCAGCTCTATTTCGAAAACGCCCAGCTGCGCGTTATGGATGTGCCAATCCTATGGCTGCCACGGCTGCGCCTGCCCGACCCGTCGCTAGACCGCGCCACGGGATTTCTGATCCCTTCACTCAAGCAAAACAGCCAATTGGGTGTCGGGGTGCGCATCCCCTATTTCATCCGTATGGGCGATCATCGCGATCTGACGTTCACGCCGTACCTGTCGGCCAATACCCGCACGCTCGAACTGCGCTATCGCCAAGCCTTTCACAATGGGCGGATCACCTTCGAAGGGGCGATGTCTGACGACAATCTGCAACCGGGTTCGGCACGTGGCTATCTGTTTGGCAGCGGCGATTTCGATCTGAAGAACGATTACAAATTGTCCTTTGATATCGAAGCTGTGACTGATCGGTCCTATTTGGTTGACTATGATTTCTCGAGCAAAGATCGACTGAAAAGCGAGGCGGTGCTGAGCAAAGTCACCCGTGACAGCTATACGGCAGGCTCGCTTATTTCGTACCAAACCCTGCGCGACGGCGAAGTGAATGCGACGCTGCCCACCATTATTGCCGATGTCGATTATGAACGCAGATACCACCCTGATCTGATCGGGGGTGAAGTGCAATTGGCCTTTGGTGCGCACAGCCATCACCGCTATTCGGATCTGGATATTGTGGGACGGGATGTCACCCGGATCAACGCCGAGCTGGGCTGGACCCGTGACTTTGTGCTGCCAGCCGGACTGTTGGCCAGCTATAATGCGAAGGTGGCCTTTGACGGATACAACATCCATCAAGACAGCAGCTCCACCTCACAAGCGACTGTTGTTACACCTCAAACCAATATCACGTTGCGGTGGCCATTGACCAAGACCACCAAGTCAGGTGCAACGCATATCCTTGAACCAGTGGCCTCGTTGGGTTGGGTCGGCGGCAGCAATGCCAATGTGCCAAACGACGAAAGCACACAGGTCGAGTTTGACGAAGGCAACCTGTTGGATCTGTCACACTTTGCCGAAGAAGACCGTAGAGAGCGCGGCCAAATCGCCGCCGCCGGGCTGTTCTGGTCCCGGTTGGGGCCCAAAGGTGGACAGCACACATTGGCCTTTGGTCAAGTGTTTCGCGAAATTCCCAATGCCGATTTCAGCACAAGCTCTGGCCTGTCTGGGTCCACCTCGGATGTTCTTGTGGCGGGGCAGTTCCAATCCCCCAATGGATTAAGCCTGAGCGCGCGCACTCTGTTGCAGGATGGAAAGTTCGAGGTTTCCAAGGCTGAGGCCCGCGCACGTTGGACCCTAGATAAGGGGGCGCTTGGCGCGTCCTATGTCTGGTTGGGGGCCGATGCAGCCGAAGGGCGCAGCGCCACAATCTCGGAATGGCGTCTGGATGGTCAGTATCGAATGTCGCGCCATTGGACAGGCACGATGGATTGGCGCTATGACGTTGTGGGCGATACAATCGCCGAAGCCGGTCTCGGGGTTATCTATCGAAATGAATGTGTTCAGATGCGGCTTTCCCTCTCGCGCCGCTTTACCTCTTCCACTATCGTTGAACCGTCGACCTCGCTGGCGTTCTTTGTCAATTTGACGGGCTTCAGCGCAACCGATACCGATACAAGCTACACCCGCAGTTGCAGGAATTGAAGATGATGAAAAAGACGATGCGTCAGATCGCCCTTACCGCCACAACACTTGGGAGTCTTTCTCTTGCAGCGGCTTTGGCCCCCACCGTGGGTTTGGCTCAGGGCTTGTTTGATCCCGTTTTTAAGATCAACGATCAGGTGGTCACGCGTTATGAGATCGAACAGCGCGGCGCCCTGTTGACCGTTCTCAATGCCCCCGGTGATCCCATCGAACTGGCCCGTGAACAGCTGGTCGACGATCGCCTTAAGATGATTGCGGCCAATTCCTTTGGGCTTGAAGTGGCCGAAGAGGCCGTGGACGAAGGCAAAGCCAGCTTTGCGGCGCGTGGGAACCTCAAAGTTGAACAGATGTTGCAGCTGTTGCAGCAATCTAACGTGGATCCGCAGACCTTTGATGCGTTTGTGCGGGTTGGCCTGACGTGGCGCCAGTTGGTGAACAACCGCTTTGCCCGGCAGGTTTCCGTGTCAGAAGAAGACGTTGATAAGGCGATTGATGCCCAGATCAATGGTGGCACCGTGCGTGTTCTGCTGTCCGAGATCATCATTCCCATCCCTGAGGGGCGCGAAAAAGAAGTTGAGGCTTTGACCGATCAACTGTCTCAAATTCGCAGCTTTGACAAATTTGCGATTGCTGCGCGGCAATACTCTGCGGCGCAAACCCGCGGACAGGGTGGCCGTTTGGGATGGATGCCCATTTCGGATCTGCCAGCGCCGCTGCGCCCGGTCTTGTTGGGCCTCGCCCCCGGAGAAGTCACCGACCCAATGCCATTGCAAGGGGCCGTTGCCATTTTCCAAATGCGGGCCATTGCTGAAAGCGACGCCAAAACACCCTCGTATGAAGCCATCGAATATTCGACCTACTACCTGCCGGGTGGCCGGTCGCCTGAAACACTGGCGCAAGCCGAGAAAATCCGCGGATCGGTCGACACCTGTGATGACCTCTATGGTTTGAACTATGGTCAACCCGACGAGTTGCTTGAACAGATCAGCTCCGCTCCGGGCGACCTGCCCCGCGATATCGCGTTGGAATTGGCCAAGTTGGATGAAGGCGAAATCTCGACCAATTTGACCCGCAACAACGGCAGCCAACTGATGGTGCTGATGCTGTGCGGTCGCAGCCCCACAATCGAAGGCGAAACATCCCGCGAAGAGATTGCGGCTCAGCTGCGCAACCGCCAGCTGGAAAGCTTTGCCAACGCCTATCTCGAAGAGTTGCGCTCTGAGGCGCGGATTGTAGAAAAATGACCCAACCTATTGCGCTGAGTTGTGGGGAACCGGCAGGCGTCGGACCTGAACTTGCGGTCTCTTGCTGGGAAACCCTTGGCGAAACATTGCCGTTTTTCCTGATTGGAGATCCACGCCACCTGCCCAAAGGGGCCAAGGTTGCGCAAATCGAAGACCCCAGCGAAACGCCTGCGGCACTGAAACATGGTCTGCCCGTTCTGGCCCATCCCTTTGCCGGGGACACCACACCCGGCGTGCCAGATCCGGCCAATGCACAGGGCGTGATTGATGTGATTGCCCGCGCTGTGGATCTGGTTCAGACCGGCGCGGCCTCGGCGCTGTGCACCTTGCCTATTCACAAAAAGGCACTGAAAGACGGTACCAATTTTGCATATCCGGGTCACACCGAATATTTGGCCGCCCTTGCAGGGGTTGAACGGGTCGTGATGATGCTGGCTTGTGACGAATTGCGGGTGGTGCCGACCACAATCCATATCGCTTTGCACGATGTGCCGGGTGAATTGACGGCCGACCTTTTGCGCGACACCATCCGGATCACTGCAACAGCCCTGCAAACCGATTTCGGCATCGCGAGCCCCAAATTGGCAGTGGCGGGGCTGAACCCACATGCCGGTGAAGGCGGCGCAATGGGGCGCGAAGAAATCGAGTTGATTTCACCGGTGCTGACGCAATTGCGCGACGAAGGTCTAGAGCTTGCTGGTCCTTTGTCGGCTGACACGATGTTCCATCCCGCGGCGCGCGCGCGCTATGACACGGCCATTTGCATGTATCATGACCAAGCGCTGATCCCGATCAAAACCTTGGATTTCGCCAAGGGGGTGAACGTGACGTTGGGCCTGCCCTTCATTCGCACATCACCCGATCATGGCACCGCATTTGACATTGCGGGCAAGGGCCTTGCGGACCCGACTTCGACCCTCGAAGCGCTGAAACTGGCCACCAAAATGGCCCAAACCCGAGGCACCTCTGTATGAGCGGTATCGACAATCTTCCTCCGCTGCGTGAGGTCATTGAAACACATGAAATTGCAGCCAAAAAATCACTTGGGCAGAACTTTCTGCTGGATTTGAATTTGACCGCAAAAATCGCCCGCTTTGCTGGGGGCAGCAAGGGGGATTTGGCCAAATGTGATATCCTCGAAGTGGGCCCCGGCCCCGGTGGTTTGACGCGCGGATTGTTGGCCGAAGGGGCGCGCAAAGTGCTGGCCATCGAAAAAGACAGCCGGTGTATGCCCGCATTGGCCGAAATCAGCGACGCTTATCCAGGTCAGCTGCAGGTCATCAATGGCGATGCCTTGCAGGTGGACCCGCTCGAGCACCTGACACCGCCGATCCGCATTGCCGCCAACTTGCCGTATAACGTCGGCACCGAACTTTTGGTGCGCTGGTTGACCCCCAAAGAGTGGCCGCCATTTTGGTCTTCGCTGACATTGATGTTTCAACGCGAAGTGGCGGAACGCATCGTCGCCAAACCCGGCTCCAAAGCCTATGGCCGGTTGGCATTGTTGGCGCAATGGCGCACCGATGCGCAAATTGTGATGAGCTTGCCACCCGAGGCCTTTAATCCGCCGCCCAAAGTGCATTCCGCCGTTGTGCATCTGACCGCATTGCCCGAACCCAAGTTCGAAGCCAACGCCAAAAAGTTGGAACAGGTGGTGGCCAAGGCGTTTAATCAACGTCGTAAGATGATGCGATCCGCTTTGAAAGGCATTGCGCCTGATCTTGAGGATCGTCTGATCGCCTCGGGGATCAAACCCACAGAACGGGCAGAGACCGTGTCGCTGGAACAGTTTTGCGCCTTGGCGCGGGCGCTGGAACAGCCCTAACTCTCAACCATTCAAATCACACGACAAGAAAAAGGCCCCAAATTGGGGCCTTTGTTTTATTCAGCAGCTTTTGGCGCATCCGGCGTATCAGCTTTGGCTTCGACCGGTTCCGCGCTTGGCGCAGGGGCCTCAGCGACCGGGGCCTCAGCCTCTGGTTTGGGCTTACGATCCGCCTTGGGTTCCGCAGGTTTGCGCGCCCGAGGCTTACGTGGCTTTGGATTGCGCTTGGGTGCTGGCGGTTTGTTTTCTGGTGTTTCGACCAGACCGCTGTCACTTTCTGCTGGGGCGACATCAACCGTATCGGGCTGTTCAGCACCGGGTTGGGACACCGCAGTAGGCGCAGCCTCTGCCGGTTTTTTAGCCGCACCTTCGTTGGCGTCGCGTTGTTCCTGACGCGCAGCACGTTCGCGGTCACGCTCAATCTGGCGCTCACGGTTTTCACGCTCTTGCTGCTCGCGGCGGGCTTCTTGATCCCGCTGAGCCGTCGACAACAACCGCATATAATGCTCGGCGTGCTGCTGAAAGTTTTCAGCCGCCACCCGGTCGTTGCTCAGCTGCGCATCACGCGCAAGCTGATTGTATTTGTCTATGATTTGCTGCGGCGTGCCGCGCACTTTGCCCTCGGGGCCAGAGCTGTCAAACACCCGGTTGACGATATTGCCAACAGAACGGTTATTGTTATTACGGTTTGACTTTGACCGCGATCGGGATTTCGAAGATCTCATCTTTTTTAGTCCAGCCTTCACAATGTCATCGTCGTCAGACCCGTTTCGCGCCTCTTGCGCTCTCTAACAGCCGGATCATCAACGTTTTGTGGCTTGGCGTCGGGCAGGAGCGAACTGGGCATCCAGTGCCTCGACACCCTCTGAGTACTCATACCGAGCCAATCTGACAAGAGCTAAGAGTCGAAAAACCGGGATTGGTCGCAGTTTTTTTGCAATTCCCCCCGTTGCACGAAATTTCTGACTAGAAAGCAGCACTGACCACGCGATCGCGCCCGTCGAGGTCCTTGATAATCGCAACATTGCGAAATCCGGCCTGCAAAAATAGATCCTGCACATCCGGCCCCTGTCGCCATCCCATCTCGACCATGACCCGCCCTTGTGGGCTCAGAAAGGCCGCAGCCTGCGCCGCAATCACCCGGTATGGCGCCAAACCGTCGCCTCCCGGCGTCAGTGCCAAATGGGGATCATGGTCATAAACTTCGCGGTCCAGCTCCTGCATTTCCAAAGCGGTGATGTAGGGGGGATTGGACACAATCAGGTCATAGCGCCCCGA
The DNA here is from genome assembly GCA_049116315.1 of Thalassovita sp. GTDB lineage: Bacteria > Pseudomonadota > Alphaproteobacteria > Rhodobacterales > Rhodobacteraceae > Thalassobius. The sequence goes on from JAGDZD010000004.1 coordinate 383,404, forward strand.
TATGGCTTCAAACCAGTCGGATTGCACCAGCTGCGCCCTGTCCTGCACCGCTAACGCCGCAAGGTTGCGCTTTGCAACGGCCAAAGCGGCCGGGCTCAGATCGCTCAACACGCCCTGCGCATTGGGCAGTTCCGCCAAAAGCGTGGCGCCAATACAACCGCTGCCAGTGCCCAAATCAAGCAGACGCACCGGGGCCGGCCCGGTCAAGGCCTCAGCAATCAGGCATTCGGTTTCGGGTCGTGGGTCCAAAACATCCTGTGTCACTTCAAAATGATGGCCCCAAAACAGCCGCCCCCCCATGATTTTGGACACAGGTTTGCGCGCCAAACGGGCCGCGATGTGCTGTTCAAACTGATCAAGGGCAGCTGGCGTAACCTCATCACCGCCCATCAGCAGCAAGCGATCCCGCGGCACCCCCAAGGCATGCGCCAAAAGTGGCCGCGCGTCCCCCGCATCAAGTCCCGCCGCTTTCAGTTGCGCACTGGCTTGGCGCAAAGCCAAGGTCACATTCATCCGTTCATCTCGGCCAGCAACGCCGCCTGATGATCCGCCGTCAGCGCATCGATGATCTCATCAAGATCCCCCTGCATCACCTGTGCCAAGGAATATAGCGTCAGATTGATCCGGTGATCGGTCATGCGTCCTTGTGGGAAATTATAGGTGCGAATGCGTTCAGATCGATCGCCACTGCCAACCTGAGATTTCCGGTCTGCGGCGCGCTCGGTATCGATGCGTTGACGCTCCAGATCAAACAGCCGTGTTTTTAGGACCTGCATCGCGATGGCGCGGTTCTGGTGTTGCGACTTCTCGGAGCTGGTGACCACAAGACCCGTGGGAATATGGGTGATCCGCACCGCCGAATCCGTGGTGTTAACGTGCTGCCCCCCCGCGCCCGAGGCGCGCATCGTATCGATGCGAATGTCGTTGGCGTCAATTTGGATATCCACATCTTCGGCTTCGGGCAAAACCGCCACGGTGGCGGCAGAGGTATGGATACGTCCGCCCGATTCCGTTTCGGGCACGCGCTGAACCCGGTGGACACCGCTTTCATACTTGAGCCGCGCAAACACACCGCTGCCTTTGACATGCACCACCACATCTTTGATGCCGCCCAATTCGGTCTCGCTCATCTCAATAATTTGAAATGCCCAGCCCTGAGATTCGGCGTAGCGCTGATACATGCGCAACAAATTTCCGGCAAACAGTGCCGCTTCGTCGCCGCCTGTGCCGGGGCGAATCTCGATCATCGCCGGGCGCGCGTCCGCCGCGTCTTTGGGCAGCAAACTCAACTGCAACGCCGCCTCCGCGTCGGGCAGCTTGGCTTTCAACACCGGCAGCTCTTCTTCGGCCAAATCCTTCATCTCAGGATCCGCCAACATCGATTCCGCCTCTTCCAGATCGTCAAGCAATTGGCGATACGCCAAAATCTGGTCCACAACAGGACGCATATCGGCGTATTCCTTGCCCAAAGCGGCAATATCCCCACTGCCGGCGGACATTTGCGCTTCGATGAATTCAAAACGGGCGGTGATCTGTTCTAGGCGGTCGCGTGCAATCATATCCCCTGCTTTTCGTATTCAAGGGATTTGGTCAAGAGCTCGTCTTATGCTATAGTTGCTATATGTGGAAACTGATACCTCTCTTGATGCTCGCCCCCGCCGCCCTTGCTGATGCAAACATCGGTGGGAAAACCGTAGATTGTTATTGCACCGACAGCTCCGGCGGGCGCATTGAACTGGGCCAATCCATCTGTCTTCAGGTCGATGGTCGCATGTTCATGGCGCAGTGCCAAATGTCGTTGAACGTGCCGATGTGGCGCGAAGTGGCGCAAGGCTGCCTCAGCTCGTCACTGCAAAACCCGCAGCCCCTGACCCCAGTGCTCGACACGGGCGGCGTTGACGCCAAAATCTGACTGGCCAAACCGGGATCGCGCCAGCACCACCACCGCGTTGCCGCGCTGCTCGATGGTGGTGTAATCGGGAAACCCCCAAACCGCGCTGCGGGTGACATAGGTCACGCGCCCCGTATCAGGATGGCCCGCAACAACCTTGGTGCGCGGCGTTGATTGCGCCACACGGTGCAGTTGCTCCAGCTGTCCAGGCAGAATACGCACCACACCAGTGGCAAAGCGCCCCTCTTTTTGCGCGGCCAATGACACATGCCAACGCTGCGGATCACTGGGGGCACAACGCACATACAACGCCCCACACACGCCCGCCACAACCAACAGCGCAACGATCAAGCTGGCGCCCCTCCGTTTCATCTTGCCCAAAATACTCCCGCCGGAGGCCCCGGCGCCCCCATGTCACCGCTCAGGATTTGCGTGTCCATCCCCACAGGCAGATCAATTCCATCGCCACATGCGCCCCGGCAACCGCCGTGCAGCCCCCCGCATCAAAGGGGGGTGACACTTCGACCACATCGCCCCCCACCAAGGAAATTCCGGCCAGATCACGCAGGATCATCGCGGCCTGCGCGCTGGACAATCCGCCCCAGACCGGCGTGCCCGTGCCGGGGGCAAAGGCGGGATCCAAAGCATCAATATCAAAAGTCAGATAGGTGGGGTTCTGGCCCACCACCGCTTTCACCTTGGCGGCGATGTCAGCGGCGCTGCTTTCATGCACCTCGCGCGCATCAATCACATGCATGCCCAAATAGTCTTCACATTCGGTGCGGATTCCAATCTGGACTGACCGTTTGGGATCCACCAGACCCAGCTTCACCGCCTTATACATAAAAGTGCCGTGATCAATCCGCTCAAGATCATCATCCCGCCACAGGTCTGAATGGGCATCAAATTGGATCACACTGAGGGGGCCATATTTTTCAGCATAGGCCTTTAGGATTGGCAGGGTGATATAGTGATCTCCTCCCAGCGTCACCGTGGCCACATCGGCCTGAACCAACTTGCGAAAATGAGCTTCAACGGCTTTGGGAAACTCCCATGTGCGTGCGTAATCAAACGCCACATCGCCGTAATCCACAATCGAGAATTGCGACAGCGGATCAAAACCCCAGCCATAGGGCGGATCATAGGGTTGCAGCGTGCTGGCCTCGCGGATGGCGCGCGGGCCAAGCCGGGTGCCCGGGCGATTGGTCACCGCCTGATCAAACGGCACCCCGGTCACCGCCAGCTGAACATCGCTTAAATCTTTGCTATAGCGGCGGCGCAAAAAGGACGTGGCCCCAGCAAAAGCATTCTCGTGGCTGAGCCCCCGCAAATCCTCGCGGGTGAACGCATGATCAATTTGCGTTTTTGCATCTTCTAGACCCATGTCGCCCCCTTGCGCCAAAATATAATCAAATTCCAAACCGAGGTTTACCGCAGACAGTCCGCAGGTCAAGCATCTCGTGTCGGGCGGGGCCTATTGCGGCAGCGCTGTCTCAACCAAACGGGCAAAGAAAGACGCACCAATTGGGGCGATTTCGTCATTAAAATCAAACCCCGGTTGGTGCAAAGCAGCCCCTTCGCCTGCGCCAAGGAACAGATAGGCCCCCGGGCGCGCTTCCAACAGATAGCTAAAGTCTTCGGCGCCCATTTCCCGCCCCGCGTCATCCACAACCATTTTGTCACCGGCAATTTCGCGGGCGATATCGGCGGCAAACTTTGCCTTGTCAGGATCGTTCACAGTTGCGGGATACCACACCTCGTAATTCAACTCGGCATGCACGCCGTAGGCCGGCCCCATGCCGTCACAGATCTCTTGCAAGCGCTGCATCACCATGGCCTGCACCTTTTTATCAAAGGTCCGCACCGTGCCATTGATATAGGCGGTTTCGGGGATGATGTTTTCCGCAGAACCGGTGTGGATCTGGGTGACCGAGATCACCAAATCATCCAATGCATAATGGTTGCGGCTGGAAATCGATTGAATGGCCTGCACAATGCCAACCGCCGCGATCACCGGGTCTCGGGTGTCCTGTGGCATCGCCCCATGACCGCCGACACCTTTGATATGAATATGAAAGGTGTCCACCGCTGCCATTATCGGACCCGGCGTTGTGTAAAACCCGCCTTCGGTAAAACCGGGCGCGTTGTGCAACGCATAGACCTCTTGGATGGCAAACCGGTCCATGATGCCCTCTTGCACCATCACACCACCGCCGCCGCCATCTTCTTCGGCGGGCTGAAAAATCAGCGCAACTGTGCCAGAAAACTTGCGGGTTTCAGCCAGATATTTCGCCGCTCCCAACAACATAGTGGTGTGCCCGTCATGGCCACAGGCGTGCATCACCCCGTCCTTCACCGACGCATATTCAGCGCCCGTCTCTTCTACGATCGGCAACGCATCCATGTCAGCGCGCAGACCGATGGTTGGGCCCTCACCCTGCCCTTTGATCAGGGCCACGATCCCCGTGGTGGCAATACCGGTGTGGATCTCATCCACACCAAAGGCCTTGAGCTGTGTTTCCACGAACCGCGCTGTTTCATGGCATTCAAAGCCAAGTTCAGGGTTCTGATGTAAATGCCGCCGCCACGCGGTCATTTCGTCTGAGAACCCGGCAATGCGGTTGATAACGGCCATAATATGCTCCTGATTGGTCGCCAGAGTATCTATCTTGTAGATGACCAGTTCAAGGTCTGAACAACCGCGAGATGCGCACAGACATCAAAGCCGCAGCGCACACAGACGCCGCGCGCCACAACTTTTATCATTTCGCAGAGCGTTGGTGAGGCACATGGAGCCAACGGGTTAAGCGTTCAGCGTTGTGATCACCCCCGCCCCGCGCTAGGACTTGCACAGGCTCTTGGTGGGACCTCTCGCCTCACTGGGACACGCGATACTTAACTGACAGGAACCTGTGATGCCCGGTCCAAACTCTGACACCCTGATCAACGATCCCAAAGGCGGATTGCCGCGCTTGCTGGAGATCATGCGCCGCCTGCGTGACCCGGACACAGGCTGCCCTTGGGATATTGAGCAAACCTTTGCCACCATCGCGCCATACACCATCGAAGAGGCCTATGAAGTGGCCGATGCGATCGAGCGCCAAGACTGGGACGAGCTGCGCGGTGAACTTGGGGATCTGTTGTTTCAATCCGTATTTCACGCGCAGATGGCGCAAGAAGCAGGGATGTTCACCTTTGATGACGTGGCCAACACAATGTCAGACAAGATGGTCGCCCGCCATCCGCATGTCTTTGGCAGCGAAAACCGGGACAAATCCGCTGAACAGCAAACTGTGGATTGGGAACAGATCAAAGCCGCCGAACGGGCGGGCAAAGAACAAAAAGGCGCATTAGACGGGGTGGCAGTTGGATTGCCTGCGCTGTTGCGCGCGGCAAAGCTGCAAAAACGCGCCGCCCGCGTGGGGTTTGACTGGCCCCATATTGACCACGTGGTCGATAAGATTCGCGAAGAAGCGGCTGAATTGGCCGAGGCCCGCGACACCCTGACCCAAGACGACATCGAAGAAGAGTTTGGCGACTTGATGTTTGTGATGGCCAATCTGGCCCGGCACCTGAACATCGAACCCGAAGGCGCTTTGCGCGCAGCCAATGCCAAATTTATTCGACGTTTTGAAGGGGTTGAAGCCAAACTGGCCGCATTGGGAAAGACACCATCACAGTCGAATTTGGCCGAAATGGACGCGCTCTGGGATGCCGTCAAAGCCGAGGAGAAAGCCCAAAAATCCAGTTGTTGATTTTTTCAATCAGGTATTGACCAGAGTAAAATACTCAGGTTTAAGCAGCCGCAATGAAACCCGGTTGTTCGGAGAATGAAAATGTCGACCCTATTCAAATCTTTTGCTGGCGCAGTGGTTGCGTCCTTTGTTGCTGCGCCTGTTTTGGCAGAAGAAGTGAACCTGTATTCCTATCGTCAGCCGGAATTGCTGCAGCCTTTGACCGATGCCTTCACCGCTGAGACTGGCATTGACGTCAACGTTGCGTATCTGAGCAAAGGCATGGTTGAGCGTCTGACCGCTGAAGGCAAACGCTCCCCTGCGGATCTGGTTCTGACCGTTGATATTTCACGTCTTGCCGCCGTTGTTGACGCAGGTCTGACCCAAGCCGTGGACAGCGAAGCCCTGCGCACAAACGTGCCAAGCGAATACCGCGATCCAGCCAACCACTGGTGGGGTCTGACGACACGTGCCCGTGTGGTTTACGCGTCGAAAGATCGCGTCGCCGAAGGCGAAGTGACCAGCTATGAAGATCTAGCTGACCCCAAGTGGAAAGGCCGCATCTGTACCCGCTCCGGCACCCACGCCTATAACGTGGCGCTGACCTCTGCTGTGATCCACCACCACGGTGAAGAAGGCGGCAAAGCCTGGCTCGAAGGGATCAAAGCCAACCTGGCCCGCAAACCACAGGGCAACGACCGCGCACAGGTCAAAGCGATCTGGGCAGGCGAATGCGATATCTCGATCGGCAACACCTATTACATGGGTAAAATGCTGGCCGATCCAGAGCAGCAGGACTGGGCCAACAGCGTCAACATCGTATTCCCAGTGTTCGAAGGCGCTGGCGCGCATGTGAACATTTCTGGTGTGGCCATGACCAAATCCTCGCCAAACAAAGAAAACGCGTTGAAACTGATGGAATTCCTGACGTCCCCTGAGGCTCAGAAAATCTATGCCGAAGCCAACCACGAGTATCCAATTGCCCCCGGCACCGCGCCGAGCGCCTTGGTTCAAAGCTGGGGCAGCTTCACGGCTGACAGCGTCAACATGATGGATTTGGCCAAACAGCGCCCTGTGGCCCTGAAAATCACCGAACAAGTTGATTTTGACGGCTGATCATTGCGATCAAACGCATGAGAGAAAGGGCGCCCACGACGGCGCCCTTTTTTGTGCGCAGCCCTTTGGGGCAGCTGTTGCGTCGTGAGTATTTTGGGCAAGATGAAAGCTGAAACCAGCGCAGAATTGGGATTGTATCACGCTGGTCTGGACTTCACTTCGCGAAGCTGAAAGGGTCGCGCCAAGACAAACGAGAGTGACGCAAATGCACAAGATTATCATCGATACCGATCCCGGACAGGACGACGCAGTGGCCATTTTGTTGGCTTTGGGCAGCCCCAAAGACATTGAGGTGCTGGGCATCACAGCGGTGGCGGGCAATGTGCCTTTGGCGTTGACAGAATTGAACGCGCGCAAGATTTGCGAATTGGCGGGACGTGCGGACATCAAAGTGTTTGCCGGCTGTGATCGCCCGATGGGGCGCGACCTGGTGACGGCGGAGCATGTGCATGGCAAAACCGGGCTTGATGGGCCGGTGCTGCCCGAGCCTGAGATGCCGCTTCAGGCGCAACACGGCGTTGATTTCATTATCGAAACCCTGCGGGCAGAACCTGCGGGTAGCGTCACATTATGCCCTTTGGGCCCTTTGACAAACATTGCGACGGCCTTTGAAAAAGCGCCCGATATTGTGTCGAAAGTGCGCGAAATCGTGTTGATGGGGGGCGCCTATTTTGAGGTGGGCAACATCACACCTGCGGCTGAGTTCAACATCTATGTTGATCCTCAGGCGGCGCAGATTGTGTTTGCCTCGGGCGTCAAAATCACGGTGATGCCCTTGGATGTGACCCATAAGGCGCTGGTCACAAAGCCGCGCAATGATGCGTTCCGCGATCTGAACACGCCTGTGGGCATAGCCGTGGCGCAGATGACCGATTTCTTTGAGCGATTTGACAAGGAAAAATACGGCAGCGCCGGGGCGCCTTTGCATGACCCCTGCGTGACCGCTTATTTGATCAAGCCAGAGCTGTTTCAGGGCCGCCATATCAATGTGGAAATCGAAACCAGTTCGGAGTTGACCATGGGGATGACCGTTGCCGATTGGTGGGGGGTGACAGAGCGCCCGGCCAACGCCACCTTTATGGGGGATCTGGATGCGGATGGGTTCTTTGCGCTGCTGACCGAGCGTTTGGCCACCCTATGACGGCGTTACACATGGCGAGCCCAAGCGACCTTGAGCGCTTGGTGCCGCTGGTGCGCGCCTTTCAGGAAGAGTTTGGGCTGAGCCGAACCGATGAGCACCGTCGCGCGGCGCTGATGCCGTTGCTGGAGGGATCGCCGCATGGGGTTGCCTATTTGTTTGGCCCTCAGCGCGCGCCCATTGGCTATACGGTGATCAGTTTTGGCTGGTCGCTTGAACTTGGTGGCATGGATGGGTTTGTCGATGAGATCTATGTGCGCCCCGGCGTGCGCGGACGTGGCATCGGTTCAGAGGTGCTGACAGCCTTGCCCAAAGCCCTGGCTGGAGCGGGATTGAAAGCGCTGCACCTAGAGGTGAAACGTGACGATGACGACACGCAGCGTTTTTATCGCCGCCTTCGCTTTAAAGACCGCGCGGACTATATGTTGATGACTTTGGACTGCTGATCCAGCGCAGGAAGCGAGCATGAAAACCAAGATCCCATTTGACAACAGCTATGGCACCTTGCCCGAGCGCTTCTTCACCCGTCAGGCCCCAACGCCCGTCAGCGCGCCTGCGTTGATTGTGTTCAATGAGGCGCTTGCACAGACTTTGGGGATCGACGTTGGGGACGCGCAAGAATTGGCCGAAATATTTGGTGGCAACCACGTCCCTCACGGCGCGGACCCTTTGGCACAGGTCTATGCCGGGCATCAATTTGGCGGCTTTTCACCGCAGCTGGGCGATGGGCGCGCTTTGTTACTTGGGGAGCTGCGCGACGCCAGCGGCGAGCCCCGAGACCTTCAGCTGAAAGGATCAGGGCCAACCCCCTATTCACGACGTGGCGACGGCCGGGCTTGGTTGGGGCCGGTGTTGCGGGAATATGTGCTGAGCGAAGCCATGCATGCCTTGGGGGTGCCCACCACCCGTGCGTTGGCGGCGGTGTTGAGCGGGGATCGGGTTCAGCGCGAGCGCGGGTATCCTGGCGCGGTGCTCACCCGCGTTGCGGCAAGTCATATTCGTGTTGGCACGTTTCAATATTTCTATGCACGTCAAGACCTTGAAGGCCTAAGCGCATTGTTTGCCTATACCAAGGCGCGCCATTACCCCGAGGTCACATCCCCGCAAGAATTGCTGGATGCGGTGATCGCGCGTCAGGTCAAACTGGTGGTGAAATGGCTGTCTTTGGGATTTATCCATGGGGTCATGAACACCGACAACACCTCATTGTCGGGGGAAACCATCGATTACGGTCCCGCCGCCTATTTGGACACCTATCACCCACAGACGGTGTATTCCTCGATCGATCATGGCGGGCGCTATGCCTATGACAATCAGGCCAATATCTTGGCGTGGAACATGGCGCAACTGGCCTCGTCTTTGGTGCCTTTGGTGGAAAACACCGATGAGGCGATTTCTGAATTTACCAAGTCTGTCAACGGGATGCGCGACCTTATTGAGGCGGAATGGGTTTCAGTCTTTGGGCAGAAAATTGGCATTGCCGACGCCACACAAGCGGACAAACCGTTGATCACCGAGCTTTTGCAGCTGATGGCCGAAAACAAAACGGATTTCACGAATACTTTCTTTGCCTTACGCAACGAACCTGCGCGGGACCAATTCCTAAACCCAGAGCAATTTGATCAATGGGCGCTGAAATGGCAGGCCCGGTTGGTCAGCGAAACGGACCCAGACGGTGTGATGGCGCGTGCCAACCCTGTTCTGATCCCGCGCAACCACCGTATAGAACAGATGATCAGCGCGGCTGTTGATGGGGATTTCGCCCCGTTTCACCGCTTAAACGCCGCTTTGGCGCGCCCATTTGAGGTTGATCCTGCATTCGAAGAACTCAGGCGTCCGCCGGAGCCCACCGAGGAAGTGCGTGAAACCTTTTGTGGCACGTGAACATTTCACATCCTGCGTTGTGACAGCATCTGCGAATTCAGCTCTAAGCCGATTGAAACGTTGATTTTTTAGCAAACTCGCCCTACGTATGCATAAAGTTCGATGCTGACTGTTGTCGGGTGCGAAAAAGTGTCCAATAATTAAGCAGAGCTACATTAGGGACGACGTCGAAAAGGGGAGCATTTGACGCGTTGGTTTAAACATACACGCCGCGTCGTTTTCGGCGCAGCAAAGGACGTGCGTGGCACGTCACCCGGCACCGTTTTGAGCGCGCAAGTGGCACGGAAAGGGCGAAGTACGATTGGAACTGCGCTCAGCACGCCAAATCGGAAAATCCTGCCTGTGACAAACCCGGGTGCAAATGCATCGACCAACCCCGAACAATCCATCAAATTCAATCAGATACAGCACATATTGCATGTGTCACCAACCCGTTCAAGGCGCTGCCCCACGCGCCACGGCGTGCGAAGTTTTGTGCGTTGCCTTGTCAGAGTTAAAAACACCGGGCCAGTTGGTCCAATTATTGAATATCGTTAGTACTGCACGCGCCTTCGCGAGACAAAAACCGAGTGGCCGCTGAGTTAGAGGGAAATATGACTGACTATCTGGTTCTGGATGTTTTCACAGAACACGCATTAAGCGGAAACCAATTGGCTGTTGTTCCCGATGCCTCGGATCTGGCTGAGCCGGATTTGGAGCGCATTGCCCGTGAATTCAACTTTTCCGAAACCGTGTTTGTCTATCCGCCAAAGGACCCGGCAAACACGGCGCGGTTGCGTATTTTCACCCCCACCACAGAAGTGCCTTTTGCAGGCCATCCAACCATCGGCACCGCCGTGGCTTTGGCGCAGGCCGGGCATGGCCCGGACCTTATGCTGGAACTTGGGATCGGCAATGTGTCTTGCAAAGCCAGCAGTGAAGAAGCCACCTTTATGGTCGCTGAGCCAGTAAAAATTCTGGCACATCCTGATCCGGCGCTTGTGGCCCAAACCTTGGGCCTATCCACATCAGATATCCGCCGCGACACACATATGCCGGTTCTGGCCACTGTGGGCCTGCCTTTCACGCTGACCGAATTGAAAGATCGCGAAACACTTTCCAAAGTGCGCATCGACATCGAAGCCTTCCGCGTTGGTCAAGCCCGCCATTCCTCGGCGCTGGATTTTGCCCAGTTTGCCTATGTGCGCGAAGACGACACGATCTATGCCCGTATGTTTGCCCCGCTGGACAACATCCCCGAAGATCCCGCCACGGGCAGTGCGGCCGCCACCCTGACCGCCTTTCTGGGACAGTTTGAACCCTTTGGCTTCACGTTAAAGTATCACCAAGGTGATGACATGGGGCGTCCGAGCATTATGCACACCCGCATGTGCGAACGCGGCGTGCACGTGACCGGCAAAGCGATCTTGGTGATGAAAGGTCAATTGCTCAACATCTGACAAACTGGCTTGCGCCCTTTCGGCCGGTTGGGTATCAGCGCCTCCCAATGTCAAAAACGGTGGCATCTGCGTTTTGCAACGCGTACTACTTTGACGTATGAATTTCGGGGTGAGCATGACCGACACCATCATATCTCGTTGCGAAGCCATGGGGCTGCGCATGACAGACCAGCGCCGCACCATTGCCGCGGTTTTGCAAGACTCGGCTGATCACCCAGACGTCGAAGAGCTTTATGGTCGTGCCAGTGCTCGTGACCCACGGATTTCGATCGCAACAGTCTATCGCACCGTCAAATTATTCGAAGAGGCTGGCATCCTTGAAAAACACGAATTTGGCGATGGACGCGCGCGCTACGAAGACGCTGAACGTGACCATCACGATCATCTGATCGATATGAATTCGGGGCAGGTGATTGAATTCTGCGATCCCGAAATCGAAGCTTTGCAAGAAAAAATCGCCCAAAAGCTTGGCTATTCCCTTAAGGGTCACAAGCTCGAGCTTTACGGCGTGCCCATCAAAAAGACCTAAGCACCGGCGCGCCTGACGAGGCCACCGTAGAACTCCTGTATTGCTCAGGGTTGGTTCGCGTGAAATAGGAGTCTCAATGGGATTGGGACCAAAATGGAAAACATTCGCGCAATTTTGCTTTTGACCTTCGCCACCGCATGTTTTGCGGTGCAAGATATGTTCATCAAATTTGTGGTTGCCGAAGTCAGCGCTGGTCAGGCGATTTTGATGCTTGGTCTGACGGGCTCTGTGTTTTTTGCCGTGATGGCTAAGATGCAAAGGGCCAGCTTGATGCCGCGCAGCCGCGAGGCCCGCCCCCTTTATGCGCGCACCCTTCTCGAAGGGTTTGCCTCGATTTTTCTGGTGCTGGGTCTGGCGCTGGTGCCCTTGGCGGCGTTCACCTCGATCACGCAGGCGATGCCCTTGGTGATGACGCTTGGGGCGGCGCTGTTTCTGGGGGAAAAGGTCGGTTGGCGGCGCTGGTTGGCAATTGCGCTTGGGTTTGTTGGCGTATTGATCATCATTCGCCCGGGCTCGGCCGCATTTGATCCGGTGATGCTGCTGCCCTTGGGGGTGGTGATTGTGATGTCGGCGCGCGATCTGGTGTCGCGCCGTTTGCCCAAAACCCTGACCTCTGCAGTTGTGGCCTTTCAAGGTTTTGGCTCGCTTGTCTTCTCCGGGCCCATTTTGATGCTGGCCTCTGGGGATCAACTGTTAACGCTGAGCCGCTCTGGCGTTTGGTCTGCGGTGGCGATGATTGTGCTGGGCATCGTTGGGTATTATGCGTTGATCCTGGCCACGCGCGTGGGCGATGTCGCCTCGGTTGCGCCGTTCCGCTATAGCCGCTTGGTGTTTTCCCTGATCATCGCCGTGGTGGTTTTTGACGAAAGCCCCGACATGCCCACTTTGCTGGGGGCAGCCCTGATTATCGGCACGGGCCTTTACGCCTATCTGCGAGAGCGGCGCGTCCTGCGCCAAACTGCCAAGGCGCGCCCGACGTGACCGGCCCACATCCCATCATGCTGATCACCCTGTCGATGGTGTGCTTTTCCATCGAAGACCTGTTGATCAAGGTGCTGTCTCAAAGTCTGCCAACCGGGCAACTGACAGTGATGTTGGGATTTGGTGGTGCCTTGGTGTTTGCGCTTGTGGCGCTGTTTCAACGCCAATGGGTGCTGCCGCTTGGCCCCGGCACGTTGATTTTATATCTGCGCAGTGCCTGCGAAGGCTTGGCCGCCGTTTTCATAATTGTCGGCCTGGCGATGGTGCCATTGTCCAGTTTCGCCGCAGTCTTTCAGGCCAGCCCCTTGGTGATGACAATGGGGGCGGCGATTTTACTGCGAGAACAGGTTGGCTGGCGGCGCTGGCTGGCGGTTCTGGTTGGCTTTGTTGGCGTCCTGCTGATCATCCAGCCCGGCACGGTGGATTTTGATCCAGCAATCCTTTTGGTGCTTGGTGCGGTTCTGACCATATCGGCGCGCGATCTGCTGTCGCGCCGCCTGCCCGCCGCGCTGCCTTCTACTGTTGTGTCCTTTCAGGGCTTTGCCTCGCTGTTGCTGAGCGGTCCAGTGCTGATCTTGCTGACCGGGCAAGGTTTGGTGGCGCCAGGTTCGTTTAGCTGGCTGCTGCTGGGCGCGACGGTTTCGGTTGGGGTTGCGGGATATTACGCCATTGTTCTGGGCACCCGCATGGGCGATGTCGCTGTGCTGGCACCTTTCCGGTATACCCGCTTGGTGTTTGCCATGATCTTTGGCATCGTGATCTTTGCCGAGCGTCCAGATCCGGCAACCTATCTGGGGGCTGTGCTGATCATCGGATCGGGGATCTACACCTATTGGCGCGAACAAAGGCTGCGCCAATACGAATAATTGCGAAGTGTTGCGAAATATCCCAAATAAAAGCCGAATTGTTAGCGCTAACCGACGTTAGGGCAAGTTAAGCCTTTTCAGCCGCACCGCAGCACCGTAAAAGCCGCTTAAGACGGTCTTTTTCTAACGGAGCTATCTCATGAGCACGATTATTGACATTCACGCGCGCGAAATCCTCGACAGCCGTGGCAACCCTACTGTTGAAGTAGATGTGATGCTGGAAGACGGCACCATGGGCCGCGCTGCTGTTCCTTCTGGCGCCTCGACCGGTGCGCACGAAGCGGTTGAAAAGCGGGATGGCGACAAAAGCCGTTACATGGGCAAAGGCGTTCAAGAAGCTGTAGCCGCAGTGAACGGCGAGATTGCCGAAGAACTGGTGGGCATGGATGTGACCGAACAGGTTGCAATCGACCAAGCCATGATCGAACTGGACGGCACTCCCAACAAAGCACGCTTGGGCGCAAACGCCATTTTGGGTGTGTCCTTGGCCTGTGCGAAAGCCGCTGCTGATTTCACCGCTCAACCACTTTATCGCTATATCGGTGGCACCTCTGCGCGCATCCTGCCCGTGCCAATGATGAACATCATCAACGGCGGCGAGCACGCCGACAACCCCATCGACATCCAAGAATTCATGATCATGCCCGTTTCAGCGAGCAACATCAAAGAAGCGGTTCGCATGGGCTCTGAGGTGTTCCACACCTTGAAGAAAGAACTGTCCGCTGCGGGTCACAACACAGGTATCGGTGACGAAGGTGGCTTTGCTCCAAACTTGGAAAGCACACGCGTTGCGCTGGACTTCATCAAAACCGCTGTTGAAAAAGCCGGTTACAAATTGGGTGAAGACATCTATCTGGCCCTCGATTGCGCCTCTTCAGAATACTATGTCGATGGCAAGTACGAGATGAAGGGTGAAGGCAAATCTTTGACCTCTGCTGAAAACGCCCAGTACCTGGCCGACCTATGCGCCGACTACCCGATCATCTCGATCGAAGACGGCATGGACGAGGACGATTGGGATGGCTGGAAAGCATTGACCGACCTGATCGGTGACAAAGTTCAGCTGGTTGGCGATGATCTCTTTGTAACCAACCCCACCCGTCTGGCGGATGGGATCGCCAAAGGCGTTGCCAACTCGATGCTGGTGAAAGTGAACCAAATCGGGTCCTTGACTGAAACACTGAAGGCCGTGGATATGGCCCACCGTGCGCAGTACACCAATGTGATGTCGCACCGCTCCGGTGAAACCGAAGATGCCACCATCGCCGATCTGGCGGTTGCCACCAACTGTGGTCAAATCAAAACCGGCTCGCTGTCGCGCTCTGACCGCTTGGCAAAGTACAACCAGCTGATCCGCATCGAAGAGATGCTGGGTGAAACAGCGGAATACGCTGGACGCTCGGTTCTGAAGTAAGACCTTCACAATCACAAATACGGGGGTGTGCAAGCGATTGCGCACCCCTTTTTCGTGCGTCGCTGTGCCGGTGGGTGTTCGCCAATCGCCATGGTGTACCAAGCAAAACCCATCCCATTCCGCGCGCAATTGCCACCCGGTTTCAGCGCATAGCTCACTTTTCGGTGCATGGTGGCTTGCGCGGTTGTATGGGCAGTGGCGTTGTGTTTCGCTGCGCTCAGCTGCCGGTTTGGCATCAACGCGGCACCTCAATTGGCCCCACATAGGACACAACTGTATGATTGGATATGTCACGCTTGGCATCACGCATTTAGAAAACGCAAAGACCTTTTACGACAAACTGCTGTTTGAAATTGGCGGCAGCCACTTTTTTGAAACCGAAGAGGCAATCATCTATGGCTTTGGCCCGGATGCGCCGCCTTTGATGATCACCCTGCCCCACAACAAAGAAACGGCCACCAACGGCAATGGCACGATGGTTGGATTGCGCTTGAAGTCAGTGGAAGAGGTGGATCGAATGCACGCTTTGGCACTTGAGCTTGGCGCCAGTGACGAGGGCGCGCCGGGCATGCGATCGGGCACGTTTTACGCGGCCTATTTCCGTGATCCTGACGGCAACAAGTTGAACTTCTTTGTGCCCAACGCCGCCTAAAGCGCATACACAAAAAGGCACCCAAACCGGGTGCCTTTGGAACCATTGCAGCAAAAGCTGGCTTATACGGCTTTCAGGTTTGTCGCTGCTTCGCGACCGTTGCGGCCGGTTTCAACATCAAACTCAATCTTTTGGTTGTCGGCCAGGCCGGTCATGCCCGAACGCTCAACCGCAGAAATGTGTACAAACACATCTTTGCCGCCATCGTCAGGTGCGATAAAGCCGTAGCCTTTGGTTGTGTTGAACCATTTTACGGTGCCAGTAGCCATCCCGTAATCTCCTTGCAAAGTCCCGCCACACCATGCCGCGGGTTTTATAAAACGCTGACTTTCTAGAAAAAACTTTCGGCAGAAGTCGCGTCAGAGATTTCGGTATTAGACAGGTTGTGCCAAAATCTAGAATCTCAAATGGCAGTTGGCAAGTTTGTTTCTTACCTCTTTGACCGGTAATGTGCGTTCACGATCAGAACCCTGTGCATAATTGCAAAATGGGTGGAAATTCACGGCAAACCCCTGCATTCGCTCACATATACAGGTCAGGCCCGCGACGATCGAAGCAGACTCATTACCTCACAAACACCCTATGCGGGTTTTTAATGTCAAAATCTCTCGGGACGGTAGGGGCGCAACAACGGGGCACGCACATCATCAAGGATCTCTTGCGTTGCAATTTCAGCGGTGATCGCCGCCAAAGTTGCCCCGCTGTGCATCACCGCAAGGTACAGACCTTTGGTTTGGGTGGCCCCAATAACGGGCAATCCATCCTTGGGTACAGGACGCATAGCAAGGGTCACCTGATCCCATTTAATGGCGATATCGGGCAAATACCGTTGCAACCGTTTTTCAGCGGCTTCGGCCAGTTCTGCGATATTCGGCACGGTTTCAGACGCATCTGATTGATGCGCGGCCGCGGCAGGCAAAATCAAATGACCCGATGAATCCTGCCGCAATTCCAGATCAGGCGCGACCACAATCTGGCTGAGAACCTGAGGCAGCGGCGAGGTTTGCAAAATCACACCGGGACGACGCAGCATCGGCAAAGACAGCCCTACTGTGGACATCAGTTGTGAGCTGCCGGTGCCGGCGGCCAAAATCACCTGATCTGCACCAATAATCCCGTGGTTGGTTCGCACGCCAATCAGCTTGGAATTTGATTCAATGAGGTCGGTCACTTCGACCCCTGCCATCACCCGGGCGCCCAAGGCTTGGGCCGCCATCAGCAACTGCCCCACAACTTGACCGGTTTCGGCAACGCCCTCTGCAGGGAACCCCAGCGCTTCGTCAGGTAAATCGGCAAAATCTGGCAGGCGCCGTTTCAGGTCGGACCGGTTGAGATGATCCACCGGATAGCCCAAAGAGCCGAGTTTGCGCCGCATATCCTGCAACGCCTCCCCCTGCTCTTCCCACCACAGCGCCCCGGGCCAGCGGATCGATAATTCGGGCAGATCCGCCTTGAGGCGACGCCAAGCCTCCATCCCGGACATGCGCAGGCGGAAATGGTCTTCGTCAGCAAAGAACGAGGCATTCAACCAGCCAAAGCTGCGCCCCGAAGCGGCCTGCCCCGGCAGGCCTGCTTCGATCACCGTGACTTGCGCACCGCGCCGGGCCAATTGAAACGCCAAAGCCGAGCCAATCAACCCGGCCCCTACGATTGCGATCCGTTGCGCCATTCTTTACTCCTGTAGAAACCTACGTAACTCTTTACAGGCTAGCTTTGAGACATGGACGCGCAAGAGATAATCGACCATTTACAACTAGAACCGCACCCCGAAGGTGGATTTTATCGGCAAACTTGGGCTGAAACCTGTCCCGCGGGGCAACGTCCCGCCGGAACCAGCATTTATTTCCTGCTAAAAGCCGAAGAAAGCAGCCACTGGCATCGGGTCGATGCAGTTGAAATCTGGCACTATTATGCTGGCGCGCCTTTAATTTTATCTCGGGCGGCGGATGAACATGGCCCGGCCAGCGAAACCCTGTTGGGACCCGACTTGATGGCGGGTGAGCAGCCGCAATTGATTGTTCCCAAAGACCATTGGCAAGCAGCGCGCACCACCGGAGCCTTTACACTGGTTGGCTGCACCGTGTCGCCCGGATTTCAGTTTTCTGGATTTGAGTTGGCACCAGTAGGTTTTGACATCCCTGCGACATAAGATCTCTTGGCACCGTGTCACGCTGACAAAGATATCTTGGGGACTATCCTTTGCGTGCGATGCTGAACCACGAGGGAAAAGATGTCTGTATTGAACCGTATTGCCCACGCGATGATTGCCAAAGCAGAACGCCGGGTTGGCGTCACTTTTGAGTATGCGCACCATATTGCGGATGTCAGCTTGACCTTGCTGGGCCGCTACAATCGTCTGTTTGGATTTCTAGATCCGCGCAAAAACCTACCGACCGAAGCTTATCACGCTGCCCGTTTACGTGGGGCCTTGTCGGCGGATTGCGGCACCTGTGTGCAGGCGGAAATGAACCTTGCGGCCATGGCCGGATTGTCCGCCGACTGGTGCGATACCATTCTAAGCGCAACGCCAACCTCGCCAGATATTCAGGCCGTGATCACCCTTTGTGATGCGGTGACACGTGATCGGACCGACGCCCCCGAGGCGCGCGACCACCTGCGGGCGACCTATGGCGAGGCGGGCTTGATCGAATTGGTTTTTGCGATGAATGGCGCGGCGATGTTGCCGGGGATCAAACGCGGGTTGGGATATGCCACGGCCTGCGATCTGAGCGTCATTCGCAAAACACAACGGGCATAGCCCCAAACAAAAGGGCCGCCCAGTCCATCGGCTTGGGCGACCCTGTTAGACGGTTTGACGTTTTGACGGTGGCAAGGCCGGTTTAGCCGCGCAGATGCGCCACCAGCATTTGTGTTGATCCATCCTTGTCTTTGGCGGATTGCGCACCTGACAGAACCGGACCCAGCGCCATGGCCAGCTCTTTGCCCAATTCCACGCCCCATTGGTCGTAAGAGTTGATGCCCAAGATGACACCTTCGACAAAGACACGGTGCTCATAAAGCGCCACGATCTGCCCCAACACAAACGGTGTCAGTTGATCATAAACCAATGTGGTCGAAGGGCGATTGCCGGGGAAGACACGGTGACGCGCTTGACGATCCAACTCATCTCCGGTCAGGCCCTTGGCCGCCATGATGGCCGTGGCCTCGGCCAAAGACCGCCCCTTCATCAAGGCCTCGGATTGGGCCAAGCAATTGGCAACCAACAGCTGATGATGATGCGCCAGATCGGGTTCATGGCTTTGTTTGCCAACCATAAACTCGCATGGAACCGGCGCGGTACCCTGATGGATCAACTGATAGAAGGCATGTTGACCGTTTGTGCCCGGCTCGCCCCAGACAACGGGGCCAGACACCGACGTCAGTTCTTTGCCGTCCATCGACACGCGCTTGCCGTTGCTTTCCATTTCCAGCTGCTGCAAATAGGCCGGCAGCCGCTCTAAACGTTGCTCATAGGGCAACACCGCGCGGGTGGCATAGCCAAGCCCTTGATGGTGCCACATGCCAACCAACGCCAGCAAAACCGGCAGGTTTTGGTCCAGATCAGCTGTGCAGAAATGTTGGTCCATCGCCGCGGCTCCGGCTAGGAACTCTGCAAAATTGTCAGGACCTATGGCCAACATCACAGGCAAGCCAATCGGCCCCCACATCGAGTAGCGCCCGCCAACCCAATCCTCAAAACCAAACACCCGGTCGGTTGCGATGCCAAAGGCCGCCGTTTTTTCCGCCGAAGTCGAGAGCGCTGCGAATTGGGCGCCGGGATCTTGCACTTTGGTGGCCATCCACGCTTTGGCCGAGGCCGCGTTGGTCATGGTTTCAATGGTGGTAAAGGTCTTTGAGGCCACAATCACCAATGTGGTTTCAGGGTTAAGCCCCTCAAGCACATCCGCCAGATGCGCCCCATCGATGTTAGACACAAAATGTGCGCGCGGCCCGTCATGGTAAGGGGCCAACGACTTGGCCGCCATCACCGGTCCAAGATCAGACCCACCAATCCCGATGTTCACCACATCAGTGATGGCACCACCCTGCCCTTTGAATTCGCCCGAACGCACCGCGCTGGCAAAGGCCGCCATGCGCTGACGGGTGGCCAGAACCTCGGGCATGACATCCTGTCCATCGACAAAGATCTTGGTGCCTTCTGGGGCCCTTAGCGCTGTGTGCAACACTGCGCGCCCTTCGGTTTCGTTGATCGCTTCGCCGCCAAACATTGCCGCCCGGCGTCCCGCCAGATCAGCCGCTTCGGCCATGCCAAGCAGAAAGGCTTTGGTTTCCGCATCAATGTTGGTTTTGCTGAAATCAAACAGCAATCCATCTGCCGAGACGCTAAAGTCCTGGGCCCGATTTGGGTCGTCAAACAGCCCTAAGATTTGGCGGTCCGCCACGCGTGCCGCCAAGGATGCAAGTGTTGTCAGGTCCATTACTTCGCCCAATGTATCGTTGCGTTGTCCAGAACAGCTTTGACGGGGGCCTCTTCCAGCGTCGCATGGCGCGCTTTGTTCAGGGCCTCCATTTTCTCGTCACCGGTGACAACAATATGAATGTTCACTGCGTCGCGCAAAACCCGCGCCGACAGTGTGATCCGCTGTTCGTCCAATCCTTCGGCCTTCATTGGCACCAGCACTGGCGCTTTGGGATCCAGCGCAAGGCCAAGATTATCACCACGTGGGAACAGCGAAGCGGTGTGCATATCCGCGCCCATGCCCAACAGCAAAACCGAAATTGGCAAGCTGGGGGACAGCTGCGCTTCGAGATCCGCAATCGCGTCCTCGGGGTTTTCAATTGGCAGATAAAGCGGCAGGTACTTGGCCGCCGACGCCTTGTCTGTCAGCAAACGCTCTTTGATCAAGCCGGTGTTCGAACGCGGGCTATCTTCGGACACCCAACGTTCGTCACTTAGCATGACGTCCACCCGATCCCACGCGAGGTCGACGGCGCAAAGGTCATCAAAGATGGGCCCCGGCGTGGTGCCACCGGGCACCACCAATGTCGCGCGCTCTTCGTGATGCAGGGTGTTGGCCAACTCACCAGCTAGGATATTGGCCAGATCAAGCGCCAGCATGTCGCGATCTGCATATTCAATCAGTTTCATGCGCGCACCTCCCGCCAGCGGCGTCCATCGCGATGCATCAACATCAAGGCCTCTTCGGGGCCAGAACTGCCGGTGTCATAGGTTTCAGGCTTGTCGCCTCGCGCTTTCCAGCCCTCCAAGATCGGGTCTGTCCAGCTCCAGGCCGCTTCGACTTCGTCGCCGCGCATGAACAATGTTTGGTTGCCCCGGATCACATCCATGATCAACCGCTCATAGGCATCCGAAGCGTTATCCGCCTCTGGTCCCAACGCATCCGAGAAGGTCATATCCAAAGGCACGTCAACCAAACGCATGCCCCCCGGTCCGGGTTCTTTGATGGTCACATCCAGATCGATGCCTTCGTTGGGCTGCAATCGAATGTTCAACACGTTGCGGTGTCGCCCGGCGTCAGCGGGGAAGATCGAATGAGGCGTCTCTTTGAAGACCACCGCAATTTCGCTGGAGCGCGCGCGCATCCGTTTGCCGGTGCGCAGATAAAACGGGGTGCCGGCCCAACGCCAGTTGCTGATATTGACCTTCATCGCCACAAAGCTTTCGGTCTTAGAGGCGGGATCCCCACAATCTTCGAGATACCCCGTTTGCGTTCCATCCCCAAGATACTGACCACGCACAAGATCTTCGGCTTCGACAGGATCCAAAGCGCGGATCACCTTAAGCTTTTCGTCGCGCACAGCGTCAGGTTCAAACTTGGCCGGGGCTTCCATCGCGATCAGGCACAGCAGCTGCATCAAATGGTTTTGCACCATGTCCCGCATGGCACCAGAGCGATCATAATATTCGCCGCGCCCTTCGACGCCCACAGTTTCCGCCACAGTGATCTGAATGTGATCAACGTATTGGCTGTTCCACAGTGGTTCAAACAGCATGTTCCCAAAGCGGATCGCCATCAGGTTTTGAACGGTTTCTTTGCCCAAATAGTGGTCGATGCGATAAATTTGGCTTTCGTCAAAGTGATCCGCCAGCGATTTGTTCAGCGCCTGCGCAGACGCCAAGTCACGACCAAATGGTTTTTCGACCACGATACGGGTGTCAGCCTCGGCCAGTTTGAAGTGACGCAGACGTTCAGCCAGAACCCCAAACAAGCTTGGTGCCACTGAGAAATAGAACGCACGGATTTTGCCTTTGCGCAGATGACCGCCCAGTTCAGCCCAACCGGCCTCGCCTTTGGCGTCAACTTTGACATAGCCCAGCAGCCCAAGGAAGGCCTTCAACTGTGCCGCATCAGGTTTGGGACCAGGATTGAACTCACCAATCGCATCCGCCACCAATGCGCGATATGCCTCTGCATCCAAATCAGAGCGCGCCGCCCCGATGATCTGAGAATCTTCAGGAAGTTGCCCAGAGCAAAAGCGACGAAACAATGCCGGGAGAATCTTGCGACGGGCCAGATCGCCGGTGCCGCCAAAGACAACGAGATCGAAAGGCGCGACGGGGATTACACGCGAAACCATGCTGTTTTCCTTGTTCTGGCCCGATAGCCGGGCCGTTGTAATGTTAGCGCTATCAGGTGCTTCTTAATAGAAGCCTTTCCAACAGTCTAGCATTCAATCGGTCAATCACAATGGCGTGCTTAGATCGTCACGGGCTTTCCTCCAAATTCTTCAGAGGCTAAAACTGTTTACGGTTGGAGGATATGGCCATGAAAGACACGCACACGGACGCCAATACTGGCAAATTTTTGGACCCCTTGCGCACAGCGAACGGCCAAGACCGGGCCACCGTTGCGCTGTCAAACCCGCAGACGCTGTGGTTCAACACCGGCACGCTGTGCAATATCACCTGCCAAAATTGCTACATCGAAAGCTCGCCAACCAATGACGCGCTGGTCTATCTGACCAAGGCTGAGGTTGAGAGCTATCTGGACCAGCTGGAAGAGCGCCAATGGGGGGTGCGTGAAATCGCCTTTACCGGCGGCGAACCTTATATGAACCCGCAGATGAACGAGATGACCCGCGCCGCGTTGGAGCGCGGGTATGAGGTCTTGGTGCTCAGCAACGCCATGTTGCCAATGATGCGCCCATCGGTGCGCCATGGCATCACCCAGCTTGCGGCTGAGTTCCCCGGCAAATTAACCGTGCGGGTGTCCTTGGATCATTGGGACAAAACCCATCACGACACCGAACGGGGCCAAGGCAGTTTTGAGCGCAGCCTGATGGGCATGGATTTCCTACAGGGCACCGAAGCTAAGATGGCCGTGGCCGGGCGGATGCTGTGGCACGAAAGTGAAGCCAGCGCCCGCGACGGCTATGCCCAGCTGTTTGCCAAACGTGGCTATGCCATTGATGCGCAAGATCCCGCGATGTGTGTGTTGTTTCCTGAAATGGACACCTCGGTGGAAGTGCCCGAAATCACCACAGCCTGCTGGGACATTTTGAACACATCACCGGACACGATGATGTGTGCCTCTTCACGCATGGTGGTCAAGCGCAAAGGCGCAGAGACCCCCAGCGTCCTGGCCTGCACGTTGTTGCCTTATGAGCCTGAATTTGAGCTTGGCACCAGTTTGGCCGAGGCAGAGCAAAAGGTTGCGCTGAACCATCCTCATTGTGCAAAATTCTGTGTGTTGGGCGGCGCGAGCTGTTCGGCCTAGGCGTTCTGCCGGGCCTTTGCAGCGATTTTGCCGCAGCCTGACCCAATCGAGCCCCAAAGCGAGGCCTACGGCCAGGGGGCTTTGCCCCCACCGCTCCAGTCTGCCAAGGCAGTCTGGACCTCCCCCCAAGGTATTTGATCCAAGAAAAAGCCAAAAGGGCGCGCCCAAACGCCCCCTGTGTGGGGATCAATCTGGGCGGCTGAGGACACCGCCGCCCACCAAAGCTGGCACGCCCGTGGTTTGCGGGCTGGAGGTTGCCATGCCGTTGGCCACGCGCACCGCGAGGAAGGCAAAGGCCTGTGCTTCGAGCATATCGCCGTTCAAGCCTTGCGCCTCGATTGGGTGCACCGGACAATCCAGACCGGCTTGCAGCATTTGCATCATCACCGGGTTGTGTCGGCCTCCGCCTGTGACCAAAAGCTGTGTGGGTAGGGTTGGGCAATGCTCCATGGCCTGCATCACCGCCGCGGCGGCCATACCGGTCATTGTGGCAGCTGCGTCATGGTCATTGAGTTCGCGCACCAGATCCAACATGTCCGAAAAGGCATCGCGATCCAGCGATTTGGGGGGGATCTTGGGAAAGAAGGGATCGTCAAGGAAGAGTTCGAGCGCGCCGGTCACCACTTCGCCCGTGGCCGCAAGCGCCCCATCTTTGTCAAAAGGCTGATTGCGCCGCGCCATCAACAGGTCATTGAGCGGCGCATTGGCGGGACCGGTGTCAAAGGCCAATAGGGCCGCCGGGTCTTCGGGGTGATCACAGCGCGGATCGATCCAAGTGATATTGCCAACACCGCCCAAATTGAGAATCGCCAATGGTCTATCGGCAGTGATCCATTTGGCACAGGCAAAGTGAAAGAAAGGCGCCAGCGGTGCCCCTTGGCCGCCAAGCTCGACGTCGCTGCTGCGAAAATCCCACACCACCGGCGTGCCATATTTTTCCGCCAAAGCCGCCCCATTGCCCAGCTGATGCGTGCCCCGACCCACCGGATCATGGGCCAAGGTTTGACCGTGAAAGCCCACCAGATCCACATCCTGAAACTCGGCCATCACCTCGAGATGGGCTTGTTCAATGATTTCTTGGGCTTCTTGGGTGTCATCCCCGTGCCATTTGCCCAAAGCTGCCTGCAAAACCGCCCGCTCTGCGGGGCTGTAAGGGCGATAGGCTGTGGGGCCAAATTCGATGATTTCTGTGCCATCTGTGCGCAGCATCGCCGCATCCACCCCATCCAAGGAGGTGCCTGACATGGTGCCAAGGGCCCAAAGGGGCGATGTGTCTTTCATTGGCCAACTCCTGAACGTCTGCCTTGCGAGGGAAGAAAACCGGTTTCCCCTTATTGCAATGCATTCTATACGTTGCAGATCAACGCTGTAAGGGACAAAAACAATGACCTATCACCCCAAATCGGACTTCATGCGCGTCATGATGGAGCGTGGCTTTGTGGCCGACTGCACCGATTATCAAAATTTGGATGAGGCGCTGAGCGCAGGGGTGGTCACAGCGTATATCGGCTATGACGCAACAGCGCAGTCGCTGCATGTTGGGCATCTGCTGAACATCATGATGTTGCGCTGGCTGCAAAAGACCGGCCACCAGCCGATCACGTTGATGGGCGGCGGCACCACCAAGGTGGGCGATCCATCGTTCCGATCTGACGAGCGCCCCCTATTGGGGCCAGAACAGATCGACGCCAACATTGCCGGTATGCAGCAGGTCTTTGCCAAATACCTTGATTACAATGACAGCGACAACGGCGCCAAAATGCTGAACAACGCAGAATGGCTCGATCACCTGAACTATCTTGAGTTCCTGCGTGACATCGGTCGCCATTTCAGTGTGAACCGGATGCTGGCCTTTGAATCGGTGAAATCGCGTCTGGATCGCGAGCAATCGCTGAGCTTTCTTGAGTTCAACTATATGATCTTGCAGGCCTATGACTTCTTGGAGCTGAACCGGCGTTACGGCTGTGTTTTGCAGATGGGGGGCTCGGATCAATGGGGCAACATCATCAACGGGATCGACCTGACCCGTCGGGTGTTGGACAATGAGATCTATGGTTTGACCACCCCTTTGCTGACCACTAGCGACGGGCGCAAGATGGGGAAATCTCAAGGCGGCGCCATGTGGTTGAACGGCGATATGCTGTCCCCCTATGAATTCTGGCAGTTCTGGCGCAACTCTACGGATGCTGATGTCGGTAAGTTCCTGAAACTGTTCACAGAACTTCCGGTTGAGGAATGTGATCGTTTGGGTGCTTTGTCCGGGTCAGAAATCAATGCGGCCAAGGTGATCTTGGCCAATGAGGTCACCACCCTGTGCCACGGAGCAGAGGCTGCCAAAGCCGCCGAAGCTACGGCGCGCGAAGTGTTTGAAAAGGGCGGTGTTGGTGACGATCTGCCAACGCTTGAACTGAGCGCAGAAGAGCTGGGCGACGGGATCTCAATTGTTCAGCTGATCGTAAAGTCAGGTCTGGCAAAATCGGGCAAAGAGGCCAAGCGTTTGATCTCTGAGAACGGCGCCAAGCTGGACGACGCTCCGCTGAGTGACGCTGGCATGATGATTGATGCGGCGGCGTTGGCCAATCCCATCAAGCTGAGTGCCGGTAAAAAGCGCCACTCTTTGGTGAAACTGGCGCAATAGCCATTGCCCAACCAAAATCAGCATAAAATACCAAAGGCCGCCTGAACGGGCGGCCTTTTTGCTGCGATAACAGTGTGATCGGGTTTAGCGGCGGGCGGCCAAGGCCTGCGTCAGAACATCTTTGACCACCGCTGGATCCACATCAGAGGTGACAAAGGCGTCGCCAAGGCTGCGCGCCATAATGAAGTTCAAAGTGCCGCTGACCACCTTTTTGTCCTGTGCCATCAGGGAGATCAAGCCGTCGGCATCGGGCAAATCGCCTTCGATATCCGCCAGATCGACTTTCATGCCCATGTCCTTAAGGTGGGCGCGCACCCGGCTGGGATCTTCCTGAGAGCACAGGCCCAAACGCGATGAAACCTCAAAGGCCAAGGCACAGCCAATTGCCACGCCCTCTCCGTGCAGCAAGCGGTCCGAATACCCTGTGGCCGCTTCGAGTGCATGGCAAAACGTGTGACCAAGGTTCAGCAGTGCGCGATCACCTTTTTCGGTTTCGTCCCGCACAACAATATCCGCTTTCATTTCAACAGAACGCTTTACGGCGTAAATGCGGGCGTCCATGTCCCCTTCTGCGGCGCGGGTTGCGTTGTCTTCAAGCCACTCAAAGAAGGCAGCATCGCCAAGCAGGCCGTATTTCACAACTTCGCCGTACCCGGCCAGAAAATCGCGTTTGGTCAGCGTGCCCAAAACCTCTGTATCGGCCAGAACCAAGCTTGGCTGGTGAAAGGCACCGATCAAATTTTTGCCATGAGGCGCATTGATTCCTGTTTTGCCCCCCACAGAACTGTCAACTTGGGCCAACAGACTGGTTGGGATTTGCACGAAACGCACGCCGCGTCGCAACGAGGCCGCAGCATAGCCCACAAGATCCCCGATCACACCGCCGCCAAAGGCGACAATGATGTCGTTGCGTTCGATTTTTTCGTCCAGCAACCATTCAATGGTGCGCTCAAAATGGGGCCAGCTTTTGGTGGATTCCCCAGCTGGCAAACTCATCGAAACCATGTCAATGTCGGCAGAGGCCAGACCTTCACGCAGCGTATCAAGATGCAGTGCGGCGACATTTTCATCGCTGACAACAGCAACGCGATTGCGCTTTAACAGCGGGGCAATCAACGCACCAGATTGCGCCAAAAGTCCGGGCCCAATATGAATGTCATAGGCGCGGTCGCCCAATGGAACATGAACGATTTCAACCATTACAATGCCTCTAATACGTCTGGTCGCGTGATCAAAGATTGAATCACATAGTCACGCGTTTCTTCAATAGAATAAGTGGGTTGCACCGCGACGCTAAGGTCAGATTTGGCGTAAATCGGTACACGGGTGTTAAAAATTTCGTTCAGCGTTGCAAAGGGGTTTTCGGTGCGCAGCAAAGGTCGGGTGTTTTTGTGTTTGACCCGTTGCCACAGCAAATTGACATCCGCATCCAACCAGACAGACACCCCTTTGTCCGAGATCATTTCCCGATTGTGCGGTGCCAAAAATGCGCCGCCACCGGTGGACAAAATGCAGGTCTCATTGGTCAACAGACGCTCGATCACTTGGCTTTCTTTGTCGCGAAAGAAGGCCTCGCCATCCCGAGAGAAAATCTCGGCGACACTCATATTCGCCGCCTGCTCAATTTCTGCGTCAGAATCAAGGAAAGGAACGCCCAGCTTGGTGGCCAGCACCTTGCCCACGGCCGTTTTCCCGGCCCCCATCATCCCAACCAGGACCACTGTTTTTTTAAGTTTCCAACCCATTTTTTCGCCGCGTTCGGCCATCCCTCGCCGTTTTTAACATTTGCCGTCTGAATGACGTGATCTTACGCAAAAGGCCAGTTATAAGTGAAAGAAAATCCATTCAGGCAGGCAGGGCGATCATGGGGCGACTTCTAAAATGGCTATTCATATTGGTGGTTATTTGCGCCATCGCGCTGGTGGCCTATGCGTATGTAGGCCCTTGGTTGGGGGCTGATTTCTCGGCGCCACAACAGGAAATTCGCAAAGAGGTGGTCTTCGATGCGGGCTAAGTTTGCTGCATATCTGCTGTGCTCTGCCCTCGCATGTCCGCTGATGGCCCAAGCCGAAGCACCGCTTTCTGCGATTGATTGGTTGAACGATCCCGTGCCCAACCCGCTGACGCTCAGCCCGGACTTGGTGGAACCAGAGGTTACGCAAACGGCCTTAACGCCTGATATTTCCGTCACACCTTTGGGCGAAATTCAAAGTGATGCCGTGGGCCTGTTGCCGCCTAAGATGACGGGTTTGCCGTTGGATTTGTGGCAACACAGCGCCACCGACGATTTGGTGGATCTGATTGAGGCGCAATCCGTTAAGACCCTGCCCGCGATGCAGGCGCTGTTTTACACGCTGATGTTGGCCGAGGCTGAGGCACCGGGCGATTCGGATCAACGCAACCGCTTGTTGACCGCCCGGCTTGACGCCCTGCTCGATCTGGGGGCCGTTGAGGCGGTGCAGGCTATCTTGGATCGCGCCAATCCCGCGACGCCTGATCTATTTGCCCGCTGGTTCCAAGCCACATTGTTGACCGGCGACGAAGATCGTGCCTGCCTCCAGTTGATGCAGACCCCACGCCTGGCCCCATCTTATGCCGCACGGGTGTTTTGCACGGCCCGCAGTGGCGATTGGTCCACAGCGGCCCTGATTTTGGAAACCGGTCGGGCGTTGGATTTGATCAACACCCAAGAGTTGGCCTTGCTTCAGCATTTCCTTGATCCGGAATTGTTCGAAGGTGAGCCCCTGCCGCATCCGCCGGTCCGCCCCAGTTCATTGGTGTTTCGACTGCGCGAAGCCGTGGGCGAACCAATGGCAACAGCGCCTTTGCCACGCCCATTTGCGGTTGCCGATCTACGCGGCAACACCGGATGGAAAGCCAAAATCGAAGCGGCAGAGCGACTGGCCCAGACAGGCGCACTAGCAGAAAACCGATTGCTGGGCATTTATTCTGAGAGAAGCCCGGCGGCCTCGGGGGGGCTTTGGGACCGGGTCGATGCGGTTCAGAAACTGGACGTTGCGTTGCGCACCGGCGACACAGACGCGGTCGAAGTGACCCTGCCCAAAGCCTTTGTTGCCATCAAAGTGGCCCGCCTAGAGGTGCCCTTTGCCAAACTCTTTGCAGAGCCGCTGTCCTTGATCCCGCTTGCAGGGCAAGCCGCTGAAATGGCGTATCGCTTAGCGTTATTGTCATCAGAGTACGAAACGGCGGCGCAAATTCAGGGCGAAGACCACCCCAACATGGCGTTTTTGACCGCCCTAGCGCGGGGCGCGCCACAAGAGATCGCCGCAAAAACCGAAGTTGAAAAAGCCATTCAAGACGGGTTTGCTCAAACCACCCTCCCCGACATTTTTGCACAGGACGCCGCGGACCGGCGTTTGGGGGAAATCATTTTGCGGGCGATGACCCTATATCAACGTGCCGTCGAAGGCGAAACCAACCAGCTGGCCACTGCCTTGGCCACTTTGCGCTCGGTCGGGCTTGAGGATGCGGCGCGCCAATCGGCCTTGCAGATCCTGTTGCTGGACCGCGGAGTTTAGGCGATGCAGGACGACATTTGGTGGATTTCCCGGTTCATCGAAGCGCAGGCTGCGGAACTTGGCGCGGCTGACAACACCCAAGAGGCCTATGCGCGCGATCTGCGGGATTTTCAGGCATGGGCCGCCAAAGGATCATCTGGATTTGCGACGCTGACGCGCGAACAGATCGAAGCCTATCTGATCCATTGCGAAGCCCAAGGATTGGCGCGGTCAACCCGAGCGCGCCGGCTCTCTTCGATCAAACAGCTCTATCGATTTGCCTTCGAAGAGGGGTTGCGCGATGACAATCCCTCCATTCAGATCAGCGGCCCCGGGCGGGACAAACGACTGCCCAAAACACTGTCGATCGAAGATGTTGACCGGTTGTTGCAGGCCGCCACTCAGATGGGGCGCGCGCCCAGTGATCGTTTGCGCAACACCTGTCTGATGCAATTGCTGTATGCCACCGGGATGCGCGTGACCGAATTGGTGTCGTTGCCAGTTGCGGCGGCGCGTGGCGATCCCAGAGTGTTGTTGATCACCGGCAAAGGCGGCAAAGAACGCATCGTTCCCCTGTCTCCGCCAGCGCGCGAAGCCCTGTCGATTTGGTTGGTGCGCCGCGACGAGGTTGAAGAAACCGCCAAATCCAAAGGCGGAAATGCCTCGCGCTATTTGTTCCCAAGTCGCGGCAAAGCCGGGCATCTAACCCGTCATCGCTTTTTCCAGATCATCAAGGATTTGGCCCAAACTGCCGGCGTTGCGCCAGACACGGTGACACCGCACACCCTGCGACATGCATTTGCCACCCATCTGTTGGCAAATGGCGCTGATCTACGGGCCATCCAAACATTGCTTGGGCATGCGGATGTCGCCACCACCGAGATTTACACCCATGTTTTGGATGAACGTCTGCAAGAACTGGTGTTAGAGCATCACCCTCTGGCAAATCCCGGTTCCGAAAGCGATCAATAGCCGCAATACGTCTTGAATACGCGACTTTGACTGCCCATAACCCAAGTGAACCGGCAAAAAAGGGAACTCACCGACCATGGAAAGCGCCACAGTATTGGACAGTGCATTTTGGATGACGGCAGGTGCCATTCTGTTCCTGCTGGTCCTGTCTGGTTTCTTTTCCGGCTCTGAAACCGCGCTGACGGCGGCTTCGCGCGGGAAATTGCGCTCACAGGCGGACAAAGGCTCTAAGTCGGCGGCGCGCGCGCTGTCGATCACCGAAGACAATGAACGTCTGATCGGCTCTGTGCTTTTGGGCAACAACTTGGTCAATATCCTTGCGGCCTCTCTGGCCACATCCCTCTTCACCCGCGCCTTTGGCGAAAGTGGCGTCGCCTTGGCCACTTTGGTGATGACGATCTTGGTTCTGGTCTTTGCAGAGGTGCTGCCCAAAACCTATGCCATCACAAATGCCGAAACCGCTGCTGCGCGCGTGTCCCGCCCTATTCAGATGGTCGTGACCCTATTTGCGCCGGTTGTGGGCGCCGTGCGCTGGTTCGTACGGGCAATTTTGCGGGTCTTTGGGGTTAAGACCGATCCGGACAGTGAAATTTTGGCGGTGCGCGAAGAGATTGCCGGTGCGCTGCACCTGGGTCACTCCGAAGGTGTGGTGGAAAAAGAAGATCGTGACCGTATCCTTGGGGCCTTGGACCTTAGCGAACGCGCGGTAGAAGAAATCATGCTGCACCGCAGTCAGATCGAAATGATCGACGCCGAAGCCGATCCCAACGACATCCTGAACCAATGTATGGACAGCAATCACACGCGCTTGCCCGTGTTCAAAAAAGACCCCGACAATATCTTAGGTGTGCTGCACGCCAAAGACCTGCTGCGCAGCTTGCAAGCGCTTGCCTTTAGCACCGACACCAAAGGTGAAGGCCTGAAGGATTTCGACATTCTAAGCGTTGTGCGCCCGCCCTATTTTGTACCCGACACCACAACCTTGGACGATCAGATGCGCCAGTTTTTGCACCGGCGCACCCATTTTGCCCTGGTGGTGGATGAATATGGCTCGCTCGAAGGGCTGATCACACTGGAAGATATTTTGGAAGAAATTGTCGGCGAGATCACCGATGAATTTGACCCCGATGCTGCGCTGACCATTCAAAAAACCAAAGACGGGCAGTTTATGGTGGATGGGGCCACCACCATTCGTGACTTGAACCGGGCGACGGATTGGGCGCTGCCTGACGACGAAGCCAACACCGTCGCGGGCTTGGTGATCCACGAAGCCCAGATGATCCCAACCGTTGGCCAAGTGTTTTCATTCCATGGCTTTCGCTTCCAAGTCACCGCACGCAAAGACAACCGGGTCACAATGTTGAAGATCGGCACGCTGTAGACACCTGCCACGGGCGCGTTTTCTGCCAGAAAACGGTTCGGAAAATGTCATTTTCCGCCACCGCGCGACCGATATGGTGCGCAACAAGGAGAGCGCAATGACGCAGAACATGGCGATTGTAATCCTTGCGGCAGGGGCCTCATCGCGCATGGGGGATGGTCGGGACAAGCTGTTGGAACCGATCCGCGGCACCGCGCTGTTGCGCCATATTCAAGACAGGGCTTTGGCAACCCATGCGCAGGTGGTGCTGTGTTTGCCAGATCCCGCACATCCACGCTGTTCGGTCTTGGCCGAACCGGGTCAGAGGGTGTTCATCCCTGATGCGACGGACGGCATGTCTGCGTCTATTCGTGGCGCGATCCGCGCCCTTGATGCCAGCGTGAGCTCTGTGATGATTTTGCCCGGAGATATGCCCGAGCTCACTGAGGAAGACTTGCTGCGCGTTCTGCAAGCGCATGATGGCCGCGCGATCACGCGCGGTGCCAGCCAAAGCGGTGTACCCGGTCATCCCGTTGTGTTTCCACGCGCCTGTTTTGCCGCATTGCTGCGCTTGACTGGGGATGAAGGGGCGCGATCGGTGCTCAAGACGCATCCGGGTGGGGTCACCACGGTGCTTTTGCCGGAGGATCATGCTCTTGTTGACCTCGACACGCCGCAAGCCTGGGAAGACTGGCGTTCAAAGACCGGTGTGTTTAGCTGAACAAGACGCGGGCTTCTTGTGCGGTCAATGTGGCCCGCGCCGCTGGGTAGCGCCCTGCCCCACCAAGGTCTTTGAGTTCGGGAAACAGCGTGAACAATTCTTGGCGTTGTGGTGCATCCATACTGGCCAGGCTCATGTCTCCTGGTTGGAAGCTTTCGCTCCATGCGCCGTCGCCTTGGACGATCTGATGTTGATCAAACATGAAGTGCACATAGGTCACCTGTTGAGTGCCCAATTGCTCAACCCCCGGGAGGCAGGTGAGGTGAATGGCAGGCACAAAGACCTCTTCATCACCAAACCACAGGCCCACTTTGGGATCAGAGATCAGCATCCGGTGTTGTGGCGACACCAGCAGATCACGTTCGGGCACATTGCTGCCAAGGGCACCGGCTTTGATACGCACGGGCCGCAAGCTGGGTGCCACGGATAATTCTTGAGTTGGCACACGGCGCGCACCGATCCAGCGAATGGGTTGGAACCCTTCGTCGCGGGTCAGCACATAGTCGTTCACCCTAAGGCGCGCGGCAGCCACCTCGCCCCGTCGGGTTTTGATCATCGAATGCTCGGTGAAACAGGGCACATGCTTGACGCGTTCAATTTCCCAGAAACTGAGCGTCGAGCCATCAGCCCACGTCACAGTTCCTGCTTCGGGATCGCCCGCATCATAAGTGATTGTGGCGGCCCCGTTGACGATCAGAGTGTCCCCGTCGGTTTCCCCCCCTTCACCAGCGATAATTGAAAAGTCAGAGCCCGTGCGATTGGCATCATCCACCACAAAGACGTCATCACCATCATCGCCCAAAGCTGTGTCGCCGCTGCCGACATTGAAGGTGTCATTGCCTTCACCGCCGCTGAGGAAGTCATTGCCTGCACCACCCGTCAGGCTGTCATTGCCAACGTCGCCCTGCAACATATCGTTGCCTGCGCCGCCGTAGATGACATCATTGCCTTCACCGGCGCGCACCGTGTCATTGCCTTCGCCGGCCTGCACCACGTCGTCGTTGCTCCCGGCGAGGGGATCAATGGCGTCCTCTGCATCAATTCTATCTTGGTCAGGATCACCGACATAACCGCCATCAATGACGTCGTCTTCGTCAGTGCCCTCCACAATGCCGTCTAAGGTGGGCAAGGGAATGCCGATCGCATTCAGCGCCTCTGGCGTGGCCAGATCTGCGGGGGCAACGCCGCCAAGAACCAGCTGTTCACCCGTTGGAAAGTTGAGAACAGCATTGCCAGATCCATCATCTGTCACCGTGACATCATCGGTGTTGACCAAAAAGCCATCCGTGTCGTGCAGCTGCGAAACATCCACCTGATCGACACCGGTATAGGTGCCATCGGGATTCAAAATCGGTCCGCTAAACGCCTCAACCGCATCATAGCCCGAGACATCTGCCAAAACGATTGTATCGATACCGCTGCCCAGGACCAAATGCTCCACCGCTTCGAAATTGGCGGTAGAGACCCCATCAGAAATCAAGCCAACGCCAAAGTTGGTCTGGCTTAGATCGATGGTCAGATTGTCGGTGATGGCCGAGAGGTCAAGAACGTCGCCATAAACCTCGGCTTGGTCCTCCATGATGATGGTGTCGTTGCCAAAGTTGTTCTCAAGCGAGATCGTGTCATCGTTATAGCCCGACCAAATATAGTCGTCGCCTTCACCGCCCCACATTTGGTCATACCCAAAGCTGCCGCGCAGCCAGTCATCCCCATCGCCACCAATCAGCGTGTCATCGCCATAGTCGCCGTTGACCCAGTCATTGCCTGCGCCACCTGAGAAGTAGTCATTGCCATAGAAGGTTTCAAAACTGTCGTTGCCTTCACCGCCGATAAAGCTGTCGTTGCCATGGCCGCCAAAAAACGTGTCATCGCCATCGTCACCAATAACGGTGTCATCGCCATCAAAGCCTTCGACCCAGTCATTGCCGGTGCCCGCAAGGATGCTGTCATCGCCGCGTGCGGCATAGACCGTATCATTGCCAGCGCCCGCATCGATCACATCATCATTGGACCGATCCGCAGCGTCGGTGGCATCCACCATATCGCCTTCGGGATCACCTTGATAATCATCGTCAATATAGTCGTCGCCCGCAGTCCCTTCGACAACATAATCCAGTGCAGTGCCATTATAGGCGAAATCGGGAAACCCAACATTGAACTGGCCATTTGCCACTTCGGTGGTGCCGCCAAGGATCACACCGTTGTCGTTGTAATCAACGTCTTCATGGTGATCGAGGGTCAGGCTGCCAATGCCGTCCACTGCGTCCGTGCCGGGGGCCAGCAACAACTGGTTCAGTGCCGGTGCACCGAAGTCGGCCGAAACCAAGACATCGGCGTCAAAATGCAGGTAGGTGTCGCCCATGCCGTCTAGACCGGTTTGCATCGGAGCGAATACGCCCGGCGTTGCAGGATCATAGCTGTAAAGGACGGTGCCAGCATCAAAATCGGCTTGGCTGTTGTACACCCGTACACCGGTGATCACTGTGCTGGCATCAACTTCGCCATTGTCTCCGGCCTCTTGGAACAGGAACTCGACGATTTGGTCATCGCCAAAGATTTGGCTGCCCGCATCAAGCGTGACCTGACCTGCCGCATCCTGGCCCACGCCAGAGGTGCTCCCAAGAGTGGGGTCGGCGACAATGTCTACGCCGAATATCAAAAACGTGCCGTTCATGGGTCACTACGCCTGTTGCTCGGTCGCAAACAAAGCAACATCGGGCCACACCTCTTTTTGGGTCCCGCGCGGAGCCAAAGGGTGTTTGTTTCCCAAGATCTATCTGTTTGCGTCATATTACCACTCACTTACTAACGGCACGAAAGTGCGCCATTAAAGGGCAAGCCCCTAAGATATTTGGTATATTTAAGCGGATCTATCCGGCAAAACTGGGGCTGTGATAAGGAGTTCGCTTGGGCAATTGCAAACAATTTGCCCTTAATCGACATTGCGCCAATTCACGACATAAACACCTGAAATATAACAAAAAAACTAAAAACATTCACTTGAAGAACGGGGCAAAAGTGTCCTGTTGATGACAAGAATGGGGCTTAAACGACGATCGGGAAAGAAGTAGCCCCCCACTTCTTTCCCACCAGTGCTCCGCGGTACGGAGCACTGAGCTGCAAACTGATTTTGTGCTTACTTGTGCAAAGTCAGCAGTGTTGCTTCGTGCTTTTTCAAGGCGCGACGTGCGGCGTGATAGTTGCCCATGCCCGCGTCTGTTTTCAGCTCTGGGAACAATGTCAGGATCTCTTCACGTTGCTCTTTGCCGATGCCTTTCAGCGTGTAATCACCTGGGTGGAAGCTTTCGGTCCAAGCGCCATCCGCCAGAACAACCTCGTGTTGGTCGAACATAAAGTGGATGTATGTGGTGCTCAGAACGTTCACTTTGTGAATGCCTGGCAGACCCACCAGATGCTTGGCAGAGGCCAACACTTCGGTTTCGTTGAAGTACAGCGAAACTTTCTCGTTGGTTACCAACATGCGGTGGTTCGGGCTAACCATCATGTCACGCTCTGGCAGACCGTTGCCCAAGGCACCTTTGCGGATCAGAATTGGCTGCAGCTTAGGATCACGGGCCAATTCGATGCCTGTCATCTGACGCTTACCAGCCCAGCGGATCTCTTGGATGCCGTTGTCACGAGTGATGATCTTGTCACCCTCTTTCAGATCCTCAACCATGCGCGCACCTTTAGGTGTCGCAACAATCGAACCCGGTGTGAAGCAAGGCACAATGGTTTCAATGTTGGTGAAGTCAGCAGTGCCGGTCACATCACCTTCAGAGTCATACCATTCGATTGTGCCGTCAAAGCCGTTGCCGTCGCTGTCAACCGTCCGGTCAACAATACGCCAGTCGCCACCACCAGTGATCAACAAAGTATCTTGGTCGTTGCCGCCTGCGCCACCTTCGATGGTGTCACCTGCTGTTGCACCAACGATGGTATCCGCATCGTCGCCACCTTGAACAAGGTCAGCGTCACGACCACCGGTCAACCAGTCATCACCCGCGCCGCCGATGACGGTATCCATGCCTGAGCCGCCGGACACTTCGTCTTCGTCGATCTGACCATCGAGATAGTCATCACCGGTGCTGCCGTAGATGGTGTCATCATCATCTGCGCCAAAGACAGTGTCGTTGCCGGCACCGGCGTGGATCGAGTCTTGGCCGTTGTCTGGAACCAGATCAACATCATCAGGGATGTTCACCGCGTCTGGGTAGATCGGGTCCAGACCACCGTAAACCAAGTCATCGCCCGAGCCAGAGTAAATGGTGTCAGAGCCTTCGCCACCAATGATGGTGTCGCCGCCGCTGCCGCCGTCAATTTCGTCAGCGTCCAAGCCGCCATCGATGCTGTCGCGACCCAGGCCACCAAAGATGGTGTCAGCGTCATCGCCAGTAGAGATAGTGTCCGCACCGCGGCCGCCGTCAACATAGTCACGATCGTTGTCTGGATCATCATCTGACTCGTACAGGCCAGGGTAACCCAGATCAGGCAAGGCACCGTCCAACGGACCCGGACCAGAGGTGATAACGTCAGAACCGTCACCGCCATCGATCACATCGTTGCCGTCGCCACCGTTGATGGTGTCATCACTTTCGCCGCCAAAGACAGTGTCGTCACCGTCGCCTGCTTCGATGATGTCATCATTTGGGGATTGGCCAGGGAAGATGTTGTCGCCGTGATCAACCATGTCGCCGTCTGGGTCGCCGGTGTAATCTTCGTCGATCAAATCGTCGTCGTCAGTGCCGTAAACGATGCCGTCTGGGCCTTCGCCTTCTGGGTTCTCTTCTTCTGGCTCGTCGTCATTGTCGACGGTAGAGAAGTGAACATCGCTGACGTAGGCGCGCTGCGCTCCGTCACCGTCGTTGGCATAGACAACTTCGATGCGGGACACGGGACCTGCGATTTCAACCAGGGCCGAAGCGCTTGCATCTGTTGGATCGTTTTCGTCACCAACTTCTGGGGAAGTATAGACAGAGTTGCCGTCAACGATAACGTCGTCACCACCGGTGATCACAACTGGAATTTCGTTACCTTCTGGATCAAAGGCAATCACGGTGACACCATCAAAGTGCTCGCCGCCAGCGTTATAGGGGTCAAAATAGGCATCGATGTCGTTCAGACGGAAGCTCACGTCCTGAACATCGTCGGTGAACAGCTCATCAGTGGAGGCGAAATCGATCGACATTGTCGATGTTGTTTCGGTGCCTTCACCAGTTCCGCCGGCGCCCAGCAGTTTGATCGATGAGTTCGGGTCAAATTCTTCCCCGTCAGCGACATATGTGTCGGTGCCCATGATAAATGCGTCGGACCCTTCGTCGACCGAAGTGAAGTCCACGGTGACTTCGACGCCACCGGTATCAACTGTGGTCGTTGCGCCCAAACCAGTGTTGGTTGCGCCAAATAAAGACCAATCTAGAACCAAGTCAGCCATCTTAACCCTCTTTCACGTACGCAGTGGGACGGACCCAAAAGCGATTTTTTCAGCGGTAAAACGCCGATATCCGTCGCGTTTTGCCCAAGCTCATTTCATTGCATCACACGTCTCAACAGTCACAAGGCAAACCTCACCCGCTCGCTCCCTCTGCAAAGAGAGCGATGGCGATGCGATACATTTGGTGGATCCAAATCGTGTCGCGTGCCTTGCATCCTACGAGATGCACAACATTCATTTTACTTGGCCGCCCCCGCAGCCAGCAGACGTCGCCCCCCAGTTGGGCTACATAAATACATACTTAAGAGCGCCGCTCTGACAAAGGGATGATTTCTTTTGCTATGGCGGTTTCCCGTCTAATTCCGTCAATTAACCGGACACATTGACGCCTTATTGGTTCCAAAACAGAGATAACCCGCACCTGAATTTCCGTGTTTTTCGGAAATTTGTAACGGAAAACGCAATCAAAGTGTCCAAAGCGTCGCCAATCTCTCCTTAGGGTTGAGTGACTGTTTCCAAATCCGCGACATCGACTAGGACCTTGGTCACGTCAAATTTCTGCCAGCCAAAATCGGCGTTTTAGGCTCTTTGTCGTCAAATTTTACGCAATACGCGGGATTTTTGGCAATTGTTTACGGGATTGAGGCTGATTCTCGTCTAATCGCGGGGCAAAAACCGAATCAATTTCCCGAAAAATCGTGGTCGTGGGGCGTTTCAAGCGACTCTTTTCGCGCTTTGGCCCCTCTTACGAGAGTATTCTATCTTTTAGGAGAGGAAGAGAGAAAGTCCCAAAGTGACGCAGAGCCCAAAATGACATGTAGGACATCAAGGAACCTTTCACATGGTACCGCTGTTAATTCATTTAGGGGAAATTTGGGGTGTCAGGTCGCCCTAAGGCGACCCATCTGGATTTTGGCCTGAGTGTTCCAAGAAAACCCAGAACGGCGTTTATCTTGCTCCCGTAGCGGGCAATGTGGCCTTATAAGAAGATCACGCCCACCAGAGCGGCCGCCACAAGCACCCAGACTTCAGTGACTTTAAACCGCAGCATGGCCAGCAAGGCCGCACCAAAGATCACTGGGATCACCACAAGTTGGCTTTCTGATCCATCAAGTTCGATCGATCTCAGGATTGTCACCGCTGCGGCTGCGATCATGCCAATGACAGCCGCGCGAATGCCCGACTGCGCCGCCGTAAAATGGTGGAAATGGCGCAACCGGTCCAGCTGGTTGGCAATCACGACCATCAAAATGGCGGGGGGTGCGAATATCGCCACCGTTGCCACCAAGGCCCCAAGGCCGCCAGCCGTTTTGAACCCAATAAAGGTGGCGCTGATCAAAATGGGCCCCGGCGTCACCTGCCCCATGGCGATACTGGCTGCAAACTCAACCTGCGTGAGCCATTTCATTCCCTCCACCACCACCTCTTGCAGCATTGGAATAAAGATATAGCCCCCGCCAAACAGCATTAGGCTCATGCCAGAGAACACCGAAAACAGTTGCACCAATAATGAGCCCGCTGGCAACGGCGCCAAAAACACCACCACGCAAAGCACCAAAACGGCAACGGATACGGTTGTGCCCCATCCTGGTTTTGGCTGGGGTAAACTCAGCAGCACTGGCGGATTTGCTGCCGCAGATTGCGTTGCCATGCCACACACTCCGGCCACCACAATGGTCGCCACAACCGCCAAAACACCGCCAGAAATCAAAAGTGCCGACGCAGCCCCAACGGCCAGTGCCCAATCCAACGGGCGGCTCAGCGCGGTTTTACGCATCTTCCACGCCGCATTTAAGACCAGCGCTGCGATTGCTGGCTGAAGGGCCAGCAAGGCTTTTCCGGCACTCACCTGTTCCCCAAAGGACAGGTATAAGACCGCCAGCCCCAGCATAAATGCAAAGGAGGGCAAAACCACCGCAATCACGCACACCATCGCCCCAAGTGCCCCCAGCAATCGATTCCCCACATAGGCCACCACATTCACTGCGACGGGTCCCGGCAACAACAGCGCCAAAGCGACGCCATCCATGATCTCTTGGTCCTCAAGCAACGCCCGTCGGTCAGATATTTCTGAACGCACAACTGAGATCAAAGCCATATAGCCACCCCATGAAATGCAGCCAATTTTTAGAAAGGTCAAAAACAACCGCCAGAGTGAGGGACGGTCCTGAATGGTCACGTCGGCGTCAAGCGACATCGCGCTGGCCATTCAGCAGCCGATGTTTGATTTGCGCCATCAATTCACTTTGCGCGCGGCGTTTGAGCAGATCATCAGGATCGGCGCTGGCCAAGGCCTTTTTCTTAAGCCGCTCGTTTTCTTCGTTAAATCCGTTCACGAGCGGATATCCAAGTCGGGTGAGCATATCCCCGGCGATTGCTTCGAACACAGCGAGGTTTGCAGGATCGCTGTCTGACAAAAAATTCTGCACATTTCCCGCCATGACGGGGCGCGAAACGTTGGACCACATTTGCCCCGCCTTGGATGTTGTCTGCGCCTCTTTGGATCGATGGAATTCCAACATCTCGGGCTGGAACTGAATGTCCATGAAATCGCACAGGCGGATCAATTCATGTTGCGGCTGCGTGACCAACCCAAAATACGAAACCGAGATGAAGCGATCCGGCCCCACCTTGGCCCCATGAGCCAGCGCTTTTGCCTGCTCGTCCTTCCATTGCTGCGCGATATGATAGGAAGTCTTTTCCCCCACAATCGCCTTTTTAAAGGACAAAGCCACGTCGCGCCCATCCCGATGCAGATGAATGTATTTTGCGTCGTTACCGCCAAAACGTTCGATTTCATCTAAAATGTGAACGTTTCCGAGCGATTTGCAGACCCAATTCTGCGCATGATTGTGCCGCGCTAGAACGTCGTGCACCGCAAAGGACACCGCTACAAGCGAAGGTTCGGTGCACAGAGAGGCAATGTAATCGCGATCAAGCGGGCCAAGCGACCAACTGACCGGATTGGTTTCGATTAACAAGCACACATCGTCGACCAATCGAGCAAAATTCTTTGACTGAGATAGGTCACCATATAACGGCTTAAGCGGCGACAAACGTTCCAGAAAATGCGGAGGGTGCGGTGCCACGATATGCGGGGATTGATCCAACATAACCCGCAATAGATTTGAGCCCGAGCGTTGGGTTCCGATCATGAAATATGGCATTTGCCTGCTCCGTTGTGACCAAAGATGAACGCGTCCTTCGTGTTCATGCCCCCACTCAATCGGAAATTTATTTACGATCGGTTAACGGCGATTTCGCGTCACCGTGCAGTCCGGCCCCGAGGCCGCGCAAAAAACTTGTCGCTCCTAGGAAAATGTTAACGGGTTGTGCGGAACACTCTGTGCTGAAAACGCAACCCCCTTCGGCGCAAGTGCGGAGGATTGACCCCAAGGTCCAAGCAGAAGGCTGCAAATATTGCTTCGTATTCCCGTTTTGAGCCCTTCATTCATGACTATGCTCGCGTTGATTAGCGCCATGGCGTTCAGCCAGGCAGAGGCAAAGACCTATAGTTTTGGCATTGTTCCGCAGTTTGAAGCCAGAAAACTGGCCCAGATTTGGGCCCCAATCATTCAGGAAATAGAAACACGGACCGGACATAAATTTGAAATTGTGGGATCGCCAAAAATTCCTGATTTTGAACAAGCCTTTGGCGAAGGCCTTTATGATTTTGCCTATATGAATCCCTATCACGCCACCCTCGCGGCAAAAGCTCAGGGGTATAGGCCGCTTGTACGGGATGGGGCGCGGCAATTGTTTGGGGTTCTCGTGGTGCACAAAGACAGCCCCTATGCGTCGCCAAAGGATTTGGCCGACCAAACCATTGCCTTTCCGGCCCCCAATGCCTTGGGCGCCTCCCTTATGATCCGCGCGGATTTAACCAACCAACATCACATTGGCTTTCGATCAGAGTATGTCGCCACCCATAGTTCTGCCTACCTGAATGTCGTACTTGGACAAGCAGCAGCCGCGGGCGGTGTGATGGGGACATTGCGAGCCCAGCCCGAAAATATATTTAATGAACTTCGCATCTTGCACCAAACCGAAAAGGTGGCCCCGCATCCAATTGTGGCACACCCGCGCGTTCCCATTCGAATCCAAGAAGAGGTCAAAAGGGCCTTGTTGGACCTTTGGCAAACAAAGCAAGGACGCCAATTGTTGCTGCAAATCCCGATGCGCGAAGTGATCGAAGCCAACCCAAATGACTATAGGCTAATTGAACAACTTGGGCTTGATGTCTTTGTCGAAGACTAACCATGGGGGCTCAGAATGCACATCCGGGGTAACCTCGATCACAAATTGCGGATTTTGTACTCATTGCGGGCGCGCTTTGCGGCGATACTCGTTGCCATGGTTCTGTTGGTTTCGATTGCGCTAGTCTTTGTTTGGACGCCAAAACTCTCTCATGTGATGGTGCAAACGCAGATCGTGAATTTGGACCAGAAAGTCGAAATTCTGTCCGACGCTCTTATTCCGTTCCTATTGCAAAACCAGTTTGGCGCCGTGTTTGAAACGCTCGACAGCATGCAATATCGCTATGCGGACTGGGTGGATGTGAAACTGGTCGCCACAAATGGACGTCAAATCTACCCAATTGGCACTGCTGACATTTCAGCCGCTGAAAATCAGATTGTCTCAACCAGCCGGATCCAATTTGAAAATCGCTCTCTTGGGCAGCTCATCGTTACCGCAGACATTTCAAAAGAGCTACAAAGGATCTCAAGCCAAGTTGCCATGTTGGCTGCGATGGTTGCGGGCTTTTTTGTTGCCATTTTTACGACAATGGGTCTGGCGCTGGAACGTTGGGTCATTGTTCCAACACGGACCCTGTCCAGCGCAGCGGACCACTTGGCCATTGGAAACTATCAAGCCCCCCTCCCCAATATCACGCAAGGAGAGGTGGGGCATTTGGCCAAAAGTTTTGAAAAAATGCGTGACAGAATTCAAAAGAATGAACGCGACTTGATTGCATCGCAAATCAAGTTTAAACGCGCAGATCAGGCAAAATCTCGCTTTTTGTCGACGATGAGCCACGAGCTGCGGACACCGTTAAACGGGGTGATCCCACCTGCCGGTCTTTTGCTGGAAAGTTCCTTAACGGCCGCGCAAGAAAACTTGGTTCAGACCATTCAACACTCTGGTCATCGCCTAAAATCGCTTGTCGATGATGTGTTGGATTTTTCAGAGCTCGACAAAAACAAAATGGTTCTTGAGACGAGAGTTTTCTCTCTGAAGGGGGTCGCAGAGGACGTATTGAACGCTTGTGCTACCGCTGAAAAAGAACCCAAGGTCGCCATAAAATCAAACCTTTTGGGCGTCGAGGGTTTTGGCGTCGTCGGGGATCCACTTCGTTTGAAAAAAGTGCTGCTGAACCTAATGGGTAACGCGTTGAAATTCACGGCGTCAGGGTCTGTGCATCTGGGTATTTCCGTCCAAAACACCGCCGATAATCTGGTCGAAATTCACTTCGAAGTCACAGACACGGGCGTTGGAATCTCGCATCAAAAACAACAGGACATATTCGGAAAATTTACCCAAGCAGATGAGGGCAACACCCGAGAACATCAGGGCAGCGGGCTTGGATTGTCCATCAGCCAGTTGCTTGTCCAAGCGATGGGCGGCACGCTGGAAGTAGAAAGCCGAATTGGGCGTGGCAGCCGCTTTTTCTTTACATTGTCTTTCAAACAGACCGCGATCCCTGCGGAAGTTCTTCAAGAAGAAGAACGCAACGACGAGCCTGGCACGGCGTTGTTGCCGCATAACATATTGATAGTTGATGATAGT
The DNA here is from genome assembly GCA_049116315.1 of Thalassovita sp. Taxonomy (GTDB): domain Bacteria; phylum Pseudomonadota; class Alphaproteobacteria; order Rhodobacterales; family Rhodobacteraceae; genus Thalassobius. The sequence continues at coordinate 427,178 of JAGDZD010000004.1, forward strand.
CGCGTGAACCTGAAAGTGGCCAGCGCGATCTTGTCCTCGCTCAGCCAAATTCCAACCACTGCGAAAAACGGGACCGAAGCCATCAATTTGTTGAAAAAGGGGAACATCGATTTGGTTTTGATGGATGTGCATATGCCCGGGATCGATGGTCTTGAAACCACACGGCAAATTCGCCGCAACCCAACCAACATGTCAAAAATTCCAATCCTAGGCCTTAGCGCCAGTGCTTTTGATGATGACATAGCCAAATGTATGAATGCGGGCATGAATGGATTTTTGGCCAAGCCTCTGTCCAAACGCGATCTCATTAAATCGTTGCGTCAGCATACCAATCCGTAGTTTTTGAAAGCAGCCGAGAGAATAGCGCATTTTCTTGCGCACAGTCGTCTCGCTTCACCGATCGGCATTGTCGTCTCACGTGCCCCAAAGCCCACCCAATTCTTGATTATGGCATTTTGAAAAGACACCTTCACTTTGAACGCCGCACCGTGAATTGCTGAACACCGAAATCAGAAAGAGCGCCCGTCGACGCCCTCACCCGGCCTGCGCCCAGCCCCCACTCAAAAGTCTTTGAAATATTTCGGCTACAACAATAAATCGGGCGATCCGTTTATTTGTTGCCAATTCATAACTTTATAGACACTCTGAACTGATCATGACCAAAGCCAGCAGCTCCAATACTCCGCAACGCCTTGAACATGCACTCTTGAAATTGATTCAAGGTCGAGTTTTCTTGAACATGGATCTCGACGAGCAGATGGCGTTTTATTGTAAAACTGTTTCCGCTGAAATTGGCGTGCCGCGGGTCGGGATTTGGCTGTTTTCCACGGACAAAATGTCATTGGTTTCCAAAGTTGAATGGGACCGCAGAAGCGACAAGCTGTCGTCAGGCACGGTCCTGAGCTATGAAGATGCGGGCACCTATATCGACGCGATCAAAACGGATCGGGTCATTGATGTCAGCGACGGTATGACGGATCCGCGTTGCGTTGAACTTGCCCAAGAATACCTGCCCGCAACCGGTGTGTCCTCATTGATCGATTGCCCGTTGCACACCAGCGACGGCTTGATTGGGGTCTTGTGCGTGGAACATGTTGGCCCACCAACCCAGTGGACCCCAGCCGAGCGCGATTTTGTCATCGCCGTGGCCAGCATGGTGTCGCTGGCCTATGAATCCCATGCCCGCCGCATCGCTGAAACGCGCCATCAAGATCGTGACCGACGTCTGAACACCTTTGTTGAACTGGCGGCTGATCGTCTTTGGGAAATTGGCACCGACTTGAAACTGAACTCGGTCATTCGCAGCCCAGAAGATCGTGACGAAGACGTCAAACATCTGTTGGGCAAACATCCATGGGACGTTGAACACAGATCCCCCCAAGGGATCACCTGGGATGATTTCCGCGAAATGATGGAAAAAAGACAATCTCTGCGGGAGGTAATCCTAGTCTACCATCCGCCGGGAGAGCCGCGGTCATTCCGCGAAATCTCAGGGGAACCGCGCTATGACGAAAGCGGCAAATTTGTTGGCTATAGCGGTGTGTCGCGCGATGTGACCCGGCGCATGGAACAAGAAGCCGAGTTGCGCGCCAGTCAACAACGCCATCGCAGCGCCTCGCAGTTGGCCGGTTTGGGCCATTGGATTTGGGACGAAGCCACCGACAGTTGCTCTTATTGTTCACAGGAACTGGCCGAAATTTTTGGCACCACGGTCGAAGAGTATCTCGCGCGATCCTCTTCCACACAGGGTGACTTGCTGTGGTATCATCCCGACGACCGCGAGCGGTATTTCAAAACGACGCAAAAGGCACTGGCCGAACAACGCGGCTATGAAATCACGCTGAGAATTGTGCGCGACGACAACGAAGTGCGCTATTTGCAGGAACGCACCGAAGCGCAATTTGACAGTGATGGCAAATTTGTCTCGACCGCTGGCGTGCTGCTGGACATCACCGAGCAGAAGAAAACCGAAGAGACCCTGATCAAGTCACAGCGCGGCGAAGCGATTGGTCAGCTGACCGGCGGGGTTGCCCATGATTTCAACAACTTGCTGGCGGTTGTCATGGGAAACCTTGAATTGATGCGCGACGAAGTCGACAATGAAGAGCATCTGGAAATGATCGATGCTGCCGTCGAAGCGGCGACGCGAGGCGCGGATCTGACCAAAAACATGTTGGCTTTTGCCAGACAGGCGAGGTTGGAACCCACCGTTGTTGATTTGAACCAAGTGGTGCAAACCGCCAAAAGCTGGATTGTGCGCACCCTGCCCGCCACAATCGATGTTCAAACCACATTGTGCCATGATCTTTGGAAGACCGAAGCGGATCTCAGCTCGGTCGAAAGCGCCTTATTGAACCTGATCCTCAACGCGCGCGACGCGATGAAAGAGGGTGGCAACTTAACGGTTGAGACCCGCAACCTGACCGTCTCAGCCCAATCGCATGCCAAAGTTAAAGACACGCTTCCTTTTGGCAATTATGTGGTTTTATCCGTCACCGACAGCGGCCATGGCATCCCCGAAAACGCGCTGCGGAGCATTTTTGAGCCATTTTACACAACCAAAGGCCCCGGAGGCGGGTCAGGTTTGGGATTGGCGATGATTTCTGGGTTTATGCAGCAATCGGGCGGGACGGTGCATGTGGACAGCACCGAAGGACAGGGCACGACCTTTCGCCTGTATTTCAAAGCCGTTGTGGAAGAGGCTAAACCTGAAAGCAACGAGGCCTTGTTGACCGCACAAACCGCCCCGGCCAGCGGGAAAATTCTCGTGGCCGAAGACGAAAGCGGCGTCCTTAGCATTATGGTGTCGGTCTTGAAACGCGCCGGATATCAAGTGGTGCCTGCCAGCTCGGGCGACGAAGCCAAAGTCATTTTTGACGCCGATCCCAGTTTTGACCTGTTGGTGACCGACGTTGTGATGCCGGGTAAATTGCTGGGTCCTGCGCTGGCCAAAGAGTTGCGCCGTCAAAATCCCAAATTGCCGGTCGTGTTCCTGACAGGCTATGCCAGCGAGGCCACAGCCCACGGCGACGATGCGCATGAATGTGATGTACGGTTGATGAAACCTATTCGCCGCTCGGAATTACTGGCTCATATCAGTGCCGCGCTAAACCCGGATCATCCAATCGGTTAGCAAGAGGTCCGGGGCCGCAAAGCCCCGGAACAATGTCAGAAATGACGCGTGATCTGAAAACTCAGATGACTGTCTTTCTCAAAGGCTTGTGCCGGATCAGATGGGTCATCTTGCAAAAACACCTGCCCGACCGCCTCAACGGACCAATTGTCCCCCAGACGTCGTTCTGCTTCGATGCGCAGCGACGTTGGACCAGTGTCGCGATCCACCAGAACACCGGCCAAAATCGAAGTGTCCCCAGTGTCGTTCAGGGCCAACCGCCCAGCCAGAAACAGATCTTGGTCAAAGATGGTAGGAAACACACTGGCGTCACGATCATCATAGGCGATCTCTGCAATCAGACCCAGATCAAGGTTCGACCCGCCAAGCTGATAGAGCGTGTATTCAAACCCGGCGACCGCTGCACCAAAGGTGGTTCCCTGCCCCTCGCGCACCAAAGCCTCTAACTTCCACAAGAAAGACTCCGTGGTGTATTGCAGATCAATCCCAGCCTGCGAAATGATCGGATAATGCGGAACCAATGCAGTTCCGGCGCCGTTTAAGGTCAGGTTCGGTTCGCGGCTGGTGCCGTGAAACAGGTGAAACCCGATATCGACATCCCCGATGTAGTGCGAATAGCGCAAAGCCATATCAACATGATCGGCCCCATCGCTGCTTTGATAGGTTGCCCCGTCCGTATCCACCGGCAAGGCCACCCGCAAACGCCCCGCGGTGCTGGGGAATTTCCGCTCGCGCAGCCCCGGCAACACAAACAAATCAAAACGCCCCACCGAGGTTTCGCGCCCAACCTGCAACATTAACTGCCCCAAAAAGTCTTCGCCATCAGTGTCCTCGACCGCATCCACCTGGTTGATAACATTGACCAAATGTCGCGATTCCGTCACGCCCCAAAACACCCGGTTCACCCCAGCCACAATATCCCAATCGCCGTTGGAGTACCGGTAGTAGGCCTCGCGCACATCGCGATGGCTGCGCGCGCTGTCCATTGAATCCTCGCGAATGAAGCCGTGGAATGACAATTTGTGATTGCCATCGTCACTTTGCCAATCGATCTCAGGCTCAAAGCTTAACGAGGTTTGGGTGGCATCGGATTGACCGGCATAGGCCGGGCGATCCGCAAAGCCACGCACTTCAAGCGAAACAGATCCGCCAAAACTGAGCTCTTGGGCCAAAGCCGGACCACCGGCCCCTGCCCCGATCAGAACCGCGGCGCCGAAGCGCCACAGCCCGATCGATTTTCGGTTGAAAACCGTCATGTCTTGCTCTCCTAGCCCAGTCGTTCCAAGGCGCCTTTGACAAAATCACGATCCCGCAGGCCGTTGCCAAATTGGTAAGGTCCAAAATGCAATTCGGTGCTTTTGCCGGTTTGGTGGTTGACCATTTTTTGCAGCAGCGGACGCCAGTATTTGCCCTTGTAAAGTTTGTACTTTTCAAAGCTCTGCGTTTTGAGCAATGCACCGCGACGGTCATAGTATTCCAGCTTGCGCGGCTGGTTGTGCTTTTGATCGATCCAGCCAATCTGACGGGTGTAGCCAGAGCTTTGATAGAGCGGGCGACGCTCCACCACATCACAAGTAAAGGCGCCACATTTTTCCGCCCGCAGCCAAGTGTATTCGTATTTGTTCAACTCTTGGCCAGTGATGTCTTCAAAAGCAAATTCGGACCCCACAAAGGGGCCGGATTTGTTCTTCGAAGAGATCCGCTTGGTGCGTTTTAGGGCAGGCAGAAATAGCCATTGATTGTCCGGTTTCAGGATCTGCGCATGTGACAGCAACGCCGTGCCGTCGATATCCCCCGGTGACGAAAACAGGATCAAGCTTTTGTCGCCAACCTTTTCATCCGGCAGTTCAAGCGTTGTGATCTCAAGCGTGCGTTTGGCGGATTTGCCACTGGCGTTGCGCAGGATCATTTCAAGCTGAACCTTGCTATCACCAAAGCCGCGATCCGAGCGATCGGCCTTGGCCGCCACGTTAAAGCCTTTGGTATCAGCGTCTTGCGCCACCGCCGCAGAGAGCGGTGCCATCACGGCCAGCAAAGCGCTAAGCGCCAGAGCCTCAAGCTTCTTGGATTTGATCTGTAGAGACATCAGAATTTCCTTTCTCGGTTTTTGAGTGAACGCGCACCAGCAACAAGGCTGGCAGCAAAACGAAGTCGACGACCAAGGCCACAAGGATCGCAATCGCGGTCAACAAGCCCATTTCGGCCGTAATTTTGAAGGACGACAAAGCCAGTACAGCAAAGCCCAGCGACAGGATCATCGCGTTGGCCGCCACTGCGGCACCAACGGTGTCCAGCGCGTAGCGCACTGCGTTTGTTGGGGTCAGGCCTTTTTCTTGGCGGGCCCTTTGATACTTGGTGAGCAAATGCACCGTGTTATCGACGATGATGCCCAAAGAGGTTGCAGAAACAGTCGCTGCAGCGGTCCCCACTTGGCCAACCAAGATCGCCCAAATCCCAAAGGTAACCGCCAAAGGCACGAGGTTTGGCACAAGGCTAAGCGCCCCCATCCCAATGGATCGCAACGTGGCCATCATCACGACTGAAATCAACGCCACCGCTATCAGGTTCCCCCCAATCATATCGGTGATATTGCGTTGAGAAATGAACGAAAACAGATAGGTCGCGCCGGTGGCGTATTGCTTGGTTTCCGGTCCGTTGTCCGCCCACCAGCCATCTACGCGCGTCAAAAACGCGCGAATTTCCACGGTGCTGATGCGCCCCATTGTGACGGACACGCGCGTGGCGGATTTGTCGATATCGATGCGGTCATTGGTGTCCAGGCCAAAGGGCAAGGACAGCTCGTACAACAACAGGTATTGCGCGGCCAACTCTCGGCTTTCTGGGATGTCAAAATAGGCATCATCATCGCCGTGCATATTGCGGTTCAACCGCTTGATGATGTCGGTGTAGGCATAGACATGTGACACTTCGGGCTGTGCGCGCAGCCAGTTTGAAAATGCCTCAAGTCGGATCAAATAGGAGGGATCGCTGATCGCCCCGACCTCTTGGGCCGGAACCTCATACTCCAGCGTGTAAGGACCAGTCAGATGATCAATGGCAAACTCCGCGTCGTTGCGGAAAGGCACGCGATAGTCAAAATACTCAACCCATTGATCGTTCAGATCAATCGTCGGAATGAACGCTGCAAATCCGACAAAGATCACAAGAGCAACAGCCAAAGCACGTCGCGCCCCGCTGATAACCCATTCGCCAACCGCATTGATAACACGTTGCATGGGGCCTGCACGATTGTCGGCACTAACCGGGATCTTCAACTTGGACAGCGACAAAAACGCAGGGAAAAAGGTCAGCGAAAACAGCCACGCTGCCGCGATGCCCACCGCAGAAATATTGCCAAGCGCATTGAACGGGGGCGCATCTGAAAAATTAAGCGCCAAAAAGCCAATGATGGTTGTGACGCTGGTGATGGTGACGGCGATAAAGTTGACCCGGATCGCTTCGCGGATTGCAACATCACGCGCATCCCCGGCCCGCATCCGCTGAATAACGGTCAACAAAATGTGGATGGAATCGGCAATCGCCAAGGTCAAAATGACAATGGGCGCACTGCCCGAAAACGGGGACATCGTGATGCCGACCCAGCCGGCGAACCCCATCGCGGTCAACGTGGACAGCGAAATCACCAGGACCGTGGCCAAGGTTCCCATAAAGGTGCGCACGATCAAAAAGGCGATCAGAACCAGAACCAAAAACATCGGTCCAAACAGCGTTTGCGCATCTGTCACCGTGGCTTCGGCAAAGGCGCTGTTCATCGCCGTCACGCCGGTAACGGCGAATTCGATCTCTGGGTAGAGGCCCTTGAATTCTGCCACCAAGTCCCGCGCGTAGTTCATTGCGTCGGGCACTTCGGTCAGGCTGATATCGGGAAATGTCTGGGTGATGTTGATGCCAGTTGACCCAGCATCAAGAGAGATCAGACGCCCTGCCAATAGGGGTTCAGCCAAGGCGATGGCAACCCGCTCTTCTGCTTGGGCGGTGGACAGTGCGCTGGCCCCAAACACCAAATCCTCGACGATCAGGTCGTCCTCTTCGCCACGGGTGTGCTGAAAGTTGGTGATGGAATCGACGCGCGTGTTGTAGGGCACCGACCAAGACCGATCGGTCAGCTCTTCAACCGCCTCCAGCACACGTGGCTGCGCAACGGTGCCTTCGCGCGGTTTCAGCACGATCAGAATATTGTCGGCGCGGGTGAACGTCGCCTCAAATTGATCCAAGGCGTGCAGATCGGGATTTCGATCACTGAAGAACTCGCGGTAATTGGTCGAGACATCCAGACGCAGCAAACCAGCGCCAAAAACAGCGACAATGACAAGGGAAAACAGGATCGTCATCCACCTGAATTTCAGGACGGTGTCCGCCCACCGAAGGGCGAAACCGTCCGTCATTGGTGGCTTAGGTTCGGGGTGCATTTTGTGCTCCTTAAGTTGGATCACCAACCATGTTGGTGTTTGAGTTTGGTGGTGCGGCCCAAATTCGCGAGCATTCGGGCTGGACACATGTCAATTCGAGAATTTATATTCTCTTATTTTGCGCAGTTCGGATCTCCACCGTGTTGGTGGGAGGGGGGTGGTTTATTGGCGGCCCGTTCCAGCGGGCAATGGTGGCGGCTTAGAAGGACAGCCAGAGGCAATGAGAACTAACATTCTCTTATTGGACAAAAATTTTTACTTCATCAGGGCTCGCAACTCATTCAAAGAGGTGTTCATGAACCGGTCCATGACCTCAAACTCGGTCTTGGCATGCACCATCAATTGCAACGCCAGTGTCACGCCGCGGTAATAGATGCCCAGCTCTTTGGCCTTTTCTTCGTCGACACCTGCCCGGATCAACGCATCTGTAAACAGGCTGATGACTTTGTCACCGTGATCATCATAGACCTTCTTGATGGCCGGATTATGGATCGCCTGATCCCCGGCCAGATTGGTCAACATGCAGCCCTTAAGATCTGGGGTCTGCAAAAACATCTCGCGCAGCGACATGAACATCCCATAGATATCCTCGACCGTTACGTCTTCTTGCAACAAGGGGCCATACATCTGCGGAATTTGAATTTTGGCGTAATGCGCCAGCGCCGCGATGAACAAAGACTCTTTGTCACCAAACACCGAATACAGGCTTTTGCGGCTGACACCGGTATCAGTGACCAGATCATCATAACTGGTTTCGGAAAACCCATGTTTCCAAAACGAGGTCATCGCCGCTTCGAGCGCGATATCTGGTTCAAATGTGCGGGGTCTGGCCATTGGCATTCCAGCAAGAGAATTGATGTTCTCTTAACATAGCAAAGCGAAGGCGCCCGTCAACATCCGAGTTTTATAACACCGATATCGCGGGTTTACCCCTTGTTATTACGTTTAAATTTGGCGCCGAACCGCAAGGGAACCCCCACAAAAAGCGAGGATCCCCCGGTATCAGACTCACGCCTCGTCTGAAAACCGCACCCCGCGTTGACGCGTACGGTTCACGTGCAATTCCAACACATCCGGGCGGGCGTAGTGACCAAACAGATCTAGGTTTTGGCGCTCACCGCGCACCTTGCCATGATCAATCTCGGCCACAATTAGCGCCTCTTCATCCAAAACTGGTGGCACTATGAACGATCCATCCGGCGCAACCAGCGCGCTGCCCCCGTTCGAGATTATCTCCCCGCCGGCGGCCACAATTTCTGCCCTGTTGGGGGTGTCTTCTGGCAAATCGCTGACCCGCATCAGACCACAGGCCGCAATCACATAAGACCGGCTTTCTTTGGCGATAAACACCGGCAGATCCTGTGTGTTGTGCAACCCACCGGGCCACACACTGACGTGCAGGCTTTCGCCTTGCGCATAAAGCGCAGCGCGGGCCAACGGCAGCCAGTTTTCGTAGCAATTCAAACCACCAACGGTAAAGGCGTCCAGCGGGTGGACCTTTAACCCATGCCCGTCCCCTTGGGCCCAGGCCAGCCGTTCTTCGTAGGTTGGGTGCAATTTGCGATGCACCGAGGCGATGATGCCGTCACGATCGATGTAAACAAGGCTACAATAGAGGCTGTGCCCGCCGCGATCTGGCGCGCGTTCCATCACCCCTAGGTAAATGGCGATAGAGCGTTGCCGCGCCAATGCACAGATCTCATCAAGATCGCCACGTTCAATCATCACGCCTTCTTCAACGTAGCGCGCATACATGGCTTTTTGCTTTTCGTCGTTGAACCGGGCGCCATCGGTACGCTCGATCCAAAAGGGATAGCCCGGCGCCAAGGCTTCGCCAAAGGCGACAAGCTGACAGCCCTCATCGGCGGCACGTGACACCGTCTGCGCAATCTTGTCCAAGGTTTCTTGGCGACGGAACCAAACTGGAGCAACCTGAGCAACACCAACCGTCAAAGCATCAGCGGGCTGTCCCGCAAACGAGGTTGTGGGTCGAATAATTTTCATGGGAGGATCTTTCTGTTACTGTGCAAACACACCGTTCATGTCTGCAAAACCTTTGATTTCAATCGGATTTCCACTTGGGTCGCGGAAAAACATTGTGGCCTGTTCGCCGGGCTCACCTTCGAAACGCAGGGTGGGTGCCATGACAAAATCCAGCTGTAATCCAACCAATTTGTCCGCCAAAGCTTTCCATTCCTCCATGGGCAACACCACGCCAAGGTGCGGCATGGGCACCATGTGATCCCCGACATGCCCGGTGGATTGCGTTGCAAAAGGCTGCCCCAAATGCAGCGAAATCTGATGACCAAAGAAGTTGAAATCGACCCAAGTGTCGGTTGAACGCCCCTCTTTACAGCCCAAAACGTCAGCGTAAAACGCCCGCGTTTCGTCTAAATCCAGAACATTATAAGCAAGATGAAAAGGCGTCGGCACGGGTCTCTCCTTTGGTTTTTGCGCAATCTACCCGTGATAGATGAAAATCAAAAATATCTTTATCTTGCATCAAACCAAACAAATTGTATCTTTTGGCGATGGATATTCGATTTTTGTCAACATTGCTGGCGGTGGTTCAGTCGGGCTCGTATGCGCAGGCCTCGCGCCAGCAGAACCTCACCGCTGCTACGGTGGCGCAACGCATTCGCGCCCTTGAAACTGATTTGAAGTTAACGCTTTTTATCCGATCTGGGCACACTGTGGTGCCAACCGACAGCTGTCGCGCCTTGCTGCCGCGGATCCAGCGGATCGTTGAAGAGGCCAGCCAACTGCGCGGTGATGCGGATGAAAACGGTCTCAGCGGTCCGCTGCGTTTGGGGGCAATTTCAACGGTTTTAACGGATTATGCCCCCGCAATTGTGGACCGCTTTGCGCAATCCGCCCCCAATGCCAAATTGACAATTCTACCGGGCACCTCTGCACAGCTTTACCAAGATTTACGGGCGGGGAATTTGGATTTGGCGATGATCTCTGCCCCGCCTTTTGCGCTGCCTAAATCTCTGATTTCATACCCGATTGCCGATCAATCGCTGGTATTGGTTGTCCCAGAGAGCGAGCCATCCAATGACATTGCAGCCATTTGCGCACGCCATCAAATGTTGGTCTATGATCGCCAAGCATGGGGCGGAAAAATCATCTGGGATCGATTGGCGGCAATGGCGGTGCCCATCGATATCCTGTGCGAGTTGGACGCGCTGGAAACCATCGTGTCCCTTGTTGCCGGTGGCACTGGCGTTGCGCTGTTGCCGCAATGGCAGGGGTTGAGCACGCAAGGAGGGGTCCGACTTGTGCCCTGCGATGGTCCCAAACGTCAGATCGTTGCAGTTGCGGCACGTGGCGCGGCGCGCCCCGCCTTGATCGACCTGTGTCTGAACAGTTGCAAAGTGTCCGCGTGGTAAGGTCCCCTACGCCCCACTGCGTCAAACTCTTTGCGGGTCAGTGTTTTGGGCTTTGATGGTTTTCCACCGCTTGCGCCGTCTCTTCCCAGACTTTGCAAAGCGTTTCCGCCCAAATCTCAAGCCCAGTCACGTCTTTAGCAAGGATCTGCTTTTCCAACGCGTTCAGCGTGTTGCGAAGTTTTCGTGCCCCAACCATCGCCGAGGTTCCCGCCAAATTATGCACCAATGTGGCCAGTTGGCCCTCGTCTTCGCCGGGTTGAGAACCATGGCTTGGCAACATGTTGATCAGTTTGGGACCATCGACCAAGAATTGGGCCAATAAGTCTTGGCCGCGTTGGGTTTTGAGCGTGCTTAGCACCTGCGACAAGTGATCTTCGTCTAAGATCATCGCTTCGGCCGAAGCTGGCAAAGCAATCACGTCTTGCCCCTGCACAACCCGGCGCAAATCTTGGCGCATAATCGGCTTAGACAGCACGGCATCAATGCCCGCCTCGCGGTAGGTTGCACCGTCGCGATCGACGACATGCGCCGTCAGCGCCAAGATCCGCGTGTCGCGGTTGGCCCCGGCTCTGCGCATTTGTCGCGTCGCCTCTAGCCCGCCCATCACCGGCATATTGATATCCATCAGGATCATATCAAAGCGGGTTTCTGACGCGGCTTTGACGCCCTCCAACCCGTTAATCGCCTCAACAACGCTATGGCCATCTCGCTCCAACATCTCGCGCAGCACAAAGCGGTTGGTTTGATTGTCTTCAACAATAAGGACCGACAGCGGCGTCACATCATGCGGCCCCATGCCGGGAATCTCTGCCAGTTCTGGCACCGAGCAACACCGGGTCAGACTCAGATGAATCCAAAAGACGCTGCCTTCGTCCGGAATGCTGTCGACACCAATGGTGCCGCCCATCGCCGTGACGATGCGCTTGGCAATCCCAAGCCCCAACCCGGTGCCTTCTTTCTTTTGCTCGTTCAGGTTTTCAACCCGCACGAAGTCTTCGAAAATGCGGTCCTGTAGCTCTTCGGCGACGCCAATGCCGGTGTCGGACACCTGTAATTCAAACTCGACGATCTGACCTTCACCATGCAGAGACAGTGAAACCGAGATTTCACCGTTATCCGTAAACTTGATGGCATTTCCGATCAGATTCATCATGATCTGGCGCAGCCGGGTGGCATCCCCATTGAACCACCCCAACTCTTGCGGGGCCTTGATCAATGTGAGCGTGTTGTGGTTGGCTTCGGCGCTCACCTGCAACGGCTCAACCACCTCTTGCAGCAAGCGATCCATGTCAAAGGGGCGTTCCGAAAGCTGCACACCTTCTGCTTCGAGCTGAGCAATATCCAGCACATCATTGACATGATCGAGCAGGATTTGTCCGGAATTTTCCAACATATCCAAATAGCGGTTCATATCTTTGGAGCGCTGGCGCCCGTCGCGCATCAATTGCACCAAGCCCAAAATCCCATTCAACGGCGTGCGCATTTCATGGCTCATCACCGCCAAGAAACGTGATTTTGCCCGATCACCCGCCAAAGCCCGGTCGCGCGACGCCCTAAGGGCGACTTCGCTGGCTTTGCGGTCAGAAATATCCCTTAGGAAATAGACAAACAGCCGTTCCTGTTCAATCAAGGCAACCCCTTGAGACACGCCCACAGGCACACGGCTTTGATCTGCGGCGCAAAGTTGCAGTTCGACCCCAGACACCCGACCAGTTTCCACAAAGGGCAGTGCAGCGACCTCTCCGTCATCAGTTTCCAGATATCGGTTGAACCGGCGCCCAATGGCGCGATGACGCGGGACTTTCAACAGCTCTTGCGCCACATTGTTAAACTCAACAATGCGCCCATTGCCGTCGGTCACAATCAAGGCGTCCGGCGAAGTCGAGATCACCGCTGAAAACCGAGAGTTTTCACGCGTGCGCTCATAGACCCGTTTGCGGTTCATTAAGTTCAGCCGGTACAATAGCACCACCAGTGCGGCCAAACAGGCCAACAGCACCAACGCCACCACCGACAGACGTTTCATAAAGGCGCGCACTTCGTCGCGCACTGCGTCCCCCTGCTTGGCAACCTCAAGATTGCCCCGCGTCGCCACTTTGCGCACTTCTGCTTCGTGACTTTGCAAAACCGCAAGCATTTTAGGGGCTTCGCTGACAAACATCGCGTCTGGGCCGTCGACATACATCACAAAACTGGCGTTGTCGTCGTGCAGCACGGCCAGCGCCTGCAAACTGTTCATCTGTTCCAGCGCTTGGTGATACAGCGGGCTTTCACGCAGGGTTTCAACTCGGCTGTAGTAGATATCGAACTGCTTGCGTGCCAAGGCGATCTTTTCGGCGCTTGGCTCCTCGTCATGGCTCAATTCGCTCAGCGAAAATTGTAGCCGCAGATACTCGACCTCTAGCTGGGTCAACGTCCAGATCACGTTGTCCATCACCGAGACACCAAGGTCTTCGACTTTGCGTGTGGTTTGGGCCCAGAACTGGATCGCTAGGAAAAGGCTGACAACGATCGCAACACTGAGGAGCGGAAACTGGATCCACTTAAGCTTAAACGAAGATTTATCGCGGTTCTGCATTCGCATTCTCTTAGATTAAGGAGAACGGATTGAGAAGCTATTCCAAAACACTAATGCGATCTAACTGCCAAATGCTCAGCGCATAGACGGTTTCGGTTTGGAACGCTTCGTCTTTGTCATAGGGAAAAACCACCCACAGCGGTCCTTTGTCGCGTGACGACATCGGTTCGCCATTACGAGATGTTGCAACCAAGGCTTGGCGCTCAACCTCTAGAGACATGTCAAAATCGACGAGGTATTCGTTGAGCGCGCTCAATTCCAATACTTCGCCGTCCACCTCAAGATGCGCCGCAAGATCGGTCAACAAGACACCGTCGAATCGTTGCAGCCCATTGGACCAGATCGTGCTGGTCTCAAACCCGTTCTGGGGCAGTTCAGCGAGGTCCTGCATCGTCAATTCGACAGGATCGCGCCCGCTTGCCTCAGGAAAAGAAACGATAAGTTGAACGTCCGGTTGGGGCGTTTGCGAGCCTTCGGCCAGCACGGGATTGGCACCCAACGCAAGAAAACCACCCAAAAAAGCCGAAAAAACACGCATACTTGCGTAAGACACCATCGGTAACCCCATATTCAACAACCCGTTGATTTCAGAATGCCAAAATTGACACAGAGGGTCCATCCCCCTATCCTTAGGTATAGCCAGAGAGGTGCCTTGCTTTCCCTCAAGCGATCTGACCTCTAGGGACATGAATTAAACGTTAAAGAGTGGCTATTTACCTAGCACAGGCAGAATTGTTGATGACACGAATACTAATTGCAGATGACCACGACCTCGTGCGCGAAACAGTCGCCGCCTACATTCGAGATGCCGGTGATTTTGTGGTCGATCAAACCTCCAATTTGCCCGACACTTTGGCGCGGATCAAAGACACAGGGGCTTATGATTTGGTGCTGCTGGATTTCACCATGCCCGGGATGAAATTGCCCGAAGGTTTGGTGCACACAATGGAAATCAATGACACCCAACCTGTGGCACTGCTGTCAGGCACCGCCTCACCCGAAGTGGCGCGCCGTGCGCTCTCTACTGGTGCTGCAGGGTTTTTGCCCAAAACCATGGCGCCAGAAACCTTGATCAGCGCGGTGCAACATCTGTTGTCTGGCGGCACCTATGCGCCTCAACATTTTCTGAACTCAGACGCGGACAATGCCCCCGGCCCCAATCTGACGCGGCGGGAAATGGATGTTCTGCGCTGTTTGTGTGAAGGCAAGGCCAACAAAGAGATTGCCCGCGATCTTGATGTGCAAGAAGTCACCATCAAACTGCACGTCAAAACCCTGAGCCGGAAGTTGAACGCCCGCAACCGCACCCATGCGGCCATGATCGCGCGCGATCTTCAGCTGCTGTAAATCCAGTTCAGAACCACGGCAGCCGACACGCGATTAGCCGCGACGGCGACGCCCGCCCCCACGACGCCCGCGACCTTCGCCGCCTGCCCCGCCAACACTGTTGGATTGGATCCACTTAGCCCCATGCGCATCATTGTCGGTCAACAGGTTGGCCGCGCGGATGGCCGTCATTTCGGATCCGGCAACCGGCACGGTCGATCCCATGCCAAACAGCTGAACAAAGGCTTCGTCGGCAATGTCGTCTGGCAAAATCACGCCTGCAGCCAGCACTTGTTCTTTCTTTTCGGCGATCTTCTTTTGACTGATCGGCAAGGCCACCGGATTCATAATCGCGCTGGTCATGCCTGCCCCCATCGCCATCGGCAAAAACGCATTGTTGATCCCATGCCGGTTGGGCAATCCAAAGGACACATTTGAGGCTCCGCAGGTCGTGTTCACGCCCAATTCATCGCGCAAGCGTCGCACCAAGCGAAACACCTGATTGCCCGCCGAAGCCATCGCCCCAATCGGCATCACCAGCGGATCCACGACGATATCATGGGCTGGAATGCCAAAATCAGCTGCACGTTGGACGATCTTTTTGGCCACCTCAAAGCGCACGTCGGGATCTTCGGAAATGCCGGTGTCATCGTTCGAGATTGCCACAACTGGCACGTTGTATTTCTTGACCAGCGGCAGAACAAATTCCAACCGCTCTTCTTCGCCGGTCACCGAATTCAGCAATGGGCGGCCTTCGCAGGCCTCAAGACCGGCCACCAAGGCTTCGGGCACCGAGCTGTCGATGCACAAAGGCACCTCAACCAAGCCCTGTACCAATTCAATCAAATTGCGCATCAGCGGCGGCTCGGTCTCATTTGGGTTGGGGTTGGAATTATACACCACCCCCGCATTGATATCCAAAATCGACGCCCCGGCCGCTGCCTGCGCCAAGGCGTCCCGCTCCACCGTTGAGTAATCCCCAGCCTCAAGCTCTGCGGCCAGTTTTTTGCGGCCTGTGGGATTGATCCGTTCCCCAATCACACAAAACGGTTGGTCAAAACCGATGACCGCTGTTTGGGTTTTGGATTCAACAATGGTGCGTGTCATACAGTCATTCCTTTAACGAGGTCAGAACATCCGCCAATGCGGTGTCTTCAAAATCTTGAATTGAACACTGGGCGCCGGCGCGGCGCAGCGCGGCGTCATCCAGCGTCGAGCGCACTCCTACACTATAGGCGCCGCTGTCGCGGGCCGCGCGCAGACCCGAGGGGCTGTCTTCAAACGCCACACAATCTTCGGCACGCACCCCCAGTTGGCGCATGGCCTCGAGGTAGGGTTCGGGATCAGGTTTGCCCTTGGCGCATTCGTCCCCAATCACCAGAACATCAAAGGCCTCGCGCACGCCAATGGCCCTGAGCATGGCTTCGGCGTTCAAGCGCGGTGCATTGGTCACAACCGCCTTGGGCCATGTTGCGCAATCCTCAAGCAGCGCGGCCAGTCCCGGCAAACTGGGGTAAGGCACGGGCAAACGGCGGCGAAATTCAGCCTCTTTTTCGACCGAGAGCGCCTCGGGGTCACGCAGCTCGGGCAAGAGATCGGCAAAGATATCAGCGTTTAGGCGACCATGGATCTTTTGCTGATACCAATTGTCCCCCAGCACAACACCGCGCTCTTCTAGAATGTCCTTAAAAATTGCCTCGTGAAGCGCATCTGAATTTAACATCGTTCCATCCAGATCAAACAATAGTGCCGGCATTTCGTTCCCTTCCAAAGACAGGGCGCGTTGCTGCGCCACCCTGTTCAATTGCCCAAGTTGCATTTGCCTTAATGCCGCCTAGGGGGAAGAAATGCACGGATTGAATGTTGCTGTCGGGATGGGTCGATTTGTGCCGGGCCAACGCATTAATCATATCGGTCGGTTCGTAGGGCAACAGCAGTTTGGTGACGTCCATCGCGCGTTTTTGCAGCACCTTCATCGATGGGCCAACACCGCAGGCAATGGCAAATCGGATCAGGGTTTGCAATTTTGCAGGGCCCGCCACGCCAAGATGGATGGGCAAGGTGATATTCTCAGCTTGCAAACGCGCGGCCCAATCAAGGATTGGATCAGGATCAAAACAAAACTGCGTGGCCAGCGCCATATCGGCATCGCTGCGCGCGCTGAACATCTGTTTCCACCGCAACGCCTCCATCACCCCGCGATCCCCCCCATCCGGGTCGATATCCCGGTTGCCCTCTGGGTGACCCGCGACGTGCAGACGCGTGAATCCAGCTGCATCAAACAGCCCCGTTTCCAGCAATTGCATCGAGGAATGAAACTCTCCGTGCGCAGCACCAATGCCCCCAGCCAGGATCAGCCCCTGGGTCACCCCGGCTTCGCCTTGGTAGCGGGCGATCCAATCGGCCAACATGGCTTTGTCCGAGATGATCCGGGCCGGGAAATGCGGCATCGGGGTAAAGCCCTGAGCCGCCAGCCGCGCCGCAGTGGCCACCATGTCTTCGATCGGAGTGCCGTCGATATGGGCGATGTAGACGCGGGTGTCTTGTGGCAAATACTGGCGGAAATCATCCACTTTGGCCGCCGTGCGGGGCATCACCTCGATTGAGTAACCTTGCAAGAGGGCTGCGACCTCTGGCGTGACGCCGCTGCGGATGTCCTCACGTCTGCGAAAATTCAACAAAGCCATCACAGCCTCCAATGCTCGGCCCCGCGCTTAGGCTGGGGTCCACCCGTCGTTGCCAATCAGCCCTTTGAGCCGGTCCTGATCATAGTCGTCTTCTAATGCCGCAACCGTTTGAGCCACGATATCCTCAGCCGCACCCTCTCCCCCCTGATGCGCCGCTTTGCGCCATTCGGCCAAATAGGCGTCACTGTCTGAGGCCCCAACCTTCATCGCAGCCCGGTCAATGGCCTGTTCAAAACGCTCTGACAGAATGGCTTTGGTGGCTCGACGGCCTTTGCCAACAATGACTTGCGCCGGAATATCGCGCCAATAAACGATTGTGACCTCTGGCATATTCGGTGATTCCTTTATGCTGTTGGTTCAGTCGTAAACCGCCATGTGCGCCGCAAAGGGCCGGATTTCGACATCTCGACGCCTTTCCGCGACCAAATGGCCTTTGCGAAGTTCTGGAACAGGGCGTGACGTCGCGCTTGCGCAACCTTCAACTTGAGACTACCTTGAGACCAACTTGAAATGGAGGGCGTATCGTTATGGCGCCCAAGCGTCCCGAAGGTGCGGGCGCATTCCCGAAACCGGTTGAGAGCCCCGCGCCCAATCCACCGGATCCTGCAGAGCTATATGCCGCGCTGGATCTCGGAACAAATAGTTGTCGCATGTTGATTGCCCAACCCAAGGGCAGTCAGTTCCACGTGGTCGACAGCTTCTCAAAGTCGGTCCAGTTGGGATCGGGTCTGGAAAGCACCGGACGGCTTGGGCGTGCCTCGATGGCACGTACGGTTCAGGCCCTGCGGATCTGTCAGCAAAAACTCAAGCGCCACAAGGTCAAACGGATGCGTCTGGTCGCAACCGAAGCCTGTCGGCGCGCGAAGAACTCACGCGACTTTATCCGCCAAGTGCGGCGTGAAACCGGATTGCAGCTGGAAATCATCGAGCCCGAAGAAGAAGCCCGTTTGGCGGTCATCTCTTGTGCGCCGCTGGTCTCAACCAAGACCGAGCAATTGCTTGTGGTCGATATCGGCGGTGGTTCAACCGAATTGGTCTGGATCGATCTGACGGCGGTGCCGCAACGGGACCGCCCGGCGGCCATCATGCGGCTTCACGCCGGATTTCACACGACCAACAGCCCGTTCCCGACCGCCAAGGTGATCGACTGGATCAGCGTGCCCTTGGGCGTTGCGACCCTGCGAGATCAGTTCCGGGATGTCGAAGACGACGCTGCGCGCTTTGCCCTGATGAGCTGGTTCTTCGAAGAGCATCTGACAAATTTTGCCCCCTACGCAGACGAACAATCGCGCACCGGTTTCCAAATTGTCGGCACCAGCGGCACGGTGACAACGGTTGCGGCCTCACATTTGGGGCTCAAACGCTATGACCGGACCAAGGTGGATGGTCTGCGCATGACCTCGGATCAGATCGACAAGGTGATCCGCAACTACCTGACACTTGGCCCGCAAGGCCGCCGTCGGGATCCGCGCATTGGCCAAGACCGCCAAGCCCTGATCATGTCCGGGGCGGCGATCTTACAGGCGCTGTTGCGGTGCTGGCCAACAGATCGGCTTTCGGTGGCAGACCGCGGTCTGCGCGAAGGTCTGCTTTATGCCCAGATGAGCGCCGATGGCGTGCTGGAAGGCGGCCCATTCTAGGGGCGCGGAAAATGATATTTTCCGGACCGGAATATTTCATATTCCGAACAAACGGATAAGACGGTGATAAATATGGCGAAAAAACCAACAAAAAAGAATAACTCTGGACGTGGTCAACGGGATCTGACCGTCAAAGTCAAAACCGCACGTGGTCGCAAGATGAGCTCAACTCTGTGGTTGCAGCGCCAGCTGAACGACCCCTATGTCAAACGGGCGCAGAGCGATGGCTATCGCGGTCGCGCCGCGTATAAAATTCTTGAACTGGACGACAAGTTTCGCTTTTTGGTGCCCGGGGCACGGGTGGTGGATTTGGGGTGTGCGCCGGGGGGCTGGTGTCAGGTCGCGGTGCCACGCATCAATGCGCTTGGCGAAAAGCGTGGCAAGCGGGTCGGCACCATTCTGGGGGTGGATTTGCAAGAGGTTGAGGCCATTGCCGGCGCTGACATCTATCAACTCGACTTTATGGAAGATGACGCGGACCTGAAGGTCAAGGAATGGCTGAATGGCAAAGCTGACGTTGTGATGTCTGACATGGCCGCCTCTGCGTCAGGTCACAAACAGACAGACCACATCCGCATTATTGCGCTGTGCGAAGCCGCAGCCTATTTCGCCTTTGATGTCTTGAATGAAGGCGGCACTTTTGTGGCCAAGGTTCTGGCTGGGGGCGCCGAGGGGGATCTGCAAAAGCTGCTCAAGCAGAAATTCACCAAAGTGGTCAATTTCAAACCTCCGGCGTCACGCGCGGACAGCTCTGAGAAGTTTGTGGTCGCCACTGGGTTTCGTGGCAATGGCGACGAGGACGGCACAGAGGCCGACGAGGATTACTGACCAAGTGGCAGGTCGGGGCGCAGGCTGTTGCTTGCGTCACGCACCATAATGCTGGCGCTTGAGGTGCACAGCGGCTGCTCTTGGCGGCGGCGGCGTTTGTTGTGCAGGTTTTGCTGACGAATAAGTTCGAACAAACGACCAAGCTGGTCGCCTTTGAGACTGGATACGCGGCGCGACATAGAGTGACCTTTAAAATGGGATCTTCCCTATGAATGACGACCGAATGGGGCAAAATTTCAGCCCAAGCGGGTCATTTTTTTGAAAAATCAGCCCATTTCGCACCAATTCCCCAAGCGTCCAGTCCCGCAGCGCCCAGCGGCCCGCGTGTGTCCCTGCTATTGTGGGTACCCGTTTTTGTTCCAGACCCAAATGTGGCTCTATGATCGGAGCGGGTCACAGACCATCGCGCAATCTCAGCCGTTCAGGTCTTTCAGAATGCGCCCGTGCTTGCGGGTTTCTTCGAGTAAATCGCCAAAGGATGTGATGCCACGCGCTTCAAGCATGGGGATCATTCGGCACAACACCTCTGCTGTTGCACGCGCATCCCCCATCGCAGTGTGGCGTTGTGCCAAGGGAATTGTGACCCCCAAACGTTGACACAGCGCATCCAATGTGTGGGTTTCAGAGGCCCCAAACACCACAGCCGAAAGCAACACCGTGTCCACAACCGGATGCGGCCAGTCCAAATTTTGGCGTTTGCCATAGCGATGCATAAACGCCATATCAAACGGCGCATTATGCGCGACAATCACCGCATCTTTGGCAAAGTTGTGAAAGCTGGGCAAAACCTGATCGATCTGATCCGCATTGGCCACCATCGCGTCGCTGATCCGATGCACCCGGGTCGAGGCAGCGGGGATTGGTATTTTGGGATTGACCAACCTGTCGATTTCTTCGCCCGGCACAATGGTGCCACGCACCACGCGCACAGCGCCGATTTGCACCACTTCGTCCTTATGCGGCAACAGACCCGTTGTTTCCGTATCAAACACGACATAGGTCAACTCGGACAGGGGCAACTGATCAATCGATGTGCCCTCGCTGTGATCCATCAAGGCAAAATCATAGATCAAGGGACGTGCGGCCTGCGGTGCAATATTGGCCGCGGCGTCATCGACAATCAACATATAGCCGGTGCCCTTGTCCAAGGGTTGCATGCGCAATTGATAGCTTTGCTCGCGCTGCGCCCCATTTGCGGTAAACGACACATCTTTGCCGGTTTGCATCAGCTTTTCCCATGCCGCCTCGATCGGCTTGCGATCAAAGTAGTCATAGATATGGGCGTTCAGCCGGGGGGTATGGATTTGCGCCAAAACCGCAGCGGCCTGACCATCGTAAAGCACAATCTGGTGCTGGGCGTTGACCAAAATCATCGCCATCGGGATCTCGGTCAGCAGCGCAGTCAGCTGGTCTTTTTCTTGCTGCAAGCGCTGGGTCTTTTGCGCGATGGCCCCGGCCGTGTTGGCCGAGCCATCCACCAGCTGGCGCGTGACCTCTTCGGCGGCGGGGGCCAGATCCCCAAGGTATTTGGCCCGCTCCCCATCGGCTTCGCGGGCGACAGAGACATGGGCCCCAAAGCGAAGCTGTGCTGCCAACCCTTCGATGGGCTTAGCCACATGTTCATCAAACAACAGCCAAATGCCCGCGGTCAGCGCCAAAATGGCAAAGGTTGAAATCACGCCGGCCTGTATGAACCCAGATGAGACGTCGCCCGCTTGGGCTGCCCGCATGCCAACCGCCAGAGCCACGCCAACCCCAACCACACTGCCCAACCCAAGCAGTGCAAAAAACAAAAACACGCGCAAACGGAGGCTCAGATGGGTCAACATACCTAGGGTCCTTCACATACGATGCGCACCACACCGTGGTCTTTGGCCAAGGGCGCCCAATTGGCAGAGCGCACGGCGCCATCGTCATCAAAGACAGTGCTGTCATCCAAGGGCGCTTGTAACAGAGTGGCGCAGTCAACCAAGACGGGCAAGACCTGCACTGCTGACCAGCGGCCAAAAAACAGCAAATCGACCATATGCTGATCCGGCACGTTCGCATTGGTGCGTCGCGAGGTGGTGTCCACCGCCATAAACCGTTCTACAAAGGGGCTGACATAGGTCCAGGGGCGATAAAATGTCTGGCTTTCTACGGTCTGGGCAATTTGGACTTCGGGCGGCAATGCCGCACTGGTGCGTCCAAACCAGCTGTATTCATTAGAAATTGTGGCCGCGATCATCGCCGCGCCCGCGGCCACGGGCACCAGCCAGCGCGGCAAACGGCCGCCCAACCCTTTGTTGAGCAGCATCATAAGCCCCGCCGCCGCAATACCGGCGATAAACGTGGCGATCAGTTCAAGGAACATAGATGTCCTCCCTTTAGGCGCGCGCGCCTGGACGTGTTACCCCAACCCTGCTCTGCCGTGACTGAGCGCGGATTGCAATGATTTGATAACAACAAATGCGTTGCGCAGGTGGCTGCGTTCCAGATCCGACAGCTCTGAAAGCGGCATATAGTTGTCAGGTGCCCCACCCTCTCGGATTTGACGGGCTTGGTGATTGAGCCGCGTTTCGGCGATCAGGTCATAGGCATCCAGCAAATCGCGTGCGCCGCTTTCGCTGAGCACACCGGCTGTGGCGGCCCCTTCGAGGCGCGCCCGCGTGTTGACTTGCGGCAGCTGGCTTTTCAGCGCATAGACCCGACCCAGATCGACAATGGGCACCACACCGTTGTGTTTCATATCCAACTGGTTGCGGTGCTCGCCAGATCGGATCGTGGCAAAGCCGCGCAAAATCCCAAGGGGCGGCGTATGTTTCAGCGAATTGCTGACCATATGGGCCACAAAGATCGAGTTCTCACCCGCCATGCGCAATGTCTCTTCCTGCAAATCCTGAAACAGGTCTGTGCTGCCGCCGATGGGACGCAGATCAAACATCACACTGGCAAGCATCTGGGCGGTGGGATCCGGCGCAGAGATCCATTTGTGAAAATAGCCGCGCCAAACATGGCGGGGCTGGCACCATTTGGGATTGGTGGCCATCATATCCCCTGGACAAAAGACATAGCCGCAGGTGTCGAGCCCCGCGCAAACAAATGCAGCCAACTGTGCAAAATACGCCATGTCCTCGGGGGTGGCGGCATCATCTAGGATCAGACAATTGTCTTGATCGCTGACGCCGGTCTGTTCTTGGCGGCCTTGGCTGCCGCAGGCCAGCCATAGGTAGGGCACGGGCGCTGGCCCCAGCTTGGCCTCGCCCAATGCCAACAAGCGACGCGTTGCGGTATCGGCCACATCGGTGATCAACCGTGTGATCACTTCGTGGCGCAGGCCGCTGCCCACCAATTGCGCCAACAAATGCGGAATACGCGCTGTAACCCGCGCCATCGCTTCGGCATCAGCGGCCTGCGCAATTTCCGACACCAATTCACCCGATGACACCGCTTGAAAACGGGTCAGATCGGTTTGGCTGATCATGCCAACCAGATGCGCGCCTTCGCAAATCGGGATGTGGCCAATCCGGCGCTCCATCATGGCATGCAAAACATCCGTGCCAAGGGCCGAAGGTGACAACGTCAAAGGGGAGTGCGTCATCACAACGGACACCGGTGTTTCAAGCGGCAGCGCCATCGCCATCGAGCGGGTCAGATCCCGCAACGTGACAATCCCCTGCAACTGATCCGCCTCGGTGACGGCCAGTGAGGAAATATGATGGTCATGCAGGCTGCGCGCGGCGGCCTGCAGGGTGGTTTCGGGTGCGCAGGTGATCGGATCAGCCGTCATCAAATCGGCCACTTTGCAGGTACTCAAATCTTGGCGCTGGGGCCGTGGGCGCCCGCGACCAAAGAACTTGCGGGCCACCGGGTCATCCGCAACCATCGCCTGAAAGTCCTGCGATGGCAGCAGCAACAGCACCGTGTCCTCAAGGGCGCGCGCCGAGGTCACCGCCACGCCGTCCCGCCCCAGACCGCGTTCCCCAAACGAGTTGCGCACCCCAAGCAGAGACACCGGCACGTCGTTTTCATCGCGCACTTCGATCTGGCCCTGATGCACAACATAAAGGCCCGCCAACACATCCCCGCAGCTATAGATCGGCTGCCCCGCAGCAAAGCGGAGCACTTGAAAGCGGGCACTCAAAGCCCGCTGCACCGAGGCCTCCATCGCATCATAGGGGTGCAACGAGGTCAGAAAACGTAGGATATCTGGCTGTGGGGCGGACATAAAAGGCTCCGAATAAACTCAAGGATATAGGGGCTATATCGGATCGAGGAGGTGATCACTTTGACTTGGGGCAAATGAGCAATAAAGGACAAACCCTATGGTCGATTGGAGCGGCACGCACCTCTGATCAGCCCCAGTGCCCGCGACACATCTTGGAAATGGAAAAAAGCGCCCCACCCGGGTAACCAGATAGGGCGCCAGAGATGGATAAGGGGCCAGTCCGAGCCCCTTATCCTGGGGGATTAGTGATCCTGTGCCGCGCCTGCACCACGTGGAACCCGCACACTTTCAACCAACTCGACGATGTGTTTTGGCGTCGCTTTGGTCATGCCAGCAACCGCAAAGGCCACAGCAAAGTTGATCGCAGCGCCAATCGCACCGAAGGAGGTGGATTTCACAGTGCCCAACAGCGGATCTGCATCAGTGAAGCTGTTGGTGTCAGGGATAAAGAACCACCCCTTGTGCAGGAAGATATAGATCAGGGTGACGGTCAGACCGGCCAACATGCCCGCAACCGCGCCCACGTTGTTGATCTTGGTCGAGAAGATCCCCATCATCAGCGCCGGGAAGATCGAAGCCGCTGCCAAACCAAAGGCCAGAGCCACAGTTTGCGCCGCAAAGCCAGGAGGGTTGAGACCCAGATAGGTCGCCACACAGATCGCCACGGCCATTGCAATACGCGCGGACAACAACTCGCCTTTTTCCGAAATCTTCGGATTGACCGAGCCTTTGATCAGATCGTGCGATACCGCCGAGGAAATCGCCAGCAACAGACCCGCCGCTGTGGACAGAGCCGCCGCAAGACCACCTGCGGCCACAAGGCCAATGACCCAGCTTGGCAAGTTTGCGATCTCAGGGTTGGCCAGAACCAAGATGTCTCGGTTGAACTTGGTCAACTCGTTGCCACTCCAGCCTTTTTCCGCCGCCATCGCCTGCATGTCAGCCGATTTGTCGTTGTAGTACTGAATGGCACCGTCGCCGTTCTTGTCTTCCCAACCCAGCAGGCCGGTCTTTTCCCAGGTCGACATCCAAGCATAGCGCTCTTCGTTTTCGATCTGTTGCACGGTCACAGCGCCACCGTTGATTCCGCCATTTGGCCACATCATTTCAGTGATGTTCAACCGCGCCATCGCCCCAACAGCCGGAGCCGTCAGATAGAGCAGAGCAATAAACACCAGCGCCCAACCCGCAGACCAACGTGCGTCAGCCACTTTGGGAACGGTGAAAAAGCGCATGATGACATGTGGCAAACCCGCAGTACCAATCATCAGTGACAGGGTGAACAGCACCATGTTGAAGGTATCGGCGTGATGCGCGGTGTATTCGTTAAAGCCCAACTCGCGCACAATCGCGTCCAGCTTGGCCAACAATGGTTCGCTGCTGGCAGCGTGATCGCCAAACAGACCCAAAGCAGGGATCGGATTGCCGGTCAGTTGCAACGAGATGAAGATGGCCGGAATGGTATAGGCCATGATCAACACAACGTATTGGGCCACTTGGGTGTAGGTCACACCTTTCATGCCGCCAAACACCGCATAGGCAAATACAACCACGGCGCCAATCAACAGACCTGTGGTGTTGTCAACTTCGAGGAAGCGGCCAAAGGCCACGCCAACACCGGTCATTTGACCAATCACATAGGTGGTAGAGGCCACGATCAGACAGATCACCGCCACCAGACGGGCGGTGGGGCTGTAGAAACGATCACCGATAAATTCGGACACGGTGAACTTACCAAACTTGCGCAGATAAGGCGCCAGCAACAGAGCCAGCAGAACATACCCGCCGGTCCAGCCCATCAGGAAGGACGAGTTGTCATAGCCGGTAAAGGCAATCAGACCTGCCATCGAGATGAACGAAGCCGCAGACATCCAGTCCGCCGCAGTGGCCATACCGTTGGTGACCGGGTGCACGCCACGACCGGCTGCGTAGAATTCAGAGGTCGAGCCGGCACGGGCCCAAATCGCGATCCCGATGTAGAGCGCAAAAGACGCGCCCACAAACAGGAGGTTAATGGTAAACTGATCCATGGTTATTCCTCCTCAACGCCGAATTCACGGTCCAGCTTGTTCATGCGCCAGGCGTAGTTAAAGATCAGTGCCAGAAACACCAAGATGCTGCCTTGCTGGGCAAACCAGAACCCAAGATCGGTGCCGCCAACGGCGATGCCCGACAACAAAGGGCGCAGCAAAATGCCAAAGCCAAATGAGACAACAGCCCAGATAATCAAGCTGATAAAGATAATGCGTAGGTTCGCCGACCAATATGTCCGGTCGGTGGCTTCAGACACATTTGCAGTGTTTTGATCCGCCATTGCGGGTCCTCCTCTTCCTCCGTTGCTCTGGCAGTCCCCCTGCCAGAAAAGTGCTCTTAGGCCGTCGCCTGTGTGACGATGGCTGTCAGGTCTTTGGCAATCACGTCGATGTCCCCCATCGCGTTGATTGTCTTCAGCACGCCCTGCATTTCGTAATAGGAAATCAGCGGCGCTGTCTGGGCGTGATATGCCTCAAGCCGCGATCCCACGGTTTCAGCGTTGTCATCAGCGCGACGTTTGAAATCGCTGCCCCCACATTTGTCACAGGTGCCTTCGGCTGCGGGCTGCTTAAAGCTGTCGTGATAGCCTTCGCCACAGGTGCCACAGGTGTAGCGGCCAGAAATCCGTGTCACCATCGCGGCATCATCCACCTCTAGGCTGATGGCGGCATTGATGCGCTGACCTGTGCTGGTCAACAGATCGTCAAGCGCCTCGGCCTGAACAGTGGTGCGTGGAAACCCGTCCAAGATCACCCCTTTGGCGCAATCAGGTTCCGCCAATCGATCCCGCAGGATGGCGATCACAATGTAATCGCTGACCAGATCTCCGGCCTCCATCACCTCTTTGGCCATCAGGCCAGCCTCGGTTTTGGTAGCCACAGCGGCGCGCAGCAGGTCACCAGTGGACAATTGCACCAAACCAAATTGCTCTTCGAGCATCCGGGCTTGGGTGCCTTTGCCAGCCCCCGGAGGGCCCAGCAAGATCAAGACGGCGGGGGTTGTTTGTACAGCAACATCCATGGCGATTACCCTTTGTTCATCCGGTTGGCGATCAGCTCATCCACAACGCTTGGATCCGCCAAGGTTGAGGTGTCGCCAAGGGCGGCAAAGTCATCCTCGGCAATTTTGCGCAGGATCCGGCGCATGATTTTGCCCGAGCGGGTTTTGGGCAAACCCGGCGCCCATTGGATCAAATCAGGAGAGGCAATCGGCCCGATTTCGGTCCGCACCCACGTGCGCAGCTCTTTATAAAGCGCCTCGCTCGGCTCAACCCCGTTCATCAAGGTGACATAGCAATAGATGCCCTGCCCTTTGACCGCATGCGGATAGCCAACAACCGCTGCTTCGGCCACTTGCTTATGCGCCACAAGCGCGCTTTCCACTTCGGCGGTGCCCATCCGGTGACCAGAGACGTTGATCACGTCATCCACACGGCCGGTGATCCAGAAATCACCATCTTCGTCGCGACGACAGCCATCCCCGGCAAAATAATAGCCTTTGTAATCCGAAAAATAGGTCTTCTCGAACCGCTCGTGGTCGCCCCAGATGGTGCGCATCTGTCCGGGCCAGCTGTCAGCGATGCACAGCACACCTTCGGCGGGAACTGTGTCAATCTCGGTGCCCGCAGTTGGGTCAAGCACAACCGGTTTCACACCAAAAAACGGCTTCATCGCGGAACCGGGTTTCAGGCCATGCGCCCCGGGCAGCGGGGTCATCATGTGGCCGCCAGTTTCGGTCTGCCACCACGTGTCCACGATCGGGCAATTGCCCTTGCCGACATTGTCATTGTACCAATTCCACGCCTCGGGATTGATTGGTTCCCCCACCGATCCAAGAACCTTCAGGTCTGACAGGTCGTATTTTTCAACAAACGACGTGCCCTGCCCCATCAACGCGCGAATGGCGGTGGGCGCGGTGTAAAACTGGTTCACCTTGTGCTTTTCGCACACCGCCCAGAAACGACCGGCATCGGGATAGGTGGGCACACCTTCGAACATCACCGTGGTGGCGCCATTGGCCAGCGGGCCATAAACAATATAGCTGTGACCCGTGACCCAGCCGACATCGGCCGTACACCAGAACACATCCCCATCTTGGTAATCAAACACCACTTCGTGGGTCAGCGACGCATAGGTGAGATATCCGCCTGTTGAATGCACAACCCCTTTGGGTTGACCGGTCGAGCCGGAAGTGTACAGGATGAACAACGGATCCTCGGCGTTCATTTCCGCCGGTTCAAAGCTTGCAGCCGCCTCTTGCGCCAAAGCGTTGTAATCATAATCCCGGCCATCAACCCAAGTGGTTTGACCACCAGTGCGCTTGACCACCAGACATTTCACCGTGTCTTTGCAATGCAACAAGGCTTCGTCAGCATTGGATTTCAATGGCGTCTGGCGGCCACCCCGTGGGGCGTAATCCGCGGTGATCACCACTTTGGCGTCGCTGCCATTGATCCGTGCAGACAGGGCATCCGGGCTGAAACCGGCAAACACGATCGAATGAATGGCGCCGATCCGGGCACAGGCCAACATCGCAAAGGCCGCTTCGGGGATCATCGGCATATAGATGACCACACGGTCGCCTTTGGTCACGCCCAGATCACTGAGGATGTTTGCCATTTTGCAAACGCTGCTGTGCAACTGGGTATAGGTGATGTGCTGGGCCGGTTCCTCGATACTATCAGGTTCAAAGATAATGGCCGTCTGATCGCCCCGGGTTTCCAAATGGCGGTCGATACAGTTGGCCGCAACGTTCAGCGTGCCATCTTCGTACCATTTGATATCGATGTTGCCGGGGGCAAAGCTGGTGTTTTTAACCTTGGTATAGGGTTTGATCCAATCAAGACGCTGACCCTGCTCTGCCCAAAAGGCATCTGGATCTGCCATCGAGGCTGCGTACATCTGATCATATTTGGCGGCATCGACATGGGCCGTAGCAGCAAATTTGGGTGACACCGGATACACCGATTGCACCGGATTTTCAGCAAGCTTTTCAGCAGTCATAAACAGGATCCTCCCTTGATCGTAAACCCATTGCCCATCGGACAATGACCTCTGTGACCGAGTATTTACGCGGTTGATCCGGATGATACCGATTGTAGAAAAGAAATAAATAAGCTCATGAATTTGAACAGTTAATCTGTAAATTCATTTTCCAACAATCACGAATTTTGTAAATTTTTTGGCCTACACAGCCGCAAACCCCTTAATTTGTTCAGGATTTGAAAAGCTGTATATCAGGTCCGTATTTCTGGGTAGCGCAAACAAATTGCGCCCAAGCTGCCCCAACGGCAGGCCTGTGACAATTCGCGCACAGGCTGACACACAGCCCGTTACCGCCAACACAAAGCGAATTCGAAAATCAGAGCAAGCTGCGCAGCGCTTCAGGAATCATGACCCGGAACGGGGCTTTGTTCATCACGCCGTGATCCACAACGGTCTTTTTACCCGAGGAGCGCACCGCCCCCTGAAGTGCAGTTGCCGCCGCTTCAAACCCTGCCTCAACCGGCATGTCAGCTGCGGTTTGGAACAGCGCAAATTCCTTATTGCGGATCATTTCTGAATCCGACCAGTTGATCCAAAATCGCTTTCCAAGATCCAGCGGATCTTGCGAGGCGTCGTTCTGCTTTTTGGATTGATCCACGATTTCTTTGCGCTCAGCCATCCGCGCCGCATAATCAGGCGTCACATAGTGCAGATGGAACAGCACCAGATCGGGATCGATGGTAAACTGACCACGCTGCAACCCATGCCCGCCAACGGTATAGACCACGCGGTCTTTCACAATGCAGGGCTTGGTGTATTTGGCGCTGAGCATGGCCTGAGGGTGGGCCTGCAACACATGGCTGTCGATCTGCGCGTCTGGTGTTGGGATCAGGTTTAATCCCACCGGCGAGAGCGCCACCGTATCCGCTTGGCTTTGCTCTAGATGACTGAGCAACCCATCCCCTTTGCCGACATAGGCGATCAACTCGTCTACATCAGTGCAAATCACCCGATCATAAAAGGCCAGCAACCCATTGGTCAGCCCGCCCAGCAGATCCCAACGGCGCCGCGTCAGATCAAGCGTGACCTCGTCGCGGGGCACATCAATGACGTTACACCCGGCCGCAATTTCATGAATCTTGGGGTCCCCACCGTGGTTCAGGATGTAGAGGCTGCGGCGATCAACGTATTGCGCATTGTGCTGCACCCACTTGTCCAGCAACCAATAGTCACGCCAGACCATTGTGACAAACGCCAACCGCATACCCATACTCCTGTTTCCATTCAGGGGGTTGGGTAGCATGGAACCGACAAGTCTCCCAGAAAAAATCACGCAAAAGGGGGCTTAAAGCCGCCCCCAGGCGATCCGGGCCCACACCCGCTCATAGAGGAAATAGGTCACCAAACTGATCACAGTGGACGCCAAGGCCAACGCCCCACCCTGAGACCAAGAGCCAGTGAACATATACCCAAGACCCGTCATCATCACCAAGCCCAAGCCTTGCCAACAGATTGCTTTGATGATGGTGCGCAGACAGGTTTCCATAGAGCCTCTTGTGACTTTCTTTGCGATCACACTAGCGTGATCCCTGCGGGCGTGACATTCTGCGTTTGGGCGACATTTTTCGCCAATGTTTAGAAAAGTAAACAATGCAGGCAAAAACCGACAAACGTGACAGAGCAGAGATTTTTCGTGAACGCCTGATCCGCGCCATGGAAACCGCACAGCTGAACCGCAGCGCTTTGGCGCGCGCAACAGATGTGAACCGCTCGACCATCTCGCAGCTTTTGGATGCCGAGGCCTGCCGTCTGCCCAATGCGCATCTCACAGCGGAATGCGCCCGCGCGCTTGGGGTCAGCTCGGATTGGTTGCTGGGCCTGACCGATCGCCCTGAACGCCCCGGGGATCTGATTGCAGCGTCAATGCAGATGACCCAAGCCGAGCGCAGCTCGTCCGATGAATAGCTCTTGGATTGGCACCGTGAGGCGTCGGGATATAAAATCCGCCATGTGCCAGCCACCCTGCCGGATGTGCTGAAAACCGAAGCCGTGGTGCGCTGGGAATACGAGGCGTTTCTTGGCAAAACGCCTGATCAGGCCTTTGGCGCGATGCAGGACAAAATCGATTGGCTGCGCACGGGAAGCTCTGACTATGAAATTGCCATTCCTCTGCACGAGCTTGAAGCCTTTGCTGCGGGCGCTGGCTACTATCAGGGGTTAAGCCGCGCAGCCCGCGCTGAACAATTGGACCATCTGATCAGCGAATGCGATGCCCTCTTTCCCTCGCTGCGGCTCTATCTGTTCAATGCACGCCGTCAGTTCAGTGCTCCGCTGACCCTGTTTGGGCCTTTGGTTGGGGTGATCTATGTCGGTAAGTTCTATTTGGCCTTCCGAGAGTCGGGACGGATCAAAACCTTGACCGAACATTTTGATTGGCTGGTCCGCGAAGCCGAGGTTGATGCCCGCAACGCCGCCAAACATATTGCTGAGCTGCGCCAGCGTTTGCTTTAAGGGCAAAACCTTTGAGAAATGACGAACGCCCAAGGCCATACCCGGTGGCCAAACGCGATGGATTCCAGACGCCCGAAGATCGAAATTTGAAATAAGCTTAATCGATAAAACTCAAATGCTTACAGTGCAAACCTGATCTCGATATATGGTAGGGCTGGGGGGCAATGAGCCAAAGCGCAGGATCTTCCCGCTACGTCAGGTCTCATACACTGGCTTCGCTCTTGAAACTGTGTAAAAATCGGTTTTGAACTTGGGTTTCCATTGGAATTTACCACTCGGCCACGCTCTTGAAATACGCAGCCCAACCGCTTTTGTAATCGAATACTTCACCTTTACTGGATTCATTTATGTTGATTGAAAACAAAACCTTCGACGAACTTTCTAAAGGCGGTACCGCCTCGATCCGTCGTTTGGTGACCCAAGACGATCTTTTGGTGTTTGCCAATGTATCTGGCAATCATAACCCCTTGCATCTGTTTGATCACGACGGAGATGGCGATGGTCAAAACGAAGCCATCGCCCCGGGCTTGTTTCTGGGGGCCCTAATTTCGGCTGTGTTGGGCAACATTCTGCCCGGCGCTGGGTCGCTCTATCGCGATCAATCCTTGAAATTCCATGATCAAGCAGTGGCGGGAGACGAACTATTGGCCCGCGTCACGGTCCGCACATTAGATCCAGCCACCCGTTCGGCCACCCTCGACACCGAAGTGCGACGACTGGCAGACGATCACCTATTGGTTTCGGGTCATGCTTTGATCCAAGCCCCTGAACACAAACTAAAATATAGCAGCCACGACTTGCCGGGCTTGATTGTGCAGCGTCACCGCCATTTTGAAAAACTGTTGGCGCGGGCCGAGGCTCTGCCAGCCCTGCGCACCGCTGTGATCTGCCCAGAAGAACCAAACGCGCTTGGTGGCGCCTTGTTGGCCCGCGATCACACGCTGATCGATCCCGTGCTGATCGGCGATGAAGCCAAGATAAATGCTACCGCAGAAACGCTTGGTAAGTCATTGTCTGGGCTCGAAATCATCCACGAACCCAATCACAAAGCGGCGGCAAAACTGGGGGTTTCCTTGGTGCATGAGGGGCGCACTCAGGCGCTGATGAAGGGGCATCTGCACACGGATCAGTTGCTGCGACCTGCATTGGATCGCCAAACAGGTCTGCGCACGGGGCGCCGTTTCACCCATGTGTTTGTGATGGATGTCCCGGGATTGGCCCATCCATTGTTGGTGACAGATGCGGCGATCAACATCGATCCTGACCTGAAAACCAAGGTTGATATCTGCCAGAACGCCATCGATTTGGCGCAATCTCTGGGCATTCAGGAACCCAAAGTTGGGGTGCTGTCGGCGGTGGAAACGGTTAATCCTGATTTGCCCTCGTCGGTGGATGCGGCGTTGTTGTCAAAAATGGCGGAACGCGGCCAAATCACCGGCGGCTTGGTAGACGGCCCCTTGGCGATGGACAATGCGGTGGATATTGCCGCAGCACGCA
Source organism: Thalassovita sp. (assembly GCA_049116315.1). Lineage (GTDB taxonomy): Bacteria > Pseudomonadota > Alphaproteobacteria > Rhodobacterales > Rhodobacteraceae > Thalassobius. The sequence goes on from JAGDZD010000004.1 coordinate 460,425, forward strand.
CCAAGGGCATCACCTCACCGGTCGCTGGGCGCGCCGAGGTCTTGGTTGTGCCCAATCTGGACGCGGGCAATATGCTGGCCAAACAGCTGACGTATATCAGCCATGCCGAAGGCGCCGGTCTGGTCTTGGGCGCGCGGGTGCCGATCATTCTGAACAGCCGCGCGGATGACGATATGGCCCGGTTGGCCTCTTGCGCGGTGGCAGCGCTGCACGACAACCGGCTGAAAGACCAGCAGCAATGACCCATATCCTAACGCTCAATGCCGGATCCTCGTCGCTCAAACTTGCGGTGTTTGACGCCGTTGACGATGCCATTGATCAGGATCCGGTTTTGATCCTGCGGGGACAGGTTGATCGCATTGGTGGTGCGGCAACGCTTAGCTTGTTCACTGCAGACGGCACACCCGTGCAGGCAGAGACCCCGGTTGCGGGTCCCCAGCCCATTGGCCACCAGCAGGCGCTTCAAGACGCGCTCAGCGCCATTCAACGCCACCTGCCGCAGGCAGAAATCACCCAAGTGGGCCATCGGATCGTGCACGGTGGGTTGCGCGCGGACACAGCCTTAACCCTGACGTCAGAGGTTTTGGAAGACCTCGCCACTTTGGCGCCCTTTGCGCCGCTGCATCAGCCACATAATCTGGCTGGGGTGCGCGCGGCGATGAGCGCCTTTCCCAACGCCACACAAACTGGATGTTTTGACACAGCTTTCCACCGCAACCATCCGTTTGTGAACGATACTTTTGCAATTCCGCGCAGATACTACGAAAAAGGTGTGCGGCGGTATGGCTTTCACGGATTGAGTTACAACTACATCGAAAGCAGGCTAAAATCCTACTTTCCAGATCTGCACAGCGGGCGCGTTGTGGTGGCCCATTTGGGCAATGGCGCCTCAATGTGCGCCCTCAAAGCCGGGACTTCGGTTGCCTCGACTATGGGATTTTCGGCGCTGGATGGGTTGCCCATGGGCACCCGCTCTGGACAGGTGGATCCCGGCGTCCTGCTGTATCTGATGGACCAAGAAGGTCTGAACGCAGCGCAAATCACCCAGATGCTGTACAAGGACTCGGGGCTGCTTGGGCTGTCTGGGATCTCCAACGACATGCGCACACTGCAAGCCAGCGAAGCGCCAGAGGCCAAAGAAGCCATCGACTATTTCACCTTTCGCGCCCGCCGAGAACTTGGGGCGATGGCGGCCACGCTTGAAGGGCTGGATGCGGTGGTCTTCTGTGGCGGGATCGGCGAAAACTCTGCGTTGATCCGACAGAAAATTTGTCAGGGAATGGAGTGGATTGGGCTGGCACTGGTCCCGGCGGCCAATGCCAGCAATGACACCACCATCAGCACGCAAAACTCTGTGGTCAAAGCCTTGGTGATCCCAACCAACGAAGAGCTGGTGATCGCGCGCGCTTGTGCCCGTGCCCATTCGTCTTGCGCCACCTGACCCCGTTTCGATTGAAACCTTCGGCGCAAAACACCCATGATGGCAGATGCGCGGCGCTCAGCCACCCGTCCACGGCAGGGACGACTGCCACAACTGGCAGCCAGCCATAAATCTTAGATCGATTTAGGCTGGCCAGAAGAAAATGAAATAAACGCCCGCGTTTCGACTGATCAGCAGGATCAGCCGTGCTAGGTATTGGACCATGTTATTTGATCTACCAAACCACGACACGCTCTACCAAGCGTTGCTTGACAGGGATGCCCGCTATGAAGGGCAGGCCTATGTCTGTGTTGCGACCACGGGTGTGTTTTGTCGTCTGACCTGCCCCGCCCGTAAACCCAAATCCGAAAACTGTCGGTTCCGCGCGACGGTTGGCGACTGTATCGAAGCCGGATTTCGTGCCTGCAAACGTTGTCACCCGCTGGAGCCTGCGGCCAGCGCCGATCCGATGATTGCCAAGCTGCTGAATGCGCTTGATGCCAACCCCGGACGGCGATGGTACGAAAGTGATGTCACCCGCATGGGGTTTGACGCCTCGACGGTGCGGCGCAGCTTCAAGCGCCATTTTGGCATGACTTTTCTGGAAATGGCCCGCCAACGCCGGCTGCGCGACAGTTTTGAATCGCTGGCAGATGGCGCCAAGGTGATTGCGGCGCAACAAGACGCCGCCTTTGACTCGCCCAGTGCCTTTCGCGCCGCATTTGCCAAAATGCTGGGCTGTGCCCCCAGCTCTTTGGGCACCACCGGACTTTTGCTGGCGGATTGGATCACCACCCCCTTGGGGGACATGATCGCCGTCAGCAGCGCCCAGCACCTGCATCTGTTGGAGTTTGTCGGGCGCAAGGCGCTTCCGGCGGAGTTGGCCAGACTGCTGAGCAGTGTCAAAGGGGATCTGGGGATCGGCCGCTATGCCCCGACCGACCAGATTCGCGCAGAATTGGCGCTGTATTTTGAGGGCCGGCTGCCCCGATTTAAAACCCCTTTGTCCCAACCGGGCAGCGCCTTTTCGCAACAGGTCTGGGCCGAGTTGCAACGCATTCCTGCCGGTCACACCTATAGCTATGCTGAAATAGCTGCAAAAATTGGCCGCCCCACCGCCACGCGTGCCGTGGCGCGCGCCAATGGGGCCAATCAAATTGCGCTTGCGGTGCCCTGTCACCGCGTGATGGGCGCGGATGGCGCATTGACGGGCTATGGTGGGGGCTTGTGGCGCAAACAGCGTCTGATCGAAATTGAACATCAATACAAACACGCAACAATGGACAGCTAACAATGGATCAAAAAACCAAGGCCCTTGCGTTCAAAACGCTTCACACCCCTGGCACTCCGGTGGTCCTGTATAACATCTGGGATGCGGGCAGCGCCAAAACTCTGGAAAAGGCCGGGGCCAAAGCCCTAGCAACCGGCAGCATGTCAGTGGCCGCAGCACAAGGCTATGCCGACGGCGAGAAAATCCCAATGCAAATGCTGTTGCAGATCGTGTCGCGGATCACACAAACGACCGATCTGCCCGTCAGCGTCGATTTCGAAGGCGGGTATGCGGTTGAACCGGACCATCTGGCCAAAAACATCACTCAGCTGATTGAAACTGGTGCGGTGGGTTTGAATTTTGAGGATCAGATTGTTGGTCAAGAGGGCTTGCACAGCTTGGCCGTCCAAGCAGAACGGATCCGCGCCATTCGCCATACCGCCACCAAAGCGGATGTGCCCTTGGTGATCAACGCGCGCACCGATTTATTCCTGAAAGCAGGGCCAGAGGGGGATCACGCCGCGCTGATCACGCAGGCCAGCGAACGGGCCATCGCCTATCAAGAAGCGGGCGCTGACAGCTTCTTTGTGCCCGGTCTTTGGGACCTCGCGTTGATCCAGAAAATCTGCGAAGCCTCGCCGGTGCCGGTGAACGTGATGATGCGCGGGCGTTTGACCTCTTTGAACGAGGCCGCCAATTGCGGTGCCGGGCGTGCCAGTTATGGGCCGGGTCCCTATTTTGACGCCATGCAGGATCTGACGGACCGCTTCAACGCCCTGTGACCGGATCGGCAGGCGCAAAAGCGGATCTTCAAACAGCAAATACCCGCCAGTTGCCCGGCGGGTATTTTTCGGGACAAGCCCAATTTCGATCTTAGCAACGGTTTCAGACGAAACGGTTGACGTAGTTTTCCAAAATTTCCTGACGGCCTGATTTTGGCTCTGGGTTGATGCCTTCGGACAGAACACGGTCCGAGATGCTGGCCAGATCGCTGTTCAACATCGCCTTGGCTTCGGCGCTTTCCCATCCGGCGTAGCGTGATTTAAGCGCGTCTTCCAGACCACCATCTTCGATCATCGCCGCCGCGGCTTTCAAGCCACGGGCACAGATGTCCATGCCGCCTACGTGGCTGGCAACCAGATCTTCTGCATCGATCGACTGACGGCGCACTTTGGCGTCAAAGTTGGTGCCGCCCTGCGTCAGACCACCGGCCTTAAGGATGTGGTAATAGGCCAGTGCCACTTCGGGCACATTGTTGGGGAATTGATCGGTGTCCCAGCCCGACTGATAGTCGTTGCGGTTCATGTCGATCGACCCCAACATGCCATCCGCTGCGGCAACGGCAATCTCATGCTCAAAGGAATGGCCGGCCAGAATGGCGTGCCCTTGCTCGAGGTTCAGTTTGACTTCGTTTTCCAAGCCGTATTTGCGCAAGAAGCCAATACACGTGGCCGAGTCAAAGTCATATTGGTGCTTGGACGGTTCTTGTGGCTTGGGCTCGACAAGGATCTGACCTTTGAAACCAATCTTATGCTTATAGTCCACAACCATGTTCAAGAAGCGGCCCATGTTGTCGAGCTCGGTATTGAGATCGGTGTTCAACAGGGTTTCGTACCCTTCGCGACCGCCCCACAGCACGTAGTTGGAACCGCCCAGCTTGTGGGTTGCGTCCATACAGCTTTTGACCGTTGCCGCAGCAAAGGCAAAGACATCGGGATCCGGGTTGGTTGAGGCGCCCGACATCCAGCGGCGCTCTGAGAACATGTTGGCAGTGCCCCACAGCAGTTTGGTGTTGCTGCTTTCCATCTTCTCACCAAGGTAATCGGTGATTTCGTTCAAGGTCGACAAGTTGTCGGCAAAGTTGCCCTGATCAGGACGCAGATCCAGATCGTGCCAGCAATAAAACGGAGCATCCAGAATATCGAACATCTCAAACGCAGCGTCAGCTTTCAGCTTGGCGCGGCCCATGTCGTCCTGTGGATACCAAGGGCGTTCAAAGGTGCGCCCACCAAACGGGTCGCCCCCTTCCCAAGCAAAGCTGTGCCACCAAGCCACTGCAAAACGCAGGTGCTCTTTCATGGTTTTCCCCATGACAACTTCTTCGGGATTGTAGTGACGGAACGCCATTGGGTTGGCGCTGTCGGCGCCTTCATAGACGACCTTATCGATGCCCTCGAAAAATCCAGTGCTCATTTCATATAACCTTGTGTTTGAAATGGAGGGGCCAGCGCCCCTCCGGAACTTAGGCGGCTTCTTCGCCCGGTTTCTTGCCCAGAATGATCATCGACAACAGATCGTCATCCGTCACATCCGGAATATTCACGGTGCCCACTTCTTTGCCATTTTTCATGACGCAGGCGCGGTCACACAGATCCATCACGGCGTGCACGTCGTGGTCGATCAAGAAGATGCCAATGCCTTCGGCTTTCAGCTGTTTGATCAGCTCGGCAACCATTTGGGTTTCCTGAGGACCAAGCGCAGCTGTTGGCTCGTCCATGATCAGGATCTTGGCCTTGAAGTAGACCGCACGCGCAATCGCAACGGACTGACGCTGACCACCGGACAACGCAGACACAGGCGACGAGAACTTTTTAAAGTTCGGGTTCAACCGCGCCATGATTTTGCGGGTTTCCGCTTCCATTGCGTCGTCGTCCAACGTGCCCGCTCCGGTGACCAATTCACGGCCCAAGAACAGGTTACTGGCGGCGTCAAGGTTGTCTGACAGCGCAAGCTTTTGATAGATGGTCTCGATCGCATAGTCGCGCGCATCACGAGGGTTGTTGATCTCGGCTTTTTCACCGTTGATGTAGATCTCACCGCCGTCGGCCTTATAGGCCCCAGACAACATCTTGATCAGCGTGGTCTTACCGGCGCCGTTGTGGCCCAGCAGGCCAACAACTTCACCCGGCTGCAAGTCGATCGAAACGTGATCCACAGCGCGAATACCACCGAACGAGATGTGCATGTCTTTCATCTCGACGAGAGGGGGTTTCTTTTCCATAGCTCAATCCTCCCTTACGCGCCGGTCTTACGGCGATAAATGATGTCCACCCAGACGGCAAAGACCAGAACGATCCCAACCACGATAGACTGCAGCGGCGCATCCACACCAACCGAGGCCATGCCCGATTGCAGCGATTGCATGATCAACGCACCGATCACCGCGCCATAGATGGTCCCAAAGCCACCCGCCAAAGCGGTGCCACCGATTACGGCCGCCGCGATCACGCGCAGTTCATCCAAGGTGCCAAGACCCACATCCACAGAGCCCAAACGCGCAGAGGCGATCACAGCTGAGATCCCGGTCAAGGCGCCCATCAGCGCAAAGACTTTGACAGTCAGCAAGCGGGTGTTGATGCCCGAAAGCTCTGCCGCTTCGGGGTTGCCCCCAGTGGCGTAGATATAGCGACCAAACCGGGTGCGCGTTGACACGATGGTCATGCCAACAGTCACGATCAGCAAGATCACAACAGGAATGGCAACACCGTGATAGAGCGTCAGACCTTCGGTCATTTCAACACCGCGCGCTTCGGCGATGCGAGGCAGTGCGCCTTTGGCGATCTTGTAAGAGTTCATGATCCACACAAAGCACAGCACCAAACCGGCGGCCAAGGCGATCAAGATACCTTCGGCCCACACTGGCTTAACGGTGAACCCGTGGTTCGACTTGCGACGACGGCTGGCCAAGATCAGCAAGACAGAGGCCGCTGCGGCCACAACACCAAAGGCCCAGCTGAGCGTTTCACCCAACGTCCCGTCAGCCCCGCCACCAAGCAGCTTGAATGTCGGATCAAGCGGCGCAACAGTTTGACCTTGGGTGACCCACCACATGGCCCCACGATACACCAGCAATCCCCCAAGGGTCACGATGAACGCCGGCACGGTCAGATAACCGATGATCCAGCCTTGGAACGCGCCCAAAATGGCGCCCATGGACACTGCGGCCAGCAAGGCAACGATCCAGATTGACCAATGTCCCAAGCCCACCATCTCTGGCAGCAACTTCACTTGGAGCGCGGCAACGGTCATGCCGATAAAGCCCAGCATCGACCCCACGGAGAGGTCGATATGGCGGGTAACAATCACAAACACCATGCCTGTGGCCATCACGGCAACAGAGGCGGTTTGAACGGACAGGTTGAACAGGTTGCGAGGGGTCAGGAAGCGCCCCCCGGTGACCAAGTCGAAAACGATCCAAAGCACGACAAGTGCGCCGATCATTCCGAGAAGCCGGGTATCAATTCCCAACTTGGTAAAAAAGTTTCTTGCCGAGTTCTGCATTCGAAATTCCTCTCCGAGCGCGGTATTCAACTAAGACGCGCGACGCCGCTGGTTAGCGAGGATGCTAACACAGTTCGTCTATATCGCCAGTTTTTTGGGGGGTGGGGAATTGTCCCCCCGGTGCAGGACCAGGGGGACAAAGTAGCTTAGTTACACACGGCCAGGTCAGAACCGGCGCACAGTGCGTCTTTTTCGATCCAACCTGCGTCCAGAACAACGTTCAGGTTGTCAGCAGTTACAGCAACTGGTGCCAGGAACATGGAGTTCATGGCTGTGCCCGATGGAGAGGTCCATTCTACCGCGCCGTCAACCGACGAACCCGAAGCCAAAGCAACGGCGATTTCGCCAGCGGCTTTACCCAATGCGCGGGCGTCTTTCCAAACTGAAACAGTCTGAGTGCCAGTCGCAACACGGTTCAGAGCGGCGTGGTCGCCATCCTGACCAGAAACAGGCAGACCTTCGAGGCCTTGCGCTGTCAGAGCTGCAACAACACCACCGGCGGTGCCGTCGTTGGAAGCTACAACTGCGTCAACTTCGTTGTCTTGCGCTGTCAGGATTTGCTCCATGTTGCGCTGTGCGTTCGCAGGAACCCAGCCATCAGTGTAAGCTTCGGCAACGATGGTGATGTCACCCGCGTCGATTGCGGCTTGCAGCACTTCTTGCTGACCGCCACGCAGGAAGTCGGCGTTTGGATCGGTTGGCGACCCTTTGATCATGACGTAGTTGCCAGAAGGCTGAGCCGCCAAAACTGCACGCGCCTGCATGCGACCAACTTCGACGTTGTCGAATGTCAGGTAGAAGGCACGGGCGTCTTCGATCAGGCGGTCATAGGCAACAACAGGGATGCCCTCGTCGGACGCTGCTTGAACAGCTGGACCAACAGATGCCGCATCCTGAGCCAAGATGATCAGAGCGTTTGCGCCCTGTGCGATCAGGCTTTCAACGTCAGACAGCTGCTTGCTTGAAGACGACTGAGCGTCTGCAGAGATGTATTTTGCACCCGCTGCTTCCAACGCGGCCAGGATCGCTGCCTCGTCAGTTTTCCAGCGCTCTTCTTGGAAGTTGGACCAGCTAACGCCAACTGTAAGGTCAGCCGCCAATGCCATTGTCGAAGTCGTTGCCAATGCCGCTGCAAGGCCAAGTGCTTTTGTGAATTTCATGTGTCATTCCTCCCTGGATCTATGACGCTTCCCTGCGAAGGGGTTCAAGACCTCTGCGCCGGGTTGCTGAATCGGTATAGCATTATTTTTTTTGTAGTTCAAATTAAATAGTGCTATAACTTTTAGACGGGGTCGATTTCTTTGAAAAAGGCCCTTAAACACAGGAAGAATAAGGAGGGCTGCCTGTGTCCAATCACGAAAGATCATCTCATTCAGACGAACTGCGCGAGTCTGGTCGCCAGCAAATCCTCGATTCCATTCGGGCCGCCGGCAGCATCGCGCGCATTGATATTTCACGAGAGACTGGAATCAGCCCTGCCACGGTAACGACCATTACTTCCGAATTATTAACGGCTGGGTTGATTGAAGAGATTATTCCCGAAAACCGCCCCGCCGGAGCTGGGCGCGGTCGCCCGCGTGTGGCCTTGGGTCTGCGCGGCGATGCGCATCGTATTGCCGGGGTGAAGGTCGCACATCACACGATCTCTGTCCTTCTGATCGATTTCAAAGGTGTCGAGCTGGCCGATCATCAAATGCCCCTGCCCGTCAGCCGCTTGTCCCCGCATGATCTGTGCACACAGATTTTCAAAGCGGTCGAGCAAGCCTGTGCCAAGGCTGGGTTTGGTCTGGCCGAAATCTCGGGCATTGGTGTGGGGATGGCCGGACTGGTCGATGCACCGCGCAACTTTGTCTATTGGTCGCCCTCACTGACCGACCGCAACGTCGATTTCGGCGCGCATTTAGGGCAGGTCTTTCATTGCCCAGTGATCGTCGACAACGACGCCAATTTGGTGGCCAAAGCAGAGCACCTGTTTGGCGAAGGGCGCAAAATTTCGGACTTTATTGTCATCACGGTGGAACACGGCGTCGGGATGGGTGTTGTGATCGACAACGAAATCTATCGCGGCACCCGTGGCTGCGGCGCGGAGTTTGGCCACACCAAAGTTCAATTGGCAGGCGCGCTGTGCCAATGTGGCCAGCGGGGATGTCTTGAGGCCTATGTCGGGGATTACGCCCTGCTGCGCGAAGCCAATCTTTTGGGTCAAAATAGCAACATCAGCGACGTCAATCAGATGTATCTGGCTGCGCAAAACGGCGATCAAATCGCGGCATCCATTTTTGATCGCGCCGGACGCATGTTTGCCATGGGGCTGGCCAATATCATCAATATTTTTGACCCCGAGCTGATTGTCTTGGCCGGGGCCTCCAAAGGCTTAGAATACCTTTTGACTGAGGCCGTCATCGAAGAGATGCGCCGCTCGGTTGTTCAGGTCGACGCCCCATTGCCCGAAGTCAAAATCCACGCTTGGGGTGACCAGATGTGGGCCAAAGGCGCGGCGGCCTATGCCGTGGAGAAAGTAACCTCACTTACCGTTAAGGAGCTGGCACAACATGCAGGCTAAACTCACCACGCTTTGCATTCTTGCAGCGACACCGGGTTTTGCCACCCCCAGCTTTGCACCAGCCCCCCTGCCCGCGCATGAATATGGCGGCGGTTGGGAACATTTTGTCGGCGGCGGCGTGGCTGCGTTTGACTGTGATGGGGACATGCTCCCGGAGCTCTATGCTGCTGGTGGCGGCAATGCATCAAAGCTGATGCGCAACCGCACCGGCGCCCCCGGCGCACCGCTGCGCTTTGAAGAGGACACGCCTGACGCCCTCGACATTACTGGCGTGATCGGCGCTTACCCCATTGATATCGATGGCGATTCAATCTTGGATCTTGCGGTGCTGCGTGTTGGGTCGGACATGGTGCTAAAGGGTCTGGGCAACTGCGCCTTTGCCCCATTCGAAGATCTCAACTTTCAAAGTGACGATCATTGGAGCACTGCGTTTTCCGCCACGTTTGAGCCCGGACACTCTTTGCCCACGCTGGCCTTTGGCACCTATGTTGATCGCGAAAACGACAAGGGGCCGTTTGAAACCTGCGATGCAACGTTGCTCTATCGCCCAGATGGCCAAACCTATGGCGCGCCGCAGCGGCTAGAGCCGGGCTTTTGTGCCTTGTCGATGCTGTTCACGGATTGGGCGCGCACGGGGCATGCAGATTTGCGTGTGTCCAACGACCGCCACTACTATGTCAAAGGTGGACAGGAACAGATGTGGGCCATGGACGCTGAACCACGGCTTTATGACACCGAGGATGGCTGGAAAGCCTATCAGTTATGGGGCATGGGCATCGCCTCACGGGATGTGAACGGGGATGGGTATTCGGATGTCTTTTTGACCTCTATGGGGGATCAAAAGCTTCAGTATTTTGATCCCGCAGCGATGGGCCCGGCCTATAATGACGCGACCTACGAGCGCGGCACCACGGCGCATCGCCCGTATATGGGGCCAGATGGGCGTCCCTCTACCGGATGGCACGCAGCTTTTGGCGACGTGAACAACGACGGGCGCGATGACATCTTTATTGCCAAAGGCAATGTGGAACAGATGCCGGATGCAGCCATGCAAGATCCAAACAACCTGCTGATGCAGGATACGCTTGGCCATTTCCACGAACAGGGTGAGCAGGCGGGCATCGCGACCCTCGCGCGCAGCCGTGGCGCGGTGCTGGCGGATCTCAATCTTGATGGTCGTCTGGATTTGGCAGTGGTCAACCGGCGCGCCCCGATGGAACTCTATCAAAACACCTCGGATGCAGGGAATTATTTGCTGGTTAGCCTCGAGGGCAAGCACACCAACACGCAGGCGATTGGCGCCCATGTCGAAGTGCGCACCAAAGCCCACACTTGGGTCCAAGAAGTCACTTTGGGGGGCGGGCACGCAAGCGGGTATTCCGGCGCGCTGCATTTCGGAGTGGGTGAAGCGCAGGACGCGCAGATCCGCGTGATCTGGCCCGACCAATCCCCCAGCAATTGGATGGATGTGCAGACCAATCACCACATCAAACTCAGCCCAGAAACCGGGCTGAGTGTGCTGCGCTAAGGTTAGCGATCAACCGGCAACCCACTGGGCACGGTTTCGGGCGTGCCCAGACGATCATAGCGCCACGTTTCGTCCGTTAGACTGTGCAGAAAAGCCAACAGCGCGTCGATTTCAGCCTCTTGCAGGGCCACAACCGGCAACTCACTGGCCGCCAGAATTCGCGCCACTTCGGCGCTGTCAGTGGTGGCGCGGAAATCCTGTGATCCATCAAGGCTTGGCAGAACCGCTTGCGCAGGGTCATAGCTGCGCAACGAGGTTTCCGCGTCCAGATGATGCACGACAACCGACCGCAGCGAGGCAAAGGCTCCATTGTGCCCATAAGGCGCGGTCAATGCGACATTGCGCAATGACGGGGTGCGGAACCGGTAGAGGTCTTGCGCTTGCCCGGTCACCCGCATGCGGCCTTCGTCTTTGGCATGGGTTTCAAACCGGGCCGCTTTTCCGGGGCCGATCTGGGGCATGCCAATGGCGTGAAACCCGTGATCTGTTTGGAACCAGCCGCTGTGACAGCTGCTGCATTGGGCTTTGCCGTAAAACAACTCAAGCCCGGCTTGCGCCATGGGTTCCAGCGGCGCACCTCCGGCCAAAGCAATGTCAAAGGCGCTGTCGGTGGCGCGCCATTCAAACCGCACAAAATCCGCCAAGACGTTGGAAATATCGGTGAACGCGATCGGTACCTGTGCGCCAAGAATGGCGCCAAATTGTTGGCGATACTCGGGGATCGCCGCAACCCGTGCGGATATCAGATCCCAAGCGCCCCCATCCGAGGACAAATGCCCCAAGCGCACCGCTTGCGACACTTCGTTCTCCGAATAGTGCCCGGCCATTTCATCCCCTGACAGGACCGGGAACATCGCCTGTGCTGACAAAACCGAGTCAAAGCCAGCGACCATTTCTTGACCCAACGGCGTGCGGATGCCGCCGGGCTGGCTTGCATCGGCTTCCAGACGTCCGTCGTGAAACATGACGCTGAATTCCGTGGCCCCAAGATTGAACAGCGCCGGTGCGTTGCGGGGCAAGCGTTGCTCTGGCGTGTTGACCGCACCGGGATGGCGATCCGGGCCAAGACCCATTGCGCCTTCGCCAAGGGCCAAAGACACCCCATCAGACGTGCCATGTTTGGGATGATGGCAAGTGGCGCAGCTGATGTTGCGATTGCCCGACAAAATCGGGTCATAAAACAACTGCTGCCCCAAAGTGACCCGCGCCATATCCAATGGCACAAACTCGGGCTTGGGACCAAGATCCAAGGCCACGACAGGCCCCGCCAACCCGCAGATCAATGCACTTAGGGCCAGTGACCTCATGCGGTTGCTCCTTTGAGCGCGGGATACAAACCTTTGTACCGCTGATAGGCCGCCTCATAGGCGGGCACCAGATCGGCGCGCGGCAGGATGCTACGCTCGACCTTCGGGGCGGTCATGATCGCGTCAATATCCGCACCATCCGCCGCCATTGCCAGTCGCGCAGCGCCAAGTGCAGCGCCAAATTCACCCTGCTCGGGCAAATCCAACTGAATGTTCAAAACGGTCGCCAGTGTTTCCAGCCAAAACGGAGATTGAGTACCGCCCCCAATCGCCAGCACGCGCTGCAGCTTGGCCCCGGTGGCACGCAGCGCTTCCAGGTTGTCGCGCAATGCAAAGGCAACCCCCTCCATCACCGCTTGGGTCAGATCCACGTTTTCGCTGCCGATGTCCAAGCCGATCAGGGCACCACGGATCCGGGCATCATTATGTGGCGTGCGCTCCCCCGAAAGGTAGGGCAAGAACGTGACGTCAGAGGGGCCGCTAATATCGTCCGGCAACAGGCTGGCCAACGTGCCCGGGGTTTGTCCCAGACGGCCCGACAACCAGTTCAAACAATCGGTGGCCGCCAAGATCACCCCCATCTGATACCAACGTCCGGGCACCGCATGACAAAAGCTGTGAACGGCCGTTTCCGGGGCTGGGGCAAAGCTGTCACGGGCGGCCAACAGAACGCCTGATGTGCCCAGTGACACAAAGCCATCGCCTTCGCGCATGCAGCCAACGCCACAGGCCGCCACCGCATTGTCCCCTCCGCTGCCGGCAATAACGACATTTTCTGAGAGGCCCCATTCCGCCGCCAATTCAGGGCGCAGATGTCCTGACACATCGGTGCCTTCAACCAGATCTGGCATTTGGTCCAGACGCATATGGCCTGCGTCTAGCAAGGTCTGGGACCAGTCGCGCGTGCCAACATCCAACCAAGAGGTGCCCGCCGCATCAGACATATCGCAGACCGTTTCGCCGCACAGCCAATACCGAAGATAATCTTTGGGCAGCAACACCTTGTGAATTCGAGAGAAAATTTCGGGTTCGTTGTTTTCCACCCAAAGCAATTTGGGGGCTGTAAAGCCGGGAAACACGATATTTCCCGAGAGTTCGCGCACCTGAGGGGTGCTGTCCAACAGCGCGGCCTCATCGGCGCACCGGGTGTCATTCCACAAAATGGCGGGGCGCAAAACTGTCCCTGCGTCGTCGATCAATGTCGCGCCGTGCATCTGACCACTAAAACCAATGCCCTTGAGTGCGGCAAATTCTTCGGGGTGGGCGGCGCGCAATTCTGCGATCGAGGAATTACACCCCGCCACCCAATCGGCAGGGTCTTGTTCGCTCCAGCCCGGATGCGGATGAGCTACGCCATAGCTGGCCTCGGCTGATCCCACCACACCACCGTCCGAGTTGACAAGCAAAGCCCGAAGCCCCGACGTGCCCAGATCCAATCCCAAATACATGTGGCGTCCTCCCAACAACCAACCGGTTGCCCGGTATTTATTTTGATCTTCAAAATAAAACAGGAATGCCCGCGCGTCAATGTCAGATCGTGGCGCGCTGATCGGTCGGGCAGAGCCGATGCGCAACGGATCCAGTGGCCAAGCACAAAAAAACCGTGCTGCGCGGGAGGATCCGCAGCACGGTTCAGTTTCCTGATGGGAACTCTTTCACGGCCCCTGATCAGAGAGTGAGACCCTTATACTTCGGTCCAAGCCGCATCATTTGCGGTCGAGCTTAAGCAGGCCTGAAGGAAGCGCATGCCCAGCAACCCATCTTGCAAATCAGGCACATGCGTGCCCTCGGGCAGTGCTGTGCCATAATCAGCGTGGCGCACCAAAGCCGCGGCTTCGGCATAAATCGTGGCAAAGCCTTCAAGATAGCCTTCGGGGTGACCGCCGGGGGTGCGCACGCCGCGCAGCCCCGCATCAGTGGCGCCAGCCCCTGCCCGCGTCAGGATCTGTTTGGGTTCGCCAAATTTGGTGAACGTCATTTGGTTGGGGTTTTCCTGCCCCCACTCCAATCCGCCTTTGGTGCCGTGGATCCGCAAACGCAGACCGTTTTCGTTGCCAACCGCCACTTGGCTGGCCCACAACATGCCCTTGGCACCGCTGGCATAGCGCAGCATCACATGGGCGTTGTCATCGACCCGGCGCCCCGCCACAAAGGCATCAAGATCAGCAGACAGATGCGCAGGGTTTTGCCCCGTCACATAGCCGGCCAAGTTAAACGCATGGGTGCCAATGTCGCCAATCGCCCCCCCGGCACCAGAACGTGCGGGATCCGTGCGCCACGCCGCTTGCTTGTTGTCCACCTCTTCGGTCAGCCAGTCTTGAACATATTCCACATTGACCAAACGCAGCTCGCCCAGATCCCCACGGGCCACCATTTCGCGGGCCTGGCGGATCAACGGGTATCCTGTGTAATTGTGGGTCAAGACAAACAGCTTACCACTTTCAGCCTGCGCCGCCTGAATGGCCAGCGCATCTTCCATCGTGGCCGACAAGGGCTTGTCACAAATGACGTGGATTCCCGCCTTCATAAAGGCGATGGCTGGGCCTGCGTGCATGTGATTTGGCGTCACAATGGCCACCGCATCTATGCCGTCTTCCCGCGCGGCTTCGGCTGTGGCCATGTCGTTGAAGTCGGTATAGGCGCGCTCTGGTGCGATGCCCAATTCTGCCGCCGACGCTTTGGCTCGTTCGGCGTCAGAACTTAGCGCCCCAGCCACCAGATCCCAGTCACCGTCAATACGCGCGGCAATCCGGTGCACAGCTCCGATAAAGGCACCCTGCCCGCCACCAACCATGCCCAATCGCAATTTGCTCATGTCTTATACTCCCAGCATCTTGTGCAGCTGACCAAGGTCGGTCTCGCCACCGGCGAAATCATCAAACGCTTTGTCTGTGACTTCGATAATGTGATCCGCAATGAACGGCGCGCCTTCGGCGGCCCCTTGTTCGGGGGATTTTAAGCAGCATTCCCACTCGAGGACAGCCCAGCTTTCATAGTTGTACTGCGCCAGCTTCGAGAAAATTCCTTTGAAATCCACCTGACCATCCCCCAATGACCGGAAGCGGCCCGCGCGTTGCAGCCAAGGCTGATAACCCGAGTACACGCCCTGACGACCGTCAGGATTAAACTCGGCGTCTTTGACGTGATAGGCGCAGATCCGTTCATGATAGATATCAATGAAGGACAGGTAATCCATCTGCTGCAGCAGGAAATGCGAAGGGTCATAGTTGATTTGACACCTCTGATGGCCGCCAAGCGCCTCGAGGAACATTTCAAAAGTGACCCCATCAAACACATCTTCGCCGGGGTGAATTTCATACCCGACATCCACGCCATAGTCGTCATAGACATCCAAAATTGGCTTCCAGCGGCGCGCCAGCTCGGCAAAGGCTTCTTCGATCAAGCCCGCGGGGCGCTGTGGCCAAGGATAAAGGTAAGGAAACGCCAGCGATCCAGTGAAACTGACCGAGGCATCAAGACCAAGGCGACGCGACACTTTGGCGGCCTTTTTCATCTGATCCACGGCCCATTCAGTGCGCGCCGCAGGATTGCCATGCACCCGTTCAGGCGCAAAGGCATCAAAGGCCAGATCATAGGCGGGATTAACCGCAACCAGCTGGCCTTGCAGGTGGGTCGACAATTCGGTGATTTCAACGCCAGCATCAGCGCAGATACCTTTGACTTCGTCGCAATATGTTTCGCTGTCTGCGGCTTTGTCCAAATCAAACAAACGGGCGTCAAACGTTGGGATCTGCACCCCTTTGTATCCAAGGCCCGCCGCCCATTTTGTGATGTTCTCCAAAGAGTTAAAAGGGGCATCATCCCCTGCGAACTGTGCCAAAAACAAGGCTGGACCTTTGATCAATCCGGGCATCTAAACTCTCCGTCTGTTACTGATTTTCGTTGTATCGTACATAGGCAAATTGCCGACTATCTGGGGACCACGAGGGCACGTTGATTGCCCCCTGTCCGCCATAAATGCGGCGCAACATCACCGGCTTACCCCCCTGTGCAGGCATCAAGCGCAGCTCGACATGGCAGCCAAAAGGATGGCCTTGGGTGTTGGGGGGATAAGACAGGTAACACAGGTTCTGACCGTCCGGCGAAGGATGCGGAAACCAATCCACCCGGTCGCCAAACGTCATCTGTTCAGCCCCGGTCCCATCGGCCCGCATGCGCCACAGCGCCATGTCCCCGCCTCGGTCCGAGTTGAACCAAATCCACTGACCATCCGGGGTGAAATCCGGCCCGTCATAGTGACAGGGGCCTGAAATCAACAGGGTTTCCTCACCCTCAAGCGTGCAGGTCGCAATGCCAAACTGCCCGTCGCGCACGCAGGGGTACACGACCAATTGCCCGTCCGGGGACCAGCCATGAAACCAGGATGGTACATTCTGGGTGATCCGACGGGGCGTTCCGCCCGTGGCTGGCATCACATAAATACAGGACGCACCGGTTTCGACCTTGTCACTGATCGCCATCCATTGCCCATCCGGAGAGGGGCCGTGATCATTGTTCAGCTCCGTGCATATGCCAGCATCAATCGGCTCCAAACGGGGGGCCGCAAGATCAATTTTGAACAGGCCGCCATCCGCGTTGACGATCAACGATTGCCCGTCGGGTGCCCAATTTGGGGCCTCGACGTGACGCTGCGTCTGCAGAACACTCTGCACATTCAGCGTATCGATATCGATGATTTCAACATGTGACGCGGCCATGCATCAGACCTCGTTCGGCTGATAGGCAAAGCGCGTGAAATCGGCCGTGCGTCCCTGCCCGGTGATGTCAAAGGCCATCATCCCTACAAACGCACCGGTAAAGGAGGCATGTTCACCGCGCCCGCCTTCGTCCGAGATCACGCTGGCATCAAGTTCTGGACCAAAGGCCTGCCAATCGCCATCTTGACGCCAATAGAACTGCTGCACCGCGCCTTTCACATCCACCGCCAAGTCGACCGGCCCTTCTGCCAGCGCAATCTGATCAGCAGGGAAGCTGAGCCGCCCATCCGGCCAATTGCCCGCACAGGACAGGATCGTCAGACACCGGCCAAGCTGCGCCGAATGGGTCACAGCCAGAAAGTGGAATTTGTGGCCATTGTAATAGGTCGTCAGACCGGCACTCTGTTGGTAGGTCGACGGCGTGAAGTCCGAAACCGTGCATTCGCCACGATAGTGGTGGTGTTCTTGACGCCGGGCCACAAGGGATTGCTCAAAGGAGCTGCCGATACTTTCGCGCCCAATCAGTTGCAACGATTGCCCGGTCAACCGAAAGATCCGGTCTGGTTCTGGCGTGCGCAGCCACTGAAAATCGCTCGGCAATTGGTCCGTAAACGTATAGTCGACGGCTTTTGTTGGCAGACGTGTAGCCGGGTGAGGTGGCGTCACCTCTAGCGGCGGCACCGGGCTGCCACTTTCGGTGTAGAGCCAGTCGTCTTCGCCCCATCGGCATTTAACCAAACCGGTTTCGCGCCCCAAGGTCGAGAACTTTCCCTTCAGCGGGCGGGTGCACAGGAAGCTGTGATACACCTGACCGTCCGGCGTTTCCACAATTTGGCCGTGGCCGCTGCGTTGCAACGCATTGTCCGGGGCGTCTTTGGCAGTGATCAGATGGGTCTCGGGGTGCATTTCATAAGGGCCCCAAAGATCGCGAGAACGCGCCATTGTCACCGCGTGCTCATAGCCAGTGCCCCCTTCGGCCACGGTCATATAATACCACCCGTTGCGCTTATAAACATGAGGGCCTTCGGATAGGCCGTGTTCACTTCCGGCAAAGACGTTTTTGACGTCGCCGATCAGGCCCTTTTTCGGGTCCCATTCCTGCATCAAGATCCCATCAAAGGCCGGATGCTTGGGGCTGCCGCCAATCGAGTTGGACACATGGTTCCATTGCAGGTTCATGAAATACTTGCGGCCGTCATCATCATGAAACAATGACGGGTCAAACCCAGAGGAGTTCACATAGATCGGATCGGACCACGGGCCGTCGATCGACGGGGCCGTCACAATATAGTTGTGCGCGTCCTTAAAGTTGCCGTCCAACCGTTTCACATCGGTATACACCAACCAAAACAGCCCATCGGCATAGGACAGGCAAGGCGCCCAGATGCCGCCGCTGTCAGGGTTGCCCCGCATGTCCAGCTGACTGGCCCGATTGAGCGGACGACAGGCCAGATCCCAGTTCACCATATCTTTGGAGCGATGGATCTGAACGCCGGGATACCACTCAAAGGTGGAGGTGGCGATAAAGTAGTCCTCTCCAACCCGGATCATCGATGGATCAGGGTTGAAACCGGGCAAGACAGGGTTCTGAATCATGGGAAAAACCTTATTTTTCCGAAGACTTCGCCCAAAGGTTAACCTGAGCGTCCTGAGCAAAATGCTCGATCTCGGTCAGCTCTTCTGGGGTGAATTCTAGGTTATTGAGAGCGCCGACACAGTCGACAACTTGTGACGGGCGGCTGGCGCCGATCAACGCGCTGGTGACGCGATCATCTTTCAACACCCAAGCCAAAGCCATTTGGGCCAACGTCTGACCCCGGGTGCTGGCAATTTCATTCAAGGCGCGAATATTGGTCAGGGTGCCTTCGTTCAAAAAGCCATCAAGCAAAGATTTGCCCTGTGTGGCACGGCTGCCTTCGGGCACACCGTTGAGGTATTTGTTGGTCAACATGCCCTGCGCCAAAGGCGTAAACACAATCGAGCCCATGCCGGTCTCTTCCAATGTGTCCAGCAGGTTGTCGTCTTCGATCCAGCGGTTCAGCATCGAATAGCTGGGTTGATGGATCAAACAAGGGGTGCCCAAATCTTTGAGGATAGCCGCCGCCTCGGCGGTGCGCTCTGCATTATACGAGGAAATCCCCGCGTAGAGGGCCCGCCCCGAGCGCACGATATGATCCAGTGCCATCATCGTCTCTTCTAGCGGTGTGTCAGGATCAAACCGGTGCGAATAGAAGATATCGACGTAATCAAGCCCCATCCGTTTGAGCGATTGATCACAAGAAGCAATCAAATACTTGCGGCTGCCCCATTCGCCATAGGGTCCGGGCCACATACCATACCCCGCCTTGGACGAGACAATCATTTCGTCGCGATAAGCTGCGAAATCCGTGCGCAGCAACTCGCCAAAAGCGGTCTCAGCCGCACCCGGCTGAGGCCCATAGTTATTGGCCAAATCGAAATGGGTAATTCCCAAATCAAAGGCCTGACGCGCGATGGCGCGCTTGGTCTCATGCGGGGTATCGTCACCGAAATTATGCCATAATCCCAATGAGATAGCTGGCAATTTCAAACCTGAATTACCGCAGCGGCGATACACCATGTCTTCGTAACGATTGTCTGAGGCCATCCACACCATCTTAAGTCCTTTTCTTAGGCCAGCAGTGCCTGAGCAGCGTCTGGTCCCAATGCATCGGGTCGTTCACAAGTTGTGCTGATCTCGACCAAGCGACCCTCTTCACCAGAGATCAGGATAGAGGTCATCACATCTACAACATGCAAAGCAAAGTCCAGAGAGCAGCGATGGGCGCGATCACTCATGATGGCCTGCGCCATATCCGCCAGACCCGCTGCGCGGTAGTTGGCGTTGGCCCCATCATTGGCTTTGCTGAACGGATGATCCCAGCCCGGTGCGTTTACAAACGTGCGCTCTGAGGTCATGCGCAGTTCGCCACCAAAGAAGTTTGGATCAGGCACATGCAAGGTGCCCTTCTGGCCGTAAAGCTCCATGTTGGAATGGCCGTGCTGCCAAACATCCCAGCTGGCGCAAAGCGTGATTTGGGCACCGCTTTCGAACTGCAACACCGAATGGATCGTTGTGGGAGTTTCCACTTTGATCTTTTCGCCCTTGCGCGGTTCAGAGGTGATTGTGCGATACTCAGAAGCGCTGCTGCTCATGGCTGTGACGCGCTTTACCGGCCCCAACAGCTGAACAAGGTTCGAGATATAGTAAGGGCCGATATCCAAGATCGGACCCGCCCCCGGCTGAAAGAAGAAGTCAGGGTTGGGATGCCACATTTCCATGCCTGGACCCTGCACAAAACAGGTGCCAGAGGTGATCTTGCCCACGGCCTCTTGGTCCACCAAATGGCGGGCCAACTGATGGGTTCCACCCAAGAAAGTATCGGGGGCAGAGCCGACCCGCAGGCCTTTGGCATCTGCGATTTCTTTCAGCGCTGCGCCCTCTTCCAGAGACAGCACAAACGGCTTTTCTGAATAGACGTTCTTACCTGCTTCGAGGATCTTCTTGGAGACCTCGAAATGGGCGGCAGGGATGGTCAGATTGACGATAATGTCGATGTCGTCGGCGGCCAAAAGGCCGTCAACGGTTTCTGCGCGCAGACCAAACTCTTCGGCGCGCGCTTTGGCGGCGTCAAGGTTCATATCGGCGCAGGCGCGCATCTCGATGCCTTTGAACATCGGCGCAAGGCGCATATAGGCTGCTGAAATATTGCCACAGCCAATGACACCAATTCCTAGTGTTTTGCTCATTGTAATCTCTCAGTATGTTTTGAGGGCGGCCAGCGAACGCGCGGCAAAGCGGTCTGCATCCGAAGGATTGTCGTGTTCAGCAACCAATAGCGTCACATCATTGGCGCGCAGAGCCGTGATCAGCCCAGCCCAATCCATGATCCCGTCGCCAACATCAGCCCAGCCGTCTTCGTCGGCCTTTTCGCCTTCTGGGGCCAGATCTTTGACATGGGCCGCAGTGATGCGGTTGCCATGTGCTGCAATCCACGCCATCGGATCCGCGCCACCGCGCACGATCCACGCAATGTCCGCTTCCCATTCAACGCTTGGTGCCCCGTCAAGGATCGCCTTCATTGGCACAGTGCCGTCTTCGCAGGCGACAAATTCAAAGTCATGGTTGTGCCAGCCAAAGCTGAGACCCGCGGCCTTAACCTTTTTGGCAATCACTTCCAGACGTTCTGCGAACGCCGCCCAGCCGGCCGCATCCGTTGGACGCAGATCAGGCATCAGGTAAGGGCAGTAAATCTGTTGAATGCCCAAGGTGTTGGCGGTGGCAATCGCCTTGTCAAAATCACCCTCAAGCATGTCCAGCCCCATGTGGGAGGATGGCATGGAGAGACCGTTGGCATCCAATTGAGCGCGCAGAGCCTGAGCGTCCTCAAGAATACCCCCAAAGCCTTCGACCTGCGTATATCCCAAATCAGACAACGATTTGAACACATTGTCCCAAGGCGTAAAGTTACGAGACGAGTAGAGTTGATATGAAAAACTCATATTCAGATCCTAAAAGTTAATGCGACGCGCCTCAGAGGCGCTCTTCGCTGGATTTATCAAAGAGGTTGGCGCGTGTTGAATCAAAGCCAAGCAGCAATGGATCCCCCGACGCGACCGAAGACTGGCCATCCAAACGCACCCAGATCGCGCGACCGTTCAGGTTGACGCGCACCAAAGTGTCCGACCCAAGTGGTTCGACCAATTCGATTGTGGTCTGAACCTGCACGGGTTGGGTGCTGGCTTGCTCGCCGGACAAGATATGCTCGGGACGGATGCCGTACCACGCAGGGCCATTGGTTTTTGCGCCAATGAAATCATAGCCTTGCAACGCAAAGCTCCCCGCTTCGCAGACAAAGTTGTCCCCGTCGATCTGTCCCTCAAAGAAGTTCATCGAAGGAGATCCGATAAATTCGGCAACATATTTGTTCACCGGACGCGAGTAGATCTCATCAGGCGTATCAAGCTGAAGGATTTTGCCGCTTTTCATGATCGCAATGCGATCCGCAAGCGTCATGGCTTCGATCTGATCGTGGGTCACATAGACCATGGTGTTGTCCAGTTGGTGGTGCAACTGTTTGATTTCAACACGCAAATCGGCACGCAACTTTGCATCCAAGTTCGACAAAGGCTCGTCAAACAGGAACACATCCACGTCGCGAACCAAAGCACGACCAATGGCCACACGCTGGCGTTGACCACCCGACAATGCGCCGGGTTTACGATCCAGCAACGGTTCGATCTGCAGCGTTTTGGCCGCTTTGGCAACGCGCTCAGCGATCTCGGCTTTGGGCACTTTGGCATTGCGCAGGCCAAAGCTGAGATTGCGCTCAACGGTCATCTGCGGGTAAAGCGCATAGCTTTGAAACACCATGCCAATGCCGCGATCCGAAGGCTCGGCCCAGGTGACGTTTTTGCCACCGATGTGGATTTGACCATCGGTCACATCCAGCAAGCCCGCGATGCAGTTCAACAGGGTTGATTTACCGCAGCCAGAAGAGCCTAGCAGAACAAGAAACTCACCCTGTCCAACGGTTAGATTTAGGTCTTTGAGAACCTCAACTGCGCCAAAGCTAAGCTTGAGGTCATTGATTTCGATATTCGGTTCCATAGTAATCCTCAACCTTTGACGGCGCCGGCTGCAATGCCGCGCACAAAGAGTTTGCCTGAGACGAAGTAGATGAACAGCGGGACCAACCCGGTCAGCAGCGTCGCGGCCATGTTTACGTTGTATTCTTTCACGCCCTGCACCGAGTTAACGATGTTGTTCAGCTGAACGGTCATCGGATAAGTGTCAGGCTTGGTGTAGATCACACCGAACAAGAAGTCGTTCCAGATCCCAGTGACCTGCAGGATGATCGCCACCACAAAGATCGGCAGAGACATCGGCACCATCACTTGGAAATAGATCCGCCAGAACCCAGCCCCGTCCACACGTGCTGCCTTAAACAGCTCTTCTGGAACAGAGGTGAAATAGTTGCGGAACAACAGGGTCAGAATGGGCATCCCAAAGATCGAATGCACGATCACCAGTCCCCAGACGCTCCCCATCAGGCGAATTTTGGTGCCAAAGATGGAGGACAAGACATCGCCAGATTCACGCAGGATGATCACGATTGGGTAGATCATCACTTGGTAAGGGATGAAGGCGCCAAAGATCAAAATGGTAAAGAAGACTTCAGACCCTTTGAAGCGCCAGTTGGCCAAGGCATAGCCATTGATCGAAGCAATCGCGATCGAGATCACAACCGACGGCACCAAAATCTGGATCGAGTTCATAAAGCCACGGCTCAGGCCGTCACAGTTGATCCCAGTGCAGGCTTGTGACCAAGCTTTGACCCAAGGCTCGAAGGTGATTTCTACCGGTGGGGCAAACACATTGCCCAAGCGGATTTCTGGCATACCTTTCAACGACGTAACAATCATTACGTAGAGTGGGAGAAGATAGTAAATCGAGGCGACAAACAGCACGCTGAACAGCATGATATTGGCCGGAGACAGCGCACGTTTTGGCTTGGGGCCACGTGGTCCTGTCATGGTCTTAGGAGTGGCTTCAGTCACGTTTCTTGCCTCCGAATTCGAGATAGGCCCAAGGGATCAGAACCACCAGAACACTGACCAACATCATGGTCGAAGCCGCAAAGCCCTGTCCGAGGTTCTGTGATTGGAACATTTTTTCGATCACGTATTTTGCGGGTACTTCGGACGCGATGCCCGGCCCCCCCGAGGTTTGCGCAACCACCAAATCATAGACCTTGATGATGCCTGCAGCGATCAGAACCAGCGCCGTCACAAAGACCGGGCGCATCATCGGAATGATCACAACGATATAGGTTTTCCATGTGGGAATGCCGTCTACTCGGGTGGCTTTCCAAATGTCTTCGTCGATGCCACGCAGGCCCGCCAACATGATCACCATGATAAAGCCAGAGCCTTGCCAGATGCCGGCAATCAGAATGCCGTAAATCACGATGTCAGCGTTGTTCAGCGGATCAAAGGCAAAGTTTTCCCAGCCCCAGCCCTGAACGATTTTTTGAATGCCAAACTGCGGGTTCAAAATCCACTGCCAGACCAAGCCAGTCACGATGAAGCTTAGGGCGAAAGGATAGAGAAAGATCGAGCGGAACACGGCTTCGCCGCGAATTTTGCGATCCAGCAAAGTGGCAAGGCCAAATCCGATGACCAAACTCAAGATCAAAGAGCAGATGCCATAGATCGCGAGGTTCTCAATGGAAACCAACCACCGGCGGGTGCTCCACAAACGCTCGTATTGATCCAGACCAACCCATTTGTCGGGGGCTGGCAGCAACTTGGACTTGGTGAAAGAGTGATAAATTGTCCAAACCGTACAGCCAATGAAGATCACCAGGGCGGTGAACACCATCGGGATAGATGCGATTTTGGCGGACATGTTCTTGAACAGGCGCGTGGGCCTTTTGACCGTTGTCTTTGCAGACACACCGGTCGAGCCTTCTGAGACAGACATATTTGTTTCCCCCGCTTGGTCTGTGCCGCGACACAAGAGACAAGCATTAAGCGACCATTATGAACGATGGTCGTAAAAAACGGGCCCGACCCAAAGGCCGGGCCCGCAATTCAAAGGATCAATCCGCTTCGGCGATGATCGCCGCGTAGCGCGCCTGAGCGTCCGCAGCAGTAACCGAAGGATCGTTCCAGAATTCAACCATCAGATCTTCGATCTGACCAGTTGTGTCAGGAGACAGTGTCTGGTTGCCGTCTGGCAGGATGTTGCCAGCCGCCAGGATTTCCAGGCCTTTTTGCATACAGTCGTTGGCGCTGGACATGTCGATGTCACCGCGCACTGGCAGAGAACCTTTGGCCAGGTTGAAGGCAACCTGTACTTCTGGCTTCAGCAGCAAAGCGGCCAGCTCTTTTTGAGCCGCAGTCACGTCTGCATCGTCGTTCACAGGGAAGTAGAACGCGTCACCACCAGTGGAGATAACTTCGTTCACACCCAGACCTGGCAGACAGGTGTAGTCTTCACCAGCAACTTGGTTGGCCACTTGGAATTCACCCTGTGCCCAGTCACCCATGATCTGTGCGCCAGCTTGGCCAGTGATCACGAGGTTGGTCGCTTGGTTCCAGTCTTGAACGTTAGAGTTGGCAGCAAACGAACGTGCGTTGGCAGCCGCTTCAAAGACTTTTGCATAGATAGGACCGGCAGCAACTTCGGCGTTTTTGTTGATGGTCACTTCGGACCATGCATCAACACCGGCGATCGCAACAGTCATAACACCAAAGGCGCCGTTTGACTGCCAAGCTTGCTGGCCCATGGCCAATGGAATTTTGCCAGCTGCTTCAAGTGCAGGCGCAGAAGCAACAAATTCGTCCCATGTTGTTGGCACGTCAGTACCGGCATCTGAATAGGCTTTGTGGCTCAGCCAGATCCACTGCCATGAGTGGATGTTTACAGGCGCACAATAGATGCGGCCGTCAACAGTACAGCTGTCCAGCAGCGAAGATGGGTTCACGATGTCGGCCCAGCCTTCAGCTTCGGCAACGTCGGTCAGGTCCATCATCAGGCCAGCTTCAACCAGTTCTTCGGCTTGACGGCCGTGGTTCAGCTGAGTTGCGCCCATTGGGTCGCCGCCCAGGATACGGCTGATGATGATCGGACGCGCTGTGCCGCCGGAACCGGCGATCGCGCCGTCAACCCATGTGTGCTCGGTCGCGTTGAACGCTTTGGCAAACTCAGAAACAGCAGCCGCTTCGCCGCCTGAAGTCCACCAATGGGTGACTTCCAGCTCAGCCGCTGAAACCGCAGTTGCGGCGCACAATGCGGTGGTTCCCGCAAGAATATTACGTACAAATTTCATTCGTATTTCCTCCCTATCGAGCCGTCGCCGGCCCAGCGTCGGGGCGATCGCCCCATTTGCAGATCTCTGCAATCGATTACATTTCCGGCCCTCCAACCATTGATGTAATCGATTACAACTATCCTTTTCTGTAAAACCTCTCTTGTCAAGCATTGCGTGATCACGGAATAAGAAGAGCAGAAACAAGGGTGAAGATGTGGCGCAGAAAACTGTAAAAATTGAGGACGTTGCCCGTCAGGCCGGTGTGTCGACGGCCACGGTCAGCCGCACGCTATCCAACCCCAATCTGGTTTCAGAAAACACCCGAGATCTGGTTTTCGAGGCCATTCGAATCACGGGATATCGCCTGAACCGGGCGGCGAGAAACCTTCGCAAACAACAGGCTGGCGCGGTTTTGATTCTTGTCAGAAATCTCGGGAATGAGTTCTTCTCGAGGATTTTGTCGGGCATCAGCGCCGGGTTCGAAGACACCGATTATTCGGTTTTGATTGCCGACACTCTGGGCATGTCAAACGTCGGCGATGTGGTTCTGGATTACTTTTTGGATTCGCGAATCGACGGGATGATCAGCCTTGATGGCGGGATTTCTCAGGACGATTTGGACCGTTTTGAACAAAATGGCGTCGCCGATAAGATCGTTTTTGCCTGTGAATGGGTGGAAAATGCCCCCTACCCCTCTGTGCGCAGCGACAATGGCAAAGGGGCAAAACTGGCCGTTCAGCACCTATATGAGCTTGGTCACCGCAATATCGCCGAGATTTTGGGGCCAGATGACAACGTCCTGACCCATATGCGCCACGAAGGTCTGGTCCAGGCCTGCCAAGAGCTGGGCATCGAGCGGCGCGCTGAGTGGACCATTCCCGGCGCCTTTACGCTAGAAGCTGGATATTCTGCGGCCAAACAAATTGCCGAGATGAAAGAGCGCCCAACAGCGGTGTTCTGCGCCTGTGACCTGATGGCCTTTGGCCTGATTTCCGGCCTGCGCGAATTTGGCATATCGGTGCCCGAAGAAATGTCGGTTGTCGGCTTTGATGACATCGAGCTGGCGGGCTATTGCGTGCCGCCATTGACGACAATCTGGCAAGACCGACGTCAGCTGGGGTTGGGGGCGGTGTCGCAGATGCTGCAACGGTTGAAAACGAATGCCGAAAAATCCAACCGGCTGGATATTGATCTTGTGGATGTCTCTTTGGTCGAACGCAGCTCAACCGCACCACCTGCAAAACAACCCTGACATTGCCCACCGTCAAAGCTAAGGTCGCTGAACACAGCCGGAGCTTTGTCGTGTCGTCGCAAAAATCACCTCAGAAAAACATCCTGTTCATCATGTTTGACCAACTGCGTTGGGATTACCTCAGCTGCTATGGTCATGCCCACCTAAAGACACCCCACATTGACGCCTTGGCTGCCAAAGGCGTGCGTTTTGATCGCGCCTATATCCAGTCTCCGATCTGCGGCAGCTCTCGGATGAGCACCTATACCGGGCGCTATGTCCATTCCCACGGCGCCAGCTGGAACGGAATCCCGCTAAAGGTGGGCGAATTGACCATGGGGGATCACCTGCGCAGAGCAGGCTTGGGATGTTGGTTGGTTGGCAAAACCCATATGCGCGCCGACGCCGAAGGCATGGCCCGGTTGGGCCTAGAACCCGACAGCGTGATTGGGGCGCGTGTGGCCGAATGCGGATTTGACGTATTTGAGCGCGACGATGGCATGCGCCCCGAAGGCCCGGACGGCTTTTATGACGACAAGGGCGCAGCGCGGTATAATGACCATCTGCGCAGCAAGGGCTATGAAAGCGACAATCCGTGGCATGACTTTGCCAACTCTGGCCTAGACAGCGAGGGCAACGTTCTGTCGGGCTGGTTCCTGAAAAACAGCTCTGAGGCGGCCAATATCGCAGAGCAAGACAGCGAGACGCCTTATCTGACTGATCGCGCCATGGAATTCATCGAAAGCCAAACCGCCCCTTGGTGTTGTCATCTCTCCTATATCAAGCCGCATTGGCCCTATATCGTTCCCGAGCCTTATGCCTCGATGTATGGGCCAGATGATATTCAGCTGGTGAGGCGCGACGACCAAGAACGCACAGACACCCACCCAGTGTTGCGCGCGTTTCAGGACACCAAAATTGGCCAGACCTTTTCCCGCGCAGAGGTGCGCGAGGCTGTAATCCCTGCCTATATGGGTCTGATCAAACAGGCGGACGATCAGATGGGGCGCTTGTTTCAATGGCTGCAAGACACCGGTCGGGCTGAGGATACTATCATCGTGCTCACCAGCGATCATGGTGATTATTTGGGGGATCATTGGATGGGGGAGAAAACCTTTTTCCATGACACCGCAACCCGCATCCCTTTGATCATCTATGATCCCTCACCAGCGGCGGACACCACCCGAGGCACAGTCTGCGATGCCTTGGTGGAATCCATCGACTTGGCCCCCACCTTTGTGGATCTGTCGGGATCCGAACCCGCCAGCCACATTCTAGAAGGTGAAAGCCTGCGCCCAATCCTGCACGGCGAGGAACCGGCCACCAGACGGGACTATGTGATCTGCGAATATGACTATTCAGCCTCGCCCATTGCCAACACGCTGGGCCAATCCACCCGCGACGCTGTGATGTTCATGATCGCCACCACCGAATGGAAAATGGTTCATTGCGAAGGCGGCTATCGCCCCTTGCTGTTTGATCTGAAAAACGATCCCGATGAGATGGTCGATCTTGGGGACAGCGACGAGCATCAAGACATCATTGCGATGCTATATGACAAATTG
Source organism: Thalassovita sp. (assembly GCA_049116315.1). Taxonomy (GTDB): domain Bacteria; phylum Pseudomonadota; class Alphaproteobacteria; order Rhodobacterales; family Rhodobacteraceae; genus Thalassobius. The sequence continues at coordinate 489,145 of JAGDZD010000004.1, forward strand.
TTCACTTGGACCCGTCGCAGCGCACAGCGCACCACTCGCTCGGACGCGCAGCTCAATGACATGCGGACCAAAAGTGGACGACGCGGGGTGATGCTGGGCATCTATGATGAAAACGACGCGCCGTTGGACCTAACGGTCAAATACCGGGGGCGCAAAGCAGCCAACAAAATGGATCCTCAAAAACCCTAAATCCGTGAGCGGCGGCGCGCCCAGATAGATTTCCAAAGGACACAACGCCGCCAACAGAACTCTGGGCGGCGTTGATAATTTCATTCTGAGCACAGAAGGCCAGATTTAGTTTTTGCGCGTTGCTTCCAGATCGATTGCAACGTTGATTTCGGGGCCCAACCCATAATCAACCAAGCTGTTCATCCCAAAATCGGTGCCATCAATTTTTGCGGTGGCCGAAAACCCGGTTTTGATGGTCGAGGCATCCCAAGGCAATGCGAACTCGGCGTTCCAAACCACATCCAGCGCAACTTCGCGGCTGACCCCAACCATGGTCATATCACCATAGACAATGGCCGTTTTGTCGCCTGTTGGCTCGATCCGTGTGCTTTCAAACGTGATCTGCGGGAACTCGATCGAGTTGAGAAAATCTGCCCCCGCCATATCGCGGTCCCGCTGTTCAGAGTTGGTGTCCAAGCTGCTGGCATCAATCACCACCGAGACAGAGCTTTTGGTCACGTCGTCTTTGTCAAAACTGATGTCACCGGACACGCCCCGGAATTGACCACGGGCATTGGCCCAGCCTGCATGGCTGATGCTGAACACCACCCAAGTGTGGTCCTCGTGGACTTTGAATTGTTCTGCGGCGGTGGCGACTGAACCGCTGAGGATCAAAGAGGCGATCAGCGCTGTTTTTGAAAGAAAGGTCATATTGGTCTCCGTTTGAGGGTAAAAGGTCAGAAGTTCAAAGCGGCAAGCGCAATCGCAGCACCAGCGGGCACTGCGGCGATGGCAGCAAAAACAATGGGTTGAAGGGGTTTTATCGACAATGCGGGCACCTTAAGAGCCACCAGAGGCGCCATCAAAACCACCAGCAGCATCCCAAACGCACGGGGATCCAAATTGGTGGCAAAGCTGGCCAAGCTGACCCCCAGCACGGCCATGATCGACAAGACAGCCCAGCTGAAAGCCTGTGGAATGCGCCAGCGTTTTGACTCACCGGTTGATCCGTGGGTCCCGTTGGCAAAAAATGCGCCAAGGAACGGCAAAACCAACATCCCACCAAAGTAAGCGGCCAAACTGCCCAGCAGCTGCCCCAAACCAAGGTATCCGCTGAGCAACCCAACAACGCCAGCGGCCAGCACCATTACGAATAGGGTTGTTGGCCACAGAAACTCAGGCCGATCAGTGCGATCAACTTGTGATATCGCAAATCCCAGTGTCAGCGCCAAGGCGCCCCAGAGAAAGATCACCTCCCCCGGGATTCCCACGCCGAACCGTCGCCAGTTCAGCCATAAAACCGTGCCAAGGATCAGCGCGCCAAGCGCCAACACCCGTCCAATTGGTGGCAAGCGCGGCGCCAACGGGGCCAGCATCGACAGCAATTGCAGCAGGTAAATCAGTTTGTGTTTCGAAGAGATCGGCGGAAACGGCGGCACCCCTTGTTGAAGAAGCGCCAACCCAAGGGCCCCAAGCACAATCAGCAATCCGCCAAACCGTGCGGTCTTGGGTGTCTGGGTCAACAGGTACACCCCAATGCCTGCCACCAGTGGCACGCCGACTAAATTCAGCAACATAACGTTGATCCTTTTGTTGTCTTGGACCCTAGCTAAGCTGCAACAAAATTTTGATAAACAGGACTGTCGTTGAAACATAATCCACACTATGGTGATAGTTATGGATCGTATTGACTTGATGAAAGCCTATATCGCCGTGGCCGAAAGCGGCTCGTTCACCGCAGCGGCACACCGGTTGGGGATGACGCCGCAACTGGTCAGCAAATATGTGCGCGCGCTCGAAGATCAGTTGAATGTGCAGATGTTCATCCGGTCGACCCGCAATGTCCGCCTGACCGAAACCGGCGCTGCCTATTTGGGGAAATGCACGCAGCTGCTGGAAGATTTCGAAGAGTTGACCGCCGCTGTGCGCCAAGATCACCGCGCCCCGCAGGGCAAATTGACAATTGCGGCGCCTGCCACTTATGGCGAATTGTATCTTGCGGATTTGATCGCTGATTTTTCATTGATCTACCCAAAGGTCGAAATCGATCTGCATCTGTCAGATCGCTATGTCAGCTTGGTTGACGAAGGTTTTGACGTCGCCATTCGAATTGGATCCTTAAGCAATTCCAGCTATATAGCGCGCAAAATTGCGGAAACGAACCTCGTGTATTGCGCCAGCCCAGATTATGTCGACCGCCACGGGATGCCGACCAACCCCAAGGACCTTGAAACGCACGCCTGTATTATCGACAGCAATTTTCGCCATGGGGGCAACTGGCCGTTTGTTGGATCAAATGGGGCGCACAGCATCGAGGTTAAGGGGCGCTTGAAAGCCAATAGCGCAAGCGCCGTGCGCCGTCTGGCGCTCAAAGGCGGCGGGATCACCCTCAGCCCGCAATATGTCGTGGGTGATGATATAGCCGCAGGCCGCCTGATCCCGATTTTGCAAAAATACTGGCCCGCCAGCATGGGGATCTATGCGGTCTATCTGGAAAACCGCCATCTGTCGGCCAAGGTGCGGGTCTTTGTGGACTTTATGCGTAAAAATCTGCGCACACCCAATTAGAACCATAATGTGGATAGTGAAACCATAAGTTCCATTATTATCAAAGCTGGGTAAACCCCTTAACTTTCTGTCAACGCCACAAGACAGGAGACGCGTGATGCTGGTAGATGGAAAATGGGATGCAGAGTGGCAACCGGTTCAGGCTGCGGATGCAAAAGGACGCTTCGTGCGTCAAACCTCTGAGTTTCGCGATTGGATCACACCGGACGGCCGCCCCGGCCCCGAAGGTCAAACCGCCCTGCCCGCCCAAGCCGGCCGGTATCACCTGATTGTGGCCTATATCTGCCCTTGGGCCTCTCGCACCTTAATGGCGCGCGCCCTCAAAGGGCTTGAAGAGGTGATCTCGGTCTCTGTCGTGGACCCTCGCTTGTCTGATCAAGGTTGGACCTTTGGCGATTTCCCCAAGGCCACTCAGCAGGACGAGTTGATCGGGGCACGGTATATGCATCAGTTTTACAGCCACAGCGACCCCACAGTCTCGGGCCGCGCCACCGTTCCGGTGCTATGGGACAAACAGACCAACCGGATTGTGAACAATGAAAGCGCCGATATTCTGCGTATTTTGAACAGTGGGTTTGACGCGCTTGCCTCCAAGACTGTTGATCTGCGCCCCACGGCCCTGACCGACCAAATCGAAGCACTGAACGCCCAGATGTATGACAGCTTGAACAACGGCGTTTACAAAGCGGGCTTTGCCACGTCGCAATTCGCCTATGACGAGGCCAACGACGGCATTTTTGCCATGCTCAGCACCCTCGAAGAGCAGCTCTCAGATGGTCGCCCTTTTCTGCTTGGCGACAGCATAACCGAAGCAGATTTGCGCGCCTTTGTCACTTTGATCCGCTTTGACGCGGCCTATGTCGGCCTGTTCAAAACCAACCGCCGCCGCATTGCCGACCACCCAAATTTGCAACGGTTTCTCAAGACTGTCCTGGCGGTGCCTGGTATCCGTGACACGGTTCACATCGATCACATCAAGGCTGGGTACTACTCGATCAAAGCTTTGAACCCGAACGGTATTATTCCGGCGGGTCCCGATCTTGCCGATCTGGGGTTGTGAGTGATGCAGCATCCCGTTTTTGTCCCTCACGGGGCGCCTGACCTGCCGCTCAGCGACATTCCAGCCGCCCAGTTCTTGCGTGATTTCTTTGCCCATCGCTCACGTCCCGCAGGGATTGTGATGATCTCAGCGCATTGGCAATCTGCCACGCTGCAACTAACCACCGCGCCACAGTTGGACACGATTTATGATTTTGGTGGATTTGGCACAGAATTGCACCAATTGCGCTATCCGGCGCAAACCACTCCTTGGCTGATCCAAGCCACCAAACAGGCCCTGTCCTCCAACGCCATTGAGGTTGATGAGAACCCGACACGTGGATTGGATCATGGGGCATGGGTGCCATTGTTGTTGATGTTGCCCGAGGCCAAAATCCCTGTGGTTCAACTGTCATTGCCCCGGCGCGCCAGCCCGCAAGAACTGTTTGAAATCGGTCAAAGCCTTAGCGCACTGGCCGCGCAGGACATTCTGGTCATTGGTTCCGGGGCAACAACGCATAATTTGCGCTCCCTCATGCCCGAAGGGTCGCCGACACCGCAGTGGGCCACCGGGTTTGAGGCTTGGTTAGACCAACGGTTGCAGGACAAGGACTGGGCCGAGTTGTTTCAGTTTCACAGCACCAACCTTGGCCATATCTCACATCCCACCACCGAACACCTGTTGCCGCTGATGGTGATCGCCGGGCTCAGCGCAGCCCTGCCAAACGGATCTTTGCAAAAACAACATGCGTCGTTCAGCTATGGCACCATCGGCATGGCCGCCTGGGAGGTACAGGTTGCAACTTGAGTATGCCTTGGCCCTTGGACAAAGCGCCTTGAAGAACGCCCAAGATCATCGGATGCCGCCTCTGGCGATTGTGATTTTGGATACGGGGGGCAACATTAAGTTTGCCGCAACGCAAGATGGCGCGGGGCCCCTGCGCCATCCCATCGCCTTGGCCAAGGCCAACGCCGCTGTTGGCATGGGGATGAGCACGCGAAAATTGTTCACGCTCTTTGAACAGGGCGTGTTGCCTGATCGATTCTCAGCCGCCATTTCAGCCAGCTCAGAAAACGGCTTTGCGCCGCAACCCGGTGGGGAGTTGATTGTTCACAAAGGACGCTTGCTGGGCGCAATCGGGATTTCTGGCGCGGCCTCCGATCAAGACGAGTTCATCGCACAACAAGCGCTGCGCGATTTGGGCTAAGTGGCCCGGCCCCAATCGCGACATCGGATCACCCTGCGCATCAGCTATCCGTCGCAATCTCAGCCACAGGGTGCTCCGCCCCATTCACATCCGTATTGTGAATGCGCTGACGCCCCATTTTGCATCAGGGCGAATAGAGAATTGGGTTGCCCCCACATTTCTGCGGCGCGCAAACTACGAAAGTCTAATGATGTTTGGGTAATGGCGGAGAGACAGGGATTCGAACCCTGGAGACGGTCTCCCGCCTACACACTTTCCAGGCGTGCGCCTTCGACCACTCGGCCACCTCTCCGTTGGCGCATCTAATACAGGCAGATTCTGGGTGTTTGCAACCCCAATTTCAGTAATTTACGGCTATCGCGTTGTAACCTTTGCCCGCATCGAACATATTCAACAAAACACCCTCATACCAAGCAAAGCCTGACGCCAATATGACGCCCTCTCCTCGACGCACAATGCGTCCTCAACAGCATCCCCGCCCCGATCCTCGCGGCTCTCAACTCGAGCGGTTACAAACCGGGGCACTGATCATTATCGCCTTTGCTGTGGTGCTGTTTTTGCTGGTGCAGGCGCGGTTCATTCTGATTTCGTTGGCGGCGGCTATCATCTTGTTCTCGTTGACCAGTGACGCGATCAACTTTATCGCCCGCCAACGCATTGGTCCGTTTCGCATTCCAAATATCGTGGCCTCGATCACGGCGCTGTTTTTAATTGCGGCCACGCTGTTCACGCTGACGTCTATCATTCTCAGCCAAGTCAACACCGTATTGACCACCACACTGTCATATACTGAACGCCTGCCGAGTGCGGTTGCGGCGATGTTTTCGTGGCTTGGAGATGATGTAGAGCAATCGGTGTTCAACACCGTCAGTTCGATGGATGTGTCGACCTATCTTAGCTCGGCGGCGGGACAAGCGGGCAACTTGATGTCCGCATCGGTCCTGATCACCCTGTTTGTCGGCTTTCTGTTTGCCGAACGGATCTGGTTTACGGTCAAGCTTGAGAATCTGGTGCGTGACAAAGAACATGCTCGCCGGGTCGAGCGGCTGATCACTTTGATCATCCATCGCGTGAACTATTACCTGTTGGTGAAAACCGCCGTCAGCGCCGTCACCGGTGTGATGGTGTGGTTCTCTGCGCAGCTCTTTGGCCTAGAACTGGCCGTGGCCTTGGGCATTTTGACATTTGTGTTGAACTATATCCCCAACATCGGCTCGATTGTGGCCACGGTGCTGGTGGCGTTGGTGGCCTATGTCCAAACCGGTGAACCCGGCCCGACTGCGGCGATTTTCTTTACCGTGGGCTTTATCCAATTTGTGAACGGTTCTGTGATTGATCCGATGCTGATGGGGCGCGCGCTGCGGCTTAGCTCGTTTGGGATTATCATCAACCTGGCCTTTTGGGGCGCTGTCTGGGGCGTGGCGGGGATGTTTTTATCCGTGCCCATCATGGTGGCGATGATGATCATCTGCAGCAAAGTGCCCGCTTTGCGGCCCTTTGCGATCTTACTGTCGCGCCAAGGTCTGCCCGAAGAAGATCCACCAACAGAGCCCGCAGAATAAGCCGACGCTCAGTTGTCGAGGTGAATAGAGACCCGACGGTTTTGTCGGCCCTTCTTTTCGATTTTTCCCAACCGCAGCAATCCGATTTCGCTGGTGCGCGCCACATGGGTGCCGCCACAGGGCTGAAGGTCGACATGGCTTTCCTCTTGCCCAATCTGGATCAACCGCACCTGACCTTGCCCCACAGGGGGGCGCACGGACATGGTTTTCACCAAGCTTGGGTTGGCTTCTAACTCTGCGTCAGTGATCCAATGCTCGGTGATCGGCAAATCCAAATCCACCAAGGCGTTCAAGGCGGTCTCTATGGCCTCGCGATCCTCTGGGGCCTCGGGCATATCAAAATCTAACCGGCCCTTTTCGGCGCTGATGCTGCCGCCGCTAACCGGCAAAGGAATCACGACGGACAACAGATGCAGGGCTGTGTGAATACGCATATGACGGTGCCGACGTTCCCAATCCAGATCTTGCTCCACCACGGTGCCCACCGCGGGCAAGGCCCCCGGTTCTGCGGGCACCAAGATCACTGCACCGTCCGGGCCTTTGACCGCTGTGGCGATCTCTAGCGCCCCTCCGGCCCAACTCAGCGCGCCACTGTCGCCGGGTTGGCCGCCACCAGTTGGATAGAAAATCGACTGATCCAGAACGATCCCCCCCTCTTCGGTCAATGCTGTGACGGTCGCCGCACAATGGCGCAGATAGGCGTCTTCACGAAACAGAGGGCGGGTCATCAGGTGTCTCCTGTGTCTGGGTCCGGTGGATGCAGCACTTCGGGATTGCGCAGCCAAACGTCGCGCTGTGCAAAGGGAATTTCAATGCCTTCTTCGGTAAAGCGCTTGGCAATCTCATGATTCAATTCAGAACGCACCCCTAGCGACCAGTTCACGTCCCGCAAAATCGCCCGAATTTCGAAATCAAGGGAATCAGCGCCAAACCCTTGGAACAGGACCGATGGGGCGGGATTGCCCAGCACCATCGGGTGTGCCTCAACGATCTCGCGCAGAATACCTTCGACGCGGCGCGTGTCAGTGCCATAGGCCACCCCTACCGGCAGGATCACCCGCCCGACGGTGTTGCCTCGGGTATAGTTGGTCACCTGCCCGCTGATCAGGTCCGAGTTTGGAATGATGACATCAGTGCGATCAAAGGTTTCGATACGTGTGGCGCGCACCGAAATGTCGCGCACATACCCCATTTGGCCGCCAACTTCGATCCAATCGCCTTCGGACACGGGCCGCTCGATCAACAAGATGATGCCCGACACAAAGTTAGAAACGATGGTTTGCAGGCCAAACCCGATCCCCACCGACAAAGCCCCAGCCACAATCGCAATTGAGCTAAGATCAATTCCGGCCCCGGTGATTGCAACCAAAGCGGCCACGCTGACCCCAACATAACCAATGCCTGACACAATGGCCGTCTGTCCGCCGGGGTCAATTTTGGTTTTGGGCAAGACCGAGCTGCGCAACGCCCCCTGCAACATCCGCGTCAGCACATAGCCAACCGCAAACACCATCGCAAACGTCAGAAAATCAATCGGTGAAATCTGCGCATCCCCGATCTGAAAGCCTTCGAGGAAACGGTTCCAAATTTCGGTCAGATCCGCAACGCGTGCGCCCCAAACAACGGCGAGAACCGGCAAAGAGATCACCGCCAACCCAAACCCGATCAGCACCGGGATCAGCGCTTCGTCTTTGTTCACCGCCCCGCGCGACAGCGTGGCATAGATCAAATCCGCAAGGTGCTGCAGCACAAACAAAACGCCCAACACGCCAGCCGTCATGATCGCGGGATAAATCAGCGCTTCAGCCGCGTTGCGATAGCCAACAGCGGCCAGAACCGGCGCCAACACCGCAATGATCAAAGAACCACGGACGACAATCGCAATGGCCCGAGAGCGAAACGGCACTGTGGCGCCGTCCTGCGCCCCAGCTTGCAACAAGCCGGATACAAATTGCGCCGTGCGAAACAGCGCCAGGCCCGACAACACAAAGATCGGAAAGCTCAAAACGCTGGATGTGGCTTCACTTAACCCCGCGACCGAGGTTAACGTCCGCTCAACACTCGACAACAGCACCAAACCCGCCAGCGTCGCGGCCAACCGGCGGGCCCTTGGGCGTTGCTCAACAGGAACGGCAAAGGGTGACAGGGTTTCGCCGTCCGGAAACAATCGGTCCGCCAGCCAAAGCACCGCCAAAAACGTTGCCCCCCACACCGGCAGTGCATTCAGCAACACATCAGAGCGCAGACCGCCAAAGCCGGTCTGCAGCACCGCTTGGGTCAAAAACAACAGCCCCGCCGCGGGCAACAGCACCTTTCCCAGCGACAAGATAAACACGGCCATCTCGCCACCTTTGGGGGTCAACTGGCGCACCCCGCCATAGAGCCCACTGATCCAAGCCCGGCCCCGCAGCAGCAAAACCAAGCCAATCAGCCCCAAAGGCACAATCAACAGCAGGTTTTGCTTGAACTCAAATTGGCGCAGTTCGTTCTGCCAGTTTCGCGACCATTCCGACTGGATCACCTGCGCTGCGGTCAATGTCTCGCTGAGCGCGGTTTGCCAATGCAAAGGGTTCACCGGCGTTGGGCCGAGCGATATCAGCGCATCCGCTTGGCGTGACCGGATGATGGTGTCGATTTCGCCAATGATCCCGTTGGAACGCGAATAAGCCTCTTCGGCAGCAACGACCGGCGCCTGAAGGCGGGTCATTTCGGTGTTCAGGTTGCTGCGACGGGTTTGGATATCAACGGTTTCAACACCTTCTTCGGGCACAGGGCCCAAAACGTCCAGTTGACCCTGTAATGTGGCAATGCGTTGTTTGTTGATGGATTGCGCGGCCAAAAAGCCTTCGCGCCATTTGACCACTTGCCCACGCAGCGTTTCCAAGGCTTCGCTTGAAGCTTTACCCGTCTCAAGAACCGTTTCAGCGCGTTTGGCAAAGCGATCCCATTCTGCATAATCCAAGGCCGAAGTGTCAGCCTGAATATCAATGGTGTCTTGGGCAGAGGCGATGGGCGCAACGTGCAAAAACGCAAGACCCAACGCCAGAATGAGGCTTAGGATCCGGATGTGCTGCACGGCGCGCCCTCGCATGTTCATATATTACGGCGCTTCAAAAACCGCAGGTGGGTTTGGCAATTCTTGCACCAACCACTCAGGAACCGGCAAGCCTTTTTCAGCCAAGAATTCCGGGTTGAACAGCTTGGACTGATAGCGGTTCCCAAAGTCACACAGCACGGTCACAATGGTGTGGCCCGGCCCCATTTCTTTGGCCATACGCACAGCGCCGGCAATATTGACACCTGTTGAGCCGCCCATGCACAGACCTTCGTCTTGCAACAGATCAAACACCAAAGGCAGCGCTTCGCTGTCCGGGATCTGATAGTTGAAGTCTGGGGTGAACCCTTCGAGGTTGGCTGTGATCCGCCCTTGGCCAATGCCTTCTGTGATCGACGAGCCTTCGGATTTGAATTCCCCGGTTGTGTAATAGCTATAAAGCGCCGCCCCCATTGGATCGGCCAGACCGATCTTAACGCCCTTAGGCTGTAGCGCCATGCCAACGCCCGCCAGCGTGCCGCCCGAACCAACAGCGCACACAAACCCATCAACCTTACCACCGGTCTGTTCCCAGATTTCGGGGCCGGTCGCTTCGATATGCGCCTGACGGTTGGCAACGTTGTCAAACTGGTTGGCCCATACAACGCCATTGGGTTCGGTCTTGGCCAGTTCTTTGGCCAACCGTTCGGAATAGCGTACATAGTTGTTGGGGTTGCGATACGGAGCTGCCGGCACTTCGACCAGCTGCGCGCCAGCAAGACGGATCATGTCCTTCTTTTCTTGGCTCTGGGTTTCCGGGATCACAATCACGGTCTTAAAGCCCATCGAGGCCCCAACCAATGCCAGACCAATACCGGTGTTGCCGGCGGTGCCTTCGACGATTGTCCCGCCCGGTTTCAACTGCCCCTTGGCAATTGCATCCCGAATAATGAACAACGCCGCGCGGTCTTTGATCGACTGACCCGGATTGAGAAATTCCGCTTTGCCATAAATCTCACAGCCGGTCTCTTCGCTGGCGCGATTCAGACGGATGAGTGGTGTATTGCCTACAGCTTCGGCGAGGTCATGTGCGATGCGCATGGATCTGTTCCTTTCACGTTCCCAAATAGGGTTTAGGCCCGGACGCGCCGGACCTCAAGCACCCGCGCGCAATCGGTTACGATTCCGCGCAAGCCACAGCACAGACATCGCCAATGGCGTCACTCTGAGTTGCCCGCAGTCCAACATAGTCATCAGATCATCAAAACCAACCAGATGACTGCGGATATCTTCTGCCTCGCTTTCCAAGCCCCCCACCTGCGCCAAGCTGTCAGGCAGATCCATCAGCGCCAGATAGGCATAATAATACTCTGTCGTGGCCCCCGGTGAGGCATAGCCTTGATGAACTTCGATCAGCTCATCCAATTTCAAGCCAGCTTCTTCTTCGGCTTCGCGACGCGCACAGTGTTCAGGGGTCTCCCCCGGATCCACGCGTCCAGCCACACATTCATATTGCCACGGTTCAACATCCCCGCGCACCCAAGGGCCCATGCGGAATTGTTCGACCATGAGCACCCGGTCGCGCTTGGGATCATAGGGCAAAACCATCGCCACATCTGGCGTTAGAAAAACCCCGCGATCCAAGGTCTCGCTAAAGGCCCCGTCAAATCGGCGAAACTCCAACAGCTGTTCTTCCATGGCAAAGTAATTCGCGTAAGGACGTTTAAGCTGCTGCGTGCGCACATCCTTGCGCGCCAGGCCGGATTTCATCTTGGGCTGTTGTTCGGATTGTGCCCGCACCCAGCAGGCAGCGCGCGATTGGATCATACCAAACATACTCGCCACCTTTTGCGCAGAGTACTGGCCGCGATATCCCATGATTTCCAGCGCAGCGCGGGTGTTGATCGCGCCCCAAGTGTCCACCCAATCGGCCAAATCAAAGGGTTCTCCGGGGGTGACGCCTTCGGTGGGGGGCCACCAAATGGTGGTCTCCACTGTGTCACCCGCTTCCGTCATGACGGTCACCGGGCCGCGCTGATAGCCAAAACCACCCTCGTAAAAATCCAACATCTCCAGATCATGATCCGTGGCATTGGCAAACAAAATCCCATCCGCCTGCGCCCCCACCTCGGTCACGATCAACGGAAATCCTTGCCCCTTGGCCCACACTGCTTTGTGATGGCCAAACACCGCCGGGATCAGATCCGCTTGGGCAACCGCACGTCCCAAAACCATTTCAAGCAGCGGCAAATGCCGCAAAGTGCCGTACAGAAAAACGCCAGTCATAAAATCTCTTTATATCAGAGTTAGCGCCAAACGCGGTTAATCGCTTCGACGACCAGTGCAATGAAAATTCCGCCAATCACCAAAGACAGGCCAACCGAAGGCGTCAAAAGCAACGCCCCATATTCCAATGCAATGCGGAACATATCTTCTAGGCCTTCAAACGGGCCGTCATACACCCGGCGCATCGACAGGCGCAGCATCTCGTTCAGCGCTTGCAACCCAACCGCCCAGACCACAAGGACCGCGATCGCGGTAACCCCGTTGCTCACGGCGATCCCATTGCCTTTGCCTGCGTGACGCCCGATCACGCGCCACCCAACCAGCGCCCCCAGAACCAAGTTCACATGGTTGAACCAGCCAAACACCGTGGCTTCGGGCAGCAACGGGCGCACAAGGTCGGAAACATACCAACCCAGCGCCCCGGTCATCACGGCGCCAAACAATCGAGCGGCTGTGGGCATCATAAGTCGGCGGGCCTCGTCACGGTGATTTGGGTCACGTCGCAGTTTCCGCCATGAAACGACGCAGCACAAGAGGTCAGGTAGAAATTCCACATCCGCCGAAACCGCGCATCAAACCCCATTGCTTCGATCTCGGGCCACCGGTCATTGAATTGCTGATGCCACAGGCGGAGCGTCTGGCTATAGCTTTCGGCAAATTCGATTGATCTGACTTCGCTCAAACCGGCTTTGTCAATTTCAGATCGCAACACCGATGGCGAGGGCAGCATACCACCGGGAAAGATGTACTTCTGAATAAAGTCAACGCCTTTACTGTATGATTTCCAACGCTTTTCTTGCAACGTTATGATTTGAAGCGTGGCGCATTTCCCTGGCTTGAGGCAGCGTTTGAGCGTGTCAAAGTAGACGGGCCAATACTGCTCGCCAACCGCTTCGAACATCTCAATGCTGGCAATGCCATCATACTGGCCATCTTCATCCCGATAATCCTGCATCTTCAGATCAACAAGGTCACTTAACCCTGCTTTTTCAATGCGTTGTTGCGCATATTGCAACTGTTCTTGCGAGATAGTTAAACCAGTGACGCGAACCCCGCGGTGGCGGGCAGCAAATTCCGCAAAGCCCCCCCAACCGCAGCCAATCTCAAGGATATGATCGCCTTTTTGGGCCCCCATTTGATCCAGCATACTGGCATATTTACTGGCCTGAGCCGCCTGCAAGTTCTGCGTTGGGTCTTCAAACAAAGCGCTGGAATAGGTCATGCTGGGATCCAACCACTTTGCATAAAAATCGTTGCCTAAGTCATAGTGAGCACTGATATTTTTGCGCGCCTGCTTCTTGGTGTTGCGGTTCATCCAATGGCGCATCCGCTCATAAGCGCGCACCAAAAACATGCCCGGAAAACCTTCATAAAGCTCGTCATTGCCGCCCTGCAACAGATCCAGAAACGCTTGCAAATCCGGCGTGTCCCACCAGCCATCGATATAGGCATCACAAAATCCCAGATCACCTTCGCGGATCAACCGCGCAAAGCTTTCGGGGTTCTTGATCTGCAAGACAGCCGTGCCCCCCGGCGTTTGACCTGCGGCCCGAAAGACACGGCCATCTGGCAAAACAAAATCCAACTGACCTGATGTCATGCGTGATGCAATGTCAAAAACCTGTGAAAAGTAACGCGGTAGATCCGTCTGATCTTTCGTCGACGTCAACACCATCAAGCCCTCCCTTGCTGCCAAACTCACGCGAATGCTGGCAAGAAATTCGCGCCAGAGCAAGAATTTCATCACAAGAGTTACAGGCTCAAATCAAAAGAGGCGCCCCAATTGGGACACCTCTCCATCTGCTTTACGACCCGACCAAAGCGTCGCGGTGCCAGTGGCGCGAATAGGCGCGCGGTCGCGCTCCATGTTGCAACCGGCGCCTTGGCGCCGCTTAGGCGTTCACGTCAACCACAACACGTCCCTTCACTTGCCCGGCCAAAATCGCCGCACCAAGCTCTGGCAGGTCTGACAGAACCGCGGGCTGAACCATCGCTTCAAGCTTGTCTTTCGGCAAATCCGTGGCGATGCGGTCCCAGGCCCGCAGGCGATTGTCAAAGCCCTGCATCACGGAATCGATGCCCAACAGGTTCACGCCGCGCAACAAGAACGGAATGACTGTGGCGGGCAATCCTGCCCCCCCGGCCAAGCCCACCGCCGCAACCGAGCCGCCATATTTCATTTGTCCCAACAGCCGCGCCAGCATCGCTCCGCCCACCGCATCGATACATCCCGCCCAAGTTTCGCTTTCAAGCGGACGTTTCACCGTTTCATTCAGCGCTTCACGCGCCACAATCTGATGCGCGCCAAGCTCTTTGAGGTAGCTTTCAGTTTCGGGGCGACCGGTAACACCGGCCACCTCATAGCCAAGCTGCGCCAATATCGCCGTGGCCACCGAGCCAACGCCCCCCGCTGCGCCCGTAACTAAAACCGGTCCTTGGTCAACCTTTAGTCCATGATCCTCGAGCGCCATGATCGCCAACATTGCGGTGAAACCCGCCGTGCCCACCGCCATCGCTTCGCGGGTGCTCAACCCGTCAGGCAACGGCACCAACCAATCCGCTTTGACACGGGCCTTTTGCGCATAGCCTCCCCAATGGGCTTCGCCGACACGCCAACCTGTCACCACCACTTTGTCACCGGGGGCATACCGCGGATCGTCAGAGCTTTCGACGGTGCCCGCAAAGTCGATCCCCGGCACATGTGGGTAGCTGCGCACCAAGCCGCCTCCGGGCCCAATGCACAGGCCGTCTTTGTAGTTCACCGTTGAGTATTCGACCGCAACCGTGACCTCCCCCTGCGGCAGATCATCCAGCCCAATTTTCTGAACCGAAGCAGAGGTTTTTCCGTCGTCGTCTTTTTCGACCATCAATGCATTGAACATTCGTTGTCTCCTAAAGTGTCATAGGCGCACAGGCCTTGTCAGAGGATGCCATCGCCCTCAGGCATGAAGGGCAAATCACTTACCCAACCCTTGCCACCAACAGCGGTGACCATCGCGTGAAGTTGACCTCGGTGGTGGGTTTGGTGGTTGAACATTTGGACCACGCATTGGATCACCGGGCGACTGAAATCGCGATTCATCGACGGTGAATGCCACGAAAACTCCCCCTGAAGGGTTTGCGCATCCACAGTGTCGGCCCAACGTTGAATCCGGGCATCAAGTGCTGGTCGCATCGCCATCCAACTGGCCAAGTCCGGCAGCATCTCTGTGCTGGCGTCCATCAAGACATCGGTCGCTTCGCCCTTGTCGAACCGTTCGATCCAATTCATGTCACCCCACGCCAAATGGCTCAGTGTGCGCTGGATTGACCCAAAGAAAGCCCCTTGATCTTTTACCAGAGACTCATGCGGCAAGTCTTTAATTGCATTGGCAAGTTCTCGATTTTGCCACGCATTGTAGCGCGCCATTGTCTGGCAATAGTCTGGCGTTAACATTGGCATTCCTTCTTACGTTCGTGAGGGCAATCTTTGGCACTCTTTGCCCATCGCGCCACTGGATGTTTGGGGTCTTGGCAGGGGCAGGCTTGCCACTGCGGTTGGTTTCCCTTTAAATGTCTGACAAATGAAAAGCGGCAAAGCAACCCTAAATGTCTGACAAATGAATTCATCCAAACAAAACCCAGATCTCTCGGCTCAGATTGCCCAACAAATTCGGGACTCTATTGTCGCCGGAGAGTTGATTGTGGATGCGCGCCTGCCGTCAGAATCTGAGCTGGCAGCGCAGTTCTCTGTCTCGCGACCCACGGTGCGCGAAGCGTTAAAGCGGCTGGCAGCCCAATCCTTGATTCGCACCCAACGTGGGGCAACAGGCGGGGCCTTCGTCAATCGGATCACCTTTGAAGAGGCCTATGGTCAGCAGATCACCACCTCAACTTTGCTGGTATCAATGAACGAAGTCACCTTTGACACCGCCTGCGAAGCCCGCTTTGCTCTGGAACGTGCCTGTGCCGCGCTGGCCTGTGCCCGCCGCAGCGCCGATGATTTGGCCACAATGCGTACCGAGATTTTCCGGCAGCAACAGCCTGACCTGTCCCACGAGGCTTTTTGCGCCTCAGACGTTGCCTTTCATCGTGCTCTGGTCGATGCCGCCGCAAATCCGGTTTTGTCTTATCAACTGGCTGGTGTGCTCGAGGGGCTGCAGCCCTTGATGAACATGATCACCTATCATGCCCGTCCGCGCAGCGATCTGGCCGCAGCCCATATCCGCATCACCGACGCCCTAGAAGCACGCGATGCCCCGCGTGTGGATCAAGAACTTGATGCGCTGCGCCAATTCACCATCAACCTTGGGGCCGCCATCCAAACCCGCCCCCAGCAACAAACCGCGCAGGCCCAGTCCCGCTAGTTTGATACAGGTGCAAGGTCGCTTAGGGTGCTGACCATGCGTCTGTCGTCTTTCATGATCCTTGCGGCCTCGGTTGGGCTTGCCAGTTCGGTCTGGGCCATGGCCCCTCCCCATCTGCGATCTATCGCCCAAAGCTTTGTTGCAAAGCTGACCACCGTGCAGGCCCCAGCCGCACCACGTTCGCCACATGTCGTTAGCGCATGGTCTGCGGAACTGATCGCACAGGCTCAGGCGCAGATTGGCGTCACGCTGACATACGACGGATCTTACCAAGCGTTGTCCTATCCTGACGGTGACATTCCGCGGGCGCGCGGCGTGTGTACGGATGTGGTGATCCGTGCCCTCCGAGATGCCCATGGCATCGATCTGCAAAAGCGGGTGCACGAAGACATGAAACGCGCCTTTTCCAGCTATCCCAACAACTGGAACCTCAGCCGGCCTGACAAAAACATCGATCATCGGCGCGTGCCCAACCTGCGGGCCTATTTCAAACGCCAAGGCGCAGCCCTTGAGGTCAGCACAGATCCTGCCGCTTATCTGCCCGGCGATATCGTCACTTGGACTCTTGGGCCCGGTTTGCCTCATATTGGGATTGTTTCGGATCAGATGACACCGGATGCGGCGCGCCCTTTGATCTTGCACAATGTTGGCGCAGGCACCCGCAAAGAGGACTTTCTGTTCCGCTATCCGATCACAGGTCATTATCGGGTCGAGCAAAAAATCTAAGTGTTTGCACCCTGATGCCGTGCCCTGTGGCGCGGTACATTCCGGGGCTCTGGCTTGCCCAACTCATTCAGAGGTCGCGCAATGACTGGCAGGTTTCACCCTGTAATGCTCTGCGCAATGCCCCTTGCAATGCCTATGCTGGGCGCTTATCTAAGGACTGTCTCTTCGGAGACTATGGACATAAACGCGCTCGTAATAAGCGGATCGGACCCGGGGGCGGTACCCGGCGACTCCACCATAACACCCGCTCATTTGGCGGTCTTGGGGTCGAAATAGGATCGACGAACGTCTAAAGGGGTTTGCTTTGTTTCGGCTGTCTGCCACCGTTATCGGCGAAACTTGTACAATTGCAAATGACAATCGTGCTCCAGTAGCAATGGCCGCGTAAGCGACCTGAGATACTGAAAACTAAGTCCTCTCGCTTTGCAGCGTTTGGCGGGGTTCGCAGGTACCTGGCAACAGAAACCTGCACTAATCCCCCTCTTTGACTGTCCACCCTGATATGCGATGCAGACGTTAATTGGCTGTGTGCCACCGGCGAATACGGTGGCAGGGTTGTTTAGATACAGATGAGAACAGGACCCAAAAGACACAGCCACCAGCCTTGCCACCCGACCAAGCATCGCATGCTGTACCGACGCGCAAAGGATGGCTAAGACAACGCCAAATTGGCCAATTTCCGACGGTGCGTTGACATGACCAACCCTTCATTTGCAGAAATGTTTCGCGTCTTTGGCCGCATCGGGGTGCTCTCGTTTGGCGGACCTGCCGCGCAGATTGCCTTGATGCACCGCGAATTGGTCGAACGACGCCCTTGGCTGAGTGAGCAAGACTATCTTTCCGCCCTGTCGTTTTGCATGTTGCTGCCCGGTCCAGAGGCAATGCAGCTGGCCACCTATGCCGGATGGCGTCAGCGTGGCATCTGGGGCGGCGTGCTGGCGGGGGGGCTGTTTGTTCTGCCCGGTGCGGTGGTCATTCTGGCGCTGGCCCTGTGCTACCTTGCGTTTGGGGACCTGCCGATGGTGCGGGCCGCGTTCCAAGGCATTCAGGCCGCAGTGGTGGTGATCGTTCTGATGGCCCTGCGCAAAATCGCCGCGCGCGCCCTAAAGGGTCCGGGGGCCTTGTGGCTCGCGGCAGCCTCTTTTGTGGCGATCTTCTTTTTTCAGCTGCCTTTTCCGTTGGTCATTTTGGCAGCCGCGATCTGGGGCGCCAGTCAAGCCAACGGCAACACCGCCGCCAGTGCATCTGCCCTTCCCGCCTTTCCTTGGCGCCCCGTCACCCTGTGCCTGATCCTTTGGGCCATACCGCTGCTGGCTTTGCTGGTCACTCAACAAGACTTTCTGCTTGATCTGGGACTGTTCTTTTCAAAACTGGCCATTGTCACCTTTGGTGGCGCCTATGCTGTTCTGGCCTATATGACCCAAGCGGTGGTTGCCGATCATGGGTGGTTGAGCCTGCCACAGATGATCGACGCTTTGGGCTTGGCTGAAACCACACCGGGGCCATTGATCTTGGTCACCCAATTTGTCGGCACTGTGGCCGGGCATGGACAGGGCGGCATCGTCATGGCGCTGCTGGCGACCCTCATCACGCTATGGGTGACCTTTGTGCCCTGCTATCTGTGGATCTTTGCTGGGGCGCCCTATGTGGCGCATCTGACCCAGCATCCGAAACTGGCTGGCGCCATGACGGCCATCACCGCGGCGGTCACCGGGGTTATTTTGAATCTGTCGGTGTGGTTTGCCTTGCATGTGCTGTTCAGTGAGGTCCATCAAACCCGCTTTGCCCCAGTGCCAGAGCTCAGCAGTTTCCATCCCCAAGCGGCCGTTTTGACCGGGATTGCGGCGCTGTTGCTGCTGCTTGCAAAACGCGAGATGCTAACAACCCTAGCAATTATGGCCTTGGCAGGAATTACCGGGATGATATTGGTGGGCTGAGATTTTTTTGCCCGAGCGCCCTTTTGTTTTGTCCAAAAAGCCTTATGCTCAGGTGCACATATTCAAGAGGTGATCCCATGTCCCGCAGCATTGATTACGGCAACCTCATGCATCAAGCTATGCGTAGCTTGATCCAGAAGGTTTTGCAGGATGTCGCAGAGAGTGGCCTGCCGGGCGCACATCATTTCTTCATCACCTTTGACACAACTCATGGCGATGCTTTGCTGGCCGATTGGCTGCGCGAACGCTACCCCAGCGAAATGACCGTTGTGATGCAGCATTGGTATGACAACCTTACCGTCGAAGATGACGGCTTTCACATCACCTTGAATTTTGGCGACCAGCCAGAACCGTTGTATGTGCCGTATGATGCGATCAAAACATTTGTCGATCCATCTGTTGAATTTGGTCTGCGCTTTGAAAGCCCCGATCATGATGAAGAGGATGACGTCGAAGAACTGGACTCGATCCTACCAGATCCGGCGGCGGCCCCTGCCCCAGAACCCAGCGACGACAGCCACGACGCCGAAGTTGTCAGCTTGGACAGTTTCCGCAAATAAGCCCGCCCTTGGCACAGTGTGACCGACAGGTCCTTTGCGCTTGCGCGGTCTGCTCCCCCGCGCCGATGGCGCGTATCGCGCCCCTCTGATGGATCGGGGTTGCTGCGCTGGATTAAGCGCAGGATCACCGCAGGGCCGCTCTTCCTACGTTTCAACCCCACCGGAAATCAAACCGCGGCGCTCTTTCAGTGCGGCCGCCATGTGATCCACAAACAGCCGAACTCTTTTGGTCTTGCGCAGCTCACCATGTAGCAGCAACCAGATCCACCGGTTCGGTTCCAGTTGCGTGTGCGGCATCCGAACCAAATCCGGATCGTTTTCAGCATACATCGCCGGCAAATACCCAAAGCCCATGCCATTGCGGATCATTTCCCGCTGCATCCAGACATTGCGCGAAACATGGCGCACTGTGGCTTTGGGATAGGCTGTGTTTTGCACATAGTTGCGGGCCTCTTCGGGGGTTGACCAACTGACCCATTCAAGGCCTTCGCCGTCCTTCTGTGCATTCAGCACGCGGGTTTCATAATAGGCTTTGGTGCAATAGATCCCGACATAGGTGCGGATGACTTTGCGCCCCACCACATCTTCGGTGACATCGTTGGCCAGACGGATCGACACATCCGCCTCAAGGCGGTTTAGGTCCTCAAACCGGTTTGTCACCGAAAAGCTTAGATCAATGTCGGGATGCACCTTGCAAAAGTCGGCAAAAATTTCGGGTAGAATTGAATAGGCCATCGCGGGTGGCACCGACACACGGATCCGGCCTGCTTCTTGCGCATCCATCCCCATCAGCCGTGCCCGCGCCCCGTTCATCGCGATTTCGGCATTTTCAGCCAAAGGCAGCAGCTTTTCACCCGCCACCGTCAGCGCCATCCCGCCACGGGTGCGGTCAAACAAGCGCACGCCATAGTCCTGTTCAAGGGATTTGAGATGACGATCCACCGTCGCATGGGTGGCCCCCAAGTCCTGTGCTGCGCCGCGCAACGTCCCTTGACGGGCGATGGCCAGGAAATACGGCATTGCCGTCCAATCCATAAAAACTCCTATCGGGCACGTAACGAATACTAACCACAATGTATAATTATTGGCGGTTTCGTATCAAAAATAAACCACTATCTGTGAGATGTCCAACACAGTTGAGGAAAACCCATGAAACGAAGAACCCTATTGCAAAGCATGGCTGCGGTTTCACTTGTTCCCGCGCTGCCCCAGATGGCCAGTGCTGCACCGGCCGCTATGCCATATAGTAAGAAATTTGCGACGATCAACGGCCACCGCATGGCTTATGTTGATCACGGCGAAGGTCGGCCGGTGGTTTTCTTCCACGGCAACCCAACATCCTCGTACCTGTGGCGCAATGTGATGCCTCACCTCGACAAAACCCACCGGGTGATTGCCGTCGATATGTTGGGCATGGGGGACAGCGCCAAACCTGACCTCGCCTATAGCTATGATCTGCAGGCTGCGCATCTGCACGGGCTATTGGATCAACTGGATTTGCAGGATGCGGTACTGGTGCTGCACGATTGGGGCGGCGCGCTTGGTTTTGACTATGCGATGAAAAACCCCGCGCGCGTGTCTGCTGTGGCCTTTATGGAAACCGTTGCGCCACCGGCCATGCCCTTTGAAAGCTACGAAGCCATGGGGCCCTTTGGCGAACTGTTTCGCGCATGGCGCACGCCTGAAGTTGGCGAAAAGATGATCCTAGAAGACAATATGTTCATCAACGAAATCCTCGCCAAACAAGGTGTCGCCACCCCGCTTAGTCCCGAAGTGGTGGCCCATTACAACAGCTACTATCCAGATGCGGCAAGCCGCGCGCCCCTGCTGGCATGGCCGCGTGACGTCCCCATTGCTGGCGAACCTGCCAACACCGCCGCATTAACCCAAAACATCGCCGGTTTTCTGACCACCAGTGAAATCCCCAAACTGTTGCTGCATGTGACACCGGGGGCGTTGATCCCACCGCCTGCGGTCGATTGGATGCAGGCCAATGTGCCCAACCTTCAGGTCAAACACCTCGGGCCTGGCGCACATTTTATCCAAGAAGATTACCCCGATGAAATCGGCACAGAAATCGCCAAATGGCTGGCACAGGCTTAACACGGCCCAACGAAAGGACCCCCGATGCCCAAAGTATCTATAAAACGCACCGTCAATGGTACCCTCGAAGAGGTCTGGAACGCGTGGGATGACTTCGCTGCGATCGACAAGTTCAACCCAAATTTGAACAAATCTTTCCTGATCAATGAAAGCAAGGCCACCGGCCTTGGTGCTGAACGTCAATGCGATCTGTCGGATGGCAAAAACTATATCCGCGAGCGCGTGATCGAATATGTGCCGCATCAGAAAATCAAAGTGGACATCTTTGATGGCACCATGCCGTTGAAGCGGGCCTTGGCCCTGATCCAGATGCGCAAAGTTGGACCCAATGTCACCGAGGTCGAATTCGAAATGGAATTCGAACCCAAAATGGGCCTGTTGGGCAAATTGATGGTGCCGCTGATGAAACCTCAGTTCCGCAAGCTGCTTGGAAAGCTGCTGGACGGCAACAAAGCTTTTGTCGAACATGGCACCACAATCACCCGCGCAGCGTGACAAATTAACACAAATCAGGCGAGCAGAGCACTTTCGCTCGCCTGTTAGCGGTATCCCACGGTATACAGCATTGCAGTTTGCCGCTTTTAGGGTATGACACTCGGGACAAATTTACCGGAGGTCACGATGGCGAACACCCGCACCGAAACCGATAGCTTCGGCCCACTCGAAGTTCCTGCAGACAAATATTGGGGCGCGCAGACACAGCGCTCGATCATCAACTTCCCAATTGGATGGGAACGTCAGCCAGTGCCGATCATCCGCGCTTTGGGCGTGGTGAAAAAAGCCTGTGCGCAGGCCAACAAAGAATTGGGCAACATGGAGCCCAAAGTTGCCGACGCAATCATCGCCGCCGCTGGCGAAGTGATCGAAGGCAAGTTTGACGACAACTTCCCCTTGGTTGTTTGGCAGACCGGTTCGGGCACACAATCGAACATGAACTCGAACGAGGTCATTTCCAACCGTGCCATCGAAATGCTGGGCGGCGAGATGGGATCGAAATCACCCGTTCACCCCAACGATCACTGCAATATGGGTCAGTCGTCAAACGACACCTTCCCAACCGCAATGCATGTTGGCATCGCAATGCAGGCCCGTGACGTATTGCTGCCCGGTTTGAACAAACTGGCCGCCGCACTGGAAGCCAAATCTGATGAGTTCAAAGACATCATCAAGATCGGCCGCACCCACACCCAAGACGCGACCCCTCTGACCCTTGGTCAGGAATTTGGCGGTTACGCGCATCAGGTGCGCAAGGGCATTGCCCGTGTTGAGGCCTGCTTGCCCGATATCTATGAATTGGCACAGGGTGGCACCGCGGTTGGCACCGGTTTGAACACCCAAAAAGGCTGGGCTGAAATGGTTGCGGCCAATATGGCCGAGATCACAGATCTGCCTTTTGTCACCGCCCCCAATAAGTTCGAAGCATTGGCCGCGCATGACGCGATGGTCATGTTCTCGGGCGCGCTGAAAACTGTCGCAGCGTCGCTGTTTAAAATTGCCAATGACATGCGGTTGCTGGGCTCTGGTCCACGTTCGGGTCTGGGCGAATTGATCCTGCCAGAAAACGAGCCAGGCTCGTCCATCATGCCGGGCAAAGTGAACCCAACCCAAGCCGAAGCGCTGACCATGGTCTGTGCCCATGTGATGGGCAATGACGCCGCCGTGGGCATGGCCGGCAGCCAAGGTCACTTTGAGCTGAACGTTTATAACCCGATGATGAGCTATAACGTGCTGCAGTCGATGCAGCTGCTGGGTGACAGCGCCTCGGCCTTTACCGACAACATGGTTGTGGGCACCAAAGCCAACGAAGAGCGGATCGACAAGTTGATGAAAGAAAGCCTGATGCTGGTCACCGCACTGGCCCCCACCATCGGCTATGACAACGCAACCAAGGTTGCCAAAACCGCGCATAAAAACGGCACCACTTTGAAAGAAGAAGCCATTGCACTGGGCTTTGTTGACGAAGAAACTTTTGACAAAGTTGTGCGCCCCGAACAAATGATCGGTCCAAAAGACTGATATTGTTCAAACAGTTAAGTGGGAATGGGCGATCCTTTGGGTCGCCCTTTTCTGTTTGGGTGGTCACAATTGGCGACGGAATCCAGCCCAGGCCGCGTTCTATCTTACACACACCAAAGGAGACCAAAGATGAAACGCACCCTTGTGACCCTGACACTCGTTGGCCTGATTGCCACACCCGTTTTTGCCCAAAGCAGCCAAGGCCCACGCGGCCAGCGCCCCACCGATAAGATCGCGGCAGATCTGGGCATTCAGGAACAAGAGTTTGTCGCGTGTTTTGCAGAGGTACGCCCTGATCCCGGCAAGGCCCCGTCTGGTGCGCGTCAACATGCCAACAAAGCGGTCTTATTGCCCTGCCTACAAAACGCCAACGCCGCGATCACCAATGATCTGCTGGACAGTGTCATGGATCGCTATCGCCCCGAAGGCCCGATGCGCAACTGATTTAGGATAGGCAAATCCAGCCTGCGGGCCTAAACTTACCCCATGAGTAAAGTTGTGAACCTCAATAAGGCCCGCAAAGCCAAAGTCCGCGCAGAGAAAACGCAGCGGGCCTCGCAGAACGCCGTAAAATTTGGGCGCACGAAGGCTGAGCGCAAGGCCGCGGAGGCCGCGCAAAGCAAACAGACACGCACACTGGATGGAAAGAAGTTGGAATGAGCCGGCCAATCAAACGCTCTTTGACCCTGCGCGGACATCGCACCAGCGTCTCGTTAGAGGATGACTTCTGGACGGCGTTTCGTGAGATTGCCGTGGCGGAAAACATCGCCATCAATGCATTGGCTGCGCAGATTGATGACACCCGTGGGCTTGAGATGGGTCTGGCCAGCGCCATTCGGTTGTATGTTCTGCGGTATTTCAGAAAATCTTAACCAATTGAGAGTGAATTGTGGGCATGCCCCACCCCACGCCCCCTCTCACCCCAGATCAATGGCTGCTGCACCTCTTTAGCAGCAAAGCTGCCCGCACCGGCGGCGTTGTCCGGCGCGCAATCCGCAACATCGACCAGTTCTATGGGCGCGAAGCGTTTTTGGCAGAGATCGATCGGCGGGGGTACCACGTGGTCGAAAACTCAGACCAATGGGTGATCTTCTGCAATCAAGAGCCTGTACGCTTTCCACATGACGACGTTTTCTGACAGAAAACGGATCAGAAAATGCACATTTTCTGGAGCGGAATTTTTCAAATTCCGGGGCGGCGATGGGTCAGGCGCACAAAAATCCCGTCTTTGCCGCGCACGGTTAGGTGGGCGACAGGTTCTGCCACTGCGCCTTTGACCAGTTCAAACCGGTAGGCTTGGACCAATTGCGCCAGCAATGTCACCCCTTCGACCATGGCAAAACCAGCGCCAGTGCAGACCCTTTGACCGGCTGAAAACGGAATATACGCGTCCCGCAGGCAGGCCTTGCCGTTTTCAGTTTCAAACCGGGTCGGATCAAACCCATCGGGGTTGTCCCACAGCCTCTCGTGGCGGTGCAGGTGCCAAGGGCTTAACACCACTTGGCTGCCTTCTGCGACGCGGCGGGCGCGAAACTCTTCTTGCTGTGCGGCCTCGCGCACCATCATCGGCACCGGGGGATAGAGCCGCAGGGTTTCCCGGAACACATCCCGCGTGACTTTAAGTTTGGCCATATCGGCAAAACTCATCTCGCCGTTGGCCAAGAACCAGGTCTCTTCTGCGATCTGATCTTGCCATTCCGGATACATCGCCAACAGATAAAGCGCCCAAGCCAGAGCCGACGCGCTGGTCTCGTGGCCTGCAAGAAAGAAGATTGCCACCTGATCGACCATTTCTTCGGTGTCAAACAGATCCCCACTTTCGGGGTCTTTGGTGGTCATGATTTTGGTTGCCAAGTCGTTTGGCGCGGTTCCAGCTTGGATGTCGGCCATACGTGCGGTTGTCAGATTGGCGATCAGCTGGCGGATCACCTTTGCGGTCTGGGTGGTTTTCTTGCGGTGAAATCGCGGCATCCATGCAGGCAGTCGCACAAAGGCCCCAAGGTTCAGCATGGGTTGGGTGCGTTGATGTTCACGGAACTGGTCAAACACCTCGCTGGCGATCTCATGTTCAATCGGGATCGAGAACAGCGTGCGAAAGATCACATCGGCGGCGGCGTGGCTGGTGTGAGATTCGATCTCGACCGCAACACCATCCGCTAAGGGTTGCAAGCGCGCCACCGCGGCGGCCCCTGCATCGCGAATGGCTGGAAAAGCTTCGCGCAGTCGCCCCCGCTCGAACGCGGGATCAATGATACGCCGTTGCTTTTTCCAAGCCTCTCCGTTGGTGAGAAAGACAGAGTTTCCCAGCAAGGGGCGCAGGCCTTCGCTGACCCGGCTGGATTTTGGAAAATCATCTGGGCGTTGTTTTAGGACGGTGCGGACCAGTTCTGGGTCATTGCACAGATAAGAGCGAAAGAAAGGTGTGCGAAACTCGGCCATCCATGCGCGATAGAGCTTGGCGGGCTGCGCCGAGAGGATATCTTCGCGAAAGAGCCGCATATAGCGCCACAGGGACACGCGTTTGGGCCGCGCCTTAGGTTTTGGGGGGAGAGGCTGCTCACTCATCTGCACATGAGGTGTATTTGGACACCGCCTCTTCTTTTCTTGAGCCTGAGGGCTGGCGATGGGCAAATCGCGCCCCAAGGGTCTGCGGCCCGGCCGTGATGCGGAAATAGTCATAATCCCCGGGCACATCAAAAGCGCAAAGATATTGGAAATGCAGGCGGAAAAACCGCCAGCGCAGCTCTTTCCAGCGCTCAGGGCTGAGCGTTTGGGTAAAGGCTGCTGATAGAACCAGTGGCCAAGCTTTGTCTGGTCCAGCCACACCGCTCACCGCCACAGGGTCGCAAAGGGCAAAGGCACAGCCATCCCCGGGCGCGGTCACATCGAGCCAATACACTTCAGAACGGGCTGACAAATAGCGTAAATCCCGCCGCAGCCGATCTGCCTTGGGCAGGAAGGACACCATTGGCACAACTTGTCCCAACGACAAGAAACTAAGGCGCGGCCCTTCGCTTGGTGCGCCACCTTCACGGATCAAATCCGACAGGATCGACACCGCCAGATGGGCGCCAGAAGAATGGCCGACCACCAGCACCTCGTCCACATCAGTTTGTAAAGCGGCTGTAATCAGGTCCTTGAATTCAGCAATCCGGGCTTCCAATTCGGGTGGGTTTGATCCTTTGGTGCGCGCCGAATAGGCATAATCATGCATCAGATAATAGGCAAAGAACTTGCCATCTTGCTTGCGAAACCACGTTAAAACCAACGGGATCACACCCAATCCCAACAGGCTAGCCCAAGGATGCAGCAGACCCAGCAACCGGGCCGCCCCCCACGCCAGCGCCAGCGCAACGGCCAGTTGAACCAGCAAGAACACCACCGGGTAAAGCGCCGCAATCACCGGCCCCTTGCGCAGTTTCATCAACCGCCAAAGCGCGCCAGACCCAATATAGGTCCAAGCGGTTCGCGCCAGTTGCACATAGGTCGAAACAATCCCCTGATCCATGCTGTCGCGCACCAGATCCGCCCAATACAGCACCTCGACATCGGCAGTGACCGATTGCTCTTCGATCAGGGCATTCACATGCCAGCCATAGGGGCCTTTGGTGGTTTTTGCCTTTAGACCAATCTCATAGCCCGAAATCTCGGCTTGAGCCGCAGACTCCTTGCGGTACAGCTCGCGGTAGCGTCTGGGATGGATGGGATCGTACCCGGGGATATAAAACACCCGGCGCGTCCGAACATATGTAGAATCTGTGCTGCTCATGCGTGGTCTCTTAACGCCACTCTAGCGCAGATTTATGGCATGAACAGGGCTTATCCGAGCAAAGCCAGTGCGGGGAAGGTTTCCAACAACCAATAGGAGAAGGCCGAAAAGCCGCCTGTGAGCATCAGCAAGCCAATGGTCCACAACAAAAGGCCCATCACCCGTTCGATTTGCTCCATGTGGCGCTTCATCCACGCCAATGTGCCCCCCAACCGGGGCAAGAAGGCCGCGACCAGCAAGAAAGGGATCCCCAGACCGGCCGCATAAACCGCCAACAACAAGGTGCCCTTGGTGATCGATGCTTCTGACGCTGCCAATGACAAAATGGCCCCCAACTGTGGGCCAATGCAGGGGGTCCATCCAAAGGCAAAGGCCAAGCCCAAGACATAGGCCCCAAAAGCAGAGCCGCCGCGATCACCGGCATCCAAACGCGCCTCACGATCCAGAAACCCAATGCGATACACGCCAACAAAATGTGCGCCAAAGATCATCACCAGAATGCCCGCAAGGGTGTTGAACATCGACTGGTACTGCAAAAACATGCTGCCAATCATCGAGGCGGTGAAGCCTAGGAACAAGAACACCGTCGATAGGCCAAGCACAAAGAACAGCGCGGGCAACATCGCTTTGTTGCGGCTTTTGCCTTCGCTCAGATCCCCCAAGGAAACGCCACTCATATAGGCCAAATAGGGCGGCACAATGGGCAAGACACAGGGGCTTAGAAACGACAGCATCCCCGCCACAAGTGACACGATGACCGCGGGCAACAAGGCCGCGTCGATAATATTGAGTGCTTCGAATCCTAACATGATGCTGTGATAGGCCATCCGCACCGCAAGGTCACTTGACGAGATGTCACAACTCTGTGGAAAGCTGCAACAATTCCAAAAAAGAACGCCGCGTAGATCCTACGCGGCGTTCTTATTCAATCACAGAGGGGGAGCAGGCTTAGCCCAGCGACCACCAACCGCGTTTCTTTGGCTTGGCTGGCTCCTCAGGCGCGTAAGACATTGTCTTAGGCTCTGCGGCGACCACCTCTTGAACCGCTTCGGGCTCTGGCTCTGGTGATGCGATGGCAACCTCAGGCTCTGGTGCCGCTTCAGCCGATTCTACAGCGTCGGCTTCAACGGCTGTCTCTGGCGCGGCGGCAGGTTCAACTGCGGCCTCTTCGACACTCTCCTCTGCCACTGGGGCAGCGGGCGTTTCAGCACTCTCTTCGACCGGGGCCTCGACGCTAGGCTCTGGCTGAGCTTCAGCGGCTTCGGCAGGGGCTTCGACTGAGGCTTCAGCGTTGGCTGTGTCTGCGGTTTCGGCTGGGGCCTCGGCGCTTACAGCGTCCTCGGTTACGGGTGCCTCAGCCGCGGGGGCCTCTTCACCGGCTTCAGCTTCAGCGGCAGCAGCAGCGGCTTTGGCCGCGCTTGGTTTGCGACGCCGTGTCCGGGTGCGCTTTGGTTTGGTCGGTTTGGCCTCTTCGCTGGCGTCACCGTCTTTGGCGTCTTGCGCAGTGGTTTCAGATGCCACATCGGTGGTGGCTTCAGCTTTAACCGCATCCTCAGCGTCCCCTGCTGGGGCCTCAGCGTCGCCTGCAGGTGTTTCACCCTCGGCCACTGATTGATCTTGGTTGTCCTGATCCCCTTCTGGACGATCGCCAGAAGATTTCCGCCGCCGGCGACGACGACGCCGCTTTTTGGGCTTGGTTTCATCCTCAGAAGCGTCCGCACCGTTTGTTGGGGCCTCGGGGGCGGCTGTGGCTTCGGCGACCTCGGCCTCACCTTCAACGGCATCCTCATCAACCTGTGCCATCAACTTGGTGTCGACCGACACAACAGGCGCAGAAGGTTCCGGCACCACGCGTGTGGCGGTTTTAAGCTTTTCAAGTGTGAAGTCTGGGCTGACCAGATGCGGGTCACCTTCGATCCGTACAGACAGACCATAGCGGGTTTCGATCTGGGCCACGTGTTCACGTTTTTGGTTCATAATGTAGTTGGCAATGCCAACCGGACATTTGACCAGCACTTCGCGTGAGCGACGGCGCACACCTTCCTCTTCGATCTGACGCAGGATCGACAGCGCAAGGTTGTCGTCCGAACGGATCAGACCTGTGCCGTGACACGAGGGGCACGGTTTGGTGGTGGCTTCGATCATGCCCGGGCGCAGACGCTGACGGCTCATCTCGAGCAGGCCAAAGCCTGAGATACGGCCAATCTGAATGCGCGCACGATCCGTCTTCAGTTTGTCTTTCAGACGTTTTTCAACCGCGTTGTTGTTGCGGCGCTCGTCCATATCGATGAAGTCGATGACGATCAGACCAGCCAGATCGCGCAGGCGCACCTGACGGGCAACCTCTTCGGCCGCTTCCAGGTTGGTCTTGGTTGCGGTGTCTTCGATCGAGCCTTCTTTGGTGGCCCGGCCCGAGTTCACGTCGACAGCAACCAGCGCTTCGGTGACATCGATCACGATGTACCCACCTGATTTCAGCTGAACAACTGGGTTGAACATGCCTGCCAAGTAGCTTTCGACTTGGAAGCGCGCAAACAATGGCATCGCATCGTGGTAGTTCTGAACATTTTTGGCATGCGACGGCATGATCATTTTCATGAAGTCTTTGGCAATGCGGTATCCGCGTTCGCCTTCGACCAGAACTTCGTCAATATCCCGGCTGTAAAGATCGCGGATCGACCGTTTGATCAGATCGCCTTCTTCATAGATTTTTGCGGGTGCAATTGATTGCAGCGTCAATTCGCGGATCTGTTCCCACAGACGTTGCAGATATTCATAATCGCGTTTGATTTCAGACTTGGTGCGCTTGGCACCCGCAGTGCGGACAATCAGCCCAGCCCCCTGCGGCACATCCAATTCAGTGGCGATTTCTTTCAGCTTTTTGCGGTCAACGGCATTGGTAATTTTACGGCTGATGCCGCCACCACGAGCGGTGTTTGGCATCAAGACACAGTAACGACCCGCCAAAGACAGGTATGTGGTCAGCGCCGCGCCTTTGTTGCCGCGCTCTTCTTTAACAACCTGCACCAAAAGGATTTGGCGCACTTTGATAACTTCTTGGATCTTATAGCGCCGCGGACGGGGCTTGCGACGTGGACGAATGTCTTCGATGTCGTCTTCATCGGCAACAGACTCGATGCTGGCATCTTTGTCTGACGCTTTGACAGGCTTGTCTTCGTCTGCGTCATCGCCATCTTCTGCGTCGGTGTCGTCGGCTTTTGCCTCTTCAACCTTTGCGTCGTCAGCTTTGGTGTCTTCGGCTTTGTCCGCGTCGCCTGTGGCGGCGGTGTCAGCGTCTGTGTCTGCCGCAGGGGTTTCAGCAGGCGCCGCAGCGTCTTGTGCGTCCGCTGCCGTGTCTTCTGCAGCCGCCTCAACAGGGGCCGCCTCAGCGGGGGCCTCTTCTGCGACAGTTTCTTCCTGTGCTTCAGCTTCGGCTGTCACCACAGCATCCTCAGCCACAGTGGCTTCGGCTTGAGTTTCGCTGGCAGGCGCTTCTGCTTCGGCGTCGGCAGGTTCTGCCGCAGCTTCAACAGGCGCGTCGCTGGGGGTGTCTGATGGTTCTTCGACAGGGGTTTCCGCCACAGTTTCCATCGGCGAGCTGCCTTCTGGCACCTCAGCATCCGTCAGATCAATGGTTTCCATGCCTGCAATTTCAGAAGATTTCTCTTCAACCGCAGTCGCCTCTGCCGCAGGGGTTTCCACCTCTTTGGTCGCCTTGGCGTCTTTCGACTTGGTCGAGGCCGCCTTGGAGCGTGACCGGCGACGCCGGCTTGGCTTTTTCTCTTCGGCTTCGTCTTCGGCTTTCTGAGCTTCGGCGTAGGCCCGCTCTTCTTCCATCAGTGCTTCGCGGTCAGCGACCGGAATCTGATAGTAATCGGGATGGATTTCCGAGAACGCAAGGAAGCCATGACGGTTTCCGCCATAGTCCACAAAAGCCGCCTGCAACGAGGGTTCTACCCGCGTCACTTTGGCCAAATAAATGTTGCCAGCTAGCTGGCGTTTGTTTTCAGATTCAAAGTCAAATTCCTCGACCTTGTTTCCGTCAACCACCACGACGCGGGTTTCTTCCGCGTGGGTGGCATCGATAAGCATCTTCTTTGCCATATTATCCGTCTGCATCGCGGCAAATCCCTCAACCCGGGGGGGCGAGAGCGTTGCGGCAAATGTCTATTAAGGGCGAGTGCGGACGCGCGGCACAACGGGCTGATGTCAGCCTCTGTTGTCAAACTCAATGGTTTCGCGCGCCTCATCGCGTTTCTTCTCCGACGCATCCTCACGGCTGTGCCGGTTTTGGTGCGCCCGTTCATGGCCGTGAGCCCCTTACGGTTGCTCTGCGGCGTTCTTACTGGCTCGACTGTAATGCACAGTCCGAACCCAATCGGTCTGTCCGGTCATGTCCAAGGTTCTATACGTCCTTCGGATCATCCATCGGATCAGCGAAACTCAATCGGTGGGCGCGATGCGCCTGTCACCATTGTTTGACCATAAAGCGTCCACAACAGGAATGACAATAAGGAAAATGCATACTAATCGCGGATTTTGCGATGTAAGCGGCGCAGCGCTCAACCAAAAGGTGTCTTGCGGCGCAGCTCTATGCTGGTTCTTGATCACGCCGTCGTCCAGCCGCCACAGAGGCTTGCGCCAATGTCACCGCTTCGGCCAAGTCTTTGGCCAGCATTTGACCAAGCTTTGGCAAGGCCGTGCCCTCGGGGCGCAGATCTGGGATCTGAACCGCGTGGCACCCTGCCGCCATAGCCGCCGCAATGCCTTTGTCGCTGTCTTCAAACGCGGCGCAGTCCTGCGGATCAAACCCAAACTCTGCTGCCGCTTTCAGATAAGGGGCCGGGTCCGGCTTATTGGCGACAACTTCGTCGCCCCCCACCACAAAGTCAAAATGAGCCAACAGGCCCGCATGATCGAGATGCGCACGCGCATTGCGCCCCTTGGTCGAGGTCACAACAGCCATCCGCGCGCCCTGCCCTGCCAAAGCGGCCAGCGTTTCGCGAACGGTTGGCCGCAACGGCACCCCTTGCGCCAACTCTGCTGCGAAATGGCGATCCCAATCCGCACGGACCTGATCGGCATCAAGGGAGCTGGGCAAAAACGCATCCATCATCTGGTTGCTATGCGCAACCGAGGTCCCAACCAAGGTCATAAAGAACGGCTCCGCTGTGGCCAAGGGCACGCCACTGCCCTCGATCGCTTTCAAAAAGCTGCGCAGGGCCACCCGTTCGGTGTCCAACAGCAAGCCGTCCATATCAAAGAGATACGCCTGAGGCATGCGTCAGGCCTGAAGATAGTCGGCGCGTTGCAAGCCGTATTTCGCCATTTTTTCATTCAGCGTCCGGCGCGGCAGGCACAGCTCTTCCATCACGCTGGAAATCGATCCCTTGTGGCGGCGCATCGTGTTGTCGATCAACATCCGCTCAAAGGCTTCGACATATTCTTTCAAAGGCTTGCCTTCGGTGGTCATGACGGGCTGCATTTCATCGTGATCAGACATCAGCAGCGACGCGATAGTCCCCGAGCCACGGCGCGACTGCAACACAGCGCGCTCTGCAAGGTTGATCAGCTGGCGAACATTGCCCGGCCATGGCGCTTGCAGCAATTGGGCGGCTTCTTGCGCGCTGACTTGCGGTGCATCACAGCCGTATTCCTCGGCAAATTGCTCTGACAGGCGGGTGAACAACATCAGAATGTCTTCGCCACGCTGGCGCAGCGGCGGCAAGGTGATGCGCAACGCGGCCAGTCGGTAAAACAGATCCGAGCGCAGCGCATCTTCACAGGTGCGATCCTGTTCTTGCAGGTTACAGATCGCCACAATCCGGGTTTCCGCAGGCGAGCCTTGATCGTTGATGAAGCTCAGCAAACGCGCCTGCAAAGCATCTGACAGCGCTTCGATGTCCTCCAGAACCAATGTGCCGCCGCGCGCCTCTTCGACCGCAGGCAATTGACTGTCTTCGGGCAGCATCGGGCCAAACAACCGCTTGGCCAGCGCGTCTTCTTCCCACGCAGCGCAGGACACCAGAACAAACTTTTTGCCGGCACGCGCTCCAACGGCGTGCAGCGCGTGGGCTACAATGGTTTTGCCTGTGCCGGTTTCGCCATCGATCAGCACGTGGCCATCCGCTTGGCCCAAATCCAGAATATCTTCCTTTAGGCGCGCCATCGCGGGTGCAGAACCAATGAGTTTTTTCATCAGCTGGCCGCCATCCGACAGCTCTTTGCGTAGCGCTCGGTTGTCCAACGTCAGACGACGGGCATTGGTCGCCTTTTTGGCCAATTCTGACATCCGATCAGGGTTGAAGGGTTTTTCCAGAAAATCAAACGCGCCAACCCGCATGGCTTCGACCGCCATGGGCACATCGCCATGCCCAGTGATCATGATCACCGGCAAAGCACTGTCGCTGCCCATCAACTTTTTCAGAAATTGCATCCCATCCATGCCGGGCATTTTGATGTCACTGATGACAATGCCGGGGTATTCCGGGCCCAATGCCTTAAGCGCATCTTCGGCGCTGGCAAAAGTTTCGGTGTCATAGCCTGACAAGGCCAGCCATTGGCTGATTGATTGCCGCATGTCTTGCTCATCATCGACGATCGCAATTTTCATAGCTGTTGACATGGGTTACTCCGCTGCTTCGATCTCGTTGTCATCCGATAAGATAGGCAGTTGCATTTCAAATGCAGCCCCCCCGCCTTCGGCATTGCGCGCCATCAGGCGCCCCCCTAGGTCGTTCACGATGCCCGAGGAAATGGCAAGCCCCAGCCCAACGCCTTCGCCCGGCTTCTTGGTGGTGTAAAACGGTTCGAACAACGCGTCCAAGTCATCAATCCCATGTCCGTTGTCCCGCACCGTCAAACTGGCGGTTTCCCCTGCTGCAAGGATCAAATCCACTTCGGGCATCCGCACCGATTGGGTCGCATCCAAAGCGTTGCGCAACAGGTTCACCATCACCTGTTCAATCCGCACCCGATCCCCCATGACCCGCACCGGTTCATTGGGAATGGCACGGTTGATTTGCACCTTTCGGTTCTTCAGTTGCGGCTCCATCATCGACAGCGCCGAATAGAGCGCTTCGCCAAGATCTACAGGGGAAAACTGATCCCCTCCCTTGCGCGCATAGGATTTCAGTTGCCGCGTGATCGCCCCCATCCGCTCGATCAAATCATCGATCCGCTGAAAGCTGGACAGGGCCTCTTCGGGGCGACTGCGATGCAGCAACAAACGCGCGCCCGCCAGATAGGTTTTCATCGCAGCCAGGGGTTGGTTCAACTCGTGCGAAACCGCCGCCGACATTTCCCCAAGCGCCGCCAGTTTCGAGCTTTGAGCCAGCGTTTGTTCCGCGACATCCAGCGACTTTTGCACCCGTTCACGCTCGGCGATTTCCCGCTGGAGCCTTGCGTTCAATGCGCGAAGCTCTGCCGACTCGCGTTGAAACAGGACCAGACGCAGCGCCGTTTTACGACTGAGCGCATAAAACGTCAGCGCCAAAAGCATCGCGAATCCCATGATCTCGAGCGCCAAAACGCCGTTCACTTTGTCGCGAACACTTTCATAAGTGGTGAAACTGGCAATTTTCCACCCGCGAAACGGGATCCGGCTTTCCATCCGCATCACCGCTTTGCCGCGCACATAGGCGTCGGCAGGCAGGGTTGTCCAATCCGAGGTCACCTGCAGGGCGCGTTGGATTGCAGATTGTGCGGGGGCCGCAGCCAGAGCATCCGCTTCGGATTGCCCCCGCCAGCGGGGTTCGGTGGCCAGAATGATGGCGCCCTCGCTGTCGGTGACCATAATCGCATCCGAGATGCCTGACCACGCGCGCTCAAACTTATGCAGATCAACCACGACCAGAATAACGCCAAGGGTGTCCCCCTGCGATTCAACACGTCGGGAATAGATAAAGTCATAGCCGCCGCTTTCGCGCTGCAACACAGTGAATAGAGTCTCTGAGGCGCGGATCGCATTGACAAAATAGGGGTCCGAGCGGTGTTGACTGCCCAAGCGATTGCGATCTGTGGCCGCCACTGCGCGCCCATCACGATCCAACAGCATCAAGGATGCGGCATCGATTTCATCCACAAAGGAAATCAACCGCTGGGTCGAGGTCGAGAAATCCGAAGAGTTCAACGCCCCGATCAAAGCCGGGTCACGCGACAGCAATTGTGGCACAATGGCGTTGCGGCGCAATTCTGACAGCAGGTTCCCGCTGTACAGCGCCAACCGCAACTCTGATCGGTTGCGTGTGTTTTCGGTAAACCGGTTGGTCAGATACGCATTGGTTGTGACCACCGTGACAATTGCCAACAGGAAGAACACAAACAGCGCAGCACGCACCCGCCAAGAAATTGTACGGGGGCCGCGCAGAGATAAAACTGGGGGTGACTGAGCCATACCCTAAGATACGCCAGCGAGCCCCCAAGCTTCAAGTCATGCTGTGGCCAATTGGTCCAGCAAGTTGCGGAACATTGCCGATCCGTCGGTGCCACCATGGGCCTCGTCCACCACCCGCTCGGGGTGAGGCATCATGCCCAGAACACGACGGTTGGCGCTGAGCACCCCCGCGATGTCATCGACCGAACCGTTTGGATTGTCGGCATAGGTAAAGGCAATACGATCTTCGCCCTTCAACTGCGCCAGCAGTTCAGGATCCGCATTGTAGTTGCCATCGTGGTGCGCCACAGGAATTGTGATGCGCTGACCGGCGCTATAGCCACCGGTGAACGGGCTATCGGCGGTTGTCACATCCAGCTCAAGCTGCTTGCAGATGAATTTCAGATTGGCGTTGCGCATCAACGCGCCCGGCAACAAGCCGGTTTCGGTCAACACTTGAAACCCGTTGCAGATGCCCAAAACATAGCCGCCACGTTCGGCGTGTTTGACCACGGATTGGCAGATCGGCGAATTGGCCGCGATGGCGCCACACCGCAGGTAATCGCCAAACGAGAAGCCACCGGGAATACCAATCACATCCACATCAGATGGCAGATCGGTGTCTTTGTGCCAAACCATGCTGACATCAGCACCCGCGCGTTCAAACGCAACCGCTAGGTCACGATCACAGTTGGATCCGGGAAATACAATCACTGCAGCTTTCATGTTCCGCAGCCCCTCAGCTCAATTCGATCGAGTAGCTCTCGATCACAGTATTGGCGAGCAGTTTTTCACACATGTCTTTCACAGTGGCCTCGGTGGTGCCCTCTGCCAGATCCAGTTCGATCACTTTGCCCTGACGCACACCTTCAACGCCGTCAAAACCAAGTGCGCCAAGCGCATGGCCAACGGCCGCACCCTGAGGATCCAAAACACCGTTTTTCAACATGACGTGCACGCGCGCTTTCATAGGGTAATCTCCGGTCTAGTGCCGCGGCTTGGCGGCGATATCAAAGTAAAAGGGCCCCAAATCGGGGCCCGCAACAGGCGGACCTGCTTAGTTGATCAAAGTTGGCTTGCCCATGGGGGGCTGGTTCTTGGGCATGATGCCCAAACGGTTGGCCACTTCGGTGTAGGCGTCGGTCAAGCTGCCCAAATCCCGGCGGAAAACATCTTTGTCCAGTTTCTCACCGGTTTCGATGTCCCACAGGCGGCAGCTGTCAGGGCTGATTTCATCGGCCACGATCAAACGCTGGAAATCACCCTCAAACACACGGCCGATTTCAATTTTGAAATCCACCAGTTTGATGCCCACTGCAAACATGACACCGGCCAGGAAGTCATTCACCCGCAGCGCGAGGCTCAGGATGTCTTCCATGTCTTGCTGGCTGGCCCAGCCAAAGGCGGCGATATGCTCTTCGGTGACCAAAGGATCACCCAGCTTGTCGTCTTTGTAGCAATATTCGATGATCGGACGAGGCAATTGCGTGCCCTCTTCGATGCCCAGACGTTTGGACATCGAACCGGCGGCATAGTTGCGCACAATCACTTCGAGCGGCACAATTTCGCAAGAGCGCACAAGCTGCTCGCGCATGTTCAAACGCTTAATGAAGTGGTTGGGGATTCCCACGCTGGACAGGCCGGTCATGAAATACTCGGACAGCATGTTGTTCAAAACACCCTTGCCCTCGATCACATCCTTCTTCTCAGCGTTGAATGCTGTTGCGTCATCTTTGAAGTACTGCACGAGGGTGCCAGGCTCTGGGCCTTCATACAGGGTCTTTGCTTTGCCTTCGTAGATTTTCTTACGCCGCGCCATGGACACTCCGATCTTCTGCCGAGGCCGAGTCCCCGGTTTGGCGCCCTCTTAGTGGAATGACCGGCCTGCCGCAATAGGCAGGGCGTGCGGCCGATTCGCGTCACGTCTTGCATGGTCCGCCTTAAGCGCGGTCAAAATCCTGAACACTTCGGTTCCCGACAGAGGCTGCAACGGCCTGAAATAGCAGGGTTTCGCGCCGCAGTTTTGGGCAAACGGGGGCAAATTTGAGAGACCAAGCCCAATGATTTAGCGCTCAACGCCCGTCA
This sequence comes from Thalassovita sp., assembly GCA_049116315.1. GTDB lineage: Bacteria > Pseudomonadota > Alphaproteobacteria > Rhodobacterales > Rhodobacteraceae > Thalassobius. Next base: position 526,925 of record JAGDZD010000004.1, read on the forward strand.
GAGGCCCGTCAAAAGCGTCAAATAAAGGTGCAAAATTTTCGAGCGGATTGTCGCAATCGTCGCTCAACTCTTGCACAGACCGTCCCAGACGGGCATATGAAGCTCAACACCAACGTCTGCTGAGGATCAAGTATGACCACCTTTGACGATCGCGAAAGCGCATTTGAGGCGAAATTCGCCCACGACGAAGAAATGACTTTCAAAGCCGAAGCACGCTCGAACAAGCTGCTGGGCCTTTGGTCTGCTGAACAGCAGGGTCTGACAGGCGATGCCGCCGACGCCTATGCGCTGACCGTTATCAAAGCCGACTTCGAAGAAGCTGGCCACGAAGACGTCATTCGCAAAGTTGTTGCGGATCTGGAGGGCAAAGTCGAAGCCGACGTCATTCGTGCGAAACGCGCCGAGTGCCTAAGCCAAGCCAAGGCAGAATTGATGAACGAGGCCGACTGAGCCGCGCCGCAAAATTCAAAATTTGAAAACGCGGCGCTCAAACGCCGCGTTTTGTCGTTTTAGCCTGTGTCTTGTTGAATTTCTGAACCTAAAAGCTGGGTTACTACGTGCCACGTTGCACCTGCCCAAAGCCTGATCGGATCACATGATGACCAATGCCCTTTCCCGCCTTCTTGCGACACGTGACTGGCTGATGGCCGATGGCGCCACAGGCACCAATCTGTTCAACATGGGCCTCAGCTCGGGGGATGCGCCCGAATTGTGGAACGTAGAGCATCCGGACCGGATCAAGACCCTCTACAAATTGGCGGTTGATGCGGGCAGCGACATCTTTTTGACCAACTCCTTTGGTGGCAATGCCTCGCGGCTGAAACTGCACAACGCCGAAAGCCGCGCGCGTGAATTGTCACGTGCCAGCGCAGAAATCGGGCGAGAGGTCGCAGATGCCTCGGGTCGAACCGTGGTGGTTGCTGGATCTGTTGGTCCCACGGGCGAAATCTTTGCCCCGATGGGCACGCTGACCCATGCGGTGGCGGTCGAGATGTTTCATGAACAGGCCGAAGGCCTGAAAGAAGGCGGCGCAGATGTGCTGTGGCTGGAAACGATTTCGGCCCCCGAAGAATACAAAGCCGCCGCAGAAGCTTTTGCTCTGGCGGATATGCCTTGGTGCGGCACCATGAGTTTCGACACCGCCGGGCGCACCATGATGGGTGTGACCAGCGCCGATATGGTCAGCATGGTTGAAAAGTTGAAAAACCCGCCGCTGGCCTTTGGGGCCAACTGTGGGGTTGGCGCCTCTGATCTGATGCGCACGATTCAAGGCTTTACCGCACAGGGCGCAGAGCGTCCGGTGATCGCCAAAGGCAATGCGGGCATTCCCAAGTATCACGATGGGCACATCCACTATGATGGCACGCCTGAACTGATGGCTGAATATGCGGTGATGGCGCGCGATGCAGGCGCAACCATCATTGGGGGCTGTTGTGGCACCATGGCCGAGCATCTCAGCGCCATGCGTCATGCGCTGGAGACCCGCGAACGCGGCCCACGCCCAACGCTGGAACAGATCACCGAAGTATTGGGCGGATTTTCCTCGGCAAGTGACGGAACAGGCAGCTCCGAACCCACCCCAACGCGGCGCAACCGCCGCCGGCGCAGCTAAGCCGCATGGCGCAGCTGGGCGCTGTCATTGAGCGGAGTGTCCCCCGCCGCCCTTGGGCGCCCATATGGGGGCTCTGCTGATGTCACAGCCAGAACGCTCTTCGGCATTGGGGCCGGTGTTGTTTGCCGGCCTGTCGATCTTTGTTTTGGCCAATCAAAAGCCGCCAGAAATCATCTATGCCGACCCAGCAGAGACCATGGATTTGACGCTGGCCTATGTGGAGGCAGCCAAACAACATCTCGAAGGTCGCCCCATCACAATTTTGCATCCGGTTGCCCTGACCACCGCAGATGGCGACACAGCCTCCGAGATGGCACCAAACGGGGCCAATCTTGCCACGGCATCGTTTTTCAGCGCCTTTCGCAAGAAAAAGGCTGTCACCACCACCCAACAAGTGGTCTGGCGCGCCCCAGCCCCCGTGGCGCTGTCGCGTCAAATCCCGGCGCGCGTCCCCATGGCAATCCCAACTGAGCCACCTAAGGTGCCCGATGGGCTGACCTGGTTGGTGGTCTCCGCAGATCGCGTTCACCTGCGCCACGCCCCCAACATCCGTTCGGGGTATATCACCTTGGTGGATCAAGATGTGGCCGTCATTCAGCGCGATCAATCCGGCAATTGGATCGAAGTCGAAATTCCAAGCCTGCCTGCGCCAAACACCGGCTGGATGTGGGGAAAATATCTGCGCCCCCAAACGCCTTAACCCCCAAACCGCGCCAAACCTCAATCAAACAGGCCCAGTTGATCCCCCGGTTTGGCAGGCGGGCGAAACAGATCACACCGCAAGCGTGGTTGCTCTTGGTCCAGTCCCAGCCGCTTGGCCGCCAGTTTAAAGCGATTGGCGATCAGATCGGCATAAATGCCTTCGCCACGCATCCGCCTGCCCCACTGCGCATCATAGGTTTTGCCACCATGCATTTCGCGCAACCGGGCCATGACGCGATTGGCGCGATCTGGAAATTGCTCCTGCAACCAGGTTTGGAACAAATCCGACACCTCACGCGGCAGGCGCAACATGATCCACGTTGCTGCTTCTGCGCCAGCGGCCTGCCCGGCTTCTAAGATCGCTTCGAGTTCGGGATCGGTCAGCGCAGGCACCACCGGGGCCACCATTAAGCGCACCGGAATGCCCGCCTCGTGCAAACGTCGGATGGTCTGAAGCCGGCGTGCAGGCACCGGCACCCGAGGTTCCATCTTGCGCGACAAAACAGGATCCAGGCTGGTCACCGACACGCCCACCCGCACCAGACCTTTGGCCGCCATCGGCGCTAAGATATCCAAATCCCGTTCGATCAACGTGCCTTTGGTAACAATCGCCACCGGATGATTGAAATCAGACAGCACCTCAAGACACCGCCGCATGACCTTCTGATCCCGCTCAATCGGTTGATAGGGATCCGTATTGGTGCCAATTGCAATTGGCGCCACCTGATAGCGTTTGCGGCGCAGCTCTTGGTCCAGAATCTCTGGTGCATTGGGGCGCGCGATCAGCTGCGTTTCAAAATCCAATCCCGGCGACAGCCCCAAGTAGGCGTGGCTGGGGCGCGCAAAACAATAGACACACCCGTGTTCGCAGCCCCGATACGGGTTGAGCGTTCGGTCAAACGGCAAGTCGGGCGATTTGTTATAGCTGATCAGGCTGCGCGCCCGCTCCAGTCGCACTTCGGTGCGCAGCGGTGGCAAGTCCTCGGGGATGTCCCAGCCGTCATCAAAGGATTCATGTTGAAACCGCTCAAACCGATTGGTGCCATTGGTGCTGGCACCGCGGGCCCGACGCCGGGCCGCATCAATCACATCTTTGGGGGCGTCATGCATGCCCTATATGGAGCACCCCTCGGGAACAAATCAAGAACAAAATCGCAAAACCACCCGGATAGTCGCCCGTAGGTCGGAACCGAAACGCATTTTGTCGCAATTTGCCAATCTGGCGCGGCGCGAATTTTGGAATGCTTAATCAAAGCCGCGCCTCTGGGCCCGCCAACAAAGGAACACCCTATGTCGCAAGACGACGATGACATCATTCTGGCAGAGCTCAACGACGAAGAGCTGGTCCAGCAAATGTTTGACGACCTCTATGATGGCTTGCGCGAAGAGATCGAAGAGGGCGTTCACATCCTACTGGGCCGAGGCTGGGCCCCCTATCGTGTGCTCACCGAAGCTCTGGTGGGTGGCATGACCATCGTCGGCCATGACTTTCGCGATGGCATCTTGTTTGTCCCCGAAGTGCTGCTGGCGGCCAACGCCATGAAGGGTGGCATGGCGATCTTGAAACCGCTCTTGGCAGAAACCGGCGCCCCCCGCACCGGCAAGATGGTGATCGGCACAGTCAAAGGTGACATCCATGACATCGGCAAAAATCTGGTATCGATGATGATGGAGGGCGCAGGATTCGAAGTGGTTGACCTTGGCATCAACAACGCCGTCGAAGCCTACCTCGAAGCGCTCGAACAAGAGCAACCCGATATCCTTGGCATGTCCGCGCTGCTGACCACCACAATGCCCTATATGAAAGTGGTCATCGACACATTGGTCGAAAAAGGGCTGCGCGACGACTATATCGTTTTGGTCGGAGGCGCCCCCTTGAACGAAGAGTTTGGCAAAGCCATTGGCGCGGATGCCTATTGCCGCGACGCCGCTGTGGCGGTCGAAACCGCCAAAGACTTTGTGGCGCGCCGCCACAATCAGATGAGCGCCTAAATGCCCCCCCTCAAAGGGGCCGCCCCTGCGCCGACAGTCTCGCAGCCCCGATCCTCCGCCTCCCCATTGGCCCAAAGCGCCCCTCGCAGCTTGATTCTGGCCTGCGGGGCCCTGGCGCAAGAGATTTTGAGCCTGATTCAGCTCAACAGCTGGCACCATATGGATTTGATCTGCCTGCCAGCCACGCTGCACAATACCCCCGACAAAATCCCAGACCTTGTGGAACAGGCGGTGCACACACATCGCGACAGATTTGACACCATCTTTGTGGCCTATGCCGATTGCGGCACCGGGGGCTTGCTCCAAAAAAGATGCGCTGCCCTCGGCGTCGAGATGATCGCCGGGCCCCATTGCTATAGCTTTTTCACAGGCAACGCGCTCTTTGCCACGCAAGACGAGATCTCGACCTTCTATCTCACCGATTTTCTCGCCCGCCAATTTGACGCCCTGGTCTGGCGCCCTCTGGGGCTGCACACCCACCCAGAGCTGCACCAGATGTACTTTGGCCACTACACAGATCTGGTGTATCTGGCGCAAACAGACGATCCCGCTCTGGACCTCAAAGCACAAGATTGCGCCGCACGCCTCAAACTCACCTACAGCCGCCGCTTCACCGGCTACGGCGACCTAGACTTGGCCCTTAGGCCGCGCCACTGACTTTTCCTTGTTAAAATACCGCGGGGAGGTCCGGGAAATGTCTCATTTCCCGGAACGGGGCAGCGCCCCAGCCGCTTGGTAGCCCTGCCAAGCACATAAAGCGTGGCACAGCCACACCTTCAGATCACGCCTCAGCCCGCCGCCTCGGCAGCCGACTGGCGGATCCGAGCCACCATCGCGCGCACCCCGTTTGAACGCTGCGCAGACAGGTGCTCGTCAAGCCCAAGTCGCGCCAGCTCTTTGGGCGCATCCACTTGGGCCACCTCAGCCACCGCAACACCATTATAAAGTGCCTGCAGGACCGCGACCAAACCTTTCACGATCAGCGCGTCGCTGTCCCCTTCGAAATGATACTGGCCATTGTCGATTTTTGGATGCAGCCACACCTGACTGGCGCAGCCCTCCACTTTGGTGCTGGGCGCCTTCAGCGCCTCATCCAACGCCTCCATGGATTTTCCCATTTCGATCACATGACGATAGCGGTCTTCCCACTCGTCCAGAAACTCGAAATCTTCTACAATCGCTTCAAAGGCTTCACTGGCCATGATCGGTCCTTCCGTTTGCACAGACATCAGGTAGAACCTGTCATGCAAAAGGTCCAGTCCCCGCCGAAGGATTTCAAGTGGCTTTTCAAGTGGCCAGCAATAGGATACCCAGTGACAAAGCTTCTACAGGCGAGACTATGATCAAACCAATTTCTGCTCTTTTGATTTCGACGCTGGTTTTGGCGGGCTGTGGCCAATCTCGGCTGAACCCTTTGAACTGGTTCGGCAAAAGCCGTCAAGTTGAGGCCACGCAAACCGCCGCTGGCCCAATCAACCCTTTGATCCCTCAAAGAAGCGCTTTGGCGCGTCGTGAGGTTGGGTATCAGGGACAATTGGTGGCCGAAATCAACACATTGGCAATTGAACAGGTGCCCGGTGGCGCCATTGTGCGGGCCAGTGGCTTGGCTCATACCGAAGGGGCATGGGACGTGCGTCTAGAGCCGCTGAACGAAGGACAGCCGGTGGACAACACTCTGACCTTTGAATTCCGCGCCCTGCCCGGTTCTGGGGCCCCCGGCACGCCGCGCACACGCACATTGAACGTTGCGGCCTATGTCACAGAGCAAGACCTGAGCAATGTACGCAACATTCAAGTGGTCGCCGCAGGCAACGCCCGGATCAGCCGCCGCTGATCCGCTTTTTGCTTTCAGATGATTGAAAAAGGGGCGTATCGCCCCCTCAAAGAGCAGCGTGGTTGAGTTGTGCGCTTACAGCTCGATGATGCGCACGTTCTTGCCTTTGGCGGCCAGAGCGATTTCACCGTTGCATAGGCGCAGCGCATCGTCACCGAACACCTCTTTGCGCCATCCGCTGAGCGCGGGCACGTCCCGCAGGCCGGCGGCGATACCATCCAGATCCGCTGCTGGTGCAATCAAACGCGAGGCAACGCTGGCCTTTTCCGCTTTGGCTTTCAACAAAACCCGCAACAGGTCGGCCAAAGCCGGGTTCACCTGTAGCTTTTCACGGCTGGTGTCGGGCTTGGGCTGATCTTCGACCGGGCAGTCCACCCCAGCTTTGACAGCCGCCAGGATGCCTTCGGCGATGTCGCCTTTGCGCGCATCTCTGAGCAACAGACGAGAGCGCCCCAAATCGCTAAAGGAGGCGGGTTTGGTTGAGGCCAACTCCACCAAGGCATCATCTTTATAAACACGGCTGCGCGGCACGTTGCGCTGCTGCGCATAGCTTTCGCGAAACTTGGCCAATTCGCGCACGACAGCCAAGAACTTGCCGCTTGAGGTACGGGTTTTGACCCGTTTCCACGCCTCTTCGGGCACCACGGTATAGGTTGAAGGGGCGGTCAAAATGCGCAGTTCTTCGCGCACCCAGTTGTCCCGGTTCGATTTGGCCAATTGAGCCGACAGATACTCATAAATCACCCGCAGATGGGTCACATCTGCCAAGGCGTAGGTCTTTTGCGCATCCGTCAAAGGACGGCGGGACCAATCAGTGAAACGCGAGGTTTTGTCCAAGCTTTCCTTGGCAATTTTACGCACCAAAGTTTCATAGCCAACCTGTTCACCAAAGCCGCAGACCATCGCCGCAACTTGGGTGTCAAACAAAGGCTCGGGAAAGACGCCCGCTTCGACAAAAAAGATCTCCAGATCCTGACGGGCCGCATGGAACACTTTGACAACCGACGTGTCTTTGAACAGCTCCAACATCGGCTCAAGCGAGATGCCTTCGGCCAATGGGTCAACCAAAACCGCACCGCTGTCATCATCGCCCGGCATCGCCAATTGCACCAAACACAGTTTGGAGTAATAGGTCCGTTCCCGCAAAAACTCGGTATCAACCGTGACATAGGGATGCTGTCGCGCCTCGGCGCAGTATTGGCTCAGCTCTTCGGTCGTGGTGATGGTTTTCATAAGGGCGATTTCGTCTTTTTTGATTGTTTGCGGCCGGGGCACCGGCTCTATGTGGCGCCCAGACATACGCGATTGTGACCCGGATGCAAAGCACCCACACGGACACGCCCCTCAGAGCGGGTCCCTTTCGCCACGTTAGCCCAAAATGACAGGCTCGCATTGCCCCGCAGCAAAGCGCTTAAGCACCATTGGATAGAGCAGATGTTCCTGCACCAAAACGCGTTTGGCCAGCGTTTCAGCGGTGTCATCAGCAAGGACAGGCACCCGCGCTTGACCCAAGATCGGACCATCATCAAGCTCGGGTGTGACCAGATGAACCGAACACCCTGCTTCGGCATCGCCTGCCTCTAGCGCGCGTTGGTGCGTGTGCAAGCCTTTGTATTTAGGCAACAAAGACGGATGGATATTCAGCATCCGCCCGTCCCACTTGCGGACGAACCCTTCGGTCAGCACCCGCATGAACCCCGCCAAACAAATGATATCCGGCTGTGCGGCCTCAAGATGCTTGTGCAATTGCTCTTCGAAGGCGGGACGATCTCCTTTGAATTGACGGTGATCCACCGCAAAGGTCTCAAGCCCCAAATCTGCTGCTTTTTTCAGCCCGCCCGCTTGGGGATCATTTGATCCCACAAGAACGGGGCGTGCGGGGTGGTCGCCGGTCATACTGTTGACCAGCGTCACCATGTTGGATCCACCGCCTGAAATCAGCAAAGCAACCCGTTTGGTCACAGAATCGCTCCGCTATAGACGACACCCTCACCTTCGGTGATTTCGCCCAGCTTTGAGACCGTTTCGCCGGCCTCACGCAGCAAAGCTGTGACTGCTTCTGCTTGATCCGCAGACACCACCACAATCATGCCAATGCCACAGTTGAAGGTTTTCAACAGTTCGCCCTGATCCATGCCGCCAGTGGCCGCCAACCATTTAAAGACATCGGGCAAATCCCAAGCGTTCAGGTCAATGGTCGCCCCAAGATCCGCAGGCAACACCCGTGGCAGGTTTTCGGTCAAGCCACCACCGGTGATATGGGCCAGCGCATGCACGCCGCCCTGACGGATCGCCGCCAAAACTTGCGTCACATAAAGACGGGTTGGCGCCAAAAGAGCGGTGCCCAAGTTTTGGCTGTCGTCCCAAGGGCATGGTGCGTCCCAGCCTAGGCCGGAAACCTCAACCAATTTGCGCACCAATGAATAGCCGTTTGAATGCACACCGTTCGAGCCAAGCCCCAGCAACACGTCGCCCGCTTTGACATCAACGGGCAAGTCTTCTCCACGTTCCATCGCGCCAACTGCAAACCCTGCCAAATCAAAATCACCGTCATGATACATGCCGGGCATTTCTGCGGTCTCACCACCGATCAGCGCGCAGCCCGATTGCTTACACCCTTCTGCGATGCCTTCGATGATGCGCGCGGCGCTATCCAGTTCCAACTTGCCAGTGGCAAAGTAATCCAAGAAGAACAAAGGTTCGGCCCCTTGGCACACAAGGTCGTTCACGCACATCGCCACCAGATCAATCCCAATGGTGTCGACATTGCCGGTATCGATCGCAATCCGCAGTTTGGTGCCCACACCATCCGTTGCCGCCACGAGGATCGGATCCGTGTAGCCTGCGCCTTTTAGGTCAAACAAGGCGCCAAAGCCGCCCAAGCCAGCCATCACACCCGAACGGGTGGTGCGCTTGGCTGCGGGTTTGATCCGCTCTACCAGCTCATTGCCTGCATCAATATCAACGCCTGCATCTGCATAAGTTAGACCGTTTTTACCATCGCTCATGAAACTATCCCCGGTGAAGTTTGGCATCCGATAGACCAAGCGCAACGCCTTGTCCACGTCTGTGCACCAACTGAAGGGGCGAAGAGGTAAAACTTTGCTCGGTTTCGCCGTTGGTTCACCTGAGAGTAATTTATACCAGTAAAAGGTAACGAGTGGACCGAGCATGCCTAACACCGATGGATTGACCCCCGACTCTAGCGCGCTCTCTAAGCAAAGCGCTTACGAGGCCTATGAGCACCTAAGCAGCCCGATCATGGTTTGCGACAGCGACCTGATTGTGCGCTACGTGAATTCTGTGGGCTATAAACTGTTCGAAAGCTTGGAAGCGGATATCAAAGCCGACCTTCCAAATTTTGCCGCCCGCGATATCGTGGGCCAGAAAATCGACGCCTTTCATAAGAACCCCTCTTATCAGCATGGTGTTGTGGCGCAGATGCGTGAAACCCATCAGGGCAAGTTCCAGATTGGCACCACCCATCTGGCCTTTCATGCGTCGCCCAACTTTGGCGAAGATGGTGCATTGGATGCCGTGGTTGTTGAATGGCAAGATCGCACCAGCGAATTGAAAGCCAAATCAGATCTTGAAACCTTTTTGAACGATGCGTGTTCGATGGCCCTCAGCCATGAGGCCGGAACCATCAGCGCCTTCTTTGATGCTGACAAATACCCAAGCGAATTGGCCGAAGTTGCCAAATCCGTGAACGAGATGGTCGCCGGACACATCCACGTTCAAAAGCGTATGGTCAGCACAATCGAAGCCTTTGGCGCGGGTGATTTTGACTATCACCTCGAAGCGTTCCCCGGCGAAAAAGCCTTTGTGAACAAGAGCATCGAAAAGGTTCGCGAAAACTCTCGTGCGATGAACCAAGAGATCATCCATGCTTCACGCTCGATCAGCGAAGGCGATTTGTCGATCGACATCGACCTCAGCAAATTTGAAGGTGCTTATCACGAGGTGATGAGCTCGTTTGTGCAAACCTTCCACGAGCTCAGCGAGCTTGTTGGCGGTATGAACAACCAGATCCTTGAGATTTCGAAATCCGCCCAAGCGGTGTCCGCCTCTTCGACCACCCTGTCCAGTGCATCGCAGAAAACATCCAACGCAATTGACGAAATTTCGTCCTCGTTTGATGAAACGGAAAGCATGGTGCGCGCGGCCTCTGATGCGTCGACCAAAGCCCACACCGTGGCCTCCACTGCCAGCGATTCTGCCAGCGAAGGTTCGGAAACCATGAGCAATATGCTCAAGGCGATGGAAAGCATCGATCACACCTCTCGCTCGATCAGTTCGATCAACAAGGTCATTGATGAAATTGCCTTCCAAACCAACCTCTTGGCGTTGAATGCTGCGGTTGAAGCGGCCCGTGCCGGCACCCATGGTCGCGGCTTTGCGGTTGTGGCGCAAGAAGTGCGGACATTGGCGCAGCGCTCTGCGAAAGCCGCACGCGAGACCACATCTTTGATCGATGACTCGATGCAGGCCATTTCTGAAGGCGTCGACATCGCCAACAAGATGGACTCAAGCTTTAACGAGCTGTCAGACGCCTTTGACGAGGTGCAGGTTCTGGTGGGTGAAATCAACGCCGCAACCAAAGAACAGCAAGCCGCTGTGGCACATATTTCCTCGGCTGTTTCTGAAATTGCCGGCGGTGCCTCGACGGCGGATGTCGAATCCACGTCGCTTGCAACCGGCGCAGAACAGCTTTCAGAAAATGCCAATCAAATGCGCCACCGTTTGGGCCGCTTTAAGCTGCGTGAGCGGGCACAGGGTGCCTCGTTCCAAGGCATGCCTGATCTGGCCAGCCTGCCCCCAGAAATGGCGGCTGAGATCGAAAAACTGATCACACATAATGGCCCCAAAGGCTATGCGGCTGAATAAGCGGTAACGTGATGTGTTAAAACGCAAATAGCGGCGCACCAAGCGCCGCTATTTTTATGTCCGGTGCTGAAAACAGCCCCGAGACATCCAAGAAATCTGGCTTTAGAAAAAGCCCAGTTTGTTGGGGTTATAGCTCATCAGAATGTTCTTGGTTTGCTGATAGTGATCCAACATCATTTTGTGGTTTTCACGACCAAGGCCAGACTGCTTATAGCCACCAAAGGCGGCATGCGCTGGATATGCGTGATAGTTGTTCACCCACACGCGACCCGCCTCGATGGCGCGGCCAAAGCGATAGCAGGTGTTGGCATCACGCGACCAAACACCCGCGCCCAACCCATACATCGTGTCGTTGGCAATCGCCAAAGCCTCGTCTTCATCCTTGAAGGTTGTGACAGAAACAACGGGACCAAAAATCTCTTCTTGGAACACGCGCATCTTGTTGTGACCTTTGAGGATCGTTGGCTGAATGTAGTTGCCACCTGCCAGCTCGCCTTCAAAATCAGCGGCGCCGCCACCGGTCAGAACCTCGGCCCCCTCTTCGCGACCAATGGTCAGATAGGACAGGATTTTTTCCTGCTGTTCCTGACTGGCCTGCGCACCGACCATGGTTTCTGGATTGCGTGGATCCCCATGTTTGATCGCTTTCACTCGCTCAATCGCCCGCGCAATGAACTCGTCATAAATGTCTTCGTGGATCAACGCACGTGACGGACAGGTACAAACCTCACCTTGGTTAAACGCAAACATAACAAAGCCTTCGACGGCTTTGTCAAGAAAGGCGTCATCTTCGGCCATCACATCCTTGAAGAAGATGTTTGGGGATTTCCCACCCAGCTCCAGCGTCACAGGGATCAGGTTGACCGTGGCCGCTTCCATGATTTTGCGCCCTGTTTCGGTTGAACCGGTGAAGGCGATTTTGGCGATGCGTGGGCTGCGCGCCAGATCCGCCCCAACTTCGGCCCCATAGCCGTTCACGATGTTCAACACACCAGCAGGCAGATAATCTGCAATAATTTCTGCCAGAACCATGATGGCCGCCGGAGTCTGCTCGGCCGGTTTCAACACAACACAGTTGCCCGCCGCCAATGCAGGCGCCAGTTTCCACGCTGCCATCAAAATCGAGAAGTTCCACGGAATGATCTGGCCCACAACGCCCAATGGCTCGTGGAAGTGATAGGCGATTGTGTCGCCATCTATCTCAGACATGTTGCCTTCTTGGCCTCGCAAAGTGCCTGCGAAATAGCGGAAATGGTCAGCCGTCAAAGGAATGTCGGCTGCGCGTGTTTCGCGGATCGGCTTGCCATTGTCCCATGTTTCCGCCTGCGCCAGACGCTCCAGATTGGCCTCGATGGCATCTGCAATCTTCAACAATGTGTTCGAGCGTTCCGTGGCAGATTTTGCGCCCCACGCGCCCTTGGCTGCATGGGCTGCATCCAAGGCCAGCTCAAGATCGGCGGCGTCAGACCGGGCCACTTCGGTGACTTTTTCGCCGGTGATCGGGGTGACATTGTCAAAATAGCGCCCATTCACCGGGGGGGTGAACACCCCACCAATAAAGTTGTCATACCGTGCGTTAAATGGCGAAACATAGGTGCCCGCCGTGGTGTGCGTCATGTCGTTCATGTGTTTTCCTCCAGTACTCCAGGTCCTCCACCCGGATTACAAAGGAACATGACGGTCCCGAATGGCGCGGTCATCGGCATGAGGCGCGTTGACGGGCTGACCTGTCTCAGGGCTGAGACAGTTTGGCTTAGCTATCGTCTAACCCAAGCCGTTTCATCCGCCGATAGAGGGTCGCGCGGCCAATTCCGAGCTGTCGCGCCGCCTGACTGACGTTGCCATCCGCCCGTGCCAATGCCCGAATCACAGCTGCGCGCTCTGCTTTTTCAAACCCCGTTGGCCCATCTTCGCGCCCCAAAATGTCAGCCGCAGGGCGCGGTGTCAGGCTGTTGGTGCTGTTCATGCCAAAGACCCGCCGGGCTTCGCGTGTGGCGCCCACCACGAGATCATTGTCATCAATCGCCAGCAAAGTGGCCGCCTCAGCGTCATCACTTTCCGCAACCACAATGCGCGCGGCGGTGAAAGCTGCGCGAAAATTGGCTTCTTCGATTGCTCGGGCGGTCTGCGCCACCTGTGCACCAATCAAGCGATTGAACGACTCCGTCTGATCCGCTCGTGCCGAAGAAACATCCAACGCCGCCACAATCTGACCGTCGCTGCCATAGATCGGCGCATCGATACAGCTCATCCCGGTGTTGCGGGCATAGAAATGCTCGTCTTGATGAATGATCAGACGGCGTTGTTCTGCCAAACAAGTGCCGATGCCATTGGTGCCTTCACGCTCTTCGCTCCAATCAGCGCCGACGCCCAGCCCCCAACTGGCAAAATCCGAAGCATCTGCTTCGCGCAGACGTTGATCCAACACCACACCCTCGACGTCCGTCAAAAACACCGCGCACCCTGATTGCCCCACCAAAGAGAACAACATATCGAGCCGCGGCGCAGCCACCGTCATGAATTTTTCAAGCGCTGCCACCCGGTGATGCAGAGCCGACTGTTCCAGCAATTCTGGTGCCCGGCGTTCGTCGGGATCCAAGCCATGTTTGACCGCAGAACGATGCCAACTTGCCGCCACCCGAGAGCGCGCGGCAGCGCTTGAAGATTGCGCAGTTTCGTACACTTTTTCGGCGTGTGACATCTTGCTCGGCATAGGCACCTCTCAGCAATTTGAGTGGTATGTGACTACTCATTGTGAAGGTTTTTCGCAAGGTTCAGACAGGTTCGATCCATTTTTGCTCAGCGACGCAACCCGCTTTCAAATTCCAAAATTCAATTATTATGACTAATTTTCAATGCCCTACGGTCCGCACTTCTGATGACAGGTTTCTAGGGTCATTGCGATCAGGGGCGTGAACATTTCCCCCCGGGTCCGCGGCTCAGTCAAGGCGCCCCGTCAAAGCCATGCCCCCAAATTGGCGCGAACACCTGTCCCAATCCATAGATTCTTTCCCCCGAAGATCGCGCGGGGGACCTTTAGATTTGGTCATGCTGAATTGGGCCTTGGACGCCGTGATTTGCGCCAAACATCGCAGAGGTCCGTGCCCTCAATACAATTTGGTTTTGTAGGAGTGCTCCAACGCCTCATCCAGCTTTTTCATCTCTTCCGAATCGTCCGGCGCTCCGGTGGTTTGATCCAAAATGATTTTCACCAGCGAGGGCATCTCTGACCTGGTTTGAAAGCTCTCTGGATCCCACAATTTGGAACGGCGGAACGCCTTGGCACAGTGCAGGAATACCGTGTCGATATGAATAACAATCGCCACCTTGGGCAGGCGGTCCTTCACCTTCAATTGGTCCAGAATCTGCGGATCCGTCGTCAGTTCAGCTCGTCCATTCACCCGCAAAGTGTCGTCAAACCCGGGCACGATGAACAGCACTCCGACGCTGGGGTTGGCAATGATATTGGACAGGCTGTCCAAGCGATTGTTGCCGGGACGATCGGGAATGACCAAGGTTTGACGATCCAAAATCTTGACGAACCCAGCTGGATCGCCTCGTGGGCTGACATCCGCTTTGCCATCCACACCTTGAGTACCCAAACAGATAAACGGAGCACGGCGAATGAACTCTTCGGCGTGCGAATCCAGCGCCTTAAGACTTTTCTTGATCGCCAAATCATGTGTGGGCGGAAACAGAGCGCGCAACGCCTCTTCGTCTTGAATGATATAATCTGCGTTCAGTTCAACCGTCGCCATTTGCTGGTCCTCCCGACACGGAACGTGCCTTGGATGACCCTAAACGGCATTTAATTCGACAGTCAAATAAAACATCCTTCAAGGCGGCAGCGTCCCCCCCAAAGAGGCTATGAACAGCTGCGGATCCCCTTTGAGGAGGGCGGGCGATTGCGCCATTACGCACCTGGACCGAAGGGTGTTAGATTCAAACGTTAACACAGTGTCATCTGAAGCGGTGCCGTCAGGCGATGCCAGCACCCCCCATCGTGGTTGCGCGGCATCGGATTAAGGCCTCAGCATCTTTAGAACTGCCTGTGACGCTTCCAAAGCGCCTTCGAGATAGCCGCCAAATTCCGGGGCCATTTCGCTGCCGGCAAAGAAGAGCGCCCCCGGCCAAAGGTCCTGCATCCCGGCGGGCAGACCATAGGTGGGGTGGGCATACATCGGCGCTTGATCCGCGGGTGTTGCGGTCAGTGGATCGTCGGCCCAATCTTTCACTATCAGCTTTTGTGGTGTGGCAGCCTCTGCCCCAAACAAACGCCCCAGCTGAGCGCAAATATGGTGGCGCAATTTGGTTTGATCCCGGCGATCATTCAGCCCCCATCCGATAAACCCAAACAAGGCATAGCCCTCTTCAAACACTGCACAGGCATCGTGAATTTCGACCAAAGGCCCATGGCGACTGCTGGCGTCCCCCGACAATCCCGCGTTGCGCCAAAGTGGGCGATCATAGATGGCAATTGCTTTGGCCTGCCCTGCCATCCATGTGGGCACCGCTTGTAGCGCCGCCATCATTGCCGAAGGCAAAGCGGGCTCAAACTGAATTTGGGCCGCAAGACGCGGAGGCATGGCGATGACCACCCGGTCGGCCTGCACGCGGGTGCCGTCTTCAAACTGGGCCGTGACCGTTTGACCTTGCCATGACAAAGCCACCACTTTTGCTCCCAACCGCTTTCGCCCGTTTGGCAGGTGCGCCGCCAGCGCCTCGGTCAACTGGCTGAGCCCGCCCATAAGGCGCCAAGAGCCCGCCATCGAGGCAAAGCCACGCCCGTGCTGCACCTGCCCCTGTTCGTTCTCATAGACCAACTGACCTTTGGAAAATTGGTCAAACCGGTGCAGGTTCAACCGTTTGATCAACGCCGCGATCCGGGGCTGGCCGGGCCAAAACCAAGCTGGTCCGAGGTCATAGGCCGCCGCTTTGTGCGCTGTGGATTTGATCCGGCCCCCAAAACGCTTGCGCGCCTCAACAAGCAGGTAATCCTGCCCGTCCCGTTCAAGCGCCTCAGCCAACGCCAATCCAGACAAGCCACCGCCAACAATCAATGTTTTCACATCTGCCACTTTCTGCTTCAGGAGCCTTGTCTTCTTGGACACTTTGGTATCGTCACCCTGCCCACCACAGTCAGGACCCGTTCACCAACCAAGGTCAGGGAGTTGGGGCTTTGGCGAAGGGCAAGTGCCCCGTTTTCATCCAGATTTTCGCCCCGTCAGGCCCTGCCGTTATCGACAGGCTTTCGCCATCAGGCAGGCGCAGCCATGCGTTTTCGCCAAGCTCTTTGCCGTTTTCCATGACAGAGCCTGCAATAATCAGCGCCTCTATACCGCCGCTATCTGCGACGTGAAGCTCAGCGCCGGGGGTCAAGCTGTGAAATGTCACCACCTCACGCTCATCCCGATGCAGCTCGGCCGTGGCAACCCCATTTACGGGTGCGGCCAATTCCTGCTCCATTGTTTTGCGAAATTGCGTTCGGTCATCCATGTCAAATTGCCATAGCTTTACAAAGATTGTGCAGCCAAGGTCAGACCCCGGTGTGTGTGCAGAGGTTGGCGGATTACGCACATAGGTGCCCGCTGGATAGTCGCCATGTTCATCCTGAAACGTTCCCTCCAACACGATGAACTCTTCGCCGCCGGTGTGGGTGTGGGCTGAAAACGAACTCTTAGGAGCATAACGCACGATGGTGGTTGCGCGGGCAACTTCGCCGCCCAGTCGATCCAACATCCGTCTGTCGACACCCGGCATCGGTGACGCTTGCCACTCAAGTTGATCCGAATGAACAACCACACGGGCGTCAAAATCTGCGTTCAATTCCATGTAACAGTCCCCACCTTGGTTTCGATCCAGACCTATCTACCACTAGATAGTTTTGCGTGCAACAAAATGCTGCGCCTCATATTTCACAGCTGCGTTATTGCGATGTGCATTTAGGGGCTTGGGTATGGGTGCGGCATAGAGCGACCAGCCTGCCTGATCCGCTCTGGGTCACACAGTGGCGCGCTATAGCATACCGGGCCTTAGAGGGCCGTAAAACGGCAGGACATTACGACGCTTTGTAAGCCGCCAAAAGGTCAGTGACCAAAATGCCGTTAATCTTCATACCGGTAAGATTGGCATCACTGATTTCACAGTCCGAGAGATTCACATTTGTGATCGAAACATTGCTCATATTGATGTCGCTGAAGGTCACGCCTTGCATGTTCACATCCTCGAAGCGGCTGTTGGACATATCGACATCTTCAAACGTCGAGTGAGCGATCACTTCTTTCACATGGTGAACCATAATAATCCTTCCCGGGTTTGCCCGGTATCAATTGGCGCAATAAAATTAGGGCGAATGCGCAAAGCTTAGCATTCCCCCCCTGCCCGGTCGAGATGCGAGTTCACGACGCGTTTCCAATCGTGCTGCGCCCTGTGCCTGACCGCTGTCATGGCCTTTCAGGCCGGGCATATCACACCCAGTTGAACGTGGTTTCGGCCAGACGAAACCCGCCCCATTTTCGCGCCTATTTCTTGTCGCGTGCGGCTTTTTCTTCTTTGGTCAGCTTATTGTTCCAAACGTTGTTGCTCAGGCCCATTTCGGCCGATTGCGGTTTGGTTTTGCCGACACTGACTTTGCCACCTTTATCCAGATAGGCCTGAATGAGGGCTTCGTCAGTGGTCTCTTTCGCAACATGTTTCATATCAATTGACCTTTGTGCTGGGCCCCTTTCGTCAGCGCCGAAATGGCACCTCGATTGGCCTGCACTTTTATCTATACGCGTTTTGGCACCCTTATGTGACACAAATCCACCGCGACCCAAAACGTTGACGTGTCACCCACCGTTTCGGGCGGCCAGCCCCCCTTTGAACGCAAAACAGATCAGGGGGCCCGCGCTGTCATTGAAGGGGTCACCAAAGCCTCTAACGCCTGCCAAAGAAACAGCGCTACCGGCCCGATCGAAGAGTTTGGCGCGCGAAAGACATGGTAGTCTAAGGTCAACGGCAAATGGGTGAAGGCCACATGCAATTCTTGCAGCCGTTGGTTTTCAAGGTCAGTGGCAACCAAATGGTCTGGCATCCGCCCCCATCCCAGCCCGGCAAGTAACAACGTCTTTTTGGTCTCAAGATCGTCAGCGTACCATCGTCGCTGACCTTTCTGGACACCAAACTCACGGTCAAACATCCCCACCGCCCCGCCTGAATCGCGCACCAACACCTGATGGAACCGTCTGAGATCTGTGATCTTCTCAATCCCGCGCATCGAAGAGATCAAGGCAGGTGATGCAACATTGCGCATGCAGGCTTGCGACAGCGGAAAATACTCAAATCCCGTATCTTCCAGCAGGACCAAAGGTGTGGGCCCAATGGCCAAATTCGCCTCTTCGGTCTGTAACAGGCGCGTTGCCCCCGACAAATTACAAGTGCGCAACATGATCCGGCATTCCGGGAATTCGGATTGCAGGCTTCGAAAGGCGGGCAACAATGGATCCAGATCAACCGTGTCGTCGATTGCGACCACCAGTTTCTCTTCGTTTCCCGCCTCAAATTGGCGCACCATCTGGTTCAGATCATCTGCTTCGGACAAAACGCGCAGCGATTGCAGATAGACCCGCCGCCCCAAAGGCGTCAGCACCAATCGATACCCCGAGCGATCAAACAGTTTTGCCCCCATCAAGGTTTCCATGGCGCGCAGGGCTTGGCTGATGGCCGGTTGCGTCTTACCGAGGTGATGCGACGCGCCCCCAACGGTGCCGGTTTCGACAACCGCTTGCAGCACTTTGAGATGTTCGATCTTCACCGCAGCCCCCAGATTTAACTTAAGTTTTTGTTATGATGTTGTACAATTTAATTAACTATCATTCATTATCTTGATTTCTTACGTTCCGCGCAACAGCAGATATAGGATGACACGCGATGAGCGGAACAAAGATGAAATCACTTGCGACATGGGGATTGGCCGGACTGTTGGCTTTGGTATTTGTGGCCGCGGGGCTGTCAAAACTGATGGGGGTCCCGCAAACTGTGTTGCCATTTGAACAGATCGGCTTGCCAGCTTTGGCCTTGCTGGTTGGGCTGCTTGAAATTGCCGGTGCAATTGCATTGTTCGTGCCCAAGCTGCGGTTTTGGGCGGCCTTGGGCCTGTGTGCAACGATGGTTGGTGCAATCGGCTATCACTTGGCCATGGATCCAGAAAAAGCGGCGCAACCGGCGGCTATTTTGTTGATCTTATGTGCTATTTTCGCGTGGATTTATCGCCCTGCGGCGCAAAACAAAGCCGCCTAATCCCCCTATCGGCCCCCAAACATCTCAATTTCAAACCAATTGAGCAAGGCGGGGAGGCCCACAAAACTTGGGCGCCACTGAGTCAGCGGCGCCCAAGACATGAGTATTGCCCTTTACGCCGTGGCGGCGGCTAAGGCCTGATCCATATCAGCAATCAAATCGGCAATGTCTTCGATCCCAACGGAAATGCGCACGACATTTGGCGCCGCGCCCGCTTTGACCTGCTGATCCTCGCTGAGTTGACGATGGGTGGTCGAGGCAGGGTGAATGATCAAACTGCGTGTGTCCCCAAGGTTGGCCACATGGCTAAACAGTTTGAGGTTGTCCACCAGCTTCACACAGGCGTCATATCCGCCCTTAACCGCAATTGTGAACAAGGCCCCGGCCCCTTTGGGGGTGATGCGCTGCGCGGTTTCATAGGAGGGAGAGGCGGGCAAGCCGGCATAGTTCACCGAGTCGACGCGGGCGTCGCCGTCCAACCATTTCGCCAAGGCTTCGGCGTTTTCAACATGGCGCTGCATCCGCAGACCCAGCGTCTCCGTTCCCATAAGCGTGTAATGCGCCCCTTGAGGGTTCATCGTCATGCCAAGGTCGCGCAGTCCAATCGCGATCGAATGGAAGGTGAATGCCATTGGCCCAAGGTCCGAAAATGTCAAACCATGATAGGCAGGCTCGGGCTGGGACAACGAGGGGAACTTGTCGTTCTGTGACCAGTCAAATTTGCCGGAATCAATCACAATGCCGCCCGTTACCGTGCCGTTTCCGGTCAGGTACTTCGTGGCAGAATGCACAACCAGCGTCGCCCCCAACTCAATCGGGCGGCACAGATATGGTGTGGCGGTGGTGTTATCGACGATCAACGGAATGCCCGCACGATCTGCGATCTCGGCCAAGGCTTTGATGTCGGTGACATAGCCCCCGGGGTTGGCGATGGTTTCACAGAACAACGCCCGTGTGTTTTCATCAATCGCCGCCTCAACTGCGGCCAGATCATCGGTATCAACAAACGATGCCGACCAACCAAAACGCCGGATGGTCTGGCTAAACTGGGTGATTGTGCCGCCATAAAGACGAGAGGATGCCACGACATTGCATCCCGGCCCCATCAAGGGGAACAACGCCATCAACTGCGCGGCGTGACCGGACGAACAGGCAATTCCGCCCGCGCCGCCTTCAAGCGCTGTCACCCGATTGGCCAAAGCCGCTACGGTCGGGTTGGTCAGGCGCGAGTAAATATAGCCAACCTCTTCGAGGTTAAACAACCGGGCCGCATGCTCGGCATCCTTAAAAACATAGGCGGTTGTTTGGTAGATAGGCACTTGGCGTGCGCCAGTGGCCGGATCAGGTTCAGAGCCCGCATGCACGGCCAATGTGCCGAAACTAAGATCTTGTTCAGACATAAGATATCCTTTCAAATGTAGAGGAACCTTATGCGAAGTTTTCAAAACTACGAACAAAAATTAGGCAGATTGAAAAGAGTAATTTGCCACAGCCAATGGACCCGGCCCAACGCCTTAGAGCAAAGCGGCCTTAGGTCTTTGAAATCGCCTTTGCGATGCGATCCAACCCTGCAAATATCGCCCCGCCCATGATGCAGGCGCTGACGATGAGGCCGACAAAAATGATAATCGCGCTGGCTGTCATGAGCGGCTCCAATCTGCTGGTAAATGTCTGGCTCGGGTCTGACATAAGGCGTCAGGCCGCGAAGCCAAAAACGTTCAGGCGTTAAAGGCCTGCAAAAATTTCGCCCACCAATTCGGTGCTAAGGCGGGCATCCTGCGCGCTGCACGGGTTTGGGGCATCATCAAGGAAATGCTCGATGACCCGCGCCACAAAGGGTTGGTGCACATGGGCCGGATCTGGCAATTCGATGTCTTGCACGCTGTCCCCCTGCGTGAGCGTGATACCGGAGGGCCGAAAGAACCCCATGCGCGCGGTCCCTGTTTCCCCGTGCAAAATCACACATTCTTCGTCATGCGCCGCCGCATAAGAACACAGTCCCATCGCCGGAAACCCATCAAAGTCGAGCAGGAAGCTCACCAAATCTTCGGCGGCGTGGCGATCGGATTGGATCTTCTTTAGGCCTTTGGCAGCCATCGGAGCGCCAAAAACATAAGTCAACCAATCCAAAGTGTGCGACTGCATGTCGACAAAGCTGCCGCCTCCCCCCACCGATGGATCTGTTTTCCAGCTTTCCGCAGCTTGGTGTTTGGCTTGTTTAAACTGACGCACTTCGACCATCCGCAACGGCCCAATGGCCCCGCTTTGAACAATCTCTCTGAGCTTTTCGAACCGAGGCAACGCGCGGCGATAATAGGCCACGCAGAGTTTGCCCCCAGTTTGCGCGATTGCGGCTTGGATGATATCGCATTCCGCCGCATTCAGCGCGATCGGCTTTTCCAGCAGAACGTTTTTCCCAGCCCGCAGCGCGCGCACCGCATAGTCAGCGTGTGAATTGGCGGGCGTCGCAATATAGACCGCATTGAGATCTGGATCCGCCAACAGCGCCTCCGCATCATCGCTCCAGCGGGGCACATTGTGCCGTTTGGCATAATCCGCCGCCTTGGCGCCGTCACGGCGCATGACCGAGATCAACTCAGAACGAGCAGCCTTCTGCAGCGCCGGACCGCTTTTCACTTCGGTGACATCTCCACAACCGATGATGCCCCATGTGACACGTTTTTCTTGGTTCACCGACATCTTCGCCACCTCATTGATCCACTCGTTGAGAATTTCATAAACACCTAGGGCGTGAAATCAATGACAATACAGATCGGCAACCGTTTAACTGCGTAAGCGCCAAACCAGCACAGGCGCAGAAAGAATGAAGAAGACCGTATGAAAATGGCCTCCTCCTATGCCGCGCGCACCCAAAGTCCCCCAATCGGCGCGCACTGCCGACCGAGACCGACATTCTTAGGCGATCAACGCCCCCCAACACGTGACTTTTCAGCCAGGCCTTGCAAGTTGGCATCGATGATTTTCCCCATCATCATCTTCATCAAAGATTGCCCCAAGAGCCATCCCAGCGGACCAAACTTAACTTTGTAATCAAAGGTCCACGTCACCTTGGATTTCCCACCCGTTGGCGAGATGCGGATTTCTGAGCTTGCCGCCTTTAGCGGCATCGCCGCCATATCAGAAAGCTGAACAGTATAGCCCGTGCCCGGACGCCAACTGGTGACCTCTTCGACCAAAGAGGTGCCGTTGGCAAAGTGATTGCGCCGCTTAGACCCGATCCCAATCTCTCCTTCGCTCAATGCATCAACAGATGTGATTTCAGGGGCGAACTCATTGATGTGCATATAGCGGCTCAGGACCGCCCATACTGCGTCAGGGGCTGCATCGATGGTCAAGCTGCGTTCGTGGTGGATCATTGGTTTAGGCTCCGATTGGTGTACGCAATGACTGCGTATTTTCAGTTGATGCGCCCTTCCTAGAATTGTGCTGCTGTCACCGTTGTGACAGTAGTGTGAGAGGAGGCCCCAAAAATGCGTCGCACAGAACGGTTGTTTCAGATTATCCAGATATTGCGCTCTACCCGATCACCAATCACAGGACGGGACCTTGCCAATGAATTGGAAATTTCACTTAGCACCTTGTATCGCGATATGGCCGAGCTTCACGCCCAACGCATCCCCATCACCGGAGAAGCAGGTGTTGGCTATGTGCTTGACGATGGATATGACATGCCGCCGCTGATGCTGACAGCCGATGAGCTGGAGGCCGCCGCCCTGGGGGCCGCATGGGTCGCCTCCGAGGCCGATCCCTCTTTGGCCCGCGCCGCGCGCGACCTCGTCTCAAAACTCTCGCTCGCCATTCCCAAAGAATTGCGCCCGGTGGTGCTGGACGGCAGCTCAAAGCCCATCCAGACTCGCGCCCGTGTGTCAGAGCGGTTTGACAGCGCCCTGCTGCGCCATGCCATTCGCGAGCGGTACATGCTACAGCTGATCTATGCGGATCGCGATGGCGTCACCACCGACCGGATCGTTTGGCCGCTGCTGATCGCCTTTCTGGATCGTACGCGCTATCTGGTGGGGTGGTGTGAGACCAAGCAAGCCTACCGGCATTTCAAAACCGAACGGGTGCAAGAGTTAAGAGTGCTCGGCACCAAATACCCCGGGCGCCGCACCGCGTTGTTAAAGGCTTGGGAAGACGAAACCGCCAACCGGGGCCCGCGCTAGGCACGCTGCACCAAACCGGACCCGCCAGCGGCCAAATGTCAGCGCGCAACGCCCCGACAGCATCCCTTGTGATGCGCATTTCGAACACCCTTTCTCTTAGGAGGTTTCATCATGGTCCCAGTCACGCGTCGTTGCTTCCTCGCTGGTTCAACCGCATTGGCGGCCACCAGCTTCGTCGGTACCGTGCCTGCCCGCACCGCAGCGGCCCAAGCCAACCCGATATCTCTCAGGGTAGAAACGACTGACGGACTGTTCACCTACAACGGCAAATCACCTGGCCCGGTTCTGACGATGACGCCCGGTGGCCAGCTTGATATCGAGTTGATTAACGACCTTCCCGCGCTGCATGATGATTGCACAGACAACGCGAACCAGTTTCACGGTCTGAATACCACGAACCTCCACACACATGGACTACACGTTTCACCAACAACGGATTCTTCGGGGGTGTTCGACGCCGACAACATCTTTGTTAATGTGACGCCCAAGGATCAAATTGTCCCCTGCGAAGAAATCTGCGGGTCTTCTGTTGCTGAGACCTTCAGACAACACAAAGCCCAATTTCGATTTGAAATCGGGCCGGATCATCCTTCGGGGACGTTCTGGTATCACGCCCACAAACATAGCGCGACCCAACGGCAGGTAGGTGGAGGCTTGGCCGGTCCGCTGATCGTTCGCGACACGCCGGGGACGATGCCAGACTACATCGCCAACGCGCCTGAAAAGATCCTGATGATCATGAACCAGGGCCTCGTTTTGGTTGCCCCCGAGGGCGGCGGCGAAGTCAATCCGACGCTGCGACTACGCCCCGGCGAGGTACAGAGGTGGCGGATCATCAATGCACAGGCCTCGGGTCAAGGTGGTGGCACATTTGCGCGGCTGTCCACCAACGTTCCTGATCTGGAGATGTATCAGATTGCCTATGACGGGCTGACCCTGTCACACCGGTTCCGGATCGACCAATATGACAGGGACGAGCCGTGGCTGAACCCGGCCGCCATGGCCCCCGGCAATCGCATGGACCTGATGGTTCGGGTGCCAATCGACGCCAAGGAACGTAGCTTTGTTGTGGATGTTGCAGCGTCAATTGCCGAGGGGTTGTCCTTTGGGTCAAGCACGGACCGGATCGCACTGGATGTCGAAGTTTCCGGCCCTCCCGTTGATCACCCGTGGTCAGATGATCCAAGCCTTCCGTCCGCCGGGCTGGTGGATTTCGACAACAGTCCCCTTCCGAAGCGCCGGATCGATTTTCAGGGCGGATTTCGTATAGATAACGAGCAATTCTCTGGCGAAACCAAACATGTCGTGACACGTGGCACCGCCGAAGAGTGGACAATCGCGAACAGCACAGGCGCTGTTCACGCCCACCATATTCACGTCAACCCGTTCCTGATCACCCATATCAATGGCCATGAGTTTGCCAAAGATGATCCGCTGCGGCGCTGGCAAGATACCGTTGCGCTGCCGTTCAGCGCAACTGATGGGCCGGGCACAATAACCTATAAGACCCGGTTTGAGACATTCACCGGGAAATTTGTGATCCATTCCCACATCCTGCGTCACGAAGACCGCGGTATGATGCAGATTGTTGAGGTGGTGGATCCGTGACCATCATGCTGGTTTCCGCCGCGAGGTGCAGAGTGCGACGTACCCGCACCACAGCCGACCTCGCAGGCAACCAAGTTTGTGCCTCTGCACATCCACCAAGTTAAGTGGCCCGGTGACAGAGGTCGTCGATTTTGGGGGCAGTTAAAACCGGTGACACATCCGGCCACCGGTTTTCGTGGTAAGCGGCTCTTATTTGGCAAGCCAATCAGTCAACGTTGAAAAGAAGGCCTCCGTCTCTTCGATGAAAGGGTAGTGACCAGAGTTTTCGAAAACCTTCAGCTCGGCATTTGGCAACAGCGAAACGATCCGCTCGGCCCCCGGCTCGGGTGGGGTGATGCCATCGTGGCGCCCTGCCATCACAAGCGAGGGAACCCCCACATCGGGCAGTTTTTCAAGCGTATTGTAGGTGCCCAGCAAGGCACTGCCAGCGTTCCAGGCGCGGTGTTCATAGACAGTGCGCGCATCAAGATCAGCGCCAACTTCGGGGTCCCAATTGTGGAAATACATCTGCACCACTGGGCCCCACGAGGCCTGCCAATCCGCATCATCAGCCATCGGTTCCGAGAAGAGTTTACCAAAGGCCGCCATTTGTGCGTCAGATCCGGAAACCGTCGGGTGATAATCAAAGGCTGGCACCGTACTGACCAACACCAAACCGTTCAATTTACTGGCATGGGTTGCGGCAAATTCCTGCGCGATAAAGCCGCCAAACGAATGGCCGATAAGCGAGTAAGTCTCATGGCCCAGTTGGTTCATCAGCTCTGCGGCGTCGGACACCAAACGCTCAAACGTCAGTTCAGCGTAATCCGCAAGACGCTCGGACCCACCGTTGCCAATGTGGTCGTAAAACACGACCGTATGGTGCTCTGCAAGTCGGTCAAAATAAGGGCGCAGGTAGTCGTGGCTGAGACCAAGACCCCCGTGCATCACCAAAATCGCCGGGCCAGTCCCGATTACTTCAACATTGATCTGTGCACCGTTTATGGTTTTTTTCATGCGTTTCTCCACTGCTGCTTGGGCGTTCCCCAAGGTGTTTCACCTTCAGTGTAGACCGCGCCTTTGCTTGGGTGTTATCGTTTCCGCGCAAAAGAATTCCAAAGATATGAAATGCAAAACGCAATAACATCAAACGCTTGGCTTCCCCGTCACTCTTGGAGCGCACAAGGCAACGCCATCGTTGATCACGCGTATCACGACTTTGATGCGCAAGCGGAACGGCTCACCTCACATGGGCAAGAGTATCTACAGCTGACCGAAGGAAAGTTTTACGGGCGCTTCATTTCTTGCGCCCTTGGACAACAGACATCGGTGCATATTGAACACGCAAATCAAGCGCTCTCGCAATCCATCGCAGGAGCACCCGACACCTATGCAATCGGGATCGTATTGTCGGCAGGCCATGTTTTCCGCGTGAATGGCACGCCCATCGATCACAACGCTGTTTTTATCATCCCGCCCAACGTCGACTTTCACCTCTACAGTCCGCAAGATGCGACGATCTTGGCCTGTATCGTTGAAAAGTCGCATTTTGAGGCGAAACTGGCGGCCGCGCCTTTTGTATCTGATCGGATCGCCGGCCACGCGGATATCACCTGCTTGCATGCGCCAACCACGGCAGATCGCCTGCGTCAGGACACGTTTAATGCCTTGCGCAGCTGTCAGGCAGAGATCCACAGCGGTTTTAACCCCTCTCTTCTCGGAGAGGCCTTGGTCAACAGTATGATCGCAACGCTGATGCTGGAATGGCATGGAGAGCTGCGCCATCTGGATCGCCACACCTCAAAGACATTTGACCGGTTTTTGAATGTCAAAACCCATCTTGAAACGATTGATGCAGAGAGCACCCGCCCTGCTGATCTTTCCCAAAGTTTGGCGCTGAGCAAACGCAGCGTGCAATATGCCTTTGCCAACGAAGTGTCGCTTGGGGTTTCGGGATACCATCGGCATCTACGGCTGCACGCGATTCGCCGGGCGCTGCGCAATGAGGCGGACAGCCACCTCACCATTGGCGATATCGCCTCTCAATACGGGTTTTGGAACTGGAGCCACTTTAGCCGCCAATACGCCCAATTGTTCGGAGAGCGCCCCTCTGATACCGGGCCAGTCGCGACAGAGTGACAGCCAATTTGCGCTGCACTTGTTTGCATAGAACCGCCCCTGACTTTCGCTGGGGCGAGCACCTAAGAGGATGGCTGATCTTGCCCCCAAATCCGCAGCGTTCCTAAGCCCTCCGTGCTCTGGGACGCTTTTCAGCGATAGCGGCGAGCGCGCCAAAATCCGAAAGGCGCTATGGCCGCTAAGATCCGCATCTGGCCATTGCTCTAGATCTCTGGCGTCCAATCTGGCTGCGTCGCAAACGACACAACCTCTGTGCCAATCTGATCCCAATGCGGCTTATCCCGGTCAAAAATGACGACCTCGATCTCAAGCCCCTCCGCATCGTCAAATGTGCCAAGCGATAACGTCAGATGCCCCGGCGACCGGGTGTTGCTGCCATAAATCGGGCTGCCACACGTTGCGCAGAATGTCTTTGTGACTTTGGATCCATTGCCTGAGTCATAGCTAAATTCACTCAGGGGCCCGCTCACCACAACGGTGTCAGAACCAAACATAGCCCCCACCGAATGGCCGGTCCCACTTAACCGGCGGCACTCTTCGCAATGGCATTGCGCGACGACAACGGGTGATCCTTTGGCCACAAAAGTGACGGCGCCACAAAGGCACTTTCCTGTATAGTGCTTGGTCATTTGCCAAACACTAGAGCGCGGGTGAAAGAGCGCAACATGAAATTGAATTGGGCCCGTCTTCATTTGTCCGCAATGCGCTAGGGATAGACGTCCATCACAAACGGCCCCAAAATCTATGCGTCGATAAACTCGTCATCATGCAGGCGCAGAGTGTTTATGAAAACAAAGTGCCCCTTGTCAGTTTTTAGGAACCCAAAAGCTACGAAAACTAGAGAGATTAGCTCATCTTGTTGATTTGATTAAGCAGCATGTTGGAAGTGGTGCAAACGTCGCGCTTGCGCAAAGCAGCAACGTCCCTCTCCACAAAAGAGCTCAGAGCCAACTTCAGATACGGCGCCTCATCCGCTCCAAATTGGTTTCAGTTAGAGCTAAGAACAGCCTATTGCTGTCCTTCAATTGATAGATCTGGTTCTGCGGCAGCAGTCTGAAAAGTGGGTATTTACTCGGCCACTAAGGAAAGCCAATGCTCCAAATCGCCATTAACAAATTAGATTGTCTAGGGTGCCATCTGGCGGAGTGTCATCATCAACCTTATGATCATCGATCCCATCTACTTCTGTAGTAATGCAACTTTCCAGCGCATCTTTGTCCTCCGATTCCACGAGGCAAAGCTGAAGTGCCCGACCGGTTGCAATCGACTTATGGCTGAAATTTGCCAGCAATAGGTTGGGGCCGTCGGGGTCAAATGGGGTGCCGGGTGCGATCCCGTACTTCGCGTATTCTTCCACGACAATTGGGTTATACGCCCAACTCTGACTGGCGTACAAGGCACCCAAAGATACGCAAGACGCTACCCTTGACTGAACTCTAGACTCAAACAAAGCATCTCGGGTTTGACTAGACTGATGAACCGCAATGCCAATCGATACAATGACGGCAACAGCAGCCACCAGTAGACTTCCCACCTCAACTTTCGAAACTGCCACAGCCGTTCTTCCTTCTACTTTCTGAGCAGACTAACGGTGAGCGATTAATACGGCAACGGCCCAAAGCGAACACAACGGGTGCGACCGTCGGTCGGAAACCTGACATTAGCTGCAAGAGCGAAGCAACACGGAGTTTCAGCAAAAGCGGACATTTTCCGAACATGCACGAGCCTCCTCGCGCCCGCCCAAAAGCATTCGTTCACATGGCACAAGGAAGAAAACTCTGATCTCATTCTTTGCAGAGCTGAAACGATCATTGTGCCAAATTAACCACCTTTGCGCACGGCTGTCAGGCATTGCAGTAGGATCCATTCTGCAGCTCCGCTTCATCCAGCCTCGGACCGTGCGTCCAGCGTTACACCAAGATCATATCATCCATGATTTGCGCGACAGTGAAACCTTCAAAAGTCACGGTTGTGCCTTGATCCGAGAACACAGCACCTGTGTTGCCTTGAGCGAAATGGCTTCGCGCCTCGCCGACCGTATTGTACCCGAATTCCTTCAGGTACACATAATCCCAGACCTCCAGATCCAGCACCACATCATTGCTCGCCTCAGACTGTAGGAATACAAACTGATCGGCCAATTTTCCGCCGACCAAAACATTCGTCCCAGTGCCGCCGTTGACTACGTCATCGGTGCCAAGCCCTCGAATATAGGCCTTCACGTCCTCTTCGGTATTCCGAATGAACTCGAGGCTTTGCGAGAAACCTTCAACGATATTGGCCCTCGTAAAGGTGTCGCTCAGTTGTGCTGTCCAGCTGTCGATTTCACTTTGGGTCACGTCACCTTGCGCAAAATCACGGTTCAACACATTGTTATATAGAAGCTTAACAAAGTCGCCATCATCGCTGATCGCCCCATAGATGTTGGCGAATTCGAGTGAGTTGGTAAAGCCCGAGATCACATCTGTCAGGGATTGCCCACTCGACAAACTGTCCGCCCACGACCCAAAACCGCCCGCATCCGGCGCGCGGTTCAGAGTTGCCTGATACAGACGAAACACATCATCCGCCCAAATCGCAGGATTTGAATTGACGGCAAGGGCATTGGCAGCAGCTGTGCTGCTATTGATCAGTTCGCGACTTTCGGCGAAACCGTTGATCACATCGGCGCGGGTGAATGTGTCCGAGATGCGGTTTGTCCAGCTGTCAATCTCACCCTGGGTAACTTCGCCCTGATCGAAATCGCGCCCCAAAACATTGATGTACAACCGCTTAACCAATCCCGCATCATCTAGTGCGTTGTAGACGTTACCAAATTCGCGCGAGCCAACAAATCCATCACGCACCTGTTCCAAGGTCGTCTCACCTTGCAGCAATTTCGAGGTCCAGGCCTTGTGCCCTGCCTCATCTGGTGCGCGGTTGAAAGTTGTTTGGTATAGACGAAACACTTGGTTGGCTTCTACCAAGGCATAGCGGACCTCAAAACCATCGGCAAAAAGGAAATCGTCGCCTGCACCGCCTTGAAGTGTGTCGCCGCCGCCACCGCCTTCGATAGTATCGTTGCCATCCCCCCCGTCGAGCAAGTTGACACTATTGTCCCCGGATAAGACGTCATTGCCGTTGGTTGCCCCTCCACCTAGTCCGGGATCTCCTCGCAACTGAGCATAAGTCAGTGATTTGTCATCGAACCGGACAAACTCAACATCGTCGTTGATGCGGTCCACGCCTTCTGATGTCGTGACCTCCAGATAGGTGCCTCTGTCCACCACCGATGCGCTTTCGCTTTGGCTGGAGAAGATGGCTGTATCGTTGCCTGTTCCACCAGTGATTGTGTCATTGCCCTGCGCGCCCCAGATAAGGTCATCTCCGGTCCCGCCGTCTGCGATGTCATCCCCGGTCCCCAGCTCAATTGTGTCATTTCCATCTCCGCCAAAGACTTCGTCGTTGCCGTCATCACCAGTCAAAACGTCGTCCCCGGCGCGCCCTTCAACGGTATCGTTGCCAATTCCGCCATTGAGAACATTGGTACCTACCGTACCACGAATGGTCTCTGACGCAGATCCGCCTGTGACGTTCTCGACGCTGCCAAACGTCGCCAGAAGGAGCCCTCCGATGGTAAACGTGCTTTCGAGATCAAGGATCAGGTCACTCGCAAACACGGTCGAGTTGTAGCTGTTAAAATAGCGGTCTTGGCCCGCCCCCCCGTTGATGACGTTCCTTTCCCCGGTGGTTCCACTGAACCTATCATCACCGGCACCCCCATCTAGGGTGTCGGTATCACTGCCACCTTCAAGCACATCGTCGCCCGCGCCACCAAACAGTTGGTCAAAGCCCGCGCCCCCATACAACAAATCGTCGCCCGCCAGGCCTTGTAAGGTGTCTTGGCCCGCGCCACCTGACAAAATGTCAACAAGATCAGAACGATTACGCCCCGCCAACAGGTTGTTGTCCGCATTGCCCGTCCCGCGCTGTGTGCCTGTCAGCGCGACAAGTGTTAGGTTCTCGACGTTGTCACCCAAAGTGTAGTCAATGCTACTGAGCACCTCGTCGGTTCCAATCACATTGTCCTCGACCACATCATCGCCCGCATCATCGACAACGTAGGTGTCATTGCCAGCGCCGCCCTCCATCAAGTCGGCCCCTGTGCCGCCGTTGAGGATATCGCTGACAAATGCGGCGCCTCCTCCAATCAAATGGTCGTTGCCAGCTGCACCCGACAACAATCCACCGGAGCTGGAGGCTGTGATCACGTTGTCAAGCGCGTTGCCTGACCCAGTCTGCGCAGAGCCTGTCAGAGTCAGGTTCTCGACATTGGCGGTGTTCGCTCCGTCCAAACTGAAATCGACGCTGCTAAGAATGGTGTCGAAACCCGCATCGGCGCGTTCATCGATTACGTAGTTGTTTGCATCGACGACATAGGTGTCATTGCCAGCGCCGCCTTCAAGCGTATCAAGGCCTGCAAAGCCGCGCAGAACATCGTCCCCATTGCTGCCACTCAGCCGATTTACGCCCGCGTCGCCAGTCAAGGTGTCATTGCCAGCGCCGCCAACAAGAACTTCGATTCCAAACGACGTCAGTACACCAGTTTCGGAGAGCCTCGAACCATCACCCAAATCCCGTTCGAATGTGAAGTCACCACTATTCAACGAATACCCAACATCACCGTTGGTCGCAAACACGATCCCATCGGTACCATCGTCGCCACTCAGTGTAGTCGCTCCGATGCTGGAAAATCCGCCACGGATAAAAAAGGTATCGTCGCCTGCATTCCCGAACAATCGGTCAGCCCCTGCGCCAACTTCGAAACGGTCATTGCCTTCGCCGCCCACGGCGTAATCGTCACCGTCGCCGTCCAAAATAACATCGTCACCGTTCTGCCCACCAAGAGTGTCGTTACCATCACCTCCTCTAAGGACGTCCCGACCGTCGCCACCCAAGAGTGTGTCATTTCCCTCAAGGCCATCTAAAATATTGTCCCGATTGTTCCCTTCGAGAACGTTATTCAGGGCGCTACCTGTCCCGTTTAACGCTAGACCAGTCAGTGTGAGATTTTCGATCGCATCAGGGCCAAAGCTACCTGTAAGGCTGAAATCCAACGACGAAACAATCAGGTCAACACCCGTTCCGTCGTTGTTAATCACGTCGTTCACGCTGTCCACGTGGAAGGTGTCCGAGCCTGTCGCGCTGTTCAACGTGTCGTCGCCCAAGCCGCCGATCAGCGTATCGTTGCCACTGCCACCAATGATCGTATCGTTGCCCGCCCCACCATCTATCAGGTCGTTATCTTCACCGCCGTCGATACTGTCGTTGCCGTCACCACCGCTTAGCGTATCATTGCCCGCGCGGCCGGTGATCGTGTCATCACCGCCACGTCCTTCAATGGTTTGCCCCGTTGCAGAACTAAGCAGGAAATCACCGTTGTTCGAGCCACGCAAAGTGGCACCTTCTTGGAAAATATACGCACTTTCAAAATTTCGAACAGTTGTGGGTGACGTGAGCTCGTCGGCCGTGATGGAACCCTCCGTCGTATCATCACCCAACGTGACCACCAGATTGGTGACAGCTAGGGTGGTGTCCAAACGCAACTCATTCGCGCCTGTTCCACCATCCAACAGCGCGTCACCGTCGAAACCTGTTAGGACGCGGAAAATGTCATCGCCGGAATCACCGCGGAATTCACCGCCACCGGCCTCAATCAGCAGTAAGTCGTCTCCGGACCCGCCATTGACCGTGTCCTCGCCTGTACCTGCCCGCAAGCTGTCGTCATCATTGCCGCCGCTCAGCTGGTCATTGCCTTCGCCGCCTAGCAAAGTGTCATCACCCGCCGACCCGATTAAGGTGTCATCGCCTGCCAAACCGCTCAACGCGTTTGCCAATCCCGTTCCAATGATGCGGTTGTCCGACGCATTCCCTGTGCCATCGATCGCGGTGAGGCTATTGGACAGAGTCAGATTTTCAAGACCCGCGCCCAAAGTGAAGTCGACGCTTGAAATCACCTCGTCCAACGTGCCGCCCGTATCGATGATCCGGTCGCCCACATTGTCCACTGAATAGACGTCGCTGCCGTTTCCTCCAGACAGGCTGTCCGCACCCTCGCCGCCGGTAAGGTGGTCGTCACCTTCGCCGCCAAACAGTGTGTCATCGCCTGAATCGCCAAACAGACTGTCATCGCCATCATTGCCAATCAGGTCGTCTTGTCCGCCGCCTCCGATCAGCTGGTTGTCTAGCGCATTGCCAACAATATCATTGCTTAGCACGTTTCCTGTGCCATTGGTTGCTGTGCCGACCAGCGTTAGATTTTCGACACCTCCAGCGCCTACCGCGCCCAAATTGTCCTGATTCAGATCAAAACTAACGGAGCTGAGGACCAGATCTGTGCCCTGCCCACTGTTGATGATCACATCACCGTCGTCATCCACGACAAACGTAACATCGCCGTTGCCGCGACCATCAAGCGTGTCGGCACCCGTGCCGCCATCAAGCGTATCATTTCCACCAGCACCGACGATGCTGTCGTCGCCGGCTAGCCCCCTCAGATGGTTGGCCCCGGCATTACCGTTGATTTCGTTATCATTCTCGTTCCCAGTGCCATTGACGACACTGTTCAACAGCGTCAGCACATTCACGGGGCTGCCGTCAATGAAACCCGGCAGATCAAGACTATAGTCGATGGACGCGCGCACTTCCTGTCGCAGGCTGCCACCCGTGATGATCACATCTGCCAAATTGTCGACGAAGAAGACGTTGCTTCCAAAGCCGCCGTCCATCGTGTCAGCACCCGCGCCACCGTCAATCGTGTCATCCCCGTCGGTCGCAGTGATGCTGTCGTTACCGGTGCCCCCGGTTAGAAAATTATCACCCGCGCCGACGACAATAGTGTCATTGCCTGCACCGCCTTCGACGATCTGATCATCCGAGGAGGTCAGCGTGATGCTGTCGGCGCCGGCACCGCCTTGAACGGTGTTTTCACCAGAAATCGCAGTGATGGTGTCATCACCCTCGCCACCATCAATGACGTCATTGCCCGCGGCCGCGTCAATAACATCATTACCCGCGCCGCCAAAAATGGTGTCGTCGCCAGCACCAGTGGTGACTGTGTCGTTGTCATCGCCCGCATCTACGAGCTGAGAAAGAGAACCCAAAAGGCTAATCGTGTCATTGCCCGTGCCACCGACGACAGTATTTTCGCCAAAAGCGGAAATTATGGTGTCGTTGCCTGCGCCACCATTCAGGCTGTCATCGTTGTCATTGCCGACCAAAGAGTCGTCACCGTCTCCGCCGATCAGTGTGTCGTTGCCGTTGTTCCCGAAAAGTCGGTCGTTCCCCGCCCCACCATAGATGCTGTCGTTACCATCCATGCCAGGCAAAACGTCGTTTCCGGCTTCGCCCAACAGCGTGTCATCGCCTGAGTAACCCCACAGGGTGTCGTGGCCGTCGTCTCCGGTAAGCAGATTATCGAGGGCATTTCCGTTCATCTCGTTGTTATAAGTGTTTCCATGCCCCTCAATAGCCTCATCCGTAAGAGTTAGCCTAAGGACAAAGCCTGTCGTACTTTGTGACAAATCGTAAGAGACTGACGAAAAAACAAAGTCTACGCCAGTGCTGACAATAACGTCACCGGCTGAATCGACGTAGTAGGTATTAAACCCGCCGCCGCCCTCCATCGAGTCGTCGCCCGTGCCGCCGTCGATGGTATCGTTGTCCCCCAGCCCAATCAGTGTATCGTTCCCACCGTTCCCATTAATTCTGTCCGAGGACTCTGAGCCTGTGATTTCCTCGGCCGTGTCGTTGCCAGTAAAGATGGGCATGTGTAATTCCTAAGTTGCTTGTGGGCTGGCAGCCCCGAAAGGAAGCCGCAGTAATAGCCATCCACACGGAAGAGCTTCTTCCTATTGAAAGGGGTAGTATTGGATTGAAACCACCCAAAACGTTGCCAAGAAGTAAAAAAGAAAGGCGACACAAAGGCAGCGATGTTACGCGCAATCCGAGGATAGACACCAATTAGGTCGTTCGTCAAATGGAGTTGGTTTTCAAAGCGACCTGTTCTCTGGTAAGGCGTAGATTTTCAGCAACTTAAGCTCTCCATTTCCTGGTGCCAGCGTTCCGTCCGCCGTCAAAAGCACAGTGCAGGTGGGTTTTACGAACTTTTGGCGGAATGCTGCCAAAACGAAAACTCTCATCCAGTTTTCGGAAACTGTTAAAGTTGACCTGAAATCGATGTGAAAAGCGATCAGTCGAAAACTCATTGGGCACGGCCACAAACGCTTCCAAGTCGTCGTCAGAACCGTCCCGTCAGAACGGTCGAGCATGCAGAAACCTTGTACAAAAAGGTGGTGATACGCACTATCACATTCCATTCGCGCGGCATTGCAATCTCCGTTTTTTGCGCAAAACTTCCGCCAGCAGTTGAGCAATAATGTGTTTCAGATCCTATCCAACAATTCTGGTCTTAGATGGCGGTTCAAAGCCCAAAGAGGACGTGTCCGAACCAACCGTTGGGCCGAGGAACCTTGGTTCGACGACACAAAGACTATCTCTATCAACCCTGAATTGCGTGCTGTGAGCTGCGCGCCATAGCGTCTGGCCGTTGCGTGACGGCATACAAGAGGCGCGGGCGAGTTCCCTCCAATTCGCGACATCAAGCAGACCAGTAGCATCGGCAAGGCCAAGGTAACCACTTCAGCGCCCTCTAATGGTATGTTCCAAAGAAAATGAACCGATGCTGTTGCGTCGATTGCTGGAATTGCACGTCTGTCTCTAAAGGCTCCGGTGAAACCGCACTGCCTGAGAAGCGCCAATGCCGTTTCTCCATCAATCTTTGGCCTAAGCTGGCTGGCCTGGTGAGCGCTCCAAATCTCTGGATATGTATACGCTACTTGTTTCCCTTTCTTCCGCAGATCTGCACCGATGTCTGGGACCTCCAGGCGTGGGAAATTTGAATTCAACCATTCTGCAAATGCAAATTTCAATGCATGATGCGTTTCTCCCTGAACCGCCGATTGTTTCGCAAGCTCTTCTTCAGTCAAAACAAGAAGCATGTCATGCATGAAATCGTTAACCTCATGAGTGGTCCAACCCGAGTGCTCACCGATCGCAGATTTGCCCGAACTGGCCTGTTGGCGAAACTGACGCCCTCCAGTGGTTCGGTAAGATTGGCCATCAGTAACAAGCAGGTCGCATCGCATCCGCGCCCCTACATAAATTGGTTGTTGCCTTCTGCAGCAGGCAAGGCATCGCTTATGTGCGCGTTGCTCGTTCCTTGGACGACTAAGCCGGAGATGTCGTTCAGTGGTCCGTAGTATTCTTCTACTTCACGACTAAGTGCATCCCGATGCTTGGCATCCCCCTGTCGGTGAGGGATCGTGCCAAATATCAAAAAACATTTCACTAGTATAGTTAGTTGAGAATAGCCAAAAAAGCGTCCTGACAATTACCTAAATCTCTTTACTCAACTGGCCCAAAGAGGGCGTTCATTTCGCGCATACATATGTTGGCTCCCTTGAACGCGAGGCGCAGGCTTGCCGTTTGCCACACCTGCAACAGCGTCGTGTCAGGGTGGCAAAAGCGTTATCAGAGCCCTCGCAAAACAACAGTGCTTCTGGGCACCAAACTCAGTTCCGCCCAGAAGGTGAACATTGCGAACGTGCGATAGGTTCAACTACGGGCCCCCACCATGCATGTGCATCGGTGTTAGATACGACGGCCAAGATTTCGTGAGCGAAACTGCAAGGCAAACTTCAATCATTGAACGAAACAACGCGGCGTGGCATGCTGATTCCTATATTCTGCTGAATTTTCGCACTCCCAATCGGATTTTAAACAATGCCCTTGAATGCTGCACCCGACGTGGTGGAAACGAACAACAAAACGCTGCTAACCGGGAACCTATTGCTCGATAA
Organism: Thalassovita sp.; assembly: GCA_049116315.1. Taxonomy (GTDB): domain Bacteria; phylum Pseudomonadota; class Alphaproteobacteria; order Rhodobacterales; family Rhodobacteraceae; genus Thalassobius. The sequence goes on from JAGDZD010000004.1 coordinate 564,041, forward strand.
TGGCAATGGTGCCGATACGGGTG